>NZ_LMGF01000003.1:452589-532545 GCF_001427085.1 Sphingopyxis sp. Root1497
CGACGGTCCCCCTCCCCATCGCTGCGCGACGGGGAGGATTATGACCTCACAACCCCAGCACCGCCTTCGCCAATATATTCCGCTGGATTTCGTTCGACCCGGCATAGATCGACCCGGCGCGCTCGTTGAAATAGCGCAGCGGCGCCACCGCCTGCCACGCCGCACCGGTCACATGGCCGTCCCCGGGCACGACATGCGCCGGCACCGCAGCGCCCGGCATGCCCGCGTGCGGCTGGAACGCCAGCCCCGCCGGTCCCGCCGCCTCGCAGGCGAGTTCGGTGATATGCTGCGCCAGCTCGGTCGCCAGGATCTTGAGCATCGACGCCATGACGCCGACGCTTTCGCCCTGCCCCGCCCCCGACAGCAGTTTGAGCTCGATCATCTCCAATATGTCGACCCGGATGCGCGCCCTGGCGAGCTTGTGCGCGAACACCGCATCGCCCTCCATCGTCCCCTGCGCCTGCTTCGCCAGCGCATCGACGCGCATCGCCAGTGCCGGGGCATGCGCCGATCCGCCGCGTTCGAATTCGAGCAGATATTTGGCGACGCTCCAACCGCGATCGACTTCGCCGATGACATTCGCCCGCGCCGAGCGCGCATCGTCGAAAAACACTTCGGCCTGGATCTGCTCGCCCGAAATCATCGTCAGCGGGCGCACCGTCACCCCCGGCTGGTCCATCGGCACGAGCAGGAAGGTGATCCCCTGCTGCGGCCGCTCATGCTTCGATGTGCGCACGAGGCAGAAGATCCAGTTCGCCTCGCCCGCATGCGTCGTCCAGATTTTCGACCCGTTGAGCACGAAATCATCGCCATCCGCCACCGCCCTCATCTGCAGCGAAGCAAGATCGGACCCCGCCCCCGGTTCCGAATAGCCCTGACAGAAAAACACCTCGCCGGTCAGGATGCGCGGCAGGAACCAGTCCTTCTGCTCCGCCGTGCCGAACGCCGCAATAACATGCGCGACCATGTGGATGCCCATCGGCGAAACCGACGGCGCCCCGGCGCGCGCGCGTTCGCGGGCGTAGAGATAAAATTGCGCCGGGGTCCAGTCGCGCCCGCCATGTTCGGGCAGCCAGTGCGGCGCCGCCAGCCCCTCGGCGTGCAACCGCGCCTGCCAGTCCATCGACACATGATGGTCGGGATAGACGCTCGTCGCGCCCTCGGCACCGGCGCGCAGCTCGGGGGTCAGCGCGCGCGCCAGCAGCGCGCGCATCTCGGCCGCGAAAGCCTCTTCGTCGGCGCTCCAGTTCAGGTCCATCGTCTCGTCCGTTGCATATAGTTATCACATCTGATAACAACTTTTCCGACGGGGTCAATCGCGACCGGGGGATAAGCATGAACCGCATGACCAATATGGCGCCCGGCATGGCGATCGACTTCACCAAACCGGCGGGCGAAGCCGCGCTGCTCGCCCCCGATTCGCTGCAATGGCGTATCTTCAAAAACCCCGTCGCGATGGCGGTCGGCGGGGTCGCGGCGGTGCTGCTCGAATTCGCCGACGCGCGCATCCGCTCGGGGGTGTGGGACCATTCGATCTACAAGGTCGATCCGATCGGCCGCTCGCAGCGCACCGGCATGGCGGCGATGGTCGGCGTCTATGGCCCCGCCAGCGCCGCGCGCCGCGTGATCGGCGGGGTCAACCGCATGCATGCCAAGGTGTCGGGCGAGACGCCGAAGGGCGAGGCCTATACCGCGCTCGATCCCGAGCTTTTGAACTGGGTCTATGCCACCGCCCAATATGGCTTCCTCACTGCGTATCACCGCTTCGTCCGACCGCTGTCGGCTGCCGAGCAGGCGCGCTTCTGGGCCGACGGCCAGCCCGTCGCCGAGCTGTACGGCGTGACCTATACGCCGAAGTCCGAAGCCGAATTCCTTACCATGATGAACGAGCTGCTCCCGCGCTTCGAGCCGCACCCGATCAACGGCGAGTTCCTCGACATCATCCGCTCGGGCCGCGCCGCGCCTTCGGTGCCGCGCTTCCTGCACAAGGCGCTTGCGCGCGCCGCGGTGTCGCTGCTCCCGCCCGTGGTACGCGAACGACTAGCCCTCGGCCCCGAACATGACCTCGGCACCCGCGACCGGATCATGGTCAAGGCGATGGGCAAGCTCGCCGACCGGCGCAAGGACCCGTCCTCGCCCGCATGGCAGGCCGCCTTGCGCCTCGGCCTTCCGGGCGATACCGCCTGGCGGTGAACCCAATCGGATAATGGATCGTCATTGCGAGCGAAGCGAAGCAATCCAGAGCGGGTTACGCACGCTCTGGATTACCGCGTCGCTTCGCTCCTCGCAATGACGAAGCCTTTAGGGCAATGATCCACGCGATGAATCAGAGACCGCAGCTTTTCACCGCCCCCGACGGCGTCCGCATCGCCGCCGAGGTCGCGGGCTCCGGACCGCTCGTCCTGTTCGTCCACGGCTTCCCCGAACTGCGCCAGTCGTGGCACCGGCTCGCCCCGGCGGTCGCCGCCGCCGGTTATCGCACCGCCGCGATCGACGTCCGCGGCTATGGCGACAGCGACCGCCCCGAAGCGATCGATGCGTATCGCATGGAGGCGATCGTCGCCGATCTCGTCGCGGTCGCCGATGCCCTCTCGCCCGAGGCGCCGGCGACGCTCGTCGGCCACGACTGGGGCGCCTCGATCGTCTGGAACAGCGTCATGGCGCGCCCCGACCGCTTCGGCGCGGTCGCCGCGCTGTCGATCCCCTGGCTCGGCCGCGCCGCCGCGCCGTTCGACGCGATGTTCAAGCGCCGCTTCACCGACAAGGGCCGCTTTTTCTACCAGGCCTATTTTCAGGAGCCCGGCGTCGCCGAGGCCGAGCTCGAGGCCGATCCGGCGCGTTTCCTCCACGCCTTCTATCACAGCATCTCCGGCGACGCCGCGCCCGGCGACTGGCCGAACGACAAGCCGCATGGCGCGAAACTGCTCGACGGCATACGCTTCCCCGACACGCTCCCGGCATGGCTCGACCCCGGCTATTTCGCGCATGCCTCCGCGACCTTCGCGCGCACCGGCTTCGCGGGAGCGCTGGGTCGCTATCGCAACCATGGCCGCGATTTCGACTGGGCGGGTGGGTTCGACCCCGTGATCCGCCGCCCCGCTTTGTTCATCGGCGGCAGCAGCGATCCCGCGCTGGTGCTCGGCACTGCCGACCCGGTCCCGCTGATGCGCGCGGTCGTGCCCGACCTCGAGGCGCATATGCTCGCGGGTTGCGGCCACTGGACGCAGGCCGAACGCGCCGCCGAGGTCGAGGCCTTGCTCATTCCCTGGCTCCGGCGCACCGTCCCCGCCTGACCTGCCTAAGCTCGTCTAAGCGCTCAGATGCTCCGCCCCGCCGCGGCCCAATAGGGATCGCGCAACAGCCTTTTGCGGATCTTCCCCGTCTCCTCGCGCGGCAGCGCGTCGGTGAGCTCGATATGCCTGGGCACCTTGTACGACGCGATCCGGCTGCGCAGCGCGGCGCCGATGCCTTCCGCCGTCAGCACCGCGCCCGCTACCGGCTCGACCACCGCGAGCAACGCCTCGCCGTTGATTTCGTCGGGAATGCCGAACACCGCGCAGTCGGCGACCCCCTCGACCGTCTGCAGCGCCGCCTCGATCTCGGCGGGATAGATGTTGACGCCTCCCGAGATCACCAGGTCGCGCTTGCGGTCGCACAGGAACAGCCGCCCGTCGGCGTCGAGATAACCAAGATCGCCCGACGCCAGATAGCCGCCGCGGTCAAGCGCGGCGCGGTCGGCCTCGCGCCCCAGATAGGTGAAATCGGGATAGCCGGCGTTGCGCGACTGCACCTCGCCGACCTCACCCGTCGGCACCGGCTCGCCCGCATCGTCGACGATACGGATTTCCACTCCCGGAATCGCCTTGCCGACCGTGCCCGGATAGGCACGCCATTCGCCGCTCGACACATGGGTGATCGGCCCCGCCTCGGTCGATCCATAATATTCCTCGATCACCGGCCCCAGCCAGTCGATCATCCGCGCCTTGACGTCGGGCCCGCACGGCCCGCCCGCGTGCAGCACGAATTGCAGCGACGACAGGTCGTGCGCGCCGCGCTGCTTGTCGGTCAGCGCGAGCAACCGGCTGAACATCGCGGGGACCGCATAAAGATGGGTAATGCCATAAGTCTCAATATCGGCGAGCAGCCGCAGCGGGTCGAAACGCGGCGGCAGCAGGAGCAGGTCGGCGAGCGCGGCGGCGCGGTGCGCGAACAGGTTCGGCGCGGTGTGATAGAGCGGCGCGGGCACCATCACCCGCGCCCCCGGCCCGATGCCATAGATGCGCGACCGCATCGCCTCGCTCGCCGCGACCTGTTCGGGCTTCGGCGGCTGGCGCTTCACGCCCTTGGGATGACCGCTGGTGCCCGAGGTATAGATCAAGGATTCGGCGGCGGGCGGCGACGCCAGTGTCCAGGGCTCGGCCGCCGCGAGCGCCGCGTCCCAATCCGCGCCCACCACGGCGGGAGGGGTCAGCCGATAGGCGGCGGCAATCGCCGGCGGCACCGGCACCACGATCGCCGGGCAGGGCAGGGCATCGGCGACACGCGCGAGCAGGTCGGCATGCGCGACCAGCAGCCGCGCCCCGCAATCCGCGACGACATACAGGATTTCCTCGGCCGAAAAATGCCAGTTCACCGGAACGCAATAAGCCCCGAGGCGCCGGCACGCGAGGCACGCCTCGATGAAGGCGATGTCGTTGCGCAGCAGGATCGCGACGCAATCGCCCGCCCCGACCCCGCGCGCGGCGAGCGCTCCCGCGGCGCGGTCGATGCGCTCGCCCAGCACCGCGCCGTCGATGGCCCGGTCGTCGGTAATGATCTGCAAAGGCCCGCTCCCACAAACAATCGCGCGCCGTATCGGTGATACGGCGCGCGACCATGGAACAAGCGGGTTCAGTCCACAATAGTTCGTATACTAATTATATTCAAAAGCCGAACGCCACCCCGACCCGCCCGCCGGTCGATCCCTTGACCGTCGACCCGGCGATGCCGCCGCTGACATAGACGCGCGGGGCAAGCCGGACCACCGCGGCGCCCGAGAAGCCCTGTTCGCCGCGATAGGTCGCGAGGTTGAACGAGACCGAGACGTCGCTGTCGGGCACGATCATCGTGCCCCCCATCGCCATCGCGGTCGCGATGCCGCCGTTCGCCTGCACCGCATGGCGTTCGAGCACCAGCGTGCGCTGGTCGAGCGCCGCGGTCTGCTGTTCGAGCAGGTTGACCCGGTTCGGCAGCCCGCCGAGCGTCGCGATGTCGAGCGCCGAGGTGCCGAGATTGCCCGCCGCATCGGTGGTCAGCAGCCTGAGCGTGCCGCTCTGCGCCGCATTGCTTGCCGCCGACCCGACGCCCGAGAGGGTGTAAGTGCTCGCCGAATTGCCGAGCGCGACCTGCCCCGCGCGGCTCGCGACCGCGCCATTGCCGATCGCCACCGACCCGTCGCCGGTCGCGCTGCTGGCATTGCCCAGCGCCACCGCCCCGGTGCCGATCGCGCTGTTGTTCGCGCCGAGCGCGACCGCGCCGGTCCCGGTCGCGATGTTCGGATCGCCGATCGCCACCGCGCCATTGCCCGATGCGACATTGCCCGCGCCGATCGCCACCGCCTGGCCGTTGATCGCGCGGGCATTGGCGCCCATCGCGACCGACTGGTTGCCGCTGGCGACCGAACCCGGCCCGACCGCGATCGCGTCGACCCCCGTCGCCTGCGGCCCCGGTCCGGTGCTGTTGGCGCGGAAATAGGCGCCGTTGGCGAGCGCGGTGTTCGCGGTGCTCTGCGCTGCCGCCGCTTCCGAACGCGCCGTCGTCGCGGTCAGCTGCGCCGCCGCGGCTTCGGTGCGCGCGGTGGTGGCGGTCGCCTGCGCTACCCCGGCATTGGCGAAGGCGGCATCGGCGCGGTCCTGCGCCGTCGCGGCATTGGCGCGCGCCGTGTCGGCCTGTGCCTGCGCCGCGGCCGCCTCGGTTCGCGCGGTATCGGCGGTCGCCTGCGCCGCCGCGGCGGCCGCGGCATTGGTCTGGCCCGCCGCGAGCGCCTGATCGGCGGTCGCCTGCGCCGCATCGGCATTGGCGAACGCCGCATCGGCGCGGGTCTGCGCTGCGGCCGCTTCGAGGCGGGCGGTATCGGCCGTCCCCTGCGCCGCCGCCGCTTCGAGCCGTGCCGTATTCGCCGTGCCCTGCGCCGTGGCGGCATTGACCAGCGCCGTGTTGGCGGTGCCCTGCGCCGCGATCGCCGCATTTTGCGCGGTGGCGGCATTGGCGAGCGCGGTGTTCGCGGTGCCTTGCGCGGCGTTCGCGCTCGATTGGGCGGTCGCCGCATTGGCGAGAGCGCTGTTGGCCGTGCCCTGTGCAGCGGCCGCCGCGCCCTGTGCCGTGGCCGCATTCGCCAGCGCCGTATCGGCGGTGCTCTGCGCCGCCGCCGCCGAGGCCGCGTTGGTCGCATTGCCGGCCAGCGCCGCATCGGCCGTCGCCTGCGCGGTCGCCGCATTGGCCAGCGCCGTGTTTGCGCTGCCCTGCGCGGTAGCGGCATTGGCGAGCGCGCTGTTCGCGGTCCCCTGCGCTGTCGCGGCATTGGCGAGTGCCGTGTCGGCGGTCGACTGCGCCGTGCCGATCGCGACCGATTGCGCCGCAATCGCGCCGTTCAGCTGATCGAGATTGACGGCGTCGGTGCCCATCGTGCCGGCGGCGACATTGGTGATGACGCGCTCCGCCCCGGGGTTTCCGATCGACACGCTATTGGCGCGTCCCGCGACGGAACCCCTGCCAAGGGCAACCGAATTTTCGCCGATCGCAACCGCATCGGCGCCCAGCGCGGTGCTGTTGATGCCATTCGCCCACGCCGACTTGCCGACGGCGGTCGCGCGTTGCGCAATGGCCCGGCTGTCTTCACCGGTCGCGGTCGCGAACAGGCCGCTGGCCCGCGCGCCATAGCCGGTCGCGGTCGACTGACCGCCGGTCGCCCGGCTGTCCTGGCCCGTCGCAGTGGAAAATTCGCCCGTGGCGCGGCTGGCCTGCCCGGTCGCCGTCGAGCTGCTCCCTGTTGCCATGCTGTCCTGCCCGGTCGCCGTCGCGGCGTTGCCGGTGGCCATGCTGCCTTGCCCCGTCGCCGTGGAAAAGTCGGCGCTGGCCTGACTGGCTTGGCCGGTCGCAGTGGACTGATCGCCGGTCGCCGCGCTTTCCTGTCCCGTCGCGGTGGACTGGGCGCCGCTCGCTTCGCTGGCCTGTCCGGTTGCGGTGGACCCAGCGGTCGCGCGGGCGCGGGCCCCGGTTGCCGTCGAATATTCGCCCGAGGCCAGGCTGTTCATTCCGATGGCCGTGCCGAGCAGCCCCGTCGCCTCGGCCCCCGCACCGATCGCGATGCTATCGTCCTGCGTTGCTTTCGCCGCTTCGCCGATCGCAATGCTGCCGGTGGCCGATGCGCGCGCCTCGCCACCCAGCGCGATGGCACTTCGTCCGTTGGCCATGCTGAGATTGCCGATCGCGACCGCGCCGTTGCCCGACGCGATATTGCCGGTGCCGACGGCGGTCGACTTGCCGTTATTGGCAAGGGCACCGGCCCCGATGGCGGTCGCGCCATCGGTGATCGCCTGCGCGGCGGGGCCGCTGCTGTTGAACGCCACATAGGGGTTCGCCCCCGCCGCCACGCCGGCCAGCCCGGCGTTCAGCTGGCCGAGGTTCACCGCGTCGGTCGCCGCCGTCCCGGCGCCGACATTGGCGATGATGCGCTCGCCCCCAGCCACGCCCACCGACACCGTATTGGCGCGATCGGCAATCGAGAAGCTGCCCAGCGCCACGCTGTTCAGCGCGATGGCCTGGGCATCGCTGCCCAATGCGGTCGACAAATCGGTGCTCGCCAGGCTGTCGCGGCCCAGTGCCGTGCTTTGGAACCCCTGGGCGCGGGCGAAGGTGCCCGTGGCGGTCGCGCCCTCCGCGCTGGCTTGGGAGATGAAGCCGGTTGCCGTGGCGTCCATCGCCGATGCCGTGCTGCCGGCTCCGGTTGCGGTCGATTGCAGGCCGGTCGCGTGCGCGAAGTCGCCGGTGGCGGTGCTGCGTCCGCCTGCTGCGTCGGTGAAACTGCCCGTTGCCGTCGAAAAGACGCCGCTGGCCAGCGAACCGACGCCGGTGGCGCTGCTGTTGTCGCCATTGGCCTGCGCGCCGACGCCGGTCGCGGTGCTGTTCAGCCCGGTCGCGCGGCTGAGATTGCCCGTCGTCGTCGACCCGATCCCGCTGGCGATGCTGTCGCGGCCCGTCGCGGTGGCACGCTCGGCGGTCGCCTGCGCGAAGGTGCCGGTGGCGGTCGCGCCGACCCCCGACGCGACGCTGACGAAGCCGGTGGCGGTGGCATCCATCATCGTTGCCTGGCTGCCCGCACCGCTCGCGGTCGATTGCAGCGCCGTCGCGTGCGCAAAATCGCCGGTGGCGGTGCTGCGGCCTCCCGAAGCCTCGGTAAAGCTGCCCGTCGCGGTCGAAAATGCTCCGCTGGCCAGCGCGCCCGAACCCGTGGCGCTGCTGCTCTCCGCCGTCGCCTGCGCTCCGATGCCGGTCGCGGTGCTGTTCAGGCCGGTCGCGCGGCTGAGGTTGCCCGTCGTCGTCGACCCCACCCCGCTCGCGATGCTGTCGCGCCCGGTCGCGGTGCTGCGCTCGCCGCTCGCCTCGGCAAAAGTACCCGTCGCGGTCGCGCCGATCCCCGTCGCGCGGGCACCCCAGCCGAGCGCGACCGCATCCATGGCGGCGGCGCGGCTGAAGGCGCCGATCGCGATGGCATGCGCGGCGGTCGCGCGGCTGTCGGGGCCGATCGCGATCGTGTCGGCCGCCGTCGCCTGCGAAAGCCCGCCGATCGCGACATTGCCGTCCGACGAAGCCGCCGCCTGGTCACCCATCGCGATCGCCGAATTGCCGGTCGCGCTGCTCAGATTGCCGAGCGCGATAGCGGCGGTGCCGGTCGCTATGTTGTCCGCGCCGATCGCCACCGCGCCGGTGCCAGTCGCCGTGTTCGGATCGCCGATTGCCACCGCGCCGTCGCCCGAGGCGACATTTTCAAAGCCGATCGAAGTCGCCTTGCCGTCCTTGGCCACCGCGCCCGATCCGATCGCGGTCGACCCGTCGGCCTGCGCCTGCGCGCCGCCGCCGGCGGCGAAGCTGTCGTCGCCCATCGCCTGCGCCGCCGATCCGCCGCCGCCCACACCGACATAGGGATTGCTGCCCGCCACGACACCCGCGATGGCGGCGTCGAGCTGCGCCACATTGACCCCATCGGTCGCGGCGGTCCCGGCAGCAAGATTGGTCAGCTGGCGTTCGCCGCCCGCCGTGCCGATCGACACGCTGTTGGTCCGATCGGCGAGCGACCCGCGGCCAAGCGCGACGCTGTTGGCGCCGGTGGCATTGGCAAAGACGCCCACCGCCGTCGCATCGTCGGCGCTGGCGACCGAATAGGCGCCCAGCGCGCTCGATTCCTCGGCGGTCGCCTGTGCGCCCGTCCCGATGGCGGTCGCGTTGAGATTGCCGGTGGCGCGCGCGCTGGTGCCGAGGGCGGTGCCCTGATTGCCCGCCCCCGCGCCGCTGCCGACTGCCACCGCGTTCAAAAAGGCGAGCGAATCATAGCCCGTCGCCACCGAGTTGAAGCCCGACAGCGCATTGGCGCCGACCGACGTCGATTGCTGCCGCGTCTTGGTGTTGAACCCGATCGCGGTGGCGTTTTCGCCCTCCGCCGACGCGATGGCGCCCAGCGACGTGGCATTTTCCGAGATCGCCTGCGCGCCGGTCCCCACCGCCGTGGCGTTGAGATTGCCGGTAGCGCGCGCGTTGGTGCCGATGGCCGTGCCCTGGTTGCCCGCCCCCGCGCCGCTGCCGACCGCCACCGCGTTCAGGAAGGCCAGCGAATCATAGCCCGTCGCGACCGAGTTGAAGCCCGACAGCGCATTGGCGCCGACCGATGTCGATTGCTGGCGCGTCTTGGTGTTGAACCCGATCGCGGTCGAATTTTCGCCCTCGGCCGATGCGATCCCGCCCAGCGCGGTGGCATTTTCCGACACGGCCTGCGCGCCGGTCCCCACCGCGGTGGCGTTGAGATTGCCGGTGGCGCGCGCGTTGGTGCCGATGGCGGTGCCCTGGTTGCCCGCTCCCGCGCCGGCGCCGATCGCCACGGCATTCAGGAAGGCCAGCGAATTATAGCCCGTCGCGACCGAGTTGAAGCCCGAGAGCGCGCCGCTGCCGATCGAGGTCGATTGCTGGCGGGTCGCGGTATTGGCACCGACTGCGGTCGAATCCTCGCCATCGGCTTCCGCATTGATGCCGCATTCGGTCGCGTTGAGCGCGGACCCGCTGTTGCACTCGGGCGTCGGGTCGGCATGCGCCGGCATCGCCAGCGACAGAGCGAGCGCCGCGGGTGCGGCGGTGAAAAGCAGCTTGGTGGTCTTGCGCATCGGTAATCCCCTAATCCTCGCCGCGCGGGGGCGGCTGCGATGAAAAACGCGACCTGGGGCTTCGCTCGTGCGGCGCAGATGTCCCCGCGTCAGCCGCCGGCGCACCCGCATCGGTCCGCCGCGCATGCTGTCATGGGGTAAGACGGGAAACGCCGGCCGAACCGGACACGGCGCCCGCAGAAAAATTGCCGGCACCTGCCGGCGCCGCCCGATGGGTTCGCAAACGCCGGGCGCAGCGGTTGATAAAAGGACCAAAGCCGGACCGGTTGGCATGGCCACCCGGCGGCGGCATCGCCCCGAAGATTATTCGGGTTGCGGCCGGCCGCCGCCGTGGGGCATGCGCGTTCGATGCGCTTTGGAATGGACGCCGCAATGACCGCCAAGCATCAAATCCTGATCGTCGACGATCACGGCATCACGCGAAGCGGGCTGAAACTGCTGTTTGCGGCGCACGAACGTTATGCGGTGGTCGGCGCGCTCGATCGCGGCGCGCTGGTCAACGCCTTTGTCCAGTCGCAGCCCGTCGACCTCGTCATCCTCGACCTCAACCTGCCCGACGTCCGCGGCGTCAACGTGCTGGCCGAGATCGTCGGATCGCGCGACATGACGGTGATCGTCCTGACCGGCGAAACCCTGCTGGGCGAGATCGATTATGCGCTGAAGCTCGGCGCGCGCGCGGTGGTGAGCAAGGCCGATCCGCCCGACCAGATCGTCGCGGCGTGCGACGCGGCGCTCGCCGGCGACATTTTCATATCGGACCATATGCGCGAAGCGCTCGGCAAGTATCAGCAGCCGCCGGTCGCGCTGTCGTCGCGCCAGATGGCGATCCTCCACTATCTGGGACAGGGCGAGAGCAACAAGGAAATCGCCTACCGCCTGTCGATCGCGCAGCCGACCGTGTCGTTCCATATCGCCGAAGTGCGGCGCAAGCTCGACGTGCCGAACAACCGCAAGATCGTCGAGCGGGCGCTGGAACTAGGCCTGCTCTGACGCCCCGAACGCCGGGTGCGCGAGGAGTTCGCGGCACGGCGGCTTGATGATCGCCAGCCCGACCATGTCGCCAAGGCGGCCGCGGGTCACCGTCGTGTCGTCATAGGTCAGCGCGGCGATCCTGTTGCGCGGCATCGCGGCGGCCGCCAGCCCGGCGTCGAAGGCCTGGCGCTGGTCGAAATCGAGGATGAGCCAATCGCGCAGCCCGGCCTGCAACGTGGCGGTCGAACAGGGGCTGACCTCGGCGAAGGC
This sequence comes from Sphingopyxis sp. Root1497, assembly GCF_001427085.1. Taxonomy (NCBI): domain Bacteria; kingdom Pseudomonadati; phylum Pseudomonadota; class Alphaproteobacteria; order Sphingomonadales; family Sphingopyxidaceae; genus Sphingopyxis; species Sphingopyxis sp. Root1497. Next base: position 464,241 of record NZ_LMGF01000003.1, read on the forward strand.
GCAGGGCAGGACGATGCGAAGCGCGGTCCCGGCCTCCGACGAGGCGACGATTTCGAGCGAGCCGCCCAAGCCGCCGATCAGCCGCTTTGCCGCGCGAAAGCCCGAACCGGTGCCGTGCATGCTCTCGTCGGCGCGCAGCCGGGCGGCGCCGTCGCCGTTCAGCGCCGCGACGATCGCGGCGGGCATTCCCCGGCCGCTGTCGGTGATCGCGATGACCGCGGCCGTATCGCGGCGTTCGACGACGACATGCGCGCCGCCCGTCTCGGTATATTGATACGCGTTGCCCAGGAGGTTGGCGAGCGCGCGCATCAACAGCGGCTTGTCCGAGATCAGCTGGATGTCGCCGACGACGCGCGTTTCGAGCGACAGCCCCTTGTCGGCGAAGGGCGCCTTGAACATCATCTGCAGCGGTTCGACCAGCGCCCGCGCCTCGAAGGCGCCGAGCGCGAGGAATCCCGTGTCGCTGCCGATGATGTTGGCGCCCGACATCGTCGTCGAGACGATCTCGCCCAGATAGGTCGCCGAACTTTCGAGCATGTCGGTGAGTTCGCGATGAACCCCGGCCTCGTCGCCGCGCCGCAGCACCTCGACCGCGCTGTTGAGCGCCAGGATCACCTGCCGGCTGTCGTGCCCCGACGCGTGCAGCAAGGCGTTCTGGCTGTTCACCGTCGCAAGCGCGAAGGCCTTTTCCTCGGCCAGCCGCGCCGCGCGTTCGCTGATTTCGACCCGCTCGGCCAGCGAGCTGGCATAGTTGCGGTCGGCGGCGAGCTTGTCGTTCTGGATCTTCTTGAGATTGAGGCCGAGCGCGAGCGTGACCATGATCGATTCGAACAGCCCGACCGGTCCGGCGAGATGCCAGTTGATCGGCAGCCAGGCGAAGAGCCCCATCGAAGCGACGGCGCCATAGATGATGAAGACCGCGAGGCTGCCCCAGCCGACGAACAGCGGCCAGAGCTGGCGGCCGAGCTGCTGCATCGCGGCAAAGCCGACGAAGGGGAGGAACAGCGCGACCGAAATCGCGACCAGCCAGCCGCCGACGTGCAGCGACTGGCGAAACCCGGGTGGGTAGTACGCCAGCGCGGGCTGCAGCGCCATGATCAGCAGCGCCGCGCCGATCAGGATGCGCAGCGCGATGTCGCGGCGCGGGAAAAGCTGCGGCGTCCGGATAAAGCTGCGGCAGAACTGGGCCATCGCGGCGGCGAAGCCGCATTTGAAGAGATCCTCGATCGCGACCCCGGCCAGCGGACGATCGGCGAGGAAGAAGATGGTGATATAGCCTTCCGAATGCACGGTGTTGAGCGCGAAGAAGCCCTGCGCGACCGCGAGCCAGATGAACTCGCGATGCCCGGTGATCGAGAAGAAGAGGAAGTTCAGCAGGACCAGCGCGACGACACCGGACACCACGCCCGAAACCATCGCAACGTTCGCGCGCCGCTCATCGAAGAAGGTCCCGTAGCTGCTGATCTTGAGCGGAAGATAGGTCGAATTTTCCGACAGGAAATCGATGACGAGAAGCTTTTCCTGCCCCGGATCGAGCACGAATTCGGTGCTGAACGCCTGATAGGTTCGCAGATTTTCGCTCGCCGCCTCGGCATTCGATCCGTCCACGAGGAGCGTGAGCCGGTCGCCCGTCATTTCGTACAGGCGGAAATAGGTGAGCGACCCGCGTCCGGTGCTGAAAATCCAGCTGCCCTGATGGTCGCCGACGTTGCGGACTTTGACCATCACCATCGTCTTGCGGCCGGGCGGTCCGAAATGGATCGTCGATCCGGTGATACGCGCGAGCGGTTCGGCGAGCACGCTCGCCGCATCGATCGTGGCGGGATGCGCGGTCCCGGTCTTGTAGCGAACATAGCGCGCGAGCGCGGGCGCCTCCTCGCCGGTGCGAAGCTCCACCGTCGGCATGGCCCCCGCCGCAGCCGCCGCCCGGGTGGGCGACAGCCAGGCCAACAGCACAAGCGCGATGATCGCGATCCAGTGTTTCGTCGGCATGTCGCAAGACCAGTCGCGCGCTGACCGGGTAAAGTCAATTTTCACGGCGGACGAAGGCCGCGGCCCCGGTGCCGCGCGGCGGGTGAAGGCCCCTCTTGCCGCCGCGCGGTTCGGAAGACCGGCTGGTCGAGCCGAACATATCCTAGGCGCTGACCACCTCGACCAGCGTCGCCCCGTCCTCGCACGAACGGAACCGGAAACCGCGTCCGACAAAGTGCGCGACGAGCGCCGCCGCGGTCAGCGTGTGCTGACTCACTTTCACCGTCGAAAACACGCCGTCCCCCGCCAGCGCGAACGGGAGCAGAAGCTGGTCCTGCAGATAGGGTCCCGCAAAGGCGTCGCAGGCGAGATAGCCGCCCATCCGCCGCGCGGCGGTCTTGGCAAGCCGCTCGGCCGGAACCCCGATCTTTCCGAATGCCGACATCACTTCGGTCACATGCTCGAACGCCGCCTCGAGGATCAGGGCATTCCCCGGCCCCTGCTCGGCGGGAAGCTGCCGGGTGGCGAAGGCGTCCTCCGGCCAGTCGGCCAGCGTCTTGGCCGCGGTCTTGAGTTCGCGGTCGCCGACGTCGAACGGAATGCCCGCCAGGATCGCGGTCGCGCCGACGCGGCGCAGGCCGCCACGCGCCAGGCACGCGATCGGGCGCAGCGGCGCCGGCACGATGTCGACCTCGATCCGCCCCCCGCCGCGCGGGAAAAAGCCATGCCGCACCAGCCGCGCCGACACCGTCGGGCCCATGCGGTTGATGACCGGCAGCAACGTGCGCTCGAGAAATTCGAACGGCGGCGCCGCCATCGCATGCGTTCCGCCCTCGATCACGAGGCGCGACGGCGCATCGGCGAGCATCAGCGGCACCAGGATCGTCTGGAGGACCAGCCCGGTGCTGCCCGCGGTGCCCACCGCGAAATGATAGTCGCCCGGCGTCACCCGGCCGGGACGAAAGGACAGGCTGTTCGATCCCACGGCCAGCCCGGTGCATTCGGCGCCGCCGATCACGCACGCGGCCTCGATCGCGGTCACATGCTGGCGCATCAACCCCGGCTTCTCGCGCCCGCCGCGAATATTCTCGATCGTGAAGGGCGTGCCCGTGAGCAACGCGAGCGCACACGCATAGCGCAGCACCTGCCCCCCGCCTTCGCCTTCCGATCCGTCGATGATGATCATGTGTCTTCTACCAATTCCAGAAACAGGTCGTTCGCCTCCGCCGCGAAGGCTTCGCTTGTCGGGCGCGCCGGCACTTCGTCCGCACGCCCCAGTTCGTCGGCGATCAGCGCGTCGATCTCGGGCAAGCGCGCGATAGGTCCGGCCTCGCGCGTATCCGCCTTCATCGCCACCAGCCGCTCGATCTCGCCCGCCAGCGAAGCGGAAAGGTCGGCCTCGGCCATCAATTGCTGCAATTGCATCGGCGGCCGGCGCGACGGATCGCGCCGCAGCACACGGATCGCCAGCGCCGGGCGCAGCGCATAGAAATAACGCTTCACCGCGACCTCGCTCTCGTCCTGCAGCCAGCGCGCGATCGCCGTACGCCCGAGTTTCGCATAGTGCAGCGCGAAGCCGTTGGGATCGAAATGCCGATCTTTCAGTTCCGCCATGCGCGCGACGAAGGGGTCGGGGTCGCGATATTCGATCGGCGATCCGATCCATTCGGACAGCACCGAATTGTTGCGCAGCATCAACCCCAGCGCCTTGCGGATATCCCAGCCGTTGAGGTCGATCTCGTCGACGATCGGCCGTTCGATCACGTCGCGCACCGGGCTGAGCGCCAGATAGTCGCGGCGCGGCCGGACATAGAGGAAGCGCACGTCATAATCGCTGTCGGGCGACGGGAAACCCCACGCCCGCGACCCCGATTCGATCGCGAGCAGCAGGCGCACGCCATCTTCCGCCTCGACGGCGGACAGGCGGGTTTCGATTTCTTGCCGGATGGCGGGTTCGATACTCATCTTTTTCCAACTATTGTTCATAACGCCCGGCGGACCGAGGCATCCACCAGAACCACCAGCCCTTTTCCTTGCGATCGTCGGACGTCGCTATGCCGAAATCGCCGATCCCGACTTCCACTTCGGCAAAAGCCGCTCGCAGGTCGCAAAGCCGGCTGTTCCCAACGGTTAGGATCAGCCTGTCGCCGTCCTCCTCCATCGCAAGATCGCCAGCATCGGGTTCGAATGCGATCCGCATCGAAGCGAAGCGATCCGCCTTAAGCTCGCCGAAGTTGGGAGCGGAAGAGATCGCATCCGTCACCTGCACGAGCTTCAAAGTCCGATGACAGGCCTCACCGCCAGCCATCCGGTCGATGAGGTCGCAGATCGAACGGCACCCCGCCGGATCGCCGGTGAAATGCCATTCGCCCGCATGCTTGTTGCGTTTCGGATAGCGCCAGACGAAAATCTGGCCGTCCTGTCGCCATTCGGCCACCCGGTCGTGCATCGCAGCCCCCGATGATAGCGGCGTGAAGGGGATCACCCCTTCACGCACACCACCTGCTTCAGCGTATGGACGATCTCGACGAGGTCGGCCTGAGCCGCCATCACCGCCTCGATCGGCTTGTACGCCTTCGGCGTCTCGTCGATGACGCCTTCGTCCTTGCGGCATTCGACCCCCGCGGTGTCGGCGATATGCTCGTCGAGGGTGACGAGCTTCTTCGCCGCGGTGCGGCTCATGACACGACCCGCGCCATGGCTGCAGCTATCGAAGCTTTCCGGGTTGCCCAGCCCGCGCACGATGAACGATTTCGCGCCCATCGATCCCGGGATGATCCCCATCGTGCCTTTCGCCGCGCGCACGGCACCTTTTCTGGTGACGAGGACATTCTCGCCGAAGTGATTCTCGCGCGTCACATAATTGTGATGGCAGTTCACCGCTTCGGCTTCGGCCTCGAAGGGCTTGGCGATCTGGCGCCGCAGCGCCGCGATCACATTCGCCATCATCATCCGCCGGTTCAGCGCCGCAAAGTCCTGCGCCCAGCCCACCGCCTCGACATAATCGTCGAAATGGTCGGTCCCTTCCGGGAAGTACGCCAGATCTTCGTCGGGCAGGTTGATGAACCACTTGCGCATATCCTTCTTCGCCAGTTCGATGAAGTAGGTGCCGATCGCATTGCCGACGCCGCGCGACCCCGAATGGAGCATCACCCACACCCGCGCCTCGGTATCGAGGCACAGCTCGATGAAATGGTTTCCCGTCCCGAGCGTCCCCAGATGCGTGAGGTTGTTGGTGTTCTTCAGCCGCGGATGCTTGGCGACGATATGGCCGAAACGCTCGGCGAGCGTCGCCCAGGCGTCGACGATCGCCGCCGGCGGATCGCCCCACGAACCGGTGTCGCGCTTGCCGCGCCCGACCGACCGGCCGTGCGGCACCGCCGCCTCGATCGCGCTGCGGATGCCCTCGAGCGTGTCGGGCAGGTCGTGCGCCATCAGCGTGGTGCGCGCCGCCATCATGCCGCAGCCGATGTCGACCCCGACCGCCGCCGGAATGACCGCGCCCTTGGTCGGGATCACCGATCCGACGGTCGCGCCGATGCCGACGTGGACGTCGGGCATCGCCGCGACATGCTTGAACACGAACGGCATCTGCGCCGCCTTGCGAAGCTGCGCGCGCGCCATGTCCTCGACGGGCACGCCGCGGGTCCACATCTTGACCGGGCGTCCGCCCTCGACGTTCAGCACTTCATAAGTCGTCTGGGTCATGGCTGACCTCCTTCTTTCATCATCTTCATGGTGCCGGCGACGAGGCGTGGCGAGACATTTTTCCTGAGCTACTCCGGCAAGCCGGGGGCGGACTTGAACCGCCGACCTTCCACCCGGGGGTGGACGCTCTGACCCTGTAGTCCCGCCGGCATTCGCCGACTGTTGTCCGGGTACTGGCAACGAGAGTTGATGAGACATTCAAGCCAGCGCGTAGGCGGAGCCCGCCACTGGCACCTTTGGAATGTAGTCCCACCGGCATTTGCCAGCCTATGTCGGTTCCGGCGACGAAAGATCAGGGACGAGACGGCCCAAAGCCCATCGTGACAGGATGTAGTCCCGTCCCGCATTCGCCGGAGTTTGGGTCGCCGTGGCGACGAGTTTTGGTGAGACGGCGGTCCTTAAGCTACGTTCCAGCGGCGGGATTCGAACCCGCATCTCCCCAGTCCGTTTCCGGGGCTGGGGCGCTTTACTCGTTGGACCTCGTTTGGGATGTAGTCCCACCGGCATTCGCCACGGCAATCCTGAAATTCATTGGCGTCACGGCGACGAGGGATGGAAAAGACATGCCCTAGGGCTGGTGCTCTATCCGCTGAGCTACTGTCCGTTTCCGGACAAGCGGGATTCGAACCCGCGACCCCCACATTCGAAGTGTAGTCCTTTCCGGCATTCGCCGTGACGCTTTTCTTCAAACCTCCGTTTCGTTGACGATCTCGACCCAGTCGCGCGTTTCGCCGGAAGCGAAGCGGGCCATGGCGTCGAAGACCGCGTCGGTGAAGCCACCGACATTCATGATGTCCTTGCGATCTTTCGCCTGCGTGGTGCCATAGGGCTGGATGTCGATGCAGATCAGCTTCGCGCCCGGGTTGCGGGCCTTCAGCTTGTTCCACTCGTTCATCGTCGCCGTGGCGCCGCGCCGGGTCGGGTCGATCCAGCTTTCGTTGTCGGACACGATCACCACCGTATCGACCTTCGCCCGCTCGGCATTCAGCCGGGCAAGCGGGGCCGACACATTGGTGCCGCCGCCGCCGATCGCCGCCAGCCGTGCCGCGTTGACCGCGACCCGCGCCTTGGGATCGAGCGCCACGCCGACGACGTCGACATCGAACGGCATCACCCGCGCCTGGCGGTTGGTACGCAGCACCGCCGCCGCGACCAGCGCCGCGATGTCGATGCAGCGGACGACCGAGGTCGCCCCCTTGCGGTACCCCGTCGCCGCCGAGCTCATCGAGCCCGAGACGTCCGGACAGACCACGACATGGCCCGCCAGCACCGGAACCGTCGCGAGCGACAGTTCGAGCGCCTCTTCGAGCGCCGCCTGGACACGCAGCGGAACCGCCTCGCCGACCTGGCCCATCGCCACCATCAGCTGATACGGCGCCGGGCGAACCCGGGCGATCGTATCGGCATCGGCTAGCCGCGCTGCGACCTTGGCGGTCGCCCACTTCACGTCGAACGCGCCGTTGCGCGCCAGCGTGTTGAGGTTCATGCGCAGCGCCTGCCAGCCCATGCGGCCCGCAAGCTCGGCCCACTGACCGGCAGTCAGCGGAAAGGCGGTGAGCCATTCGAACGGCACCGGCGGCAACGCCCCCTTGGGGTCGCGCTTCCAGGCCTCGAACGCCGCGATCTCCGCCGGCAGCGCCGCGACATCATAGGGCTTGCCGATCAGCCAGCCGTAAAAGGCGCGGCGGTCGGCCGAAGCCGGCGCCGGGTGGACCATGCGGACGATGTCGGCGAGGCTCGGGTCGTTGCCCGTCGCCGCCGCCATCAATTGCGGCATCGAAGCCTTTTCCAGCCATTCGCGGACGAGCCGCTTCGGACGCGACCCGAGCGAACGGCGGCCGACCTGGCCCGAACGCATGATCTGCACGAAGTTGCGCAGCATGCGGCCATTGTCGATGACGCGGCCGACCACCGGGACCGCGAGGTCCGGATCGGCGACGGTCAGGTATGCGGCGAGCAGCGCCGGCATATCCTTCATCGCCCCCGACTTGCGGGCATAGACCGCGGCCTTGGCGACGAAATCGGGCGACACCGCGCGCGCCGCCGACAGGACGTCGGCGAGCTGCGCGTCGGCGCCCGAATAGAAACCGTCCGACAGCGTGCCCGTTGCGGCAAGCTGCGCGAGCTTGGCTTCGGGGCCATAGGCATAGGCGGCCCCGCCGGCCTCGTTCACCGCGTCGGTGCGCGGCAGGAAGCGGGAGAATGCCGCCGAAAAGAGAGTCTTGTTGGCCATCGTCCAACTCCTTCGAAATCTTGTCGGAGCCTGGGGGCGGCCGGCCCATTCCGGCCGCCCCTTGCTCCGCTGCTGCCGGGGACGTGAACCCGACGCCAACAGAGTTGCAGGAGGCGTGCCAAATGCGCGGCAACCGAGAAGTATTCGATCAACTATATGATTTTAGACAATAATAAAAATGAGCGCAGCAAAGGCTCGCATGGCGCACAATCGAAAATTCGATGATCTTGTATCGTCTCTTATAAATTTGTATAAATTCATCCATGAAGCCCGTCACCGTCATCGGATTCCTCGGCTCGACCCTCGACGCCGCCAAGTTCGGCCCCTCGCGCTGGAACAAGTGGCGCCCGACGGTCAGCATCTGCATGCAGGAGGATCTGCGCGTCGACCGCTTCATCCTGCTCCACGGCAGCTACCACCGCCGCCTCGCCGAGTTCGTCATGGACGACATCCGCGACGTCTCGCCCGAAACCGAAGTCGTGCCGCACATCCTCGACTTCGACGACGCCTGGGATTTCGAGGAGGTCTATGGCAAGCTGCTCGACTTCGCGCGCGACTTTCCCTTCGATCCCGACACGCACGACTATCTGGTCCACATCACCACCGGCACGCATGTCGCGCAGATCTGCCTCTTCCTGCTCAGCGAGGCACGCTACCTGCCCGGCCGCCTGCTCCAGACCCAGCCGCAGCGCGGCGCGCCGCAGCCGGTCGGGACATGGAACGCCATCGACCTCGACCTGTCGCGCTATGATTCGATCGCGACGCGCTTCGCCGAGGCGAGCGCCGAGAGCACGAGTTTCCTGAAAAGCGGCATCGAAACGCGCAACCCCGCCTTCAACCGGATGATCGAAGAGATCGAACAGGTCGCGGTGCGCAGCCGCGCGCCGATCCTGCTGATGGGGCCGACCGGCGCCGGCAAGAGCCAGCTCGCGCGCAAGATCTACGAACTCAAGAAGCTGCGCCACCAGGTCAGCGGGCCGTTCGTCGAGGTCAATTGCGCGACGCTCAAGGGCGACAGCGCGATGTCGGCGCTGTTCGGCCACCGCAAGGGCGCCTTCACCGGCGCCGCGCAGGATCGCCCCGGCCTGCTCAGGAGCGCCGACAAGGGGCTGCTCTTCCTCGACGAGATCGGCGAACTCGGCCTCGACGAACAGGCGATGATCCTGCGCGCGATCGAGGAAGGGCGCTTCCTCCCCGTCGGCGCCGACAGCGAGGCGAAAAGCGACTTCCAGCTGATCGCGGGCACCAACCGCGACCTCGTCGGCGAGGTCGCGGCGGGCCGCTTTCGCGACGACTTGTTCGCGCGGCTGAACCTCTGGACCTTCGCGCTGCCCGGCCTCGCCGACCGGCGCGAGGATATCGCCCCCAATCTCGACTATGAACTCGAACGCTTTGCGCAGCGCGAGGGTTCGCGCGTCACTTTCAACAAGGAGGCGCGCGATCGCTATCTCACCTTTGCCGAGAGCGCGGCGGCGAAATGGCAGGGCAATTTCCGCGACCTCGCCGCCAGCGTCACTCGCATGGCGACGCTCAGCGATACCGGACGGATCGACCGCGACGCGGTGGGGTTCGAAATCGCGCGGCTCGGCGCGACCTGGAGCGCCGAAACGCCGCAGGGCGACAGTCTCGCCCGGATCCTGACCCGCGCAGAACTCGCCGCGATCGATCCGTTCGACCGCGTCCAGCTCGCCTTCGTCGTCGAAGCGTGCCGCGGCGCCCGATCGCTGTCCGACGCCGGACGCACCTTGTTCGCGGTTTCGCGGGAACAGCGGACCAGCACCAACGACGCCGACCGGCTGCGCAAATATCTGGCGCGCTTCGATCTGGACTGGGCGGCGGTTCGGTCGCCCACCGCGTAATGAGGCCGGGGACGCCGCATGAGCCGGCAAAGGAAGATGGTCTCAAACAGCTTGCACAATGCGATGGGACTCCTACATTCATCCTATCGTCAACAAGCGAAAGGAGGTGGTCGAATGTCTCATTGTCACACGCCGCATGCGGCAGAATTGAGCGCGACCTTCCCCGCGGGGGTCCAGCTCGGCTAAGCTGTCCGCGACAGGCAAGACAATGGAAGGGCTGCTCCGGACGGAGCAGCCCTTTGTTGTTGGGGCGACTCGTCGAACGCGATAGGCGCAGCTTTGCTACGATGCGCCCGGGACCCGCACCCGGTCGACCAACAGGAAGGATATGGCCTCAGCCGCATGACACCGCCCGATGACACCCCGCCCGAAAAGACGCTGGAAGCGCTCGGCTGGAGGCCCTGGTTCGCCGAGCAGGTCACGCCCGAGGAGGCCGGGCTTTGCCTTCCGGTGCGGGTCATGGCCGTCCACCGCGGCAAGATCGCCGTCGCAGGCGCGGGGTTCCGGTGCTTTGTCTCGCCCTATATTCCCGGCGCCGGCCCAATGGACGATCATCCGACGGTCGGCGACTGGCTGCTGGTCGATCGCGCCACGATGCTCCCCGTCCGTGTCCTTGGCCGGCAGAATCTGTTCAAGCGGCGCGCGCCGGGCGACCCGCGCAAGGAGCAGATGATCGCCGCCAATGTCGACACGCTGTTCATCACCGCCTCGTGCAACCAGGATTTCAGCGTCGCCCGGCTCGAACGCTATCTCGTGCTGGCGCGCGAGGTCGGCGTCGCCCCGGTGGTGGTGCTCACCAAGACCGACCTGACCGACACCCCGGAGACCTTCGCGGCGGCGGCGCGCGCGATCGAACCGGGATTGCGCGTCGAAACCGTCGATGGCCGCGACCCGGCCAGCGTCGCCAGGCTCGCATCCTGGTGCGGCAAGGGCGAAACCGTCGCGCTGCTCGGGTCCTCGGGCGTCGGAAAATCGACGCTCGTCAACACGTTGCGAGGGTCCGACAGCATCGCCACCCAGGCGATCCGCGCCGCCGACGGCACCGGGCGCCACACGACCACGGTGCGCGAAATGCACCGGCTCGACCAGGGCGGCTGGCTGCTCGACACCCCCGGCATGCGCGAACTGCAACTGGCCGACGCGGCGGCCGGGATATCGGAGGTGTTCGACGACTTCATCCTCGCCGCACAGGACTGCCGCTTCTCGAATTGCGCGCATGGCGTCGAACCCGGCTGCGCCGTCCGGGCGGCGATTGCCGAGGGCACGCTGAGCGCCGAGCGTTTCGAGCGCTGGCGCAAGCTGGCGAACGAGGAGCGCGACAATGCCGCGCATCCCGCAAAGCCGCGCCGATAGCGGGCTTCGGTCGGCGCTTCCTCTCGCGAACCGCTACCCCTTTAATCCCGAAATCCGCAGCGCGGCCGGCCTAGCCCTGCTCGAGAGACCCGATCTGCCCATCGAGCGCCGCGATCACCAGCGCGGTGTAGTCGGCCTTTCCCGCCGTGCGGGCGATGACGGGCAGGCCCGAGAGGAAACCCGTCAGGCTCGATATCATCAGCACCGCGCGCACCTGCGCCTCGGTTTCGGTCAGCCGTCCGCCGGTCGCCTGCACGATCAGGTCGGTGGCGAGCTCGATGCCCGGGCGCCACAGTTCGGCATAGAGAATCTCGAAGGCGGGGCCCGGACTCGCAATCTCGCGCTGGACGAACAGCGACGGATTCTGCGCGCCGGGCGTCGAGAGGAGGAAGCGGGCCAGCGCCGCGAACAGCCGCTTGAGCAGGGTGCGGGCCGCATCGGGGGTCAGCGCTTCCTGCAACGCGGCATAGGATGTCAGCGCCACCGCGCCCATGCCTTCGCGATAGCGCGCGACGATTGCGTGGGCGCAGGCGAGATAGAGGCCGCGCTTGTTCCCGAAATAATAGGTCAGCGCCGGCAGGTTGACGCCGGCTTCCTTGGCGATCTGCCGCGTCGTGACGCTGGCGAAGCCGCTGTTTCCAAACGCGGCGAGCGCCACGGCGAGGATGCGCGTCCGCGTCTCCTCGCCCTTGCGATAGCCGTCGGAGGCAGTGCGGAGCGGTGCGACCGGGGTTGCTTGGCGGGTCATCGGCAGGGTGTCGTCCGTTTCGCTTGAATTTATATCAGTTGATATATATGATCCTCGCCATCTCGTCGAGAGGGAGATGGACATTGATGACACGCGCGGCGCTCGACACTCTGTGGGCCAGGGTCGAATCCCAGCGGGACCATGTGCCCGCGATGTATGGCAAGGTCGATTTTCGCGCCGTTCCCGAGCGCTTCACCGCGACGCCGGGCGACCCGACCGCGCTCTCGGGGAAATATGATCGCGACCGCGATGCGCTGCTCGCCGATCCCGACCGGATCGAGTTCATCCGCGCCTATACGATGATCGGCGATGCGACCGCCGACGCCTATGCCGCGCTGATGCGCGAACATGGATTCCGCGCGCTCGTCGACATGCTCACCCGCGCCTGCGACGAGGGTATCGAGCATGTGCCCGATGCGCCGCCCGAACTCGTCGCCTTCATCCGCGACATGGAACGGGTTCCCGACTGGCTCGACATGAAGCTGGTCGAGGAGGGCGCGCGGATCGATCGCAATTCGGCGGCCAATTTCGGCCCGTTCATCATCCGCGGCGCCTTCATTGCGACCTTCATGAACAAATATGCCGCCTTGCCGATGGCGATCACCGGCACGCTGTCGCAACAGACGGCGGCGCGGCGCGTCAAGGATACGGCGACCTTTTTCACCACCTCGCTGTTGCCGGGGGCGCTGGAACGCTTTGGCCCCGGTTTCAAGGCGGCGGCGATGGTGCGGCTGATGCACTCGATGGTGCGCGCCAATGTCCTGCGGCGCCCGAAGGACTGGGACATGGGGGTCTATGGCATTCCGATCCCGCAGGTCGACCAGATGCCGGCGGGTCTGATCTCGGTCTTCCTCCTGTCGTACAAGATGATCGAGGAGGGGCGTCACGAATTCACCCCCGCCGAGCGGGCAACGGTCGAACTGGCGCGGTATCGCTGCTTCCTGCTCGGCCTGCCCGAGGAGTTGCTCGCCGATACGCCGCAGGGAATCGTCGACCTGATGAATGCGCGGAGCGGTACGCTGCGCAGCGGCTATGACGACGATACGTGCGGCGTATTGCTGCGCGCGACGATGGCGGCGGACCTGCGTCCCGACGATTCGCTTGGCGCCCGAATCCACGAAACCTTCGAGCGCGCCTTTGCCAAGCTGTTCTTCGTCAAGAGCTTCATGGGCGGCGACAAGGCGAAGGCGGCCTCGATCGGCGTCGATCTCACCGCCGGGGATGTCGCGCTGGCGGCGATCGCGGGGCTGTTCATCTATGCACGGGTCCGGCTTTACGCTCTCGCGGCGCATATTCCGGGGCTGCGCGGGGTGGCCGACCGGCGACTGATCGCGAAGCTGAAGACGCAGCTCGCCAGCTATGGCCATGCCGATTTCACCACCGACGCGGCGCAATATCGCCCGTCGGCGACGCCGGTCCCTGCCGAATGATTGGGGGCGCCGACTAGGGCGCCCCCCTATTCACACTGCCGGGATGAAGGCGTCCATCGTCCGCACCGCGTCGCTGTCGAGCGGGCGGATGCCGAGGTCGGCGCGAACGCGCTCGATCGGATCGGCGATGCGCTGGTGCCAGGGAACCGCGATCAGTTCTTTCGTCGCGCGGCCGTGGCGCCAGCCGTCGAAGGTCACCGTCAGCAGCATGTCGATCAGCGCCGGCATGTCGACCGCCGCCTTGGTCGCCACCGTTGCGAGGAAGCGCGTCGAATAATTCTGGCCGAACTGTGCCATCTGAAAGCCCGAGATCGCGACCTCACCCGCCGGGGTGAAACCATAGCCGCCGACCAGATGCCAGACGTCGTGGAGTTGCAGGATGCGACGGTTGGTGCGGTTCTGCGCCGGATAGTCGCCCGGCAGGACCACGGTGTCGGCATCGATCACTTCGATATCATAGCCGTTGGCGTTCAGCATCGACAACAGGTCGTGCGCCAGGCTGTCGGTCGCGTGTCGCTCCAGATCGGCGGTGGTGAGGCGCACCTCGGGCTGGGCGATCAGTTCGTGGACGCTGTCGAATTCGAGCAGCGCCGCCTCGCAGGCATCGATCATCCGCTGGTCATAATGATTGCCGAGCGCGACGACCGCGAGCGTCAGGTCGAGTTCGCCGTCGCCGGGGGATCGCGGCCGGGCGATGATGTCCCAGAAACCGTCCCACAGCGGGCGCGGCAATGCGACGCGCGGCTTGCCATCGGTCAGCCAGGGCAGCGCGTCCGATATCCGTTCGGCGCGCGCGGCGGGATCGCTGGTCGCGGCGGTGGCCTCGGCAATGGCATCGAAGATCGGCACCTGCGCGACCGGATCGACGAACGCCGCCGTCGTCATCAGCGCCGCGAGGCCCAGCGCCGGCTCCTCCGCCAGCGGGGGCCGGGCCGTTTCGACCCATCGTTCAAAATCGTTGCGCATCGACATGTCGATCATGGCTGCCAGCCCTCCATTTTCCGTTGAGCCGGAGTTTATCCTATAAACATAGAATAATCAACTTATATAGCTGGCGCTTCGCGCGGCAATGATTATAAGCGGCCCATGGACGAACCATCCAAAGTCAGTTTTCCGCGGCGCACCGCGGCGAAGGCCCGGACGCGCCAGCGCATCGAGGAAGCCGCAAGACGCCTGTTCGTCACGCTCGGTTATGCCGACGCGACGATGGCCGCGATCGCCGAGGCGGCCGATATCCACATCACCACCCTGTTCACCCATTTCGCCTCGAAGCGCGATCTGGCCGCCGCGATCGCGGTCACCGCGGGCACGCGGTTCGAGGCGGTCGTCGCCACGCAGCGGGCGCAGGGCGTCCCGGTGCTGACCTTCTGGCGCAACCAGGTGGTAAGGCTCGCGCACGCCTATGAACGCGACGGCGATGGCCAGATCAACCTCGGCCGCGCGCTCGCCGGCGAACCTGAACTGCTGCCGGTGTGGTACGGGCATCAGCGGCTCCAGATCGACCTGATGACCGACTATATCGCCGACGAACTCGGCATCGATCCGGGGCAGGACCGCCGCGCGCAAATGGCGGCCGCGATGCTTGTCGCGGGCGGCAGGATGGCGTTCGACGCCTGGATCGAAAGCGGCCGCGCCGGCGATCTGGTCGCCGAGAATGAACGGCTGCTCGATGCGGCCGAAGCCTTGCTCGCCGGCGGGCTGCCACTGACCCGGCGCGACGGCGTCTGACGCGACTGTCCGACGACGAACCACGCGGTCATTCGGCGGCGGCTTCGCCCAGCCGCCGGATATTCTCCATGTGGCGCGACCGGCTGATCGGATAATAGGCAAGGCAGATGATCGCGATCGTGGTCGCGACCGACAGCGTGACGATATAGATGGTCGCCAGCCCCGAAAGCGCGTCGGCGTCGACCTGGCCGGGCTGGGCATTGTCGGGGAAACCGACGAAGGCCAGCAGCAGCCCCGCGAGCATGATCCCCATGCCCGATATCGCCTTGTTGACCATGGTGGCGGCGGAAAACAGCAGGCCTTCGGAACGGCGCCCGGTCTCGAGCTGGATCTGGTCGGTCACGTCGGCGACCATCGACACCGCCAATATGCCGCCGGCGATCGTCGTCATCATAGTGAAGGCGAATTGCGCCATCAGCAGCCACAGCAGCAGCGGGTCGCCATTGCCCGGAAACAGGCCGGCGAGGCGCAGCGCCAGCGGCAGTACGCTCGACACCAGCCCTAGCCCGAACATCAGCATCGCCGCGGGCTTCTTGCCGAAGCGCGCCGACAGCGGCAGCACGACGACGAAGGCGAGCAGGATGCCGACAACCGCGGTCGACGCGACGGTGGCGATCTGGCTGGCGCTGAGTTCCCAGAAATAGGTCGAGAAATAGACCGACAGCGACAGGCTGAGCCCCGACGCCACCGCAAAGAACAGGCTGGCGAGCAGGATCGAGATATAGGCCGGATGCACCAGCACCCCCAGCATTTCGCGCAGCATCCGTCCGATCGGAACCTTGACGGCTGGCGGCGGCGGCGGCCGTTTCAGCACCTCCTTCTGCGTCCCCAGCGACGAGATCAGCACCGACAGCATCATGATCGCCGCCGCCACCCAGGCATAGGTGACATAACCGCCGGCGTTGAGGTGACCGACCGGCTGCGCCGCCGTCGGTTGCAGGAAATAGCCGAAGGTCACGACCGTCATCGCGATGCCGCCGCACACGCCGAAGAAAAAGCGCGCCGCGACCAGCTTGGTGCGCTCGTCATAATCGCTGGTGAATTCGGCGAGCAGCGCGGTCGAGGGAATCTCGTAGAGGCTGATCGAAAAGCGCACGAGGATCGCGGTGGCGACGAGCCACGCGAACTGCGCCCCCCGCGCCATCTCGGGCGGCATCCAGAGCAGCAGGTAGAAGAGCGCGATGGGCAGCGCTGCCGCATACATGAAGGGGTGCCGCCGCCCCCAGCGGGTGCGGACATTGTCCGAATATTGTCCCAGCAGCGGATCGAACAGCGCATCGGCGATCATCGCGATCATGATCGCCGATCCGACCCAGGCCGCCGGAAGCCCGACGACCTGGTTGTAGAACAGCATCAACAGCGCGTTGAAACCATGATCCTTGATCCCGAAGGCGATCGTGCCCGACCCATAGAGCAGCCGCGTTTTCAGCGGCAGGGCATCGGTCGGACGTGCGTCGATCTTTCCCACGCGGGCGGCTTACCGGAACCGGAATTCGAGCTGGAGGCCATAGGTTCGCGGCGGCGTGAACGAATAGGATTGCGCGACCGCCAGCGTCGGCGAGGAGGCGAGCAGATTGCCCTGCGCGCTGTCATAGCCCTTGCTGTCGAACAGATTCTTGACGAAGGCGATCACCCGATACCGGTCGCCGCTGCCGGTCCAGATCGCGCGCAGATCGACCTGATCCCACCCGGGCATCCGGTTGTACGAACGGTTGAAGATGTTGCTATAGGCCGAACTGCGCAGCACATAATTGCCCGACAGCGACAAGGTGCCCGGCTCGAAGTCGATGCTGTACATCGCATTGAGCGCCAGCTTGTGCCGCGGCGTGTCGGACAATCGGGCGCCGGCGACGCTTTGCGGCTGCTGGCCATTGACCGCCGGACCCGACGGCTGCGCGCCCGGTTGCAGCGCCAGCGGATCCTGTCCGTCGACGAAGCAGCACCCGCTGTCGATCCGCGAATTTCCATAGCCATAGTTGAACGACAGTTGCAGCGGATCGGCCGGCTGCCAGGCAAGCTCGATCTCGGCGCCATAGCTTTGCGAGCTTTTGAGGTTGAAGAATTGGGTGAGCTGCGCGCCGCCGGGCTGCGACACCGTCAGCGGCACCTGAAGCCCCTGATAGTCATAATAGAAACCGGCGAGATTGACGCGCAGCCGCCGTCCGATCGAATATTTATAGCCCGCCTCGAAGGCGTCGACATGCTCGGCGCCGGTCTGCGGCAGCACCGAAATGCCCCCGGCGTTGAACCCGCCCGACTTGTAGCCGCGGCTGTAGCGGAGGAAGGCGAGCTGGTCG
The DNA here is from genome assembly GCF_001427085.1 of Sphingopyxis sp. Root1497. NCBI lineage: Bacteria > Pseudomonadati > Pseudomonadota > Alphaproteobacteria > Sphingomonadales > Sphingopyxidaceae > Sphingopyxis > Sphingopyxis sp. Root1497. The sequence continues at coordinate 481,568 of NZ_LMGF01000003.1, forward strand.
TCGCTGGGCTGCCATTCGACCGCGACGGTTCCGGTCACCGCGTTCCAGCTGTTCGCGAGGCCGCGCCGCGCGATCCCCGTCGCGGGATCGATCGTCACCGCCGACGCGACGCCGGGCGCCGCCAGCGTCGAGATTTGCGACGCCGTAATGTCGAGCGCCGGGGTCACCGAGCCGTACAGATCGGGCGAGAAACCGCCGCAACCGAAACAGAGGAGACGGAAAAATTCGTCGCCGCTCTTCTTGTCATGGGTGTAGCGCAGCCCCGCCGTCACGCGCAGCGCATCGGTGAAGCGATAGTCGACCTGGCCGAAGACCGCCGACGATTTGGTGGTCAGCGTCGAGGCGGCATAGACGAAATCGCCGAGCGGGTTGGCGGGGCCGTTCGCGGGCGCCCGCAGCTGCAGCTGGTTGGGGGCGTTGAAATGCGATTCCTGCGCCAGCGTCTCCTGATAATAATAGACCCCGGCCACCCATTGCAGCGGCCCGTCGGTGTTCGACGTCAGGTTAAGCTCGCCGCTGCCGAAGCTCTTGTCGTTATGCAGGTTGAGCTGCGTCGACGGGAAAGCGGTGAGCGGTCCGCAGCCCGGAATGAAGGCACAGATGCCGCCGCCGGGAGCGAGCGGGAAGGCGTAGGAAATCACGCTTGTCCCGTCGAGCTCGTAGGTGTTGTCGATACGATATTGCTGATAGCCGCCGAGCAGGCGGACGTCGAAGGTCGGCAGCGACCATTTGATGTCGCCGGTCGCCCCGAAATTGCCGCGCATGCGCTCGGTCTGCGTCGTGTCGGCGCTGAACCGCCGGATGTTGGTCGCGCCGGGTGGCACGGGATCGGGATCGAGCGCGACGACGCCCGGGATCAGGTAGCCAAAGGCCGCGCCCGGCGTGATCGCCCCGGTCGGATAGGGCGCGAAATCATAGCCGCCGATACGGTTGAGCGGGCGCGGATTGAGGTCGGTGCGGCCCGAGAAGACCTTCGCCCAAGCGGTGACGTCGGGTCCGAGATCGGCCTCGAGCTGCAGTTCGACATAACGGCGCTCGCCGCGGCCACCCTCGCTGACCCCGCCGGCTTCGTTCTTGAAATAGCCGCGTTCCTGTTTCGAGTATCCGCCCGCCAGCCGCGTGCGCAGCCCCTTGGTCAGCGATCCCGACGCCGACGCTTCGATCGTGTAGAGGCCATAATTGCCCACCGTGCCGCGCAGGTCGGCGCTGAAGTCCTCGGTCGGCCGCTTGGAGATCGCGTTGATCGCGCCGCCGATCGAATTGCGGCCATAGAGCGTGCCCTGCGGGCCGCGCAGCACCTCGATGCGATCGATGAAGAAATCGGAGGCCGCGATCGAGGTGGTCGAGGCGTCGTAAATGCCGTCGGTGTAGGTCGAAACCCCCGGATCGCTGCCGTTGGTGTTGGTCTGGCGTCCGATACCGCGGATGAAGACGCGGTCGTTGCCCGCCGAATAGCTCAGCCCCGGGGTGAAGTTGGCGAAATCCTGCAACGTGTTGATGCCGGCGAGTTGGCGGGCATCGGATGTGTAGGCCGATATGGCGAGCGGCACCTCTTGCAGATTGGCGGTGCGCTTTTCCGCCGTGACGACGATTTCGGCCAGACCGGAGCCATCGTCCGCGGCCGTTGGCGAATTCTCCGCCGCCGCCTGCGTCTGTGCCACGGCCGGCATCGCCACGAATGCGACGCCCGCAAACATCCAGGATATATTTCGCATACCACGCCTCTCCCGCCGCCAGCGATCCTGCTGGTCGATTATTGGCGCGACGGGACCGCTGATGCGGCCCCCCGCTATGTACGGCGAAATGCCGGCTCGGCATCCCCCCGGGCCATTGTTAGAGGTGTTTTATATATTAGTCTATAATCATATATCGAACATATATGGTCTGGCGAGAGAGGTGGTGGGTTCAGCCTGCGCGCGCGGATTTCCGCGCCCTTCCGATAGCACCCTATCCCTTTGGCAAGACGGGACGCGATCGCCCGAGCGATTTCGGGTTTCGCTCACATCGCAAATATGGAATATATTTTTCTACTATCATAGAATCAACTGAGCCGGACCGCCCGCGCGGATCGGCGAACGCCATCGCCGCGAAAAGGCGAGGCAGGTGGGAGAAGCAGGATGGATGGATTTCGCCGAACGGATCGGGGCCTGTCTGGTCGCAAAGGCGCAGGCGTATGCGACGCCCGCGGAGGCCGCCCCTGATGGCCTCGACCGATCATGCGCTGGCCGAACTCAACGCGCGCCCCGTCCCCGACTGGTATCACGACGCGAAGTTCGGGATTTTTATCCACTGGGGCGCCTTCGCCATCCCCGGCTATGCCCCGCGCCTCGGCTCGATCGGCGAAGCCTTTGCCAAGGATTACGACCGGGCGGTCGCGATGGTCCCCTATACCGAATGGTATTGTAACGCGATCAAGGTGCCGGGAACGCCCTCGGCCGAATTCCACCGGACGCATTATGGCGACGCGCCCTATGAGGATTTCAAACGGCCGTTCGAGGCGGGACTCGAGCATTGGGATCCCGCCGCCTGGGCCGAGGCGTTTCGCGACGCCGGCGCGCGCTATGTCGTGCTCGTCACCAAGCATCACGACGGGCTTTGCCTGTGGCCCAGCGGGGTCGCGAACCGGCACCAGGCGGGCTGGACCACCGAACGCGACATCGTCGGCGAACTCGCCGCCGCGGTGCGCGCTGCCGGGCTGCGGTTCGGGGTCTATTATTCGGGCGGGATCGACTGGACCTTCAACCGGCGGCCGCTGCGCACGCTCGGCGATTTCATCGCCTCGACGCCCGGCGGCGACTACCCCGCTTATGCCATGGCGCAGGTGCGCGAACTGATCGACCGTTACGAACCGTCGGTGCTGTGGAACGACATCAGCTGGCCGACGCGGCCCGGGCCGCTGTACCGGCTGTTCGCCGACTATTATCGCGCGGTTCCCGAAGGCGTGGTCAACGATCGCTGGGTGGCGACCAGCCTCCAGCGCGACCTGCTCAAGATTCCGCTGGTGCGGCGCTATCTCGACCGCAAGCTCAAGGCCGCGGTCGGCCGGCAGAGCGGCGAGGAATCCAAGGGCATCATCCCGCCCGAAATTCCGCACAGCGATTTCCGGACCCCCGAATATGCCGCCTTCGCCGAAATCCAGGTCAAGAAGTGGGAAGCGACGCGCGGCATGAGCCACAGCTTCGGCTTCAACCGCAACGACGACGAGGCCGATTACGCCGGCGCCGATACGCTGATCCATGACTTCATCGATGCCGTATCGCGCAACGGCAACCTGCTGCTCAACGTCGGCCCGCGCGCGACCGATGCCGCGATCCCCGACGAACAGCTTCGCCGGTTGAGGCAATTCGGCGCATGGCTGCGCGCGAACGGCGACGCCATCTATGGCACCCGGCCGTGGACACGGTCGGATGGCGAGACCGAATGCGGGCTGGCTGTGCGCTTCACCGCCACGCCGGAGCGCGTGAATCTGATCGTCAAGGGACCGGTGGCGTCGACCCGGCTGGTGATCCGGAACCTGTCCCTGTCGGGCGAGGCTGTTCGTCTGGACGATGGCAGCCCCGTCACGCTCGAGCCGCGCGGCCCCGATCTGCTGCTGACCTTCGCCGGCCCTTGCGTCGACACGGTCGCGACGGCCGTCGCCGTCGCGACATAGTCCCAAGCCATCGACGCGTTGGTCGCCTCCGTCCCCTTGCCGCCTCAAGCGCTGCGGATGACTGCTTCCTGTCACGCGGCGGAGGACATCCGCCAGCCTGTCAGGCTCGCGTCAGCCAGACCATCCTAGACCCGTCGCCGGTCCTTGCAGGGCCTGCATTTTCTTTGGCGCGACGTTCGCGCCGCTGCCCATCCCCGGGCACCGACCTTCATGGCGGACCGACTGGCATGCCCGACGGTCCGCCATCATTTTCATAATATATATAATGACTTAACTGTCATTTTCCTTTCCTCCGACAGCTTGCCGACAGGAAAGGCTGCCAGCGTGATGCCGCTCGCGACCGTGTGACACGGCGCGCTATCGTTGGAAGAGGAGTGATGGAAATGCGGACATTCACGCGGCGCACGGCAATGCTGACCGGTGCGATGATGAGCCTGATGCTGGTGGCGGGCTGTTCGGGCGGCAAGGATGCCGCCGACACCAAGGCCGAGCCGGCCAGCGTCGAAGTCGACAGCGGCCCCGCCTATGCGCTGATCACCCAGCCGGTGGGCAAGACGGCGCCCGCCGACTATGTCGCGCAACTGTCGGCGGCAAAAAAGGCCGGTGCGACGGTGCTGCTGCTCCGCTCGAAGCCGAGCGTCGAGGGGCCGGAGGGCTTCGCCAGCCTCGCGGTCGTCACCTTCCCCGACGGCGGCGCCTATGACGCTTGGTCAAAGGATGCCGCGGCAAAGCTCGGCAAGGATCTGCTACTCCGCCGCGCCGACCTGCTCGTCGATGCGCGCGCTAAAACGGCCGATCCGAAGGCCGCCTATGTCGTCAGCCATTATGAGGCGCTGGTCCCCGCCGACGCCTACACCGGCTATACCAAGGCCTATATCAGCCCGAACATGGACGGGCAGAAGGCCGGCGGCGTGATGACCGGCTACGCCATGTATTATGAGCGCGAGCCCGTTCCCGGCGTCAAAGGCAACCGCACGATCCTGGTGAAGCAATATGTCGACGAAGCCGCCTTCGGAAAGAGCGAGGCGATCAAGGAAAAGAACAAGCTCGAACTGCTCAAGAACCCCGAGTGGAAAAAGATCAACGACACCAAGGAGACGATCCGCAAGGATATCTCCGGCACCCTCGCCCTTCCCGAAACGGTCGACTGACCAGAGGGGATGCGCGCCGTCTGGGGAGGCGGCGCGCATCCCCTCACCCTCCGCCGAGGCCTGTGCGACACCCGTTACTCCGCCCCGGTTGGCGGCTCCCTGCCATCGCAGGCGACATCTCCGGAGCGCGCGGCCGCCCGGCCACCAAAGTCGAGCGGCGCCGAATATGCGGCACGATTGACGGGTTACTGACAGTTTCGCATCCTACCAGCCGGCCATGGTTGCGATTGCAACTATCGGAAAGCGGAAAGCGAGGAACTATGCAGGTCGGCGCGCTCATCGTGATTGCGGCGTTCCTGACCTCCATTCTCTCGGGCATTTTCGGCATGGCGGGCGGCCTGATCTTCATGGGCCTGCTCGCCTGGCTGCTGCCGGTGACGGTCGCGCTGGCGCTCCACGGCCTGATCCAGTTCGCTTCCAACCTGTGGCGCGTCGTGCTGCACCGCCGGCATGTGGTCTGGCCGGTGCTGCTGTGGTTCGGAATCGGCGCGGTCGCGGCGATCGGCGTCTTCTCGCTCGTCATTTTCACGCCGACGAAATTCTATGTCTTCCTGGGGCTCGGCCTGTTGCCGGTCCTCGTCTGGTTGCCCGAACGCTGGATGCCGCTCGACGCGACCCATCGCGTCCATGCCGTCGGCGGGGGCTTCGTCTCGACCGGCCTGTCGCTCGTTTCGGGCGTGTCGGGTCCGGTCACCGACCTCCTCTTCATCAACACCCGGTTGAACCGGCATCAGGTCGTCGCGACCAAGGCGGTGATGCAGGCGATCGGCCATGCGTCGAAGGTCATCGTCTACGGCGGGGTGTTGTGGAGCGCCGCAGCGCGCGCGGTGATCCCCCTTCCCGTCTCCGCGCTCGCGATCCTCGCGTCGATGGCGGGCATCATGGTCGGCGGCGTGATTCTCGACCGGATCAGCGACGCGCATTTCCGGGCCGGCCGGCGCTGGATCGTCACGATCGTCGGCGCGACCTTCCTGATCCAGGCAGCGCAGATCGCCCTCGCCTGACAGCGGGGTGACAGGCCGCCCCGGTAAAATGGACCGAAACCAAAATGGGAGACGGTCTATGAAATTTCGCATATCCATGGCGCTTGCGGGCGTCGCGGCAATCGCTGCACCGGCGTTCGCCGCCGAGCCGATCTACACGCTCGAAAAAGCGGTCACGCTGCCCAGCACCGACAGCGACTGGGACTATATCAAGCTCGAACCGCACAGCCCGCGCCTGTTCATCGCGCGCCGCAAGGACGGGCTGACGGTGTTCGACATCAAAACGCAGAAGGTCGTCGGCCAGGTCGAAAATTCGGTCGGCGCCAACGGCCCGCTGCTGCTGCCGCAGTTCAATCGCGGTTATGTCGCGATGACCGACGGCTCGCTGCTCAGCTTCGAACTCAAATCGCTGAAGGTGCTGGATCGCATCCCGCTCGCCAAGGACGGCGGGCTGAACGGCGTCGTCTATGATGCCGCGACCAAGCGCATCCACGCCGTCGTCGGCTCGCGCCAGACCGAGTCGGCCTGGTTCACGCTCGATGCGGCGACGGGCAAATTGCTGTCGACCAAGGTGTTCCCGTTCAAGAAGATGGACGACCCCTCGCCCGACGGCAAAGGCCATCTCTTCGCGCCGGCGCGCTACGACAAAATCCTGATGCAGCTCGATTCGGCGACGCTTGCCGAACAGGCACGCTGGAACGTCGATTGCGAGCAGGTCGTCGCGGTCGAATATCAGGCGCACACCGACCGCATCCTGATCGGCTGCCGCGGCGACAAGCCGGTATTCCTCGCGCTCGACGCCAGCACCGGTACCGAAGTCGCACGGGTGCCGATCGGCAAGGGCATCGACGGCATGGGGGTCGACGAGGTGCGCCACCGCATCGTCACGACCAATGGCGGCGACAGCTCGATGACCGTGATCGAACAGGCGGGCCCCGACAGTTACAAGCTGCTCGGCAATATCCAGACCCGCCCGCAGGCGCGCGTGATGCAGCTCGACGAGGCGAGCGGCCGGGTGTTCACCGTCACCGCCGACGCGACCTTTGCCGCCCCCGACGCCAAGGGCGTCGCAGCGCCGACCTTTCATCCGAACAGCTTTGTCGTGATGACCTACAAGCCCGAGGGCGCATCAGCCGAGGGCCGCGCGGGCTTCCTGCGCGGCCCCGGCTGACAGCGGCAGATAATCGCTCGCCCGTCCCGCGATCGCCTGCGCCTCGGGCGTCAGCATGAAGCGGAGAAAGGCGAGCGTTTCGGCGTGGACGGGCGTCTTCGCCGGCGCCGCATGATAAGCCTGCACCGTGCGGCCGAGCGGATAGGTGCCCGCGCCGACCGACGCCGCATCGGGCAACAGCGCAATCCCGTTGGCGCCGATCAGCGGCAGCGTCTTGATCTCTTTCCCGGCGATCCCGACCGCGAGGCCGGCGGGGTCGCGCGCCAGCGCGCGGCGCATCGCGATGGCCGCCTCGGCTTCGGCCTTCGCCGGGCGCGGCGGCACCGTATATTCGCGCAGGCGCGGCCATGCCATGCGGTTGCTGCCGCCGAGCACCGCCGCGCGGAAGAAGCGGCCGCTGCCGCTCTCGGCCTCGGGCGCGTAGAGATGGATCGGCCGGTCGCGCCACGCACCGGCAAGGCCCAGGTCGCCCCACGTCCGCACCGGCTGCGCCCCGTCGCCGAATGCCGCGGCGAGCCCGTCGATGCTGATCGAGCCAAGCGGATTGCTCCGATGCACCATCGCCGCCAGTGCGGGCGAGCGCCCCGGCGTCGCGACGCTGCCACCCAGCACCGCGACGCCCTTGGGCCGGAAGCGATAAATCCATTCGAAGGCCTGGATTTCGGGCTTGGTCGCCTCGCGCCCGATCAGCGCGACGTCGCACGTCGCCGCATAGAGATTGGCCATCGCGACATCGCTGCCCGCCATCGCGACGTCGACCCTGATCGCGGGATTGGCGGTCTCGAAGGCTCGCTTCCACGCCGCGACGACCGGCATCATGCCTGCCGTCCCCGCCAGCCGGACACGTCCCGGCAGGCCATGCACCGGCGGCGGCAGCGTCGAAGCCCAGGCGGTCGCAGGGAGCAGCGCCAGCGCGGACAGGAGTTGGCGGCGCTTCATTTCACTTTCCCCAGTTCTTGCGCGAGCGTCTTGGCGCTGAGCGGCAGGTAACCGCTATGGTCGATCAATATGCGTTGGCCCTCGCGGCTCAGCAGGAAGCGCAGGAACTCGCGCTGCGCAGGATCCATCTTCTGGCCCGGGGCGACGTCGACATAGGCCGGGATGATCCGGATCAACGGATAGCTGCGGTCGATCAGCGTCTGCGGCGTCGCATCGACGAACGGCCCTTTGGCGTCCCAGGCGAGCGGCAGCGGGCGGACGTCGGGATGCTTGTAGCGGATGTTCGAGATCGCGATGCCGCCCCGGTCGGTAGCCAGCGCATCGACGATCCGCTGGCCATGATCATATTGGGTGCCGTCGGGACGTTGCTGATGCTCATATTCGCGCATCGCGCCGTTCCAGCGGTGGCTGTCCTCGAGCACGCGTTCACGGAAGAACAACCCGAAATCGACATCGGTCTTCCAGCCATAAGGGATGATCGCGGCATCGCGCCACGCCTCGCCCAGCCCGAGCTGCCCCCAGCGCCGCACCTGCCCGCCGCCGCGCCGCCCTTCCTCGCCGAAAATCGCGTCGAGTTGCTTCAGCGTCAGCCCTTTGATCGGATTGTCGCGGTGGACGAAGATCATATGGGCATAGTCGTAGAAATTGACGTCGACGCTGCCGTTCGCGACCTCGATGCCGGTCGGGTCATAGCCCTTGGCACGGCGGAAGGCGCGGAGCGCCGCGGGGCTGATTTCCTCGCCCAATATGGCGATGTCACCGGTGCCGCTGTAGAGCGATCCGATCGCCGAGGCGGTGCCGTACATGCGGTTTTCGAACTTTACGTCGGGCTGGTGCTTCGCGAATTCGGCGATCCAGTAAGCCAGCAATTGCCCCATGAAGTCGCGCTTGAAACTGCCGTGCCCCCAGATGCGCAGCGTCCCCGTCACGCGCTCGTCGGGCTGATAGGCCGGAAGCTCGTCGACAAAGGCCGGCGCGGGATGATCCGCGCCGAGCAGGTGCGTCGTGCTTTCGGCCTGCGCGGGGCCGGCGAACAGCGTCGCAAAGGCGAGGAACAGGGCAAGCGGGCCCCGCATCAGTCGAGTTTCGCCAATTGCGCCGCCGCGACCTCGGGGGTCAGCGGCAGATATTTGCCGTCGGCCTGGATCGCCGCCTGCCCTTCGCGGCTCAACACATAGCGCAGCCATTCCTTGACCTTCGGATCGACCGGCTTCCCTTTCTCGCGGCGGAAATAATAATAAACGTCGCGGGTCAGCGGAAAGCTGCGGTTCTGGACGGTCTGGAGGGTCAGCGGGATGAAGGTTTTGCCGCCGTCGGTCGACAGCGGGACCGACTTGATGCTGTCGTTCATGAAGGGAATGCCGGTGTAGGCGATGCCATATTTGTCCGCCGCCAACCCGTTGGTGATGAGCTCGCCGCCAGCGGTCAGCGAGCCGTCGGCCTTCAGCCCCGCGACGTTGGAATAGGCGCGCATGTCCTCGTTCCACTTGCCCGAACCCTTGAGCACCTTTTTGTCGATCTCGTCGTTGAAATGATATTTGGCGTTGTAACCGTAGACAGTGATCGGCTTGTTCGCCCATTCGCCCTTGAGTCCGAGCTGGCCCCAGGTGCGGATATTCTTCTCGGGTCCGCGCGCCACGCTGGTGTCCCAGGTCAGCCCGTTCCAGCCGCCGTCGCGGCGACCGCCCAATATACCGTCGACCTGCTCCATCGTCAGGCCGGTCAGCGGATTGTCCTTGTGGACGAAGATGCCGAGCGCATAGGACCAGCCGCGAACATTGTACGATCCCGTCGCCATGATGATCTCGACCACCTCGGTCTGCCCGACACCTTCCTCTCCGCCCTGCGCGCCTTCGCGCTCGAAGCCCTTGAGTTCGTCCCACAACGCCTGCCGCCCCATCGGCGCGACGTCGGCGGCGCCCGAGATCAGGCCGGGGAAGGCAACCGACGAGCTGTAGAGGTTGTCGTTGAAGCTGACGCCCGGTTGCAACTTGCGGAACTCGGCCTGCCACACCTCCATCAGCCCGCTGTCCTTGAGGTAGTTGTTGCCCCATTGGCGGATCGTGCCGGTCACCTGCGCCTGCGGCGCATAGGGTTTGAGTCCTGTCAGGTCGAACTGCGGCTCGTAGAAGATTTTCACCGCGCGCCCGCGATTGCCGATCGCACGCGCCTTCGACAGCGCGTCGGCGTCGGTCGTCGGCGCGCTGGCCTCCTGTGCCGTTGCTGCGGATGTCAGGACCAGCGCCGCCAGCGCGGCCGTCACGATGCGTTTCATTTTTCGCTCTCCAATATTGCGACCTGTGCCGCCGCGATCCGGCGGTCGAGGGGTAGATAGCCATTGTCGGCTTCGAGCAGCTTCTGTCCTTCGGCCGATAACGCGAATTGCAGGAAGGCTTTGACATGCGGGGCCAGCGGCTTGCCCGGTGCACGATCGACAAAGGCATAGGCGCGGCGCGTCAGCGGGTAGGAGCGGTCGGCGACCGTGGCCGCGGTCGGCAGCACCGCCGCGCCGCCATCCGACAGTGCCACGGCCTTGAGCCCGCCCCACGCCTGCGCGGCATTGGCGATGACGAGCGCATAGCGGTCGCCCCGGCCGCCTTCGCCCGCCCGGTCGGCGGCCGCCGCGATCGTGCCGTCGAGCCGGCGCGCATCGTCATATTCGGCGATCCGGTCCCAGCACATGCGCCGGTCCTTCGCCGTCACGCGGTTCTGGAGCCAAAGCCCGGTACGCGTCGCGAAATCATAGCTGTGGATGCGGATCGGCTGCCGCGCCCATTCGCCCGTCAGCCCGAGATCGCCCCAGGTCGCGATCGGCCGCGCCTCATCGCCGCAATCGATGATCCGCGCCAGCTGGTCGAGCGTCAGCGCCGTCAGCGGGTTGTCGTCATGGATGAGCAGCGCGATCGCGTCGGACTTGCCCGGCGCGGCGACCGCGCCGGTCGCGATCTCGATCCGCATCGCATGATATTCCTTCGGCCGCGAAAAGCCGTTGTCGTCGACGATGTCGTTGGCGCGGCCGATCAAGGCGATGTCGGCGACCCCGCCGACCAGCCCGTGGATCGCACTGTCCGATCCCTTCATCGAAAATTCGAAACGGGTGCCGGGGTGCTGTTTCTCATAGGCGTCGGCCCAGCGTTCGGCGACCCCGAGCATCGCGGGCGTGCCCCAGATGCGGATCACCTGTTCCTGCGCCTGCACGGCAACAGGCGCGAACAGCAAGGCGGCGGCGAGCAGCATCCTCATGCCAGTTTCCTCCGCTCTTTCTCGGCTGAGGCTGGCGACAGTGGCAGATAGCGCCCGTCGCGGTTGACCGCCTCCTGCCCCTCGCGGCTCAGCACATAGCGCAGGAATTCGCGCACCTTGGGATCGATGCGGCCGTCGGGCGGCAAGTCGATCACCGCCGGCAGGGTGCGGGCGAGCGGATAGCTCTGGTCGATCAGGCTGGCCTCGCTGACCGCAACGAACGGCCCGGCGGCCGTATGCGCGAGCGCGAGCGGCTTCACCTCGGGCACCGCATAACGGATGTTCGACACCGCGATCCCTGCCGGGTCCTTCGCCAGCGCGTCGAGCACCTGCTGGCCATGGTCGTAGATCGTCCCGTCGGCGTTGTTGATATGCGCGAAGCCCTGCAAGGCGGGATTCCAACGATGGCTGCCCATGAGCACCGCGTTGCGAAGGTAGAAGCCGAAGCTGTCGTCGATCGCCCAGCTATAGGGGGTGATCGCGCGGGTCGCCCAGGCGCCCGTCAGACCGAGTTCGCCCCAACGCCGGATATTGCGTGTCCCGCGCCGGTGCTCGGTCCCGAGGATCGCGTCGAGCTCGACCAGCGAAATCCGCGCCAACGGATTGTCGCGATGGACAAAGACCATCTGCGCATAGTCGAAATTGCGGATATCGACGCTGCCGGTCATCAGCTCGACGCCGGTCGGCGCATAGCCCTTCACCCGCTCGAACGCCTTGGCGGCGTCGGGCAGAATTTCCTCGCCGAGCAGCGCGATGTCGCCAAGGCCGTTATAGAGCGCGGGGATGCCAGACGAGGTGCCGTAAAGATGTGTCTCCAGCCGCGCCTCGGGGTGGAAACGGTGGAAATCCTCCGCCCACTGATCGACCAGATAATGCATCCACGGCAGCTTACGATTGCCATGGCCCCACAGGCGGATGTCGCCGGTGACCTTTTCCGCCGGCGCATAGCGCGGCATCGCCGCCGCCGCCCGCGCCGCGACGCTGCCCGGTGCCTGCGGGCGCGGGTCGATCTTCTGCACCGCAGGGGTCAGCCGCTGCGCCGCCGCGGGCATCGCCCAGAGCGCGAGCGCGCCGCCGATCAGGGAGCGGCGCGCGAGGCTCATCCGCCCTCGCCCGCCGATGCCGATCCGGTCTTTTCGATCTCGACCAGTTGCGCGCGCGCCGCCTCGGCCGTCAGCGGCAGATATTTGCCGTCCTTCATGATCAGCGCCTGTCCCTCGCGGCTGACCACGAAGCGCAGATATTCGGCGATCAGCGGGTCCATTTTCTCGCCCGCCTTGCGGTTGGCATAGAAATAGACCTCGCGCGTCAGCGGATAGGTACGCGCCTGCACACTCTGGATCGTCGGCATGACGAACGGCCCCGCCGCGGTCTGCGCGAGCGGCACCGTCTTGACGTTGGGTTTGTCGGCATAGAGCATCGCCGTATAGGTGATGGCATATTTGTCCTTGCCGAGGTCCTCCATCATCTGGTCGCCGGCGTTCCACAATTTGCCATAGTCGCCGTCGCTCTCGCGCACCTTGTTGCTATATTCCTCCATCTGCTCGTTCCACTTGTACCCGCCGCCGAACACCTTGTCGGCGAAGTCGCGCGGGAAGTGGAAGTTGGTCGTATAGCCAAGGACGCGGATCGGCTTGTCGGCCCATTCGCCCGTGAGCCCGAGCTGGCCCCAGGTGCGGATATTCTTGTCCCGGCCGCGCGCGACGCTGGCGTCCCAGCTGTTGAGCTTCCACCCGCCCTGGCGCTCGGCACCGAAGATGCCGTCGAGCTGTTCGATGGTCAGCGACTTGAGCGGATTGTCCTTGTGGACGAAGGGCACGAGCGCGAAGGACCAGCCCGATACGTCGAACGACCCCGTCGCCATCATCACTTCGGCGGGCAGGCCGCCCATCATCCGCTGATAGGCCTGCAATTCCTCCCAGCTCGGGCGCCGGCCCATCGGCGCGAGATCGGCCTGTCCGGTATAGAGCCCGGCCATGCCGATGAAGGTGCTCGCGAGATTATTCTCGAACGTCACCCCGGGGTGATATTTCCTGAACGCTTCCTCGAAATAGCCCTGCAGCGGGCTGTCGGCGAGATAGTTCGATCCCCATTGCCGGATGACGCCCTTCATCGGCGCCGACGGCTTGTATTCCGGGAGCTGCGACAGATCGAATTCGATCGTATAGGCGCGGCGGAAGCCCTTGGTCTTCAGCGCGTCGGCGCGGGCCTTTTGCAGGTCGAGCGAGTTCATCGAGCCGACGGGTGCCTGCGCCGCGGCCGGGGTCGCCGCGAGCAGGGCGATGGTGAGGATTGCCAGCCGCATCATTGCGCGCCCGGCTCGAGCTTGGCGAGTTGCGCTTTGACCACCGCGGCGGTCAGCGGCGTGTAGCGGCCCTCGCGCTGGATCTGTTCCTGCCCCTGCTGGCTCAGCACGAAGCGCAGGAATTCTTCGACCTTCGGATCCATCGGCTGGCCGGGTGCCTTGTTGGCATAGAAGAAGATCTCGTTGATCAGCGGATAGCTGCGGTCGCGGGTGCTCTCCAGCGTGCGCGCGACGAACGGGCCACCGTCGAATCCCTGCACCGCCAGCTCCTTGAGGTTCGGGCCGAGCGCCAGCGGCGAGGCGATGCAGATCGCCTGCGGATCGCCCTCGGCGAAGTCGAGCACCTGCTTGCTCCACGATGCGATCGTGCCCTCGGGCGTCGCATAATTGGCGAAGGCCTGATAGCCCTCGACCCACTGGTCGCTGCCGCGCAGGACGAGGTTCTGGAACACGACCTGGATGTTGGCGCGCGGGCTTTGGCCGCACGGGTGGATCGGCTTGTTCGCCCATTCGCCGGTCGCGCCAAGCTGGCCCCAGGTGCGGATATTCTCGTCGGCGCCGCGCTTGAACGGATAGTCGTTGCGATAGACGCTGCCGTCATAGCCGCCGTTGCGTGCGGTGCCGAACACGCCGTCGAGCTGCTTCATGCTGATCTGCTCGATCGGGTTGTCCTTGTGGACAAGGATGATGAAACCCGGCGACCAGCCATAGACGTCATACGACCCCGTCGCGGCCGTGATCTCGGTGACCGGATATTTATAGACCTGCTCAAAGGTCAGATGATCCATCAGCGTCGCGGGGCGCCCGACGCCGAGGTCGGCGACCTTGCCCGCGACGCCCGGCACCGCGATCCCCGCCGTCGGCAGGTTGAACTCGAATTCGATGCCGGGGTGGAACTTCCTGAACTCGCTCGACCAATATTCGCCGAGCGGGCCGTCCTTCAGATAATTGCTGCCCCAGATGCGCAGCTTGCCGCTGACCTGCCGCTTCGGCTTATACACCGGCAGGTCCGACAGATCCCATTTCTTGGTATAGCCGCCGAGCGTCGCCTTCTGTTTGCGGAAGCCGGTGACATCGAGGGTCCAGATGCTGCGCTTGGCATTGGTCGGCTCTTCCACCGGTGCGGGCGACGGTGCCGGCTGCGTCTGCGCTGCAGCGGGTGCGGCGAGCATCAGCGCCATCAGGGTCAGGGGGAGCAGCTTCATGGCGTGGTCCTTCATTTCGCGGTTACCCGGGGAAGAGCGAGATCGATTTTCGCGGCCTCGGCGCGCGCGACTTCGGCGGTCAGTGGCAGCCATTTGCCGTCGCGCTGGATGATCGCCTGGCCTTCGCGGCTGAGCACGAAGCGCAGGAACTCGCGCACCGCGGGCGCCATCGGCTGATCGGGCTGCGCATCGGCATAGGCATAGGTTTCGAGGTGCAGCGGATAGCTGCGGTCCTGCACGCTCTTCAGCGTCGGCAGCACGAAGGGACTGGCCTCGTCGCGTGCGACCGGCACCATCACCGCGCCCTTCACCTTCACGCCCGGATCGGCGAAGGCGATGCCGCAGCGGTCGCGCACCGCCGCCGCCACGCGATCTTCGCCCGGATGCGTCCGCTTGCCATTCTTCAGCGCAAGCGGGATTTCGCGCGCATTGTCGTTCCACATATTGCCGCCGACGAGCACCTTGCGCTCGAACACCGACATCAGATGATATTTGAGCGGCGGGACATAAACGTCGATCGGCTTGTCGGCGCAGAAGCCGGTGACGCCGAGGTCGCGCCACCAGCGGATATTCCGGTCCGCCCAGCGCCCGGCCTGCCGCCGCCAGGTCGTCGAGACCCAGCCGCCGCGGCGCGGGCCGCCGAAGATGCCGTCGAGCTGGCGGATGGTCAGACCGTTAAGCTTCACATCCCGGCCGGTGAAGACCGCGATGGCGGGGCTCCAGCCGGCGACGTCGAACGATCCGGTCGCGATCTGAATTTCGCGCGGGCTGCGGTCGCGCTTCAACTGGAAATCATAGACCTCGCCCGCAAAATAGCTGCTCCAGCGGCGCCCGAACGACAGGTCGACGGCGTCGTCGTTGAGGTCGCCGTCGCGGATCTCGAAGCGGATATCGGGCTGGTGCCGGTTGAAGGCCGCGATCAGCGCCTTGCCTGTGGTGCTACCCATCAACTGCCCGCTCGCCGGCATCCGCACCGTACCGGCAACCGGCGCGGCCGGGGCATAGACGGGGAGCCCGGACAGGTCGAACGCGGTCCTGTAATAGGCGCGCGTCGCAACGGTCCGGCCCGTCTCGTCGGGGCTTTCGCCGTCCCATTTCTTCGGCGCCAGCTGGTCGAGTTGCAGCCCCAGTGCATGCGGGTCGACGCGCTCGCCGGTGGTGTCGAGCTTCGCGCGCATCTCGGCGGCGCGCACGGCGGGCAAGGTGATCCATTTGCCGTCGCGCTGCACGCCGTCCTGCCCGTCGCGGCTGAGCATGAAGGTCAGGAATTCCTTGACCAGCGGATCGAGCGGCTGGCCCGGCGCCACGCGCACCTGCGCCCATTGTTCGATGAACAGCGGATAGGAGCGGTCGCGCAGGCTGGTCAGCGAGATCGGCACGAACGGCCCCGCCGCGCTGGCTCCGATCGGCACCGCGCGGATGCCGGGACGGTTCGATCCCATGTCGGAAAAGGAGATGCCGTAGCGGTCGGCGGACATGTCCCTGACCATTTCCACCGACGAGGAATAACGTGTGCCGTCGGGGTTCGCCTCATGGCTATATTCGAGCGTATTTTCGTTCCAGACGTCGCCGCCCTGGAAAATCTTGCGTTCGAAACCAAGCTGGATGTTGTACTTCAGCGGGCGGCCGTAGATCATGATCGGCTTGTCGGCCCATTCGCCGGTTAGGCCGAGGTCGCCCCAGGTGCGGATGTTCTTTTCGGGCCCGCGCGCGACGCCCGCGTCCCAGGTCGTGCCCTTCCACCCGCCGGTGCGCGACCCCGCAAAAATGCCGTCGAGCTGTTCGACCGACAAATGCGCGATCGGGTTGTCCTTGTGGACGAAGATCACGAAGCCGGGGCTCCAGCCGGGCACGTCGTAACTGCCGGTCGCCCAGTCGATCTCGAACAATCGCTCGCCGGTCGCCTGCTCATATTGCGAGGCGGCACGCAGGCGGTCGGAAATGCGCGGACCGGTCTCGATGTCGACCGCACCCGACGCGATCGTGCCCTTGGGCAGGATCACGACCTTCACGCCCGGATGGAAGCGCTGGAAGGACTCGATCCACTGGTCCTTGATCAGCCCGTCGTGGAGATAAAGGCCCGACACGCGGATCGTGCCCGTCAGCTGCTTCGCGGGCCGATAGGGCGGCAGGTCGGCCAGCGGTTGAAGGTCGGTATAGAAACGCTTGTGCTTGCGCGCATCGGTACGCGCGTCATGCTCGCCGCGGATGATGATATTCTCGCGCATTCCGTCGCCGAGGCGCTGGAAAATCTGGTCGTAGGTTTCGCCGGTGGGACGCTTGTCCTCCTGCGCGAAGGCGGCGGTCCCCGCGGCGAGAAGGATCAGCGACAATCCGGTCAAAGGCTTTTTCATCGGCTCCGCTTCTTCGATTAGTGCCGGCACTGCGGGACGCGCATCGCGCAGTGCCGGCCGGCCCAGCCCGCGATGTCACGGCATCGCGGGCTGGGCGATCAGCATATCAGTCGAGCTTCTTCAGCTGCTCGGCCAGATATTCGGGGGTCAGCGGATAATAATAGCCGACCCGGGCGATGATTTCCTGGCCTTCGCGGCTGAGCACGAAGCGCATGAATTCGCGTACCTTGGGATCGAGTTTCTGACCCGGCGCCTTGTTGACGTAGAAATAGCCGTCACGGATCAGCGGATAGGTGCGGCCCGCCACCGAGTCCGGCGTCAGCGCGACCGCGGCACCGCCGCCGCGCGGGATGACCTTCAGCACCTTCACATCGGGATAGTTTTTGACGTGCATCAGAGAGGCGATGCCGATGGCGTTCGGGTTCTTCGACAGGTCTTCGAGCGCCGCGGTGCTCGCGATATCCTTTTCGGTACCCGGGACCGCCTGCTTCGCCTCGACATATTCGCGGAAGTTGGGGTTCATCTTCTGCGACCAGTAAAGGAGGTGGCGCTGGATCGCGATCGCGAAGCCCGGCGCGACATAGCCGAAGGTTTCGACCTCCTTGTTCGCCATTGCGCCCTTGACGCCGAGCTGGCCCCAGGTGCGGATCAGCTTCGAGCGGTCGAGCGCATATTTCGACGTATATTTATAGTCGCCCTTGTACAGTTCCCAGCCGCCGGTGCGTTCCGAGCCGAACAGCCGTTCGAGCTGGTCCATCGAGATTTCGTTGAGCGGGTTGTTCTTGTTGACGACGATCGCCCAGGCGAACAGCGACCCGCGCTTTTCATAACCGCCGGTCGCGACCGAAATCTCGGTCGGCATATAACCGAAGGCGTTGTAGAAGGGCATCATGTCGGTGATCTTGGCATCGTCGCCCATCGGCGCGACGTCCGAGACGCCCATGTAGAGACCGGCGATGCCGCCCTCGCTCGACGGGATATGGCTCGTCGCCATCTTCGCCTCGGGGTGGAATTGCGCGAAGCCGGCGGCGAGCTGCGGCACGGCATTCTTGAGCTCGCTGCCCACGATGCGCAGGCCGCCGACGACCCGGAATTCGGGCTTGTACGACGGCAGGTTCGGCAGCGACGGCGGCGGCAGTTCGCGATAGCTCGACAAGGTTTCCGGACCCGTCGTGCGCAGCGAATCCTTGACCTTGTCGAACGCGGCGTAGGTCGCATTGTCCCGGAGGAGCTGCGGACGCAGCACGCCCTTGAAATCCTCGGACTTGGCGAAGGCGACCGGATCGCGATATTCCATCAAGAGCCAGGTCTTGCCGCCCGCGCCGCGTTCCAGATACATGGTGTAGCGCATCAGCAGCTTGCCGGCGATCTGGCCGTCCATCAGCGGCTTGATATAGCCGGTCGCGAATTCGCGCTGCTTCGCCTCGGGCGCGGTCGGTTCGTACATGTTGATCTTGAAGACCGAATTGTTCGAATCGCGCGGGGTCTTTTCGCCGTGGGTCAGCACGTCGACGCGCTTGACGTCGAGCGCGGCGGCGAGCTTCGGCTGGCCCTCGCGGACCCACGCCTGATAGCTGCCCTCGGTCGGGAATTCGAGCGCGACGAACCGGCTGAAAGCCGCGCCCTTTTCCTCGTCAGCCTCGAGCCAGATGGCATCGGAGACCTGGCCCGACTGGCGCCATGCGGCCAGCGTGGTCGCCAGCCCCTCGGGCGTTTCGGTGCCGACGGGCACCTTGATCAGCACATTGGCGGTCTGCGCCAGTGCCGGTCCGGCGAATGTCGCGGCCAGCAGGAGCATCAAGGCCCCCCAAAGCTGGCGCAGGCTGAAAATTCTGACCTTCATCGCTCTTCCCCTTTGGCCCCGCGTGCATCGCGGGGCATTGTTGCAGTTCAATCGAGTTTGGCGCGCTGTTCGGCGAGCATCTTGGCGGGCAGCGGCAGATAGCCGGCGTCGGCGACCATCTTCTGCCCCTCGTCGCTCAACGCGAAACGCAGGAACTCGCGGAAGCGCGGCTCCATCGCGGTGCCCGGCTTGCGGTCGAAATAGATGTAGATGTTGCGGACCAGCGGATAGCTGCGGTCGCGAAAGCTCGCCTCGCTCGGCAGGACATAGTTGGTCGTGCCGCGCGCCGCGAGCGCGACGGGCTTGAGCCCCTCGATCTCCTTCGCCTGCGACATCACCGACCAGCCGATCGCGCACGGGTCGTTCGCCAGCCGCTCGCCCAGCATATGCTTGGCGCCGAGGCGGCCGTGGTGGCGCTCGTCGGCGGGGATCTGCTTGCTGCCGGTTTCGACATGGCCGCTGTAATTGGGGTTCCACTTGTCGCTGCCGCCGAGCACATGGAGCTGGAAGAAGCGGGTGGTCCCCGACGGGCCGTGGCCATAGGTCTTGATCGGCTTGTTCGCGCAAGGGCCGGTCCTGACGCCGAGCTGGCGCCAGGTGCGGATGTCCTTTTCGGGGCCGCGCGCATCCTTTTCGGTCCATTCGAAGCCGCGCAGGCCGCCCGACCGCTCCGACCCGAAGATACCGTCGAGCTGCTCGACGGTCAGCTGCTTCAGCGGATTGTCCTTGTGGACGAAGACGACCGGGCCGTTCGAGCGGCCCTCGCGGTCATAGGAGCCCGACGCGACCACGACATAGGAGGCGTGATAGCCATGGGTTTCGAAGAAGCTCAAGGCCTCGACGATCGCCGGTTCGCCGCCGTTCGGGCCCAGGTCGGTGACGTTGGTCACCAGCGCCGGAAAGGCGGCGTCGCTGGTCGGCAGGGTGTTTTCGAACACGATCTCCGGATGCAGCTTCCTGAACGCCTCCTGCCACTGGACCAGTACCCCGCCGAGGCCGAAGCCATAGTTGCGGATGGTGCCGCTGACGGGCTCGCCCTTCTGATAGGGTTCGGCGTTCGCCGCCGCGGCCCCGGTCGCGACGAGCGACAGGGCAACGAGCGACCGCAAGGCATGTCGACGCATGATGTTGGCGACCCTTTGCATGATCAGAAGGTGAAGCGCGTGGTCAGCGTCGCGTAGCGCGGCTGGCCGGCCTGGATCTGGACGCGGCCCGACGAACCGGCGCCCGAGCTTTCGAAATAGCGCTTGTCGAAGAGATTGCCGAGCTTGAGGTTCACCGAGAAGCGTTCGGCCTTGTAATAGATCCCCGCGTCGACGAGCAGATAGCCGGGCAGGTCGAGCGGTTTGAGGTCGTCCTTGTTCGTAGGCAAGATGCCCGCACGCGGACCGGTATAGGTTACGCCGAGACCGACGCCGAGACCATTTTCCCAGTCGTAGCGGGTCCACAAATTGGCCGCATCCTTTGCGACATTCGCGAGCGGACGCCCGACCTGGAACGCCTGCGACGGGATCGAGGTCAGCACGCGAGCGTTGATGTGCGTATAGCCGAAGATGAACTGCCAATTGTCGATCGGCTCGTAATTGCCCTCGATCTCGAAGCCCTCGGACCGCGCCTTGCCGATCTGGGCCGAGCAGCTGCCGAGCGGGCACTGGAACTGCGTGATCTGGCCGATCTGGTCGATGCGATAGATCGCGGCGGTCGCGTTCAGGCGACCGTCGAGCAGATCCTCGGTCTTGATGCCGAACTCATATTGCTTACCCTCCAGCGGCGCGAAATTATTCTGGCCGTTGATGTCGTAGATGCCCGGATCGGCCGGCACGAAGGATTCGGCATAGCTGCCGTAGATGGTGATATTGTCCTTCGGCTGGAGCAGGATGCCGAAACTCGGCAGGACATCCCGTTTGGTAATGCGGGTATTGACCACGGTCGGCGTATTGCGTGCGTCGGGCTGCACCACGGCCTTTTCGCGGAATTTGCGAACCGAAGCGCTGACTTTGAGCCAGTCGGTCACGGTAATCAGGTCCGACAGGTAGATGCCCCAGTTGCTGGAATCGATGACACGGTGCGTCAGCAGATTTTCCTGGTCGGTCAACGCCGGATTGAGCGCCGGCAAGGACTCGAAACTCGGAAAGGCGCCGAAGTCGGGATTGTAGAGACCGATATCCAGACAGGTCCCGCCGACGGGGCATACGCCAGCGGCGTTGCGATTGTTCGAGTTGAAGAATTTCAGGCGATTTTCGCTCACCTGATCCTTGCCGGCGTTAACCCCGACCAGCAGCTTGTGTTCGAGCCCGAAGGTCTCGAACTCGCCGTTCAGGTTGATGTCGACATAGTCGTATTTGCGATCGGTCTTGAGTTCGCGGGCGCGGCGGGTGACGCGAAACTCGCCCGCGATGCGCGCGACGTTGACGCTCGAAAATTCCTGCTGGTGGCTGCTGTAATCGACGTGACGGCCGCTGACGTTGAGCGCCCAGTTTCCGAAGTCATGCTTGAAATAGGCGCTCAGCGCCTTGCCTTCCTCGACGCGGAAATCGTCGGGCGACTGATAGGTGGTGGTGATCGGCGCGACCGCGTCGATATCGTAGATCGTGCTGGTCACCGAGGTGAGCCCGTCGAAGGGCGCCGCCAGACCATTGTCGAACTTTTCGCGTGTGCGGCGATATTCGCCCTGAACCGTCAATGTGGTGTCGGGACCGATTTCCCAGGTCAGGCTGGGTGCGACGAAGGTCTGCTTCTGATTGGCGAAATCGCGGAAACCGTCATTGTCGCCATATTGGGCGACGAGGCGGTACATCAGCGCGCCATCGCCGGCGAGCGCGCCGGTCGAATCGATCGACCCGGTCAGGCCGAAATGGTCGAAGGCATGGCGGTTCTTGCTGAGCCATGTGTTGCCGCGCAGCTCGATCGTCGTCGCGGCCTGCGCCTGCGGCTTTTTGGTGATGATATTGACGAAGCCGCCCGGCTGGATCTGGCCGTAAAGCACCGACATCGGACCCTTCACCAGTTCGATGCGCTCGACGCCGATCGTCGGCGGCGAACCATAGCGTCCGGTCAGGCCCGGCAGGCCGTCGACCATGATCGAGTTGCGGTCGTCGCCGCTCGACTTGAACCCGCGCAGCGTGATGTCATAGGCGGTTCCGCCCGACTTCTTGAGGCCGGTCATGTAGTTGTAGAGGTCGGCGACGCTCTGCGTCTCGAGCGACTTCACGAACTCGTTCGAATAGCTCGACACCGAAAAGGGCGTGTCGAGGACGGGGACGTCCATCTTCATCGCGCTCTTAGACCCGTCGTCGAGGAAGGTGCCGGTGACGATGATGGCTTCGTCTTCGGCCGCCTCGTCCTCCTGCGCCCCGGCTGCCGCCTGGTCGTCGTTCGTTTGCGCAAAGCCGGGCGTTGCAGGCACCAGCGCGAACAGGGCGGTGGCGATCATAAATCGTGCGGTCTTCATCTTCTCTTCCCCTTCATTCACCCCGCGGTTGCCCCGCGTGGGTGGAAAATCCAAAACGGTCTTTGGTCTCAGGTCATCGAGACCAGCGGAAATATCCCGGTGGCCATTGCGGTGGCCGTCATCAGCAGACAGATCGCGACGGCCCATTTCAGCGTAAATTTCTGGTGATCCCCGAACTCGACGCCGGCCAGACCGACCAGCAGATAGGTCGACGGCACCAGCGGGCTCAGAAGATGGACGGGCTGCCCCATCAACGACGCGCGCGCCATCTCGAGCTGGCCGATGCCATAGTGGCCGGCAGCCTCCGACACGACGGGCAGCACGCCGTAATAAAAGGCGTCGTTCGAGATGAAGAAGGTGAAAGGCATGCTCGCGATCGCGGTGATCGGCGCCAGATAGGGACCCCATGCATCGGGAATGACCGCAAGGAAGCTTTTCGACATCGCATCGACCATGCCGGTGCCGCCGAGAATGCCGGTGAACACGCCGGCGGCAAAGATCAGCGAAACGACCGCGATGACATTCTTCGCATGTTCGGCGACCCGGCGACGCTGCTCGTCGACTTTCGGATAGTTGATCACCAGCGCCAGCGCGAAACCGATCATGAAGAGGATCGGCAGCGGCAGCACCGCCATGATCAGCCCGGCCATCAGGGCGATCGTCAGCAGCGCGTTGACCCACAGCAGCTTGGGCCGACGCAGCGCCTCGGCCTCGCCATTTTCGGCCGGCAGCAGCGCCGATTCTTCCATCAGCCCGTCATTGGCGAGGCCATCGGGCGAGGCGTCGGAGCGCATCGCTTCCCGCAGCGCAGCGCCGCTTGTCGCCGCCGAACTCAGCGAGCCGAAGGCATAGGCGGGTTGCAACGCAAGGACGCCCAGGCGGCGGCGCTCGGCCAGCCCCAGATGCCAGGCGAGGGCGATCACGCCGATCACGCCGACCACCATGGTGGGGATCATCGGCACGAAAATGGCCGACGGGTCGATCTGAAGCGCGCTGGCCGCACGGGCCAGCGGACCGCCCCAGGGCGTCAGGTTCATCACCCCGCCCGCGAGGATCGCAACGCAGGTCAGGTTCAGCGCGTTCATCCCGAGCCGGCGATAGAGCGGCAGCATCGATGCGCAGACGATCATATAGGTCGTCGAACCGTCGCCATCGAGCGATACGAAGGCGGCAAGAACGGCGGTCCCGATCACGACCTTCAGCGGATCGCCATCGACGACCGCGAGGATGCGGCGAACCACCGGGTCGAAGAGCCCGGCATCGATCATGATTCCGAAATAGAGGATCGCGAACATCAGCATGACGCCGGTCGGTGCGAGCGTCTTCACACCGTCGATCATCATCTCGCCCAGCTTCGGACCGCCGAAACCGCCGACAAGCGCGAAGAGGACCGGAATCAGGATCAGCGCGACCATCGGCGACAGCCGCTTGGTCATGATCAACGCCATGAACGTGATCACCATTCCAAAGCCAAGCAGGGTCAGCACTGGGTTACCCCCGACATCTCTCTCTCCATCCCCGTACCGCTCGTGGCGGTGATTCGATTGCCGCGGCATCATGCCGCGCGGCCGATCAGTCCGGCTCTATGATGGATGTTCTGACAGAGGTTGCTGTCACCGGCCTGTCATGGCCGCGACAGTGTGGATGCCGCCTCTCAGCGTGCGCTGTGCCCGCTCCACAGGTCCAGCAAACGCTGGCGTTTCTGCGCGTCGAGATAGACGAGAAGGCCGGGCCCCAGTGCGATCGGGCGGAGCGGCCCGACGCTTTTTTCGGCGATGCCCAAGCGGCTGTACGGCCCGTCAATCTCGGGCCTCACCGCGCTGAGCCGGCTTCGATTGGTCAGGATACGCTGCCCGCGAATCGACAGCAGATATTCGAGGAACAGATGCGCCGCCGCCGCCTCGGGTGCGCTTTTCGGGACGACGGCCGTGCGCGCGACCGCCAGCGTATAGTCACTGGGGTAGACAAGCTCGAGGTTGCTCGACCGATCGGCCTCGGCGCGGGCATAGGAGCCGAGGACGTTATAGCCGACCGCGAGTTCGCCGCTTTCGATCCGGCGCAACACCTCCGACGTCGTGCCCGCGGTCACCACCCGGCTGTCGCGAAACGCCTCCGCGATCGCCCCGAAATCGCTGCTTTGCCGGGCATCCTGCGATACGACGAGATAGCCGACGCTGCTGGTGGCGGCGTCATAGGTGCCGATCCGGCCGCGCCAGAATTCGGGATCCTCGCGCAGCGCGGCGAGCAGTTCGGGCCGCGACATCGGAATGCGCCGCCCCGCCATCGCCTTGCGGTTGAACACCATGACGACGGGTTCGAAGGTGAAGCCCAGCGCCTCGTCGCGCCACCGCGCCCAGCCGGGCACCATCGCCGCGTTCGGCGACCGGTGCGGCGCGGCAAAGCCGTCGTTCACCAGCCGCACCTGCAAATCCATCGCGGCGCTGAGCAACAGGTCGGCGGGCGATCCCGCGCCGGCGCTTTCCTCGCGAAAGCGCCGGTCGAGTTCGGCGGCTTCCAGATCGACATATTCGATCATGATGTCGGGATGGGTGGTCCGGAAATCGTCGATGACTGGCTGAAAGACCTCAAGGTCCGAAGTGCTGTAGATCGTCAGGGTTCGCGTTTCGGCGGCGGCGCCCCGGTCGGCGGCCTTCTCAGCACAGCCCGCCAGCGAAAGCAGGCAGAATAGCGCGAAAATCATGCCGCGCATCATGACCGTCGCGCCCGGCGTGGCAGCGCGATCTCGACCAGCAACCCGCCGCCCTCGCGGTCGCCGAGCGTGATCACACCCCGATGGCTTTCGACCGCGCGGCGAACGATCGCGAGGCCGAGCCCCGCCCCCGGTTCGTCGTTGTTGCGGCGGGCAAAGCGTTCGAACACCTGTTCGCGGTCGTCCGGCCGGATACCCTTCCCGCGATCGGCGACGCTGAGCAGATAGCCGTCGGGAGTCTCGACCAGCATCAGCGACACCTCGCCATGTTCGGACCGGCCGTGGGTCAACGCATTCTGGATCAGGTTCTTGACCACTTCGCCGATCATCACCCGGTCGCCGACCATCGGCGCCTGCGCCAGCGGGCTGGTGAAGCGGACGTCGCTGTCTTCGGCCATCGGCACCGCCTCGCGGACGCTCTGGCGGACGGTCGCGAGCAGGTCGAATTCGGCGAAGACCCGGACGTCCGAGCGGTGCTGGACCGTCGCGTCGCTGAGCATCTGGTTCACCAGCCGCGTCAGTTTCGCGGCGTTGCGGCGGATCGCGACGAGGCTGCCGCGCATGTCCCCCTGGTCGCCGTCCTCCGCCAGCTGCGCCTGCGCCTGGATCACCGCGAGCGGGGTGCGGAGCTGGTGCGCGGCGTCGCCGATGAAGCTGCGCAGCGTATCGATATTGTCGTGCAGCCGGCTCATGAAACCGTTGATCGAATCCACGACCGGCGCGATTTCGGCGGGAACGGGCGTGACGACCGGATCGAGGTCTTCGGGCTGGCGGCTCGCGAGTTCGCCGCTGAGCCGGCCGAGCGGACGCAAGGCCAGCGTGACCCCGAACCACACGACGCCGAGCGCCACGACCGTCATAAGCAGGATCGGCGCCAGCGAACCGAACACAAGGTCGCGCGTCAGCGCGTCGCGCGCGCGGCGGGTCTGACCGACTTGTACATAGACCCAGCCCGTCGTCCCCGGCTGCGCGATCTCGCGCGCCAGCGACACGAAGCGGACATCCTCGCCCCGATAACGCGCGTCGTAGAATTGTCCCGATGTGTCGCTGTCGCTGCGCACGCTGCGGCGCTGCGGCACGTCGGGCAGGTCCGGATAGCCGGTCACCGTCCGCCGGTCGGGTCCGACGACACGGTAGAAGACCCGGTCGTCGGGCGCCGCTGACAGCATGTCGAGCGACGAATAGGGAATATCGACCTGCACCTTGCCGTCGAGGATCGACAGCGTTTCGGCGATCGAGAGCGCCGACCCGCCGAGCAGCCGGTCATAGGATTTGTCGGCGGCCAGCTTGGCATAGGACATCGCCGCGGCGTAGAGCGCGACCATCCCGATCAGGAAGACGACCCCCAGCGTCCCCGCGAGGCGAAGCCGCAGCGAGGTGGTCCGCGCGGTCACGATGCCGCAGGGGCTTCCGCGACATAGCCGACGCCGCGCACGGTGCGGACGACCAGCGCGCCCTCCAGCTTGCGGCGCAGGCGCCCGATATAGAGCTCGATCGCATTGGGACCGGCATCGTCGTCGAAATCGAAGAGCTGCGAGGCGATCTGGTCCTTGCTCAGCACGCGCCCCATGTTGCCGATCAGGATTTCGAGCAGGCGGAATTCGCGGTTCGGCAAGGTCAGCTGCGTGTCGCCGACCCGCACCAGCTTGGCGTTGCGATCGAAGACCAGGTCACCGATCGCGGTGACGTTCGACGCCATCCCCTGCGAGCGGCGCAGCAGCGCGCGGCACCGCGCGTCGAACTCGCGAAAGTCGAACGGCTTCGACAGATAATCGTCGGCACCGACATCGAGCGCATCGACCCGGTCCTCGATATTCGACCGCGCGGTGAGCATCAGCACCGGGGTCAGCGACCCCCGCCGCCGCATCGCGCGCAGGACTTCGAAGCCATCCATCCCGGGCAGGCCGATGTCGAGCACCACGACCTCATAATCCTGGTAGCACAGCACATCGTCGGCCGCCTCGCCGTCAGACTGCAGATCGACCGCATGCCCCTCGCGGCTGAGCCGCTTGAGCAAGGCGTCGCCCAGATCGGGATCGTCCTCGACGACCAGAATTCGCATCGCAACCCTCTCCCTCGGCCACTCCTCGGGCCGGTCCGTCGTCGCCGTTCATCGACAGCTTCGCGACAGATTAGGGACCTAACTAGGCATGTAAACGAGCGCGAGGCAAGCCCTCCCGACGCCGAAAAGAGCAAATGGAGAGGAAAAAAATGGCAGAAAACCGGACTTTCGGAGGCCGCTTCGCGGCCCGACCGCGCACGCCCCTGCGGGGCGCCGCAATCGCCCTTTCGCTGCTGTTCGCGACCACCTCATCGGGGGCGATGGCGCAGTCGGCATCGGCCGAACAGATCGCCGATCTGCAACGCCAGCTCGACGCGCTGAAGGCCGAACAGGCGCAAACCGCTGCGCGCATCGCGCAGGTCGAAAACACGCTCGGCCGGATCACCGGCGTGCCCGTCGCGCCGCCGCCCGCGACGCCGGTCTCGGGGGCGCCGATCTCAGGGGCGGCCGCGGCACCCGCACCGGTCGCCCTCGCCGCCAAGCCGGCATCAAAGCTCCAGCTCTCGGGCGACGTGCGGGTCCGTTATGAAAGCAATTTCGGCGATACCGACGCGCGCAACCGCGACCGCGGCGTCGTCCGGGCGCGGCTGCGCGCCAATTATGCGGTTTCGGACCATATCATGGCGGGCGCCCAGCTTTCGACCGGCGACGACGACGATCCGAACACCGCCGATGTGACGCTGTCGAACTGGGACGACGACCTGCGCGTCAGCCTCGACCAGATCTATCTTCGCGGGACCTGGGGCAATCTGGTCGTCCACGCCGGCAAGATTCCCCAGCCGTTCCGCCGCACCGACCTGGTGTGGGACGGCGACGTCAGCCCGCAGGGGCTATCGGCGGCCTATAAACAGCCGCTGCCCGGCGGCGCGTCGCTCAAGGCCACCGGCCTCTATTTCCAGATCGACGAAGCGAGCCGCGCCAAGGACAGCAGCATGGTCGGCGGCCAGATCGAATTCGCGACCGCGCCCGGCGTCTTCCACGCCGAACTCGCGGCGGGCTATTACGACTATCGCCTGAACTCGATCACCGGTGCCGATGCCGGCGACTTCCGGTCGAACCTGCTGACCCCGGCGGGCCGCTACCTCTCGGACTTCGATATGCTCGACATCGTCGGATCGGCGACCTTCGCGGGGCTCGGCGAGCGCTGGCCGGTCCAGCTGATCGGCAATTATGTCCATAATTACGGCGCGGCGGTCGACGCCGACACCGGCTATGGCGCCGACCTGTTCGTCGGCCGCGCGTCGAAGCCGCACGACCTGCGCTTCGGCTATGGCTATAGCCGGACCGAGGTCGATGCGGTGCTCGCGGCGTTCAGCCACGACAATATCGACATCGCGACCAACTATCTGCTGCACTCGCTGAGCGTCGATTATGTGCCCCGCGCCAATACTTTGCTCAACCTGACGCTCTACCACTACCGGCCGCTCGACCCGCTCTATGCCGGGGCCAACCAGCCGCGCGACTGGCTGAACCGGGTGCGGCTCAACTTCTCGGTCAATTTTTAGCGAAACGGAGCTTTTCTCCCGAGCTCCCGCATCGGAGCCGCGCGGTCCACGGGTCGCGCGGCTCTCTTTTTGTCCCCCGCGCCCGTCACAGGCGTAAAAAAAAGGCGACCCGATCAAGGGCCGCCCTTTTCCGTCATGCGATTGGCGTGCGTTATTTGACGATCGAGAAGAGCGCCTCGGTGCTCGGGATCTTCGATGCCACCGCATCGCGGATGCGAACGCCGGGCTGCATGAAGTCGATGTCGATCAGCCCGCTGTCGGGCGACTGCTTGAACGCGAGGACCATCGTGACCGGCAGATATTTGCCCGACTGGTCCTTCAGCGGAACGAGGATCGAGACCTTCTTGTTGAAATCGGGGGTGCCCCATTTCGATTCGACCTGGGTCACGCCCTTCTTGGCGGTGATCACGTCGCCCGGCGACGAGACATTGCCGACGCGGTCGGGAAAGGTGCCCGCGATCATCGTATAATCGGTCATGCCGGCGGGGATGGCGTGGATCGTGATGCTGACCAGTTCGGGATGCCCCGCGACGATGCCGTCGACGATCGACTGGGCCAGGTTCTTGCCCGCGGGGGCGACCCAGTTCTTCGCCGTCTGCGGCGTCGAGGCGGCGCGCGGAATTTCATCACCGGCCTGGACGGTCATCGGCATCGTCATAAACATGGCGGCAGCCGCCACCTTGAACATAAGCTTGGTCATGGAATTCTCCTCTCACCGGATTGCGGATCCGCCTGTTCTGGTCGGCACCCTTGATCCCGGAATAATCGCCTTGGCTGTCACTCGGCTGTCGCGGTGGCGACCGGCGGCGGCATTTCGACGGGTGCGTCGACCAGCGGATCGGCAGGGTGCAGCGCCGCGTTCAGCGCGTCGCGGTCGAGCCCGCCCTCCCAGCGGGCGACGACGATCGTCGCCACCGCATTGCCGATGAAATTGGTGATCGACCGGCATTCGCTCATGAACCGGTCGACGCCCAGGATCAGCGCCATGCCCGCCACCGGCACGGTGGGCACGACCGACAGCGTCGCCGCCAGCGTGACGAAGCCCGCCCCGGTCACCCCCGCGGCGCCCTTCGAACTCAACATCGCGACCCCCAGCAACAGCAATTGCTGGCCGAGCGACAGTTCGACCCCGGTGGCCTGCGCGATGAACAGCGCCGCCAGTGTCATATAGATGTTCGTTCCGTCGAGGTTGAAGCTGTATCCCGTCGGCACCACCATGCCGACCACCGCCTTGGGGCAGCCCGCGGCCTCCATCTTTTCCATCAGGCTGGGCAGTGCCGACTCCGACGAGGATGTCCCGAGGACGAGCAGCAGTTCGGCGCGCAGATAGCGCAGCAGGCGCCAGAGCGAAAAACCATTGTAGCGCGCGACCGCGCCCAGCACGACGAAGACGAACAGCGCCGAGGTGATGTAAAAGGTGGCGAGCAGCGCCGCGAGATTGGCGAGGCTGCCGACGCCATGCTTGCCGATGGTGAAGGCCATCGCGCCGAAGGCGCCGATCGGCGCCGCGCGCATCAGGATCGCGACGAGGCGAAAGAACCCCGCCGCCACCGAATCGAGGATGGTCAGCGCCGGCTGGGCCCGATCGCCGACCAGCGCCAGCGAAATGCCGAACAGGATCGCGAGGAACAGGACCTGGAGGATATTGTGGTCGGTGAACGCGCCGACGAAGGTTTCGGGGATGATGTTGAGCAGGAAGCCGGTGAGCGTCGTGTCGTGCGCCCGCTTCGTATATTCGCTGACCGCGGCGGTATCGAGGCTGGCCGGGTCGATGTTCATCCCCGCCCCGGGCTGCACCACATTGGCCACGATCAACCCGATCACCAGCGCCAGCGTCGAGAAGCAGAGGAAATAGATAAAGGCCTTGCCCGCGACGCGCCCGACCGATTTCAATTCGCCCATGCCGGCGATGCCGGTGACGATGGTCAGGAAGATGAGCGGCGCGATCACCATCTTGACCAGCTTGATGAACGCGTCGCCCAGCGGCTTCAGCGACGCCCCGACGTCGGGCCACAGCACGCCGACCAGGATGCCCGCCGCGATGGCCACGAGAACCTGCACATAGAGCTGGCCATAAAGCTTCGGTCGTTTGCCGTCCGCCGCACCCGGCGCTGCCGTCATTGCCACCAAGATCCATCCTCCCACCGACGCCGACCGGTCTTCGCCCCGACGGACGTGCGATCATTCGTTCCAAACAGCGAAAATTAGCGCGCGCAACTGTCGTCTGACTGTCAGCCCTATGCCGCATGGCCGTCAGCTTCGCATCAGCCAATCGGCGCTAGAAAAGATCGCAATCTGGAATAAGGATCACAACATGCGATTTCCCGCCATCCTCGCGCTCGCCATATTGACCGCCGTCCCGCTTGCGGCCGGCATCGCTCCCACGGTCGCCCATGCGTTTCAAAAGTCGAAGAAGGGCGACGCCGCCAAAGCCGAACGCAAGCGCGCCGAGCAGGAGGCGATCCGCGCCGCGGTGCAACGCGGCGAAGTTCTGCCGCTGCCCCGCATCCTCGCCATTGCGCAAGCCAAGGTTCCGGGCGACATCATCAAGGTCGAGCTCGATTATGAAAGCACGGGGATCGAATATGAGGTCAAGATCCTGACCCCGGCGGGCCGGGTGCGCGAGGTCGAGATCAACGCCCGCACGGGAGCCATCCTGCGGATCGAGGATAAATAATGCGGGCACTGCTGGTCGAGGATGATCCGGACCTCGCCGACGATGTCGCGCGTGCGCTCGGCGCCGCGGGCTTCGTCGTCGATCGCAGCACCAACGGCGAAGACGCCTGGTTCCAGGGCGATGTCGAAAATTACGCGCTCGCCGTCCTCGACCTCGGCCTGCCGCGCCTCGACGGGTTGAGCGTGCTCAAGCGCTGGCGCGACGGCGGGCGGACGATGCCCGTGCTGATCCTGACCGCGCGCGGCGAATGGACCGAAAAGGTCGAAGGCATCGAGGCCGGCGCCGATGATTATATGGCCAAGCCCTTCGCGATCGGCGAACTTGTCGCCCGCGCCCGGGCGCTCGTCCGCCGCGCGGCGGGGCATGCCAGCACCGTGCTGGCCATCGGCGACCTGTCGATCGACACGGCGCGGATGACCGCGACCCTCGGCGGACGGCAGACCCAGCTATCGCAGCTCGAATATCGGCTGCTCAATTTTCTCGCGCATCAACAGAGCCGGATCGTGTCGGCGGGCGAAATCGCCGAGCACCTCTACGGCGCCAGCGACGGCAGCGATACCAATGCGGTCGAGGCGATCGTGACCCGGCTGCGGCGCAAGCTCGGCAGCCGCATCGTCGAAACGCGGCGCGGACTCGGCTATCTGCTGACCGGCGAGGCCGGGTGAAGCGGACGTCTCTCCGCCTGCGGCTGTTGCTCGGCGCGACGGTCGCCATCTTCGCGGCGCTTGCGCTGGCTTGGGGCGGCATATCCTGGATGTTCCGCCAGCATGTCGAGCGGCGCGAAGAGGCCGAACTGACGGCGCTGGCCGAACAGGTGATCGGCGGCCTGACGGTCAATGCCGCGGGCAAGCCGATCATCGCCCCGGCCCCGGTCGAACCGGCCTTCCAGTCGATCGCGAGCGGCCTTTATTGGCAGGCGCGCGGTCCCGGCGGTACCGACCAGTCGCCGTCGCTATGGGACCAGAGCCTTCCGGCCTCCGACGCCGCGGCCGACCGCTGGACCAGCGCAACCGTGCCCGGCCCGTTCGGCGCGCAGTTGACGATGGTCAGTCGCACAGTCCGCCCCGGCAGGGGCGACATCGGCATCATGGTCCGGGTCGCCGCAAATGACGGCGAGATGCGCGACGCGCTCGGCGCGTTCGACAAACAGCTCGCGCTGTCGCTCGGTCTGCTCTGGCTCGTCCTGTCGGTGGCGGCCTTTGTGCAGGTCACTCTGGGCCTGCGCCCGCTGGACCGGCTCCGTCGCGACCTCGATCGGCTCCGTAAAAGCCCCGCCGCGCGGTTGTCCAAGGCGCATCCTGCCGAAATCCTGCCCCTGACCGAGGCGATCAACGCGATGGCGGAGGCCCGCGAGGCCGACCTCGGTCGCGCGCGCCGCCGGGCCGCAGATCTGGCCCATAGCCTGAAGACGCCGCTCGCGGTCGTGTCGGCGCAGAGCCGCCGCGCACGCGAGGGCGGTGCCGAAGCCGCGGCCGACGGAATCGACCGAGCCGTCGCGGCGGCCAGTGCCGCGCTCGAAGCGGAGCTCGCCCGCTCGCGCGCCGCCGCCGCGCGGGTGACCGGCGGCGAATGTGCGCCGCATGACGTGGTCGAAAGGCTTGTCGCCGTTGTCGAACGCGGCGAATATGGCGAGCGCGTCGCCTTCACCGTCGACGTCGACCCGGCGCTTCGCCTGCCGGTCGACCAGGTCGATCTTGCGGAAATGCTCGGTGCGCTGATCGAAAATGCGGCGCAGCACGCGCGCCGGCAGGTTCGCATTTCGGGGCAACGCGAATCCGGTGCCGTCACCCTGTCGGTCGCCGACGATGGCGAAGGCCTGTCGGAAGATGCCGCCTTCCGCGCCACGCAACGCGGTGTCCGCATCGACGAGGCGGGCACTGGTCATGGCCTGGGCCTCGCAATCGTGCGCGACCTCGTCGAAGCGACCGAGGGCCGTTTGCGCCTCGGCCGCGCCGATCTGGGTGGATTGCTTGCCGAGCTCGATTGGGCCGAAGACCGGGATCAGGCGGTCTATCGCCCGGTTCGATGAATATGGTTGGAGGCCCGAGCCGGAATCGAACCGGCGTGCGCGGATTTGCAGTCCGCTGCGTCACCACTCCGCCATCGGGCCTCATGCCAAATTGCCGCACTCGCTGACGAATGGGCCGGGTGTTGGACGGACCGCGCTAGTGATGGGCTTTGGCCGGCTTGTCAAGGATTCGCCGATGGGACTTGGCGGCGGCGGCCGGGACAGCTATGCGCGGCGCTGCGGACGCTCATGCTGTATTAGCATTGCAATACAGCATGGCTTGGGCTAGAGCGGGCCGCAGCACGGGTCATTTCCAGGAATCGGACAGCGCTGATGGCGACCAAATTTGAAGACGCGCACTTGAACGGAATCACCGCCGCGGCGATGCGCGCGGCGATGATCGACAGCCAGCTGCGCACCAACGACGTCATCGATCCGGCGATCGTCGCCGCGATGGGCGCGGTTGCGCGCGAGGATCATGTGCCGCCGGCGCTGGCGAGCGTCGCTTATATGGACCGCGCGATCCCGCTCGGCGCCGGCCGCGCGCTCAACGCGCCGCTGGTCACCGGCCGGATGCTCGTCGCTGCGGCGATACGCCCCGGCATGCGCGTGCTGCTCGTCGGCGCCGCGACCGGTTATGCCGCCGCTTGCCTCGCGCAGCTCGGCGCCGAGGTCTTCGCGCTCGAGGAAGAGGCCGGGCTCGCCGCCATGGCCCCCGCGAACGACGCGATTACCTGGATCGCCGGAGCGCTCCATGCCGGCGCCGCCGACAAGGGACCGTTCGACCGCATCATCGTCGAAGGCGCGATCGAGACGCTGCCGCCGGCGCTCGCCGACCAGCTCGTCGAGGGCGGCCGGCTCGTCGCGGCGCTTCGCGACGGCGCGGTCACCCGCCTCGTCCAGGGGGTGAAGACCGGCGGCACGCTCGCGCTGCGCCCCTTCGCCGACATGGACGTCGCGCCGCTGCCGGGTTTCGCCCGTCCCGCCGGGTTCCGGTTCTGATCGCCTCCATCTCCCCTCCGTTCCAGGCTGATATGATGACGCACGACCGCAAGACGATTTCCTTCGCACGCCGCGGCCGCTGGCTCGCCGGTCTCGCGGTCGGCGCGCTCACCCTCGCGAGCACCGCCCACGCCGAAACGCTGCAGGGCGCGCTCGCCAAGGCCTATGAGAACAACCCGACACTGACCGCGGCGCGCGCCGGCCAGCGCGCGAACGACGAGAATGTCCCGATCCAGAAGGCGAGCGGCCTGCCGAACGCGGGCGTCAGCGTCGACTATCAGGAAAATCTGGTCATTCCCGGCAACGCGAACGTCCAGCCCATGCGCTTCCTGAATGCCGGCGGACAGGTGAGCGTGCCCATTTATCAGGGCGGTGCGGTGAAAAATGCGGTGAAGGCCGCCAAATTTCGCGTCGAGGCGGGGCAGGCCGATTTGCGCGCGACCGAGGCGAGCATCTTCGCGCAGACCGTCGGCGCCTATATGGACGTCATCCGCGACCAGGCGATCGTCCAGCTCAACCAGAAGAATGTCTCGGTCCTGCGCACCAATTTGCAGGCGTCCAGCGACCGCTTCGAAATCGGCGACCTGACGCGCACCGACGTCGCCCAGTCGGAGGCGCGGCTCGCGCTCGCTGAGGGCGACCTGCGCACCGCCGAATCGAACCTGATCAACAGCCGCGAATCGTATATTCGGCTCGTCGGCGAAGCGCCGGTCGACCTCGAACAGCCGCCGCAGCTTCCGAACCTGCCTACCACCGCCGAGGACGCCGTCGCGATCGCGCTCACCAACAATCCCGACATCGAGGCGGCGAACCAACTCATCAATGCCAGCCGCGCCGACATCGGCGTTGCCCGCGCGAGCCGCATGCCCAAACTGTCCGCAATCGCCGGTGCCGGCTACGCCAATAATCTCAACTCGATCGCGGCCGGGTCGCTGGCGCGGGAGAATGTCACCACCAATGTCCAGACGGGCCTGTCGCTGTCGGTTCCGATCTTCCAGGGCGGACGCCCCGCGGCACAGGTCCGCCAGGCGCAGTCGCGCAGCAGCCAGGCGATCGAAAATTATGTCGCGACCGAACGCGGCGTCATCGCCCAGACGCGCGGCGCCTATGCCGCCTGGCAGGCGAACGAACGGATCATCGCCGCGACGCAGCAGGCGGTGAGCGCCAACGGCCTGTCGCTCGAGGGCGTGCGCGCCGAAAACAGCGTCGGCACCCGCTCGATCCTCGACATATTGAACGCCGAACAGGAATATCTGAACACCCAGGTCCAGCTCGTCTCGGCGCGCCGCAACTCCTATGTCGCCGCCTTCTCGGTCCTCGCCGCGATGGGCAAGGCCGAGGCCCGCGACCTCGGGATCGAGGGCGGCGCGCTCTACGACCCCGCGGTCAATTACGAACGGGTCAGGGGCAAGGTCTTCGACTGGGACGACGATCCCAAGCCGCAGCAGGTCGCGACCGACACCCGCGCGGTGCCCGCCGCCAACGCCAATGTGCCCGCCGGCGATCCGCTGACGCCACAATAAGGCTTGGCAAGCATCGCCCGGCACCGGTATGAACATGGTTAATCGCCCGGCTTTCGGTCGATGCCGCAGGGGGCCATAATGGGCGACATGTCGCGTGAACCGTCGATGGAGGACATACTATCGTCGATTCGGCGCGTCATCGCGCGCGACGAAGCCCCCGGTGCGGTGCGCGAAGTCCGCGCCCCGGCGCCCGAGGATGTGCTCGAACTTCACGACGAAGAGGATGAGGCCGAGGGTGCAGCCCCCGTCGCCGGCGAAGAAGAGCTTGTCTCCGCCGCCAGCGCCGATGCCGCGCGCCAGTCGCTCGAAGCGCTGACCGCCGCGGTGACCCCGGCGGTCGCCCCCGCGGTGTCCGCCCCCGCCGCGACCGCCCGCACGATGGAAGATGTCGTCCTCGACGCGCTGCGCCCGATGCTCAAGGATTGGCTCGACACCAACCTGCCGCCGCTCGTCGAAGCGATGGTGGCGAAGGAAATCAGCC
Organism: Sphingopyxis sp. Root1497; assembly: GCF_001427085.1. NCBI lineage: Bacteria > Pseudomonadati > Pseudomonadota > Alphaproteobacteria > Sphingomonadales > Sphingopyxidaceae > Sphingopyxis > Sphingopyxis sp. Root1497. The sequence goes on from NZ_LMGF01000003.1 coordinate 517,833, forward strand.
GGATTACCGGCAAGAAATTCTGAGGTCCGAATCGGCTCGTTAAGCGCTGTGCCGCTTGGCGAAGCGGAGGCCGATCCACCAAAACAACAGAAATATCACGACCTGATAGGCGGACACGATTCGACTGTCGGGAAAGATGAACTGCGGCACGACGATCAACAGAACGCCTATTCCGGTGTAGAGGAAAGTCAGGACGCAGCCCGTCAAACTGGCTGGCATATAAGAGATACCAGCCTTCTCGAAGAGGATAGGCCCCCTCCTCTTCGTCAACCCGCCCAATCCTCCAGCAGATATCTTGCGATCGCCAGCGGCGGCGGCGCCATGAACGGCGCCCCCATATCGCCCGCCAGCGCCGCGCGCACCTCGGTGCGGTCGACCCACATCGCCGCCTCGATCTCGGTCGTGTCGAGGGTCAGCGCCGGGTCAGCGGTCACCGCGCGCGCGCCGATCATCAGCGACGAGGGGAAGGGCCAGGGCTGGCTCGCCACATAGGACACGTCCGACACACGGATCCCCGCCTCCTCGAACAATTCGCGCGCCACCGCTTCCTCGAGCGATTCGCCCGGCTCGACGAACCCCGCGAGCGCCGAAAAGAAGCCCGGCGGGAAGCCGCCCTGCCGCCCGACGAGCACCCGGTCCTCGCATTCGGCGAGCATGATCACCACCGGGTCGACGCGCGGAAAATGTTCGGCGTTGCAGGTCGCGCACTGGCGGCCCCAGCCGCCGCGGAACAACGCGCTCGGGTTCCCGCACACCGCGCAGAAGCGGTGCCGCGCGTGCCAGTCGACCAGGCTGCGCGCGCCGCCATAAAGCGCCGCCTCCTCGCTCGACAGCAGCGGCAGCAGCCGCATCACGGTACGCGAGCGCGCGTCGATCCGCTGGCTCGGCGCGGGTTCGCGCACGAAATGCGGCACCCCCGCCTCGTCGATTCCCAGCAGCATCGGCGCGCGGTCGTCGCCCGCGCCCAGCGGCTCCCAGCTGAGCCCCCCGCCCTCGCCGGGGACAAAGTCGATCCCGTCGAGGACGAGACACAAAGCGCGCGGATCGGCGGCGACCGCCGCGAAGGCGGCGGCGTCGGTGCGAACCTGGTCGGCGCGGTCGAGCCGCGCCCCGGTGAACCCCAGCGGCAACGGCATCAGCCGAGGACGTCCTTGATCACGGTCTCGCCGAACTTCGCCTGGAACGAGACGGTTTCGGGCGGCATGATCTGGGTATAGCCGCCGACGCGATAGCCGAGCTTGCGGTGGACGAAGCCGATCGTCCCCGCCGCGCCCGCCCAGCCGAACAGCCCCTCGCCGCCCGGCGAGGTCGGCAGCGACACGCGGCCGCCGGCGCCGAAGCCCTGCCCGTCGACGAAGGTCCCCTTGCGATCAACCGCGTCGCTCAGCATGTTCGACATCGCGAGCCGCGCGGTCTCGACCTTCATCACCCTTCTGCCACCGGTTTCGCCTTCCCCCAGCAGCATCGCGAGAAAACGGTCGTAATCGCGCGCGCTCGACACAAGGCCACCGCCGCCGAACGGATAGGGCGGCTTGTCGAGATAGATCGAACTCGTCGCCGGGTCGAAGGGGATCAGCGCCCCGGCGAACGCCGCATAATTGCTCGTGAAGCGCCCGACGTCCTTCGCCGCGACCATGAACCCCGTGCTCGTCATGCCGAGCGGATCGAACAGGCGCGCCTTCAGGAAGGCGTCGAAGCTCTGGCCCGACACCACCTCGATCACCCGCCCCATCAGGTCGAGCCCGATCGAATAGCTCCATTTCGTCCCCGGCTCATAGACGAGCGGCAGCGCCGCGAGCCGGTCGGCCATCGCGGCAAGACTGGGAGCCGGGGTGACCGGCGGGAAGCCCGGCAGCGCCACCTTGCTCGCCTGCCCGCCGACGATGCCATTGTCGTCATAGGCCTTTTTGATCGGCCCCTTCTGGATGATGTTATAGCCGAGCCCCGCGGTGTGGGTCAGCAGGTGCCGCACCGTGATCATCGTCTTGGCGGGATGCACGGCGGTGATCGACCCGTCGGGGACATCCTGCACCTGCATCTTCGCAAAAGCGGGCAGGAAGTCGGCGATCGGTTGGTCGAGCGTCATCTTGCCGTCCTCGATCAGCAGCATCGCGGCGATGCCGGTGACCGGCTTGGTCATCGAATAGAGCCGCCACAGGGTGTCGGGACCGACCGGCACCCCATCGCTCAGCGACTGCACCCCGGCGCCGAAGAAGGTGGCGTCCTCTTGCCCCTTGCCGATCGCGGCGAGGGTGCCGGCGAGTTCGCGGCGGTCGACGAAGCCCTTGATGAATTCGTGCGTCGCGGGATAGAGCTGCGCCCCGCCTTCCTTCCACGCCCACGCCGCATGGGGGAGCAGCAGGCCGCCGCCGCCAAGCGCGAGGCCGCCGAGCATCGCGCGGCGCGAAACCATCATGTTCATGCATCTCTCTCCAGCATCTTGTCGGTCAGTTTACGATAGAGCGTCGGCAGCCCCGCCGCGTCAAGCTCCGCGATCGGCCACCACAGGCCTTCCGCTGCGGCATCGCGCGATTCGGGCGGGGCTTCGCGGCGCACCAGCACCAGCGTCAGGTCGAAATGGGTGAAGCCATGGTCCACCGACACCAGTCCCGACTCGCCCGGTGGCGCATCGCTCCACTCCCCGCCGGGCAGCGCGCGCATCCCGCCGAGCATGCCCTTGTCGGGGCGCTTGACCAGCCAGACCTGCCCGTCGCGCTCGATCCACCAGGCGACGCCATGCCGCCACGGCTTGGCCTTCTTCGGCGGCTTGACCGGCAACCGGTCGATGTCGGCGCGGCCGCGCGCGCGGCAATCGGCCGTCACCGGACAGATCGCGCACGCCGGGCTGCGCGGGGTGCAGATGGTCGCGCCGAGGTCCATCAGCGCCTGCGCGAAATCGCCCGGACGATCGCCGGGCACCAGTGGTGCGAGGTCGCGTTTGATTTCGCGCTTGGCGGCGGGAAGCGGCGTCTCGATCAGCCGGTGGCGCGCGATCACGCGTTCGATATTGGCATCGACGACCACCGCCGGCCGGCCGAAGGCGATCGCCGCGACCGCCGCCGCGGTATAGTCACCGACCCCGGGCAAGGCGCGCAGCCCGGCCTCGCTGTCCGGAAAGACGCCGCCATGCCCGGCCACCACCGCCCGTGCGCAGGCGAGCAGATTGCGCGCCCGCGCATAATAGCCGAGCCCCGCCCACGCCGCCATGACGTCGGCGTCGTCCGCCGCGGCGAGGTCGGCGATGGTCGGCCAGCGCGCCGTGAAGCGTTCGAAATAGGCCGCGACCGCCGCGACGGTCGTCTGCTGCAGCATGATCTCGGCCATCCACACGCGATAGGGATCGGGCACCGCATCACTGCCCGGCGGCACCCGCCAGGGCAGCACCCGTGCCGACCGGTCGTACCAGCCGAGCAGGCGCGCCGCGAAGTCTGAAGTCTGGACGCTCACCCCCCGCCTATGGCATGGCGCTCCCGATGGCGAAAGACGCGAGCGACGACGGCCCGGCCGCAAAGCCCAAGGCGAAGAAGGCGGCAAAACCCGCCAAGCCGAAGCCGCGCCCCTATGAACGCCCGCGCGGCGGCGAGGCGCGCTCGATTGCCGACCTCGTCCCCGAAATCGGCCGCACCGCCTTTCGCAAATTCGGCTTCATCCAAAGCTCGGTGGTCAGCCGCTGGCGCGAGATCGTCGGCGAAAAGCTCGCCGACGTCACCCAGCCCGCGATGATCCGCTTCCCCGTCGGGCAAAAGGCCGGCGGCACGCTCCACCTGACGATCAGCGGCGCCCACGCCCCGATGCTCCAGCATGTCGCCCCCGACCTCATCGCCGCGGTCAACCGCTTCTTCGGCTATGCCGCGATCGCCCATGTCCGCATGGCGCACGGCCATGTCACCCCGGCGCCCGCCGTTCAGCAACCGGCAATGCTCAAGCCGGTACCCGCCGAACTGGGGGACAGTTTGCGCGACATCGGCGACCCCGAGCTTCGGACGGTCCTCGAACGGATGGCCGCCGGGCTCGGCGCCGCGCCCAAAATCCCCCGCATCAGTTGAGGAAGAACCAGGTCGCCATGTTCGCCGCCCGTCTGAAAATGCCCGTCGCACTGGCCGCGCTCGGTATCGCCGCCTTCGCCCTCCAGCCGGCTATTTCAACGGCCAAGCCCGCCGCGAAGCCCGCCGCCAAGGCTGCCCCCGTCGGTCCGCGCTGGTCAGCGACGGTGACGACGAGTTCGATCGGCGCCTATCTCGTCGGCAACCCCGATGCGAAGGTGAAGCTGGTCGAATATTTCAGCTACACCTGCAGCCATTGCGCCGATTTCGCCACGCTGTCGGCGGTTCCGCTCAAGACGCTCTATGTCGATAAGGGGCTCGTCCTCTTCGAATATCGCAACCTCGTGCGCGACCCCGTCGACATGACCGCCGCGCTGCTCGCGCGCTGCGGCGGGAGCAAGGCGTTCGCAGGCAATCACCAGGCGATCTTCGCCGCACAGCCGGCATGGCTCGGCAAGGTCGTCAAGGCGACCGACAAGCAGAAGACGAGCTGGTTCGAAGGCACCACCGGCGAGCGCGCGCGCAAGATCGCCGCCGACACCGGGCTCGCCGCGATCATGACCGCACGCGGCTATACGGCGGCGCAGCAGAATGCCTGCCTCGACGACGAGGTCGCGCAGGCCGAACTCACCGGCATGACCAACATCGGCCGCAATGCCGACCGCGTCACGGGCACACCCACCTTCTACATCAACGGCCGCAATGCCGAAGTCACCACCTGGCCGGCGATCAAATCGCAACTCGACCTTGCGCTCAAACCTTCCTAAAAGCGCCGCATTCCCCGATTTGGAGAGACACAGACCATGATGCGTACCTTGCTCCTGACCTCGATGGCCGCGCTTGCCCTGGCCGCGTGCGGCGACACCAAGACCGACCCCGCCAAGGAACAGGCGGCGATCGCCAAGGTCGCGGCGCCCGCGGGCAAGAGCTGGTCGCAGACCGTCGTCAAGACCCCCGAGGGCGGCTATCTGATGGGCAACCCCGACGCCCCGATCAAGCTCGTCGAATATGGCTCTTTGACCTGTTCGCACTGCGCCGATTTCTCGAACGAAAGCCATGAGGAACTGTCGCGCGACTTCGTCGACACCGGCCGCGTCAGCTTCGAAATGCGCAACTATGTCCGCGACGGCATCGACGCGACCGCCGCCGCCGTGATCCACTGCGCCCCGGCCGAACGCTATTTCCCGCTGATGGAAAACACCTTCGCCGCGCAGGCCGAAATCTTCGCCAATGCGCAGGCCAATGAAGCCGGCTTCCAGGCGGCGATGCAGCTGGCGCCGAACCAGCGCTTCCCCGCGCTCGCCAAGGCGATCAAGCTCGACCAGTTCTTCCAGGCGCGCGGCATGACCGCCGACCAGATCAACAGCTGCCTCGGCAACATCGCCAACATCGAAGCGCTCGAAAAGGGCGTCAACGCCGCCAACGAGAAATATAATATCGCGGGCACGCCGACCTTCCTCATCAACGGCGCGGTTGCCGAAGGCATCGGCACCTGGCCGGTGCTGCGCGACCGCCTGAAGACGCTCGGCGCGCGCTGACATCAATATCCTCCCTGTGGCCAAGCCATGGGGAGGGGGACCGCCGCGAAGCGAGTGGTGGAGGGGCCAGGCGACGTTGGTGTTGCTGCCCCTCCGTCAGCACTTTGCGCTGCCACCTCCCCATCGCTGCGCGACAGGGAGGAGTCCCGCCCCAACCCCCTTGCGACTCCCCCGCCCGCGCGGCATGACGGACACCAAGGGGGATATGTGACACCAAGGTTGCATCATCTGCGATTCGGCCGACTGCACGGAATCCATCCGTGCAGATAAGACGCCTGCGCCTGACCGGTTTCAAAAGCTTCGTCGAACCCACCGAATTGCGCATCGAACCCGGGCTGACCGGGGTCGTCGGCCCCAATGGCTGCGGCAAGTCGAACCTGCTCGAAGCGATCCGCTGGGTGATGGGCGAATCCAGCCCCAAATCGATGCGCGGCGGCGGCATGGAGGATGTCATCTTCGCCGGCACGTCGCAGCGCCCGCCGCGCGATTTCGCCGAGGTTGCGATCCACTGCGATACCGAGGGCGACATCGTCGCCGGCCTGTCCGACGCCAGCGAAGGCCATGAGCTCGAGATCATCCGCCGCATCGAGCGCGGGGCGGGCAGCGCCTACCGCGCCAACGGCCGCGACGTGCGCGCCAAGGACGTCGCGCTGATCTTCGCCGATGCCGCCACCGGCGCGCACAGCCCGGCGCTGGTCAGCCAGGGCAAGATCGCCAACGTCATTTCGGCCAAGCCGACCGACCGCCGCGCCATGCTCGAAGAGGCGGCGGGCATCGCCGGGCTGCACGTGCGCCGCAAGGACGCCGAGCAAAAGCTCCGCGCCACCGAAACCAACCTCACCCGTCTGTCCGAAATCGTCGCCGACATGGAGGTGCGCGCCAATGCGCTGCGCCGTCAGGCGCGCGCCGCCGAGCGCTACAAGGCGCTCACCGAGCAGATCCGCGTCGCCGAGGGGCGGCTGATCTACGCGCGCTGGCGCGACGCCGCCGCCGCCGCCGATCAGGCGAAGCGCGACTGCGATGCCGCCGAAGCCGCCGTGCGCGACGCGCAACAAAAGCTCGACACCGTCGCGCGCGCGCAGACTGAGGTCGCGACCCGCGTCGCCGAGGCGCGCAGCGCCGCGCAGGCGCAGCGCGACGCGCTGGCCGACGCGACCGCGACGCAGGTACGGCTCGCCGGCGAAGAACGCGCCGCGCGCCAGCGGCTCGACGATCTCGCCGCGCAGCAGCGCCGCATCGCCGACGACCGCAACCATGAAAGCAGTCTGGCGCGCGACGCCCATGGCGCGCTCACCGATCTCGATGCCGAAACCAAGGCGCTGGCGCAGCAACTCAGCGTCCACGAAGCCGGCAAGGCCGCGCTCGTCGACGCCAGCCAGCAGGCGCAGGCACTGCTCCGCGACGCCGAGGTCGCGCTCGCCCAGGCCCGCGCGCAGGCCGCCAGCGAAGCCGCCGACCGCCGCATCGCGGTCTCGGCACGCGACGCCGCGGACAATGTCGTCCGCCGCATCGCCGCCGACAGCGCGCGCGTCGAGGCCGAGGTCGCGGCGCTCGGCGACAGCGCCGACCTCGCGCGTCGTCAGGTCGAGGCCGCCGATACGGCCGTCGAGGCCGAAGGCGCGATCGCCACCGCCGAGCAGGCGCTGCAGGGTGCCGAAGCCGACCGCGAAGCCGCCGCCGCGAGCCTCGGCGAAATCGAATCGGGCCTCGCCGAAGCGCGCGCCGCCTTCGCCGCGCTCGAAGGCGAGGCGACCACCCTCGCCCGCGCGCTCGCCGCCGCGAAATCCGACGCCAATCCGGTGCTCGACCAACTCCGCGTCACCCCCGGCTACGAAGCCGCGCTCGCCGCCGCGCTCGGCGACGATCTCGACGCCGGCACCGACGCCGAGGCCGAGCGCAGCTGGCGCGGTGCCGACAGGCAAGCGAACGACCCCGCCCTCCCCGCTGGCACCACCCCGCTCGCCGACGTCGTCCAGGCCCCCGCCGCCTTGCTCCGCCGCCTCGCCCAGGTCGCGGTCGCCGACAGCGACACCGGCCAGCCGATCGCCGTCGGCCAGCGCCTCGTCACGCGTGACGGCGTCATGCGCCGCTGGGACGGCTTTGTCGCGCGCGGCGACGGCGCCACCGCGACCGAGCGCCTCGTCCGCCAGAACCGTCTCGAAGACCTCGCGGCGCAGCGCCCGCAGGTCGAACTCGGCGTCATGCAACTCGGCGACCGTCGCGACGCCGCCGCCGCGGCGCTCGCCGAGGCGACCGCCGCCGTGTCGGCGACCCGCCGCGCCCTCGCCGAAGCCGACGAACGCCGCCGCACCGCGCTCCGCGCCGCCGACCAGGCGCAGGCCGCGCTCGACCGCCACCGCGACGCCGCCAGCCTGTTCGACCGCCGCCGCGCCGAGCTCGCCGCCGCGACCGCCGAGGCCACGAAAGAGCTCGCCGACCGCGAAGCGGCGCTCGCCGCCTTGCCCGACGACCGCATCGCCCGCGCCGCGCTCGACGCGCAGGAAGCCGCCGCCGAACGCGCGCGCACCGACGCCGCCAGCGCGCGCGATGCGCAGGCCGCGCACGACCGCGCCTTCGCGGCCTTGAGCGAACGCCAGGCGGTCGTCGCTGCCGAGATCAAGAGCTGGAAGGCGCGCGCCGGCGAGGCCGCGCGCCGCGTCACCGAGATGGACAAACGCGCCGAGGCGCTCGCCGCCGAAGCCGCCAAGCTCACCGACCTTCCCGAAAAGCTCGCCGGACAGCGCGCCGAGGTCGAAGCGACACAGGCGAGCCTGCGCGAACAGGTGACCGCCGCCGAGGCGCAGGAGCGCGCCGCCGAGGCCGCGCTGCGCGAGGCCGAGGCCGCGCTCGGCCTGATCCGCGAAACCCTCGCCAGCGCGCGCGAGACCCGCGCCGGCGCCGTCGCGCGCTCCGAAAATGCCGAACTGCGCCGCATCGAAATGGGCCGCCTGTCGGGCGAACGCTTCGAATGCCCGCCGCCGCTGCTGCCGCAAAAGGCCGGCTTCGAAAGCGCCGGCGTCGGCGAGGCGAGCGCCGAATCGGCGCAGCACGATCGGCTGATCGCCGACCGCGAACGCCTCGGCCCGGTCAACCTCGTCGCCGCCGACGAGCTGCTCGAACTCGACACCGAACGCGAAAAAAGCGCCGCCGAGATCGAGGAGCTGCAACAGGCGGTCAACCGCCTGCGCGGCTCGATCGGCAACCTCAACCGCGAGGGCCGCGTCCGCCTGCTCGCGGCGTTCGAGACGGTGAACGGCCATTTCCAGCGCCTCTTCACGACGCTGTTCAACGGCGGCCAGGCGCATCTCGAACTCGTCGATTCGGACGATCCGCTCGAAGCCGGGCTCGAAATCATGGCGCAGCCCCCCGGCAAGCGCCTCGGCACACTAACCCTGCTGTCGGGCGGCGAACAGGCGCTGACCGCCGTGGCGCTGATCTTCGGCCTCTTCCTCACCAACCCGGCGCCGATCTGCGTCCTCGACGAGGTCGACGCGCCGCTCGACGACGCCAATATCGAACGCTTCTGCGACCTGCTCGACCGCATGACGCGCGAGACCAACACCCGCTATCTGATCGTCTCGCACAATGCGGTGACGATGGCGCGCATGCACCGCCTCTATGGCGTGACGATGGTCGAAAAGGGCGTCAGTCGCCTCGTCTCGGTCGATCTCGGCGGCGCCGAGGAACTGCTCGCCGCGGAATGAAATCCTCCCTGTGGCGAAGCCATGGGGAGGGGGACCGCCCGCAAAGCGAGTGGTGGAGGGGCCGCGGTCTCGCGCCAGCCTTTGACGGCGTCAGCCCCTCCGTCAGCGGCTGAAGCCGCCACCGCCTCCCCATACCTGCTGCACAGGGAGGATCAGCTCAGGGCGCATTCCCCACCACCAGCATCGCCGCGAACACCAGCAGCCCGGCGAAGCGGTTGCTGCGGAATTTCGCCAGCGCGTCGGCGCCATTGTCGGGGTCGAGCGTCACCACCTGCCCGACCAGATGCAGCGCCGCGGGCACCAGCGCGACAAACACCAGCGGGTCGGGCCGCACGCTCCACAGCGCCCCCGCCCAGCCGGCGAGCGCGAAACCATAGCAGAGCGCGACCCCGGCCTTCACATGCCGCCCCATCGCGCGCGCGCTCGACTTCACCCCGACCAGCGCATCGTCCTCGATATCCTGCAGCGCATAGATGGTGTCATAGCCGATCACCCACGCGATGCAGCCGGCATAGAGCAAGGGCAGCGCCAGGCCGGTCGGCTGCCCCCCCACCGCCGCCCAGCCGACGAGCGCGCCCCAGCTGAACACCAGCCCCAGCCACGCCTGCGGCCACCAGGTGATGCGCTTCATGAACGGGTAAGCCGCCACCAGCGCGAGGCTGAGCAGCGCGATCAGCTGCGCGCGCAGCGGCAATTGCACCAGCACCAGCAGCCCGACGAGCGACAGCAGCACCGTCCACAACCAGGCGCCCCGCACCGACACCGCCCCGCTCGCCACCGGCCGCGACGCGGTGCGTGCGACCTGCGCGTCGAGGTCGCGGTCGACGATGTCGTTATAGACGCAGCCCGCGCCGCGCATGACGATCGCGCCGAGCAACAGCCACAGGAGCAACGGCCAATGGCTCGCCGCGCCGCCCGCGAGTGCCAGCCCGAAGGTGCACGGCCAATAGAGCAGCCACCAGCCGATCGGCCGGTCGAACCGCGCGAGCAGCGCATAGGGCCGCGCGGCGGCGGGAAGCAACGCGACGAAACCGCGAAGCTGGCTGTCGGGAGGCGGGGCGGCGATCATCGGCGTCCGCGCGATAGCAGCCGCCGCGTCCGCAACAAATGATTATTGCGACAGCCGCCGCGCGCCGGTCAGGTACAGGCCGATTTGGTCGCCACCGGCGCGTCGTTGTAAACGCCGTCGCTGTTCGCGCTTGGCCCGCGCAGGTCGCGCGCCTCGCGAATGTTGAACGCCGCGGTCGAGCGGATCGTCTTGGCGCCGAGCCACTTGCCATAGAGCATGGGCGTATAGCGATAGGTGATCTCGACGAACATGACCGCGGTGCCTTCGGATGCCGCGACCTGCCGGCCCGCCGGCCCCATGCCCGCCAGCGCGGTACCGGTCTTGCCGGCGCCCTGCACGCCAAAGCTCGACGGCGCGTTGAGGTTGCCATAGCAGCGCTGCCAGTGGATCCATTGCCCGCCGTCGGTGTTGCGTTCGAGGCTCGACAGGATGATGCGCCCGTTGGCCCGGAAATTCATCCCGCCCGCCTGCTCCTCGACCCCGGTGAACACCGAGTTGATGTCGAGTTCGCGCACGCGCGGCAGCGACAGATTATTGCCATAGGCGATGCGCGACGCATTGTCGGCGGCGCTCAGCGCGATCTGGCTGACTCGCGTGTTGGCGAGCGTCAGATTGGCGATCTCAAGCCCGGCAAAGCCGATCAGGATCAGGAAGGGGATGGTGAACGCCATTTCGACGATGATCGTCGCACGGCTGTCGCGCGCGAGCCGGACCAGCGCGCGGCGCATCTTGCGGAAAGCGGGAGCGATCATGTGCAGATGACCTTGTTCGTCGAGGTTGCGGCGGCATAGGGCTGGTTGCGCAGCACGGTGCTCGCCTTGATCGTCGTTTTCTGCGGCTGGCCGAGCATCGTCCAGACCGGCAGGATCCGGGTCACTTCCATCTTCGCCGAATAGACGACGACATCCTCGGCGCCGCCATTGCCGGTCTGGCCGCGGTCGGCATCCCAATTGCCGTTGCCGTTGACGTCCTGGAAACACTCGCCGGTGTCGTAACGGCCATTATTGTTGCTGTCGGTGTAGTTTTCGGGATCGCCAATCTCGTCGTAGCTGTCATAGGCCTTGCGCGTGAAGGTCACATTGGCGTTCTTGAACACCTTTTTGACCTGCTTGCGCACCGCGGCGTCGAGCGCGGTCTGGCTGCTCGCATTACCCTCCAGCGTCGAGGCGCGCGCCGCCTGCGCCACCGAACCCGACAGCACCTGCTTCGCGTACATCTGCCACGAAAAATCGAAAATCCCCATGAGGATGAGCAGGAACAGCGGTGCCGTCAGCGCGAATTCGGTGATCGCGGTGCCGCGATTATCGCGCCGCAGGCTACGGAGATGGGTCGGAAGACGGATCATTGCGACAACCTCAACTTGGAAATCTGCCGTGCGATCGACTGGAAATTCTGGTTGAGCTGCGTCGCGTTCGCCGCCGAATAGGCTTTGTCCGCCGTCGCGCAGGTCGTCATTTGCGTGTTGAGCGCCAGGCCAAAGCTGACCACCCAGACGGTGATGTTCTTCGCCTTGGCCTTTTCGCACAATTGCAGGAAGCGATTGTTGTGCCGCGCCGTCAGCGTCGCGTCGTCGGTGCCGCCGACGCGCTTCATCGTCCACTCATAGCCCTGGAAGCCCAGGTTCCCCATGTTCGCCGACATGTCGCCATCCGTCATGAAGATGATATGGCGCGCGATCGGACGATTGTTGGGTGCGGTCGCATTTTCGTCGGCGAACATCCCGTCGGCCGACAGGAGGCGAATGCCCCACACCATGCCCGAGTCGTGATAGGTACCGCCGACCGGCTGCAGCGAGTTGATATAGGTGTTGAACGTGGCGCGATTGGCCGCCGTCTGCGTGGTCAGCTTCATCGCCGCCGCCGGGCAAACGCCCCAGCCGCTGCCCCAATATTTCGAATAGCGCTGCCAGTTGCCCGAACTGCTGTCCTTGGTGACGTTCTTGTAATCGACCGTCACACCAGACGTCCCGGTCGATGACGGCGTACCGCTGGGACCGCTGGCGCGCGGAAAGGCAATCTCGGGGATCAGCAGTTTCCATTTGGTGTTGTCGTCACTGGTCGGCGCCGTATCGACATCCATGTCGAGCGCGGTCGACGGCGCCGTCGCATTGGCCGCGAAGGGCGAAGCGGGGCCGCGTTCCATCACGCAGCCGCCCCAGGTCGCCGAATAGGCGGCGCCGAAATCGCCGGTGGTCGTCGACAGCGCCGTCCCGGTCTTGGCCGCGGTCACGTCGAAACTATAATCGTTATACGTATAATTCTGCTGGCGATCCTCCGTGGTCGTTTGCGCCTGCGTCTGAATATATTCCATCTGCCGCCGCTGTTCGTTGCATTTGCTCGACGCCCAGGCATATCTATATTGATAATAGCGATAGGCTTGCTTGACGTCCTTCGTCGTCGTTCGGTGATCGTCGGTCGTCGTCTGGCCCGTCTGGGTCGTCGTCGACGATCCGGTGATCTCGTCCGCCGAATTCGCCTTCGTCGCGTTCGCACAATTGCTGCTGGTCGCGTTGTTGCTTCCGACTTTGGTGATCGTCGTGCCGGTATTCGCCCAATCCACGACCATATAGGCCGTGCCTTTGCTCGCCGAACCGTTGTTCACCGTCGATGCGTTGATCCACGTCGGCGCCTGCGCCACCCGCGACGGCAATGTCGTCGTGTTCGCCAACCAGGCCGGGTTTTTCGCGTACAGAATCGAGCCGACATTCGCGGTCGAGCTGTACGGCACGACGCCGAACCGAAGCCTTCCGTCGCCGGTCTCGGCGGTCGTCAGCGTGTCGAAGAACGACATGGTGGCATTTTTCAGTGCGGTGATGCGGTTCACCGAGTCGCCCGAATTGACCGTCGACATCGATCCGGTGACGTCGAGCACGAGCATGATATCGGCGTTCGAAATCTCCAGCTTCGCACTGCAATTCACCGACAGGTTGAAATCGCCGAACCCGAAAATCTGCATCAACGCGGTCGGCAGGTTTGCCGTGGCGGTGCCGTTGACGGTCGAGGTGCCCTGCGCCACCGAGTTAAAGGTGACGCCGGTGCTGCCATATTTGGTGCTGGGGTAGTTGAAGGTGAACATCTTGTTCGCCTCGGCCTGCGCCTCGGTGGTATAGGTCGTCCCCGCCATCGCGCGGCGGCCCGCGAGCACGCCCGCGTCGCAGGCCTGCTGCAGGCGCAGTTCGGCCATATAGGCGCGCCCGATATCGACGCCCGAACCGACGATGCCGATGATCGGCACGACGGCGGCGGCGGTCAGGAACATGGTGTTGCCGCGCTGGTCGCGCAGCAATTTCCGGACGCCGCGCCAGATATCGCGGATCAAGGTCCCTCGCATGGTCACAACCCCTCTTCGCCAGGCACGCCGCCCCAACAGATGCGTGGCTGGTACCCTTGCACCTAGGACGGGACTGCTTACCAAAACGCTAATCGCGGCTTGCGCCCGCCGCGGCCGCTCCCCGATTCTGACCCGAATCGAGACAGATCCGGCGACCGACGCCGCGGGATGTGCAAATTTCCGTCGTCTGCTATCGCGTGGGTCATGCCTGCTGTCCCCGCCTGGCCGCCCGCCAGCACCCCGCGCCTGTTCGTCGACACCCCGCTCAGCGCCGGGGCGAATCCGGTCATCGACGGCCCTGCGGCGCATTATCTGCTCAACGTGATGCGCGCGAAGGCCGGCGACCCGCTGCTGCTCTGCGACAATCGCAGCGGCGAATGGCTCGGCGTCGTCGCCGACACCGCCAAACGGTCACTCACCGTCGTCATCGAGCGCCGGATGCGGCCGCTCGAGGCGGTGCCCGACCTCTGGCTCTGCTTCGCGCCGGTCAAGAAGGCGCGGCTCGACTGGATCATCGAAAAGGCGACCGAACTCGGCGTCGCGCGGTTGCAGCCGGTGATCACCGAACGCACGATCGTCGACCGCATCAACCGCGACCGGGTCGAGGCGCAGATCGTCGAGGCGTGCGAGCAATGCGGGCGCACCGCGCTGCCGACGCTCGCCGACGCGGTCAAGCTGCCGCGCCTGATCGCCGACTGGCCGGCGGACCGCGCGCTGCTGTTCGCCGACGAGGAGGGCGGCCTGCCGATGGCCACACTCGCCGCGCCCGCGCCCGCCGCGATCCTGACCGGCCCCGAAGGCGGCTTCACGGCGCGCGAGCGCGACCTGCTGCTCGCCGCACCGGCAGTGAAACGCATGGCGCTCGGCCCGCGCATCCTGCGCGCCGAAACCGCCGCGATCGCCGCGACGGCGCTGTGGATGGCGCAGCATGGCGACTGGGGTCGCGATTAATCCTCCCTGTCGCGAAGCGATGGGGAGGGGGACCGCTCGCGAAGCGAGTGGTGGAGGGGCCAGCGACGTCGCGCCAAC
>NZ_LMGF01000003.1:532556-536187 GCF_001427085.1 Sphingopyxis sp. Root1497
CACCGAACCACCCCCCGATCCTGTCCCCATCCGACACAAATACGGTCGAAATTCACGATCCTTAACCCGCTGTTAGCCACAAGCGCGCCATAGCGGGCCGATGCAACGGCGGGACCAGAGCCGATTTTGCCAGGGTGGGGCCCGGCACGTGCAGCATATGCGGGCGTTGATGGCGCTCGTCTGGCTGGCGCTCGCGCTCGTCGCGACTCCGGCGCGCGCGCAGACGACGACGACCTACAGCAACACCACCACCGGCAACATCAACAATGCCACCACCTGCACCAGCCCGCTGGTGCGCAACTTCACCGTTGCGACCAGCTATATCGTCGGCGATGTCGATATCGGCATTCTTGCGACCCACAGCTGGCGCGGCGACATCCGGATCACGCTCCAGTCGCCCGCAGGCACCCGCGTCCAGCTCGTCGACGGCGACACCGCCAATATCTCGGGCGACAATTTCAACGTCCGGCTCGACGACAGCGCCGCGACGACGGTCAACACCGACGGCAACACCGCCAATCATGCGACCAGCGCGCCGCCGTACCAGAACCAGTTCGCCCCCAATGCCGCGCTGTCGGCGTTCAACGGCCAGAATGCGCAGGGCAGCTGGCGGCTCGAGATCTGCGACCAATATCCCTCGGCCGACAATGGCAGCTTCACCCGCGCCGACCTCTATATCACCAGCCTGCCCGCCAACTACGCCGACCTGTCGCTGACCAAGACCGTCAGCAACGCCGCCCCCGCCGGCGGTGCGAGCATCAGCTATACGCTCAGCGTCACCAACGCGAGCGGCTCGCCGCAGACCGCGACCGGGGTGACGGTACAGGATGATTTGCCGGTCGGCTTCGCCTTCACGAGCGCCTCGGGCTTTGGCAGCTACAACAGCGGCACCGGCGTGTGGACCGTCGGCAGCATTCCCGCCGGGACCACCCGCACCCTGACGATCAGCGGCACTGTCGCCGCGACATCGGGCGCCACGATCGTCAACAGCGCCGAAATCAGCGCCTCCTCGGTCGCCGACAGCGATTCGACCCCGAACAACGGCGTCACCGGCGAAGACGATTATGCCGCCGTCAGCTTCACCGTATCGGGTTCGCGTGTCGCCGGCATCGCGCCGGCGCTGGTCTGCCCGGCGGGCATCACGGTCCACGACTGGGACAGCATCGCCTGGTCGACCGGCCAGACCAGCGGCAGCTATGCGCTCGCCAATATCGGCACGATGAATTTCAACATCGCGATCAGCGGCGGATCGTTCCTCAACAACGCGACCTATGGCGGCCAGTCGCCGACGCGGCAGAATGTCGTCACCGGCGGGCTGTCGCCCGCCCAATATTCGATCTTCGAGATCGTCGACATGTCCAGCCAGTCGGGCATCGCGACATCGACCATCGCGCTGCCCACCGCGGTTCCCGGCGCGCAGTTCCGCCTGTTCGACATCGACTATGCCGCCGGCCAGTTCGCCGACCGCGTGACGGTGACCGGCAGCAACAACGGTGTGACCGTCCTGCCGACGCTGACCAACGGCGTCAGCAACTATGTCGTCGGCAACAGCGCCTATGGCGATGCCGCCTCGGCCGACGCCAGCGCCAACGGCACCGTCGTGGTGACCTTTGCCGCGCCGGTCGACACGATCACCATCGTCTATGGCAGCCACAGCCTCGCGCCGACCGATCCCGGCCAGCAGGGGATGGCGATCCATGACATCAGCTTCTGCCGCCCGACCACCAGCCTCGCCTTCGCCAAGACGAGCAGCGTCGTCAGCGATCCGCAGAACGGTACCACCAATCCCAAGGCGATCCCCGGCGCGGTCATGCGCTATTGCCTGCTCGTCACCAACACCGGGGGCGCCACCGCGACCGGCATCGCCATCGCCGACGCGATCCCCGCGACGCTGACTTACACCCCCGCCTCGCTGCGCAGCGGCACCAGCTGCGCCGGGGCGACGACGGTCGAGGACGACAATGCGACGGGCGCCGACGAAAGCGATCCCCATGGCGCGGCCTTCGCCGGCACCAGCGTGACCGCCACGACCGCGACGCTCGCCCCGGCGGCGGCGATGGCGATCGCCTTCACGACGACGGTGAATTGACGATGCGGCCGATGCGTTTCCTTCCCGCCCTGCTCGCCGCGACGCTGGCGCTGACCGGCACCGCGCACGCGCAGCGCGTCATCGTCAATCCCTCGTTCGAAGCGAACGACCCCCAAGGCCCCGGCGCGGCCAACTACGAAATCTACGCCAACGGGTCGGTCACCGGTTGGGATTCGGCATCGGGCGAGATCGAGCTGTGGGACTCGGGTTTCCAGGGCGTGCCCGCCTATGACGGGTCGGTCTTCGCCGAAATGAACGCCAATGTCCCCGGCGCGCTCTATCAGAATATCTGCATGGTCAATGGCGAGACGATCGGCTGGACCTTCGCGCACCGCGCGCGCTCGGGCGGCCCGACGACCCAGACCGCACGGTTCCAGATCGCGAACAGCGGCGGCACGCTGATCCAGCTGCTCGCGACGCAGGCGTCGACCGTCAACAATGTGTGGAACGTCAACACCGGCACCGCGACCTACAGCGGCGCCTCGGGGGTTCAGCGCGTCCAGTTCATCACCACCGACGCGGGCAGCTACGGCAATTTCCTCGACGATATCCGGATCAGCCTCAACCCGTTCGTCGAACTGTCGGCGGCGACCGGCTCGGGGGTCGAATCGATCCCCTCGGCGAACATCCCGGCGCTGCGGGTCAGCGGCACCTTGTTCAGCGCGCGCACCGTCAACGTCAGCATCACCGGCGGCACCGCGACGCGCGGCACCGACTATACGACGCCCGGCGGCGCGGCGAGTTTCACCGTCACCATTCCTGCGGGCACCTATCAGAACACGACCGTGCCCCTCGGCATCAGCATCATCGACGACACCGCGACCGAGGGCAGCGAGACGATCCAGATCGCGCTCGCCGCCGGCACCGGCTACACCGTGTCGAGCACCGCGAGCTGCGGCGGCACCCCGATCACCGCCGCCACTTATACGATCACCGACAATGATTCGCCCGTGGTGCTGACCAAGGCGTGGACCAACGGCATCGCGGCCGACGCGGTCAGCCTCGCGATCACCGGCGGCCTCGTCCCCACCGCGGGCAGCTCGACGGTCGGCGGGACGACCACCAACGCCACCGCCGTCGCGGTCGCGGGGTCGACGCTGACCCTCACCGAAGCTTTCACCACCGGCGCGGCGGCGAATTACGCCAGCAGCCTCGAATGCCGCCGCAACAGCGACAACGCCGTCGTCGCGACCGCAGGCACCGGGCTCAGCCGCACCGTGACGATGCCCAGCGGCACCTCGCTCACCTGCACCTGGACCAACGCGCGCAAATCGGCCACGCTGGTGGTGCGCAAGACCTGGGTCAACGCGCTGACCACCAACGCGGTCACCGTCGCGACCAGCGGTCTCACCAACAATGCCAGCATCGCTTCGGTCGCCAACAGCGCGAACGAGACCGACACCAACGCGGCGGTCACCGTCTATGCCGCCGAAAGCGCGACGCTGGCCGAGACCTGGACCTCGGGCGACGGTGCCAATTATGCGCAGGCGCTCGCCTGCACCGGCAATGCCACCGCGCTCGCCGGCGGCATTCTCACCGTCA
>NZ_LMGF01000003.1:536201-879973 GCF_001427085.1 Sphingopyxis sp. Root1497
CGCCAAGGCGTGGAGCGGCGCGACGACCGGACATACCGCGAGCGCCACGACCAGCGGCGGCACCGCCAATGCCAGCTTCGCGTCGACCGCGCCGACCGCGACCAATGGCAGCTATGTCAACGTCCGCGCCGGCGATGTCGTCACCCTGCCCGCCGAAAGCTACGGCGGCGGCGCGGTCGCCGCGCTCTACAACGCCAGCGTCGAATGCACCGGCGGCAGCCCGCTCGCCAGCGGCGCCGCCGGTCGCACGCTGACGATCCAGGGCAGCACGACCGCGACCACCTGCACCTACACCAACGCCTATGTCCTGCCGCTGACGCTCGCCAAGACGTCCGTCGCCTACAGCGATCCGCAGAACGGCACGACCAATGCCAAGCTCATCCCCGGCGGCTTCGCGACCTACAGCCTCACCGTCACCGCGCCCGCGGGGACGCAGGCGAGCAGCAACAGCGTCATCGTCACCGACGCGCTGCCCGCCAACCTCGCCTTGTTCGTCGGCATCTATGCCCCCGGCCCCGGCCCGATCGCCTTCGCTGCGGGATCGAGCGGCCTGACCTACAGCTTCACCAGCCTCGCCAGCACGTCCGACGACGTCAGCTTCTCGAACAACAATGGCGTCAGCTTCACCTACACGCCGGTCGCCGATGCCAATGGCGTCGACACCAATGTCACGCACATCCGCATCAATCCCAAGGGCGGCATGGCGCCCGGATCGAGCTTCACGATCAACCTCCGCGCGATGGTGAAATAGGGGGTCGCGCAGGGGCATTCAGCCCCGATTGCATTCTATACCGAATAGTCTAGATGGCGCGACATGAGCACGCGCACCGCCTCGGACAGCAACGATCCCATCGTCGAAAACCGCGACCAGCTCGCGGCCCCCATGATCAAGGGCGAGAAGCCCAGGGATCGCTGGCGCATCGGCACCGAGCACGAAAAATTCGTCTATCGCACCTCCGATCACCGCGCCCCCTCCTATGACGAGCCCGGCGGCATCCGTGACTTGCTGATGGCGCTCACCCGTTATGGCTGGGAACCGGTCTATGAGGGCGGAAACGTCATCGCCCTGTCGGGCAGCGACGGCGCGGTCAGCCTCGAACCCGCGGGCCAGCTCGAACTGTCGGGCGCGCCGCTCGAAAACCTCCACCAGACCTGCGCCGAAACCGGCCGCCACCTGAAGCAGGTGAAAGAGGTCGGCGCCGAACTCGGCCTCGGCTTCCTTGGGCTGGGCATGTGGCCCGACAAGACCCGCGCCGAACTGCCGATCATGCCCAAGGGCCGCTACAAGATCATGCTCGACCATATGCCGCGCGTCGGCACCATGGGGCTCGACATGATGCTGCGCACCTGCACCATCCAGACCAACCTCGATTATGCGAGCGAGGCCGACATGGTGCAGAAATTCCGGGTGAGCCTCGCGCTGCAACCGCTCGCGACCGCGCTCTTCGCCGCTTCGCCCTTCACCGAAGGCAAGCCCAACGGCTTTATGTCGTACCGCAGCCATATCTGGACCGACACCGACCCCGCGCGCACCGGCATGCTGCCCTTCGTGTTCGAGGACGGCTTCGGCTATGAGCGCTATGTCGACTATATGCTCGACGTGCCGATGTATTTCGTCTTCCGCGACGGCAAATATATCGACGCCGCGGGACTCAGCTTCCGCGACTTCATGAAGGGCGAGCTCGCGGTCCTCCCCGGCGAACTGCCGCGCCTTTCCGACTGGAACGACCATCTCTCGACCGCCTTCCCCGAGGTGCGGCTGAAAAGCTTCCTCGAAATGCGCGGCGCCGACGGCGGCCCGTGGAACCGCATCTGCGCGCTTCCCGCGCTGTGGGTCGGGCTGCTCTACGACCAGGGCGCACTCGACGCCGCGTGGGATCTCGTCAAAAACTGGAGCATCGCGGAGCAACAGGCGCTGCGCGACGCCGTCCCCAGCGAAGGCCTCGACGCCCCCGCGCCCGGCGGCGGCACCGTCGGCGAATTGGCGCACCGCGTCCTCGACATCGCCGCCGCCGGCCTCGCCGCACGCGGTGAGGTCAATTCGATGGGCGACAACGAGGTCGGCTTCCTCGAACCGCTGCGCCGCATCGCCAAGAGCGGCAAGTCGCCCGCGCACGATCTGCTCGACCGCTACGAAGGCTCCTGGGGCCACGACCTGTCGAAGATCTACGACGAACTCAGCTTTTAATGCCGCGCGGACAGCCATTTGGCGTCCGCCACCTTTCATGATAGCATCGCCCTCCGATCTCGATCGAAGGAGAGTGACGATGGTTCATGGTAAGCTTATCCTCGCGGCGGCGATCCTCGCCACCGGCACCACCGCCGCGTCGGCGACCGACATCAACTCGGCCGCCGCCATCGGCTCCAACGCCATGGCCGCACACGTCAGCGCCTTTCCCGCCAGCCGCAACTACGATCCCGATCAGGTGCTCAAACAGCTGAACCGCGTCTGCGCCAGCGACACCGCCTTTGATCGCAAGCGCTGCGCCAGGGCCTGGCGCATCATCGACGACGCCCACGCCAAGCTCCAGGCCAAACGCGCCGCCGAAGCCGCGGCGGCCGGCACGCCCGACTGATCCGCCGCGTCGCCGGGAGCGGCAAGCGCTCGCCGGCTTCGGGGGATTCAAGCCCCTCCTCTATTTCCGTTCGTGTCGAGCGAAGTCGAGACACCCATCGGCAGCGCATGCCTTCGGGGTGTCTCGACTTCGNGGGCTTTTGGTGTGCTTTCGTCCGTCACCGCCCGCAATCGGACGCCAACCTGCTTCCCACCCATTCTGCCTCGCCGACAAAATAGGATCGCCCCCTTGCAAAAAACGCTTTCCTAAATTGTACCAATATGGTTCGTTCAGTCAGTTTCACTGGCCAAAAGGACGAATCACATGACCGACGACAGCGAAAACGACATCCCCGCCCCCGCCAGCTACCACTGGACCCCGGCGCTCCAGCGCGCCTTCCTCGATCATCTCGCGGCCACCGGGTCGGTGCGCATCGCCGCGGGCCGCGTCGCGATGTCGCCCGGCGCCGCCTACCAGCTCAAGCAGCGCCCCGA
This sequence comes from Sphingopyxis sp. Root1497, assembly GCF_001427085.1. Lineage (NCBI taxonomy): Bacteria > Pseudomonadati > Pseudomonadota > Alphaproteobacteria > Sphingomonadales > Sphingopyxidaceae > Sphingopyxis > Sphingopyxis sp. Root1497. Next base: position 539,251 of record NZ_LMGF01000003.1, read on the forward strand.
GGGCGCGGCGTTCCGGCTCGGCTGGAGCGCGGCGCTGCTCATCGCGCGCGACCGCCTCGCCGACGAGCTGCTCGACCGCGCCATCTACGGCATAGAGGAAGTCACCGAGCGCTTCACCGAGGAGGAAAAGCTCAAGAGCCTGACCAAGCGCCGCCGCCACGTCCCCAGCCTCGGCCTCGCGATGCTCGCGCGACTCGACCGCGCGGTCGAAACCCGCGCCCGGGCCGGCGAGGCGATGCTGGCGCAGATCATCGCGGGCGACTGGGCGGGCTTCCTCGCGCTCTTCGACCTCGCGCTGCCCGATGGCGACGAAAGCCGCCGCGGCGCCGCGCTCGCCTGCTGGCTCGCGGGCCGCGACAACCGTACCAACCCGCTCGCGATGCTGTGGAAAGACACGGCGATCGCGAATGAAGTTGCGCAGTTTTCCGCCGATTCCGACCTCGAGCCCGAACCCGACCTGACCCCCGAGGAAGAGGCCGCCACGCTCTCGGTCTGGCACGACGACGGTGAATGGCGCACCAATTTCCCGCCGCCCGAAGACTTCCTCGGCATCGAGGAAGGGGTGTTCGGCGACGAGGAGTATGAACGCACCCTCGAACCCGACGAGGAAGCGGCCGCGGAGGCCGCCCACAACGCCACCATCGCCCCGCTACGCCGCGCCGCCGAAGCCGCGCGGCGCGCCTGGTTCGGTCTGCCAAATCCGGCGAACGACCCCGCCAGCGATGCAAAACCCCGCCACGCCAGCGGCTGACCGATCCTCCCTGTCGCGAAGCGATGGGGAGGGGGACCGCCCGAAGGGTGGTGGAGGGGCCGAAAGCTCGCACGACGCCTGACGGCGTCGGCCCCTCCGTCTGCCCGGAGGGCTGCCACCTCCCCATGCCTGCGGCACAGGGAGGATCGGAACCCGCCCACCCCCGTCCCGACTGTCACAAACTGCAGCAATTGCGCAACACTGCTGACACGAACGTCAGCGGCACGCGCTTCGGCGATTGATCGCGGGCGCATCGAAAGCCAAAGAGCGATGGTTTTCCGCCTCTCCCATCGTCACTCTGTTTCAGGAAGCTTGCCATGCGCCACTTTCCTTCCGCCACCGCTATAGCTCTCGTACTCGTTGCCGCCGCCGGCTTCGCCGCCCCCGCCGCCGCGCAGGACACGGCCCCCGTCGCCGACGAAGGCGGCCTCACCGACATCGTCGTCACCGCGCAGCGCCGCGAGGAAAGCCTGCAGGACGTGCCGGTTGCCGTCTCGGTGCTGTCGGGCGACACGCTCGGCGCGATCACCTCGACCGGTTCGGACGTCCGCGCGCTCGCCGGCCGCGTCCCCAGCCTCAACATCGAAAGCTCGTTCGGCCGCACCTTCCCGCGCTTCTACATCCGCGGCCTCGGCAACACCGACTTCGATCTCAACGCCTCGCAGCCGGTCAGCGTCGTCTACGACGACGTCGTCCTCGAAAACCCGATCCTCAAGGGCTTCCCGATCTTCGACCTCGACCGCGTCGAAGTGCTACGCGGGCCGCAGGGCACCTTGTTCGGCCGCAACACCCCGGCGGGCATCGTCAAGTTCGACACCGTCAAGCCGGGCAAGACCGGCGGCTATGCGCGCGTCAGCTATGGCCGCTATGGCACCAGCCAGGTCGAGGTCGCGGCGGGCGCCGCCGACGACAATGGCTTCTCGGTCCGCCTGTCGACTTTGTTCCAGCACCGCGACGACTGGGTCGACAATGTCGCCACCACCGCGAAGAAGGACCTCGGCGGCTACGACGACATCGCCGCGCGCCTCCAGCTGCAATATGAAAGCGGCCCGTTCACCGCGCGCGCGATCGGCCAGGTCCGCATCTATGACGGTTCGGCGATCATCTTCCGCGCCAACACCCAGCTTCCCGGCAGCAACAAGCTCGTCGGCCTCGGCGGCGCGGGCACCGAATTCGAGCGCGACAAGGTCTATCAGGACGGGCTGAACTTCCAGAAGCTCAACACCTATAATGCCGGGCTCAACCTCGAATATGATTTCGGGCCGGTGACGCTCTATTCGATCACCTCCTATTGGAACGCCAATTTCCGCAGCCGCGGCGACATCGACGGCGGCTTCGGCGCGGTGTTCCTGCCGGTGTCGGGTCCGGGCCTGATCCCCTTCCAGGCGCAGAGCCAGGACAATGTCCCCAGCCTCGACCAGTTCACCCAGGAAGTCCGCGTCGCGTCGAACAATTCGACCGGCCTCGGCTATCAGTTCGGTGCCTTCTACTTCGACGAAAAGCTCGACATCTCCAGCTTCGAATTCGGCGGCCCGACCGATGCGATGCCCTCGGCGATCGCGGTGCAGCGTCAGGACAGCGAGGCCTACGGCATCTTCGGCTCGGTCAACTACGCCTTCGACAACGGCCTGAAGCTTCAGGCCGGCGCGCGCTACAACCATGACACGCGCGATTTCGTCGCGTCGCGTCCGGTCGAGACGCGCCCGATCTTCGTCGTCAATCCCAACACCCCGGTTCCGCCGCAGGCGGCGAGCGTCAAGGGCAAGCTGCTGACCTGGGACGCCAGCGCGACCTATGAGGCGTCGGACGATATCACCGTCTATGCCCGCGTCGCGCGCGGCTATCGCGCCCCGTCGGTGCAGGGCCGCCTGACCTTCTCGCGCACCATCTCGACCGCCGACCAGGAAGAGACGATGTCCTATGAAGCGGGCATCAAGACCTCGTTCCTCGACAACCGCGTCCGCTTCAACCTGACCGGCTATTATTTCGATACCAAGGACCTCCAGCTCACCGCCGTCGGCGGCACCGCCAATGTCGCGAGCCTGCTCAACGTCGATGCCAAGGGTCACGGCATCGAGGCCGAGCTGCAGGCGGCGCCGGCGAAGGGCCTGACCTTCTCGGTCGGCGGCGCCTGGAACGTCGCCGAGATCGACGACGCCAACGCCTTCGTCGCCGGCTGCGGTTCGGCGACCCCGTGCACCGTCCTCGACCCGGTCCGTCCGGGCAGCCCGGGCATCTTCTCGATCGACGGCAACCAGCTGCCGCAGTCGCCGAAGTGGACCGCGAACTGGACCGCTGGGTATGAAATCCCGGTCGGCGACGGCGCCATCTATGCCTTCACCGACTGGTATTACCGCTCGAAGGTGCAGTTCTTCCTCTATCAGTCGGTCGAATTCTCGGACGACAAGATGCTCGAAGGGGGCCTGCGCGTCGGCTATCGCACAGACCGCTTCGACGTCGCGGGCTTCGTGCGCAACATCACCGGCGACAAGTCGGCGACCGGCGGCATCGATTTCAACAACCTCACCAGCTACGTCAACGAACCCCGCATCTGGGGCGTCGAGGCGGGCGTGAAGTTCTAGGACCGGTTCGATCCTCCCTGCGGCGACGCCGCGGGGAGGAGACCGGTTCGGGGTGGGAAGCGCGCCTTGCCAATCCTCCCTGTCGCGAAGCGATGGGGAGGGGGACCGCCGCCGCAGGCGGTGGTGGAGGGGCCGCACCGTCGCGCCATAGCCCCTCCGTCAGCCCTGCGGGCTGCCACCTCCCCATCGCTCCGCGACAGGGAGGATTTGAAGAAACCCGAAACCCGGCGCCCCCGCCGGCGAAACCATCGACCCGCCCGAAAAACCGCTTTCCTAATTTGTACCCATATGGCTCACTGTTCCCGAATCGACGATCCGGAACGGGAATCCGATGCCAGGCTTATGCCACCGGCCCGATACGCTCATCGGGCTCCAGCCGGATCAACGGACGCTTGCGCCCCGACAGCCGCGCGAACAGCCGCGGCACGACCGCATTCTCCTGCGCCCAGGTCCAATACGCCTGATACGCCGGGTCGGCGAGCAAATGCTTTTCCTCGGTCTTGGCGCGCCAGTAATAGACGCTGCTCACGAGACCCAGCAGGACCGTGTTGCGCAGCCCCTCGGTCCAGCCGCCATCGGTGACGAGGAAGGGCAGCGCACCGACCCACCAGCTGAGGTTCTTCGACAGATAGGCCGGGTGGCGCGTATATTTATACGGCCCGTGGGTCATCACGCCGCGATGCGTCAGGTTCGAAAAGCGGATGCCGAACGCCATCGTCGCCCAGCTGTAGATCGCGGTCAGCCCGACGAGCACGATCCCCCAGACGATCATCACATTGTCGTGACCCTCGAGCCAATAGCCCCAGTCGGATCCGTTCACCTGATAATCGAGCGGGCCGCCGTTCATCAGGATGAAGGGCGGGTAGCAGATCAGCGCCGCGACCCACGCCATGCCATAGGGGTTCGCGGTGCGGATATGCGAATCGAGCGGCCGCGCGGTCAGGATATAGCCGACCGTCGCGATATGGACGTCGACCAGATAGAGCAGGTTGATCGCCCACAGCCCGGTAATATACGGGTTGCGCAGAACCTCGCCCATGTCGACGGTGACGAGGCTCGAAAAATTGCCCGGCACGATCGACAGCATGAAGGCGGTGAAAAACCCCTTCACCCCCCATGCGCGGAAATGATGGCCGATCGCGCGGCCATCGACCGGTTGCCCCGGCGCAACCAACCAGCGGCCGAACTGGTAACAGCCGTCGCGCGGCTCGACCAGCCGGCGGTCGAGCCACAGCATGTACGGTACCGAAATCAGCAGCAGCCAGGGCGCGACCCGCTCGAGCAGCTCCATCGAGAATTCATACTGACCTTCCCAATAATAGCGCATCGTCGCATAGGTCAGCGCGATCAGGCCCCAGGTCGCCCACAGCCCGGCGAGCTTGGTCAGGCTGATGTCGACCGTCTCGCGCCAGGGGCGCCGCTGCGCCCAGTCGATCCCGGTCGACGGATTGCGGTGGACCTTGTCGACGAACACCGACCACAGCACCATCGGGATGGCGCAGGCGAGGACGCTGGCGATCGCCGAGTTCGGCCCGCTCATCGGCCCGCGATTGCCCCAGTCGATGCCAAGGAAGGCGGCGATCTCGGGCGTGTAGCGCGCGATCAGCAGATAGGACATCAGGCCGATCAGGCCGACGATTCCGACCCCCGCGCTGACCGCCGAACGCGGCCTTGCGGTACGCTTAGCGGCGGTTTCCGGCGCCGTGTCGGCGCCCGCGGGCAGGGTCATTTCGGGCAAATGGGTCACGCGCTCGGGCCTAGCCGAAAATGGTAAGCAAGCCGTCAATGATGGCCGACGATTCGGCGCTATTTCCTGCCAGAATGGCAGCGTTGCCGCCATTTGACACCGTTCACCGCATCCCGCTTTCGACTCGGCGCGAGTCGTCCCCGCCGGATTCGCGAGTCGCGACAACTGCTGTTAAGGCGCCCGTCATTCGGGGCGGAGGGCTCCACATAATAACAAGATGGGGTCGCCACTTGTCATCGAAATCGACGGGCCTGCGCCATTGGCGCCAGCGCTTCAACGCGCTGTTTCAGGACCATGAAATCTTCGTTCGAACGCACGGCCATGTGCGTTTTCTTCGGATCAGCGCCACCTGGCAAAAGCGAGTCGCGCTGATTGCCGCCGCCGTGCTGCTCGCCTGGGCCGGCGTCACGCTCGCCATCCTCGTCAACCAGCTGCTCGGCGCCGACGAGCGTGCCGCGATCGCCCAGCAACAGGCCGCCGCCAGCGCCGCCGAGCAACGCATCGCCCGCTACCGCGACCGCGTCGCCGAAACCGCCGCCGACCTCGAAGAGCGCCAGGTGCAGCTCGAGGAATGGTCGAAGGAAAGCTTCGGCGCCGAACCCGCCGCGGTCACCGACGAAGCCGGTGCCGAAGCCGCGCCCGCCGCCGCCGCGCCGCTCAAGACCAGCGCGATCGACCCGAACCTGCCCCCCGAGGCGCAGGCGCTGGCTCGGCTCGAAGCGCGGCAGGAGGCCTTTGCCAGCCGCCTGCTCGCCGCGGTCAACGACCGCGCCGCCAAGGCCGAAACCGCCGTCGCCGCGCTCGGGCTCGACCCCAGGGGCCTCGTCCGCAACGCCGCGGCCGGCCGTGGTGGTCCGTTCATCCCCTATCGCGGCAAGATGGGCAAAGCCAAGGCGCTCGGCGCGTCGTTCGCCGCCTTGGAAGGCGCGCTGTTCCGCATGGAAGTGCTCGAACGCACCCTCGTCGCGGTGCCGTCGGGCAACCCCGCCAATGTGCTGATGATGTCGTCGGGCTTCGGCTATCGCAGCGACCCCTTCACCGGCGGCGGCGCGATGCACGCGGGCCTCGATTTCCGCGGCCCCATCGGCACCCCGATCCTCGCCGCGGCCCCCGGCCGCGTCAGCTTCGTCGGTCAGAAGTCGGGTTATGGCAATGTCGTCGAGGTCGACCATGGTCAGGGTATCTTAACCCGCTATGCCCACTTGTCGGGCTTCACCGCGACGGTGGGCCAACAGGTCACGGCGGGGGAACAGATCGCCAGGATGGGTTCGACCGGCCGTTCGACCGGCAGCCACCTGCATTTTGAAGTTCGTTTGAACGGCGTGGCGGTCAACCCGCGCCGCTTCCTGGAGGCCAAAGCCGATGTTCTCGAAGTCAAAGCCGACGCCCGACAGCGCGTCGGTTCCGTCGCCCGCGGTGCCCGCTAAGATGGCGACCGGCGCCCGTCATACGACCTTCTCGATCCTCGGATCGGACGTCGTCGTCACCGGCAATGTCGCGGCCAGCGTCGACCTGCACGTCGACGGCAAGATCGACGGCGACCTCAAATGCGCCAACCTCGTCCAGGGCGAGGCGAGCGAGATCAAGGGCGCGGTCGTCGCCGAAACCGCGAAGATCGCGGGGCTGGTCGATGGCTCGATCGAGGCCAAGACGCTGATCGTCCACGCGACCGCGCGGATCACCGGGGACGTCGTCTACGAAACGATCACGATCGAGAATGGCGGCAAGGTCGACGGCAAGCTCAGCCACCGCCGCCACGGGGCGGCTGCAGCCAAGCCGCCGCTCGAGGTGGTCGAGAACAAGTCGGCGTCGCTCGGCATCTGACCGGAAAAGCGACAGCCTGCGGTCAGCGCGACAGCATCGCTTCGCGGCTCGATCGATCGTCGGAGGGACCGGCGCCGTCGCTGCGGCGCTGGACGACCACCCGGTCGCGTCCGCCGCGCTTCGCATCATAAAGCGCTTCGTCGGCGAGCCGGTAGAGTTGCTGGAAATCGCTCGCGGGGCGGACTTCGGCGACCCCGACGCTGGCGGTGACCGTTCGCGCGCCGATCGCCGCGCGGTGGTCGCACGCCGCGATCCCCAGCCGGACGCTTTCGGCGAAGCGGCTGAGAACGATGCCATCCATGCCCACCGTCAGCAGGCCGAACTCCTCGCCGCCAAGCCGCGCGACGGTACACATCGGCCCTTCCCAGCGCGCGATCCGCCGGGCGACTTCGCACAGGACCGCGTCGCCGGCATCATGACCGTGAACGTCGTTGATCGACTTGAACCGGTCGATATCGACGAGCAGCAATGCCGCCGGCAGGTCGTCGGCGCGGGCGCGTTCGAGCAGCGGCGTCACGCTGTCGACGAAGCCGCGCCGGTTGGGCAGCCCGGTCAGCGGATCGCGCCGCGCCAGTTGCTGGGCCAGCGCCTCCGACGCCCGCGCGCTGTCGCGCTCGATACGCAGTCGGGCGAGCCGGCGCGTCGCCGACGCCGACAGCCACAAAGCCTGCCAGGTCGCCGCCGCCAGCACGAGCAACTGCGAGCCGCCGCCCCACACACGGTCGTCGACATCAACGATATGAATGAAGGCGAGCACCGCCATCGGCAAGCACCAGGCGGCCAGGAAGTCGCGCGCCTCGACCGATCCCCGGCGCCACGCCCAGCCGAGATAGGCGGCGACCGCCAGCAGGTCGGCAACGATGACGAGCCCCAGCAGGTCGGCCCATTGCGTCAGGCTTCCGCTGCGGATCAGCGCCAGCGGAACCCCGACGACCCCGACGATGGTGCCGAGCGCCAGCGCGGTGCCGCGAAGCCGCGCCGACACGGCGCCGCGATCGACCGCCAGCACCGCGCTGAACGTCGCGATCGCGACCGCCAGGCAGGCGAGGAAGGTCGCGATCTGCGCCGACACGGTACCGGCCAGACCGGGGACTATCCCAAGATGAGCCTGCGACCAGATAAAGCCCCACAGCAGCATGGTCGCCGACCAGCCCGCCTGCCAGGCGAGATATTGGCGGCGCACTGCGAAGGCGAGCGACAGGCTGTAGATGCCGCTGACCAGCAGCAGCGTCAGCGCGGCGCCGATCGCCACCGCCATGCCGGTCGACTGCACCACCGCATCGGCTTTCGGCAACAGCCGCGCCCGGATCAGGCCGGCGCTCGCCAGCCGGTCGAAGCGCATCGTCACCGATGCCAGCGGCACCCCGCGCTCGGGCGCCTCGAACAAGATTTGCCCTCCCGCCCGCCAGTGCGATCCATAATCGCCCTGGCGCACCCGTTGCCAGCGGGTGACACCGTCGGCGTAAGTGAAGGCGACCGCGAGCCGGTCGAACCGGCTTTGGTGAACCATGAGCGCGAGGTCGCTGCGCGCGAGGTGTATCCGCGCGGGATCGGTCTGCAGCCAGAGACTGGCGCGATGATAGCCCGTCGGCAGTCCGCCGCACGAAAAGCGGCGCGCCGCAAGGGCGGCGTCGGACGTGTCCAACCCGCTCGCCGCGTGACAAAGCCCATGCTCGACCGTCAGCGCCTCGGCGCTTGCCGGCGTCGGCGAGAAGGTGAAAGCGAGCAGGGTCAGAGCCAGCGCGAGCCTGCCATACAGCTTCATCAAGGGGTTGCCCGCCGCCGTCATGACCGCCGTATCGCACCAATGTGTTCGAAAATCTTTACCATGACCTCAGCCCTGGCCGGGCCGCCCGACGCGCATTGCCACACGCACCCGGTCGCCAAGCCCGATCGCCTCGGCTCTTTGGACCGCAACCTTGACCGGCAGCAGATAGGTACCGGCGCGCGGAAACAGCGACGTCGCGAATTCGGTGGCGCCGATCTTTGCGACCACCGGCACGACTCCCCAGCCATAGCTTTCCGACAGCGCCGCATAACGTATGTCGCCGACAAGGGTCTCGGGAATGACCGCGAACAAATAGGGCGGCGGCCCGCGCCACTCGATGATCTCGGCGTCGAACCGCATATCCGGCATCAGCTGCGCGGCGCCTGCCGCCGATAGCTCAGCGCTTCGGCAAGGTGGATGCGGCCGATGCTTTCGGCTCCCCCCAGATCGGCGATCGTCCGCGCCACCCGCAAGATCCGCGTATAGCCGCGCGCCGACAGCCGCATCGCCTCGGCCGCCTGCGCGAGCAACTTGCGCCCCGGCTCGTCGGGAGTCGCGACCGCTTCGAGCAAGGTGCCGTCGATCTCGGCATTGGTGCGCGTCTTGTGGTCGGCATAGCGGCGCGTCTGCACCCCGCGCGCCGCGGCGACCCGCGCCGCGACCTCGGCGCTGCCTTCGGCCGGCGGCGGCAGCACGAGATCGGCGGCGCTCACCGCCTGCACCTCGACATGCAGGTCGATGCGGTCGAGCAGCGGCCCCGACACCTTCGCCTGATAGTCGGCGGCGCAGCGCGGCGCGCGGCTGCACGCCAGCGCCGGGTCGCCGAGATGGCCGCAGCGGCACGGGTTCATCGCCGCGACCATCTGCACCCGCGCCGGAAAGGTGACATGGGCGTTGGCGCGCGCGACACTGACCTCGCCGGTTTCGAGCGGCTGGCGCAGGCTGTCGAGGACCGTTCGCTGGAATTCGGGCAGTTCGTCGAGGAACAGCACGCCGAGATGCGCGAGGCTGACCTCGCCCGGACGGACGCGCAAGCCCCCGCCGACGAGCGCCGGCATCGATGCACTGTGGTGCGGGCTGCGGAACGGCCGCGCGCGGACGAGGCGCCCGCCTTCGAGCTGCCCGGCCACCGACGCGATCATCGACACTTCGAGCGCTTCGCCCGGATCGAGATCGGGAAGGATGCCGGGCAGGCACGCCGCCATCAGCGACTTGCCCGCCCCCGGCGGCCCGACCATCAGCAAATTATGGCCCCCCGCCGCCGCGATTTCGAGCGCGCGCTTGGCGACCTCCTGCCCCTTCACCTGCGCGAGGTCGGCCATGCGGCGCGGCTCCTCGACTTCGCCGGGGCGCGGCGGGGCGAGCAGCGCGCTGCCCCGGAAATGATTGAGCAGCGCGAGCAGATCGGGCGCCGCGAGCACCTCGACATTGCCCGCCCATGCCGCCTCGGGGCCCTGCGCCACGGGGCAGACGAGACCACGCTCCTGGCTGCCCGCATGGAGCGCCGCGAGCAGCACCCCCGGCGAAGCGGCGACGCGGCCGTCGAGGCCGAGTTCGCCGACGACGACATAGGCACTCAGCGTCTCGGCATCGATGACGCCCATCGCGCCGAGCAGCGCGAGTGCGATCGGCAGATCATAATGCGAGCCTTCCTTCGGCAGGTCGGCGGGCGACAGGTTGACGGTGATGACCTTGGGCGGGAGCGAGAGGCCAATCGCGGCGATCGCGGCGCGGACGCGCTCGCGGCTTTCGCCGACCGCCTTGTCGGGCAGGCCGACGACGACGAAGCGCGGGACACCGGGGGTGATCTGGCACTGCACCTCGACCCCGCGCGCTTCGAGCCCGAGATAGGCGACGGTGGATACGATCGCGACCATGGACGCCCCCCCCCCCCCAAACAATATGTGCTTGCTTTGTTCTCATATTCGTGGCAGGAAAGTGCCGCGCGGTCGAGTCTTTTCGAACAGGCGCGCCGCACACGAACGCCGCGGAAACTCCGCAGGGCGACCTTGTTTTTTACACAGGGCTGGCGGGGATATCGCACCCAGAGCCCACGCGGCGAATCCCACCATGACCGGGCGACAAGATCGAAGGGTCTTTTGGCGGCGCTTGACAACATACCAACTGGTCGGTATGTTGATTCGCATGACGAGCAACCAACCCCCTTCCGGCCCCGCCCCATCGCCGCGTGCACCGCGCGGCAGCGCCCGTGCGGCGCTGATCGCGGCAGCGCACAGCACGGTACGCAAGCAGGGCTATGCCGCGACCAGCGTCGACGAAATCTGCGCGGCGGCGGGGGTCACCAAAGGCGCCTTCTTCCACCATTTCGCGTCGAAGGAAGCGCTGGGGGTCGCCGCCGCCGAGGGCTGGACCGAGCGCGCGCGGCCGATGTTCGAGATGGCGCCGCACAACCGGCTGGACGACCCGCTCGACCGGCTGCTCGGCCATATCGATTTCCGGCTGGCGATGCTCGACGGTCCGACCGAGGATTATACCTGCTTCGTCGGCACGATGGTGCAGGAAGCCTATGCGACGAGCGACCGCATCCGCGCCGCGTGCGAGGCGAGCATCAACGCCTATTGCCAGGCGCTCGCCCCCGACATCCAGGCCGCGATCGACCTGTACGGCGCCCCCGACGACGTCACCGCGATCGGACTCGCCCAGCATGTCCAGTCGGTGCTGCAAGGCGCCTTCGTCCTGGCGAAAACCACGAACGACCCGGCGATTGCCCGCGGCACCGTCACCCATTTGAAGCGTTATGTCCGGATGCTGTTCGCTCCGGACTGAAGCGAGAGGAACCCCCGATGTCCGATGCACCGAAGATGATTTTCGTGAACCTGCCTGTCGCTGACCTCGCAAAGTCGAAAGCCTTTTACGAGGCGCTGGGCTTCACCAACGAACCGCGCTTCTCCGACGATACCGGCGCCGCGATGGTGTGGTCGGAAACGATTTTCGTGATGATCCTCTCCCACGAAAAATGGAAGGGCTTCACCGACCGGCCGATCGCCCCGGCGACCTCGAGCGAGGTGTCGCTGGCGCTGGCGCTCGGCAGCCGCGAGGCGGTCGATGCGATGGTCGAAGCGGCCGCCGCCGCGGGTGGTACCGCCGACATCAACCCGGTGCAGGATCATGGCTTCATGTACGGCCGCGACATCCTCGACCCCGACGGCCATGTCTGGGGTCCGTTCTGGATGGACCCCGCCGTCGCCAATGGCGAGGCGCCTGTCCCCGAAACCAGCCTCTGAAAATAGTCCCACATCCCCAAGGAGAGAGAAAATGCCCCAGATGATTTTTGTGAACCTGCCAGTCACCGACCTCGACAAGTCGAAGGCCTTTTACGAAGCGGTCGGCGCGACGAACAACCCCGCGTTCACCGACGACACCGCCGCGTGCATGGTGATCGAGGAAGGGGCGATCCACGTGATGCTGCTCACCCACGCAAAATGGGCGACCTTCACCGGGAAGACGATCCCCGACGCGCATACGACCGCGCAGGTCCTGCTCTGCGTCTCGGCCGACAGCCGCGAGGCGGTCGATGGACAGGTCGACAAGGCGGTCGGCGCGGGCGGCAAGGCCGATCCGACCCCGACGCAGGATTTCGGCTTCATGTACGGCCGCAGCTTCGAGGATCCCGACGGCCATATCTGGGAAGTGATGTGGATGGACCCCACCGCGATCCCCGCCGGCGAACCCGCCGAAGCATCGGCCTGACCAGCGTTTCGGGAGGAGGAAGTGATGACCGATGCAGTCCCCAAGGGTCAGTCGATCGCCGGCCGCGTTTTGAGCGGCTTGGTGATCCTCTTCCTCCTCTTCGACGCCGGCTTGAAGCTGGTCTCACCGGAGACCGCGATCAAATATAGCCCGCCCGACCTCGGCTGGCCGCTCGACGTCCCGACGATGACCATGCTCGGCACGCTGCTGCTGATCCCGACCCTGCTCTATATCTGGCCGCGCACCGCGATCCTCGGCGCGATCCTGATCACCGCTTATCTCGGCGGCGCGGTCGCCACCCATGTTCGGATCGGCAGCCCGTTGTTCAGCCACATATTGTTCGGCGTGTACCTCGGCGTGATGCTGTGGGGCGGCCTCTGGCTTCGCGATTCCCGCCTCCGCGCCATGATCCCCTTTCGGGCCGGAGCGAGCGCATGAGCTTTCAAGCCTATATCGACAATGTCGAGGCCAAGACCGGAAAGTCGGCCGACGCGTTGAAAGCCATCGCGATCGACAAGGGTCTTGCCGACGCAGACGGCCTCGCTCCGGGCGTCAAGGCCGGACAGATCATAGACTGGCTGAAAGCCGATTACGGCCTGGGCCACGGCCACGCGATGTCGATCGTCGCCTGGATCAAAGGCAAACGATCCTAGCCTCCGTCTTTGGAACAAGAGGAATAGTTCGATGACAAATTTATCCTCCCCCCGAAACCTCTTGTCCGCGTTCGCGCTGCTTGCTGCCGCGAGTGCCGCCGCATCCCTGCCGCAGCCTGCGCATGCCGCGCCGCCCGCAGCCGCCGAGGCTGCAACATCGGCAACAGCCAGGAATGGCGACGCCGATGTGAACGGCACGCGCATCCATTATCAGCTGTACGGCGATCCCGCGCCCGGCAAGGCCCCGCTGCTGATACTCCACGGCGCCTTCATGTCGGGCGACGCGATGAAGACGCTGATCGATCCCCTAGCGGCCACGCGCCAGGTGATCGCGATCGACGCGCGCGGCCACGGTCGCTCGGGCGGGGTCGACGGCAAGCTCAGCTATGATCTGATGGCCGACGATGCCGCCGCGGTGCTCGCGAAGCTGGGCGTGAAACGGGTCGATGTGCTCGGCTATTCGATGGGCGCGTCGACGGCGATTGCGCTGGCGGTCCGCCACCCCGGACAGGTCGGCAAACAGGTCATCCTGTCGGGGACGTCGCGGCTAGACGGCTGGTATCCCCAAGTGCTCGCCGGCATCGCGCAGTTGACCCCGGAGGTCTTCGCCGGAAGCCCCATCGAAACAGGATATAAAAGCCTGTCGCCGACGCCGGAGAAATTTCCGAAACTGGTCGAGAATATCAAGACGCTCGACGCCACGCCCTTTGCCTATTCCGACGAACAGGTCCGCGCGATCCCCGGCAAGACGATGGTGATCATTGGCGACGCCGACGGCGTCACGCTCGATCATGCGATCACGCTGTTCAAGCTGCGCGGCGGCGGCGATATCGCCGCGGCAACGCAGGGCTTCATGACCGAAGCGCCAAGGGCGCGGCTCGCGATCCTGCCCGCCACATCGCACATCGGCATCATGGGCGAGGTGCCGGCGATCGTCGCGATGGTCGTGCCCTTTCTCGACGACGCCAAGCCGCCGATGCCGACTTTTTAGACAAGCCCCATCATCGCCATCCCGGCGGCGACCGGAATCTCGACGGTGAAGAAAGAACGCGAGGATGAGGTCCCGGCTTTCGTCGGGATGACAAAAGAAACGGAGAGGAACCATCATGTCCGTCAACCAGAACGCGAAGCTCGAGATTACCGCCTTCGACTGGGTGCCCGATTTCGCCCGCGGTTACGTCCGCGACCTGCGCCCGCGCTGGGCGTGCGAGGAAATCGGACTCGACTATGCCGAGCATCTGATCAGCGCGATCAACCGCCCGACCGATCATTTCCTGTTCCAGCCGTGGGGGCAGGTGCCGGTGCTCAACGACGGCGGCATCCGCCTGTTCGAAAGCGGCGCGATCCTGCTCCACCTCGCCGAAAAGGATGCGCGGCTGATGCCTCGCGACGCGCAGGCTCGCGCCAATACGCTCGCCTGGCTGTTCGCCGCCTATAACAGTGTCGAGCCGATGCTGTTCGAACTCGGCAATGTCGATATTTTCTCGACCGACGAGGAATGGGCGAAGCTGCGCCGTCCAAGCCTGATCGAATTCATCCAGGGCCGGCTCGGGCGTCTCAACGACGCGATCGGCGACAAAGACTATCTGACCGGCGAATTCACCGTCGCCGACATCGCGATGGCGACGGTGCTGCGCGAAGCCGTCGAGGCCGGACTGATCGCCGAGCAGCCGCGGTTGCAGGCCTATCTCGACCGCTGCCTCGCCCGCCCCGCCTTCCAGCGCGCGATGGATGCGCAGCTGGCAGCATTCAGCGAAGAAGCGGGTCCACCCGCCGCCTGAAGCCCCCTCCCACCCCCAAGGAGAGACAAGATGACCTATGTAGAAGGATTTGTGGTCGCGGTGCCGACCGCCAACAAGGAAGCCTATCGCAAGCATGCCGCCGACGCCGCGCCCTTGTTCAAGGAGTTCGGCGTCGCGCGCATGGTCGAGTGCTGGGGCGACGATGTGCCCGACGGCAAGGTCAACGACTTCAAGGGCGCGGTCCAGGCGAAGGACGACGAAACCGTCGTGTTCAGCTGGTTCGAATATCCCGACAAGGCGACGCGCGACGCTGCGACCGAAAAGATGATGAACGACCCCCGCATGGCGGCGATGGGCGGCGACATGCCGTTCGACGGCAAGCGCATGATCGTCGCCGGCTTCGACTCGCTGCTCGACGACAGCGCCGAAGGCGGCTTCGGTTACGCCGACGGCTATATCGTTCCGGTCCCCGACGCGAACAAGGAAGCCTATCGCGCGATGGCAGAGAAGGCATCGTCCGTGTTCCGCGACCATGGCGCAACGCGCGTCGTCGAGGCGTGGGGCGACGATGTGTCCGACGGCAAGGTCACCGACTTCAACCGCGCCGCGCACAGGCAGGACGGCGAGAGCGTCGTATTCAGCTGGGTCGAATGGCCCGACAAGGCAACGCGCATGGCGGGCTGGGACAAGGTGATGAAGGATGAGCGGATGCAGCATGATCCGAACGACCAGACCTTCGACGGCAAGCGCATGATCTACGGCGGCTTCGCGCCGATCGTCGAGGCGTGATCGATTTCCTCCCTGTGGCGAAGCCATGGGGAGGTGGCAGCCCGAAGGGCTGACGGAGGGGCAAGGACGCACCGTTGCTGCCCCACCACCACCGCTTCGCGGCGGTCCCCCGCCCCATCGCTTCGCGACAGGGTGGATGAAGAGGAGACACCCGATGGCCGGCACGCAAGAGAAAGAAACGCGCATCGCGTCATGCCCCTGCGGCGCGGTGACACTGGAGCTGGCGGGCAAGCCGATCGTCGCGGCGACCTGCTATTGCCAGAGCTGCCAGCAAGCCGGGCAGGCATTCGGCGCCCTGCCCGGCGCACCCGGCGTGGTCGATGCCGATGGCGGCACCCCCTATCTGCTGGTGCGCAAGGACCGCATCGCGTGGATATCAGGAACCGGTCAACTCGACGCGCACCGACTGAAAGCCGATTCGCCGACCCGGCGCTTCGTCGCGCGATGCTGCAACGCGCCGATCGCGTTGGAATTCACCAAGGGCCATTGGCTGAGCGTCTATGCGGGGCGCATCGCCGGGGAGGAGCGGCCGCCGCCCGCGATGCGAACGATGACCAAGGACCGGCCCGACGGCGTCGAATTCACCGACGCCATACCGAGTTACGCGACGCATTCGGGTAAGTTCATGTGGAAACTGCTGTCGGCCTGGGCGGCGATGGGATTTCGCGCGCCGCCGGTCGAAAAGACGCGGGGCTGGGTCCGGTAGCAGGGGATGGAGGAGAGCGACATGCACCACATCAGCTATCCCAACGAGAGCGCCGATTACCGGACCGCGCGCAACGCGCTGCTCGATGCCGAGATCGCGCTGCGGCGGCAGATCGAGGCGGTCGCGGCCCAGCGGCGTGCGCTGCCGCCCGGCGGCGCAATCGCCGAGGACTATGTGTTCGAGCGGATCGGCGCCTATCAGCGGCCCGAGACGGTGAGGCTGTCCGAGCTGTTCGGCGATAAACCGACAATCATCCTCTACAGCTTCATGTGGAATGCCGAGCGCGACAAGCCCTGCCCCGGCTGCACCCATATGCTCGATTCGGTCGATGGCGGCGCGCGCTATATCGACGACCGCGCCCCGCTCTATATCGTCGCCAAGTCGCCGATCGCCCGGCTGACCCAATGGGCGCGCATGCGCGGCTGGCCGCACTTCACCTTCCTGTCCGACGTCACCACCCGCTATTCGGCCGATTATTTCGGCGACACCCGCAAATTCCCGGCCGCGATGCGCGACGAGCGAAAATTGAAGCCCGGCGAGGAATGGGACGAGACGATCTTCAACGTCTTTCGCAGGGACGGCGACACCGTCCGCCACCACTGGGGCAGCGAGATGGCGTTCGCACCGTCCGACCCCGGACAGCACCACCGCGCCGGCGACCTCGTCGATTCGCTGTGGGGCCTGCTCGACATGACCCCCGAAGGTCGCGGGGATTATTTTCCAACCGTCGAAGGAGCCAAAAGATGACCGATGCCTCCAACTTCATCTGGTACGAACTGATGACCCCCGATCCTGAAGCCGCGAAAGCCTTTTACGACCAGGTCGTCGGCTGGACGCTGTCGACCGGGCACGGCGACAACAGCGATTACGGCTTCATCACGCGCAGTGACGGCGGAATGAATGGCGGGGTGCTGCGGCTGTCGTCCGACATGGCGGCGCACGGCGCGCATCCCTGCTGGCTGGGCTATCTTCACGCCGCCGACGTCGATGCCGAAATCGAAGCGATCAAGGCGTCGGGCGGCACGCTGTTGATGCCCGCGCGCGACGTCGAGATGGCGGGCCGCATCGCCATGCTCGCCGATCCGCAAGGCGCACCCTTCTATATCATGGCGCCGACCCCGCCGCCGGGGATGGAGGGCATGGAGAGCGACGTTTTTTCGGTCACCGAGGCGCAGCATGTGCGGTGGAACGAACTGGCGACGAACGATCCCGACGGCGCGATCGCCTTTTACACCCGCCACTTCGGCTGGGGGCAGGAGGGCGAAATGGATATGGGCGAGATGGGGGCCTATCGCTTCATCCAGCGCCGCGACGTCGGGCTGGGCGCCGTGATGCCGCTGATGCCCGGCATGCCGGCACCGATGTGGACCTATTATATCGGGGTCGACGATATCGACCGGGCGCTGGCCGCGGTAAAAACCCATGGCGGCACGGTGACCAACGAACCGATGGAAATCCCGGGCGGCGAATATGCGATGAACGCAATCGACCCGCAGGGTGCCGCCTTTGGACTGGTCGGACCGCGCAAATCATAAACGGCCTCCCCTGAAGGGGAGCAAGCAAGAGGAAGAGGAGAGAGGTGATGACGAATCCCGACCAGAGCCCCACCAGCGGGCTGACCCCGCATATCGCGATCGCCGACAAGCGTGCGAGCGAAGCGATCGATTTCTATGCGAAGGCGTTCGGCGCGACCGAGCGGATGCGCATGCCGGCACAGGATGGCGTGCGATTGATGCACGCGCACCTGCTGGTCAACGGCGCGTCGCTGATGATGCACGACGATTTCCCCGAATATAGCGGCGGGCCGATGGCCCCGCCCACGGGGGTGACGATGCACCTGCACGTCGACGACACCGACACCTGGTACCATCGCGCGATCGCGGCGGGCGCGACGTCGCAACTCGAACCGCATGATGCTTTCTGGGGGGACCGTTATGCCCAGGTGAAGGATCCGTTCGGACACCTGTGGTCGATTGGGGCACCCATCAAAGGAGAGAAATGATGTCCAATAAAGCAACCCTGTGCCTGTGGTACGACAAGGATGCCGAGGAGGCGGCGACTTTCTATGCCGCGACCTTCCCCGACAGCAAGGTCGGCGGCGTCCACCGTGCGCCTACCGACAACCCGAGCAGCAAGGCAGGCGATGTGTTGACGGTCGACTTCACCGTGCTCGGTTTCCCGTGCATCGGGCTCAACGGCGGCTCCACCTTCAAGCATAGCGAGGCCTTTTCCTTCCAGGTCCATACCGACACGCAGGAGGAGACCGACCGGCTGTGGAACACGATCGTCGGCAATGGCGGCGCCGAAAGCATGTGCGGCTGGTGCAAGGACAAATGGGGGCTCAACTGGCAGATCACCCCGCGCGTTTTGACCGATGTGATGACGAGCGGCGACACCGCGGCCGCCAAGCGCGCGTTCGAGGCGATGATGACAATGAAGAAGATCGACGTCGCCACCATCGAAGCCGCGATAAAAGGCGAAGCGGTTGGCGCGGCGTAGCCCCGCGCTCTTCGCCTGGCTGCTCTGCGGGACGCTCGACATCGTCTATGCGGCGGCGTCGAGCGTGGTGCAGGGCGGCACCGTCTCGTCGATGCTGCACGCCGTCGCCAGCGGGCCGTTCGGTGACGGCGCGCGCGCATGGGGGATCGGCGGCGATATCGCGGGACTTGCGACCCATTACGCAATCATGGCGGCAATGGTCGCGACATGGTTCTTCGTCGCGCGGCGTTGGACGGCGCTGACGACATCGCCGTGGTGGCTCACCGGCACGATCTATGGCCTGATCCTCTACGTCATCATGAACGGAATCGTGCTGCCGCTGCGCTTCGGATCGCCCTTCCCGCCGAACGACCTCGTCAAGGGCGCGATCGCGCTCTTCCCGCATATTTTCTTCGTTGGCTGGCCGCTCGCCTGGCTGACCCGCCAGGATGCTCGCTGATGCTCATTTTCTATGGCCACCCTTTCTCCTCCTACAGCTGGAAGGCGCAGATCGCTCTGTATGAGAAGGGCATCGATTTCGACTATCGCTCGGTCGATCCCGAATTTCCCGAGCATGGCCCGGAACTGCGGGCCTATTGGCCGATCGGCAAATTCCCGCTGATCGTCCACGATGGCCGGCCCATATTCGAGGCGTCGATCATCATCGAATATCTCGACCATCTGGTGCCCGAACCCCGGCTGATCCCTGCGGATTTCGAAGCCGCGCTGAAGGTCCGGCTGCTCGACCGCATCTTCGACAACCATGTCATGGGCCAGATGCAGGAGGTGGTGAACGACGCGATCCGTGGCCCCGACGGCCATGTGCCATCGATCGTCGATGCCGCGAAGGCGAAACTCGACACCATCTATGCCTGGCTCGACAAGGAACTGGCGGGCGGCGGCTGGGCGACACCCGATGGCTTCACCCTCGCCGATTGCGCCGCGGCGCCGTCGCTCTTCTACGCCGACTGGGTGCATCCGATCCCCGCGGCCTATGAGAATCTGCGCGCCTATCGCGCCCGCCTGCTCGCGCACCCCTCGGTCGCGCGCGCGGTCGATGGCGGGCGGCCCTATCGTCATTATTTCCCGCTCGGCGCGCCCGACCGCGATTAACCTCTCGCGGCGTACCGTCCCGAAACGGTACGGCAAGGCCTATAGGGTTAACGGGGCGCTGACATTGCCGCTTTGCCTTTTGGCAAGCGCCCGCGCGCGAAAGCTGTGGCATGGTTTCGGCCTCCGCCCTGCTCCGCACGCTGATCGTCGCCTGCCTCGCGGCGGTGCTGGCGTTCGCGCCGGCGCAGGCCCAGCAGGTCGTGACCACCACGACGGTCACCTGGACCTATGCGACGAGCGACGATGACGGGGATGTCCTCGACGAGGATGCCGCACTGCTCGGCGACGAGGCCGTCGCGAGCGATGCGGATCTGGGCGCGACGCGGCGTTATGCCCCATCGAGCCAGCTCGCGACGCTCGGCCGGGCGAAGGCGGTCTATGGCCCCTTTTCGGTGATCGACGCGACCACCGTCCGCATGGCGGGCGATGTCGACGGCGCGACGCCGCGGCAGTTCGCAGCAATGCTTGCGGCCTATCCGATGCTCAAGCGGATCGAGATGGTCGATTGCCCCGGCAGCCTCGACGAGGCCGCGAACCTGATCCTCGCCCGCGCGATCCGCCGCGCCGGCATGGAGACGGTGGTGCCCGCGGGCGGATCGGTGCGATCGGGCGCGGTCGAATTGTGGATGGCGGGGGTCCGGCGCAGCGCCGCCCCCGATGCCGAATTCGGGGTGCACAGCTGGGCCGACGAATATGGCCGCGAGGCGCGCGACTATCCCGCCAGCGACCCGGTGCACGCCGAATATCTGGGTTATTATCGCGAAATGGGACTCGAAGACGCCAAGGCGCACGCCTTTTACGCGATGACCAACGCGACGCCGTTCGACGATGTGACCTACCTGACGCGCGACGACATGGCGCGCTACGTCACCCTCAACTGATCTAGCCTTGTAACACGCTGGCGGCTACCCCACATCGCGGGGCATGGCAAAGCGCAGCCTTTACCAGCGATTGCGGTCGACCGCGCAGGTGCGCCTCGCCCTGTTCCTGCTCGGCTGCCTGCTGATGCTGCTCGCGCCTTTGCTCGGCCCGCTGCCCGGGCCCGGCTTCATCATCCTCTTCCCGCTCGGCCTCGCGCTCGCGCTGCAGAACAGCGCCTGGGCGAAACGCCTCTATGTGCGGTTCAAGCGGCGGCACCCGCGCTATGCCGGCTGGACCGATCGCATCATGCGGCGGGCGAGCGCGGCGCGGCGGCGCGAGCGCGGGATGCTTTCGGGAAGCATCGACGCCAATGCTGCCGATCGCCGCTCCAATGGCGATTGATCGGCAAATGCGTTCGGGGACAATTGACTTTCGCCCGAATCCTGCTTATTCGCGCCCCCATCAGTGGCCGCCCACGTTTGGCGGCCCTTTTCTGTTAAAGCCTTTGACGAGAATTAGGGACAACCGCGATGAAGCGTACCTTTCAACCGAGCAACCTCGTGCGCGCCCGTCGCCACGGTTTCCGCGCCCGCAAGGCGACGGTTGGCGGCCGCAAGATTCTCGCCAACCGCCGTGCCCAGGGCCGCAAGAAGCTGTCGGCCTAATCGCCGACGCTGCGCCAGCTACGCTGGTGCGAACCTTAAGTAAACGCAGCGAATTCCTGGCCGCCAACCGCGGCCTTCGCTTTCCTATGCCCGGATTCGTCCTGCTCGTGCTTCCGCGCGGCGACGAAGATGCTGGCATCGGAATCGGCTATACCGTCAGCAAGAAGGTCGGCAACGCCGTCACCCGCAACCGGATGAAGCGCCGGCTGCGGGCGCTGTGCCGCGCCGCACTGCCCGAATCGGGAATCGCGGGGGCCAATCATGTGCTGATCGGCCGGCCCGGCGGCAACGACATCGTCTTTGCCGATCTGGACGAGCAACTGACGACCGCACTGGGCCGCGCCGCGAAGAAGCTGGCGAAATGAAGCCTTCGGCGTCCGTTCGTCCCTGTCGTGACCCCGGACTTGATCCGGGGTCCCGCTTTTCGACGCTGCTGAGCGGGGCCCCGGATCAAGTCCGGGGTCACGAAGAGGAAAAAGCGCGATTTGCGAATGAAGTTGCGCAGTTTTCCGGGCTTTCCGCATGATCGCCAAACTGCTCATCCTGATCGCGCGCGGCTGGCAACTCGGCCCGTCGCGAATCCTGCCCCCAACCTGCCGCTATGCCCCGTCGTGCAGCGCCTATGCGATCGATGCGCTGCAGAAATATGGCGCGATCAAGGGTGGCTGGATCGCGACAAAGCGGCTATTGCGCTGCCATCCTTGGGGCGGCCACGGCTATGACCCCGTACCATAATCCCTGATTAGACACGAAGAGAGACCAACCGGCGTGGACGACAAGCGTAACTGGATCACGGCATTGTTGCTGTCGGCAGCCATCCTGCTGGGGTGGAACTTCGTCTCCGAGAAATTCTTTCCGACCCCCGACAAGCCCGATGTGACCAAGACGGTCGCCGGGACGACGGCCGCAGTCGGCCCCGCGACGGCGGACCCCGCGCTGCCGGGCCAGCCTGCTACCGCTCCGGGCGTCCCGGCCGCGCCCGCGATGCAGGTGCTGCGCCCGATCGAAACGGTGCTGGCCGAAGGTCAACGCATTCCGATCGAAACGCCGAAGCTGGCGGGGTCGATCAACCTGGTCGGCGCGCGCATCGACGACATCACGCTGACCAAATATCGCCAGACGATCAAGAAGGATTCGCCGCCGGTCCGCCTGTTTGCGCCCGGCGGCACCAAGGCCGCCTATTTCGCCAGCATCGGCTGGTCAGCGCAAGGCGTCGCGGTTCCGGGTCCGACCACTGTCTGGACCGCGAGCGGTACCAGATTGACCCCGACGACGCCCGTCACACTGAGCTGGAACAACGGCGCCGGGCAGAATTTCCGTATCGAATACAGCGTCGACAAAGATTATCTGATCACCGCCAAACAGACCATCGCAAACACCGGCGCGGCGCCGGTGACGGCCAGCAGCTTTGCGCTGATCGATCGCCTCGGCAAGCCGACCGACCCGCATGAGCAGACGAGCTGGACCAATCACATCGGCCCGACTGGTTTCGTCGACGACAAGTCGGAATTCGACGTCGACTACAAGGATATCGATAAGGGCGAAGCGTTTAAATATGGGTCGGCCGCGTGGCTGGGCTTTACCGACAAATATTGGCTCGCCGCAGTCATTCCAGCCAAGGGCGAACGTGTCACCGCGTCACTTGCCGCGACCGCCGCGGACAATTACCGGGCCCTTTTTGCACGCCCCTATACGCAGATCGCTCCCGGCAAGCAGAGCAGCACGACCAGCCGGATCTTCGCCGGTGCGAAGGAAGTGAGCGTGCTCGAGAATTACACCGACAACGAGGGGATTACCCGCCTGTCGCATGCGATCGACTGGGGCTGGTTCGACTTCTTCGAAATCCCGATCTTCAAACTGCTCGACTGGCTGTTCAAGCAGGTTGGCAATTTCGGCGTCGCGATCATGGCGCTGACGCTGATCATCCGCTTGCTGATGTTCCCGATCGCACAGCGGCAATTCCATTCGATGGCGCAGATGCGCCTCGTCCAGCCGAAGATGAAGGCGCTGCAAGAAAAACATAAGGACGACAAGCAGAAGCAGCAGCAGGAGCTGATGAAGCTCTATAAGGACGAAAAGATCAATCCGCTCGCGGGCTGCCTGCCGATCGTCATCCAGATCCCGATCTTCTACGCACTGTACAAGGTGCTGATGCTGACGATCGAAATGCGTCACCAGCCCTTTGTGCTGTGGATCAAGGATCTGTCGGCCCCCGATCCAGCGCATATCCTGAACCTGTTCGGCCTGTTGCCCTTCACCCCGCCGTCGCTGCTGAGCATCGGCGTGCTGGCGGTGATCCTGGGCATCACAATGTGGCTGCAGTTCCGCCTGAACCCCGCCCCGGCCGACCCGGTACAGGCGCAGGTGTTCAAGATCATGCCGTGGATGTTCATGTTCATCATGGCGCCCTTCGCGGCGGGCCTGTTGGTCTACTGGATCACCAACAACATCCTGTCGATCGCGCAGCAGCAATATATGTACAGCAAGTTCCCGGCGCTGAGGACGGCGGTCGCGAAGTGAGCGACGAGCAACCCGCACCCGGGACGGATCCCGAACGCCCCGAACGCGCGCGCAAGCTGTTTTCGGGGCCGATCGCCTTTTTGAAATCGGCGCCGGCGCTCGAACATCTGCCCGCGCCGTCGATGCCCGAGATCGCCTTTGCCGGCCGCTCGAACGTCGGCAAATCGTCGCTGCTCAACGCGCTGACCAACCGCAACAATCTGGCGCGCACCTCGGTAACGCCGGGGCGGACGCAGGAGCTCAATTATTTCGACGTCGGCGAGCCGCTGATTTTCCGGCTGGTCGATATGCCCGGCTATGGCTTTGCCAAGGCGCCGAAGGATGTCGTCAGGAAATGGCGCTTCCTGATCAACGACTATCTTCGCGGGCGCGCAGTGCTGAAACGCACGCTGGTGCTGATCGACAGCCGCCACGGGATTAAGGAGGTCGACCGCGACGTGCTCGAGATGCTCGACACCGCAGCGGTGAGCTACCGGATCGTGCTGACCAAGGCCGACAAGGTGAAGGCGACCGAACTCGCTGCGGTGCTGGCGGCGACCGAGGTTGAAGCGCGCAAGCACCCGGCGGCGCACCCGCAAGTGATCGTGACGAGCAGCGAAAAGGGCATGGGCATCGCCGAGCTGCGCACCGCGGTGCTGGAGGCGGTGGAGGTTTGACTTTCGCTCCGCTCCCCTTGAGGGAGAGGAAAAGAGGGAGACCCCATGAAACTGTTCATCGGCAATAAGGCCTATTCGAGCTGGAGCCTTCGCGGCTGGCTGGCGGCCAAGCATAGCGGGCTGCCGTTCGAAGAAGTCACCGTCCCGCTGTACGACGAGGACTGGTCGAACCGGCGCGAGGGCGACGAGTTCGCGCCGTCGGGAGGCAAGGTGCCGATCCTGTGGGACGGCGAGGATATCGTCGTCTGGGACAGCCTGGCGATCGTCGATTATCTCGACGAAAAGACCGGCGGCGAACGCGGCTATTGGCCGACCGATATCGCGGCGCGCGCGATGGCGCGGTCGATGGCGGCCGAGATGCATTCGAGCTTCGCCGCGCTGCGCCGCAACCACAGCATGAATATCCGCCGTATCTATCCGGCGGGTGACCTGCTGCCCGAGGTGCAGGCCGACGTGGTCCGCATCATCCAGATCTGGGCTGAAGCGCGCGCGCGTTTCGGCGGCGAAGGGGACTTTCTTTTCGGCGGCTGGTCGGCGGCGGACATGATGTTCGCGCCGGTGGTGACGCGCTTCATCACTTATTCGATTCCCTTGCCACGCTTTGCCCTCCCCTATTGCCAGGCAGTGATCAGCCATCCGCACATGCAGGAATGGATCGGCGGCGCGCAGGCCGAGGATTGGGTGATCGAGAAGTTCGAAGGGCCGGCGGAGGGCTGAGGTTTCAACACGATGAACGCGAGGTTCAGCGCAGGGTGCCGGACATACGCTAGAACTCTGTCCATGAAACGCACGCTTATCGCTTCCGTCCTTGCGCTCAGCGCGGCCGTTGTCACCGCCGCCGCCCCCACTGCATCGGAGTGGGAAATCGGCCCGATCATTCGCGGGAAAAACTATTCGGTTGGCATGCCCCTGGCGCCGAAACCCGAGCGCGACGGCTGGTCGTTCGACTTCCCCGTCGGGAGCAAGGCGGCCGGGCATGTCCATTATGTGACCTTCCGCCCCGGATCGCTGGTGGGCAAATCGCGGATCGTCGTGCGTTACCGCATCGACGCGAAGCCCGGCACGCGCTTCGTACCGCAGGCGAACCCCGACCGCGTGGGGACGGTGTCGCTCTATCTCCAGCGGCGGGGCGACAATTGGAACGCCAAGGGGCATTATCAATATTATCGCTGGTACGCGCCATCGGCGACGGTGCGCGAGCTGACGCCGGGGGTGGGTGAAATCAGCGTAGCGCTCGACGATCCGCAATGGATTTCGGTGCTGGGGCAGCCGTCGGCGAACAATCCGGGCGCGATGCAGGACGCGCTCGCCGACATCGAGCGGATCGGGCTGGTGTTCGGGTCGTCGAATGCGCGCGGACACGGCGTTTATGCGACCGCGCCGTCGACCTTCGTGATGACGGGGTTCCGGGTCGACTAGGGAATCCGCTTGGCCGGATAGGGCGTGCCGTCCTTGTGGAAATAACCGTCGGGACCGAACAGCATGTCGATATCCGAATAGCCCCCGCCGGTATCATATTTCTTGCCGCCGCCGAGCGCGACGAGGATGCAGTCGCTTTCGCTCTCGTTGACGAGATGATGGCCGTTGGTGCTGCCCTTGGGCCAGACCGCGATGTCGCCGGGGCGCATCGGCCAGCGGCCGTCGTCCTCGACGAGTATCGCTTCGCCCGCGATCATGATGACCATCTCGTCCTCGCCGTCGTGCCAGTGGCGCTGCGACGACATCGCGCCGGGCTTGAGCACGACATGGCTGGCGGCGAAATCGTCGATTCCGGTGACGGGCGCGAGGCGGCGGTACCAGCGGCCCTGCACCGCCGCATCATAGGGCGCGGGATAGCCGGTCGCGTTGGTTTGCGGGATGGCGTCGAGATCAAGCTTGGGCATGGGTCCTCCGCTTCCCTTCTGCCGTTGGCATCGAGCGAAGTCGAGATGCGCCCGCGCCAACGTGTCTCGACTTCGCTCGACACGAACGGGTAAGGGAGCGCCATGACCCATAGCATCGACCCCGTGGACCTCGCCCAGGCGCTGATCGCCGCCCCTTCCGTCACCCCGGCCACTGGCACGGTGTTCGATGTGCTCGAGGCGGCGCTCACCCCGCTGGGGTTCGCGGTCGAGCGCTTCATCGACGGGATCGAGCCCGACGGGCCGGTCGAGAATCTGCTG
Organism: Sphingopyxis sp. Root1497; assembly: GCF_001427085.1. Classification (NCBI taxonomy): domain Bacteria; kingdom Pseudomonadati; phylum Pseudomonadota; class Alphaproteobacteria; order Sphingomonadales; family Sphingopyxidaceae; genus Sphingopyxis; species Sphingopyxis sp. Root1497. Next base: position 565,979 of record NZ_LMGF01000003.1, read on the forward strand.
GCGGTGCGCAAAGGCAAGGGGCCGCGGCATTTCGGCTTTGCCGGGCATCTCGACGTCGTGCCGCCGGGGGTGGGCTGGACCGGCGATGCGTTCGCGCCCGAGGTGCGCGGCGAACTGCTCTACGGGCGCGGCGCGGTCGACATGAAGGGATCGATCGCGGCCTTCGTAGCAGCGGCGGCGGCGACGCCGGTCGAGGCGGGGACGATCAGCCTGATCATCACCGGCGACGAGGAAGGCCCCGCGATCTTCGGCACCCGCGCGCTGATGGAGCATATGGCGGGACGCGGGGTGACGCCCGACATGATCGTCGTCGGCGAGCCGACCTCGGTCAACAAGCTGGGCGACATGGTGAAGATCGGGCGGCGCGGGTCGGTCAATATCTGGATCGACGTGCCGGGGACGCAGGGGCACGTCGCTTACCCGCACCTCGCCGACAATCCGATCCCCAAGCTGGTCCGGATCATGGCGGCGATCGACGCCGTGGTGCTCGACGAGGGCAATGACTGGTTCCAGCCGTCGAACATCGAGTTCACCGACGTCGAGGTCGGCAATGGCGCCACCAATGTCATCCCGGCGTCGGCGCGGGCGCGGCTGTCGATCCGCTTCAACGACGCGCACAAGGGCGCCGAACTGATCGCGATGATCGAGCGGATCGCACGGGGCGTCGAACCGAAGGCGAAGGTGCTGGGGAAGGTGTCGGGCGAGGCGTTCCTGACCCCGCCGGGCGATTTGTCGGGGCTGGTCGCCGAAGCGATCCATGCCGAGACCGACATCGTGCCCGAAATGTCGACGACGGGGGGCACGTCCGACGCGCGCTTCCTGCACGCGCTGTGCCCGGTGGTCGAATTCGGGCTGACCAATGCGACGATGCATAAACTCGACGAGGCGGTCGCGGTGGCGGACCTGCATGCACTCACCGCCATCTATCGCGGGATATTGATGCGCGCCTTTGCCTAGTCGTCGCGGCTGCGGCGCAGGATGACATAGACCGCGCCCGCCCCGCCGTGGCTGATATGCGCGGGACGCAGCGCTACGATCTGGTCGGCATGAGACGAGTAGGCGAGCCAGTCGGGGAGCGAGGCGCGGATCGCACCGCGCGGGCGCGGGTCGCCGTGCATCTGCGGCAGGCGGTCGGCGCCGGGGCGGAGGCGGCCCGCGACGACGAGCAGCACGCGCGCGCCGCGAATCAGCGCGCGGTGGATGCTGTCGTCGAGCAGCGCCTGCGCCGACGCCAGCGTATGCCCGTGGAGGTCGATGCTGATGTCGGGCCGGACAAGCCCCTTGCGCAGGCGCCGGTCCCAATGGCCGTCTAGCGTGGCGGCGCTGTGGGTGCGATGCGGCGGTGGGAGCGGCGCGGGTGGACGCGCGGCGGGGGGTGCGACGGTGCGTGGCGGCGTCTTGGGCGGCTTGACCGTCGGCGGGGCGGCGGCGGCAAGCGGGACGGACTGTCTGGCAATCGGCGTGACCGTCGCTGCCACCCTTTTCCAGAGCGCCGACTCGTCGGGGGCGAGCCGGCGAGCCATCGTCAGCGCCGGATGAGGCGCGCGATGCTGGTGCGCGGCAGGAGGAGCAGCGCCGAGCCTCGTCCCGCCATGCCGCCGGCGATCGCACGCGCGTCGTTGCCGGCGCCCCAGAAGCTGTCGAAACGGTTCGCGCCCCTGATCGCGCCGCCGGTGTCCTGTGCGATCCACAGGCCGTTCGGTTCGGCGCGGTCGAGCGACAGGAAGACAGGGGCGCCGAGCGGCGTATATTTGGGATCGGCGGCGACACTGCTGCGTCCCGTTACCGGCACGCCGAGCGCACCGAGGGGCCCGGGACCGACGATCTCGCGGAAAAAGACCCAGCTGGGATTCTCGTTCATTACCGCGGCGCCGCGCACCGGGTCGGCGCGCAGATAGTCGAGGATGCCCTGCATCGAGGTCTGGCCCGACTTGAGTTCACCGCGATCGGCGAGTAGCTTGCCGATGCCAACATAGTCGCGGCCGTTCTGCGTGTCGTAGCCGATGCGCATGACCTCGCCGTCAGGAAGGCGCAGGCGGCCCGAGCCCTGGATCTGCAGGAAGAAAAATTCGGCGGCGTCCGCAGCCCAGGCGATTTCGAGTCCGCGGCCTTCGAGGGCGCCGCGCTCGATCGCCCCGCGGTCGTAATAGCGCACGAAATTGCTGCCCTCGACCCGGCCGCGAATCTTCTTGCCCTTGAGGTCGTCCGAGAATTGGCCGAGATCGACATCGATCAGGTCGGCGGGGCGGCGATAGATGGGGATGTCGTAGCCCGCGCGCTTGGTGCGCGATCCGGCGATTTCGGGCTCGTAATAGCCGGTGACGAAGGCGGTGCCGGCGCCGACCTGCACGGTGCCGAAATAGCGGGTGAAAAAGGCCGCAGCGTCGCTGTCGCGCCAGTCTTTCGCGGCGTTACAGCTGTCATTCCAGTCGGCGTTCTGAGTCAGGCCGCTGACGTCGGCGCGGCGCATGACCGAGGGGCAACTGAGGCGGAAAGCCGCGAGCGCCGCACTCGCCTGCGCCGCCGAGATGCCGAGATCGGCATATTCGGGACCGGCGATCACCCCGGCTTCGGCGGCGGTGGTCGCGCTCGCGGGCACGGGCGGCGCGGCAAGCGTGGCCCGGGGCGTCGCGGGAATCGGTTTCGCCGCGACCGTGCCGCTTTCCGAAGGGCGCGGGGTGTAGGGGCGTGTGGAACCCGTCGGCGTGGGCGCAGGCGACGGGATTGGCGCAGGCGCGGGGCGCGGCGTGGTTTCGACGCGGCCGCCGCCCGCATCGGGAATCACCGACGAACAGGCCGACAGAGCGGGCGCGATGGCGAGAAGGGCGAATCCCAGCGCCCGGATGGTGACGGGGCCGGGCATCGCGATCAGACGGTTTCGGCTTCGTCGAGCAGCCAGTTGGGATCGTTGCTGCCGATCGCGCGGCGGAAGGTCCAATGGTCGTTGGTCTCGCGCGCATCGATCATCGAGCCGGCGATCATATTGCCCTCGGCATCGCGGGTGATCGCGCTGATGTCGGCGCGATAGTGGACGGTGACGCGCGCTTCGCCGCCCGACAGTTCGACCGCCGTGATCTTTGCCGAATCGATACCGACGAGGCGGTTGTCGAGCCGTTCGCCGCGCGCCTCGCGCGCCGCGATCGCCTCGACGAAGCCTTCGTAGCTGTCCTGATCGCACAGGTCACGCAGCGTGTCGCGATCGCCGGTCCAGAAAGCCTCGAGGATCATGCGATAGGCCGCCTCGGCTCCCTCCATGAAACGGCCGGCGTCGAAGCTGCGGTCGGTCGCGAGCAAGGCACGCAGCCCGGCTTCGGCGGCAGGTTCGTAGACAAGGCCAGCGGTGTCGGCGGCGCCCTGCGGCGCCGGGGGCGCATCGGGATCGTCGAGGCGCACCGGTGCGGGAGCGGCACGGTCGTCGCGGCGCGGCAGCACGGGTTCCTGTTCGTGGCCCGTACGCTTGCCGAGCACCGAATAGAGCCGCATGCCGAGAAAGGCGGCAATCATGGCGAGCAGGACGATCGAAATGGCTGTCACGGGCTGAAGTCCAATATGAATATCAAAAAGTCGAACCGTTACATAGGCTATCGGCGGCCATGTTTCAAATGTCCATGGCCGCCGCCATGCGGGAGGTCAACGCCTGCCACGCCGAAGCGGTTGCGGGGCACGCCCCCCGGGGCTCCCCCTATGGGCGCCCATTGTGCTGGCGGTCCGCCACTGCTAAGCGGCGCCGCAATCGCCCGTGCCGCCGGATCGACCGATTATGGCGCCGCGGGAGCCAGATGAAGACGACAGGGAAAGCAAGACCGACATGGCCGACGACACCACGCCCGAATTCACCCCCGAAACCCTTTCGAACGGCGAAGACAATTTGCCGGCGATCGGCCTGATCTCGCAATATGTGAAGGATCTGTCGTTCGAGAATCCGAATGCGCCCGCGATCTATCAGGTGCAGGACGCGCCTCAGGTCGACGTCCAGTTCAACATCGGTGCCGACAATGTCGGCGACAATCTGTTCGAAGTGTCGCTGAAGATCGATATCACCTCGAAGAATGCCGAGCTGGTCGGCTTCGTCGTCGAGCTGAAATATGCGGGGCTGTTCGGCGTGCGCAACGTGCCCGACGACCAACTCCAGCCTTTCTTCCTTGCCGAAGCGCCGCGCATCCTGTTCCCCTTCGCACGCCGGGTCGTCGCGGACGTCGTGCGCGACGGCGGCTTCCCCCCGCTGCTTCTCGAACCCATCGATTTCCACGGCCTGTTCCAGCAGCAGGCGCAGCAGATCGCGGCCGAACAGGCCGGCGAAGCGCCGGTCGGGCAGGCCTGATCGCGCTGAACAACCATCGTCATTGCGAGGGCCGACGGCCCGCGGCAATCCAGTGCGGCCCAAAACCGCTCTGGATTGCTTCGCTTCGCTCGCAATGACGCAGTCTATGGATCGCAGATCCACGCTCGCCGGGCGCGCCGCATGAGCAGCCTGGTCAAGAGCGTCGGGACGATCGGCGGGCTGACGATGGTCAGCCGGTTGTTCGGCTTCGCGCGCGACATGCTGCTCGCGCGGGTGCTCGGGGCTGGACTCGCGGCCGACGCCTTCCAGCTCGCCTTCACCCTGCCCAATACCTTTCGCCGGCTGTTCGCCGAGGGCGCCTTTTCGGTCGCCTTCGTGCCGATGTACAGCCGCGCGCTGCACGGAGAGGGCGGCGAGGAAGCGGCGGCGAAATTTGCCGACGATGTGCTCGCGCTGTTCCTGTGGGTGCTGCTGATCTTCTCCGCCGTCGCGATGATCGTGATGCCGGGGATCGTCTGGCTGCTCGCGCGCGAATATCAGACGGTGCCCGGCAAGTTCGAACTCGCCGTCTTCCTGAGCCGCATCACGTTTCCCTATCTCGGGCTGATCAGCCTCGTCGCGATGCTATCGGGGCTGCTCAACGCGCGTTCACGCTTCGCACCCGGCGCGGCGGCGCCGGTGCTGCTCAACATCGTCTTGATCGCAGGGATTTTGATCGGTGCCGAGTTCCGCGGACCGGGCGGCGACGACCGTATCGTCGCGCTCGCGCTCGCGATATCGGTCGCACTCGCGGGGATCGCCCAGCTCGCCTATCTCTGGTGGTCGGTGCGGCGCGCGGGGTTGAAACTCCACATCCGCCTGCCCAGGGTCACCCCTGAGGTAAAGAAGCTGGGCATGCTGATCCTACCCGCGACCTTTGGCGCCGGAATCTACCAGATCAGTCAGTTCGTCGACACCTTCTTCGCGACCAGCCTGCCGCAGGGGTCGCTGACCCTGCTCAAGCTCGCCGACCGGCTGAACCAGCTGCCGCTCGGCATCGTCGGCATCGCGCTGGGCACCGCCATCCTGCCGATGCTCGCGCGCCATATCCACAGCGACGACGGCGCCGAGGCGCAGCGGTTGCAGGCCAATGCGTTCGAGATCGCGACGCTGCTGACCCTGCCCGCCGCCGCCGCGCTCGCGATCTGCGCCCCCGCCTTTACCGCCGCCTTTTTCGTCGGGGGGAAGTTCACCGCCGCCGATGGCGCGCTGATGGCGAATATCGTCGTCGCGCTGGTCGCGGGCCTGCCCGCCTATGTCATCGTCAAGATTCTGAACCCCGGCTTCTTCGCGCGCGAGGATACGCGCACCCCGGTTTGGACGGCCCTCGCCTCGCTGATCGTCAATATCGCGATCAACCTCTATGTCGTCGAACGCTATGGGATCGTCGGCCTCGCCGGGGCGACCGCGGTGTCGGCCTCCATCAACTGCCTGTTACTCTATATCATCCTGCACCGACGCGGCTGGTTCCACTTCACCGCACGGCTGGGCGGGCGCATCCTGCGCCAGCTGGTCGCGGTCGCGGGGATGGCGGCGGCGCTGTGGTGGCTGATGCCGCAGCTTCAGGCCTATTATGCCGGGTCGGTAATCGAGCGGATCGGGTCGCTCGGTGCGCTGTGCGCGGTCGGTGGCGTGACCTTCTTTGCCGCCGCTTTCCTGGTCGGCGCGCTTGACAAGGATCTGATCGCCATGCTGACGCGGCGGCGCGCCAAACCGGCGCTTACAGAGGAATAGATCATGCGGACCTTGTCGGGCATCCAGCCCACCGGAAATTTGCACCTGGGCAATTATCTGGGTGCGATCCGCAACTGGGTGCGCATGCAGGACGAGATGGAAGGCGAGAAGCTCTATTTCCTCGCCGACCTGCACGCGATCACCGTCTATAACGACCCCGCAGCGCTGACCGCGAACACGCGCGAGATGGCAGCGGCGCTGATCGCGGCGGGGATCGACCCCGCCAAGGCCATCCTGTTCAACCAGGCGCGCGTGCCCGCGCATGCCGAGCTCGGCTGGCTGCTGTTCTGCACCGCGCGGATCGGCTGGCTGAACCGGATGACCCAGTTCAAGGAAAAGTCGGGCAAGAACCGCGAGGGCGCGAGCGTCGGCCTTTACGCCTATCCGGTGCTGCAGGCCGCCGACGTGCTGCTGTACCAGACCACGCACGTCCCCGTCGGCGACGACCAGAAGCAGCATCTGGAACTCGCGCGCGACGTCGCGACCAAGTTCAACCTCGACACCGGGACCGAGACCTTCACCTTGCCCGATGCGACGATCCCGCCAGCGGCAGCGCGGATCATGAGCCTGCGCGACGGGTCGGCGAAGATGTCGAAGTCGGATCCGAGCGACGCGAGCCGGATCAACCTGGTCGACGATGCCGAGACGATCATGGCGAAGATCCGCAAGGCGAAAACCGATGCCGAGCCGCTGCCGTCAGAGGCGGCGGGGCTGGACGGACGACCCGAGGCGAAAAACCTCGTGTCGATCTATGCCGCAATGGCCGACGAGAGCGTCGATTCGGTGCTGGCGCGTTTTGGCGGGCAGGGTTTCGGCGCGTTCAAGCCGGCGCTCGGCGAGCTGCTGGTCGAAACGCTGACCCCGATCGCGACGCGGCTGAACGCGCTGAAAGCCGACACGGCGGCGATCGATGCGGCGCTGGAGGATGGCGCGACAAGGGCGAAAGCGCTGGCACAGCCGACGCTCGACGCGGCCTATGCCGCACTGGGGCTGTGCCGCTGAGCTTTGATGCCCGGTCCCGCTTGACGTCCGCGATGTGCCTGCCAATAGGGAGGGCGGGAGCGACAGGGGGACGGGGTTTGCAATCATATTATTGGGCAAGGCGATCAATGGCGGCCGGCGTGTTGCTGCTCGCCGCCATACCGGGATCGGCCGCGGCGCAAGCCTGGATCGGATTGATGGTCGGCGACATGATGTCGCGCCAGCAGGCGGCGTTGCAGGAACGGGCGTGCATGTCGGGCACGCCGATGCCCGAAGCCGAAATCGCCGAGGCGCGGCAACCGGCAACCCGGGTGATGCAAGCCTATTGGGCCACCGTGGCGGCGGGGGAACCCGCCAATGTCGGCGTGCAGTTTCATCTCGACAAGAAGAGCCGCTGGACCGCCGCCGGCCAAGCCCCGCGCGGAATGGCCGAGCTGTCCGCTCTTCGCGACCCGTTCGCGGGGCCAGACCGCCGCCTCGAAGACATATCGTTCGTTCGCGCTGGCGACGGCAGTTCGGCGCGTGGCCAATGGCGGCTCCGCGACATCGGCGGTCGGCTGGTCGGAACCTATGTCGCGACCTTCGGCCGCAAATTGGGCGAATGGCGCCTGTCCGAACTGACGCTGGTCCCGCGCGAGACGTTCGTCGAACCGCTGGCACAATATTGCCATAAGCTGGGCGACGTGATGCCTTATCGCCTGTCGTCGACCGAGGCGATCCGGGCCGGATTGGAAAAGCGGGCGGTCAAGGCCGATGCAAAGGCGAAAAGCGCCGAAACCGCGGCAGCGAAGGATAGCAGCTCCAAAGCCAGGGACAAGGCGTCGAAGGCGGCCGAAGCCGCCGCGCTGCGCCGCGAGGAACTGGCCCAGGCCGTTTCGGAGGCGGAGAGGGCCAAGGCGGATGCCGAAAGCGCGCGCGAAGCCGAAGCCGCCGCCCGCGCCGCGCACCAGGCGATGCTCGACGCCGAAAAGACGGGTTGAGGGCATGGGTCGCGGGACCGAGCGCCGCCCATGCCGCGCCGGAACTGTCCCACTGAATCTTTGCGCGAGCGGCCTGTTCGGGCGGCAAAATCCTTGTTTTCGATAGAACTGGCCCCATATCGAGAATTGAACCGTCGTGCGATGAAGCGAGTTCAATCAAGGTTAAGCCGCCTCCGCATAGTCATGGTATAAAGAGCGGCCTTTGCGTGCACCGACTCACGGAGCCAAGACGATGATGAACAAGATGAATTTCCGCCGATTGAGCCTCGCAGCGCTGACCGCGGCGACGCTGGCGATCGCCGGCTGCGCGACGCCCTTCAAGGCCGACGTCGCGCGCTTCCAGACCCAGCTTCCCGCGCCGCAGGGTCAGAGCTTCATCGTTGAGGCGGGCAACCCCGCGCTCGCTGGCGGGATCGAGTTCGGCCAGTACGCCAACCTCGTCGCGGGCGAGCTGACGCGCTTCGGCTATCGCCCCGCCGCGCCGGGCGAACGCCCCGACATGGTCGTGCGCATGGGTTACGACATCGACAAGGGTCGCGAGCGGGTACGCAGCACGCCGGGGTTCGGCGACCCTTGGTATGGCGGCGGCTATGGCCGCGGCTTCTATCGTCCGGTGGTGGTTACCGGCCGCGGCGGGCGCCGTTTCGTCTATGGCTATCGCGACCCGTTCCTGTGGGGCGGCTTCGGGCCGGGCTTCGGCTATAACGACGTCGAGAGCTTCACCGTCTATACCAGCGGGCTCGACCTGCAGATCAGCCGCGCGTCAGACGGCTATCGCCTGTTCGAGGGCCGCGCCGAAGCGCAGTCGCGCGATAATAATCTGCAGGCGATCGTCCCGAACCTGGTCGAGGCGATGTTCACCGGCTTTCCCGGCAATTCGGGTGAGAAGGTGCGGATCACGGTGGCACCACCCGAAAAGAGCTGAGCCCGTCGGTCAACGGTCAAAAACGGCCCGCCTTCCATCCGGACGGCGGGCCTTTTGTTTTGTGGGCAATCCCGGGGACAAGTCCGGGATATGTCTGTGGATCAGCTGTTGAGGCTGCGCCGGATCGCGGCGATTTCGGCGTCGAGTTCGCTGTCGCTGACGCGCAGCGCCTCGACCGTGCGGACCGCGTGAATCACCGTGCTATGGTCGCGCCCGCCGAAGCGGCGCCCGATCTCGGGATAGGAGCGCGGCGTCAGTTCCTTGGCCAGATACATGGCAACCTGCCGCGGGCGGGCGATCGCGCGAACACGGCGCTTCGATGACATTTCGGATTTGTCGAGCCGGTAGTGGGCACAGACCGCGCGCTGGATCTCGTCGATCGTGATGCGCGGGCGCGCGCTGCGGACATTTTCCGCCAGCCGGTCCTCGGCGAGCGCGAGGTCGAGCCGTGCGCCGGTGAGCGCGGCATAAGCGAGCAATTTGTTGAGCGCGCCTTCGAGTTCGCGGATGTTGCGCGTGAAATGCTTGACCAGATAGGCGACGACGTCGTCGGGCACCTCGACCATCGGCATCGCGGCGAGCCGCTGACGGATGATGCGGTCGCGCAGGTCGTCCTCGGGCGCCTCGATATCGGCGACGAGCCCGCCCGACAACCGCGACAACAGCCGCGCTTCGACCCCGTCGAGCATAGCCGGCGGGCGATCGGCGGTGACCACCAGGCGTTTGCCCGCAGTCATCAGATCGTCGATCGTGTGGAGCAGTTCCTCCTGCGTCGAATTCTTGCCGATCACGAACTGCAGGTCGTCGAGCAGCAGCAAGTCGGCAGCGCGCAGCCGCGCCTTGAACGCCATCATGTCGCCGCCGCGCATCGCGCCGACGAATTCAAGCATGAACTTCTCGGCCGACATCAGGATGATGGTCGCGGTCGGGTGCGCCGCGGCATAATCCTGCGCGATCGCCTGGATCAGGTGGGTCTTGCCTTGGCCGGTGCCCGAGCAGAGGTAGAGCGGGTTGAACTGCGGCGCCTCGACCATCGCCATGCGGCGCGCGGCGTTGGCGGCGAGGATGTTCGAGCGCGCGACGACGAAGCGGTCGAACGACAGGCGCGGGTCGAAACCGAGCAGCGCCGGATTCGCGGCCGGGGCGGGATTCTCGAACGTCGGGAGCGGCGGCTGGGCAAGGATCGCGGCGCGCTCGGCGCCCGCGCTGGCGCCGCGCACAGTAACGCTGCGTACGACAGGCAGATGCTGGCGCCACGCGAGTTCGAGCCGGTCGCCGAAACGTTCGTTGATCCAGTTGGCCGAGAAGCGGCTCGCCGCCTCAAGCGTCACGACGCCCGACAGGGCGCAATAGTCGGCAAAACGCACCGGCTTCAGCCAATGGTCGAAGGTGCGCACGCCGAGGTCGCGGCGGAGCCCTTCGGCCACGCGCGGCCACAGCGTCGCGGCATCGCCGCTCATCGCCGTTTGTCCGCCGCCTTGGCCATAGCTCTCCCCGTCTGAAATCACACCTGTCCCCCAATCGCATCGCGCCATCGCCGTGCCCCCCGGCAGCCACGCCGCGACCGCGCGCACCGATCCCAAGCACCCGTACGCAGGGCGCAGACTTCCTATCCGCGCGAGCAGCGAAGGAAGGCGAATCATGTGATGTGGCGGCCAGCGGCGAAGGCCGATGACGTCCCTGTCTAGGCAGGCGAGGCGGAGTCTATCAAGAGCGCGGCATGTAAAAATACTGAAATAAAAATCTTGACTCGCCCGAGGTCGCGGAATCGCGCGAAACACCAATTTTATTGTTTATTTTCAATTTCTTAATTGTGACATTTGTGTCAACAGAGAACGAATCGCGGTAAATCCGCCACTTACCGCATTGCAACACTAATGCCATCGCCCTGTCACAAAGTGGCGACAATGGACCGTCCCGAAACGGACACAAAAAAGGACCCGCGGGCTTACGCCGGCGGGTCCTTTTTTCAACCTGGTCCGGCACGGGGCCGAATCACGCGCCCATTCAGGCGATGGCGTTGACGCTCTTGGTCAGGCGCGAATATTTGCGCGCGACGGTGTTCTTGTGGAGCACGCCCTTGGCGACGCCGCGCGCCATTTCGGGCTGCGCAGCCTTGAGAGCCGCAGCGGCGCCATCCTTGTCACCGGCGGCGACGGCGTTCTCGACCTTCTTCACCAAAGTGCGAATGCGCGAAACACGATTCTTGTTCACGATGGTGCGCGCGGTGTTGCGACGGATGCGCTTTTTTGCCTGGGGCGTATTGGCCATAAATTCCTCAGTTTTCAAACGGTCTAGTACGGTCGGAGCACAGCGTCACCGGAGCAGCCGAATCGCGCGAAACGTGCGAATCAATGTCCGGATACGGCCGGTTCCGGACGACCGGACCCTGCTCGAAGGGTGCGCCCATAGCCAGCGAGGGGCCTTTGGTCAATGGTCTTGCGGGAAAAATCCCGCATCAGCGCTGGCATTTCGGGCAGTAAAAGGTCGAGCGGCCCGACTGGACGATGCGGACGATCGTGCCGCCGCATTCGCAGGCCTCGCCCTCGCGGCCATAGACGCGCCACTCCTTCGCGAAGTAGCCGAGGTCACCCTCGGGACTCAGAAAATCGCGCAAGGTCGAGCCGCCCGCGGCGATGGCGGCGGTGAGCACGTCCTTGATCGCGGGGACGAGCAGCGCGAGCTTGGCCTTCGACACGTCGGCGGCGGCCTTGGCGGGGTGGATGCGCGCCATGTTGAGCGCCTCGCACACATAGATGTTGCCGAGCCCAGCGACGATCGTCTGGTCGAGCAGCATCGCCTTGATCGGCGCGCGGCGCCCGGCGAACGCCCGCGTGAGACAGGCCGGGTCGAAGGCGTCCGATAAAGGCTCGGGGCCGAGGGTGACGAAAGCGGGAAAGCCGGTGAGCGGGTCGCCCGCGATCAGGTCGACCGAGCCGAAGCGGCGCGGGTCGTGGAGGAACAGCCGGTGCCCCGCCCCGGTTTCGAGCAGCAGATGGTCGTGCTTGCCCGCCTCGCCGCCCTCGGTCCGCCAGCGCCCCGACATGCCGAGGTGAAAGATCATATGATCGTCGCGGTCGGTCGACACGATGCCATATTTGGCGCGGCGCGACAGGCTGGTGACGGTGGCGCCGGTGAGCCGCTGCGCGAGGTCGGCGGGGAAGGCGCGGCGCAGGTCTGGACGAAAGGTGATGACCGACGCCAGACGCTGCCCCTCGAGAAAGGGCGCGAGGCCGCGGACAGTGGTTTCGACTTCGGGAAGTTCGGGCATATCGCTGCTTGGGCTACGCGCCATTTGCCTGCACGACAAGGCCCCGCTAAAGGCCGGTTCGACTTCGTTTCTCCCCGCAAAGGCGCTTTTCCCATGACGACCCCCGACACCGTCAGCTTCGGCTATGAACAGGTCCCCGCGGGCGAGAAGACCGCGATGGTGGGCGAAGTGTTCAGCCGCGTCGCGCGCAAATACGACATCATGAACGACGCGATGTCGGGCGGCATGCACCGGCTGTGGAAGGACCGCTTCGTGCGCCGCGTGAAGCCGCGCGAAGGCGAGGCGATCCTCGACATGGCGGGGGGCACCGGTGACATCGCCTTTCGCATGGAGCCGTTGGGCGCAAGCATCACCGTTGCCGACATCAACACCGACATGTTGGGCGTCGGGGTCGAGCGCGCCGCCGAACGCGGCATCGACAGCCTGGTATGGAGCGAACAGAATGCCGAGAAACTATCATTTCCCGACCAGTTTTTCGATGCCTATACGATCGCCTTCGGCATCCGCAACGTCACCGACATCCCCGCTGCGCTGAAAGAAGCGCACCGTGTGCTGCGTTATGGTGGGCGCTTCTTCTGCCTCGAATTTTCGACCAACGAATGGCCGGGCTTTGCGCAAGCCTATGATGTTTACTCGCATCGCGTGGTTCCCAAGCTCGGCAAGCTGATCGCGCAGGACGAGGACAGCTATCGCTACCTGATCGAATCGATCCGCCGCTTCCCGCCGATGCCCGCGTTCGCGCAATTGATCCGCGAGGCGGGCTTCACATCGGTCAAGGTCGAACCGATCATGGGCGGGCTGGTCGCGATCCACAGCGGGTGGAAAGCTTGACCCGTCCCGCCACGCATATCCTGCGCCTGCTGAAATGGGGCCGCATCCTGGCGCGCCACGGGGCGCTGCGCGGGATCGAAAGCGCGCCGACGACCCCGCCGGGTGTGAAGCGCCTGTGCCGGATCGCCCGTTTCGGCACGGTGCAGCCGAAAATTCCCGATTATGCCGCGGCGTTCCAGGCGATCGGTCCCGCCGCGGTCAAGCTCGGCCAGACGCTCGCGACGCGCCCCGACATCGTCGGCGAGGAGGCGGCGCGCAATTTGCTGACGCTGCAGGACGCGCTGGCGCCCGTCGCATTCGAAAAGATCCGCGAAGAGATCGAGCGCGCGTTCGAAGCTCCGCTCGACACGCTCTACGCCGAATTCGACCCCGTCCCCGTCGGGTCGGCGTCGATCGCCCAGGTCCACCGCGCGGTCACCACCGAAGGCCGCCGGGTCGCGGTCAAGGTCCGCCGGCCGGGCATCGACAAGCAGTTCGCGCGCGACATCGACACCTATGAATGGGCGGCGGCGCATCTCGAAGCGCTCGGCGGCGAAGCGACACGGCTTCGCCCGCGCGAGGTGATCGCCAACTTCCGCCGCTGGACGCTGCGCGAACTCGACCTCAGGCGCGAGGCCGCATCGGCTTCGGAGCTCGCCAACGCGATGGTCGGGGTGCCGACCTATGAGGTGCCGGCAATCGACTGGGACCGCACGACGAGCCGCGTGATGACGCTCGACTGGATCGACGGCATCAAGATCTCGCATCGCGACGCGCTAATCGCCGCCGGGCACGACATGGAGAAACTGTCGGCGAACCTGGTCAACGCCTTCCTGCGCCAGGCGATCGCCGAAGGTTTCTTCCACGCCGACATGCACCAGGGCAATTTGTTCGTGAAGGCCGACGGCACGATCGCCGCCGTGGACTTTGGCATCATGGGGCGGATCAACCGGCAGGCGCGCTACTGGCTCGCCGAAATCCTCTACGGCCTGACCACAGGCAATTACCGCCGCGTCGCCGAAATCCATTTCGAGGCGCAGTACGTCCCCGACTATCATAATGTCGAGGAGTTCGCGACGGCGCTCCGCGCGGTGGGCGAGCCGATGCGCGGCAAGCCAGTGAGCGATCTCAGCGTCGGCCAGATGCTCGATGGACTGTTCGCGATTACCCGCGACTTCGACATGCAGACCCAGCCGCACCTGCTGCTGCTGCAAAAGACGATGGTGATGGTCGAGGGTGTCGCGACGATGCTCAACCCCAGGATCAACATGTGGGACGTGTCGGGGCCGTTCGTGCAGGAATGGATTCGCGACGAGCTCGGCCCCGAAGCCGCGCTCGCCGACGGCATCCGCGAACAGGGCAAGACGCTGGCGCTGATCCCCGACATCATCCGGCGGCTCGATGCGCAATTGCCGCGCAAGGGTGCCGCCCCGCCAGCCCCGCCCTTGCCGGAAGTGCCATTGATGTGGGCGAAAGGCGAGAAACGGCGCTGGTGGCGCTATGCGCTGACCGCGCTGGTCGGGGCAGCGGCAGGCGCCGGATTGCAGAACTGGATCGGCTGAGCCTCTCGCCCCGCGCGCTTTGCGGCGTTAGTTACCGATCATTTACCCTGTTTCCCTAGAGCAGACCTCGACCAACCCCGGGCCACCTTTTCGGGCAAAATCGAGACTTCATGCGCTACGACACGATCACCGCCGACCCGATTCTGCCCGTGGATACGCTGCCGCTCGAGGTCGCGGTTGTCGTCCCGACGCTCAATGAAGCCGCCAATGTCGAACGGCTGATCGAAAAACTGTCGATCGTGCTGGCCGGGCGCGGCTGGGAAATACTCTTCGTCGACGACAATTCGTCCGACGGGACAAGCGATCTGGTGCGCCGGATCGGCCGCACGGCGCGCCATGTTCGCATCGTCCAGCGTGTCGGACGGCGCGGACTGTCATCGGCGGTCATCGAAGGCATGCTTGCCACCGCCGCGCCGGTAATCGCGGTGATGGACGGCGACCTTCAGCACGATGAAAGCACATTGCCTCGGCTGATCGATGCGTTGATGACGGGCGACACCGATATCGCCGTTGGCACCCGCTATGTCGCGGGCGGTGGAACGGGCGATTGGGACAAGGGTCGGGTCCGCATGAGCCGGCTGGCCACGCGCGCCGGGCAGATCGCGCTCGGCACCGACGTCAGCGATCCGATGAGCGGATTTTTCGCGGTCCGCCGTGACGCCTTCGAACGCGCGCTGCCGCGATTGTCGGGCATCGGTTTCAAGATATTGATCGATATTCTCGCCTCGTCGCCGACGGCGCTGCGCGTTGCCGAAATACCGTACCATTTCCGCACTCGCGAAGCGGGCGAAAGCAAGATCGGCATGCGCGTCATCGCCGAATATGCCGAACTGATCGCCGACAAGACGGTCGGGCGTTTCGTGCCGGTGCGCCTGATCAAATTCCTGATGGTCGGCGGGCTGGGCGTGTTCGTCCACCTTGCGATCCTCGGCGCGCTGCTCAGCGCGGGCGATGCCTTTATCACAGCGCAGACGGGCGCGGTGATGACCGCGATCGCCTTCAACTTCTTCCTCAACAACAGCTTCACCTATGCCGACCGCAAGCTCAAGGGCTGGGCGATGCTGGGCG
The DNA here is from genome assembly GCF_001427085.1 of Sphingopyxis sp. Root1497. Lineage (NCBI taxonomy): Bacteria > Pseudomonadati > Pseudomonadota > Alphaproteobacteria > Sphingomonadales > Sphingopyxidaceae > Sphingopyxis > Sphingopyxis sp. Root1497. Next base: position 581,631 of record NZ_LMGF01000003.1, read on the forward strand.
GACTCGCCAGCTTTTACGCGATTTCGGCGCTTGGCGCCGTCGCCAATATCGGCATCGGCACCTGGATGGCGGGGCAGGACGAGCGTTGGTGGATCGCCGGGGTCGCGGGGGTGCTGGTCGGCGCGATCTGGAACTTCGCCATGTCGTCGGCGCTGACGTGGCGCAAATGACGGTCGCAGCGCCGCCCTCGCGGGATTGGAACCGATTTTCCGGCGCCTCGCGGCCGCTGGCGGCGGCGGTGCTCGCGCTTCTCGCCTTCCTGATGCTGTACGGCGTGGCGAGCGGGGCGGGCGATGACCGGATCGAGCCCGCGGGTAAGAACGCGATGCAAGCCGACGGGCTGGTCGGCGACCATGCGCTTTATTCACGCATCTTCGAGCGCGTCGCCGATGGTGAGTCCTATTATGCCGCCGCCGCGGCGGAGCATCGCGCCAATCATTATCCAACCAAGCCTTTCTTCACCGTGCGCCTGCCCACGCTGGCGTGGATTTTTGCCGCCCTGGGCGGACAGGGCGGGGTGATCTTCGTCTCGGCGATTGGCTTCGCGGCGGTGATCGCGTGGCGAAAACGGCTGATCGCCGAACCCGACCTGCCCGGTTATGCACGCATCGCTCCCATTTTCATCCTCGCCAATATTTCCTATCTCGTCGTGCTGGAATGGACGCTGATCCACGAGGCCGCCGCTGGCGTGCTGATCGCGCTGACCCTCGCGCTGTACCAACCCGCGCGCCCATGGGCAGCGATGGCGGTTCTCGCAGTCGCGGTCGCGATTCGCGAAACCGCGCTGCCGGTGGCGATATTGTTCGGATGCTTTGCCCTGTTCGACCGCGACTGGCGTGCGGTCGCGGCGTGGCTGGCGGCCGGCCTGGTCTTCCTTCTCATTCTGGTGTTGCACATGTTTGCGGTGAGTGCCGTCGCGAATCCGGGCGACATCGCCAGCCCGGGCTGGAACGGCTTCGGTGGCTGGGCGTCCTATCTGTCCTTCGTCCACCTCATGTCCGGCTTTCGCTTTTTTCCGGCGTGGACCACCGCATTGCTGGTGCCGCTCGCGCTGCTCGGCTGGGCGGCTTGGCGTTCGCGGCTCGCGCTGGCGGTGCTCGGCGTACAGCTGATCTACGCGCTGCTGCTCATGCTGTTCGCGCGCTCGAACAATTTCTATTGGGCGATGCTGGTGGTGCCGACGATCTATATCGGGCTGGTCTTTGCACCCGCCGCGCTCGCCGCGCTGGGGCGCTCCCTGCTGCGATCCGGACTTTCCGCGCCGCGCGCCATGACCTAGGGCGGTTCCGGAGGCTCGCTTGAACTGACGGGCCGATGGGCATATCTGGGGACAATGGAAAAAGCGATGACGGCTTCCCGTATTCTCCTGATCATCGGCGGCGGCATCGCAGCCTATAAATCGATCGAACTCGTCCGCCTGCTCCGCAAGGCCCGCTTGACCGTACGCTGCGTCATCACGCGCGCGGGCGAGCAGTTCGTGACGCCGCTGACGCTCGCGGCACTCAGCGAGAACAAGGTCTATACCAGCCTCTTCGACCTGAAGGACGAGGTCGAGATGGGGCATATCCAGCTGAGCCGCGAGGCCGATCTGGTCGTCGTCGCCCCCGCCACCGCCGATTTGATGGCGAAGATGGCCAATGGGATCGCCGACGACCTGGCAACAACCCTGCTGCTGGCGACGGACAAGCGGGTGCTGGCGGCGCCCGCGATGAATGTGCGCATGTGGCGGCACGCCGCGACGCAGCGTAACGTCGAGACGCTGCGCGGCGACGGCGTCACGGTGATGGAGCCCGACGAGGGCGCGATGGCGTGCGGCGAATATGGGCCGGGGCGGCTGCCCGAACCGGCGGCGATCTTTGCAGCGATCGAGACCGCGCTAGCCAATGCGCCTGCGGTGGCCTCGCTCACCGGCCAACCCGATTTCGCGCCCGCCAATCACCGCCCGCTCTACGGGCGCCGCATCCTGATCACCGCCGGGCCGACGCACGAACCGATCGATCCCGTCCGCTATATCGCCAACCGGTCGAGCGGGAAGCAGGGTTTTGCGATCGCCGCCGCCGCCGCCGAGGCCGGCGCCGACGTGTTGCTGATCGCCGGACCGGTCGAATTGCCGACCCCGCCCGGGGTGGTCCGCGTCGATGTCGAGACCGCGCGCGAGATGGCGGCCGAGGTCGAGGCAGGCCTGCCCGTCGAAGCCGCGATCATGGTCGCCGCGGTCGCCGACTGGCGCGCCGCCGACACGTCCGCGCAGAAGATCAAGAAAGACGGCAGCGGCGCGGTGCCGCCGCTCGCGCTCGCCGAGAATCCGGACATATTGGCGGGGGTCGCGAAGAGCGCGCAGCGCCCGCCCTTGCTCGTCGGTTTCGCCGCCGAGACCAACGACGTGCTGGCGCATGCGCAGGCCAAGCTGGCGCGCAAGGGGTGCGACTGGATCGTCGCCAACGATGTCGCCGCCGACCCGATGGGGGGCGAGACGAATCGCGTGCATATCGTTAGCAAATCGGGCGTAGACAGCTGGGACCGGCTTCCCAAGGACGCCGTCGCCCGCAAATTGATGGAAAAGATCGCCGATGAGCTCGATGCGCGTGTCCCCCGCCAGCCCGATTGAAATCCGGATCCAGCGCCTGCCCAATGGCGGCGGCCTGCCCCTGCCCGCCTATGCGTCCGACGGCGCGGCCGGCATGGACGTCGTCGCGGCCGAATCGCTGACGATCCGCCCCGGCACGCGCCATGCCGTCGCGACGGGTTTCGCGATGGCGATCCCCGCAGGCTATGAGGTGCAGGTGCGGCCGCGTTCGGGGCTGGCGCTCAAGCATGGCATCACCTGCCTCAACACGCCCGGCACGATCGACAGCGACTATCGCGGCGAGGTGAAGGTGATCCTGGCGAACCTCGGCGACGAGAATTTCGACGTGAAACGCGGCGACCGCATCGCGCAGCTGGTGCCCGCGCCGGTGCAGCGCGCGAGCTTTGCCGAGGTCGAGAGCCTCGACGAGACCGCGCGCGGCGCGGGCGGGTTTGGATCGACCGGCGTGGCGAGCGAGAACGCCGCGAGCGACGACGAGCCGGTCGACGACAATATCCCCGACAATGTCGGATCGCTGTCGGGAATCAAGCTGCGGCGGCCGGGGGAGTAATTGCTCTCCGACGCCGAACTCGATCGCTATGCCCGCCAGATCATCCTGCCGCAGTTCGGCGGGGCGGGTCAGGCGAAGCTGAAGGCTGCCCATGTCGCGGTGATTGGCGCGGGCGGGATCGGCTGTCCGGCAATCACCTATCTGGCGGCGGCGGGGGTCGGCAGGCTGACGATCATCGATCATGATATCGTCGAGCTGTCGAATTTGCAGCGGCAGCCTTTGTTTACCGACGCCGATATCGGTTCGTCCAAGGCCGAGGTCGCCGTGGCGGCCGCGCGGCGGATCAATCCGCATGTCAAAGCGGTGCCGGCCGTGCTGAGGCTCGAGGACGGCAATGCCGAAGCGCTGCTCGCGGGGGCGAGCCTGATCCTCGACGGTTGCGACAATTTCGACACGCGGCTCGCGGTCAATCGCGCAGCCGTGACGCTGCAGGTCCCGTTGCTGTCGGCGGCGATCGGGGCGTTCGAGGGGCAGGTCGCGCTCTACGAGGGGTGGCGTGCGGATGCGCCCTGCTACCAATGCCTCGTCGGCGCCGACCCCGACCGCGAGGGGATCAATTGCGCCGAGACCGGGGTGATGGGCGGGCTTGCAGGCATGGTCGGGACGATGGCCGCTCTGGAGGCGGTGCGCGCGCTGACCGGCTGGGGGTCGAGCCTGACGGGAAGGCTGGCGATCCTCGACATGCTCGAGCGGCGCTGGCGCGAGGTCGGCGTTGCGAAGGATCCAGGGTGCCCGACATGCCGGGGCTGAGCATCATCGTCGCGGGGGGTGACGATCAGCGGTTTTATGGTGCGCTCGAGACCGCGATGGCAGCGGCCGCGCTGGGATCGCCCGCCCGCATCTTCCTGCAGGGCGAAGCCGTGACCTTGCTGCGCGAGCCGGTGTCCGTGGCTGGCGACCCCGCGCGCAAGGCAGCGGGCCTGCCGGAGCTCGCGTGGATGATCGGCGAGGCGGCGGCGATGGAGGTCAGACTGTTCGTGTGCCAGTCGGGGATGGCGCTGGTCGGACTGACCGCGGAGGAGATGGTGTCGCAGGCCAAGGCGGCGGGGCTTGTCAGCTTTCTGCGCGACATCGGCGAAGGCGACCGATTGCTCGTCTATTAGAGATTCTCGCACACCTTGATATCTTCGGGCGCCGGCCGCCTGCCGTCGGGGACGAAGCGGGCGAGATAGCCACCCGCATGCTGCTTGTCGTCGTAGGACAGCAGCTTGTAACCCACCGCCTCGAATTCGCAGACGAGCAGGCGGAACGGCGTACCATGGTCGGCGATCGGGCGGTCGCCATCGACGACGAGCACCTGTCCGCCCGCGCGCAGCGCCGGGCGGAGCCGCCACAGGAAGGCGTAGGGCTCGCCGATCTCGTGATACATATGGACCATGAAGACGCGGTCGAAGCTGGCGGCGGGGAGGCGCGGATCGTCGACCGCGCCGAGCTTGATCGAGACATTTTCGAGCCGTTCGCGCGCGATACGATCGGCGAGGCGCTCGATCACCTCGGGCATGATGTCCTGCGCCAGCACGCGCCCGCCGGCACCGACGCGCTGGGCGAGGCGGACGGTGTAATAGCCGTCGCCGGCGCCGATGTCAGCGACGGTCATGCCGGGACGAACGTCGGCCGAATCCATCACATCCTCAGCCTCGTTGAGCCGGTCGCGTGCCTCTTCGGTCGACCATTTGGTCGAAACGGTCGGCGCGACCGGGCGGTCGGCGGGCGGGAAGTCGCGGGCGGTCTCGGTGCGGTCGCTATCGCCCTCCCACGGCGCGTCGCAGCTGCCGAGCAGCGGCAGCACCACCAGCGCGGCGAGCAGGGCGGCGCCGCGGATCATCAATCGATATCCTCGACCTCGACCTTTTCGCCGGTCACCTTCTGCGACAGGGCGGCGGCCATGAACGGGTCGAGCGCGCCGTCGAGCACGTCGCCGGGGGCGGTCGATGTGACGCCGGTGCGGAGGTCCTTCACCAGCTGATAGGGCTGGAGGACGTAGGAGCGGATCTGGTGGCCCCAGCCGATTTCGGTCTTGGCTTGATATTCGCCCGACGCCGCGGCTTCGCGCTTCTGCAGTTCCGCCTCGTACATGCGCGCCTTGAGCATGCCCATCGCGGTCGCGCGGTTCTTGTGCTGCGAACGGTCGTTCTGCGACGCGACGACGATGCCGGTCGGGATGTGGGTGATGCGCACCGCCGAATCGGTGGTGTTGACGTGCTGGCCGCCCGCCCCCGAAGCGCGATAGGTATCGATCTTGAGGTCGCCCTCGTTGATCTCGATGTCGATATTGTCGTCGATCACCGGATAGACCCACACCGACGAAAAGCTAGTGTGGCGCCGCGCCGAGCTGTCGTAGGGCGAGATGCGGACGAGGCGGTGGACGCCGCTTTCGGTCTTCGAATAGCCATAGGCATTCTCGCCCTTGACCAGCATCGTCGCCGATTTGATGCCGGCCTGTTCGCCCGCCTGATATTCGACGAGTTCGACCTTGAACCCGCGCTTTTCGGCCCAGCGGCTGTACATGCGCTGGAGCATTTCGGCCCAGTCCTGGCTCTCGGTGCCGCCGGCGCCGGCGTGAACCTCGATATAGGCGTCGTTGGCGTCGGCTTCGCCCGCGAGTAGTGCCCGAATCTTGTCTTCCTCGGCGCGCGCGGCGAGCGTCGCAAGGCTCGCGACCGCCTCGTCGACCATCGCCTCATCGCCCTCCATTTCGGCGAGTTCGATCAGTTCGGCGGTGTCGGCGCATTCGGTCTCGATCGCGCGCGTCGCGGTGATCGCCTCGTCGAGGCGGCGGCGTTCGCGCATCACGTCCTGCGCGGCACGCGGATCGTTCCACAGGGTCGGGTCCTCGACCTTGGCGTTGAGCTCGTCGAGCCGCCGCACCGCGCGATCCCAGTCGAGAAAGCGGCGCAGCAACGCCAAGGCGGCGCCGATCTTGTCGATATGATCCTGCGCTTCGGCGCGCATGTCCTTGCTCCTGAAAATATGTTGGTCACGCCCTTACGGCCTGTCGAGCCGAAGGGGAAGAAGGCGTGGCGCGTCAGATGATGCCGCCGCGATCCTCCAGGAAGTCACTGTCGCTGCGCCCGCCCCTGCCCTCGCTGACCGGCGCATCCTGCCGCTTGGCGGCCTTGGCAGGCTTGATTTCCTCTTCGCGGATCGTCCGCCGCGGTTCGCTTTCAGGCTTGAAAGCCTCCCAGATGATCGACGCCTTGGGGTCAGTGCCCGGCCAGCTGCCATATACGCGGCGGCCCGACTGGCGGTCGATGCGCACCATGCGGATGCCCCTGGGCGCGGTGAAGGGGATCGGTTGGCGGTCGTCGAGCGCGACGAGCGCGAAATCCTTGAAGATCGGCGCGGCGAGGCTGCCGCCCTGAGCATAGCCGCCCATGTCGCGCGGCTGGTCGTAGCCGATGTAGACGCCGGCGATGACGTCGGGCGACCCGCCGACGAACCAGACGTCCTTGGGCCCCGAAGTGGTGCCGGTCTTGCCGAACAGGGGCACGCCGAGGTCGCGCAGGCGCACCGCGGTGCCGCGCTGGACGACGCCTTCGAGCATATGGACGACCTGATAGGCGGTAAGCGGATCCATCAGCTGCTTGCCCGACTTGGCGAAGCGCGGCATCGGACGGCCGTCCCAGTCCTTTTTGTTGCAGCCCTCGCACGCCTTCCAATTGGTGGGGAAGATCACCTTGCCGCGGCGGTCCTGGACATAGTCGATCACGCGCGGCTTGAGTTCGCGACCGTGGTTGGCGAGCATCGCATAGGCGTTGGTGATCTTTTCGACCGTCGTCGAGCCGGCACCGAGCGCGGTCGAAAGATAGGGTTCGTGCTTGCCGATACCCATCGTCTGAATCGTTTCGACGATCGGTTCCATACCGACCTGGCTCGCGGTGCGCACTGTCATCAGGTTGCGCGACTGTTCGAGTCCCCAGCGCATCGTATGCTCGCCCGAACCACCCGCGCCGCCGAAGTTGCGGAAGCATTTGTTACCGAAGCGCGCGCCCTGATAGACACAGAAAGACCCGTCGACGATCATCGTCGCGGGGGTCATGCCATTGTCGAGCGCGGCGGCATAGACGAAGGGCTTGATCGTCGATCCCGGCTGGCGTTCGGCCTGCGTCGCGCGGTTAAACGGCGAAAGGCGGACGTCGAAGCCGCCCTGCATCGCATAGATGCGGCCCGAATGCGGGCTTTCGACGATCATCCCGCCCGATACTTCGGGAATGTTGCGCAGGCCATAGACGCCATTGCCCGTTGCCTTGACCGCGATCATGTCGCCCGGGCGCATCGCCGAGAAGGCGCTGCCGCCGGTCTTGCGATAACCGAGGGCCGCAGCGCCCGCCGGCAGGGTGCCCGTCGTGCCGTCGGCGAAACCGATGCGTGCTGCGGCAGCGCTTTTCGAGAGCACCGCGGCGATCCGCCAGCCGTCATAATCGATGCCGATGAAGCTGGAGGCGAGGCGGCTTTGCCACTGGTCGTCGGCCTCGATCGTCGCGATCGGTCCCGACCAGCCCTTGCCCGCGTCGTAACGAATCAGGCCCTTGCGCAGCGCGCTGGTCGCCGCCGCCTGCATCTTGCCGTTATAGGCGGTGCGCACCCAGAGGCCGCCGGCATAGACGCTGTGCGGCCCATCCTCGGCGGTCTCGCCGAATTGGGCCATCAGCTGGCGCCGGGTTTCTTCCATATAATAGCCGCCGACCTGCGCGATCGCACGATTGCCCGTTTCGCTGAGACCCAGCGGCATCGCGCGCGCGGCATCGCGCTGCGCGGCGGTGATCCATTCGTTGCGGAACATTTCGCCGAGCACAAAATTGCGCCGTGCCAGCCCCTCAGCGGCGAAGCGCGACCGGCCGTATTTTTCGGGCGCCTTGGGCAGGATCGCGAGGAAAGCCATTTCGTGGAGCGCGAGTTGGTCGACATCCTTGTCGAAATAGGCGCGCGCCGCCGCCTGGACACCGAAGCTGCGACGGCCGAGTGGGATTTCGTTGAGGTATAGTTCGAGGATCTGTTCCTTGCTCAGCGCGCCCTCGATGCGGCGCGCGAGGATCAGTTCGCGAATCTTGCGCCGATAGCTGAGCTCGTTGCTCAAGAGCAGGTTCTTGGCGACCTGCTGGGTGATCGTCGAGGCGCCGACCGGCCGACCGCTGTTCGTCATGTTGGTGACGATCGCGGTAGCGATGCCCGGATAGTCGATGCCGCCATGGCTGAAGAAGGTCCGGTCCTCGGCGGCAAGAAAGGCACGGACGAGAAGCTGCGGATATTCGCTATAGTCGAGCTGGACGCGGCGTTCGCGGGCGTAGCTGTGCACCGGCGTGCCCTCGGCATCGCGAACCATCGTCGGCAGCGGGGGTTCGTAATCGCGCAACTGGTCGACCGACGGCAGGTCCCGCGCGAAAATCAGCCAGACGAGGAAGAGGCCGAGCAGGCCGACAAACGCCAGATAGCCGAGCCAGCGGAACCAGCGGCGCGCCCACATGGTACGAAACCAGCCGAAAACGGCATTGCTGTCGCGGCGCAGGCGCAAGCGGAAATTGGGCGGACTGTCGGCGACCATCGTGAGCAGCCTCTAAAGCGTGCGCGGGCGAAAGGGAAGTATGGTTGCGGTGGGGTGCGTGTTCCCCCTCCTGCCCGCGGGAGGGCCCATCATGTCACCGCGCCCTGCCCCTTGCGCTGACCGGCCAGATCGCGACCAGGGTCTCGTCCGCGACGACATGATAGTGGTCGTAGAGGTTCACCGTCGGGTCGCAGTGCGGCACGGTGAGCGTGACCGGATCGCCGGGCGCAAGCGTTTCGCCGATGCCGGGTGCGATCAGCGCGGCATGTTCGTCGCCCATGAAGGCGAAAAAAGCGGTTTCCGGCGCGCCGCGCCGGACGACCGCGACACCGCCGTCCGTGGACAAGGCTTTATAACCGGCGTCGATGGTGACGAGTCCCGAATGATTGGCGCTGACGACGCGGGCGTCGACACCCAGCGACGTTTCGAAAGGGACGGTGCCGTCGCCGGTGAGGTCGCAGTCGAGATATTGCTTGTCCATGAAGACATAGCTGCCCGCCTGCAATTCGGTGAAGATCGCAAGATCGAGGTCGATGCGATGGGTCCCGGTGCCCGATCCGGTGACGATTTCGGGCGGGAAGCCAGCGTGGGCCAGCGCGGCGATGACGGTTCGCAGGTAAGCGGTGCGATCCTCAATCGCGGCGCGGCGGTCGGCAAAGCCTTCGATATGCTGCTGCGACCCGCAGTAATATTGGACGCCGCGGTAGCGCAGGTTCGGGAGGGCCGCGATCGCTTCGGCGAGCGCCACCGCAGCCTCGGGCGAAGCGACGCCGGTGCGTGCGATGCCGGGGTCGATGTCGATGACGACATCGAGGCTGGTAGCGAGCGCCGCATCGATCCGGCCTGCGACGGCGGGGTGATCGACGACCGCCATCAGCCCCGCCGCGCTCTTCGCCAGTGCCGCGAGCCGTTCGATCGCGCGCGGTGCCGCGACGGGCGAGGTGATCAACAGGCCCGTAATGCCGCCCGCGGCGAGCACCTCGGCCTCGCCGATCTTGGCGCAGCAGACACCGGCCGCGCCCGCTGCGAGCTGGCGCTTGGCGATATCGACGCTTTTGTGCGTCTTGGCGTGGGGACGGAGGCCGACGCCATGCGACGCAGCCAGGCTGGCCATCGCGGCGATATTGCGGTCGAGCGCGTCGACGTCGAGGACGAGGACCGGAGTGTTGAGGTCGGCTCGGCTGCCCTGCCGGCCGATGAGGTGTGCGTGAAGGGTCAAATCGTCGGTCATGCGAACCGGGTTTCCAGATGCGGGTTGAGGAATTTACCGTGCGGATCGGCTGCACGGCGGACGGCGCGGTAACGTTCAGCCATCGGATAGAGGCTGTCGACGTCGCCGCGCGCCAGAGTGTGGCGCTTGGCCCGGTGCGGACGACCGCCATGGGCACGAAAGATCGCCTCGGCATCGACGAACAGCTTCTGCCAAGGCATCATGGCATATTGGTGCATTAAGATCGCGGCGACTGGTCCAGCGTTCATCGGACTCATCCAGATATCGTCGGCGGCGACGGTGCGATATTCGAAGGGGAAGGTGACTGGCAACCGTTTCTTGCGGATCCAGTCCACGACCTCGACCAGCGCATCGAGCCCGGCGGCCTGCGGCATTTCATATTCCATCTCCTCAAAGCGGAGCGTGCGGTCCGAGGGGAAGATGCTGTGCGCCGGACCGCGACGGCGGCCGTCGAAGCCGGTCTTCATCATCCCGCGCTGGAGCCAGGGGGTGAGGAAAGGCACGCGTTCCGCCACGTCGAGCACGCGGCGGAACGCGGTCTGCTCCATGTCGGTGGTGCTCGGCGGCGGGTCGCAGGGATCGCAGGGGCAAGCGTCTTGAGGATCACATGGTCGGCGTGAGGGAAGAGCCAGAACTCGATATGACGGTGCTGCGCCGCGAGGTCGTCATAGCTTTCGCGCACCTCGTCCCAACGGCGTTTCTCGATGCGTTCGGCGAGATGAAAGGCGGGGACGACGGCGGCCTCGATCTCGGTCGCGATGCCGAACATGCCGAGCGACAGGCGCTGCGCTTGAAACAGGTCGGCGTCGGTGCCGGTATCACACCAACGCGCTTCGCCATCGGCGCCAATCAGGCGGAAACCGCGTGCCATCGTCGACAGATTGCCGAGATCGACCCCCGTGCCGTGGGTGCCGGTCGCCATCGCGCCCGCGAGCGACTGCGGATTGAAGTCGCCCTGGTTGGCGAGCGCGAGACCATCGTCCCACAGCGCGGCGGTCAACCGCTTGATACTCCAGCCCGCCGGGATGCGCGCGGTCTCGCGGTCGGGGGCGATGGCGATCCGGCCCGGAAGCGCATCGAGATTGAGGATCAGTTCGTCGCTTGCGCAGAGCGGCATGAAGCGGTGGCCGGCGCCGGTGGCGCGGACCTTCGTGGCGGTGCGGACAAGACTTGCGAGTTCGTCCTCGCTTTGCGGGCGGGTGGCGGCGACGGGCCCGGCGACGCTGCCCGACCAGTTGCTCCAGCCCATATTTCTCTCCCCTCAGCTTGCGGCGAAGCTGTCGGGGCGGGGGATGATGGTCAAATGAAATTTACGGGAGCAGTGACGCGATCTGCCGCGCGAAGTGGACCTGCACCGCGTCGCGGACGCCGCGCGCGACCTTTTTCTGGCCCGCCGCCGAGCCGAGGAATTCGGCGTCGCCCTCGTTCGAGATGAAGCCGGTTTCGAACAGGACCGACGGCGTGTCGGGCGCCTTCAGCACGACGAACGACGCGAAGCGATGCGCGGTGGTGCGAAACTTGACGTCGTCCGACGCCTCGCGCTGGAGCAGGCGGGCGAAGTCCGACGCGACGTTCATCGTCTCACGCTGCGTCAGGTCCAGCAGGATCGACGACACGTCGCTGCTGTGCGCGCCAAGATCGACGCCGTTGATGATGTTCGCCTTGTTCTCGCGCGCCGCGAGCCGCGCCGCTTCGCGGTCGGAGGCGACTTCGGAGAGGGTGTAGATCGACGCGCCGCTCGCCTGCTGGTTTTCGGCGGCGTCGGCATGGACCGAAATGAACAGGTCGGCCTTCAGTCGACGCGCGATGCCATAACGTTCCTCGAGCACCAGATAGCGGTCGTCCGAACGGGTGAGCGCGACGCGAACGCGGCCCGAGGCGATCAGGTCGTCGCGGATCGCGCGCGCGATGCCGAGAGTGATGTCCTTTTCGCGCTTGCCGCTGTGCGGGCTGATCGCGCCCGGATCGTGCCCGCCATGCCCGGCGTCGATGACGACGAGCGGCAGGCGCGGATTGTTCGGTCCCTCAATCTTCGGCAGCGCAACCGCGGGCTTCGCCTTGCCGATCGGCACGGTCACCGAATAGCGTTTTTCGGGCGGTTTGGCGCGGAACTGCGCCGGCGGCTGAAGCTGAACGCGGGGCGCTCGCGAAGCGCGCTGGAACTCGTCCGCCGAGACAGGACTCAGCTGGAACGAGAGGCTGCGCCCGTCGGCGGCGAAGCGCGCGTTCGAGACGAGGGCCGGCCGGTCGAGGTCGAGCACGACGCGCGCGGTGTCGGGGCCTTGCTGGCCCTGGCGGACGGTGCGCACGAACCCCGCCCCCTGCGGCGAACGCCCCGCCTGCGCACCCGCGATGTCGAGCGCGATGCGGTCGGGACCCGCGAGCAGCAAAGTCGATGCGCTGGCGACAAAATCGTCGAAACGTACCGTCACCTCGCCGCCCGCGATCTCGATCGCGCCGATATTGCCCGCCAGCACCGCGGGCGTGGCCATCAGCGACGAGAGGAAGAGCGACGCGAGAAGCATGGGACGATTATGCCGCCGGGCAGGACGATTGGTCCAGTATTTATCTGAAAGCATCCAAGGCCACCTGCGGGTCATCACGATGAACCGGTCATTAGGGATGGCGCGTCAAGTCAGGGTGAAAGGGCAGGGTTAACCAGCGGTTTAGCATGATCGGGCTGACGGCACGCCTTGCCGCGGGCTTTACCATGCCCATATTTTTCCGGTGCTTGGCTGTTGCCGTTCGATGACGCCGATGCTAGCACCCCGAACGCTGACGGTGTCATTGCCTGACCCGTCGGGCCTTATGCGGGGAACGCGCCCAATCGGTACCGGATCACGGACCGGACGGCGGCTCTCCCCCGGTGCCCGACAATCCAGGCCTGGCAACCTGCCGTCGGCCCACCCGGATGCCCGGGCAGCGAAGGAAGATCAGCCGCTGGTCGATTCGCGCTGGCCGGTCATCCGCAAAACAGGTTGATGCCGCATGAGGCTTGCCATGCCCTCTTTCACCCGCGACGCAGGCGCTTTCGCGCTTGCCGTCGCTCGGGCGGAAGACCGCATGCGCGTCCACGACCGGACGCGGGCCGCACAAGGCAATAACGTCTTTTTTCCATTGAACCCTTTCGACCGCAGTCATCCCGTATGGATGGCCGCGGCCTTTTTTGTTGGCGCGCCGCGGCGCGCCTGGAGTGATGATAATGACCACGCGCATGTTGATCGACGCGCGGCACCGGGAAGAAACCCGTGTCGCCGTCACCAAGGGAAACCGCATCGAGGAGTTTGATTTCGAGTCCGCCGAGCACAAGCAGCTCAAGGGCAATATCTATCTGGCCAAGGTAACCCGTGTCGAACCGTCGCTGCAGGCGGCATTCGTCGAATATGGCGGCAATCGCCACGGCTTCCTCGCGTTCAGCGAAATCCACCCCGACTATTACCAGATTCCGAAGGAAGATCGCGAAGCGCTGCTCCGCGAAGAGGCTGAGCATGCCGCCGAGGCCGCGATGCGCGCCGAGGAAGACCTCGACGAGCTGGAAGGTGATGTCGCCGACGTCGAATATCATGACGACGAAAATGGCGATGCCCCGGCCCCCGAAACCGTCGGCGAAGACCACGACGACGAAAATGGCGACGACGAAAATGGCGACGCCGAGGGAGATGCCGAAGAGGGCACCGAAGAAAACAAGGACGGTCGCGGCGACCGCAAGGGCCGTGGGCGCGGGCGCGACGGTCGCAAGGGCGGCCGGGGCCGCGGACGCCGCCGCGACGAGGACGAGGACGGCGAAAGCCGCATGTCGCTGCGTCGCCGCTACAAGATCCAGGACGTCATCCGTCGCCGCCAGGTGATGCTGGTCCAGGTCGTCAAGGAAGAACGCGGCAACAAGGGCGCTGCCCTCACCACCTATCTGTCGCTCGCCGGCCGCTATTGCGTGCTGATGCCGAACACGATGCACGGCGGCGGCATCAGCCGCAAGATTTCGAACGGCGCCGATCGCCGCAAGCTGAAGGCCATGGTCGACGAGCTTAACCTGCCGCCGACGATGGGCTGCATCGTGCGCACCGCCGGGATGAGCCGCACCAAGGTCGAGATCAAGCGCGACTTCGACTATCTGGCGCGCGTCTGGGACGAGATTCGTGAAAAGACCCTGGGGTCCAGCGCGCCGGCGCTGATCCATTCGGACAGCGACCTGGTGAAGCGCGCGATCCGCGACATCTATCACAAGGATATCGAGGAAGTACTCGTCGAGGGCGAGGACGGGTATCGTGCCGCCAAGCAGTTCATGAAATTGCTGATGCCGAGCCACGCGCGCCGCGTGCAACAATATGCCGACCCGGTATCGCTCTATCAGCGCTATGGCGTCGAGGACCAGCTCGCCGGGATGCTCAATCCCGTCGTCCAGTTGAAATCGGGCGGTTATCTCGTGATCAACCCGACCGAGGCGTTGGTGTCGATCGACATCAACTCGGGCCGGTCGACGCGCGAGCATAATATCGAGCAGACCGCCGTCAGCACCAATTTGGAAGCCGCGCACGAGATCGCGCGCCAGCTGCGTCTGCGCGACATGGCCGGGCTGATCGTGATCGACTTCATCGACATGGATCATGGTTCGAACGTCCGCAAGGTCGAGCGCGCGATGAAGGACGCGCTGAAGAACGACCGCGCGCGCATCCAGATCGGCCGTATCTCAGGCTTTGGGCTGATGGAGATGAGCCGCCAGCGCCTGCGCACCGGCGTGCTCGAGGCCTCGACCCGCCCCTGCCCGCATTGCGAAGGCACCGGCCTCGTCCGCACCGCGTCGTCGGCGGGCCTCAGCGCGCTGCGCATGATCGAAGAGGAAGCCGCACGCGGCAAGGGCAGCAAGATCATCCTGCGCGCGAGCCAGGAAGCGACCTTCTACCTGCTCAACGAAAAGCGCCGCGAACTGCGCGAGATCGAGGATCTGTACGGCGTCAGCGTCGAAATCCTGCCCGACGGCGAGACCGAGGGCGCGCGCATGGCAATCGAGGTAGGCGGCCCGCCGCCAGTCGCGCGCCGTAGCTTCGCCCCGATCGCCCCGATCGAGGACGATGACGACGACGAGGAATATTTCGACGAGGAAGAAGAGACCGAGGCGGAAGCCGAGGCGGAAAAGACCGAGCGCCCCGCCCGCCGCGAACGCGAAGAAGGCGACGCCGACACCGATGGCGAAGGCCGCAAGCGCCGTCGTCGTCGCCGTCGTGGCCGCCGTGGCCGCCGTGACGATGAGGGCAATGAGATCGGTGAAGGCGCCGAAGGCGAAGACCGCGAAGGCGACGCGCCCGAGGATGACGACGCCGGCGACGCGGTGACCGAAGCGGTCGCCGAAGTTCCCGTCGAGGCCGAAGGCGAAACCGCAGCCAAGCCGCGCCGCCGCCGCGGCGGTCGTGGCCGCAAGCCGCGTGATGAGGGAGCCGAAGAGGCCGAGGCCGCAGAAGCCGAAGCCCCGATCGAGGCCGAAGTCGCCGCCGAGCCGGTGATCGAGGAAGCGCCCGTCGCTGAAAAACCGAAGCGCAAGCCGCGCCGGACCAAGGCGCAGATCGCCGCCGAAGAGGCCGAAGCCGCAGCAGCGGCCGAAGCGCCCGCCCCCGTCGAAGCCGTCGCCGAGGAAACGACCGAAACCGTCGCCGCAGCCGAAGCCGAGGTCGAACCCGCCAAGCCCGCGCCCAAGAAGCGCGCGCCGCGCAAGACCAAGGCCGCAGCGGCCGCCGCAGCCGAAGAGGCCGCGACCGCATCGACCGAGGTCGCGGCGCAGGACAGCGAACCCGTCCCCGCCGGCGGCGACGAAGCCCCTGACGGCGAACCCCGCCGTGGCTGGTGGCAGCGCACCTTTGGCAACTGATCGGCGGACCCCGATTGGCGGCAATTGATCGCATCATAGCGATCGCAGCCTTGCCACCGAGCGTCCTGAACCCCACAAGGCCTTCATGGCTTCAGTTGAGGTTCAGGCGCTCGGCGCAAGGACATATGTGATGAGTTTTTCCCCGCCGCAGCGCCTGATACGGGCCGACGCCTGGCGTTCGCTGGTCCGGTTGCTGATGACGGTCGTCGTCCTGCTCGCGGTCGCGGTGCGCCCGGTGGCGGCGCAGTCGATCCTGCGCGACGCCGAAACCGAAGCGCTGCTCCAGGACATGATGGACCCGCTGCTCGTCGCGGCGGGGCTGCAGCCGGGGCAGGTGCGTGTCCATTTGCTCGGCGAGCGCAGCATCAACGCCTTTGTCGCGGGCAGCCAGGACATCTATGTCTTTGCGGGACTGATCGACGCTGCCGACAGCGCCGAAGAGGTGCAGGGTGTGCTCGCGCACGAGCTGGGCCATGTCATGGGCGGCCACGCGATCCGCATCAACGACGGCGCCAAGGCGGCAACGAGCATTTCGCTGCTCAGCCTGTTGCTCGGCGCGGCGGCGATCGCGGCAGGCGGGGGCGAAGCCGGCATGGGGATCATGATGGCGGGACAGCAGGCCGCGCTCGGCAAGTTCCTCGCGTTCAGCCGTATCCAGGAATCGACCGCCGATGCCGCAGGCGCGCAATATCTGTCGAAGGCTGGGATCAGCGGACGCGGCAGCCTGGCCTTTTTCAAGAAGCTCCAGAATCTCGAATTCCGCTATGGCGTCAAGCAGGACGACGACCAGGCCTATGGCCGCACCCACCCGATGTCGGGCGACCGCATCCAGTCGCTGCGCGAAGTCTATGTCGTCGATGCGGCGTGGGCAAAGCCCGCCGACCCGGCGATCGAACAACGGTTCCAGCGGATAAAGGCGAAGCTGCAGGGCTTCATTTCCGAACCCGAACGCACGCTGCGCAAATATCCCGAAAGCAACACCAGCGTGCCGGCCCGCTATGCGCGCGCCTATGCCTGGCACAAGAGTGCCTATCCTCAAAAAGCGCTTGCCGAAGTCGAAGGCCTGCTCGCCACCGCGCCCGAGGACCCCTATTTCCTCGAGCTCGAAGGCCAGGTTCTGCTCGAATCGGGGCGCCCAAAGGAAGCGATCCCGCCGCTGCGCAAGGCGGTCACCAATTCGCGCTCGCAGCCGCTGATCGCCGCCTTGCTCGGCCACGCCCTGATCGCGACCGAGGAGCCGGCCAATTTCCCCGAGGCCGAAGAGGTTCTGAAGACCGCGATCGCGCTCGACAACCAGAACCCCTTTGCCTGGTACCAGCTCGGCATCGTCTATGCGAACAAGGGCGACCAGCCGCGCGCCGCGCTCGCCTCGGCGGAACGCTACCAGCTCGAGGGTAGACAGGCGATGCTCGCGCTGCGTAACGCCGACCTCGCGATGCAGGGCCTGCCCGAGGGGTCGCCCGACTGGATTCGTGCACAGGATATTTCGCTGGTCGCGCGCGCCGAGGTGGAACGCGAACGCAAACGGCGCTAGATTCGAACGCACGAAGCGGGGACGCATCGTCCATATCGATGCGCAAGGGCAACAAGTGACTGATAGAAAAGATGATTATTACCAGCCGTGGCTGCGTGACCCGGCGCCCGCCGACGATGGCGCACGCGCCGCATCGACCGAAGCACGCGACGATGGTGGCCTGGCCAAGCCACGCGAGGTGCCGCCGATCGGACTTGACGTGTCGCGCTATCCGGCCGAGACGCACGCCCCACGCAAACCCGCAGTCGATGGCGAGCGGCTGAAGGCCGGCGCACACGGGCTGTGGCGGGCGATCCGCGACGGCAGCAGCGCCTTTGCCGACTGGACGATCCGCGTCGGCGAAAGGGCCGATGTTCCCGCTCGGGTCGAGGCGATGGAAATTCCGCGCCGCTCGCGTAAACTCGCCGGACGTACAGCCGATGCCACCGCGCGGACTGCCAAGGCTCTCGGCCGTGGAACCGCGCGCGGCAGCGCCGCCGCCGCCGCCGCGAGCGCCAAGGCGTGGGACAAGATAGCGCTCGGCGAAAAGGTCGGCAAATTGTCGAGCGACGCACAACGCGGGCTGGGCGATGTCGCGGGCAAGGCCGGCGAAGCGCTGGGCCAGGCCGCCAAGGCGAGCAAGGAAAGTCTGGGCGAGGCGGCGACAAAACTGCGCCCCGCGCCGCGGATCGAAGCCGGACCGCCGCCATCGGGGCTTGAACAATTGCTCGCACGCGAGGCGCAGGAAGCGGCGGCCGCAACCGCCGCGACCAAGCCGGCCGCGCCCGACCTGCCGCTGTTCGCGAGCGAACCGGGCATCGAACTCGCGGCACCCAAAACGACGCCGGCCAAGCCTGCCAAAGCGGCATCGGCGACGCCGCCGCCATCGGTCTCCACGCCGGCGCCCGATGATCGGACGCCGCAACGCCCGCAGCCGCCGCGCGGCGGAGCGAGCGGCGTCGCCCTGCCCGCGCCCGGCTGGGTAATCGCGCTCGGCGGACTGCTGTTGCTCGGCGCGACCTTTTGGCTCGGCGGCCGTTTCGGCGGTGGCCTGTCCAAGAGCGAGGTCGAGACCGTCGTCGCCGACTATATCAAGGCCAATCCGCAGCTCATTCCCGAGGCGCTGACCGCGCAGCGCGACCGCGAGATGGCGAAGGCGATCGACGCGATCCGCCCGGCGCTCGAAAAACCCTATGCCGGCGCGTGGGCGGGCAATGCCGACGGCGACGTGACGCTCACGGTCTTCACCGATTATGCCTGCGGCTATTGCCGCGCCAGCCTGCCCGACCTCGACCGGTTGATTCGCAGCGATCGTCGGCTGAAAGTGGTGTTCCGCGAATTGCCGATCATCGCGCCGCAGAGCCGTGATGCTGCGCTGATGGCGCTCGCCGCCGCGCGGCAGGGCAAATATGACGCGTTCCACCATGCGATGTTCCAGGCATCGTCGCTCGATCGAGGGGCGATCCTCGCGGCCGCCGAAAAGGCCGGCGTCGTCACCGACGGCACCGCCGATGCGACCGCAAATGAAGCTTTGTTCCAGCGCGAACTCGACTCCAACCTCGCCATCGCAAGCCAGTTGCAGCTGAACGCAACCCCAACCTGGGTCGTCGGCAACCAGTTGCTGCAGGGGCAGATCGGTTACGACGGCCTGCGCGCGGCGGTCACCAAAGCGCGGACCAAGGGTTGAGGCGATGACATCGGGCGACGCGCATAGCTCGATCAGCCGGGCGATCCGCGACCCCGAATTGATGGAGGCCGCGCTCGCGCTGTTCGAGGGGCGGCTGCACGACGCCGAACCGGCGCTCAAGGCGCATCTGAAGCGCGATCCGTTCGACGTCGCGGCGATCCGCATGCTCGCCGAGCTGGCGGCGCGGATCGAACGCTATCGCGATGCCGAGGCGCTGCTGCGCCGCGCGCTCGACCTCGCGCCCGAATTTCTCGCCGCGCGCTCGAACCTCGCCACCGTCCTCCATCGCCAGGGCCGTTCGGGCGAGGCGGTCGAAGAGCTGGACAAGCTGCAAAGGATCGATCCCGACAATCTGACCAACGCCAACCTGAAGGCGGCGGCGCTGGGCCGCGTCGGCGAGTTCGACGAGGCGCTCGAGCTGTACCAACAGGTGCTCAAGGGCTTCGGGAAGCAGCCGAAGATCTGGATGTCCTATGGGCATATGCTCAAGACGGTGGGGCGGCAGGCCGACGCGATTACCGCCTATCGCAAGGCGCTCGCCCTGTCGCCGACGCTCGGAGAGGTGTGGTGGAGCCTCGCTAATCTCAAGACGCTGAAGTTCGACGAGAACGACATCGCGGCGATGCGCGACGCGCTCGACACCGACGCCATCGCCGCCGAGGACCGCTTCCATCTCCATTTCGCGCTGGGCAAGGCTCAGGAGGACCGGGGACAGGCGGCCGAGGCCTTCGATCATTACGCGACGGGCAACGCCCTGCGCAAAAGACTGCTGCCCTATGACGCCGACCAGACGCGCGCCGCGGTCGATCATGCCGTGTCGCTGTATACCCCCGAATTTTTCGAAGCTCAGCGCGACCATGGCGCCGCCGCGCCCGACCCGATCTTCATCGTCGGCATGCCGCGCGCGGGATCGACGCTGATCGAGCAGATATTGTCGAGCCATTCGATGGTCGAGGGCACGATGGAATTGCCAGACATCCCCAAGCTTTACGCCAAGGCGCGGGGTATGGGGGGCATCGCCAAGCTGTCGGCGGCGGACGCACGCGAACTGGGCGAGCAATATCTGCACGACACGCTGGTCCAGCGAAAGAGCGACAAGCCCTTCTATATCGACAAGCTACCGAACAACTGGCTGCATACCGGCTTCATCCGGCTGATCCTTCCTCATGCGAAAATCATCGACGCACGGCGCCACCCGATGGATTGCTGTTTCTCCAATTATAAGCAGCATTTTGCCCGCGGGCAGGCATTCAGTTACGACCTCGCCGACATGGGGCGCTATTATGCCGACTATGTCGAACTGATGGACCATTTCGACCGGGCCATGCCGGGGCGAATCCACCGCGTATTCCACGAAAGGCTGATCGACGACCTCGAGGGCGAAGTGCGCGCGTTGCTGGACTATCTCGGCGTGCCGTTCGAACGGGCGTGCCTCGACTTCCACACCAACGAGCGCGCGGTGCGGACCGCGAGTTCGGAACAGGTGCGACGGCCGATCAATCGCGACGGCGTCGGCCAGTGGCGCGCCATGGAAGAATGGCTGGAACCGCTCGTCGAGGCGCTGGGCCCGGCGCTGACGCAATATCCCGCCACCGCCTGACACGATTGTTGCAATTTTGTCATAGTGCCGACGAAACGGTGGTCGGCACTCCCCGTTTGGCGGCGGCGTGATTGACGACGCCGTGAAACTGTTCAAGCTTCCCTTTCCGCCGCAGCAACGGCGATCGCACATATTAGGGGGGTCTTTTATGCGGGTCCAATTTTCGCGCCGCGCGCTGCTTCTGGCTTCGCTGTCGGGCGCGGTGCTTTCCTCGACGCCTGCGCTGGCGCAGGAAGCCGACACCAAGGGCTATGACGACGAAATCATCGTCACTGCGCAGAAGCGCGAAGAAAATCTCCAGAATGTCCCGATCAGCATCCAGGCACTGGGCACCCGCAAGCTCGACCAGCTGAACGTTGGCAATTTCGAGGATTTCTCGAAACTGCTGCCAAGCGTGTCCTTCCAGTCGAGCCAGCCCGGCGTGACGACCGTCTATATGCGCGGCGTCGCCAGCGGCGGCGACGGCAACCATTCGGGTTCACTGCCCAGCGTCGGCGTCTATCTCGACGAACAACCGGTGACGACGATCGGCGGCACGCTCGACGTCCATGTCTATGACATCGCGCGCATCGAATCGCTCGCGGGACCGCAGGGCACATTGTACGGCGCCTCGTCGCAGGCCGGGACGATCCGCATCATCACCAACAAACCCGACACCAGCGGCTTCGAAGGCCGCGTCGACGGCGAGCTCAACAGCGTCAAGAGCGGCGGCATGGGCGGCAAGATCGAGGGCATGATCAACGCCCCGATCAGCGAGATGGCAGCGATCCGCGTCGTCGGCTGGTACCAGAAAGATGCCGGGTATATCGACAATGTGCCGGGCACGCGCAGCTTCCTTGGCGCGCCAATCCTCGACGAGAACGGAGATTTGGTCGGTAACGCGCCCGGTATAACGGTCAACAATGCCGGGTTCGTCAAAAAGAACTTCAACGATGCCGAAATCTATGGCGGTCGTGCGGCGCTGAAAGTCGATCTCGACGACAATTGGACGGTGACCCCGACGGTCCTGTATCAAAAGCAGACCAGCAGTGGCACCTTCGCGCAGGATCCGCGGGTCGGCGATCTGCAAGTCCAGCGCTTCTACCCCGACAGCCGCAGCGACAAGTTCATCCAGGCGGCGCTGACGATCGAGGGCAAGATCGGAAATTTCGACCTGACCTATGCCGGTGCGTATCTCGATCGCAAGGCATATCAGATCAACGACTACACCGATTATGCCGAGGCGTATGACAAACTCTATGCCAATTATACCGATGAGGACGGCAATTTCGTGTGCAGCGGGCTGGCGGGCTGCTTCTATCTTCAGGACAATGCCGGCAACACCATCGACCCGCGCCAGTTCATCATCGGGACCGACCATTTTCGCAAGATGAGCCAGGAACTGCGCGTGTCGTCGCCGCAGGACGAACGCTTCCGCGTCGTCGCCGGGCTGTTCTACCAGCGCCAGAGCAACCAGATCCATCAGGATTACAAGGTCCCCGGCCTCGCCGACCTGCTTTCGGTCAACGGCCTGCCAGGCACGCTGTGGCTCACCGAGCAGAAGCGCGTCGACAAGGATTATGCGGCGTTCGGCGAGGCGAGCTTCGACATCACCCCGACAATCACGCTGACGGGCGGTGGGCGCTATTATAAATATGACAACAGCCTGATCGGCTTTTTCGGCTTTGGCCGCAATCCGAACGGCCCTCCCTTCAACGGCGCGGCCAGTTCACGCACCGGCGTCGCGGGCTGCTACACGACGACGGGCGCAACCCTGCGCGACAATCCGGGCGGCACCTTATTGCCCGCCGCGGTACCGGGTGGTCCCTGCACCAACCTCGCCGATTTCGTCGGCGGCGAACTGGTACCGAAACGCACCAAGGACACGGGGTTCACGCACCGCGTGAACCTGACCTGGAAGCCCAGCGAGGATGTGATGACCTATGCGACTTGGTCGCGCGGTTTCCGCCCCGGCGGCATCAACCGGCGCGGCACGATTCCACCCTATGCCGCCGACTTCCTCACCAACTATGAGCTGGGAATCAAGACGACATTGGCGGACGGCATGGTCCGACTCAACGCGGCGGTGTATATGCAGGACTGGAAGCGCTTCCAGTTCTCATTCCTGGGAGAGAACAGCTTTACCGAGATTCACAATGGTCCGAACGCGCGGATCAAGGGGATCGAGGCAGATATCAACATCCGACCGACTCAGGGCCTCACCATCACGGCGGCGGCATCCTATACCGACGCCAAGACGCGCAACAATCTGTGCACATTCGACGATCCGACCTATGTCTGCGCCACCGACGACCCGACCGATCCGGATAAGTTCATCGCCGCGAAGAAAGGCACGCGCCTGCCCGTGACGCCGAAGTTCAACGGCAATGCGACGGTGCGGTACCAGTTCCCGGTCGGACCCGGCGAGATGCATTTCCAGTCGGTGATCGCCCATCGCGGATCCGCGACCCCGGACATCCGCGTCGACACCGCGACCGCGCTGGGCCGGGTCAAGGGGTCGACGACGGTCGATTTCGCCGCCGGCTTCGAATGGAGTTCGTACAGTTTCGAACTGTTCCTGCAGAATGCATTCGACGAGCGCGCGCAGCTGGCGCGTTATTCGAACTGCGGCCAGTGCGACGGCCGTGTGCAGATTTTGGTGAACCAGCCCCGGACTATCGGGGCGCGGCTGGGCGCCAAGTTCTGATCGGGTGACGGTCACGCAAACCAACGACGAAAGGCCGGGCCAAAAGCTCGGCCTTTTGATGTGCGTCGCGCTCGGCATGGGAAACATGATCGGGTCGGGCGTCTTCCTGCTGCCGCGCGACCTCGCCCCGCTCGGCTGGAACGCGGTCATCGGCTGGGGCGTGTCGATCGCCGGGACCCTGTGCCTTGCGGTCGCTTTCGCGCGGCTGGCGAAGCGGCTCCCGACGGGCTGCGCGACCTACACCTATGCCGCCGCGGCCTTCGGCCCCGGGACCGGCTTCATCGTGGCCTGGAGTTACTGGATCAGCTGCTGGACCGTCGTCGCGACGCTCGCGGTGGCGGCGATCAGCAATTTGTCGATCCTTGTGCCGGCGCTCGCGGATGGCGGCGCGAGTACCGCGCTGATCGCGATCGGCTTCATCTGGTTCTTCACCCTCGTTAATTTGATGGGCGTGCGCCGTGCCGGCGGGGCGCAATTGCTCACTCTCGGGCTCAAGTTGATCCCTGTCGTCGGCGCGGTGCTGGTGGCGCTGTGGCTATGGGGCAATGGCGCCGCCCCGACCCCGACGATGGTCGGCACCCAGCCGGTGAGCCTCGACAATATCGGTGCCGCCGCGACGCTGACCCTGTTCGCGCTGCTCGGCTTCGAAAGCGCCTGCGTCGTCGGCGACCGGGTCCGCGAGCCCGAACGCACGATCCCGCGCGCGACGATTATCGCAGCCGCGACGACCGGGCTGCTTTATCTGCTGTCCTGCACGACAGTCACATTGCTGTTACCGCTCGAAACGCTCGAGGCGTCGAACGCCGCCTATGCGACCTTTTTCGGCACGCTCGTCGGCCCTTCGGCAGGGCAGGCCGTCGCGCTGTTCGCCGCGATCGCGGCGCTCGGCGCGCTCAACGGCTTCGTCCTCTTGCAGGGCGAAATCCCGCGCGACCTGGCGCATCGCGGCCTGCTGCCGCCGATCTTCGCGCGCGATAACCGTTTTGCCGTGCCCTGGTTCACCCAGATCGTGTCGAGCGCGCTCGCCAGTTTCGTCGTCTATGCGAACTATGCCCGCGGGCTGGCCGAATTGTTCAAATTCATGGTGCTGGTGACGACCTCGACCGCGATCATCTTCTACATCGTCGGCGCGCTCGCGGCGCTGAAGCTCGAGCGCAGCGGCGCAATCAAGGCCTCGCCGGGGTTCGTCGCCCTGACGCTGCTCGGTTTTCTCTACAGCTGCTGGGCCTTTTATGGCGCCGGCTGGGAAGCCAGCCTGTGGAGCCTCGGGCTGACCGCCGCCGGGCTGCCGATATATCTCGCGATGCGTCGCGCCCGGTCCGCTGCAGCCTGAAACTTGCCTGCAAGCGGGAAATCGCTTATCGGCGAAATCCCGTTGGCCCGGATTCGGGCTTTTTTGGAGACGTGACGTGTCGGACCGCCGAACAAACCAGGGTTTGAAACCCTGCGGCATCCGCCCGCTGTCGTAGCGCGTTTTTCCTGACGCGGTGCGCCCGGGCGCTGCCGCAATTTCAACCCGCCAACATCAACTCAGCCGTTGGGCGCCGTGCGTCCGCCGGCCGCAGGCAGGTATTTATGTTGCACGACAGCCATTGGGCTCGCGCGCTTGCGCGGGCCGTCGCCACGGATCATCCGGGCAAGACCAAGACCGGCCGGGTCCTGCTCGGCTGGGCCCGCGCGCGCGCCGCCGCGCTCGGGTTCGACGAAAAGACCATCGCGCGCACGGCGTTGCTCGGGCCCATGGCCCCGGCGCCCAATGCGCGTGAGGACGAAAGCCTGATGCAGGCAAACCGGCTGGCCGACGCGCTCGATCTCGCCGCCGAAGAGCGTGCGCTGCTGCTGCTCGTCACCGCGATGGAGCGCGGGCCGCTGACGCGCAGCCTCGCCAAGCTGGTCGAGGTCGAGGGGCTCGACATGGAGGCCTTGGTCGGAACGCTCACTGGGCTTGCCCCGCATGCCATTCGCACCGCCGAAGTGGTGCGGCTCGACCTCGTCGGTCGCTGGACGAGCAAGGAGGGCAAGGTCGAGTTCGGCCTGTGCTGGTCGTTCGAGCGGCTGCTCGACGCCAAGACAGGGCAGCATGACAGTCTGATCGACGGCCTGCTCGGTCGCCGCCAGACCGCGCGCCATGCGATGGCCGACTTTCCCGCGCAGCAGCGCGAAGCCGATCTGGCGCTTGCGCTGCTGCGCGGAGCGATGGCTGGCGGCGCGCGGGGGATCAACATTCTGATCCACGGCCCGCCGGGAACGGGGAAGACCGAGCTGGCGCGGACACTCGCGGCGTCGCTCGGCGAGCCGCTGCATGCGGTGGGCGAAGCCGACAGCGACGGCGACGAACCGAGTCGTTTCGACCGCGTCGCCGCGCTGCGTCTGGCGCTGCGGACGCTTGAGAAGCGCGGGCGTGCGCTGTTGCTGTTCGACGAAATGGAAGACCTGCTCGGCAATGCGCAAATCGAGCAGGATGGCCGCATCCGCAACCGGTCGGGGTCGAAGCTGTTCGTCAACCGGCTGCTCGAGGAGAATGTCGTCCCGGTCATCTGGACATCGAACTGCATCGCCGATGTCGATCCGGCGATCCTGCGCCGGTTCAGCCTGTCGATCCGCATGGACTTTCCGAGCATCGCGCACAGCCCGAGCATGCTCGACCGGGTCAGCAGCGAGGAAAAGGTCGCGGTCGATCCGGCGCTCGTCGCGCTCGCCGCGCGTGCGCCCGAAACCGCATCGCTGTTCCGCGTCGCGGCCCGCGCAGCCGCGCTGGCGGGCGACGCCGACAGCGCGAGCCGCTTCGCAGGCTCCATTCTGGACGCAATGCGCGGCGAGACGATCGAACCGCGCACGCCGCGTGATTTCGACGAGATGCTGCTCGCCGCCGACACCGACCTTCCGGCGCTGTTCGCCAGCCTGGCGTGCGAGGGCGGCCCCGCCGATTTCTCGCTGCTGCTCACCGGGCCTCCCGGAACGGGGAAGACCGAGGCGGTGCAGGCGCTGGCGCGGCGGCTGGGGCGGCCGTTGCATATCAAGCGCGCGTCGGACCTGATGTCCAAATGGGTCGGCGAGACCGAGAAAGCGATCGCGGGGGCCTTCGCCGAGGCCCGGCGGCAGGGGGCGATGCTGTTCTTCGATGAGGTCGATTCGCTGCTCGCCGACCGGCAGGGGGCGGCGCACAGCTGGGAGGTGAGCCGGGTCAACGAACTGCTCACCTGGATGGAGGATCGTTCGCTGCCCTTCGCCGCGGCAACGAACCATGCGGCGAAGCTCGACCCCGCGTCAGCACGCCGCTTTGTGTTCAAGGTCGAAATGCGCGCGCTCGACGAGGTGCGGGCGCGGCGGGCGTTCGTCCATTTCTTCGGGCGCGAAGCGCCGGCGACGCTGGGTCAGCTCGGCAGTCTGACGCTCGGCGACTTCGCGGTCGTCGCGCGACAGATGCGTTTTACCGGCGCGATCGACGATGCAGCGCTGGTCGATCGGCTGCGGCGCGAGCGCGCCGCGCGCCCCGCGATGCCGCAGCCGATGGGGTTCGGATCAGACGCGCCACTTGGGCGCGAAGAAACCCCGGTCGCGTAACACCACCTCGGCGGCATTGTGCCCCGGCGCGCCGGTGACGCCGCCGCCGGGGTGGGCGCCCGCGCCGCACATGTAGAGATTCCTGACCGGGCCGCGATAGCCGCCGTTGCCGAGCACCGGGCGCGCGGCCCACAGCTGGTCGAGCGTCATATTGCCGTGCATGATGTCGCCGCCGATCAGCCCGAATTTGCGCTCGAGCCCCTTGGGCGAGAGGCGCGTCTGGCCGACGATGCTGGCGCGGAAGCCCGGCGCATGTGCCTCGACGGTATCGATGATCGCGTCGGCGGCGGCGCCTTCCTCATCGTCCCAGTCGCGACCATCGGGCAACTCGGGCGCGAACTGCTGACAAAAGAGGCTGGCGACATGCTGACCGAGAGGCGCGAGGCTGTCGTCGATGGTCGAGGGGATGAGCATTTCGACGATCGGCTTCTTCGACCAGCCGAACTGTTTCGCGTCGAGGAAGGCGCGGTCCATATAGTCGAGTGTCGGCGCGAGGATGATCCCCGACTGGTGATGTTCGCCGGGTTCGGGCAGGCAGGTGAACTTGGGGAGTTCCGACAGCGCGACATTCATGCGGAAGGTGCCGCTGCCCGCCTTGAAACCGCGGATACGGCGCTGAAAATCGCCCGGCAGGTCGGACGCGTCCATCAGCCGTTCGTAGAGCAGTTTCGGCCCGACATTGGCGATGACGCGCGCGGCGGCGATTTCCTCGCCGCCGGCGAGCTTCACCCCGACCGCCTTGTCGCCGTCGACGAGCACCTTCTCGACCGGGCTTTCGAGGCTGATCTCGACGCCAAGGTCGCGGCAGACCTTCGCCATGATCTCGGTGATCTTGCCCATGCCGCCGACGCTGTGGCCCCAGGCGCCCTTCTTGCCGTTCACTTCGCCGAAGACGTGGTGGAGCAGGACATAGGCGCTGCCCGGCGTGTCGGGGCTGGCGTAATTGCCGACGACGGCGTCGAAGCCGAAGGCGGCCTTGACCGCCTCACTCTCGAACCAGCTGTCGAGCATCGTGCGCGCCGACTTGGTGAAGAGGTCGAGCACGTCGCGCTGCTGTTCGAGGCTGAGCCCCGTGAAACGCCGCCCCTGCCGCGCGCCGTCGATCAGCGTGCGGAAGCCTTCGCCGACATTGGGCGGCACGCGCAGCGCGAGGTCGCGGAGCAGTTCTGCGACATTTTCGAGCGCGTCATAATATTGCGGAAGCACGTCGGCGTCGCGGGCAGAGAATCTGCGGAACTCGGCCTGGGTGCGTTCGAGCCCGCCGCCGAGCTTGAGGTAGCCGCCATCCTCCTGCGGCAGGAAGTTGCTGATCGGCCGCTCGATCACGCGATAGCCATGATCGGCGAGCTTCATGTCGGCGATCACCTTGGGCTGGAGCAGGCTGACGGTGTAGCTCGCGACCGAGTTGCGGAAGCCCGGCGCGAATTCCTCGGTCACCGCGGCGCCGCCGACGACGCCGCGCGCCTCGACGATGCGGACCTTGAGCCCCGCCTTGGCGAGATAGAAGGCGCAGACGAGGCCGTTGTGGCCGGCGCCGATAATCAGGGCGTCATAGGCTTTGGTCATGGGAAGTCTTTCGCAAGCGGGGATTGAACATGCTGGCGGCCGAAACCGAGGCCGAGGACACGGCCGGGGATGCGGCGGAGCAGCGGGATGCGGTCGAGCAGGCGGACGGCGAGTGGAACGCGCGTGATTTCGCCGCGCAGCATCGGTTCGATGACGCGCTGGTGCGCGAAACGCTGGATCGCCTGCATGCGGGTGGTGGGTGTCCAGCGGCGGTCCTGTACCTTGGCGAGCAGCGGATCGGGGTCGGCGCCGGCGGCGAGCGGGGCGGCGAGGATATTGGCCGCTGCGACGGCGTCCTGCACCGCAAGGTTGATGCCGACCCCGCCGACGGGCGACATCGCATGCGCCGCATCCCCGATCGCAAGCAGCCCCGGGCGCGACCAGCGGGTGAGCCGATCGAGCGCGACCGAGAGCAGCTTGACGTCGTCGAAGCTATGGATCGCATCGATCCCGGCGGCGAGGCCCGGGGCGATGGCGACGATGCGCTCGCGGAAGGCCGCGATGCCCTGCGCCTCGATCGGGGCAAAGCCCCCCTTTTCGATGATCTGCGCGCATTGCCAATAATCGCCGCGCGGGATGGCCACAACCATACCGCCTTTGTCGATCGTGCCGAGCGCGACTTCGGACATGTCCATGCCCGCGGGAACGGGAACGCGGAACCACAGCACGTCCATCGGCGCGCCCAGATCTTCGAGCGGCAGTTCGGCCGCATCGCGAAGCACCGAGCGACGCCCGTCAGCGGCGATGACCAGCCGCGCGGGCAGCGCCTCGCCGCTCGCGAGCGTCACGCCGCTGACGCGATTGGCGGCATCGTAGGAGAGTCCGCTCGCCTCGGTCGACATGCGCAAGTCAAAGGTCGGATATTTGCGCCCCTGCCCCGCGATGAAATCGAGCAGGTCCCATTGCGGCATCATCGCGACGAAGCGCGCCGCGACGGGGAGATGCTTCATCGTCGCGATCGTATAACGCTGCCCAAGCAGGTTGAGCGTCATCGTGTCGATCGCAGCGTGGGGTTCTTTCAGCAGTTCCTCGAGCAGGCCGATCTCGTGGAACAGTTCGAGCGTCGAGGGATGCACGGTGTCCCCGCGGAAATCGCGGAGGAAATCGGCGTGCTTCTCAAGGACCGTCACGCGGACCCCGGCGCGCGCGAAGAGCAACCCCGCGACCATGCCGGCGGGGCCACCGCCGACGATTACCACGGGCGCGGTTTCGCTCAACGTCAGCTCCAGCCCGCCGCGGGCGCGTGCTCGAGCCTCGCTTCGGGGATGATGTCGCGCATCCGCGCGCAGAAATGCTTGAGGCAGACTTCCTTGTCGCTGAGCGGACCCATAGTGAAGCTCTTCGACTGCATGCCCGCCTGCACCCGCGTGATCAGTTCGGTGTCCTCGGCATTGACCTGGCGGTTGATGCGCCAGTTCAAATAGCGCGCGGCCTTCATTTCGCGGCGGTCGTCGGGCAGAACGTAGCTGATTTCGCGGATCAGGCAGGTCGTGGGGCCGGTCGGCAGCCATTGCATGAAATCGACCTGGTCGGGATAGATGTCGAAGGCGACATTGGGCCAGAGCTTGAAATAGAGCCAGTGGCGCTGGCTCGCTTGTGGCAGGTGCGGGACCGGCGGCAGCAGGCGCTGGTACATGCGTTCGGACCAGTTGGCCGACGGGCGGTCGATCAGGTCGCCCCACATGCGGTCGACATTATCCTCGGCCTCGACGCCATAGCTTTTGCCGAACAGGCGGGTGAGGCCGGGGTGCGCGACGGGGATGTGGAGGCCGTCCGAATAATTGTCGCCGACATTCTTCCAGTTGACGTCGCGCGGGCGGAGCGTGACGCGGCCGAGCGCGCCGAGCTCCTCGAAACGATAGGGCTCGATCATCGCCTCATAGGGCGCCATCATGCTCGCGACCGACGGGCCGCCGTCGTCGTCGAGCCGCACGAACCAGAAACCGCGCCAGCGTTCGAGGCCGACGGGAACGAGCCCCGCCTTGCCCTTGTCGAGCGTCGGGTAGCTCGCGCTATCGGGGACGCCGGTGAGACGCCCGTCGAGCTCGTAGGTCCAGGCGTGATAGGGGCAGACGAGCTTCTTCGCGCAGCCCGTCGCGCCGTCGACAAGGCGCGAGCCGCGGTGGCGACAGACATTGGTGAAGGCCCGCACGATGCGGTCGGCGCCGCGCACGACGATCACGCTTTCGCCGCAATAGTCGATGCTGTGCCAGTCGCCCGCATTAGGGATGTCGCTGTCGTGGCAGACGACTTGCCAGCTCGGGCGGAAGATGCGCTCCATCTCCGCAGCGTGGAAGTCGGGATCACTGTAGGTCCAGGCGGGCAAAGACCAGCCGTCGAGCGGGTCGATGTTGTCGAAAGTGTCGCGCAGCGTTGCCATGAGTCTATCCTTGTTGTACGAATGTATAACAATATGCAGCCCGCTCGCCAAGCCTTTACGCGCGAAAGCGCCGATGCCCGCCGGGGCGCGCTGATCGAGGCGACCGCGGCGGTGCTGGCCGAGCAGGGGCTGGCGGGAACGAACGTCCGGGCGATCTGCGCGAAAGCGGGGGTGTCACCCGGGCTTTTGCGGCATTATTTCGCAGGAATCGACGATCTGGTTGCCGCCACCTACCGCGCGACGAGCGACCGGATGGACGCGATTTTCGCCGCTGCCGTCGAAGGCGCGAGCGCCGATCCGCGGACGCGATTGAACGCCTATCTGACCGCGAGTTTCCGCCCGCCGGTGACCGATCCCGAACTGCTGGGGGCGTGGACGGCGTTCTGGGCGCTGGCCCGCAGCGACGCACGGATGGTGCAGATCCACGCGGAAAGTTACGCCGGCTATCGCGCACGGCTGGGCGACCTGCTCATAGCGTGCGGCGTGACGCCGGCCGAGGCCGCAAAACTGGCGGTTTTGCTGACCGCGATGGTCGACGGGCTATGGCTCGAACTGTCGCTCGACGCCGAAAGCTTCGGCGCCGAGGCGGCAGTGGCGATGGTCGAGCGCGCGGTCGGGGCGCTCGTCTGACTCTTATTTCGACAGGTCGCGCAGCAGGCTGTCCCAGTGCGCGAGCGCGGGGGCGATCGCGTCGACGGGGACGCGTTCGTTGAGGCCGTGGGCGTAGCTGTCGCTGGCTTTCGAGAAAAGGCCCGCGACGCCGTAGCTCGGCACGCCCTGAATGCGGAAATGATAGGAGTCGGTCGCCCCCGCGCTCATCGAGGGGATGATCGGCAGGCCCGGCGCGCGCGCATGGACCGCCTTGGTCACCGCCGCCACGACGTCGGGGCGCAGCGGCGAGGCGTCGCTGGCGCTGGCGTCGGGATCGGTGTTCACCTTGACCCCGGGGTCGGCGATCACCTTCTCCAGCTCGGCGCGCACCGTCTCGACCGGCACGCCGGGGAAGATGCGGCAGTTGATGTTCGCGGTGGCGCGCTGCGGCAGCGCATTTTCGGCATGGCCGCCCTTGACGAGGGTCGGCACGCAGGTGGTGCCGATCTGGCCGACATATTCGGGGTCAGCGCGGATCGCAGCGATGGCATTGGAGTCGGCGGGGTTCGCCGCAAAGGCCTTGAGCGCCGCGCCGACGTCGCCGCCGACCTGATCGGCGACGATCGGCATGCCGACCTTGGTCAGCTCATTCTGCTGCGGCGTGAAACGGTAGGCGCCGACCTTCGCCAGCGCGTTCGAGAGCTGGACGATGGCGTTGGTGGCCGAGGGGCGCGAGCTGTGACCGCCGGGGTTGGTGACCTCCAGCACGAAATCGGCATAGGTTTTTTCGCCTGCCTGTAGCCCGTAATATTTGGGCTTGCCGTCCTCGCCGATCAGCCCGCCGCCGCCGTCGCCGTTGAGCGCAAATTCGGCGCCCTTGTACTTGGCGGCGAGCGCGCGGGTGGTGAGCATCGAGGTTTCCTCGTCGCCCGAGAGCAGCAGGATGATCGAGCGCTTGGGCTTGAAGCCGTCCTTCTTGAGCTGCGCCATCGTCGCGACCATCATCGAGACGTCGAACTTATTATCCTCCGACCCGCGGCCGAAAATATAGCCCTGCTCCTCGACGGGCACGAAGGGGTCGCGCGTCCAGTCCTTCGCATCGGCCTCGACCACGTCCATATGGCCGAGCAGCACGATCGGCTTGCCCTTGCCCGTGCCCTGGAGCGTCGCGGCGAAGGTCGCGGTTTCGCCGATCGGCGTGATTTCGATATCGGCGTCGGTATAACCCGCCGCCTTGAGCACGCCGGCGTAATAGGCGGCGAGTTCGGGCACCTTGCCGCGGCCCTCGACGGTCGGGATCGCAATGCTGTCGATCAGGATTTTCTTCGCCGTGTCGGTGTCGGCGGGTTTGGCGTGGGCGGGCGCGGCGGCGATCAGGGCGGCGGCGAGGGCGAGCGGTGCGGTGTAGGTGCGCATGGCAACGGGTTATGGCGCGGTCGAGCGGGTTCGCAAGCGATATGGTGACGGAAAGCAATCCGTCATCCCGGGCTTGACCCGGGGCCTGCCTTGTCTTGAAGGCAAAAAAGGCGGGTCCCGGGTCAAGCCCGGGATGACGATAGGAAATCAAGCCGCGATCTTCTTCGCCTTCGGCGCCGCGGTCTTCGGCTTGAACCGGCACAGATCGTCGACCGGGCAGCGCCAGCATTCGGGCGTCCGCGCCTTGCAGATGTAGCGGCCGTGGAGGATAAGCCAGTGGTGCGCACCGACGCGAAACGGGCCGGGCGTGTCCTTCTCCAGCTTTTTTTCGACCGCGAGCACGGTTTTTCCCGGCGCCAGGCCAGTGCGGTTGCCGACGCGAAAGATATGCGTGTCGACCGCGAAGGTTTCGGCGCCGAAAGCGCAGTTCATCACGACATTGGCGGTCTTGCGCCCGACGCCGGGCAGTTCGACGAGGGTGTCGCGGTCGGCGGGCACCTCTCCGCCATGGTCGCGGACGAGGATTTCAGAGAGGGCGATGACGTTCTTCGCCTTCGCATTGAACAGCCCGATCGTCTTGATATGCTGTTTCAGCCCCTCTTCGCCGAGATAGACCATCTGCTGCGGGGTCTTCACCTCCTGAAACAGCAGCCGCGTCGCCTTGTTCACCCCGACGTCGGTCGCCTGCGCTGACAGCACCACCGCGACAAGCAACTGATAGGTGTTGCCGAACTGAAGCTCGGTCTCGGGACTGGGGTTCAGTTCGGCGAGGCGGCGGTAGAATTCGAAGATATAGGCCTTCTTCATTCGGCCTTCGGCGGATGCGCCGCCTTCCACTCCATCGCGGCGCGGACGCGGCGTTCGACCGAGGGGTGCGAATAGAAGAGGAACTCCTCGACCGCGTTCGGGCGCGGGTTGCGATATTCGGCGGTCTTGACCAACGCGCTGGCCATCGCGTCGGGCAGGTTGACCGTCTGCACCGAGTACAGATCGGCCTCGGTCTCGCCCTTGCGCACGACCCAGTTCTGTACCGGCTGCGCGAGCAGGCCGAAGAGCGAGACGATGAACATGAGCACCGGGAAACCGCGCGCGTCGCCAATGGTCGCATCGCTGCCGAAGAGGCGCGCGAAGTGGAGGAAGAGGCGGTCGGCGAGGAAAAAGAGCAGGATCGCGAGCAGCGAAAAGACGGCGATCATCCACCAGATCTGGCCGAGAACATAATGGCCGATTTCGTGCCCCGTCACCGCCCGAACCTCGTCGAGCGAGGCGCCTTTTAGCGCGACGTCCGAAATGGCGATGCGCGCCGAATGGCCGAGGCCAGAGACATTGGCGGTGAAATTGTTCGACTGGCGCGAGCCGTCGAAAACGAAGATGCGGTCGGGTTCGATGCCCGCTTCCTTCGCCTGCACTTCGAGCGCGTCGCGGACTGCGCCGGCGGGAAGCGGCTTGTAATCGTTGAACAGGGGTTCGACGACGATCGGCGAGACGAGCAGGATGGCGAGGATCGCGGTCGCGGCGAGGCCGCCCGACCAGATCCACCAGCGCTTTCCGGCGCGGCGGATCAGCGCATAGATGCCGAGGAAGAAGAGAGCGCCGAACAGCGTACCGATGACGAGCGAGATCGCCGACTGCGCAAGATAGTCGCCGAGCGGCTGGCTGGTGCGGCCATAGGCGCTTTCGCGGAAAAAATTGGTGTAAAGGTCCCACGGCAGGGTGAGCAGCGCCGAGAGCAGCAGGAAGGCGGCGCATATCAGGAAAGTGCGGACGGCCCAGCCGCGCCGTTCGAGTTTCGCCGAAACGCGGTCGAGGATGCGGAACCGCACGAAGAGGAATGTGACGACAGCGGCGACGACGACGTTCCACAGGAGCAGCCATTCGCTGCCGACGGTATAGGCCGCGGCCTTGGCGAGCGCGGCGGGGCCGAGGCCGTCGATATAGGCGGCGGTAGCGATAGCGGGATCGAAGCTCATGGCGTCACTCCAGGATCGAAAGGTCAGCGCAGCCAGCGGCTGAGCACGGGAAAGGCGGGCAGTCCTTCGGCGAGCGCGGTGCGCAGGTCGGCGGTCATGCCGTACAGGCCGAGCATCGGCGCGCCGATATAGCGGCCGGTGGCGTAGCTGGTGATCAGCGCCGCGCTGTCGCCGCGATAGCCGCCGTCGTGGAACAGCTGGCGCAGCGGCAGCTCGCACGGCAGGGACGCGGCATAGGACCAGGCGATCGCGACCATCTCGTCGGTCGGATCGGCGACGAGCGGGCCGAGCGTCGCGCGGTCTTCGGGCGCAACGGCGGCGATATGCCCCGCCTCGTGGAGCAGGTCGCCCGGCCAGACGGGGGTGTCGGGGTCGATCAGCAAACGGCCCTCGACGATCGCGAGGCCTTCGAGCAATTGTTCCTTCTGGTCGCCGATCCAGTCGACCTCGATCCCCACCTCTTCGAGGAAGGGCAGGATACGCGCCGCCGCCGCCTCGCCGCCGCCTTCCTCGCGCCATGTGCAGGCCGATGCGGTTACCTTGTCCATGTCGGTCATCCTAATGGCAGTCCCAGGAGAAAGCGACGCGCGAGAAATCACGCGCGGCAAGATCGGCGTGGCGGATCAGGAACACCGCCTCGCCGACGTCGCCCCAGCCGATATGCGCGTCCGAAGTGAGGCGGAGCAGCGTGCGGTCATAATCGTCATAATGGCCGGCCTCGCGAAAATCGGACTGAGTGAAGGAAGGGTAGCCGCCGACGTGGTGGACGATCGGTTCGCGGCGATCGGGGCCGAAATACCAGTCCTCGACCGTCTTGATATTGGGACGGTTCCACAGTCCGCCGAGCAGGCCGCGCGTGCTGTAGTCCCCGATCGGCGGTTCGTGCCGCGCCGCCGATGCGACGAGCATGACACCGCGCGCTCGGGTCCGATCATGGAGAGGCCCCATCGGCTCGGGCGGGGGCGGTGCATCGACGAGCCGGCCCGCGGGCAGGCCCGCTGGATGCCAGACCAGCCGGATCGCCGAATTGGCGGGCTCGTCGAAATCGGCGCCCATGATGTCCTCACAGGGGAGGAAGAATTGCAGCACGCCGCGGCTCGGAAAACCGTCGAGCGGCGGCAGGTCGACGAAGTCGATCTGTGCGACGAAATCCATCGGCCGGGCTGCGGCGTCGAGCGGCCAGTCGGCTCCGTCGGCGACCCATGCGGGGCCGCCAAGGCGGCAACCGTCGGGGCGGATGGGCTGGTCGGGATCGGGCTTGAGTTCGGCGGCCGGCAGCGCGTGCGCGGGGAACCACGCCCTGATCGCGGCGATCTCCGCATCGGTGATCGGCGGTCCCGGCGGATTGCGCCGCTCGTCTTCGGCCTTCCATGCCCCGAGGTCCTTGCGCCAGGTCTTCAGGTTCGCGCGCTCGGCCAGCCAGCGGCGGGCCGGGCCGACAAGGACCAGGGCGACGACGATCGCGGCACAGAGAAGGCCGAACAGTTCGGCGGTCACGAAAGCCCCAGCACCTGCGGCATCGTATAGCGTCCGGCCTTTTGGTGGATCAGCCATAGCGCGGCGCGCACAGCGCCGCGCGCAAAGATCATGCGGTTTTCGGCGCGGTGCGACAGGGTGATCATTTCCTCGTTCCCCGCGAAGATGACGTCATGATCGCCCGCGACGGTGCCGCCGCGGACGCTGGCGAAACCGATCTTGCCATGGCCGCGCGCGCCGGTGAGGCCGTCGCGGCCGCGTTCGGAGCAGGTGGCGAGGTCGATGTTGCGCCCGTCGGCGGCGGCCTGGCCGAGCAGCAGCGCGGTGCCGCTGGGGGCGTCGACCTTCATCCTGTGGTGCATTTCGACGACCTCGATGTCCCAGTCGGGGCCGAGGCGCGCCGCGGCCTCCTGCACCAGATGCGCGAGCAGGGTGACGCCGAGCGAGGTGTTGCCGGTCTGGAGCACCGCAATGTCCTGTGCCGCGTCGTCGATCAGATAATGATGCCGCTCCTCGAGCCCGGTGGTGCCGATGACGATCGGGGTCTTTGCAGCAACGCAAGCGTCGAGCGTGGCTTCGAGCGCGGCGGGCGAGGAGAAATCGACGAGCACGTCGGCGTCCCCGGCAAGCTTCGCGATATCGCCGCCCTTGTCGATGCCGCAGTGCCGCGCCCCGGCCTCCGCCGCGGCGGCCGCGAGCACGAGGCCCATGCGGCCCTGGCTGCCGACGATGCCGATGCTGGTCATAATGCGTCCCCCGAAATACCGCCTCCCTTTAACCGCTGGTGTCGAGCGAAGTCGAGACACGTTGGCGCCGCGCCTTGCGTGTCTCGACTTCCACCGTTGGTGGAAGTTTATCCTGAGCGCCTGCTAAAGGCAGGCGAAGGGCTCGACACGAACGGATAAGAGGGACGCATGAAAGAGATTCAAAACATCGTGATCCTGACCGGCGCCGGGGTGTCGGCCGAGAGCGGCATCGACACGTTTCGCGACGGCGGCGGATTGTGGGAACAGCACCGCGTCGAGGATGTCGCGACGCCAGAGGCCTTTGTCCGCGACCCCGACCTCGTCCACCGATTCTATGACGCGCGGCGCGAAGCGATCCAGACCAAGGTGCCGAACGCGGCGCATGACGCGCTGGCGCGGCTCGATGCGGCCTGGCCGGGCGAATTGCTGATCGTGACGCAGAATGTCGACGATTTGCACGAGCGCGCGGGAGCGAAGCGGCTGATCCATATGCATGGCGAGCATCTGAACGCCTGGTGCACCGGATGCGACACGCGCAGCCGCTGGACCGGCCCGCTGATCGAGCGGCCTGCCTGTCCCGGGTGCGGTGTCGCGGGGCTGCTGCGTCCCGACGTCGTGTGGTTCGGCGAGATGCCCTATTATATGGACGCGATCTATCATGCGCTGAACCGCGCCGACCTGTTCGTGTCGATCGGGACGTCGGGCGCGGTCTATCCGGCGGCGGGCTTCGTGCGCGAGGCGCGGGCGAGCGGGGCGCGGACGCTCGAGCTCAACATGGAGCCGAGTCAGGGGTCGCACTGGTTCGGCGAAGCGCGGCACGGACCGGCAAGTGTGCTGGTGCCGGCTTGGGTGGAGGAAATGCTGGGCGCCTAGCGCCGCGCCGCGAAGAAATCCCGGAGCAATGCCGCCGCCTCCCCTGCCCCGATCCCGTCGTAGATTTCGGGGCGGTGGTGGATCGTCGGCTGGCTGAACACGCGCGGGCCGTGGACGACGGCACCGCCCTTGGGATCATCGGCGCCATAATAGAGGCGCGCGATGCGGGCGTGGGCGATCGCGCCGGCGCACATCGCGCAGGGTTCGAGCGTGACATAGAGGTCGCAGCCGTCGAGGCGGTCGTTGCCGAGTCTGGCGGCGGCGGCGCGAATCGCGACGATTTCGGCGTGGGCGGTCGGGTCGTGCGATTCGCGAGGGCGGTTGTGGCCTTCGGCGATGATCACCCCGTCCTTGACGATCACCGCGCCGACCGGCACTTCGCCCGCGTCCGCGGCGGCTTTGGCGAGGTTCAGCGCGGCGCGCATCGGTTCGGGCAGGGGAAATTGCGGCATCGCTTTTCCCGCTAGTCCCTTGACGAATCTGCGGCAAGCCGATAAGCGCGCGCCTTTCCCGGCTCACTCCGGTCCTGCAGTCCCCGATTTATCGGGAAGCGCCCGGACGCCGAACCGAAATTTTTTGTACGAGGACAGATATCATGTCGCGCATCTGCGAACTGACCGGCAAGGGTCGTATGGTCGGCAACAATGTCAGCCACGCCAACAACAAGACCAAGCGCACCTTCCTGCCCAACCTGCAGAATGTGACCTTGCTGTCGGACGCCCTCGGCAAGGGTTTCAAGCTGCGCGTGTCGACGCACGGCCTGCGCACCGTCGAGCATAATGGCGGCCTCGACAACTGGCTGATCAAGGCCGGCGACGACCAGCTGTCGGCTTCGGCGCGTAAGCTGAAGAAGGACGTGGTGAAGAAGCTGGCCGAAAAGGCCGCTTAAGCTTCCCAAGCTTTCGAATCGCATGGAGGCCGCCGGTTTACCGCGCGGCCTTTTTGCTGTCCGGCAGGTCGACCAGCTCGAACTTCAGCAGCAGGCTGCGCTGCCAGCTGTTGAAATTGTCGTCGGCGACGAGCCAGACGAAGGTGCGGCCGTCCTCGACCGCCACCGCGGCGCCCTCGTAATTTTCGCGCAGCGGTTCGGGGACCTGCCCGATCGCCACCGAGCGCACCACCCGGCCCTTGCCGATGTCGGCGGGGTCGACGATCGCCAGCGTCGTCGTGAACAGCGGACCCAGCCCGAGCCGGCGGTGGACGAGCAGGATGCGCCCGTCGGGAAGCGGCGCAGCGTCGCTGATCTGGCCCTTGCCCTCGGCATCATAGTAGAAAAGCAGCGGCGGCTTGCCCGGCACCGCCGGGTCGTCGGTGTAGACGAGCGCTTCGGTCCCGTAATCATTGCGGTCCTCGCCTTCCGAAAAGAGGATGGTGCGGCCGTCCTTGAGCCGCACCATCGCCTCGGGCCCGCGATTCGCCGGCCAGCGGTAGAGCGCGGGCGAGCGGCGGCGCGATTCGACGCGGGTCAGCCCGGCATCGATGCGCCAGACCTGGTTGATCCCCTCGAGCGCGATCCACAGCTTGCCGGTGACGGGATCGCGCACCATCGCCTCGGCATCGGTGAACGCCTTGCGCTGCGGACTGCGCGGCGGGGTCGGCAGCGCGGCGATCGCCACGTCCGACACCGATCCGTCGGCGCCGAGCGTCAGCCGCGTCGCCTGCCCATTGTCGCCGATCAGCAGGAAGCGCCTGTCGCCGCGCAGCGCCAGCGCCGAAAAGCCACCGAACATGCTGTTCGAACTGGTCAGCCGCCAGCCCTCGACAAAACGCAAGGTGCCGCCGGTCGCGGCGGGATAGAGGAGCGGCCGCGCACTCGCCGTCTGGCTCCGGTCGACCACCGGATAGCGAAAACCGGTCCATGGCACCGGCCCGAGCGTCAGGAAGATCAGGGCAGCGGGGAGAAGGAGGCGCATCGCCGGGGGCCTAGAGCGATCGGCGGACAAAGGAAAGCGCGGCAAAGCGTCGCCGAAGATGAACCGCGGGCAACGCAGCCTGAACGCCAGCCAACAATGATGTTCAGGCTAAGCTCAACGCGAATCACATAGAACCTCTTTCATCGACCACCGCCCCAAAGGGCCGAAGACGAAAGAAGGAGACAGAAAATGAAAAAGATGGTGACCCTCTCGATCGCCGCCCTGATGTCCACCGCGACGCTGGGCCTGGCAGCCACTCCCGCCGCGGCGCAGAACGGTTATTACAACCGCGACGGCTATTCGAGCTATGACGCCCGCTATGGCCGCGACGACCGCCGCTATGACCGCCGCGACAATCGCAATTACGACCGCCGCGATTACCGCAACGACCGCCGTTACGACCAGCGCCGCTACAATAACCGCAACTATCGCCAGTGCGACAACGGCACCGGCGGCACGGTGATCGGCGCGATCGCCGGTGGCCTGGCCGGCCATGAAATCGCCGGCCGCGGTGACCGCACGCTCGGCGTCATCCTCGGCGGTGCCGTCGGCGCCATCGCCGGCCGCGCCATCGACAAGGGGAATGACGGCTGCCGTTAAGGGCTGACCCGACCTCCAATAATCTCTTCCTACCTTGTTCCCCGTCCGGTTTCGTACCGGGCGGGGTTTCCTTTTGGGTTGGGGGTGAAGCGATCGGGTGCGAACTAAGATCCTCCCTGTGGCGAAGCCATGGGGAGGTGGCAGCGCGAAGCGCCGACGGCGGGGCATTGGCGCGACGTTGCGCCCCCCCACCATCCGCTACGCGGATGGTCCCCCTCCCCATCGCTGCGCGACAGGGAGGATTTTGACGTCCAACGTTCCACACCCCAAGCCGCCGGGGTTGCCATCGCGCGCCCCCGCGCCTAATCTTGCCCCCAAGTGCACGTCCGGTCTTCGGGCGCGTGAGAAACAGGTAAGAATAGCCATGCGGCAAATGGCAGCGCCCCAGGGGCGGTCGCCGCGGCCCGGGGCGGCGGCGGCGCAGAACAGGGAAAGCCCGAATCGGCAGGCGCCGAACGGCAATCCCCGCCCGGCGCCCTTCACGCGGCCCAAAAGCTATGCCGCGATCGACCTTGGCACCAACAATTGCCGGCTGCTGATCGCGCGTCCGCAGGACGGCGAGCTTGTCGTCATCGACGCCTTTTCGCGCATCGTCCGGCTCGGCGAAGGATTGCACGGCAGCGGGCGGATCAGCAATGCCGCGATGGACCGCGCGGTCGCCGCGCTCGCCGTCTGTGCCGACAAATTGCGCCGCCGCCACGTCAGCCTGTCGCGCGCGGTCGCGACCGAGGCGTGCCGCCGCGCGAGCAACGGACAGGAACTGGCAGACCGGGTGAAGCGCGAAACCGGCATCGTGCTCGACATCATCGCCCCCGCCGAGGAGGCGCGGCTGGCGGTGCTCGGTTGCCACAATCTGATGGAACCCGGCGACGGCCCGGCGCTGATCTTCGACATCGGCGGCGGATCGACCGAGTTGATGCACGTCGAGGGCGACGGCCATGACGTCGCGATTCGCGACTGGGTCAGCGTGCCGTGGGGCGTCGTGTCGCTGACCGAACATGCGTCCGCCGAGGGTGCGACGATGGCCGACCGTCAGGCCGGCTATGCGCAGATGCGCCAAGTCACCCGTGACGCCTTTGCCGCCTTCGCCGCGCGCGCCGAACGCTATTCGGGCCAGCCGCTGCGCCTGCTCGGCACCAGCGGCACGGTGACGACGCTCGCCAGCGTCTTCCTCGACCTGCCGCGTTACGACCGGCGTGCCGTCGACGGGCTGGTCGTGCCGTGTGATGCGATGCGCGACATCAGCCGCCGCCTGGCGGAGGCGAGCATCGCCGACCGCGCCGAAATCGGCTGCATCGGGCGCGAACGCGCCGATCTGGTCGTCGCGGGCTGCGCGATCCTGGAGAGCATCATCGACCTGTGGCCCGCCGCGCGCGTCGGGGTCGCCGACCGCGGCATCCGCGAAGGCATATTGCGCACGCTGGCAATGCAGGGCCGCGACGTGCCGGTCACCCGCCGCGAGTATCGCAAATGAGTCAGGGCAAGGGCGGCGGCGCTAAGGGTGGACGGGGCGGACTGCACGTCCGCGTCAAGACCGCAAAGAAGCGCAGCACATCGTCGACGCGCTGGCTGTCGCGGCAATTGAACGACCCCTATGTGCGCCGCGCGCAGGCCGAAGGCTATCGCTCGCGCGCCGCGTACAAGCTGATCGAACTCGACGAGAAATTCAGCTTCGTCAAAAAAGCGCGCGCCGTCGTCGACCTGGGGATCGCGCCGGGCGGCTGGTCACAGGTGGTGCGCAAGACCAACCCGCGCGCGAAGATCGCCGGCATCGACCTGCTCGAATGCGAACCGATCGAGGGGGTCGAGATCCTGCAGATGGATTTCATGGACGATGCCGCACCCGACGCGCTGATCAAGGCGCTGGGCTCCGCCCCCGACCTGGTCCTGTCGGACATGGCGGCGAACACCGTTGGCCATCCGCAGACCGACCATCTGCGTACGATCGGGCTCGCCGAAACCGCCGCCGATTTCGCGGTCCGCACGCTGCAGCCCGGCGGCAGCTTTGTCACCAAGGTGTTCGCGGGCGGCGCCGATCATAGCCTGCTGACGCTGCTCAAGCAGAATTTCGCCACGGTGAAGCACGCCAAGCCGCCGTCGAGCCGCAAGGGGTCGCCGGAGATGTTCGTGGTGGCGCAGGGGTTCAAGGGGCGCAAGGCGAACGTGGAAGATCAGGCCAGCGGCGGCTAGCAACCGAAATCAGCCATTCTTGTCAAGACGTTGACGTCCTATGAGCGGACGCTTGCAGGGGGATGGCAGTGGCGGCCGAAGGGTAGCCTTTGTAAGAGTAGCGGAACCAGAAGTTGCAGGTGCTCCGTAGCTATGTCGTCGCAAAAAGAAATCTATCTGGTTCGGCATGGTGAAACCGAATGGAATGCATCTGGCCGTTTCCAAGGAAAACTAGACTCTCACCTGACGGAAAATGGGGTGGCACAGGCGGAAGCATGCGGAAGGCACCTTGCCGCAATCGCGGCCGGGATAGATGCTTTGGTCGCAAGTCCGTTGGGCCGAGTGCGCAAAACCACAGCCATTATCAAAACTTTTGGAAAATTTCCGGAGCCACAGTGGGAGCCTCGAATTGCGGAAGTTTCGGTTGGCTCGTGGGACGGTCTTACACATACGGACATAGACGCGCAGTGGCCTGGAAGGCTGGACGAAACGACCCCATTCGACTGGTTTTTCAGATCACCTGACGGTGAAAGCTACGATGCTGCTATGTCGCGAGTAACTCAATGGCTGGATAGCTTGCAAGGCGTCGTACTTGCCGTGTCGCATGGCTTGACAGGGCGCCTCATTCGGGGAGCCTATCTAAGTCTGGCCAGAGATGATGCCCTCTGCCTGCCCGTTCCACAGGACACAATATGGCGATTAGCCAATGGCCGCGTCGAACCCATTCGCGTCAACTGACGCGCGTCGGGGATGTCTGCTATTCGAAGAGCCCTGCTGCCAAACCGCCCATCTCGTATCCACCCCAAAACCGTCATTCATTTCATCGCACCCTATGATCCATATCATTGCCGAGCGATTCCAACACCGATACACAGCCATGGTCGCAGCCATGCTATCGCTCGCCGCGTCTGCGCCACGATCAACCGGGGAATGACAATGCGCCGAATCGCTGGAAAATCCATCGCCTTGCTGACGATGTCGGCCTTTGTCCTCGCGAGTTGCGGGGGCGGTGGTGGAGGCGGGGCGCCGCCGGTGACGGTCACCCCGACGCCGACCCCTACCCCGACGCCCACCGCGAGCTGCGGCC
This sequence comes from Sphingopyxis sp. Root1497, assembly GCF_001427085.1. Lineage (NCBI taxonomy): Bacteria > Pseudomonadati > Pseudomonadota > Alphaproteobacteria > Sphingomonadales > Sphingopyxidaceae > Sphingopyxis > Sphingopyxis sp. Root1497. The sequence continues at coordinate 625,238 of NZ_LMGF01000003.1, forward strand.
TGTCGGCGCGGCAGGATTTCGCCAAGGCGGTGATCGACGAATGGTATCTGTTCCCCGGCGACGTCGCGGCCGGGGTCAACAAGGCGAGCCACAGCAGCGTCCAATCCTATATCGACGCGCTCGTCGCGCCGGCCCGCGCGGCGAACAAGGACCGTTTTTTCACCTACATCACCTCGATCGCCGAGGAGAATGCCTTTTTCTCGAGCGGCGCCAGCGCGGGTTTCGGCGTCAGGCTGACCTATAATCCGTCGACCCAGCGCGTCGTCATCGCCGAAGCCTATGAAAGCGCGCCGGCGTTCGCCGCGGGGATCGACCGCGGCACCCAGATCACCGCGATCGGGACAAGCGCAGCGAATCTGCGCGGCATCGGCGACATCGTCGCCGCGAGCGGCACGGGGGGCATTACCGACGCCCTGGGTCCAAGCACCGTGGGCACCACGCGGGTGCTGCGGATCCTGGATGCGGGCGGCGGCAACCAGCGCGACGTTACCGTGACCAAGGCCGATTTCGAGATCGACCCGATTTCGGACCGCTATGGCGCCAAGATCATCAGCGAGGGCGGGAAGAATTACGGCTATATAAACCTGCGCACCTTCATCAGTTCGGCGAACCCGCAGCTGCGCGCCGCCTTCCTGAATTTCCGCAACCAGGGGGTGACCGACATCGTCATCGACTTCCGCTACAATGGCGGCGGGCTGGTGAGCACGGCCGAGTTGATGGGCGACCTGCTGGGGCGCAACCGCAATGCGAGCGAGCTGTTTTCACGCACAGATTTCCGTCCGTCGAAAGCGGCCGAGAACGACCGGCATTTCTTCACCAGCCAGCCCGAATCGATCGCGCCGACACGGATCGCCTTCATCGGCACCGGGTCGACGGCATCGGCGAGCGAACTGGTGATCAACGGCATGCTGCCCTATCTGGGTTCCAGCATGACGCTCGTCGGCAGCAACACCTTTGGCAAGCCGGTCGGCCAGATCGCGCTCGACAAGGCCGAATGCGACGATCGGATGCGCGTCATCGCCTTCGCCACCGGCAACGCGTCGGGGGCGAGCGACTATTTTACCGGCCTCGCCCCCAAGATCAGCAACAGCTGTGCGGCGGCGGACAATCTGTCGGTCCAGCTCGGCGATCCCAACGAAGCGTCGCTGCGGTCGGCGATCGATTTCCTGGCCGGGCGGAGTTGCGGGGCGCGGATCACGAGCGCCGACAGCCGGGTCGCATCGAAGAGCCTGACGCCAAGCGCCGTGCCCGCGCTCGAAATGCTGGAAAGCGAAACGCCGAGCGCCGCGCAGCGCGAGATGCCCGGGCTGTTCTGACCCTCTGGGCCGTTCGGACGAAGAAGGCCGCGCACCGTGCCGGGCAAAGCCGAGCGCGCTTGCCCCGGTCCACCGCGTCATGATAGCGTGTCGCCACAACCCAAAATGGTGAAGGGCGGCAACGCATCGCCCCGTCCGGCATAACATCGTCGAGGCTCCGCGGGGACTGCATGTCCGCGAGCGATAGAAATCATCGGGGACATGGCATGGTTACACCGCAAGAGTTTCCCATTTCGCGGCGCGGGCTGATCGCCGGCGGTGCCGCCTCGGTCGCCGCGGTCACCGTGGCGCCGCCCCTTGCAGCCGAAGCGACAGCCGGCAATGCCGCCGCCCCGCCGCCGACGGCGCGCGTCGCGTTCGAGGTCAACGGCACGCCGCACGACCTGGAACTCGACACGCGCACCACCCTGCTCGACGCGCTGCGCGAGCATCTGCGCCTGACCGGGACCAAGAAGGGCTGCGACCACGGGCAATGCGGGGCCTGCACCGTCATCGTCGACGGGCGGCGGATCAACAGCTGCCTTTCGCTCGCCGTCCAGCACGACGGCGACAAGATCACGACGATCGAAGGACTGGGCCTGCCCGGCACGCTGCATCCGATGCAGCAGGCCTTCATCGCCCATGACGGGTATCAATGCGGTTATTGCACCCCCGGCCAGATCTGTTCGGCGGTCGCGGTGCTGGGCGAGATCGCGGCGGGCGTTCCGAGCCATGTCACCGCCGACCTGACGGGCGCGCCTCAAGTGACCGCGCGCGAACTGCGCGAGCGGATGAGCGGCAACATCTGCCGCTGCGGCGCTTATTCGAACATCGTCGACGCGATCGCCGATGTCGCGGGGGTGAAGGCATGAAGAGCTTCACCTATGAGCGGGCCGCAAGCCCCGCCGCCGCCACCGCCGCCTTTGCGAAGACCAAGGGCGCGCGCTTCATCGCGGGGGGCACCAATTTGCTCGACCTGATGAAGCTTGAGATCGAGACCCCGGCGCATCTGATCGACGTCAGCCGGCTGTCGCTCGACACGATCGCGCCGACGCCCGAGGGCGGGCTGCGGATCGGGGCGATGGTGCGCAACACCGACCTGGCCGCCGACGCGCGGGTACGGCGCAACTATGGGCTGGTATCGCGCGCGCTGGTCGCGGGCGCGTCGGGGCAATTGCGCAACAAGGCGACGACCGCGGGCAATTTGCTCCAGCGCACGCGCTGTCCCTATTTCTACGACACCAACCAGCCGTGCAACAAGCGCACGCCGGGCAGCGGTTGCGCCGCGATCGGCGGTTTCAGCCGGCTGCACGCGGTGGTCGGGGCGAGCGACGCGTGCATCGCCACCCATCCGAGCGACATGGCGGTCGCGATGCAGGCCTTGGATGCCGTCGTCGAGACGGTCGACGCGGCGGGCAAGGCCCGCGCGGTTCCGCTCGCCGATTTCTATCGCGCACCGCTCGACACGCCGCATCTCGAAACAATGCTGGCGCCGGGCGAATTGATCACCGCGGTAACCCTGCCCAGGCCCGTCGGCGGCACGCATATCTATCACAAGGTCCGCGACCGCGCGTCTTATGCCTTTGCGCTGATCTCGGTCGGGGTCGTGGTGCAAAAGGACGGCAGCGGCCGCGTCGCGCTCGGCGGGGTCGGGTACAAGCCCTGGCGGGTGAAGGCCGCCGATGCCGAGATGCCGCGCGGCGCCAAGGCGGTGGCCGCTGCGCTGCTGACGGGCGCGAAGACGAGCCACGAAAACGCGTATAAGCTGCCGCTGGTCGAGCGCACGCTCGCCGCGGTGCTGGCGCAAGCGAAGGGTTGAGCCATGAAGTTCGACACACCCGCGACCGAAAACCCGATCGACCGGCTGAAGGTCGTCGGCAAGCCGACCGACCGGATCGAGGGGCCGCTGAAGACCAGCGGCACCGCAGCCTATGCCTATGAACGCCACGACGCGGCGCCGAACCAGGCCTATGGCTATATCGTCGGCGCCGCGATCGCCAAGGGGCGGATATCGTCGATGGACATCGCGGCCGCGAAGGCGGCGCCGGGGGTGCTGACGGTCGTCACCGCCGCGAGCGCCGGGATGCTCGCCAAGGGCGATTTCAACACCGCGAAGCTGCTCGGTGGCCCCGACATCGAGCATTATCACCAGGCGGTCGCGCTCGTTGTCGCCGAGAGCTTCGAACAGGCGCGCGCTGCGGCGGCGCTCGTGCGCGTGCAATATGACCGCGCCAAGGGGCAGTTCGACCTCGCCAAATCGCTCGATGGCGCGATCAAACCGCCCGCCTCGTTCGGCACCGAAGCCGACAGCCGCTTCGGCGATTTCGATGCGGCCTTTGCGAGCGCGCCGGTCAAGCTCGACGCGCGTTACACCACGCCCGACCACAGCCATGCGATGATGGAGCCGCACGCCTCGATCGCGAACTGGGACGGCGACAGGCTGACGCTGTGGACGTCGAACCAGATGATCGACTGGTCGGTCGGCGACGTCGCGAAGACCTTGGGCATCCCCAAGGAGAAGGTCCGGCTCGTCTCGCCCTATATCGGCGGCGGGTTCGGCGGCAAATTGTTCGTCCGCGCCGATGCGATCCTCGCCGCGCTCGGGGCGAAAGCGACGGGACGACCGGTCAAGGTTGCGCTGCAGCGCCCGCTGATCATCAACAACACCACGCATCGCCCCGCGACGATCCAGCGCATCCGGCTGGGCGGGACGACCGACGGCAAGCTGACCGCGATCGGCCATGAAAGCTGGTCGGGCGACCTCAAGGGCGGCGGCCCCGAAACCGCGGTCGGCCAGACGCGCCTGCTCTATGCGGCGGCGCACCGGATGACCGCGATGCGCCTGTCGGTGCTCGACCTGCCCGAGGGCAATGCGATGCGCGCGCCGGGCGAGGCGCCGGGGCTGATGGCGCTGGAAATAGCGATCGACGAGATGGCCGAGAAGCTGGGCATCGATCCGGTGGCGCTGCGCATCCTCAACGACACGCAGGTCGACCCCGAAAAGCCCGAACGGCGCTTTTCGCAGCGCCGGCTGAACGAATGCCTGACGCTGGGCGCCGAAAAATTCGGGTGGAAGGACCGCAATCCCAAGCCGGGGCAGACCCGCGACGGGCGCTGGCTGGTCGGAACCGGGGTCGCCGCGGCGTTCCGCAACAATATCAACGGCAATTCGGCGGCGCGGGTGCGGCTCGAGCGGTCGGGCAAGATCGTCGTCGAGACCGACATGACCGACATCGGCACCGGCAGCTATACGATCATCGCGCAGACCGCGGCCGAAATGATGGGCGTGCCGCTCGACCAGGTCGAGGTGCGGCTGGGCGATTCGCGCTTCCCCGTCTCGGCGGGGTCGGGCGGGCAGTGGGGCGCTAACAGCTCGACGGCGGGGGTCTATGCGGCCTGCGTCAAGCTGCGCACCGCGATCGCGGAGAAGCTGGGCCTCGCCCCCGCCGATGCCGTCTTCGAGAAGGGCGAGGTCCGCGCGGGCGGCAAGAGCGTCGCGCTCACCAAGGCCAGCGTCGATGGCGATCTGGTCGCCGAGGACATGATCGAATTCGGCGACCTCGCCGAGAAGATGCAGCAATCGACCTTCGGCGCGCATTTCGTCGAGGCGGCGGTCGACAGCTATACCGGCGAAATCCGCATCCGGCGCATGCTCGCGGTGTGCGCCGCGGGCCGCATTCTCAACCCCAAGGCGGCACGCAGCCAGGTCATCGGCGCGATGACGATGGGCGCGGGCGCGGCGCTGATGGAGGAGTTGGCGGTCGACAAGAGGTTCGGATTTTTCGTCAATCACGACCTCGCGGGCTATGAGGTGCCGGTCCACGCCGACATCCCGCATCAGGAGGTGATCTTCCTCGACGAGGTCGACCCGACGACGTCGCCGATGAAGGCGAAGGGCGTCGGCGAACTCGGCATCTGCGGCGTCGCGGCGGCGGTCGCCAACGCCGTCTATCACGCGACGGGCATTCGCGTGCGCGACTATCCAGTCACGCTCGACAAGCTCATCGGCCGGTTGCCGGAGATCGCATGACGCCGGAAGGCGGCGATCAGGCGCGAGGCAGGTCGGCCGGTCGGTCGATATCGTTCAGCTGCCCGGCGGGTGCGGCGACAAGCGCGGCCGAAGCCAGCATGAAACGCGCGCCCTGGTCGCCGCTTGCCTCCTCAAGCGCCGCGAACCGCGACCGCGCGAACAGCGCGGGCGGCATCGGCACGCCGTCGCGGCCCGACGCGACGACCGGCGCGGCGTCGGGGTCGAAGCGGGCGAGCAGCGCCGCGAGATGGCCGGCGCGCACGAAGGGCATGTCAGCAAGGCACAGCAGCGCGGCGCGCTCCACCCCCGGCGATACCGCGCCGATGCCCAGCCGCAGCGATTGCGACAGCCCGCGCTCGGGACAGGGATTGGCGACGATGTCGAACCCCTGGTCCGCGAGCAGCGCCGCGACCGGGCCGCTCTGGTCAGGGCAGACCGCGATCCGGCGCGCGGGCGCGAGGTCGACGATCGCCTGCGCGGCGTGGAGCAGCAGCGGCACGCCGCCCAGCGGCGCCAGCAATTTGTCATCGGCGCCGAAGCGGGTCGAGCGCCCTGCGGCGAGGAAGATCGCGACCACCGCATCCCGATCGATCATCGTCTCGCCTCCCGCCGCGCCTGCCCCACCCTGTCCCGCATAATGGCCCCGCTGGCAATCACCCCCGCCGACATCCTACGCTTCGCGCAAGACTGCGCCGCGCAGGGCGTCGTGCTGGTGACCCTCACCGGCATCACCGGATCGTCCCCGCGCGCGATCGGCGCGCAGATGGCGGTCGCGTCGGACGGCAGCTATCGCGGTTCATTCTCCGGCGGCTGCATCGAGGCGGCGATCGTCAGCGAAGCATTGTCGGCGCTCGCGGCGGGCGAAAGCCGCCGCGTCCGCTTCGGCGCGGGGTCGCCCTATATCGACATTCGCCTGCCGTGCGGCGGCGGCATCGACCTGTTGTTCACGCCGCGCCCCGACCCGCACATACTCGACGATATTCTGGCGCGCCTCGACGCCCGCGAACCGGCGGGCTTGTGGATAAAGGGCGACGGCATCGCCATCGCGGAACCCGGAACGGTGCCGGCGGGGTGGTCGGACGACGCCTTTTGCGTGCGCTATGTTCCGCGCCTGCGCATCGCCGTGATCGGCCATGGCGAGGCGCTGGTCGCGACTGCGCGGCTCGCCCGTTTTTTCGGGGCCGAAACCCTCGCCTTTTCTCCGCTGGCGGACGACGTCGCGGCGGCATCGGGGGACGGGATCGCGGTGGCGCTGCTCGAAACCCGGACCAGCCCCCCAGCGCTGGCCACCGATCCATGGACGGCGTTCGCCTTTCTGTTCCACGATCATGAGTGGGAAGATGCGCTGCTGCCATGGGCGCTTCGCGGCCCGCATCTGTTCGTCGGCGCGATCGGCGGATGGCAGAGCCGCGCCAACCGCCGCGACATGCTGCGCCGCGAGGGCTTCGACGACGCCATTCTACGCCGGTTCGAGGACCCCGCCGGGCTGATTCCCGCGACGCGCGACCCGGCGACGCTGGCGCTGTCGCTCGTCGCCGAGATCGTCGCCGCCTATCAGGAACGATATGGCGGCGGCGCCCGCGAGGGCTGAGCCGCCGGACCATCGACATTACCCGAAATGCACCGCCGCTTACCTGCCGCCGGTCTGGCGATACCACCGCCGGGATGTTCTGGTCACCGACAGAGCGAGGACGACAGGGAGGCGGCGCGTGGCGGATGAGGAAGAAGCGGGCCGGTCGACAGCCTCCCCCATGTTGCTGCCCCGGCGCAGCGTCCTGGGTTCGCTGACGGTGGCAGGCGTGGCAAGCGGCCTCGCCAGCGCCGCGCCCGCGATCGCCGCGCAAGGCGCCCGGGCGGATTTCATCGTGGTCGGTGCCGGGGTGTTCGGCGCCTGGACGGCGTGGAACCTGCAACGCCGCGGCAACCGGGTGCTGCTGCTCGATGCGTGGGGCGCCGCGCACAACCGGTCGTCGTCGGGCGGCGAGACGCGGCTGATCCGGACAGAATATGCCGGCAACGAACTTTACACGCGCTGGGCCTGGGCGTCGCTCGCCGAATGGCAGGCGCTGTCGCGCCGGCATGAATCGCCGATATTCCACCCGACCGGCGCGCTCTACATCTATCCCGAGGACGGCGCGAAGATCGACGAAAGCATCGCGCTGCAACGCGGCCTCGGCATCCCGATCGACAAGCTGACGCGCGTCCAGTTGGACCAGCGGTGGCCGCAGATCGATTTCGACGGCATCGCGGTGGGCGTCATGCAGCCAACGATGGGGGCGCTGATGGCGCGCCGGAGCGTCCAGAACCTGGTCGCGGAATTTATCGCGGCGGGAGGGACCTATCGCAAACTCGCGGTCGATCCGCCGCGATCGGACGCATCGACGCTGGCGTTGATCGGCGGCGGCGGGGAGACATTGAGCGCCGACCGCTTCGTCTTCGCCTGCGGCCCCTGGCTTCCCAAGCTGTTCCCCGAGGTCGTCGGCGGCCGCATCGTCCCGACGCGGCAGGATGTCTTTTTCTTCGCACCCGGCGCGGGCGACACCCGTTTCGAGGCGCCGCATTTCCCCGCCTGGGTCGATGTCAGCAGCAAGGACCTGCATTATGGCTTTCCCGACATCGAATCGCGCGGGTTCAAGATCGCGCTCGATGGCCATGGCCCAAAATATGATCCCGACACCGGCGACCGCCGGGTTTCGGACGCGGCACTCGCCGATGTCCGCGCCTATCTGGCGCGGCGCTTTCCCGCGCTTGCCAAGCAGCCGCTCGCCGAAGGGCGGGTTTGCCAGTATGAGAATAGCGACAACGGCCATCTGCTGATCGACCGGCATCCGCAATGGGCGAACTGCTGGATCGTCGGCGGGGGCAGCGGGCATGGGTTCAAGCACGGACCGATGGTCGGCCGGCACGTCGCCGATCTGGTGCTCGGTACCGGCAGGGCGGAACCCGATTTCGCGCTGGCGGCGCACAAGGTCCATGGTTGAAGCGAGGGGATAGGGATGAGCAGAACCGGCAAGGCCTTTGCATCGAGCGTCGCGGCGCTGTTGCTCGTCGCGGGATCGGGGGGTGTTTCGGCACAGACCGCCGCGCCCGCCGGAATGCCCTATGCGATGCCGTCGACGCAGATGTGGGACATGACGTCGGACGTCGGCCGCAAATACCGTATCTTCGTCTCCTACCCCGGTCAGGGCGAACCGCCGGCGGGCGGGTATCCGGTGCTCTATGTCCTCGACGGCAATGCGAGCTTCGCCAGCTTTGCCGAGGCGCGGCGGATTCAGGAATATGACGCGATCGGCAAGGTGATCGTCGTCGGCGTCGGCTATCAGACCGACATGCCCTATGCCGAGGAGCGCAACGAGGATTTCATCGTCATGGACGACCCGCCGCCCGGAAAGCGGCTGGGCCGCAGCAAGGGCAAAAGCGGCCGCGACGAGTTTCTCGATTTCCTGACCGGCAAGCTGCGCACCGAGATCGGCAGCCGGTTCACGATCGATCCCGATCGCCAGGCGCTGTTCGGCCATTCGTTCGGCGGCCTGTTCGCGCTCCATACGCTCTATAGCAAGCCGCAGGCGTTTCATTCGATCGTCGTCGCCAGCCCTTCGCTCGAACTCGACGCGGGGGTGCTGCGCGACGAGCGCGATTTCGTCGACCGACTGGAGGCGGGCAAGGTCGGCAAGACGAGCCGGGTGATGGTCGTCGTCGGCGGACGCGACATCGACGACGATCCCGAACCGGCGCGCGCGCTGGCCGACCGGTTCGATCGCCTGTCGGGCCATGGCCTGCGCGTGCGGTTCAAGCGCTATGAGGAGGAAGGGCATATGACGGTGCCCGCCCGCGCGGTGACCGACGTCCTGCGGTTCGCCTTTGCCATGCGCTGAACCGGGGGCCGGTCAGGCCGGCATCAGATTCTTGTGGATGACCCCGTCCTTGACGATCAGCAGCAGGTTGCGTTCATAATCCTCGAGCAGGCGCAGGTCGTCGAGCGGATTGCCGCGCACCAGCAGCATGTCGGCCCAGGCGCCCTCGCGGATCACCCCGAGCGGCGCCTGCCGATAGGGGTTGCGGCGGCCGCTGCGCGCGAAGAGCTCGCAATTGCCCGACGTCGCGATGCGCAGCACCTCGGCATTCGAATAGATCGCCCCGAAGCGCGGGAGCATGGCGTTTTCGGTGCGCGAGGTGCGGGTGCGTGAAAAGAGGTCGGTGCCGAACGCGACCTTCACCCCATGTTTCTTCGCCAGCCGGACCCCCGCCTGCCAGCCTGCGCCGCCAAGCGATTCGGCCGCCTTCGCCTGTTGTTCGTCGGTGAGGATATTGTCGCCATTCTCGAACGGCTGGATCGAGAGCCACGCTCCTTTTTCGGCGATCAGCGCCGCGGTCGGGTCGTCGATGGCATGGCCGTGCTCGATCGAGATCACGCCGGCATCGAGGCAGCGGCGCACCCCCGCCGGGGTATAGGCATGGGCGCAGGCATAGGTGTCCCAGTCGGTCGCCGCCTGCACGATCGCGCGCATCTCCTCGAGCGTATATTGCACGGTGTCGATCGGGTCATGATCCGACGTCACGCCGCCACCCGCCATGATCTTGATCTGCGAAGCGCCGCGCTTGAGCTGTTCGCGCGTCGCGGCGAGCACCTCTGGAACGCCGTTGGCGACCGCGGTCATGCCCTTTTGCTGGCGCGGCGACGGCTGGCCGCCGAGCGCGGTCGGAAGTTCGCCGACCGGTTCGGGATCGCCATGCCCCGACGTCTGCGAGATCGCGGCGCCGCTGGGATAGCAGCGCGGTCCGGGCATGATGCCGCGATCGATTGCGTTCTTGATCCCGAAGACCGCGCCGGCGGTGTCGCGCACGGTGGTAAAGCCGCGCATCAGCTGAAACTCGGTATCCTTGAAGATCATCGCGATGTGGGTGGCGTCGTCCGACCCCATCCACGGGACGCCGCGGACCGCCGCCATATGCCAATGCGCGTCGGTCAATCCCGGCATCAGCGTCTGCCCGGCGCCGTCGATCAGCGTCGCGCCGGGCGGGACGGGAATATCGCCCGCCGCGACCGCGTCGATGCGATTGCCGGTGATCCGTATGTTGCGCGGCTGGCGGCCGCTGCCCGTGCCGTCGAACAGCTGGACGTTGCGGATCAGGATCGTCGCGGGCGGCGCATCGGCCGCCGAGGCGGCGGCGAGCGGGGCGAGGCCCAGACCGGCGAGCACGGCGCGGCGTGTCGGGTGAAAAGTCATCGGTCTTCCGCCATCAACGCACCGTGCGGCGCGGGCGACCCCGCCGCAACGGCCAGATCGTGCAGCCCTGGGGGACCAGCTATTTGCCGCGTTTCCGGTCGGCGCGTTCGCGGTCGATCTGCGCCACCCACTGCTCGGCGGTCAGCGGCCCGGTGCCTTCGAAATGGACATGGTCGGCCATCTTCTCGCGCACATCGACATAATAGAGCGCGCCGGTCGGCAGGCCCATTTGCTTCGCCTTCGCCGCCATCGCCGCCTCCTGGTCGGGGGTCGGTTTCGGGCGCGCGGGTTTGTAAAGGAGGACGTCCCAGCCTTCGCCGCCGGCATGGAGGAACAGCTGGGTCGGCAGCTGGCCACCGGCGATGCTGACCTGGTCCCATTTCGCCATGTCGCGGATGAACTCCTCGGTCTTGCCGGGCACCAGTCGGAACATCTCGAACACCGGCGCGGTCATCTCGACCGCCGCGGGATCGGCGGCCTTTTCCTTCGCCGCGACCGGCGCGGCGAGGCTGAGCGCGAACAGGGCAAAAGTCAGGCTACGCAGCATCGGGTCCCTCCATCTGTAATGCGCCAGCCTGCCTCGCCCTGTGAGACGCGGCAAGGGCCGAGGCGGGTGGGTCTTTGGACAAACGGGTAAGAGCGATCGCCGTTCTTACCCTTATCGGGCGCGATTNGAACCTTGGCGGAAGGGCAAAGACGATGGACGATATCAGCCGCCGCGCGCTTCTCGCCGCCGCCGCCATCGGCGCGGTCATCGCGCCCGCGGCCGCCGCGGCCGGGTCATCGCGGTTCAAGGTCGAACGCGCTTCGGAGGGCTTCAACCGATTCAAGGCGGTGCACGAGGGACTGGGCGAGCTGGGCGTCCGCCTGTTCGATTTCGGCGGGGCGTCGGCGCCCGCGCACTTCATGATCTATGAAATCCCGCCCGGCGCCAGCGAGGGGGTGCATTTGCACAATCTCAGCGACCCGGCGCTTGGTCCCTATGAGGAATATTACTACATCATATCGGGGCGGGGGACGATGACGATCGACGGCGACGCCTTTCCGGTCACGGCGGGCGACCATGTCTTTGCGCCGCTCGACAGCTGGCGCGGCATCGCCAACAGCGACGCGAAGGACAATCTCAAGGTCTTCCTGACCTATATCGACCGGTCGGCCTAGCCGGCCGGAGCCTTGGGAAGGTGCAGCGGACGGATCCAGACCTGGCGGTTGCCGACATGCACCGGCTGCGCGGTCGCCGGGCGCTTCGCCGCCAGCGTCCGACCGGCCGCGTCCAGTCCATAGCGCGTTCGCCGCCAGCTGATCTCGGGGAGCTTTGCCTTTGCTGCCAGTTCGAACTCGACCTCGAGCCGGCGGCAGGTGCGGCCGGTGCAGCCGATATAGACGGGCTTGCCCCGGATCACCGGGCGGTCGCCGTTGACGCGAATGTTCCGCATCGTATCGCCATCCTCGATCAGCAATTCCTGCCGGTCGGCCGAGGGTGCGACCAGGGCGAGGCGAATCGCGCGGCGGTTGCCGACAACGGTATCGGAGAGGATTTCGATGCTGCCATCGTCGGTGATCGCGGGTGCGGGCGCGCGCCAATAGCCCTTGTCGTCGGGTTTCGCCGCGAACTTCGCCTGCGCGGCGATGGCCGCCGGGACCGGTCCATTGTCGTCGATCAGGAAGGTCGCCTTTCCGGCATCATCCTCGTGCACGATGGTCAGGTGGCGCGGCGCCTCGCGCGTATAGGCCGGGACCATGAGTGCGGCGACGAACGCGCCCAGCAGGATGGCCGCAAAGATCGCCGGTGCCGGGCGCGTCGTCCGGCCCGCGCCGGGGAGGAAGAAGAGGAACAGGAAGACGAGCAGAAGCGTTGCCGGCGCCGCATGTTCGACGAACAGCCCTTCCTCCAGCCCGCCACCGAGCGGCAGGGCGATGAGCAGATAGACGATCGCCGCGCCGACGAGCAGCCACGGCACCGCGCGCCGCGCCGCCGGGATGAATGCCGCAGCCGCCGCCGCGATCACGAAGGGCATCGACCAGGCGGCGAGGATCGTCAGGCCGGGGACAAAGGCGAAGGCGGCGAGGATGAGAATGGCGAGCCAGCCCCAGGCCGCCACCGTGCCGCGCACCGGATTTTCCTCGCGCGACAGGGCGAGGACCGCCGACGCGCCGGTCAGCGCCGCGGCGGCATAAAGCAGGCGGAAGACGACCGGATGGGCGGCGCCGAAGGCGGCTTCGGGCCGCAGCGCCGCGACGAGCATCGCGACACCGATCGCCAAGCCGGTGCCGGCGACGAGCGCCAGCAACGGGATGAAGGCACTGCGGACGCGGCGCGCGGTCCCGCCGCGCCGGTACAGGACAACCGCCGCGATCAGCCCCAGCCCCACGACGACCACCGCGACGATCTGCGGCAGTTCGAGCAGAAATTTCCGCGCCACGTCGGTATACACGCGTTGGCCCTCGGCGCCCTCCCCGCGCTCGGACGCAAAACGCTCGACCGCCGACAGCGTCGTCGCGCCCATATGCCGTACCGAATTGCGGTCGAGATGCGCGAGATTGTCGAGCGGGGTGTGATAGCGCTTGCCGCCGCCGATGATCGAATAATTGCCCGCATCGACCTTGAGCGGCAGCAGCATCGTGAGGTCGGTATCGTTGGGCAGCAGTTCGTAGAAATCGGTCGCGAGCGAATTGGCCGACGGCAACGGACGACCGATCGCGGCGGTATCGCGCGCGTTCGGGCTGCTCGCCTGGAACATGTTGACGCCGCCGGTGGTACCGCGCGCCTCCATATTGACCACCGCGCCGACGCGCTTCGCGAGCGGATCATGCGCGGCAAAGGCGGCGGCGCCGACGAGGCCCGCTTCTTCCGCGTCGGTCAGGACGACGAGCACAGGACGCATCAACTTCTGTCCCTTGAGCTGGGAAGCGATCTCCAGCGCGACCGCGACGCCGATGCCGTCGTCGGCGGCGCCCGGCCCGGCGGGAACCGAGTCATAATGGGCGGCGATCATCACCGCATCGTCACCGGGCGGCGTCACCCAAAAGGCGATGTTGCGCGGGCGTGCGCAGATCGCCGCGCCCTCGCGAATGTCGTTGCAGTGGAAGCGCTCGTCGATCTGCGGAGCGAATCCTTCCTTGCGGATTTCGGCGAGCAGCCGCGCCTCGACCGCGTCGTTGGCGTCGCTGTCGGTCGGATGCGCGCGCTCGTCGCCGAGAATCGTGGTCAGGCGCGCCACCGCGCGGTCGGTGTCGAACCGCGTTTCGACCGAGGCGGGCGCATCGACGCCGAACGGGCGCAGCGTCCACAGCGCGAGCAGGATCAGCCCGACGATGATGCCGCGCCCTATGCCGCTCTTGATCCGCTCCGCCATTCTGCCCCCTAAAGTCACCCGCTAACCGATGTTTGCCGAAGTTTCGCGCGGCAGCAACAGGATCATGGCCGCTGCGAGCAAACCGCCCAGCCCCATCACCAGCGAAACGAGGAGCAAACTGCCCCCGCTGGCGAAGAGCGCGCCGGCGACGACCGGCCCCAGCGCCGACCCGCCGCGACCGATGCCGATCACGAAGCCGGTCCCGCTCGCCCGCAAGGCGGCGGGATAGGCCTGCGCCAGCAAGGGGTACATGCCGACGACACCCGCGTTGATGAAGAAGGCGGCGATCGCGACGGTGATCGACAGCCGCGTCAGGTCGGCGCCCGCCATCCCGAACAGCGCGATCGCCACGAATCCCGCGAGCATCGCCCCCGCCACCAGCGGGCGGAGCGCGAAACGCTGGCTGGCGAGGCCGATCAGGACGGCGCCGGCCAGATTGCCGACATTCGCCGCGACGAGCACGCCGCCGGCCTGCGAGGCGTCGAAGCCCATGTCGACGACGATCTTTGGCACCCATTTCTGGATATAATAGAAGAAGAGAATCTGCGCGAAATAGGCGACCGTCAGCAGGATGGTGATCCGCGCGAAGCCCGATCCGAACAGCGTCGCGATCGAAGGTTTGAGCGCCTGCGCGGGCGGCGGCGGCAGCGCCTCGACCGGGGCATGGCCGATGCGGACGAGGGTGCGGTTCACGCGGTCGAGCGCGCCGGCCGGACGCCGCGCGATCAGCGATTCGATCGATTCGGGCAGGAAGAGAAAGGCGAGCGGAATCATTGCCGCCGACGCGATCGCGCCGAGCATGAAGACCGATCGCCAATCACCCGTTTCCGCCAGCAATCGCGAGGCCAGCAATCCCCCCAATATCGCGCCGGTCGAATAACCCGCGATATTGAGCGCGACATTGAGCCCGCGCCTTTTGTCGTTCGAAAATTCGGCGACCATCGCGCTGGTCGACGAGAGCATGCCGCCGATGCCGATCCCGGTCAGGAAGCGGACCACCGACAGCGCGGTGACGCCATCGGCGCGCGTCGCGGCGAACATGCCGAGCGCCATCACGACGAGGCAGGCGAGAATGGTCGGCCGCCGCCCGATGCGGTCGGCCATATTTCCGATCAGCACCGAGCCCGCGGCCATGCCGAGCAATTCCATCGATAGCACGATGCCGAGCGTCGCCTTGTCGACGCCCCATTCCTGGGCGATGCCCGGCGCCGCGAAGCTGATCGCGAGCACGTCGAACCCGTCGAGCGCGTTGAGCGCGATGCACAGCGCGACGACGACGATCTGGAGCGTGCGCATCGGCGCCGCGGCGATCGTCGCCCTGGGGTCTTCGTTCATGCCATGACTCTCCCGCCGGCGGCGCGCCTTGCGGCGGCCCCGGTCCATCTGCGGTTCTGTTTTTGGGTTATTTCAGTTTGGCGAGGTGCTTGGCGGCGATCGCCGCCATCTCGGGCCGCCGCTCGAGACAGCGCGACACCGGTCCGACCACGACCACCGACAACAGCCGATCGCCGCCGGGCAGCGGCAGCGCGATGCCGGCGAGATCGGGGGTATATTCGGTGTTGCTCTGATGCCAGCCGATCACCGCCGCCTCGTCGAGCCGCGCCTCGACCGCCGTGGCGCTCACGGGCGTGGTCGGCGAATAGCGGACAAAATCGATCTTGCGGTAGAGCCGCTCGCGCTCGTCGCGGGACATTTGCGCCAGCAGCGCACGGCCCGCCGAGGTCGCGTGGATCGGCACCCGGTCGCCGACCTGCGCAAAATAGCGCACCGGCTGCGGCGATTCGGCGACGTCGACGAAGGTCGCGAAGCTTCCGGCCGGCGCGGCGATGGCCACCGTCTCGCCCGTCGCCTGCATCAGGTCGCGCGCCAGCCGCTGGACCCGATCGGGCAGCGGTTCGGCCCGCGTCACCGCCTCCGCCAGCACGAGCCAGCGCGGGCTGGGATAATAGCCGCCGCGCCCGCGCGGTTCGTAGAGATAGCCCTTCGACGCCAGCGTCGCGACGAGCTTGAAGGTGCTCGACCGCGGCCAGCCAAGGTCCTCCGCCATGTCGGCGGCGGTCGCGGGCCGCAGCCGTTTCGCGAAATATTCGAGGATTTCGAGCACATTCGCGGCCTGCCGCACGATCATGATGATATTCGCCTGAAAAGGGTCGTGACATCCCATATGGCCGAAGTCCGGCGCCCCGAAAAGCCGTCAGCATTTCCGGGTGCGCGCCCATCGTCAGCGCGCCGTGAAGCCGCCATCGACGGGCAGCGCGACGCCGGTGACGAAACTCGCCTCGTCCGACACCATCCACAGCACCGCATCGGCGACCTCGCCCGCCTGGACGAGCCGCCCCATCGGCACATTGGCCATCAGCTTCGCCTCGTTCGCCGCCGCTTCCGCCGGGTCGCCGCTGCGCCCGGTGAAGCCGATCTTCATCGGCGTGTCGGCGAGGCCGGGGCAGACGACGTTAACGCGGATATTGTCGCCGGCGAGCGCGAGCGCGAGGCTTTTGGTCAGCCCGACGACGCCCCATTTGGCGGCCGAATAGATCGGGCTCATCATCGAGCCGACGAGCCCCGACACCGAAGCGGTGAAAACGATCGCGCCGCCGCCGCGCCGGCGCATATGCGGCGCAACCTGTCCGGCGCCGAGCGCCGCCGCGGTGACGTTGAGCGCGATCGCCTTGTCATAGGCGGCCATGTCGAGATTTTCGACCGATGCCGGTCCCGGCATGCCGGCGTGGGCCCACAATATGTCCGCGCCGCCGAGCGCCGCGACCGCTTCGTCGATGCTGCCCGTTGCGCCCGCGGGCGTCGACAAGTCGGCGACGATGCCAGTGACCCTGTCGGCGCCGAAATCGGCGACGAGCGCATCGAGCGCGTCGGGGCTGATGTCGATCGCGGCGACGCGCGCGCCTTCGCGCACGAAACGCTCGACCCCGGCGCGGCCCATGCCCGATGCGGCGGCGGTGACGATGGCGAGTTTGCCTTTGAGGCGCATGATGTCTTCCTTACGCGGCGAAGGGATCGGCGAATTTGCCGGTGGTCGAAATGATCGTGGTCTTGGTTTCGAGAAAAGGATCGAGCCCCTCGAGGCCGTTCTCGCGGCCCCAGCCGCTGGCCTTCACCCCGCCATAGGGGGTCGACCAGCGGATGTAGCGATAGGTGTTGACCCACACCATGCCCGCCTCGATCCGCGCCGCGACGCGGTGGGCGCGGCCGGTATCGCCCGACCACAGGCCGGCGGCGAGACCATAGGGCGTCGAATTGGCGATCGCGATTGCTTCCTCTTCGCCGTCGAAGGGGATGAGCGCCGCGACCGGCCCGAAAATCTCTTCCTGCGCGATCCGCATGTCGGCGGCGACCCCGGCGAAAACGGTCGGCTCGACGAAAAAACCCTTCGCGAGGCCGTCACGCTCGATCCGCGCGCCGCCGGTGACGAGCTCGGCGCCCTCGGCCTGTCCGATCGCGACATAGGACAGGGTCTTGTCGAGCTGTTCGCGGTGCGCCTGCGGTCCCATGTGGGTCGCGGGGTCGAGCGGAAAACCGACCCGCACCCGCGCCGCGCGCTCACGAAACGCCTCGACGACGCGGTCATAGACCGGCCGTTCGACCAGCACGCGGCTGCCGAGCGCGCAGCTCTGCCCGCACAGCGCCCATGCCGACCCCGTCGCGGCGTTGAGCGCATTGTCGATGTCGGCGTCGGCGAAGATGATGTGCGGCGCCTTGCCGCCGAGTTCGAAGGTGCAGCGGGTCAGCGTGTCGGCGCCCGCCTTCAATATCGTCTTGGCGGTCGTACCCTCGCCGGTGAAACTGATCTTGGCCACGTCGGGATGTTCGACCAGCGCCGCGCCGGCGACCGGCCCGTCGCCGGGCACGACATTGACGACGCCGGGCGGAAAGCCCGCTTCCTCGAACAGATGTGCGAGCGCGAGCGACGAGGCCGGGGTTTGTTCGGCGGGCTTCAGGACCACGGTGCAGCCCGCCGCCAGCGCCGGGCCGAGCTTCCACGCCGCCGCCATCATCGGCACGTTCCACGGCGTGATCGCGCCGACGATGCCGACCGGGTGGCGCGTGGTAAAGGCATGGACGCTGTCGTCCATCGGGATCGTCCGCCCGCCTAGCTTGTCGGCAAGCGAGGCGAACCAGTGATAATATTGCGCGTGCAGCCCGATGTCGCCGCGCGATTCGCGTATCGCGCGGCCATTGTCGCGTGTCTCGATTTCGGCGAGCGCATCGACCTGCGTCGCGTAGAGATCGGCGAATCTGCGCAGCAGCGCGGCGCGTTCCCACGGCGGCATCTTGCGCCACGGCCCTTCGAACGCCGCCGTCGCCGCCGCCACCGCGCGGTCGATGTCGGCGCGTCCGCCATAGGCGACGTCGCCCCATGGTTCGCCCGTCGACGGATCGATGCTGGGACGCACCCCGCCATCGATCGGCGCGACCCACGCGCCGCCGATGAACAAACGATCAAATCGGAATTCGCCCATCACCCTCTTCCATCATGTTTCTTATGCTGGACATATTTGTCCCTATATAGAGATAAATGTCAACAAGGCGAAACGGGTAAGGCGCCGCGGCGACGCGCCGCGGCTGGACCGGGAACAGAAGGGCGGCTCGCTGTTACATCCCGGCGGGGATGAGGCCTCGCTCGGCGGAAATGCGTACGGCATCGCGGCGTTTGCTGACGCCGATCTTGCGGAACACCGACTTCAGCCGGTATTTCACCGTGTCGGGCGACATGCCGATGATCCGGGCGATCTCCTTGTTCGAATGGCCCTGGCTCAGATAGAGCAGCACCTCTGCCTCGGCTTCGCTGAACACGCCGAGCACCGTAACATTGTTGCGATAGACGGCCAGCGACTTCGCGAGCGACTTCATGAACTGCGCCCGGAACCTGTCGACCTGTCCGTCGGTTTCGAGCGCGTCGTCGAGGCAGGCCTGGACGAACTGCCGCGCCTCGACGAAGGGGCGGACGATATTCTGGAACATCGCGATGCCCACCGCCTCGTCAAAGCAGGCGCGCGCCTGCTCCAGCTCGCCCTTGCCGCGAAGGCCGGCCGCGGCGAGGATGTTCACGTCGATCAGCAGCCGGCCGGCGCCATGCTGTTCGGCCCATTCGCGAAGTTTGCGCAGTTCCTCGAGCGCGGGCTCGACCTCGCCGATCAACAGCCGCAGCCGGGTCCGGCACAGGCTGGCGGCGATCGCGACCGGCCGATAGGGCGGCGATTGTTCGTGCATCATGTCGGCCATCGGATCGAGCCCGACGACCGCCGCCGCCGCGAGCACGGCATGCGTCGGCGCGCCCTGCGAAATCTGCAGTTCGATGCTGCAGATATCGGCGAGCATTTCGAGCTGGCGCAGCCGCCGCCGCGCCGCGACGCGCCGCGCGCGGGCGATGATGTCGCACGCTTCCTCGAACGCGCCTTCGCCGGCGAGCGCCCGCGCCTCGGTCAGATAGGCGGCGGCATAGACATCGACCCAGCCGTCCGACTGTTCCATGTGCGGCAGCGCCCAGACCAGCAGCTCGCGCGCCTCGGCGACCAGATCCTGTTCGAACAGCAGTTCGGCCTTGAAGGCGGCGCAATTGGCGGCGAGGTCGGACCGGTCGCCATAATTGGCGGTGATGTCGGCGCAGGCCGATTGCAGGATCGCCTCGGCCTCGCGCGAGCGCCCCTGCGCGCGTTTGATGCGCGCTTCGAGGAAGCGGGTGAAGAGATCGCTGTAGAGCGACCCGATCGCGAGATAATGGTCGCGCGCCGCGAGCGTCGGCTGCAGCGCGCGCTCGAGCCAGCCGCCCTCGAAATATTTGGCGCCCAGCGTCTCGCTGATATTGGCGAGCACCAGATGGTCGTTCGCGGGAAGCTTGCGCAGCAGCGCTTCGCGCGCGAGCAGGTCGTCGAAGGTCACCGGCTGGTTTTCGTAATCGGTAAGCGTGTCGCCGACGACGCGAACCTCGGTCCGGAGGTCGACCGACAGATCGGCGCCCTCGACCTGCGTCAGAAAGCGGTCGAATTCGGCGCGGGCGGAGCCGAGTTCGCCGAGCTTGATCTGCAGATAGACCTGCGCGAGCGCGAGCCGCGGCCGCGCCCGGATCAGCGCGATCGGCAGCTTGGCGAGGCCGCGCACGACGACGCCCTGCAACCCCTGCGGGATCAGGCGCCAGCCACCGGCGTCCTCGAGGATCGCGGCCATGAGCAGGTCGTCGCCCGACAATATGGCATGGTCGATCGCCTCGGCGACCTGTCCGCGCTCGGCGAGCCAGCTCGCGATCCGCCGCTGTAGCGCGGCGAATTGCGCGCGGTCCGAGCGCTCGAAGCGATCGCGCAGATATTCGGCGAACAGCTGGTGATAGCGATATTCGCGCCGTTCCCAGCTCACCGGCGACAGGAACACGCCCTGCTGCTCCAGCCGTTCGAGCACCATCCAGCCGTCCTGCCGGTCGCACAGCAGGTCGACCATTTCGCCGGTCAGCCGGTCGACCAGCGCGGTGCGCGCTACGATATCGCGCGTTTCCTGCGGCAGCGTCATCAGCACCTGTTCGGACAGATAGCGCGCGAGGTCGCTGCTGGAGCCGCAATATTCGTCGATGACGCGCTCGGCGCCCATCCCGCGCTTGATCGACAGCGACGCGAGCTGGACCGCGATCGGCCACCCCTCGGTGCGGTCGAGCAAGGTGTCGATGTCGAGCGTTTCGAGCGGCCGGTCGGTCCGCGTCAGCAGGCATTCGGTTTCCTGCGCCGAGAAGCGCAGGTCGGCCGGGCCGATTTCGAGCAACTGTTCCTCGGCAGCAAGAATCGACTGGCCGACCCAGGGATAGTCGCGCGAGGAGAAGAGGAAATGGCAGTTGGGCGGCGCGAGGCGGACCAGCGATTCGAGGAACTGGCCGACGGGTTCGCTGAAAGCATGGTGCAGGTCGTCGAGGATCAGCACCACCGGCACCGCTGCATCGCCGAGTTCGTTGACGATCGCCGACAGCGCCGCGCGAGGCGGGATGTCGCTCGGCGCGCCCCTGGCCTCGCCGTCGCCGCGATCCTGCCGAAGCGCGAGAAGCAGATATTTGACGAAACGCTTGAGGTCGCGGTCGTCGCGATCGAGCGTGAGCCAGGCGACATGCGCCGTCCCCGCGTCGATGCTGTCGCGCCACTGCGACAGCAGGCTGGTCTTGCCATAGCCGGCGGGGGCATGCACGAGGGTCAGGCGGTGACGCAGGACGCCCTGCAGCCTGCCGAGGAGCGCGTCTCGGCGGATCTGGTCGCCCATCCACATCGGCGGGTCGAACTTGGCGGCTATCAAGTCCTGCATTCGGTATAACCTCGCACGCATCGTCGTCGGTTTCCGGACCGGCAGGTTACGGATCGATGACAGGCCTGACAACCGCCCGTAAAGCCTTACCCGTCTTCGCCGAAGCGCTTACCCGTTCGCGGCCCCGAAGCACCCGTTTTACGCGTTGCGCGCCCCCATGCCCTCCAGTGTAATCGGCCCGCAAGAGGTTGCGGGAGGATGCGTCAGTGCGAATTGGTGTCGATGTCGGGGGAACCAACACCGACGCGGTCCTGATCGCGGGCCGCCGCGTGGTCGCATCGACCAAGCAGCCGACCAGCGCCGACGTCAGTTCGGGCGTGACCGCCGCGATCCGCGCCATCCTCGCCGACGCGGGCGTTCCCGCCGCCGATGTGAGCGCGGTGATGGTCGGTACCACCCATTTCACCAACGCGCTGGTCGAACGCGAGCGCCTCGACCGCGTCGGCATCATCCGGCTCGCCAGCCCGTCGGGCGAAGCGCTGCCGCCGCTCACCGGCTGGCCCGAGGCGCTTGCGCGCCAGCTCAGCGGGAGCATCTTCCTGCTTCCCGGCGGTTATGAGGTCGACGGACGCGAAATCGCGCCGCTCGACGAAGCCGCCGTCCGCGCCGCTGCGCTCGACTGCCACGACCGGGGCATCGACAGCATCGCGATCAGCTGCGCCTTCGCGCCGATCAACGCCGCGATGGAAGACCGCGCGGGGGCGATCGTCGCCGACACCTGTCCCGACGCGAATATCAGCCTGTCGCACAATATCGGCCGGCTGGGGCTGATCGAGCGCGAAAACGGGACGATCCTGAACGCCGCGCTTGCCAGCCTCGCCCGGCATGTCGTGGCCTCGCTCGAGCGCGCACTCGCGGACCTCGGCATCGCCGCACCGCTCTATATTTCGCAGAACGACGGAACGCTGATTTCGGCCGCCGATGCCGCGCGCTACCCGGTGCTGACCATCGGGTCGGGACCGACGAACAGCATGCGCGGCGCGGCTTTCCTGACCGGCGTCGACAATGGTATCGTGATGGATGTCGGCGGCACGACCTGCGACATCGGGGTGCTTGCGGGCGGCTATCCCCGCGAATCCTCGATCGCGGTCGATATCGGCGGGGTCCGCACCAATTTCCGCATGCCCGACATCCTCGCGATCGGGCTGGGCGGCGGCACGCGGATTCATCTGCCCCCAGAGGGCGCAGCGACGGACGATTTCGCTATCGGCCCGGACTCGGTCGGCTTCCGTCTGACCGAGGATGCTTGGCTGTTCGGGGGATCGACGCTGACCGCCAGCGACATCGCCGTCGCGGCGGGCAAAGCGAGTTTCGGCGACGCGAGCCGGATTCCCACACTCACCCCCGCGCTCCACAGGGCGATCCTTGACAAGATGGCGGCGATGCTCGCCGACGGGATCGACCGGATGAAGACCCAGCCCGGCGACGCGACGATCATCGCGGTCGGCGGCGGCCATTTCCTGATCGACGACGACCTCAAGGGCGCGGCGCGCGTCGTTCGCCCCGACCATGCTGCGGTCGCCAATGCCGTCGGCGCCGCGATCGCGCAGGTCGGCGCGCAGGCCGAACGCATCGTCGATTATGACGCCGAACCCCGCGCCGCCGCGATCGAGGCGATGCGCGCGGACCTGCTCGCGCGCGTTATCGCCGCCGGCGCCACCCCCGAAAGCGTAGAGATTGTCGATATGGACGAGGTGTTTCTATCTTACCTGCCCGGTCGTTCGGCGCAGCTGCGGATGAAGGCGGTCGGCAACCTCGCCGACGAAGCGGGCGCCGCCGCCCTGCCGGTGGCGGAGGCGCGTCATGCGCATTGAGCGCGCGGCGCAGCTCGTCGATCTGGCCGGCGGCGCCGCCTTTCTGGGTTCGGGCGGCGGCGGCGACCCCTATTACAGCCTGTTGCTTGCCGAGGCGGCGCTGACCCGTTGCGGCGGCTTCGACCTCATGCCGCTCGCCGAGGTTGCCGACGACGCGCTGCTCGCGCCCTGCGGATGGATCGGCGCGCCCACCGTGTCGGTCGAAAAGCTGCCCAACGGCGGCGAAGCGGTGGCCGGGCTGCGCCGGCTCGAAGAAATCATGGGGCGGCGCATCGATGCCGTGCTGCCGATCGAGATCGGCGGCGGCAACGGCCTCGCACCCTTCATCGCGGCGGCCGAACTCGGCATTCCGGTGGTCGATTGCGACGGCATGGGGCGCGCCTTTCCCGAATCGCAGATGGCGATCTTCAACATCCGCGGCCTGTCCGCCTGCCCGTCGGTGCTCACCGCCGCCGACGGTTCGCTAAGCGTCATCGAGACCGAGGACAATGTCACCCACGAACGCATCGCGCGCGCGCTGGCGGTCTCGCTCGGCGGGATCGCACATATGGTCGAATATCCGCTCAGCGGCGCCGAGGCCAAGGCGCATGCGATACCCGGCAGCATCAGCGCGGCGATCGCCGTCGGTCGCGCGATCCGCGAGGCGCGGGCGGCCGGCGCCGATCCCTTCGATGCGCTGGCAGAGGCGCTGGAGGCGACCGGACTCTACCCGCATTGCCTGACGCTGTTCGACGGGAAGATCGTCGATGTCGAGCGCGAGACGCGCGGCGGCTTTTCGGTCGGCAAGGTAACGATCGACGGTTTCGCGGCGAGCGGGCGGATGGAAATCGCGTTCCAGAACGAGAATCTCGTCGCGACCAGCGGCGGAAAAATTCTGGCGATGGTCCCCGACATCATTACGGTGATGGACCGCGACACGGCCGACACGATCACCACCGAGAAGCTCAAATATGGACAGCGGGTCAAGGTGATCGCCGCAGCCGCGCCAGACATTTTGCGCGACGACCATGCGCTGTCCTTTGTGGGGCCGCGCGCCTTCGGTATGGGCCATGACTTTGCCCCGGTGGAACAGTTGAACGAGACGGAGAAGGCATGAGCGCAGAGGCAGGCGGCAACTATGCGAGCGGGCGCCTGCCCGAAGAGCTGACGGTCCCCGGCTGGCGCGTTGCGCTGATCATTGCGAGCTTCACCTTTTCGTTGCCGGGATTCCTCAACAACGCCCAGGCCGGCATGGCGCTCGGACTGCGGCAGGCGGTGCTGGCTTCGCTGCTCGCCGGGCTGATCCTGTGCGCCGGCGCGTGTCTGACCTCGGTGGTCAGCGTGCGCACCCGCCTCACCACCTATGTGCTCGTCCAGCGCTCGTTCGGCATCTGGGGCGCCGCGCTCGTCAATATCGTCATCGCGATCGTCCATTTCTGCTGGTTCGGGGTCAATGTGTCGTTCTTCGGCGACGCGATGGTCGCCGCCGCGCGGCAGGGATATGGGATTCCCGGAAATTTCAACCTCTTCGTCGTCGCCGGGAGCATCATCATCACGCTGTCGACGATCTGGGGCTTTCGCACCCTCGACCGGCTGGCGATGATCGCGGTGCCCTTTGTCGGGGTGATCCTGATCGCGGTCTGCGTCTCGGCGCTCGGCAGCAATCCAGCTCCCGATCTCGGCCCGGTCGCACAGCCGCCGGTTCCGATGAGTTTCGGCATCGCGCTGTCCTCGCTCGTCGGCGGCAACCTGCTGACCGTCGCGGCGATGCCCGACCTGTCGCGGTTCATCCGCACCGAGCGCGGCGCGGTGATGGGTATGCTGCTCTCCTTTCCCTTCTGCGCGCCGGTGATCATGCTCGTCTCGGCGCTGATCGCGCTGGCGACCGGGCAGACCGACATCATGCAACTCGTCGTCGCCATGGGCTTCGGCATCCCGGCGCTGGCGATGCTCGTGCTGTCGGTGTGGACGATCAACGCGCTCAACCTCTATTCGGCGGGGCTGTCGATGGCGGCGACCTTTCCCCGCCTCAGGCAAGGAACGATCATCGTCATCGGCGGCGCGATCGGATGTCTTTTCGCGCTCCTCGGCATCATCAACAGCTTCATTCCCTTCCTGATTGCACTCGGCCTGATCATCCCGCCGATCGCGGCGATCTATGTCATCGATGCCTTCCTGACCTTTCGCGACTGCGACGAGGGCGCGGCGGTGACGGTGGCGGTTCGTTGGGAAGCGATCGGCGTGTGGCTCGGCAGCCTCGCGATCACCCTTCCCGCGATGCATTTCGGCTGGTCGCTGACGACGGTGCCGGCGCTCGACGCCACAATCCTCGCCGCGGGGGTCTATCTCGCGGTGCTGCGCCTGCGCCGCTGAACGCCCCGCAGGGCTCGAAGGGGATCGACATGAAAGCCATCGCCGCCGGTCTCGCGCTCGCGCTTACCCCCGCGTCGCTCGCCACCGCGCCGCCGCCCGCCGCACCCTATGCCATGCCCGAAACCGAGACATGGGACATGGTCTCGGCCACCGGCCGGACCTACCGCATCTTCGTCTCGCGCCCTGCGGGTCCGGCGCCCGAGGGCGGCTATCCGGTCCTCTATGTCCTCGACGGCAATGCGATGTTCGCGGGCTTCGCCGAGACGCGGCGCGTCCAGGGCTTCGGCGGCCGCGGCCTCGACAAGATGATCGTCGTCGGGGTCGGCCATCCCGGCGACCAGATTTACGATCCGCGCCGGATGCAGGACTTCACCGCGCCGATCGCAACCCCGGCGCTGAAGCAGCTGTACGCGGCCTATCCGTCGGGCGGTCGCGACGCCTTTCGCGCCTTCCTGCTTGGCGAGCTCAAACCCGCGATCGAACGGCGCTTTGCCGTGCATCCCGGGCGCCAGACGCTGTTCGGCCATTCGCTGGGCGGACTGTTCGCGCTCCACCTCTTTTACACCCACCCCGGCGCCTTCAACACCATCGTCGCCGCGAGCCCGTCGATCTGGTGGGACGATCAGGCGATCCTCGCCGAGGAAGCCGCCTGGCGGGAGCGGGCGGGCAAGGACGGCGCGCTGGCGCGGCGCACGCACCTGCTGCTCATCGCCGGCGTGCTCGAGAGCGACGCCTTGATCGCGCAGGACACATCCGCACTCGCCGCGCGCCTCGCCCCGCTGTCGGGCGAAGGGCTGCGCAGCGAACTGCTGATGCTCGAGGACGAAACGCACATCAGCGTGCCACACCGGTCGATCACCGCGGTGATGCGCGCGGCGATGCGCTGGCCCTGACCGCGCGGTCCCGCGCCCTAGCGGGCGGCGGGACTTGCCGCGTCGGTCCAGTCGCCGAATACCGGCTTGCCCTCGAAAAGGGTGACCAGCACCTTCGTCTTCGAGATTTCATAGGCCGGCAGGTTGAAAATGTCCTTGTCGAGCACGACAAGGTCGGCGCTCTTACCGGTCTTGATCGACCCGGTGACGGCGTCGAAGCCATTGACATAAGCGACGTTGATCGTGTGGCTGGCGATGGCTTCCTTCAGGCTGACGCCTTCGTCGGGCAGAAGCGGTTTGGCGTTCGGGTCGCCCGCGGTGCGGCGGGTCATCGCGACCTCGATGCCTTCGAGCGGGTTGGCGCCGCCGACCGGCCAGTCGGCCCCATAAGCGAGCTTGCCGCCGGCGCGGACGATGCTGCCGGCGGGGTAGATATAGGTCGCGCGCTTCGGCCCGATCGCGGCCACGGTCAGCTCCATATAGTCGTACCAGGACGCCCAGGTCGGCTGGAACTGCGCGAAGGTCGACAGCTTGCCGAAGCGCGGCTGGTCGGCGGGATCGACGACATTCATATGGGTGATCATATGGTGCGTCGGCCTGGCGCCGTTCGCCTTGCGCGCCGCCTCGATCGCGTCGAGCGAGATATGCACCCCGCCGTCGCCGATCGCGTGGAGGAAGGCGTGCATGCCCTTGCCATCGACGGCGGTGACCGCCTGTTTGAGGAGGTCGGGCGCGATCTGCGGCTTGCCGCGTTCGTCGCCGCTATTCTCATAGGGCGCGAGCATGAAGGCGGTCTTTTGCGGGATCACGCCGTCGACGTAGAATTTGACCGTATGCGTTGAAATGCCGAGGCGGTTCGCGCGCTCGGCGGCGCGCAGCAGGCCGGGCAATTGTTCCATGCCCTGTTCATTCTTCCACTTGAGCGACACCGCGACATGGCTGGTCAGTTTCCCCGCGTCGAGCACCGCCTTATAGGCGTCGACCATCGCGCTGCCGCCATCGGCATCATATTCGACCCCGGCGTCGTTCCAGCTGACGATGCCGAGGCTGTTGAAATGGTCGGCGACATAAAGGATCGAATTCTGGATTTCGGCCGCCGACGGCGGCGGGATCATATGTTTGACCAGATCCATCGCCGCTTCCTGGAGGCTGCCGACGGGTTCGCCGGTGGCGGGGTCGCGGTCGATCGTCCCGTTTGCCGGATCCTTGGTATCGCGGGTGATCCCGGCGACCGCGAGCGCTTTCGAATTGAGCCAATAGGTATGGCCGCCCGTCGATTCGAAGATCAGCGGGCGTGTCGTCGACACCGCGTCGAGCAGGGCCTTGTTCGGAATGCCGCTCGGTGGAAACAGCGCGTCGCTCCAGCCGATGCCATAGATCGCCCCGTCGCCCGGCACCGCCGCGACGCATTTGGCGATCAGCGCCTGATAATCGGCGATCGTCTTGCCGTCCTGGAGCGGACAGCGCGAGCGGCTGAGCGCGCCGAACAGCGGATGGACATGCGCGTCGCCGAAGGCGGGCAGGACCAGCTTGCCGCCAAGGTCGACGGTGCGCGTCGCCGCGCCGCGCAGCTTGCCGACCGCGGCGATGCTGCCGACCGCAACGATCTTGCCGTCCCGGATCGCCACGGCCTCCGCCCAGGGCTGCTTGTCCTCGACCGTGTAGACCCGTGCATTGGTCAGGATCAGGTCGGCCGGCGCCTTGTCGCGGGCGGCGGCGGTGCCGGCGGACAGGGCCAGCGCGAGGGCGAGAGCGGCGGAGACGGCAGGTTTCGACATGTTCACTCCCGAGGACGCTGGATGGACCTTGTTGCAGGTCCGGCTTTCGATGGACATCAATTTGCGCGTGCGAAGCGGCGCGGCGCTTCGACGATATGACCAGCAAGCCGTCTGCGGATCGAATCCAAATCCGGGGTAGTCGCGGGCGAAGACGGGTAAGCCTTTGCCGCCCCGCGGCGCCCCTTCCCCAATATTGACCGGCCTTACCCGTCGCGTCGCTTTCGCGGTCCCGCCGCGCACCGGATAGTGGCCGCTCGGCACAGCGGGCGGAGGAAGCAATGCTGCAAAACTGGCACGTCGGACTGCGCGACCGCATCGTCCGTGGGCGGCGCGAGGCGCTCCATTGCCAGATCGCGAGCGCGATCATCCACGACATCGAGGCCGGACGGCTGACGCCGGGCGCCTGGCTGCCGAGCAGCCGCTATTTGGCGGAGACCCTGGGCCTCAACCGGAAAACGGTAGTGTCGGCCTATGCATATCTGATTGCGCAGGGTTGGCTTGCGAGCCTCGGCACCAGCGGCACGGCGGTTGCAGCGGGGCTGCCCCGGGTATCGGCGACGACGCCACCGCCCGATGCGGGCACCTGCGGGGTCGGCTATCGCTTTCGCAAGCCTCGACGAGGCCGGGCAGCGTTCCGGCTTGCGTCCGCTGCGCCCGGCGCTTCTTTAGAGCCTCAAAAGAAAGACCAGGGATGACCGATATTTTGCCGGCCAGCGGAACGACACGCCGGACCCTAGTGAAATTGCACCGCTGGCTGGGGCTTGCCGCCGCCGCGATCTGGCTTGTCCAGGCGGTGACGGGAATCCTGCTGGTCTTTCACTTCGAGGCCGAGGACGCGATGCTGTCGACACGGCACGTGCCCACCGATCCGGCGGCGATCGAGCGGCGGATCGAGACGCTGGCGGAGGCGGGCGGCAAGGCGAGGGTCGACTGGATCTGGACGACCGCCGGGCTGTCCGATCGCTATGTCATCCTGCACGATGATTCGGCGGGCGTCAGCCGCAAGGCCTATATCGACGGCGCCGGAACGATGCTCCGCAACGCCCCCGCCGACGATTACAGCTTTCTCGGGCTGATGCGCGAGGTCCATCTGACGCTCGTCGCCGGGACCGCCGGTCATTGGATTCTCGCGGTCAGCGGGGTGTTGCTGCTGACCAACCTGATCTTCGGGCTGGTCGTCGCCTGGCCGAAACGCGGCCAATGGCGCCATGCGCTGCGCCCGCGCGGGCGGCGCGGCTCGACCGCCGGCTATTATAGCTGGCACAAGGCGCTGGGCCTGTGGGCCGGTATTCCCGCCCTGATCATCATAGCGTCCGGCACGCTGGTGATGTTCGAGGAACAGGTGCGCGACCTCGTCGGTGCCGAGGAGGTCAGCCTGCCCCCCAATCGCGCCACCGGCCAGCCGGTCGGTTTCGCCGCCGCGTCGCGCGCGGCGGTCGCCGCGATCCCGGGCAGCCGCTTCGTCGGCACCACCATGCCCTCGGCCGAGGACGCCAGCTATCATGCCTGGGTGCGGGCGCCGGGCGAGCTGTATCGCGGCGGCTATGGCGGCAGCCCGGTCAGCGTCGACGCGAATGACGGCAGCATCCGCGGCGCCTGGCCGATCACCGACGCGAGCATGAGCCAGATCGTCGTCGCCTCCTTCTATCCGCTGCACACCGGAGAGGGCCTCGGCCTCGCCGGCCGTATCCTGTCGCTCGCGATCGGGCTGTGGCTGGCGGTCACCATCGTCCTCGGCGTGCTGCTCTGGTGGCGCCGGCGCGCGCGCGGCTGACCCATTACCCTTCGAACCCCCCGCTTACCCAAAGACCCTGCTGACCACCCCGTCCCAATGTGCTGAGTTCGCAAAGGGCGGATTCGGCGCATCGGGCGCCGGCTGGGTCGTCGATAGGGAGGTCTTTGACATGCAGAATTTCACGATGAAGCTATGGACGGTGGCGGCGGGCGCCGCGGCCGCGACGACGATGGCGGTGCCGGCGACGGCGGCCGATCCCAACGCGCCGCAGGCACCGCAGCCGAGCGAGCTGGTCTATCCGACCGGTTTCGACAAGGCGCTGTCGCTGATGCTGGCCGGCGAAGGCGGCGAGAATGGCATCGGCTCGCACCGCGTCTGGCCGACTTTGTCCTTTCCGGCGCTGACCACCGAGCAGATCGGCAAGGCGCTGACCGGCAACACCCTCGCCATCCCCTATCATTATGCGCACCAGTACAGCGCCAACGGCAAGGTGGGCGGCTACAACATCCGTTACGATGCGGTCGATGTGAAGAAATGCCCCAAGACGGAAATCCCCGGCGACGGCCTGCTCCTGTACGAGGGCGTGTGCAGTGCGCAGGTCAACGAGCCGGTGACCGGCAGCTGGCAGGCCGAGGACAACAAGCTGTGCGTCGATATCGCCTGGGCCGGCAAGACCCAGATCACGGGCTGCTATACAATGTTCTTCGTGATGGATAGCGTCGCGATGGTGAAGCCCGACGGCACCGTTTCGGGCAAGGCGCATGCGCTGAAGAAGGGCGCCGCGCCCGACATGTAGGGAACGGCATCTTGCTGATTTGCATCCCCGATATCCTGACTGGCGACCAGCTGAACAAGCTGGTCGCCATGATGGACAGGCAGCACTTCATCGACGGGCGCGAGACTGCCGGCTGGGCTGCGGCGGGAGTGAAGGAAAACAAGCAGGTCGCGGGCGATTCGAAGGACTATGCCGCAATGCAGGCGGCGGTCACCGAAGCGCTGGCGGCCAATCGCTTTTTCGCGATGGCGGCGATGCCGCGCATGATGCGGCCGGTGCTGTTCAGCCGCTATACCGAGGGCATGGGTTACGGCCCGCACGTCGACAACGCCCTGATGGGCGAAGCGCCGCAGACGCGCATCGATCTCGCCTATACGCTCTTCCTCTCCGATCCCCACAGTTACGAGGGCGGCGAGCTGGAGATCGACGAGCCCGCCGGTACGCGATCGTTCAAGCTGCCCGCCGGGGCCGCGATCCTCTATCCCGCCAATTCGGTGCACCAGGTCGCCAAGGTGACGTCCGGGCAGCGCGACGTCGCGGTCGGCTGGATCCAGAGCCTGGTGCGCGAGGCTGACAAGCGGCGCGTGCTGTTCGAACTGGAGAATCTGCGCGCCACCATGTTCGCCGAGAGCGGCAAGAGCGCGGCGTTCGACACGCTGACGCGCAACACCAGCGACCTGTGGCGGATGTGGGCCGAAACCTGAGTCCTAGAGCATGTCCATGATCTGCCCCGCCGCGCGATACGCCTCGTGCATCGCGTGCGCCATCGCCATTTCGCCGAGCAGTTCGGAGTGCGCGAAGACGATCCGACCGTGCGGCTTGCGAATCACGTCCGAAGGCGGCGGCGCGCCGTCGCGGCCGAAGTAGAAACCCGGCTGCGGCGCGACATAGGCGTGGCCCCAGCGGTTGAGAATGATCCCCGCGATATCGCGCTTCGCATCGAAACCCGCGGCGGCGAAGCCGGCGGTCAATTGCTCGCGCAGCTGGCGTTCGAAATCGGCATAGCTGGTCGCGAACAGCCGCGCGCGCGCCGCCGGCCCCTGTTGCGGGCCGGGCAGATCGGGATGCAGGAAGGGGATGTAGAAGGTCAGCACCGTCGGGCTGTCGGGGGTGAAGGCCTGCGCCCCGCCCATATCGACATTGCGCCGGATCGATGTCTGCCAACCGAGCGCATCGAACCAGCGCGTGTTGGTGAAGCCGAGCTTGTCGAAAAAGCGCCAGTTGCGGAGCGCGACATTGGCGACCATCACCGGCCCATATTGGAATTCGCCATAGGCCTTGCGGTGGCCCTCGGGCATGTCGGAAACGATATTGCGGTTCACCCAGCCGCCCGACGCCATGACGACCGCCCTGGCACGAACGCGGCGAACCTTGCCATCGCGCACATAGCTGACGATCGCATGATCGGCCTTGGCCGGATCGCCGGGATGGCGCACGTCGATCGCGGTCGAGCCCGACCGGATGCGGATCTTGTTGCCCGCGCGGTCGAGCTTCGCAGGGTCGATCGTGCCGCCGACCGGGGCCAGCGGCCCTTGTTCCTGCGTCCGGATCGCACCGGGAATCATCCGTTGCAGCATGATCCGCATGAAGGCGGTGTTGCCGCCCGGAAAGGAGACGAGGCCGATGTCGGACGAGGAAATCACCTTGTCCTTGATCGTCGTGCCGGGGAGCCGCAACCGGTGCGCCGCGAAGGCCGAAATGCCGCTGCCGCAGACGCCGTAATTGCCGACCGCGATGCCGGGATTGATATAATTGCGGACCTCGGTGCCATAGCCGAGCTTGTCGAGCAGCTGGTAATAGGTGAGCGTATCGAGCCAGGCTTCCGGGTTCGCCACCCCTGACAGGACATCGCGGCGGTCGGCGACGAAATCGTCGAGCTGCTTCTGCGCCGATGCCGGCCAGGGCGTCTTTGCAAAGCCATCGGTCGTCGGATTGGCGACCCAGCCGGTGCCCGGGAAATGATAGCCGGTGGCGTAAGCCTTCTCCCACGCCGGGGCCATCGGACCGAAATGATAGTCGGTCAGTTCATATTTCTCGGCGCCGCCGCCGAGCGGTTCGAGGTCGTATTTTGTCGGCAGGCCGAACTCGCGATAATAGTCGGTGAAGATGTCGTACGTGCCTTCGCCAAAGCTGCCGCGCACATAATTGTCGTGCGGAACGATCGCGCCGTTCGATCCCTGCGGCGCGACCAGGCGGTGGCCATCGACGTCGAATTCATTCTGCTTCGCCTCGCCGCCGACCACCGGATGATTGTCGAGGAGCAGGCAGGTCACGCCCTCGCCGGCGCGCTTTGAAAATTCATAGGCTGCGGTCATGCCGGAGAAGCCGCCGCCGACGATCACCAGATCGAAATCCTCGTCGATCGGCTTCGTCGCGGGATCGGGGTAAAGGCGATCGCGGATGCCGTGCGCGGCATCGACCACCGCCTGCGTATTGCCGTTCGACCAGGCATAGTCGCCGACCCCGCCATAGCCGGTCCAGGACGAACCCGAGGGCGTCCATGGGCCGTCGGCGGCGGCGCCCTGTCCGCCGCCGCAACCCGCAACCAGCGCCGCGCCGCTCGCCACCATCGCGCCGTTGAAGAAATCGCGCCGCGTGATGCGGCTGCCCATGCCCAGCAATTCGTCCGACCTTTGTCCGCTCATCGTCTTGCCTCTCCTCGGCGTCACGTCCGCCCCACGAAAAACGGCGGCCGGGGATGCCCCGGCCGCCGCCCCATGAAGACCTTGGCTATGCTCGGTTCAGAACCGGAAGCTCAGCGTCCCCTGCACCGTGCGCGGTTCGCCATTGGCGCACGACCCGAAGGCCGAGCAGCTCGGATAATAGACGTCGTCGAACAGGTTGATCGCGTTGAACTGCAGCGTCCAGGCCTTGTAGTCGAAGGCGACCAGCGCATCGACCAGCGTGTAGCTGGGCGTTTCGACGACGAAGGCGCCGCCGAAGGGATCCGACGTCTGCTTGCCCTGATAGCGCACACCGCCACCAAGGCGCATGTCGATGTCGCCGGTGAGTTCGACCGTCTTGGTGCCGAAGATGCTGGCGAGATATTTCGGGGTATCGTCGCGTTGACGCCCCTCACCCGAAAGCCGGACCTTGCCATAGGAGAAGGCCGCGGTGAGCGAAAAATCGTCGGCGACATTGTGGTTGGCCTGAAACTCGACGCCCTTCGACTTGACCGAGCCGGTCTGGATCTGATTCAGCGGATTGGCCGGATCGGTGCGGAGCGCATTGTTTTCCTTCAGATCGTATAGCGACACGCGCAGCATCGTTGTGCGGAGCGGCTGCCACTTGATCCCGATTTCCTTCTGCTTACCCGACAGCGGCTGGTAGGTGCTACCGAACTGGTTGAGGCCCGAGATCGGCAGGAAAGATTCCGAATAGCTGATATAGGGCGCCAGCGTCGACGTGGCATTGATGGTCAAGCCGGCTCGCTTGGTCGTCTTTTTGGTGATTTCCACCGGCTGACCAACGTCCACCTTCGAGTAGCGGTCGCGCCGGATGCCGAGGACGAGCGACGCCACTTCACCGAAATCGACCTGGTCCTGCAGATAGAAGCCGGTCTGCTTCAGGATCTGGGTGTTGAAGAAGTTGAAGACCGGCGTGGGGGCGTTGCCATAAACCGGATTATAGACGTCGATCGCGCCGGCGTTCTCGA
This sequence comes from Sphingopyxis sp. Root1497, assembly GCF_001427085.1. Lineage (NCBI taxonomy): Bacteria > Pseudomonadati > Pseudomonadota > Alphaproteobacteria > Sphingomonadales > Sphingopyxidaceae > Sphingopyxis > Sphingopyxis sp. Root1497. The sequence goes on from NZ_LMGF01000003.1 coordinate 659,418, forward strand.
TGAACGCCTGTCCCGATACCTGCTTGAAGTATGAATAGTCGACGCCGGCGAGCAGCTGGTGAGAGACCGGACCGGTGTCGAACTTGAACGCCACGCCATTGTCGGTGTTGAACGTCCGATATTTGATGTTGATCGCGAACAGGTTGCGCGGAACCATCGTGGTGCCGGGAAGGAAGGGGTCCAATGGGCCACCCGGGCTGAGATAGGTGGCCAGATAATATTCGGCCTGCTTGGTATTGGCCCAGGTATAGCGGCTCGAGCTGCGGAAGCTGAACGCATCCGAAAATTCGTGGGTCGCGAGCAGCGAGACCGCGGTATACTCCTTGTCACCGCGGTTGATTCCCGGCTCGCCGAAGAAACTCGAGTTCCGGATGCGCTGTCCCGGAAGCGCGAAAAGCGATCCGACGATCGGCATGACATTATAGTTCGGCGGGTTGTGATCTTCCTGATAGATGCCGATCGCGGTGATGTCGGTGCGGTCGCCCGGCCGCCAGGTCAGCGCGCCCTGCGCGACGATGCGGTCGTTGCGCGTGAAGTCCATGCGCGAGTCCGAATCGCGCACCACGCCGACGAAGCGCGCGGCGAGCGTATCGCTCAGCGGCCCGGTGACGTCGACGGTCGCTTCCTTGCGGTCGAACGTGCCATAGCTGACGCTGGCGCTGCCGCCGAAGTCAAACTGCGGACGCTTGCTCTGCATGTTGGTGAGGCCGCCCGAGCTGCCCGCGCCATAAAGCACCGAGGCCGGGCCGACGAGGACCTCGACGCGTTCGAGCGTCGCGATTTCGGGGCGCGGCATATAGACGAAGCCATAGTTGCGTTTCAGCCCGTCTACATAGAGCACCGATTCAAAGCCGCGGACGATGTTGAAATCGCCGCGCGAATCGTCGCCGCCGTTGTAGACGCCCGCCGTGTACTTCAGCGCTTCGCGAATATTCTGCGCACCGCGGTCCTGCATCTCTTCGACCGTCACGACCTCGATCGCCTGCGGAATGCGCAATATGGGGGTGTCGGTCTTGGTCGCCGTGGACGCGGTCGCGGTCACCACGATATCGGATTCATCGGTCGGTTCGGACTGGGCATAGGCCGGCTGCGCGCAGGCCAGCGCCAGCAATGACACCCCGAACGATCCCCGCATCACAGCCATACGATCTAGACAAACGCGCATCTTACGCCCCCTTTTCTTTCTGTCGGTCTAAGCCAAAAATTCCCCGGTCGTCTTGAATTTGTCACGCCAGTGTAGATCGCCTGAAATTCTGTGGTTGTCCGGATTCGGGTAAAAGCCGACTTTGATGGGTGGATTTTGCTTCCCGATACGCGCTTACCCGCGGCTAACTGCGGATAATGCGGCGGTCATCGCGACCCGAACGCCCCCGGAACCGGGTAGCACATATTGCCAGAAGGCAAGATTTTATCTCTATTTGTGATAATTTTAGTCTCTATATGGGAACAAAATCGCCAAGGGAGAGAGACATGCTGCCGCTGTTGCAAGGGGTCCGGATCATCGAGGTCGGCGCGGTCGTGCTCGGCCCCTATGCCGGCCAGATCCTCGCCGACCTTGGCGCCGAGGTGATCAAGGTCGAAGCTCTCGAGGGCGACATCGCGCGCCACGCCCATCCCGCCGGTCCCGGCGGCGGCGCCCTGTTCCTCAACAACAACCGCAACAAACGGATGCTCGCGATCGACCTCAAGAAACCCGAAGGCAAAGCCGCTCTCGACCGGCTGATCGGCACCGCCGATGTTCTCTTCCACAATATGCGTGTCGATGCCGCCGAGCGGCTGGGACTGGGTTTCGATGCGGTCGCGGCGATCAACCCCGGCATCATCCATTGCGCCGCGATCGGTTTCGGGCAGCGCGGGCTCTATCGCGACCGCCCGGCGTTCGACGACATCATCCAGGCGGCAAGCGGGCTGGCGGGACTCGAAGCGGCGACCGGCGCCGATCCGCGCTTCGTGCCGACGGTGCTCGCCGACAAGGTCGCGGCTTTGCATGCCGTCTATGGCATCATGGCGGCGCTGGTAGCGCGCGCGAACGGGCGGAGGGGCGCGATCAAGGTCGAGGTTCCGATGTTCGAGGCACTCGCCGCCTTCCTGCTCAACGAACATCTCGCGGGCGCGACCTTCGCCGTCGACGGCGAACCCGGCTATCCGCGCATCCTGTCTCCCAATCGCCGGCCATTCCGCACGGCTAACGGTTGGATCGCGGTGCTGCCCTATACCGACCGACAGTGGCGGTCCTTCCTGAGCGAAGTCGGCCGCGACGACGTCATCGCGCAGCCGTGGTTCGCCGACCCGCGCGAACGGCCCGCGCATATCGACACCCTCTATGCGATCGTCGCTGAGAGCCTGCCGGCGCGGACGACCGCCGCATGGCTCGACGCGCTTTCGGCGCGCGACATTCCCTGCTCGCGTGTCCCCGACCTGCCCGGCCTGCTCGACGACCCGCATCTGGCCGAGATCGGCTTTTTCGACGTGCCGTCGGGCTATCCCGACGGCATCCGGCGCACGCTGCCGCAACCGGTGCTGTTCGACGGCGTCGCGCCGCTTCCCGACGTCGCGCCGCGCGCGCTGGGCGCCGACAGCCGTGCGATCCTGCGCGAGGCGGGGCTCGACGAAGGCGAGATCGACACGCTCATCGACAGCGGCGTCGTCGGCGCGGCCTGATCAGCCGAACCGGCGGCGGATGAAGGCGGCACCGTCGCGGATCGCGCGGCGCGCGACCTCGGCGATCGACATCGCCTCCAGAAAGCTGTGCGTCGCCCCGCCATAGATGCGCGCCTCGGTATCGACGCCCGCGGCTTCGAGCCGCGCTTCCATCGCGATCGACTGCTCGGTCAGCAGGTCGCATTCGGGGATCACCAGCAGCACGGGCGGCAGGCCGGCGAGTTCGGCGTGGATCGGACAGGCGAAGGGATCTTGCGCGCCCGCCGCGCTGTCGACGAGATAATTGGCATAATAGCCCTGCGCCTCAGCGCGGTCCATGATCGACCCCGGCCCGCCGAAAAGTGCCTCGGCACGGTCGGAGACCGCGGGCGTGAAATAGCCATAGTTGGAAAGGATCGCACGGACGAGGCCGCCCTCGCCTCGCGCGCGCAGCCGCAGCGCGGTCGCGAAGCAGAGATTGGCGCCCGCCGAATCGCCGCCCATCGCGATCCGCGCCGGATCGATCCCCAGCGTCGCGCCATGCGCCCCGAGCCACAGCATCAGCGCCTCGATGCGGTCGAGCGCGACCGGATATTTATGTTCGGGCGACAGCGGATAATCGACGCCGATCACCACGAAGCCGCCCGCCGCGGCATATTCGCGCATCAGTCGGTCGTGCGTGTCGATCGAGAACAGGGTGAAGCCGCCGCCGTGGAGATAGACGAGCGCCGGCGCGGGCACCGCCGCCCCTTCGGGCCGGTAGACGCGGACGCGCAATTCCCCCGCGCCGGCGTCGAAGCGGCGTTCGAACGTCTCCGCCATGACCGGACCGCCCGCCGTCCAATGCGCGCGCACCGCCTCCGACACCGCGCGCTGTTCGGGGAAGTCCAGCGTGTCGAACGGCGGATGCGCCGCCCAGCGCTGCTTCATGATCGCCAGAAATTCCGCGATTTCGGGGTCGATCGTCATTTCACCGGTAGCCATTGCGCGTCCTTCTCGGCGTCGATGTAGGGCGACGCGGGCATCTTGCGCGCGGTCGGCCACAGTTCGTCGAGCGTCGCGGCGTCGAACAATTGCCCGCCGCGCATCACCAGTTTGATCGACATCGTCTTGCGGATATCGGTCAGCGGGTCTTCGTCGAACACCACGAGGTCGGCATATTTGCCCGGTTCGATGGTGCCCATGTCGGCGAGCCGTCCGATCGTCTCCGCCGCCCCGGCAGTCGCCGCATGCAGCACCGCCATCGGCTTCATCCCACCGAGCGCATGGCCCTCCATTTCGTAGTGAAAGCCGATCCCCGGCTCGTCGCCGTGCGATCCCATGCCGACGAGCGCGCCGCTTTCGGCGAGCTTGGCCGCATCGGCGGCCAGCGCGGGCATGCGCGACGCCGCGAGCGAACCCCAGGGCCGGAAACCGAGCTTGTGCGCGATCGCCGACGGCGACCAGAAATGCCGCACCTTGGGATCGAGCGCGGGATCGTGCATCGACACATAATAATGCCGCCCCGACGGACCGCTGGTGTTGATGAGCAGCGTCGCAACATAGCTGGTGCGCATGCGCTGATAGAGGCCGACGACATCCTCGCCGAACGGCGTGATCGGCAACGCATGTTCGTTGCCGGCATAACCGTCGATGATCTGGGTCAGCATCAGCTTAGGATTATGGCTGCCCTCGGTCGTCGGTACGATGCCCAGCTCGCGCGCCGCCATCGCGATCCATTGCCGCACGGTTCGGCTCTCGCCGCGATATTGCTTGATGTTGCGCAGCCCCCAGGCGTCGCGATAGCGGCGCAGTACGTCGCGCACCTGATCGAGCGAGGTGAAACGCTCCTTGGAGAAGAGCGCCGGGCCGGTCGAGCGCAGCCGCGGCCCGATCACCAGCCCCGCATCGATCAGGTCCTGATAGGCGATCTGGTCGATGCCCAGCGTCGAGGGGTCGAAGGAGGTCGTCACGCCGAAGGCAAGCCGCGCCGGCAGGTCCCATTCGTCGTAACCGATGACGTTGCGGCGCACCCCGCCGATATGGTCATGATCGTCGATGAAGCCCGGGACGACGGTCTTGCCGCCCAGTTCACGCTCGGGCGTGCCGCTCGGCACCGCAAAGCTGCCGCGCGGCCCGATCGCCACGATCCGGTCGCCGGTGATCAAGATGTCGGCATCCTCGACGATCTTGTCGCCGCCCGCCATCGTCAGNNTCGACATGTTTCGCGGGCGGGGTCGCCTTGGCGTCAGGCAGGACCTGCCAATAGTTGCCAACCGTCCAGATCAGGCTGCCGTCGGCGCGCCAGTCGAAGAAGTCGGCACCCATGCGCGTGACCTTCCGCCCCGTCGTGTCGGCGGCAGTCAAGTCGACCATCGCCTTGGGATCGGCGGGCATGGGCAGCACATACAGCTGTTCGCTCGTCTGCGCCGCGATCCATTGGCCGTCGGGACTGATCCGCAAGTCGTCGGCGTCGGCGAGCCGCTCGGTAAAATAATAATCCTGCGCCTTCACCGACGCGACGACACGCTGCGTCCCGCGTGCCAGATCGACGGCGACCAGCCCGTCGCTGCTGAGCAGATAGGTCGTACCCGGTTCGCCGCGTACGAAATGCGGCCGCTGGCCGAGCGCGCCGCTGGTAACGACCCGCGCCGGCCCACCCGCCGCAGGCAATGCCACGAGGTCGGCGGGGCGCACCGTGCCGAATTCGAAGCTGGTCTGTTGCCGCGCCGCCGCCGGCGAGCGGACCGCGAGGATATTCGCGCCATCGGGCGTGAAGGCGGGATGGGTGTAGAAGGCCGAAACATCGCTGACCTTCACCGGCGTGCCGGAGCCGTCGGCAGCGATGCTCCACACCGCGCCGCCCGCGCGCTCGCTCCAGGTGACATAGGCGATGCGCGACCCGTCCGGGCTCCAGCCCGGCAGCGAGGCGGGGTCGCCGCTGATCGGCAGGCGCAGCGCCTTGCCGCCATCGACCGGCTGGACATAGACGCTGCCGAGCGCGGCATAGGCGACGCGCTGGCCGTCAGGCGACGGCGACGTCCCCTGCAACAATTTGGCGCGGACCGGGCCGGTGTCTTCGCGAAAACCGATCCGGGTGCTCGGGCCGACCGCCAGCTTCAGCCGCGCGGTGAAGGGCACCGGCGTCGCCGCCGCCCCGTCGATCGGCCGCCGCTCGATCCGCCCCTGCCAGGCGATCAGGATCGCCTGCCCATCAGGCGTGAAGGCATAGCGCGGGATCAGGTCGAGCGAGGCCGCGCCGTTCATCAGGTCGGCGGGCGCGGGGCCCAGATCGCGGTCGTCGCCGGTCGCGAGGTCGCGCAACCGCAGCCGCGTCTCCGCTAGCCGCCGCGTCGCATAGGCGAGTTTGCTGCCGTCGGGCGAAATCGCAGGTCGGAAGAAAGTCTCCTTCCCCGCCTCGCGCCCGCCCGAATTGCCGACGACGGTCTGTTCGGCGCCGGTGGCCAGATCGCGGCGGACGATCGTCCATGCCACCGGTTCGGCAAAATCATTGTCACCGACGCGGCGAGCGAAATAGAGATATTTGCCGTCGCGCGACGCCGCGGCGCCAAGCGTGCTTTGCCAGGCATCGCGCGGTGCATCGGCGGACGGCTTGGCCGGCGCAACCAGTTCGCCCGACCCGCCATCGACCGGATGGCGCCACAATTCATAGCGATCGATGCGGATACGGTAGCGGCTGACATAGATCGACTTTCCGTCGGCACTCCATTCGGGCGAGGTGCGCACCGCGCCCTCGTCTTCGTCGCTGATCCGCCGCGCGCCGCTGCCATCGGTGCGCGCGATCCAGACATTGTCGCCGCCCGAGCGATCGCTGACATAGGCGATCCATTGCCCGTCGGGCGAAAAGGTCGGCTGGACCTCGAACGCCATGCCCGTCGCGATCGGCACCGCCTTGCCGCCGGCAGCGGGCAACGCATAGATTTCGCCGAGCATGTCGAAGAGGATCGTCTTGCCGTCGGGCGAGATCGCCAGCGACATGAAGGTGCCGCTCGACACCTGATAGTCGAGCGTTCTTGCGGGCTTCATCGGCAGCGCGGTTTCGTCGGCGGCGAAGGTCGCCACCGGCATCGCCAGCGCCCATGCCGATACCATTCCCCATATCGCGCGTTTCATATCGCTGCCCCCTTCAATATGGTTGCCATGTCTCGACCCGGAAGCTGTCGGGATGGTAGCGCGTCACTTCTTCGCCGCCATCCTTGCCGGGAAAATCGGTCGAGTCCGCATTGACCAGATAGAGACGGCCGGTGCGATGATCGATGTCCATCATGCGGGCGCCGAACGCGGTGCGGATCGTGGCGACGACACGCAGGCTGTCGGGCCCGTCGCGCTGGATGACCGTCATCGACCCTTCGTAATTGCTGCTGACGATCCGCTCGCGCTCTTCGTCATAGGCGAGCGCGTCGAGCCCCTTGCCGATCGGCACGCGCGACAGGATGGCGCCGCTTGCCGGATCCATCAGGAACACCGCGGGTTTGTCGCCGCCGCACGCACCGAGCAGGCGGTCGGTCGCGGCGAGATATTTCATCTTCGACACATTGCAGCCGACGTCCCAGCGCGCCTGTTCCTTGAGCGTCGCCGAATCGAGCCGGAGGACGAGGCCGTCGAGCCGGGCGGGCGCATAGAGATGGCCTTTGCCGTCAGCGGCGGGATCGTCCATCTTGCGAAAGGGAAAGCGCGTCGTCCGCAGCAGCTTGCCCGTCGCGGCGTCGAGGCTGAACCAGGTCGCCTCGCTGGGCCGGGTGCCGGTGATGATATGAAGCTGCCCCGTCGCGGGATCGAGCGAGCCGCTGTTGAGCCCGCCGTCGCCGGCGAGCGGCGTCCGCGCGATGAGTTTCAGCGTCTTGAGATCGAAGCTCAGCAGCGAGCCGTCGGCCATCGCAACATAGCCGCGATTATATTTCGGAAGCAGGATCGGGCCGTTGGCGCCGACCGAATTTTCGATCGTCGCGACGGCTTGCCCGCGATCGACGTCATAGACGGTCAGCCCATCCTTCAGCCGCGCCATGAACAACCGCGAGGTGCCGGGTTCGAACTTCACATAATCCCAGCCCGTATCGCCGCTCGGCAGCGTCACGCTGTTCGTCATCGCATAAGGCAGATCGGGCGCCGCGTCCTGCGCGAGGGCCGGGGCGCCGCACAGCAGCGCGGCGGCCCAGAGAAGCGAGATCGGTTTCATCGGGAGAACTCCGGTTTCGAGGAATGGATCAATGAAGATGGCCGTGCGCGCGCGGTTCGCGCATGCGCAGCGCGACGACGAACGCGACCGCGCAGACCGCCGAGACATACCAGGCGAAGACCTGTTCGTGCCCCATCTGCTTGAGCGTCAGCGCCGCATATTCGGCGGTACCGCCGAAAATCGCCGACGCGATCGCATGGCCGAGCCCGACGCCGAGGGCGCGAACATTGGCGGGGAACAGCTCGGCTTTGAACAGCCCCGAGACCGAGGTGTAGAAACTCATGATCGCGAGCGCCGCGAATATCAGCAGCAGCGCGCTGCCCATCGTCTGCGCCTTGCCGATCGCACCGAGCAGCGGCACCGCGAACAGGGCCATCCCGCCGCTGAAGATCAGGAGGTTGGTTCGCCGCCCGATCCGGTCCGACAACAGACCGAGCAGCGGCTGGAGCAGCAGGAAGGCGAAGGTGACGATCAGCATCGTCCGGCTCGCGATCGTCACGTCCATGCCCGCAGTGTTGACCAGATATTTCTGCATATAGGTGGTGAAGGTGTAGAGCGTCACCGCCCCCGCCGCGCTGAGCGCCATCACCGTCAGCATCGCGCGCGGATGCTGCATCAGCGTCCGGAGCGATCCCGCCTCGTCGCCCTTGCCCGCTGGTTCCGCCGTCTCGTGCATCGCATCGCGGAACAGGATGAACACGCCGGCCAGCACCGCGCCGAGGAAGAAGGGAATGCGCCAGCCCCATTCGCGGATCGCCATGTCGCTCATCGCCGTCTGGAGCAGGAAGACCGTAAGCAGCGCGAACAATTGTCCGCCGATCAGCGTCACGAACTGGAACGAGGCGTAAAAGCCGCGCTTGCCCGGCTCGGCGATCTCGCTGAGATAGGTCGCGGCCGCGCCATATTGGCCGCCGGTCGAAAAGCCCTGCATCAATCGCGCCACCAGCAGCAGCGCGGGCGCCGCCGCGCCGATCGTCGCATAGGTCGGCAGGATCGCGACGAGCAGCGAACCCGCGCCCATCAGCAGTACCGAGGCGATCATCGCGGCGCGGCGCCCGTGGCGGTCGGCATAGCGCCCGAAATACCAGCCCCCGAGCGGACGGATCAGGAACCCCGCCGCATAGATGGCGGCGACATTGATCAACTGCGCGGTGCGGTCGCCTTCGGGAAAGAAAGCAGAGGCGAAATAGAGCGCAGTGTAGGCATAGGCGTAAAAATCATACCATTCGATCAGATTGCCCGCCGACCCGGCCACCGCCGCGCGCGCGCGCGTCCGGCGATCGAGCGCGTCCGGCGCCGCCGGGCGCGGGGCGGGCGCGGCGTCGGAATCGGCCGTTACGCCGGCCAGGCCGAACCTATCGGACATCATCGTCTCCCTGCCGGCATCGGCGCCGGTCCGTTCGGGTCAATCGGCAAGCGCGCGCGAACGCGCCGCCGCGGCCCCGACCACCGCCGCGGCGAGCCGGTCGATCGCATCGTCGCGGTCCATCTCGCCAAGCCCCGCCGCCGTGGTGCCGCCGGGGCTCGTCACCTGGCGCCGAAGCTCTGCCAGTTCAGCGGAGTCCTGTTCGGCCAGCGCGGCGGCGCCGGTGAAGGTCGTGCGGGCGAGCTGCATCGCGAGCGGCGGCGACAGGCCCGCCTTTTCGCCCGCCAGCGCCAGCGCCTCGGTAAAGCGGAAAAAATAGGCCGGGCCGCTCCCCGACACCGCGGTCACCGCGTCCATCTGCGCCTCGTCGTCGAGCCAGAGCAGCGCGCCGGTCGGGGCGAGCAGCGTTTCGACGCGGGCGCGGTCGGTGGCGTCGATATCTTCGCCCGCAGCGGCGGCGGTGATACCGCGGCCGATCGCGGCGGGAGTGTTGGGCATCGCGCGAACGATCCGACGCGAGCCGCCGAGCGCCTCGCTCAGCCCGGCGAGGGTGATCCCCGCCATGATCGACACGAAGAGCGCCCCGCCGTCTGCAAGCGGCCCGAGCGACGGCGCCAGCGATGCGAAGACCTGCGGCTTGACCGCGAGCACGACCACCAGATCGTTGGGCGCGAGCGTGTCGAGCCGATCGACACGCGTGGCGTCGTCGGGCTGCGCTTCGGCGAGCGGATCGTGGACGAATATCGCTTCGCTGCCCGCCCAGCCGCGCGCCATCGCGCCGCCCATGCGTCCGCAACCGACGAGGAGCACGGGCATCAGCGCGCGTCCCTGTAGCGTTCGGCGAGCCTGTCCTGCCGCGAGCGGCTCTCGGTCTCGCGGCCTTCGACGATGACGTGCAGCGCGATGGTCGAGGGTTCGAGCGGATCGCCGTCCCAGACGACGAGGTCGGCATCGGCGCCGGGCGCCAGCGTCCCGCCGCCGCGGCCCCAGATCGCGAGCGGATTGACCGTCACCGCGCGCAGCGCATCGATATAGGGCAGGCCGTTGGCGACCGCGAGACCGGCGCCTTCGCGCAGCCCCATGCCCGCATTATAGGTCGCATGGATCGCGCCGCCGGCCTGTCCGACCGCGACGCGCACGCCGGCCTTGGTAAGGATCGCGGCATTGTCCTGCCGCGCGCCGAGCTGGTCGAAACTGAATGGCAGGTTCGCGACCGGATCGAGGATCACGTCGACCTTGGCCGCGGCGAGCAGATCGGCCGCGCGCCATGCCTCGGCCCCGCCGACGACGATCACCCTGATCCCGAAATCCGATGCCAGCGCCGCCGCCTGCCGGATATCGGATTCGCGGTTGGTCTGGATCGCCAGCGGCATCCGGCCCTGCAGCACGCCGCGAATCAATTCCTCGCCGGGCCGGGCGCCGGGCGGGCTGCCCGCCGGGGCGCCACCCTTGCGGTCCTTCTTTTTGTCGGCCGGAGGCGGCGGCGCGAGGCCGCGCTTGCCCTCGTCGAGCGCCTTGCGCAGCGCCGCCCATTGCACGCCGCGCGAACCGAGCCGGTCCCACGCGCCGCCGCCGATGACGGCGTAGACGCCGACATTGGGCTTATCCAAGATGTCGACTCCGTCCCGCAGCCGCGCCAGCGCCGGCTCGCCGCTGAAAGGGGCGTGACGCGATGGTGAAGGGAAGATCAGTGCGCGCGTGATACCGTCGGCGCGCGCGAGGCCGACAACCGTCGAGTTGCCGTTGAGCGCCCGGCTGACGTCATTGCCGGGATTGCGTTCGTCGGCCGAGCCGGTGTCGCTGGTGTCGGGCGATCCCGCTATCTCGACGAGGCCGATCTGGGTCGCGCCGTTGACGAGGCCCGGCGTCACGGGCTTGCCGCGCGCGTCGATGATCGTTGCACCGTCGGGCACGCCGCCGCCCGCGGCGACCGAGGTGATGCGCCCGTTGTCGATGACGATCGTCGCGTCGCGGACCGGCGTGTCGGCGTCCATCGTCCAGGCGTCGGCGTGGATCACCGCGATCGTCTGCGCCGTGGCGGGGGCCGCGAGCGCGAGCGCGAGCAGGCTGACGAGCGTCCTCACTGGCCGATCCCCCCGCGCCCGAGTTCGAAATCGGATATCGGCTCCGTGCGCGGCCTCGAACGATCCCAGGTGATCGCGCCGCCGATGAGGACAAGGTCGGCGCGGCTGTAGATACTGAACGGATCGCCCGACCAGAGGACGATATCGGCCTCGAACCCCGGGGCCAGCGTGCCGATGCGTTTCTCCAGCCCGAGCAGCTTCGCCGGATTGCTCGTCGTCCATTTGATCATCGTCTCGGGCGGCGTGTCGATGCCGATGCGGCGCCCCGCCGCCGCCGCCTTCGCCGCCGCAATATTGAGCCGCTGGCCGTCGTTCGCCGAATCCGAATGCATCATCACGCAGACCCCGGCGCGTTCAAGCAGCGGCGCTTCGGCGCGGATCGCGTCCTGCGCCTCGACCTTGAAGCCCCACCAGTCGGCCCACACCGCGGCGCAGGTCCCCGCCTCGCGCAGCACGCCGGGAATCTTGTAGGCTTCGGTCGCGTGATGGACCGCGCCGATGCGGAAACCGAACTCCTTCGCGACCGCCAGCACCGCCGCGATATCGCCCGCGCGGTAGCAGTGGAGATTGACGCGGACATCGCCCGCGAGGATGCCGGCGACCGCTTCCAGCTTCAGGTCGCGCGGCGGCATGGTGCCGGCCCCGGCGCGCGCCTGTTCGACCGCGCGCTTGTAGCGCTGCGCGTCGAGGAATTCCTGCCGCATATAGCTGATCACGCCCTGCCGGCTCGTCGGGCCTTCATTGTCGTCGTCGGCGCCCCAGCTCTTGGGATTTTCGCCGCACGCCATCTTGAAGCCCTGCACCCCGCCGGTGACCTTCATGTCCCACACGGTCGCGCCGCGAACCGGTTTCACCACCACCGAGCGCCCCGCGAAGATCGGGGTCGAGCCGGGCAATATCTGGGTCGTCGTCACGCCGTTCGCCAGCGCCCGGTCGAACGCCATGTCCTGCGCGTTGACTGCGGTTTCGATCCAGGTGTCGGCCGCATTGGGGGTGCTGACCTCCGACACGTCGGAGGCTTCGCGGTCGATCGCGGTGAGCGGCAGTACGAAGGTGCCGTTGTGCGTGTGGACGTCGATCACCCCGGGGGTGATCCAGCGCCCGCGCGCATCGACCTCGCGGACGCCGGGGTTCGCGAGATTCCGCCCCAGCGCAACGATCTTGCCGCCGCGAAGGAGGATATCGCCGCCGTCGATCCGCCCGCCGACACCGTCGAGGATGGTCGCACCGCGCAGCAGCATGTCGTCCGCCGGCGGCGCGTGATAGTGGCTCGGGAAAGGGTCCTGTTGCCACGGCCATGAAGCCTGGCGCTGCGCCCCCGCCGGGCCGGCCGTGCACAGGATCGCGCCGATCGCGGCAAGCAGCCCTATCCGCTTCATGCTCATGATCGCCCCCCGTTGAACCGCCGCATCCAGTCCGTCATCGCCGCGTCGGGAAGCGTCCCGAGGATCGATGCCAGCGCCTCCTTGCTTTCGTCCTGCCCGAGCTTGAACTTACCCGTCAGCCCGGTGACCGTCGCACGAAATCCGATGATGCGGCCGAGCATGCCATGGTAGCGCTCGCCAAGCTCTTCCTTTGACCAGGGCTGGAGCCGCCCCTTTTCCATCGCGTCGATGAGCAGGTCGAGCGAGGGTTCGGTCAAGGCCTCGTCGAAGCGGACCTCGGCGCGGACCTTGATCTGTGCATAGTTCCAGGTCGGCGCCCAGTCGCGAAGCCCTGCATGTTCGGGACTGACATAGCTGTCCGGACCCTGAAAGAGGATCGTCGCGCGCGGATCGGACAGGAGTGCGGCATGAAGCGGGTTGGTCCGCATGAGGTGGCCGATCAGTTCGACCAGGTCCCCTTGCGCGTCGAAGCGGCCGATCAGCGGCAACAGGCTCGCCTCGATGTCGGCCGCGCCGCCGCCGCAAACCCAGGCGAGCGGATAATCCTCCACCAGCTTGCGTACATCGGCCCCGTCAAATCGTTCGAAAAGCGTCACGCCGCCCCCTGAGAAAAGCCTTTCGTGCTCCGCCCCGCGACTCATCGCCGGCCCGGCACGCACCCCGTCGTACCGTTCTTGTCGAGCAGCCTTGGCTCTCCGACAAGCACCAAAAAAAGAAAGCTGGGGGGACCAGCGGGCACTTGCCGCGCCGCCCTGCCCTCATTACCCTTGGCTCCAGACTCGAAGGATTTCTTCGGAAAGGACTGGTCCAATGCTGCGACCTTGGCAAGTAAGCCTCAGCGAACGGATCGATCCGTCGCGCGAAACGCCGATCTATATGCAGATCATCCAGGCGCTGATCCGCGACATCGAGCGCGGCAAGCTGACGTCGGGCACCTACCTGCCCAGCAGCCGCGAAATGGCGAAGATTTTGGGCGTCAATCGCAAGACCGTGGTCTTCGCCTACGAAGATCTGATCGCACAAGGCTGGCTCGACTCCGCCGGCACGCGCGGGACGATGGTCGCGGCCGCGCTGCCCGACCCGGTCAAGCGTCAGCAGGGCGATGTCGAACTGACGATGAGCAGCGTGCGGGTCGACTATCGCTATTCCGAGCCGCCGGCGCGGCCGATCGCGCTGCCCGGCGGATCGGGGCTGAAGATCGACGAGGGCGCCCCCGACGGGCGGCTTTTTCCCACCGAATTGTTGGCGCGCGCCTATCGCGGCGCGACGAACCGGGCCGCCGAGATCAACGGCTTCCAATATGGCGACCCGCGCGGGTCCCCCGCACTGCGCGAGGGCATCGCGTCGATGCTGCGCGGCCAGCGCGGGCTTTCGGTGACCGCCGAAAATATCTGCATCACGCGGGGCAGCCAGAACGGGATTTTCCTCGCCTCGCAAGTCCTGCTTCGCCCCGGCGATTCGGTCGTCGTCGAGGCGCTGACCTATGAGCCGGCGGTCGCTGCGTTTCGGGCCTTTGGCGCCAATATCGTGCCGGTCGGGCTCGACGAGGACGGGATCGACATCGACGCGGTCGAGCATGCGTGCCGCCGCAACGCTGTGCGCGCGGTGTTCGTGACCCCGCACCACCAGTTTCCGACGACGGTCTCGCTGCGCCCCGAACGCCGGCTCCGCCTGCTCGAACTCGCGCGCCAGTTCGGCTTCGCGATCATCGAGGATGACTATGATCACGAGTTTCATTTCCATTCGCAGCCGCTGCTGCCGCTCGCGAGCTATGGTCCAGGTCAGGTCATCTATGTCGGATCGATGTCGAAGCTGCTGCTGCCGGCGCTGCGCATCGGCTATGTCGCGGCGCCCCCCGCCATCGTCGATGCGATCGCGCACCGCGTCTCGCTGACCGACGGCATGGGCAATGCGCTAACCGAGGATGCCGCGGCGGAGCTGATCGAGAATGGCGAGTTGCGCCGCCACGCGCGCAAAGTGTGGCAGGTCTATTCCGAACGGCGCGAGAATTTCGCCGCCGAACTCGACAAGACGCTCGGCGATATCGTCCAGTACAAGATGCCCGATGGCGGGCTCGCCTTCTGGCTGCGGTTCGGGGATATCGACCTCGACCAGATGGAGGCGCGGGCGTCGGCGATGGGCCTGCGCTTCGCCTCGTCGCGCTCGTTCATGACGCATCCCGATGCCCCGCGCGGGCTGCGGATCGGTTTTGCCAGCCTGAACAGCTATGAAGCGCGCACCGCGCTCGCCGCGCTGCGCAAGGCGGCCGCGGGCTGACACCTTGGTCCCATCGATGGCGCCATTGTTGGATGTTTTACGATCCACGGCGATGGGGAAATCTGCAACGGTCCAGGAGGGAAATTCATGAAATATAATGTCGCGCTAGTCTTCGCCGCAGCCTTGCTGCCGTTCACGCCCGCAGCCGCCCAGCAGGCCCCGGCGCCGGCTCCCGCCGCCGAAAAGGCCGCTTGGCCCGAAGCATGGTTCGAAATCTTCAAGCTTGCCCCCGGCAAGCAGGAAGAGTTCATCCGCCGCATCGCGCAGGCCGACGAGGTCGCCGCCGCTGGTGGTTTCCCCCCAACCCAGCTTTTCTTCCATGAAAATGGCGCCGATTTCGACGTCATCCTGTTCAAGCCGGTGACCGGTATCGAGCCGACCCCCGCGCAGGAAGCGGCGATGGACAAGAAGCGCAAGGAGCTCGGCCTGCCGAGCGGCCCCGCCTATTTCGTCAACATTCGCGAACTGGTCGCCGAACATACTGATTCCAAGACCTATGGCCCGCTCTCCGCAGCGACATGGCTCGGACGCCTCGACACATGGCGTGCCGAGAACCCGCCGCGCAAATCGGCGGCAACCAAGTGATGATCGGCCGCCGCACGCTCCTCGCCGTCGCCGGCGGAACCGCTGCGGCGGCCGTCTCCCGCGCCGCCTTTGCCAAGGGCGGCGACACGCTCGACACCGCCTATATCAACGGCCGCATCTGGACCGGCGCCGGTCCCGCGACCTTCAGCGACGCGATCGGCGTCAAGGGCGATCGCATCGCCGCGATCGGCGCCGACGCGGTTCGCTCGCGCACCGGCAAGGCCACGCAGGTCATCGACCTGAAGGGCGCCTTCGTCACCCCGGGCTTCATCGACCCGCACGTCCATTTCGTGATCGCATCGACGATGCTGTCGCAGCCGTCGCTGCGCGACGCCGAAAACCCCAAGGCATTCGTCGACCGCATCGCCGCCGCGGCGAAAGCGCTGCCCAAGGGCGAATGGCTGCAGGGCGGCAATTGGGACCAGGACCGCTGGGGCGGCGAGATGCCGCACAAGGACTGGATCGACGCGGTGACCCCCGACACGCCGGTCGCGGTCATCCGTTACGACCTTCACATGCTGTTCCTTAACTCACTGGCGCTCAAGCTGGCGGGCATCGACCGCAACACCCCCGACGTGCCCGGCGGGGTGATCGAACGCGACGCGAAGGGCGAACCGACGGGCATCATCAAGGACGCGGCGAAAGAGCTGGTTCAGCGCGCGATCGGCACGCCGACGCCCGCCCAGATAGACGCCACGGTCGAGCGCGGCATCGCGCTCGCGCTGAGCAAGGGCGTGACGCAGGTCCACCCGACCGAACTCGAAACGAGCAGCTTCGATTCCACCCGCCGTCTGCGCGCGAAGGGCGAAACCGGGCTGCGCTTCCGCCACTATCTGCCGCTCAAGGATTGGGAAGCGCAGGTCCAACTGATCAAGCGCGAGGGGCGCGGCGACGACTGGGTGCAGTGGGGGGCATGCAAGGTCGTATTCGACGGCTCGCTCGGGTCACGCACCGCGCGCTTTTATGAACCCTATGCCGACGATCCGGCGACGCGCGGCATCGTCGTTACCGACCCGGCCGACCTCAAGACCTGGATCACCGGCGCCGACAAGGCCGGGCTGCAGGTGACCACCCACGCGATCGGCGACGAAGCGAACGACATCGTCCTCGACACCCTCGCCGCGGTCGCCAAGGCCAATGGTCCGCGCGACCGGCGTTTCCGCGTCGAGCATGTCCAGCATATGAAGCCGCACGCGATCGCCCGATTCAAGGAACAGGGCGTCATCGCCTCGGTGCAACCCTATCATGCGATCGACGACGGCCGCTGGGCGGTGCGCCGGATCGGCGAGGAGCGGCTCAAGACCAGCTTCGCCTTCGGCTCGCTCGTCCGCTCGGGCGCACATGTCTGCATGGGGTCCGACTGGCCGGTCGCGCCGATCGACCCGCTGACGGGACTCGAAGCCGCGGTCGACCGCGAGACACTCGACGGGCTGAACCCGAACGGCTGGTTTCCCGAACAGCGCGTCACGCTGGCGCAGGCGATGCACAGCTATACGCAGGAAGGCGCCTATGCCGGCTTCAACGAGAAGAAGATGGGCGCGATCGTGCCGGGTTTGCTCGCCGACTTCGTGGTGTGGGACAGCGATCTATTTGCTATCGACTCGCATTTGCTTATAGAGGCAAAAGTGCTCCGGACGATCGTCGGAGGAAGGCAACGTTACGGCTGAAAACTTCAGCCGTTTGTAACATAAATGCAAAGTTGGTCCCCAGCCGGCGCAACGAACTGGATGTTTAATGGCCCAATCGACGATCTAAGGTCGCCATACCGATAAGAGGCTTGGCCCCCGTGGCCTGCCGGCTCGGGAGGGGTTTTGGACACCAACAGGGGGATTGAACATGGTTGCCTATCGCAACATCTATCGGGGAAGCGCGCTTGCCGTTCTGAGCGTGGCGCTCCTTTCAACCGCGCCGGCCCTGGCGCAGGACAGCGCCGAAGACAGCGAGAGCATCGTCGTCACCGCACAGCGCAACAACCAGACGCAGGTTTCCCGCGAGGGATCGCTCGGCGCGCTGGGCAACATCGACGCCATGGACGCCCCCTTTGCGGTCAAATCCTATAACGAGACGCTGATCCTCAACCAGCAGTCGCTGTCGCTCGGCGCGGTGCTGGAAAACGATCCTTCGGTCCGGACCTCGCTCGGTTTCGCCAACGCGTCCGAACAGTTCGTGATCCGTGGCTTTCCGCTGTTCGGCGAGGATATCGCGATCGACGGCCTGTACGGCGTCACGCCGCGCCAGCTCGTTTCGCCCGAACTCTATGACCAGGTCCAGATCCTGAACGGCGCCAGTTCCTTCCTGTTCGGCGCCGCGCCGGGCGGCACCGCGCTCGGCGGCACCGTCAACCTCTCGCCCAAGCGCGCGAAGGACAAGGACACCAACCGCGTCACCGCCAATTACCTGTCCGATGCGCATTTTGGCGGCGCTTTCGACTTCGGTCGCCGCTTTGGCGGTGAAGGCGAATTCGGCGTCCGGATCAACGGCGCCGGCCGCTGGGGCGATATCGCCATCGACGACGAATATCGCAGCTCGACCGTGCTCGGCGCGGCATTCGATTATCGTTCGGGGCCGCTGCGCGTGTCGCTCGACCTCGCCTATCAGCGCGCCAAGGTCCAACATATGCGCCCGATGGTTCAGCTCGCCTTCGGCGTCACGACCATTCCCGACGTGCCGAGCGCGAGCGGCAACTATGGCCAAGAGTGGAATTATACGACGCTCCGCGACATCTTCGGCATCGCAAAGCTCGAATATGATATCGCCGACAACTTCACCTTCTACGCCGCCGTCGGCGCACGCGACGCCGCCGAGCGGGGCCGCTACCAGAGCCTGACGATCGACAATCTGGTCAACCCCGGCGACGGTTACGCCACCGGTTCGAACATTCCACGCAACGATAATAACGAGGCCGGACAGGTCGGGCTGCGCGGCCATTTCGCGACCGGGCCGATCACGCACCAGATCAACGTCGGCGGCTCGCACAGCCGCTACGTCAATCGCAACGCCTATCAGTTCGGGATCTTTTCGCGCGGGCCCACCAACGGCACCAACCTTTATGACCCCGTCGATGTGGCGCAGCCGGCGTTCAATTTCTTCTTAGGCGGCAATATCGCCGATCCCTTCCCGATCAGCCGTACTCGCCTGACCAGCTTCTTCGCGTCGGACACGATCGGCGCCTTCGACGACAAGCTGCTCGTGACCGTCGGCCTGCGCCGCCAGAAGATCGAGACCAGCAGCTATTCCTATGCCAATGGCGCAAAGACCGGCGGCTATCAAGAAAGCGCGACCACCCCGGTCGTCGGGATCGTCGTCAAACCGAGCGAGAATTTCTCGATCTATGGCAACCGCATCGAGGGTCTGGCGCAGGGTCCGGCGGCGCCTGCCGGCACCTCGAACGTCGGCGAGATTTTCCCGCCCTTCAAGAGCGTGCAATATGAAATCGGTGGCAAGGTGTCGTTCGGCAACTGGAACGCGTCGGCGGCGCTGTTTACGACCGACCGGCCGCAGTCGTTCGTAAGTCCCGACCCCGACGGCGCGGGTCCGCTGCTGCCGGTCTTCACGGTCGACGGCTTGCAGCGCAACCAGGGCTTCGAGCTGAGCTTCGACGGCGAGCCGACCAAGGGCCTGCGCATCATCGCCGGCGTGTCGATCACCGACGCGACGCAGAAGAAGACGACCGGCGGCGCGACCGACGGCCGCGACGCGATCGGCGTGCCCAAATATACGGCGAACGCGAACGTCGAATGGGACCTCGGCTTCCTGCCCGGTGTCACGCTGACCGGCCGCGTCATCCAGACGGGCAAACAGGCGTTCAACCTGACCAACACGATGGAACTGGGCGAATGGACGCGCTTCGACCTCGGCGCGCGCTATGTCGTCGCGGCGGGCGAGACGCCGATCACCTTCCGCTTCAACGTCGATAACGTGGCGAACAATGCCTATTGGTCCTCTTCGCTTGGCGGCTATCTGGTCCAGGGCCAGCCGCGGACGTTCAAGACCTCGGTGACCGTCGAGTTCTGATCGACAACCGAAATCCTTTGCTCCCAAGGCCCGGCTGGCAACAGCCGGGGCTTTTTCCTGGCGCAATGATTGATCCGAAAATCGCCATTGGCCCCATCCATTATCCCAAAGTGGATGTTTAGGGGACCCAATCCCGAGGCCAGAAGGGCAGGATGAGCGAGGCTGTTTCCAGCGGGCGCAAGCCCTTCCGCCGGTCGATCCTGACCATCCATCGCTGGCTGAGCATCGGCGCCGCGATCTTCTGGCTGCTTCAGGCGCTGACCGGCATCGCGATCGTCTTCCATTGGGAAATCACCGACGCACAGCTTTCGAGCGCGCACCGGACCACCGACCTTGTCGCCATCGAACGCCGCATCGACGCGCTGGTCGCCGAGGATGCCGGCTCCCGCGCCACGACCGTGTGGACGACCGGTAGCGGCACCGACCGGTTCAATATCTATCTGCAGCGCGAGGATGGCGAAAGCACATCGGTCCGTATCCTCGGCGACGGGACGGTCATCGACCGCCCGCGCGCGGAGGAAAGCAGGCTGATGGGCTTCCTGGTCGATTTTCATCATGATCTGCTCGGCAGCTGGGGAAGCTGGATCGTCGCGATCAGCGGCCTCCTCCTCTGCTCGAACCTCCTTCTCGGCCTGGTCGCCGCCTGGCCGAAGCGCGGAACCTGGCGGCGGGCGCTGACGCCCGCGCAAAAGGGGCCGCCCGCGGCGCGCCTGTACGGCTGGCACCGCGCGCTCGGGTTATGGGTCGCGCTTCCCGCTCTCGTCATCGCGGCAACGGGCACGCTGATGAAATTCGAGGATGGCGTCGGCGATCTGATCGGCGCGAAGAGCGTCGCGTTGCCGGCGGTGCCCGCCACGGGATCCTCGATCGGATTTGCGCAAGCGGCGCAAGCGGCGATCGACGCGGTGCCCGGCAGCAGCCTGACGCAGGTCGCCTGGCCCAGGGACGGCGACGCGACCTACTATGTCCGCGTCAACGCCCCGGGCGAAATCCGCCGCGCCTATGGCGACACGCGGGTGCTGATCGACGCCAACACCGGCGCGGTGCGCGGGGTCTTCCCGATCGCCGAGGCCGAACCGGCGCGCGCCTTCATGGGCGCGCTGTTCCCGATCCATACGGGCGAAGCCGGCGGGATCATCGGCCGCATCCTGTCGATCGCCGTCGGCCTATGGCTCGTGACGATGATCGTCGCCGGGCTGTTGCTGTGGCTGAAACGCCGAAAGCCGCAGGGTCGGGCGTCAGCCTCGCGTCAGTGACAGACGCCAACATCGCGAACGCACGCCGCCGCGACGCGGCTCCGTCAATTCCCGGAGAACCCAATATGCAACTGCGCCCCCTTTTTCTTGCCGCAACGGCGCTCAGCCTTGCCATGCCTGCGAAGGCGCAGGACAGCCGTCTCGATGCGCTCGAACGCCGTATCGCCGAACAGGATCGGCGGATCGCGGACCTTGAGGCGCTGGTCACCCGGCAAGCGGATCTGCTGCAGCGGACAAGCGCACCGGCTCCGGTCGCCTCGCCCCCCGCACCTGCTCCGGTCCTTGCGGCACCTGCCACCGCAAACGCGGCGCCCGACGGCCTGTTCCGCATTCCCGGCCTCGACGTCGCGGGCGACATGCGCGTCCGTCAGGAATGGAATTTCGTCGACGGCCGCGACCGGTCGCGAACCGCGGTGCGTGCGCGGGTGCGCGCATCCTATGCCGTGTCGGACCATTTTTCGGTGGGGACGCAGATCGCAACCGGCGATCCCGACGACCCCAATTCGACCGACGTGACGCTCGGCAATTTTGTCGATGATTTCCAGGTGTCGCTCGATCAGGCGTGGATTCGCTATGCGAACGGCGGCTTCACCACCTATGCCGGCAAGTTCCCGCAGCAGTTCCAGCGGACCGACATGCTGTGGGACGGCGACGTTTCGCCGCAGGGCGTCGCCGCCGCCTATGGCGCGAATATCGGCAAGGCACGCGTCGATGCGCGCGGGCTGTGGTTCGTCATCGACGAGGCCTCGGTCGCCCGCGATAGCGACATGCTCGGCGGCCAGCTGGCGCTTTCGGCGCCCCTCGCCAGCGATTTCAAGGCGGGGCTGACCGGCAGCTATTATCATTATCGCCTCGGCTCGATCGCGGGGGCCGACGCCGGCGATTTTCGCGGCAACCTGCTTTCGGGCGGGCGCTATCTGTCGGAATTCCATCTGCTCGAAGGCATCGGCACGCTGGGCTGGGCCGGGCTGTCGCCGCGCTGGCCGCTGAGCTTCACCGCCGACTATGTCCACAATCTGGGCGCGGCCGTGTCGGGCGACACCGCCTTCAACCTCGAACTTGCCGCCGGCCGCACCGCGCAGCCCGGCGACTGGCGCATCGCCTATAATTATTCGGAAGTTGAGGTCGATTCGGTGCTCGCAGCGTTCAGCCACGACAATATCGACCTGTCGACCAACTATAAGCTGCACGGTTTGGGAATCAGCCATGTGCCCGCGCCGCATCTGCAACTCGACCTGCTCTGGTATCATTATCGCCCGCTCGACGCAGCCTATGCGGGCAGCCTGCCGCCGACCGACTGGCTCGACCGCATCCGCCTCGCCTTCATGGTCAGCTTCTGATGCTGGTGTCCGCGATCGCGCTGGCCGCCTCGGCGGGGTCCGCAGTCGAGACCGCACCGCACCCGACCCACCATGGTCACCTGCCGCACAGCCACACCCATGCCCCGGCCGAGATCGACGAGGGCCATGGCCCGATCTTGCTGCAGGTCACCTATACCGGCGAGGTCATGGGCAATGCTTCGGGCGGGCTGCGGCGCGGCACCCGCTATCTCGACAATCTCGACATCGTGTTCGAGGCCGATATGGAAAAGCTCGCCGGCTGGACCGGCGCGCAGGTTCACATCTATGGCCTTTATAACAATGGCCGGTCGATCAGCGACCTGGTCGGCGATACGCAGGCGGTAAGCAATATCGAGGCCGGCACGCGCGCGCTGCGGCTCTATGAAGCCTGGATCGACCAGAAATTAGGCGAAACGCTGTCGCTCAAGGCCGGTCTCTACGACCTCAATTCGGAGTTCGACGCGCTCGACACGGCGGGACTCTTCGTCAGCAGTCCGCACGGCATCGGTACCGACTTCGCGCAGAGCGGCCGCAACGGTCCCTCGATCTTTCCCTCGACTTCGCTGGCGGCGCGACTGCAGTGGGACCCCGCCGACGGCTGGGCGATCCGCGCCGCGGTCCTCGACGGCGTGCCCGGCAATCCCGATCATCCGGGCCGCACCGCGATCCGGCTGGGACATGGCGACGGCGCGCTGCTCGTCGGCGAGGTCCAGGCGCCGCTCGGGAACGGAAAGCTGCTCCTCGGCCACTGGCACTATACGGCGCGCTTCGACCTGAACGACGGCGGCGGAACCGGCAAAGGCAATGCCGGGACCTATGTGCGCGGCGAATTTCCGCTGATCGAAAAGGCCGACCGAAAACTCGATGCCTTTTTCCGGCTCGGCAAGGCGGCCGGCCGCTTCAACATGTTCGATGGTTTTGCCAGTGGCGGATTGAAATTCAGCGGTTGGGTGCCGGGACGCGACAAGGACGAGTTCGGCATCGCTTTCGCGGCCGCCTTTACCTCGGACAGCTATCGCGCGGCAACCGGTGCGACCGCGTCGGAGATGGCGATCGAGGCGACCTATCGCGCGCCAATCGCGCCCTGGCTCACGATCCAGCCCAGCCTCCATTACATCCGCCGACCGTCCGCCGATCGCACGATTGCCGATGCGCTGGTCATCGGGCTTCGCGCCGAGGCGAGTTTTGCGGTCGCGGGTTTCTAGGCCCGGCGGGAAGGCCGATCAGCGCTCGCTCCCGGCAGAGTTGTTCCGACGGACCTCAGGGCCGCCCGCCGCAACTTTTTGTATTTCAAGGAATGGAGCGGGTGAAGGGAATCGAACCCTCGTCACTTGCTTGGGAAGCAAAAGCTCTACCATTGAGCTACACCCGCGTCCGGTCGACGCGTGCCGATGTCCGGCCTTTGCCGTCATCCGCGCCGCCGGTCAATATCGGATGCGAGGACGGTGCTGACGGAAAAACGGGTTGTGGCATCGCGGCGCGGGCAATAGGCGGCATTCCAACGACAAGAAATGGAAGGATGCCGGTGTTCGATACGCTCACCCTCGCCAGTCTGCCCGCCGCGGACGAGGCGTTGCGCCCGGCGATCCGCGCGCTCGCCGATGAGGCGGCGGCGCAGGCCTCCGCCGATGTCCGTGCGCGCTCTTGGTCGGGCTTCGACCCCGCTTTCAGCCGCCGCCTCGGCGCGGCGGGCTTCCTCGGCCTGACCCTGCCCAAGGCCTATGGCGGGCAGGAGCGCGGCCCCTTCGCGCGCTTCGTCGTCGTCGAGGAGCTGTTGTCGGCGGGCGCCCCCGTCGCGGCGCATTGGATCGCCGACCGCCAGAGCGCGCCGCTGATCCTCAACTATGGCAGCGAGGCGCAGCGCAGCTTCTACATCCCGCGCATCTGCCGCGGCGAACTCGTTTTCTGCATCGGGATGAGCGAGCCGGGGTCGGGGTCCGACCTTGCGAGCGTCCGCACCCGCGCCGACCGCACCAAAAGCGGCTGGCGCGTCAACGGGCAGAAGATCTGGACCACCAATGCGATGCACGGCGATTATATGATCGCACTGCTCCGCACCTCGGGCACCAGCGAGGATCGCCACGCCGGCCTGTCGCAGCTGATCATCGACCTCAAGGCACCCGGCGTCACTGTCCGCCCGATCACCGACCTTGCCGGCGACGCCCATTTCGCCGAGGTTTTCTTCGACAATGTCGACTTGCCCGCCGATGCGTTGATCGGCCATGAGGGTGAGGGATGGAAGCAGGTCACCGCCGAACTTGCGTTCGAACGCAGCGGGCCCGAGCGCATCTATTCGAGCGTCGTGCTGCTCGACGCATGGATCGCGCATCTGCGCGGCATGAAGCGCGACGATGCGGCGACGCTGGCGCTCGTCGGCGACTTCACCGCGCGCCTCGCAACCTTGCGCGCGATGTCGATCGCCTGCACCGCGCGGCTGGCGCTGGGCGAAAGCCCGGTGACCGAGGCGTCTTTGGTCAAGGACCTCGGTACCGCATTCGAACAGGAACTGCCGGTGGCGATCGGCGACGATCTCGCCGCGCATCCCGAGGAAGCGGTCGATGCCGAACTCTATCGTACTTTGATGTTTGTCACGCACGTGGCGCCCAGCTTCTCGCTGCGCGGCGGCACGCGCGAGGTGTTGCGCGGGATCATCGCGCGCGGAATGGGGCTACGCTGATGAGCGAATTTCTCGAACCCTTCGAGCGGATGCTCGAGGATATCGCGCCCCCCGCCGCGGTGCGCGCGATCGAACAGGGCAGCAGCATCGACGCGATGTGGAGAGCCTTCGCCGAGTCGGGCTTCCTCGATGCGCTGGTGCCCGAGGAGCGCGGCGGCGCAGGCCTGCCACTTTCCGAGGTGCAGCCGCTGTGGATGGCGCTCGGCCGCCATGCGGTACCATTGCCGGTCGGCGAAACGATGATCGCGCGGGCGCTGCTCGCCGATGCGCCCGAAGCTCCGGTCGCGCTGGCGGTCGCCGAAGGTGCGGCCGTCGTCGTGCCATGCGGACTGGTCGCGGCGCATCTTCTGGTCGAATCGGGTGATGGTCTCCATCTGATCGAAGCGAAGGGCAAAGCAACCGGCGTACCCGCGAGCCTCGCCGCGCGGTTCGATCTCGGCGCGCTGCCCGCGCCGGTCGTGCCCGCGCCCGAAGGCAGCCTTCGTGGCCTCGCTGCGATCCTGCGCGCGGCGCTGATCGCCGGCGCGGCCGAGCGGCTCACCGCGATGACCGCTACCTATGCCAATGAGCGCGTCCAGTTCGGCAAGCCGATCGGCCGCCAGCAAGCGTTGCAGCAGCAGATGGCGGTGATGGCCGAGGAAATGGTCGCCGCGCGCGTCGCGTCGCAGCTCGGCTGCGCAGGCGCCTTCCCGCCGTCGCTCGTGGCCGCCGCCACGGCCAAGTCGGTCGCGAGCCGCGCCGCCGCGTGCGTCGCTGCCACCGCGCATGCGGTGCATGGCGCGATCGGGATCAGCGAGGAGTACGACCTCCAGCTCTTCACCCGCCGCCTCCACGAATGGCGCCTCGCCGACGGGTCGGAGACCTATTGGAACCGCCTGCTCGGTGCCGCGCGGCTGGGCGATGCCGGCCGGTCGGTCGACTATGTGCGCGAGGCGTTCGCCTAGCGCGCCGATTCCAAAATCGTCTCCATCGCGACGAAGGTCGAGGTGCTCGCGACATGCGGCAGGCTCGAAATCTTCTCGCCCAGCACGATGCGATAGCGGCGGATGTCGGGGGTGCGGACCTTGAGCAGATAGTCGAAGCTGCTCGCGATCATGTGGCATTCCTCGACCTCGGGGATCTGCCGCACCGCCTGATTGAACCGGCGCAGCGCATCCTCGCGCGTGTCGGACAATTTGACCTCGGTGAAGGCGACATGGTCGAGGCCGACCTTGGCGGGATCGACGATCGCGCGAAAGCCGGTGATCAGTCCGCTGTCGACCAGCCGTTTGACGCGTAACTGGCACGGCGTCTTCGACAGCCCGACCTGCGCCGCGAGGTCGGTGTAGGTGATCCGCCCGTCGCGGCCGAGAATGGCCAGAATCTTGCGGTCGAACTCGTCCAGATCGACCAAGGATGCGGTGTTTTTCATGTAATCAGACTAAACTTATGCCAATATTTGGTCAAAACATATATACTGTGAGGAAAATCAAGTCGAATCGACTTCATCCAATCTGCTATGAAGTCGCCATGACCCAGCCCACCGACCGCGCCGCCATCCGCGCCCTCGCCCGCCGCCCCGAAACCGATATCGTCGCCGACCTGCGCGCCGACCTCGCGCGATCGCCCGCCACCGTCGATGCGACCACCGCGCGTGGCCTTGCGCTGATCCGCAAGGCGAAGGCCGAGGGCGAGCGCGAGACGCTCGTCGCGCAGCTGATGAACCGCTATCGCCTGTCGACCGAGGAAGGCGTGGTGCTGATGTGCCTCGCGGAGGCGCTGCTGCGCGTTCCCGACAGCGCGACCGCGAATGCGTTGATCCGCGACAAGATCGCCGGGCGCCGCTGGAACGAGGGCGAGGACGAGGACAGCCCGCTGATCGTCGCGTTGTCGGCGCGCGGCCTGTCGCTCGGCTCGGCGACGCTGATGCTGGGGGCGATGGGCAGCAAGGCGAACCCGCTCGCGCTGCTCAAATCGATGATCCGCCGCTCGGGCGAGCCGGTGATCCGCCAGGCGTCGCTCGCCGCGATGAAGATGCTCGGCCAGCAGTTCGTGATGGGCGAGACAATCGATGCCGCGGTCAAGCGTGCCGACAAGGAGAAATCGGAGCTAGCCAGCTTCGACATGCTCGGCGAGGCCGCCCGCACCGCCGAGGATGCGCAACGCTATTACGACAGCTATGCGAATGCCATCACGCGCATCGGCAAGAATGCCAAGGCGGGCGACCCGCACGCCAATCATGGTATTTCGATCAAGCTTTCGGCGCTCCACCCGCGCTATGAATATCTGCAAGGCGCGCGCGTCCGCGAGGAACTCATTCCGCGCGTCACCACCCTCGTCCGCGCCGCGCGCGCGGTGAATATTCCGCTGATGATCGATGCCGAGGAAAGCGACCGGCTCGAACCGCATATGGATGTGTTTGGCGCGCTGATCGACGCGGGATTGGCCGATGACTGGACCGGACTCGGCATCGTGATCCAGGCCTATCAGAAGCGCGCGCCCGAGGTGATCCGCTGGGTCGCGGCAAAGGCGCGTACGCGCGGGGTTAAGCTGTCGATGCGGCTGGTGAAAGGCGCCTATTGGGATACCGAGATCAAGCGCGCACAGACGATGGGCCTCGCCGACTTCCCCGTCTTCACCGCGAAGAACCACACCGACCTCAATTACATGCATTGCGCGCAGATATTGCGCGAGGCGCAGGACGCGATCTTCCCCGCCTTTGCCAGCCATAATGCAATGACGCTCGCCTTCGTTGCCGAGCTGTTCACAGGCGCCGATTACGAACTGCAGCGGCTCCACGGCATGGGCGAGGGCGCGCATGACGCCATCGTCGGCCTCTTCCCGCCGCCGCGCCCGGTGCGCGTCTATGCCCCCGTCGGCACCCACCGCGACCTGCTCGCCTATCTCGTCCGCCGCCTGCTCGAAAATGGCGCGAACTCCAGCTTCGTCCACCAATTCTCGGACCCCGACGTGACCGCCGAACAGCTTGCGGTCGATCCGCGCAGCATCGCGAGCAAGCCCTCGACGATCGCGACCGGCCGCACCCTGCTCGACCCCGAGCGCCGCAATTCGCGCGGCTACGACCTCGGCGAGCCCGGCGTGCCCGAAGCGCTGATGGCGGCGATCGCCCAGGCGCGCCGCGCGAGCCCGGTTGCCGCCCCGATCGTCGCGGGCCGCAGCCTCGACGGCAAGTCCGAGCCCGTCCACAACCCCGCGACCGGCATCGTCATCGGCTCGGTGATCGAGGCCGACGCCGCGGCGGTCGATGCCGCGGTCACGGCGTCGAAGCAGGTTCAGGAACATTGGAGCCTCGCGGGCGGCGCCTTCCGCGCCGAGCGGCTCGAACGCACCGCCGACCTGCTCGAGGAGCGCGACGCGCTGTTCCTTGGCCTCGCGATCGACGAAGCCGGCAAGACGCTCGTCGATGCGGTCGCCGAGGTCCGCGAGGCGGTCGATTTCTTGCGCTATTATGCGGCGCAGGCGCGCGCCCATTTCACCCACCCGCTGCCGCTCCCCGGCCCGACCGGCGAACGCAACGAGCTGATGCTCGAGGGCAAGGGCATTTTCGCGTGCATCAGCCCGTGGAATTTCCCGCTCGCGATCTTCCTCGGCCAGGTGTCGGCGGCGCTCGCCGCGGGCAATGCCGTGCTCGCGAAGCCCGCCGAACAGACCCCGCTGATCGCGCACGCCGCGGTCGAACTGCTCCACGAAGCGGGCATTCCCGCCGAAATTCTCCATTTTCTCCCCGGCCGCGGCGAGACCGTCGGCGCGGCGGTGACGGGACATGAAGACGTCATTGGGGTCGCCTTCACCGGCTCGACCGAGGTGGCGCGGCTGATCAACCGCGGCCTCGCGATGCGCGACGGCCCGATCGCGACGCTGATCGCCGAAACCGGCGGCGCCAATGCGATGATCGTCGATTCGACCGCGCTCCCCGAACAGGTCACGCGCGACGCCGTCGCGTCGGCCTTCCAGTCGGCGGGCCAGCGCTGTTCGGCGCTGCGCCTGCTCTGCGTGCAGGAGGATGTCGCCGATACGATGATCGAGATGGTCGCAGGCGCGATGGCCGAACTCGACGTCGGCGATCCCGCGCTGCTCGCGACCGACACCGGCCCGATCATCGACGAGGAAGCGCAGGCCAATATCGCGACTTATGTGGCCGAGGCGCGAACTGAGGGCCGCGTGATCGCCGAGGCGGGCGGTGACCTGCCCCCCGGCGGCCATTTCGTCCGCCCCGCGTTGATCCGCCTCGACCATGTCACCGACCTGAAGCGCGAAATCTTCGGCCCCGTGCTGCATGTCGCGACATGGAAGGGGGGCGAGCTCGACGCGCTGATCGATGCGATCAACGCCTCGGGCTATGGTCTGACCTTGGGCGTCCATACCCGCATCGACGGCGTCGCGGCGCACGTCGCGGCGCGCGCGGCGGTGGGCAATGTCTATGTGAACCGCAACCAGATCGGCGCGATCGTCGGCTCGCAACCGTTCGGCGGCCGCGGCCTGTCGGGCACCGGGCCCAAGGCCGGCGGCCCCCACTATCTGTTCCGCTTCGCCGAGGAAAAATCGATCTCGACCGACATCACCGCCGCGGGCGGCAATGCGGCGCTGATGGCAGGCTAGGGCGCCGCCTTGATCGACATCGCGACGTTGCGCGCGGCGCGCATCTTGCCCGCGACGCCGCCGCCCCTGCCGGGATCGTCATAGGTATAGACCGCGACGACCTTATTCGCGGCGCTGGTGATGCAGCCGCCAAGGATGATCGGATAGCTGACCCCGCCGCCGTTGACGTTCAACGTGCCGCCCAGATAGGCGCAATCGCCGTCGGTACCGCGCGGTGCGATATTACCCTGGATATCGACCGGCGTGCTGAACGCGTCCGAAAGACCCTTGGCGGCGTCGGCGGTCGCCGCCTTGCCCGTCGCGCCCGATTGCCATTCGGCCTTGCCGAATTCGGCGCCGAGCGCGGTGAGCAGTTCGGCGCGCGGGATGCGCGTCGCCAGCGCGTTTTGGGGCGTCTTGATCAGCATATAGTCATTGCCCGGTCCCTCGGCACGCCCGGCCTTGTTGCAGCGGATCAGCGTCGCGAGCGTGATATTTTCCTTGTCGCCCGTCGCCAGTGTATCGGCGATCAACTTGTCCTTGTTCACCGGCACGCAATAGCCCGCCGGAATCGTCGCGGTCAGCGTGACGTCGTGGACCGTGAAGGTCACGTCGGCCGCCTCTGCGGCACCCGGCACCATCATCGCACCCGCCACCAAAGCCCATTTCATCATCGGTCCCATCCCCCTCAAGCCCCCGGCACGCCAAGCATCTGCGCCTGCGCCTTCAATCGTCCCGCCGCGCCCGGATTGGCTGCGATACCATCCTTCAAGGCCTGCGCCGCTTTCGCCGTCTCGCCCAGCGTCATACGGCTGCGCATCAGCATGATCCAGCGGTCGACGTCGGCGGGATTGGCCTTCAACTTCGTCTCCAGCCCGTCGACCATGCCCTGGATCATCGCGTCCTGCTGGCCCTTGGGCAGTTGCGACGCCGCTTCCATGTCGGACCGACTTGGCCCCGGAATGGCGCGCGCCGCAACCGGAATTTCATTGGGGGTCAACGGCCGCGCCTGCGTTTTCGCGAGCCGGCCGGCGACCTCGATCTTGTGGATCGCGCCGACCTGTTCGATCGTTCGGCGCAGGTCGGCTTCCCACGGCGCGCCCTGCGGCGTGTCCTCGAGCAGGGCGAACCAGTCGGCGATCGCGCCTTGGTGATCGCCGCCTACGTCCTTTTTCACCGCGCGGAAATAGCGCGCGCGCGGGTCCCTGGGGTCGAGCGCGATCGCCTTGTCGAACGCCCGCAAAGCCGCCGGAGGCATAGGGTCGCTCTGGCTCGCCATCACCCGCGCCTCGCCGAGCGCCGACCACAGCCCCGCCGATTCGGGCGAAAGCCCTACCGCCTTTTCATAAGCTGTTGCCGCGCCGCCGAAATTGCCGAGGTCGAATCGCGCCGCGCCGAGTTGCATCCACGCGTCGGCGCTGTTCGGTTCGCTGCGCGTTCGCGCCTCGAGTGCGGCGAGCTGGTCCGACGGCGCCGCGGTCGGCTGTGCCGCCGCATCGTCGCTTCCGGGCGCCGAATCGCGCCAGATCGCGTAGCCGATCGCCCCCGCCAGCAGCAGGAAGGCCGCGATCAGGATTGCGCCGTTAGCCCGCGTCATACCACCCGCCATCTTCTTGCTCTCGCTCATTTTTGCCCCTCTTGTGCGCGTGCGAAAAAATCGGCGCGATGCGCGCTCGCGACTTGCCTTTGCCGGACGATGGTGTAGCCTTTGAAGGGCGAGGTCGGTCAACGACAAAATCGTAAAGGGGTCGCACCGATTTTCCCAGCCAACAGGGGAGGGGTGCATGGCAGTTACAGATCACGTCGATTTCAAGACGTTCATGGAGGGTGTGTCGAAGCGCAACCCGGGCCAGCTGGAGTTCGTCCAGGCGGTTCAGGAAGTCGCCGAGGACATCTTCGACTTCATCAAGGACAAGGAAGAATATCACGCGCAGCAGATATTGCGGCGCATTGCCGAACCCGACCGGGTCGTGTCCTTCCGCGTCTGCTGGGAAGACGATAACGGCAATATCCGCGTCCAGCGTGGCTGGCGGGTCCAGAACAACAACGCCATCGGCCCGTACAAGGGCGGCATCCGTTTCCACCCCTCGGTCACCGAATCGGTGCTCAAATTCCTCGCCTTCGAACAGACGTTCAAGAACGCACTGACCGGGCTGCCGATGGGCGGTGGCAAGGGCGGGTCGAACTTCAACCCCAAGGGCAAGAGCGTGCGTGAGATCATGCGCTTCTGCCAGAGCTTCATGACCGAGCTGTACCGTCACATCGGCGCCGACATCGACGTGCCTGCGGGCGACATCGGCGTTGGCGGGCGCGAGATCGGCTTCATGTTCGGCCAGTATAAGCGCATCACCAACGAATTCACCGGGGTGCTCACCGGCAAGGGCCTCGAATGGGGCGGCTCGCTGATCCGCACCGAAGCGACGGGTTATGGCGCGGTCTATTTCCTCGCCAACATGCTCGCGGCCAAGGGGCAAGACCTTGTCGGCAAGACGGCGGTGATCTCGGGATCGGGCAATGTCGCGACCCACGCCGCCGAAAAGATCGTCCAGCTGGGCGGCAAGGTGCTGACGCTGTCCGATTCGGGCGGCTTCATCCACGATCCCGACGGCATCACGCAGGAAAAGATCGACTGGGTGAAAGCGCACAAGACGCACCGTCGCGGCCGGATCGAGGATTATTGCACCGAGTTCAAGGGCGCGAGCTTCACCGCGGGCAAGACGCCATGGGGTGTCAAGTGCGATGTCGCGCTGCCCTGCGCGACGCAGAACGAGCTGCTCGGCGACGATGCCAAGGAGCTGGTGAAGAATGGCTGCATCGCGGTCAGCGAAGGCGCTAACATGCCGACCAACCTCGAAGGCGTGCATGCGTTCAAACATGCTAAAATCATGTTCGCGCCGGGCAAGGCGGCCAATGCCGGCGGCGTCGCGGTGTCGGGTCTCGAAATGAGCCAGAACAGCGGTCGTCGCAGCTGGAGCGAGGGTGAACTGCAGCAGATGCTCAAGGACATCATGGACGGCATCCACAAAAGCTGCCTGACCCATGGCGACCAGGGCGACGGCTATATCGATTATGTGAAGGGTGCCAATATCGCCGGCTTCAAGAAAGTCGCCGATGCGATGCTGGCGTTCGGAGTGGTTTGAGTTTCGAGCCAGGACGCAAACGTCCGGTTCGGATAACAAGGGGTTCTGCGATGACGACGCACGCTGGACAGGAGCGCCGCGATCGGCCTTCGGCGGCGTTCGCCGTCGTCCGGCCCGGACTCGCGGCCTTCGCCGCGCTTGTGCTTTTGCTGACGGCGCTCGCCGTCGCGGCCGTCATCGCCGCCCCGCCCGCCCGCTCGCAGGGCGAGGCCGGCGGGCGCTATACCGGGGTCGCCTCGTGCGCCGGGTCGACCTGTCACGGACGGATGGAGGGTGACGGCGCCGTCGTCCGTCAGGACGAGCTGATGAAATGGCAGGAACCCTCGACCCCCGGCGGCGCGCACAGCCGCGCTTGGGCAGTGCTGAGCAACAGCCGCAGCCAGTTCATCGCACGCAATCTGGGGCTGAAGGATGCCGCGACCGCGCCGATGTGCCTCGGCTGTCACAGCAGCAAGGGCGCGATCGACGCGGCCGGCGGCGCGCAGCGCGGTACCGTGCCGCTCGAGGACGGCGTCGGCTGCGAATCGTGCCACGGCCCCGCCGGCGGCTGGATCGCCAGCCACTATGCCGGGATCGGTACCAACGCCGACCGCGACCGCGAGAGCCGCGACAAACATCTCGCCAACCTGTCGGCGGGCCTGAAAAAGCTCGAGGATCCGGTGGTGCGCGCGGGCGTGTGCGTCGACTGCCATTTCGGTTCGGCGGGCGAGGGGCAGTTCGTTACCCACCGGATCATGGCGGCCGGTCACCCGCGAATCAGCTTCGAACTCGACCTCTTCTCCTCGCTCCAGGCGCATCACCAGGAAGACGCCGATTATGGCTGGCGCAAGTTCGGCGCCGCGAACGCGCGCACCGACCATGTCCAGATGTGGGCGATCGGACAGGCGACGGCTCTCGAACGCAGCCTTCAGCTCTTCCAGTCGAAGCGCGGGACCGAAGGCTTGTTCCCCGAATTCTACTTCCTCGACTGCCACAGCTGCCACCGCCGCATCTATGACCAGGCCAAGCCAGTGAAGACCAGCATGGACAATGCCGGCCGCAACATCCCCGAGGGCATGCCGCCCTATAATGACGAGAATCTGATCATGCTCGCCGCCGCCGCGCGTATCGCCGCCCCCGCCCTCGCCGACCAGCTCGCGGCGCGCACCGCCGCCTTCCACCGCGCGATGACGATCGACCGCGACAGCGCCAAGGCGGCGGCGGCGCAACTCGGCCAGACCGTCGCGGCGCTCAAATCGGCCTTCGCCTCGCGCAATTTCTCGGGCGCCGACGCCTTCGCGCTCGTCGACGCGATTTCGGCCAAGGCGATCAATGATCGCCTCACCGATTATTCGGGATCGCAACAGGCGGTAATGGGGGTCGATACGCTGCTCAATTCGATGGTCTCGTCGGGGCGGATCACCGTCGGTGCCGCAGCGGGAATCCGCGGAGACATCGATCGCGCCTATGCCGCGGTGAAGGACCCCAATGCCTATAAACCCGCCGAATTCCAGGCCTCGCTCGGTAGCGCGGTGCGCGCCATCCGGGCGCTGCGCTGATCGTCATGCCGAACCATAGTCGCCTTTTCCGCTCGACCGCCTTGGCCGCGATGGCCACCCTGCTCCTGTCCTCGTGCGGGGGGGGCGGTGGTGGTGGCACCCCCACGCCCACCCCGACACCGACCCCCACGCCAACCCCGACCCCGACCGGCAGCGTCTTCACCCAGCCGGGCAGCGAATCGCTGAGCGTCGCCGACGTTCAGGCGGTGATGGCTGGCGCCATCGCCGAGGCGCAGGCGCAGGGCCTGCCGTCGGTGATCGCGGTGACCGACCGCGTCGGCAACGTCCTCGGCATTTTCCGCATGAACGGCGCGCGCGCCAACGCGACGACCGGTGCGGCGCCCAATGGCGTCAACATGGACGCGCAGAATGTCACCGTCCCGGCCGAAGCCGGCGCGATCGCGAAGGCGGTGACCGGCGCCTATCTGTCGAGCGCGGGCAACGCCTTTTCGTCACGCACCGCGAGCCAGATCGTCCAGCAACATTTCCCGCCCGCGCCGACCACCGTCGGTCTCGAAAGCGGGCCTTTGTTCGGCGTGCAGTTCAGCCAGCTGCCGTGCAGCGACCTCAGCGCGCGCTTCGGCGCGCCCGGCGGCGCGGCGCTGATCGGACCCAAACGCTCGCCGCTCGGCCTGTCGGCCGACCCCGGCGGCCTGCCGCTCTACAAGAATGGCAAGCTGGTCGGCGGCATCGGGGTGATGGGCGACGGCGTTTACGGCAGCGACGCCAACACGCTCGACATCGACAATGATGCCGAGGAGTTCATCGCACTCGCCGGAACGCGCGGCTTCGAGGCGCCGACGAGCATCACCGCCGACAAGATCACCGTCGACGGCACCACCCTGCGCTTTTCCGACGCCACCTATGGCGGCCTGAAATCATCGACCGGCGCGAGTTTCGCGAGCTTCAACGGCGTTGCGGGCAATCTGGTCGCGGTGATCGGCTATGCCAATGCCGCGATCATCGCGGGTACCGTCTATGGCACCGAGGCATCGGGCATGCGCCCCTCGACCGCCGCCGAGTTCAGCAACCGTGACGCCTATGTGCTCACCGACGGCAGCGGCACCAACCGCTATCCGGTCCGCGCCGCCACCGACGCCGCCAGCAACAGCGCGCCACTGACCCAAGCCGAAGTGCGCGCGGTAATGGAAGAGGCTTTCACGATCATTAGCCGCGCGCGCGGCCAGATCCGCCGCCCGCTCGACAGCCGCGCGCAGGTGTCGGTCAGCGTCGTCGATACGCATGGCGCGGTGCTCGGCATCGTTCGCTCGCCCGACGCGCCGATTTTCGGCACCGACGTTTCGTTGCAGAAGGCGCGCACCGCGACCTTTTTCTCGAACGCGATCGCCGGCGCCGACTTGAGCGCCAATGCCAGCGCCGACGTGCGCCAGTTCGTCACCGCAACGCGCAGCTTTCTGAACGATCCGGCGGCGCTGACCGGCACCCATGCCTTCTCCGATCGCGCGAACGGCAATCTGTCGCGCCCCTATTTCCCCGATGGCGAGGTCGGGCGCCCGAACGGCCCGCTGTCGCGCCCGATCGCGCAGTTCAATCCCTTCTCGACCGGGCTGCAATCGGCGCTGATCATCGGCAATATCGGGCAGCATCTGGGATTCGTCACCGGCGCCAGCGCGACCGACACGCCGCAGCGCTGCACGACGCTGCCCGACACCGCATCGGGCACCAACCGGCTGCAGAACGGCATCCAGATCTTCCCCGGCTCGGTTCCCATCTATCGTGGCAACCAGCTCGTCGGCGGCATCGGCGTGTCGGGCGACGGCATCGATCAGGATGACATGATCAGCTTCCTTGGCGCGCATAATGGCGGCGCGCGTGTCGGCGGCATCGGCAATGCGCCGCCCGCGATCCGCTCGGACCGCATCATCGTCAATCTCGCCGGCGGCGCCTCGGTGCGGCTGCGCTATATCGGCTGTCCGTTCGCGCCCTTCCTCGACACGGCGCAGCAAAATGTCTGCGATGGGCTATAGGATATGAGCCTCGCGGGAAGCAGCCTTTGGCCGATCATCGCCAGCCTGGCGGCGCAGAGCGCCCCGGGCGACGCGGCCGAACCGGTGCTCGCCGATCCCCCCGCCGTAACGACGGAAAGCCCGACCGCAGAACCGTCGCTCGACGACCTCACCCCGCCGCCACCGCCGGTCGACTGGCAGCAGATGATGAGCGACGATCTGATGACCCAGATCATCGACGGTCGTCGCCGTCCGGGATACCGCCCCGACTTGCCCGACCAGCTTACCCAAGACAATATCGGGGCGCTGCGCCCGCCACCGCCCGAGGCTTTTCCGGGCATGGAAAACCAGCTGCCGGTCCCCGATCGCTGGCGACTGATCGAGAGCCTTGGCGTCGTCAAGGAACGCTGGTTCGATCCCTATCACCAGAACACCTACAAGGGCGACCGGCCGATCTGCATCCCGACCGAAGAGGAGCAGGAACTGCGCGCGCGGGCCGGCGAAGTGCGCTGCAAGACGCCAAAATTCCTGGGACTGAAGGGCGACGACTGGTTTTTCGTCGTCAACGCCATTTCGGACACGGTGTTCGAACCGCGCACCTTTCCGATCCCGGTCGGCGTCCAGACCACGTCGCGCCCCGGCAGCCTCGACGTGTTCGGCAAGAACCGCAGCTTCGTCGCGGCGCAGACCTTCATTGTCGGCGCGGCGTTGATCAAGGGGTCGACCGCGTTCAAGCCGCCCGACATCGAATATCGCGTCACGCTGGCCTATCAGGCGAACTATGTCGACGTGCCCGAACGGCGCGTGCTCGACGTGCGCCCATCGAAGAAAAGCCACCGTTTCGACCATTTCATCGGCGTGCAGGAATTGTTCGTCGACAAGCATCTCGGCAACGACAGCGACCGCTTTGACTTCCACTCGATCCGCGTCGGTATCCAGCCGTTCCAGAGCGATTTTCGCGGCTTCCTGTTCCAGGATTCGCAGCTCGGCGTCCGCTTTTTCGGCAACCGCGACAACAACCGCTTCCAATATAATCTCGCGGCCTTCTGGCGGCTGGAGAAGGACACCAACAGCGGCCTCAACGACATCACCCAGACCCCGCGCGACGATTTCGTCTTCACCGGCAATCTCTATCGCCAGGATTTCCCGTTCGTCGGGCTGACCAGCCAGGTCAGCGTGACCTATAATATGAACCGCGAAAAGAACGACGTTCAGATCGACCATAATGGCTTCCCGGTGCGCCCGGCGCTGCTCGGCGACCTGCGCGGGCGTGAATATGATGTCGTCTATCTGGGGTACAGCGCCGACGGCCGCATCGGGCGGATCAACCTGACCGCGAGCTTCTACGCCGCGCTGGGTGAGGACCGGAACAGCTTCTTCACCAGCAAGCCCGCCAAGATCCGCGCGGGCTTCGGCGCGGTCGAACTCAGCTACGATCACGACTGGATGCGCTTCCGTCTGTCGGGCCTCTACGCGACCGGCGACCGCGACCCGTATAACAACACCGAAGGCGGCTTCGACGCGATCTTCGAAAATCCGATCTTCGGCGGCGCTGACACCAGCTACTGGATCCGCCAGACGATCCCCTTCGCCGGCGGCGGTCGCGTCATCGCGATCTCGGGCCGCAACGGCATCCTGAATTCGCTGCGCTCGTCGAAGGAAGAGGGGCAGTCGAACTTCAACAACCCCGGCACCGTCTTCGTCGGTGTCGGCGGCGATTTCGACCTGTCGCCCGAAGTGCGCGTCAGCACCAATTTCAACCACCTCTGGTTCGCCGACACCTCCAGCCTGCAAGTGCTGCGCAGCGAGGGAACGATCCCCAAGGATATCGGCTTCGACCTCTCGGTCGCCGGGATCTGGCGACCCAAGGCGACGCAGAATATCGTCGGACGCCTCAGCGCCGCGGTGCTGTTGCCAGGCAAGGGGTTCAAAGACCTGTTCGACAACAAAGAGGGTGACGACGCCTATCTCTCGATCCTCGCCAATGTGATTGTGAGTTTCTAGATCATGGCCCGCAAGCTCCTCGCCCTCCTTGCCTTCGTCCTGATGGGCGCGAGCCTCGCAGTCTCGATGGTGCGCGCGGCCGAGGGCGAAAAGCCGGTAAAGGTCGAATATCGCTTCAGCCCGCCGGCGCCCAAGGAACAGCCCGGGGCGACCTTCGCCGAGCGCGAGGCTGCGGTACTCGCAAAATCGAAAGGCTGCTACAGCTGCCACACCCAGACCGACGCCCCATCGATGCACGCGACCCCCGCAGTGCAACTCGGCTGCGTCGATTGCCATGGCGGCGACGCCGAATCGCCCGCGGCTTTCGGCAACGCCAAGCTCGGTTACGACAATCCGTACAATCTCGCGGCAATGAAGGTCGCGCATCCGCAGCCGACGCTGCCGAACAGCTGGGGGCACAGCCCGGCGAACCCGAAGCGCAGCTACACCTTGCTCAACAAGGAAGCGCCCGAGTTCATCCGCTTCATCAATCCCAGCGACTATCGCGTCGCACGCGAGGCGTGCGGGGCGTGCCACCTCGAGGTGATCGAGGCGACCGAACGCTCGATGATGTCGACGGGGGCGATGCTGTGGGGCGGTGCGGCCTATAACAACGGCATCGTCCCCTATAAGAACTACGTCTTCGGCGAGGCCTATACCCGCAAGGGCGAGGCCGCCTGCATATTGTCGCCGACCACCTCGATGACGCCCGAGGAATATAAGAACGCCTGCGACCCCAAGGTCGCGTTCGACAAGATCCTGACCGACAAGGAGCGCGCGCGCGGTGCGCTCGCCAAAATGTACCCGCTGCCGCGCTGGAGCGTGCTCCCGCCGGGCGATGTCTTCCGCGTGTTCGAACGCGGCGGGCGCAACATCAACACGCAATTCCCCGAAATCGGCCTGCCCAACCCGACCGGCAGCATCCAGCGGCTCGAGGAGCCGGGGCGCCCCGACCTCAAGCAATCGAACCGCGGCCCCGGCACCGGACTGCGCGTGTCGATCCCCGTGCTCAACATCCACAAGACGCGGCTCAACGATCCTTTGATGTGGTTCATGGGTACCAACGACCAGCCGGGCGATTATCGCCACTCAGGCTGTTCGGGCTGTCACGTCATCTATGCCAACGACCGCGAACCACGCCACAGCCTGACCTATTCGCAGTTCGGCCGCGACGGGGAGACTGCGACGATCGATCCGACGATCCGTGACCGCAAATACAAGGCCGACGACGGCCATGGCGACAGTCACGGCGGCGGGGGCACCGAGCATGGCGATCCCGCCAAGCACGCGCCCGATCCCGACCAGCACGGTGGGCTGATCAACCCCGCCGACGCCGCAGCCGGTCCGCAGGTGTTCGCGAAAAAGGAGCGCCTCGAAGCGGGGCACCCGATCAAGCACACCTTCACCCGCTCGATCCCGACCTCGCAGTGCATGTCCTGCCACATGCACCAGCCGAACATCTTCCTGAATTCCTATCTCGGCTACACGATGTGGGACTATGAATCCGACGCGCCGCAAATGTGGCCGGGTCCGAACAACACCGCACCGCGCCCGCCGGGGATGAGCGACGCGGACTATCAAAAGAAATACAAGCAGCAGCATTATCCGACCGCTGCCGAGGTGCATAAGACCCTCGAACGCAACCCCGAGGCCGCGGCGACGCGCGGACTGTGGGCCGACGTCGAATTCCTGCGCGACGTCTATGACGTCAACGACACCAACAAGGACACCCAGTTCGCCGACTATCACGGCCATGGCTGGAACTTCCGCGGCATCTTCAAGCGCGACCGCAACGGCAATCTGCTGACAGCCGACGGGAATATGGCGACCTACGGCACCGACCCGAACATCATCGACCCCAAGGACCCGGAGAAATGGCGCAAGAGCTGCAGCCATTATAGCGACCCCAAGGAGCGCGACCTCTGCCTGTCGAGCGCCGATCCCGGCCGCCCCGGGGTCGAGGGCAAGTTTGTGCCGCCCGGCCTCAACCCGGGCAAGGCGGTCCATATGATGGACATCCACGCCGAAAAGGGCATGCAATGTGCCGACTGCCACTTCGCGCAGGACAGCCATGGCAATGGCTATATCCAGGGTGAAGTCGCCAACGCGGTCGAGATCGGATGCAAGGATTGCCACGGCACCGCCGACGCGCTGCCCAATTTGCTCACCTCGAACGTCGCGGCGCGGCCGCAGGGCACCAATCTCGCGCTGCTGCGCAACCCCGACGGGCGCCGCCGCTTCGAATTCCAGTATAATGACAATGGCGACGTCACCGGGCTGATCCAGCGCTCGATCGTCGATCCGAAACTCGAATGGCAGGTCAGCCTGGTCAAGCAGGCGGTGACCCCGGGGCCGCATTTCAACGCCAAGGCGGCGCGCGCCAAGCTGATGGCGCGCAGCGGCGCCGACGACGGCACTTTCGCCTGGGGTCCCGAGGTCGCGAAGGAAGACCGCGCGCACGGCGAAGACAAGATGACCTGCTTCACCTGCCACCTGTCGTGGACGACGAGTTGCGGCGGCTGCCATTTGCCGATCGAGGCGAACTGGAAGACGAGCATGCATCATTTCGAGGGCGAGGAGACGCGCAACTTCGCTACCTACAACCCGCAGGTCGCGCGCGACGAGATGTTCCAGCTCGGCCGGCACCAGCTCACCAAGCCCGGCGAACCCGGCCCGAACGGCGAGGTCCGGGGGATCATCACGCCGGTCCGATCGACCTCGGCGCTCGTGCTGTCGTCGACCAACATCAACCGCGAGCGCATCTATGTGCAACAGCCGCCGATCTCGTCGGCGGGCTATTCGAGCCAGGCCTTCGCACCGCATTTCCCGCACACGGTGCGCCGCCAGGAAACCAAGCAATGCTCGGACTGCCACCTGTCCGAAAATGACGACAACAACGCGGTCATGGCGCAGCTCAACCTGCTGGGTACCAACTTCGTCAACTTCGTCGGCCTCAACGTCTGGTCGGGCCTGGAAGACGGCTTCCAGGCGACGCGCGTCACCGAATGGGACGAGCCGCAGGCGGTGATCGGCAGCTACCTACAGAAATATGCCTATCCCGATTATTGGAAGCTGCACGTCGAGCAGAACGGGCGCGAGCTCAAGAACTGGGTGCGCGGCAAGACCTTCGACAAGAAGGTGTCGGGCGAAAAATATGCGCTCGAGGAATTCGCCAATATCGTCCAGGACACCAGCGGCCGCGTGAACTGCCTCCAACAGCGTGGCGAATATATGTTCGTCGCAGAGGGCAAGGGCGGTTTCCGCGTCTATGACGTCGCGTCGATCGGCAACAAGGGCTTCTCCGAACGCATCATTCGCGCCCCCTTCTCGTCACTGGGTCACGACACCCATGTGAAGACGAAGAACGCCACCTGCATGGCGATCGCGACGACCCAGCCGGTCAGCGTGTCGCGCAACGACCATATCGTGAAGGATTTCCCGCAGAACCACGAACAGGCGATGCACCCCATCTATCGCTATGCGGTGATCACCGACAGCATTGAGGGGCTGATCCTGGTCGATATCGACACGATGGCCGACGGCGAGTTCCGCAACAACAAGCTGACCCGGGCGCTGACCTGGAACGAGGGCAATGTCCTCGCCGGGGCGCGGCACGTCACGCTCGCGGGC
This sequence comes from Sphingopyxis sp. Root1497, assembly GCF_001427085.1. Lineage (NCBI taxonomy): Bacteria > Pseudomonadati > Pseudomonadota > Alphaproteobacteria > Sphingomonadales > Sphingopyxidaceae > Sphingopyxis > Sphingopyxis sp. Root1497. The sequence continues at coordinate 701,054 of NZ_LMGF01000003.1, forward strand.
AGTATCGCCTATGTCACCACCGACGCCGGACTCGTCGTGCTCGACCTGACGAACCCGCTCGCACCCAAGGTGACGGCACAACTGCCGCTGACCGATGCGCGCGCCAGCGCGGTTCAGTTCCGCTACCTCTGGATCACCGATGCCGAGGGGGTGAAGCTGTTCGACGTCACCAATCTGGCGCAGCCGGTGCCAGTGCCCTCGGGCACGGTGCGCCTGACCAATGCGCGTAAAATCTATGTCGCGCGCACCTATATGTATGTCGCGGCCAAGGCGGACGGCCTCGTCATCGTCGACGTCACCAAGCCCGCGGCGCCGCTGGTCTGGCCGGGGCAGACCTTCGGCGGCGCGCTCGTCGATGCCGAGGATGTGATCGTCGCGTCGACCAACGCTTCGCTCTTCGCCTATGTCGCCGACGGGCGCGCGGGCATCAAGGTGATACAGCTGACCAGCCCCGACAACGCTGGCCTCTACGGCTTTTCGCCCAAACCCACCCCCGAACTGATCGCCTGGGCTAGGACCCCGGCGCCGGCGCTCGCGCTGTCGAAGGGGCTCGACCGCGACCGCGCGGTCGATGAGACCGGCGGCCAGATGGCGGTGTTCGGCCGCCTCGGCTCGCGCCCCTTCACCCGGCCCGAGATGGAGAAATTGTTCCTGAACAGCCGGGGCAATGTCTACAAGGTCCGCGATTCCGATCCGAAGGACGCCGAGCAGGCGGCGGCGTGGCGCGGCCCCGACAAGTTCGGCGGCTAGTCAATCGCGTCCGCCTGTGCGACAGCCCCGCACCGGCGGACCGTCCCGCCGCCTTCCTGTTATGAGACGTTAGCCGATGCGCCCGGTCGTGATCCCCCATCCCAGTTTTGGCGACAAAGCGCGCCGTGCGCTGTGGAACGCCGTCTGGCTCATCCTCTATCGCACCAGCCCGATCCCACTCCACGGTTGGCGTCGCCTCCTGCTCCGCGCGTTCGGTGCAAAAATCGGGTCGCAAACGCGGCCCTATCCCAGCGCGCGAATCTGGGCGCCGTGGAATTTCGAAATGGGGGAGGGCAGCACGCTCGGCCCGCGCAGCGAGATTTATTCGGTGGCACGCGTCACGCTCGGCCCCTGGTCGGTGGTCAGTCAGCGCGCTTATCTCTGCACCGCCAGCCACGACATCCACGCCCCCGGCTTCGCGCTCACCGCGGCGCCGATCGCGATCGGCCGCAATGCGTGGGTCGCCGCCGACGCCTTTGTCGGCCCGGGCGTGACCCTCGCCGACGGCGCCGTGGCGGCGGCGCGCGCGGTGGTGGTCAAGGATGTCGATCGCAATATCATTGTCGGCGGCAATCCGGCGACGCCGATCGGTGAATGCGGCCTCGCTGACTTTGCGGACGGATCGGTAAAACCCGGCGGCTAGAGCCGTTCGGCCTGCACCACCGTGTCGGACGCGCGCAGCGCCGACAATATCCGCATCAGATGATGGATGTCGCGTACCTCGACGACGACGTCATAAGTGTGGAACCCGCCCTCACGGTTCGACAGCCGCAAATTGGTGATGTTCGCCATATTGGCGGCAAGGATGCCCGACATTTCGGCGAGCGTGCCGGGTTCGTTGAGGATGACGATGCACAGCCGCGCATTGCCGCCCTCGCTGTCTTCCTGCCAGCGCAGGTCGATCCAGTCGGCATCGACCCCGTCGGCGAGACTCGGGCAGTCGATGACATGGACCTCGATGCCCTCGCCCGGACGCGCCAGCCCGACGATGCGATCACCCGGCACCGGGTGACAGCAATCGGCGAGTTGATAGGCAACCCCAGGGGTCAGCCCCTCGATCGACACCGCCGCGCCCTGCGTCAGCTTGCCGGGTTTCGATTTCATCTCGGCGGTGATGCCGGGGACCAGCGCCTCGAGTACCGCATTGTCGGACAGGCGCCGCTTGCCGATCGCGACATAGAGCGCGGTGTCGTCTTCGAGCTTGAGCCGGGTCAGCGCCGCGGCGCGCGCCTTGTCGCCGACCCGGCCGGGCAGGCGGGCGACGATCTCGTCGTACAGCTTGCGACCCAGCGACGCGAGTTCGACCTTTTCCTTCGAACGGACATGGCGGCGGATCGCGGCGCGCGCTTTGCCGGTGACCGCGAAGCCGAGCCAGGCGGGCTGCGGCGTCTGTTTGTCCGACGACAATATCTCGACCGTATCGCCATTGGCGAGCTGGGTGCGCAGCGGCACCAGCCGGCCGTTGACCTTGGCGCCGACCGTCCGGTCGCCGAGCCCGGTGTGGACGGCATAGGCGAAATCGACCGGGGTCGCGCCCTTGGGCAACTGGTGCAGGCTGCCTTTGGGGGTGAAGGCGAAGATGCGGTCCTGATACATCGCGATGCGCGTGTTTTCGAGGAACTCTTCGGGATCGTGCGTCTGTTCGAGGATTTCGAGCAGGTCGCGAATCCACCCCGCCTGCCCGTCGGGGGCGGTCCCGCCCTGCTTGTATGCCCAATGCGCGGCGAAGCCGAATTCGGACTGCTGGTGCATGCCGACGCTGCGGAGCTGGATCTCGATTCGCATATTCTGCTGGTGCATGATCGTCGTGTGCAGCGACTTGTAGCCGTTGCGCTTCGGCGTCGAGATATAGTCCTTGAAGCGCCCCGGCACCATTTTCCACTTGCGATGGAGCAGCCCAAGCGCGGCGTAACAATCGGCATCGGTCGGGGTGATGATGCGGAAGGCGATGATGTCGGTCACCTGTTCGAAGCTGACGTGTCGCTCCTGCATCTTGCGCCAGATCGAATAGGGATGCTTCTCGCGCCCCGACACATCGGCCTCGATGCCGTTCTTCGCCAGCAGCTCCTTGAAATCCGACGTGATCTTCGCGACCTTGTCCTTGCCGCCGGCGGCCAGCTTCGCCAGCCGCCCGGTGATCGTCGCATAGGCCTCGGGCTCAAGTTCGCGGAACGCGAGCAGCTGCATCTCGCGCATATATTCATACATGCCGATCCGCTCGGCGAGCGGGGCATAGATGTCCATCGTCTCCTTGGCGATGCGACGCCGCTTGTCGGGATTCTGGATGAAATGCAGCGTGCGCATATTGTGCAGCCGGTCGGCGAGCTTGACCAGCAGCACCCGGATGTCGTCGGACATGGCGAGCAGGAATTTGCGCAGGTTTTCCGCCGCGCGCTCATTCTCGGTCTGCGCCTCGATCTTCGATAGCTTGGTCACCCCGTCGACCAGCCGCCCGACATCGGCCCCGAACAACCGCTCGATTTCTTCAGGGGTGGTCAGCGTGTCCTCGAGCGTGTCATGGAGCAGCGCGGTGACGATCGTTTCGCTGTCGAGGTGCAACTCGGTCAAAATGCCCGCGACCTCGACCGGATGGCTGAAATAGGGGTCGCCCGACGCGCGTTTCTGGCTGCCGTGTTTCTGGACGGTGAATACATAGGCGCGGTTGAGCAACGCCTCGTCGACGTCGGGATCATAAGCGCGCACGCGCTCGACAAGTTCATATTGACGCAGCATCCTGTCCCAATGTCGTTCATGCGCGCCCAAATGCAATGCGAAACTTTGCTGCGCACCGCCGCCGGGAACTCGCAATTTTGGTAAACGGCTTTGGAAGCATCGTGCGTGCGGGCTATGGCGGGAGGCAATGACAGGGACCGAAGCTTTCGATTCGACCACGGCAAGCCCGCGCGTGTCGGTGGTGATGCCCGTGCACAATGGTGCGCGCTGGCTCGACGAGGCGATCGATTCGGTCCTCGCGCAAGGCTTCCTCGACTTCGAACTGATCCTCGTCGACGATGCTTCGCGTGACGAAAGCCCCGCGATCATGGCCGCCGCGGCGGTGCGCGACCCGCGCGTCCGTCATTTTCGCCTCGACACCAATGTCGGCCTGCCTGCGGCGCTCAACCACGGCTTTGCGCAGGCGCGGGGCGAATTGCACAGCTGGACGTCGGACGACAACCTCCTCCGCCCGCAGATGCTCGACCGCCTTGTCGCGACACTCGACGCGCATCCCGATGCGGGGGTCGCCTATGCCGATTTCTCGCTGATCGACGATGCCGGAAACGATCTCGGCCGGTCGCGGGTCGGACCGGTCGAACGCTTGCTCCACGGCAACAATATCGGCGCCGCCTTCCTGTATCGCCGCGACGTGACCGAAGTGCTCGGCGGCTATGACGTCGGATTGTTCGGGGTCGAGGATTATGATTTCTGGTTGCGCGCGGCGCAGCGGTTCACCTTCGTCGAACTGCACGAAGATCTCTATGTCTACCGCAAGCATGGCGGCAGCCTGACCAGTCAGCGTGCCGATCAGATCTACGCGTTGACCGCTGTCATCGTCGAACGCGCGATGCCCGACCAGTTGCCGGCGCGCAGCCGCGGCGAAATCCTGCTTGGCCTCGCGCTCAAGAGCCAGCGCCGCTGGCGCTTCGACCTCGTGAGCCGCGCCTTGCGCGCGCATCCCCCGACGGTCCTCGCGCGGCTGCCCGCGCTCGCGCGCTGGACGCTCGTCGTCGCGCGCAATCGCCTTACGGCCTGATCATCCGGGCATAGAAAAAGCCGCCGTGCCTCCCCGGGGCTATGGGAGGTCGCGGCGGCTCTCTATGCGGCCAGGGTCGAACGGCGGAGCGGGAGGGGAGCGCCGTCCGTCCGGCCGATCAGGCGGCCCCGTTGCAGCGCGCCAGATCTTCGGCTTCGAGCGCCTTGCCGTCGGCGATGAAGCCCTTCACTTCGCCGGCTTCCTTGGCGAGCCCGGCGCACATCATCTGCGGGCGGCTGGTGCCGCGCGCGCCGACGCAATTGGTGCCTTCGCACGACCAGACGATACCGCGCGCGACGAACTTGCCCTTCGGGGCCGGGCTCGCCAGTTCGGCGCGGTAATAGGCGCCGCCTGCGGCCTGGGCGGTCACGGGCAGGGCGGCAGCACCGCCGGCCAACGCGACGGCAAACATCGGCACGACAGGCGCCGCGAAAGAGAATTTGAACATGGGGAGGCCCTTCCTTTTTGAGCACCTATTTAGGTTGCAAAAGGAAATTTAGTACGTGGGTTGCAAAATGCAACCAAGTCTACATATTTTTTTGTGCGGGGGCCGATTTTACGTTAGGGCTGGGCCTATGGGAAAATTACGCGAACCGCTGAACATCCTCTACGGTGACAATTGTGCATTGCCGCTCGCGCTTGAGGCGATGGGCGAGCGCTGGTCGTTCATGATCCTGCGCGCGGCCTTCAACGGCGTCCATCATTTCGAGGAGTTCCAGCAGGAACTCAGTATCGCGCGCAACATCCTGTCGAACCGGCTGTCGCGACTCGTCGACCATGGCATCATGGCGCGCGAAGTGATGGCCGAGGATCGCCGCAAGGTACGCTACGAACTCACCGAAAAGGGCCTCGAGCTGCTGCCCGCAATGATCGCGCTGCGCCAATGGGGCGAAAAATGGGGGGCCGGCGTGCCCTCGACCCCGGTGCTGGTCGATGTTCGCGACGAGCAGCCGATCGGCCCCGTCACCATGACCGCGCACGACGGACGGTCGCTCGGCTATAAGGAACTGGTGTGGAAACATCGGTCGGAACTGCAGCCGCTGGGCCAGGCCCGGACGCGCGCAGATGAGCGGATGGCGCCGGTTGCCGCCGAGTGACGGACGCGGGACCGTCCAGCCGCCCCGCCTGCCGCTGACCGCAACCCAACATCCGATGCCGCTGTTCGGACTATCCTCGCCGGGACCCTTTTTCGGCAATAAGGTGCGCGCCTTCTGGAATCTCCAGATCCTCGGCTGGTTCGCCTGGCTCGGGCTGCGCGGCGTGTCGGGCCTCGCCAATGGGCAGGCGCTCGCCTTCCTGATTCCACAGACGGTGTCGGCGATCACCGGCTTCTCGCTCTCGCTGATCCTGTCGGTCTGCTATCGCACCCTGATCAGCCGCCGCCCGCTATTGATGTGGGGGGTCAGCTTCGGCTTGGCGGGTATCGCCACCGCGCTCTGGGCGTTCATCGACGCCTGGGTCGCGCAGATCCAGAACCCGAACAGCGACGCGGGCTTCACCAGCCTGCTGCTCGGCGCGGTCTATATCGACGCGACCTCACTCGCCGCCTGGTCGGCGCTCTATTTCGCGATCAACTATTTCCTCCAGCTCGAAGAACAGAATGACCGTGTGCTGCGGCTCGAGGCGCAGGCGGCCTCGGCGCAGCTCGCAATGCTGCGCTACCAGCTCAACCCGCATTTCCTGTTCAACACACTCAACAGCATCTCGACGCTGGTGCTGCTCAAGCAATCCGAACCCGCCAATGCGATGCTGTCGCGGCTGTCGGCGTTCCTGCGCTACACGCTCGCCAACGAACCGACCGCGCAAGTGACGCTGGCCCAGGAGATCGAGACGCTGAAGCTGTATCTCGACATCGAAAAAATGCGCTTCGAGGAACGGCTGCGCCCTCATTTTGCGATCGATCCCGCCGTTTCGCGCGCCCGTCTGCCCTCGCTGCTGCTCCAGCCGCTGATCGAAAATGCTATAAAATATGCGGTCACCCCGCAGGAGGATGGCGCCGACATCACGATTTCGGCTCAGCTTGCCGGTCAAAATGTTCGGATTACCGTGTCGGACACCGGGTCGGGATTGTCAGCCGATGGCGCGGACCCCACCACTGGCGTCATTGCAACGGAATCAACCGGTGTGGGTTTAGCCAATATCAGAGACCGGCTGGCGCAGGCTTTCGGCGACCAGCACCGGTTCGATGCCCAATCGGGCGCTGACGGCGGATTCACGGTGGTTGTCGAGTTTCCGTTTCAGCCTGACGGGCAAATGACGATTGGAACCGAGAGAACATGACGATCAGAACCATCCTGGTGGATGACGAAAAACTGGCCACCCAGGGCCTGCAATTGCGGCTCGAACCGCACAGCGACGTCGAAATTGTCGACACCGCCCAAAATGGCCGCGAGGCCATCCGCAAGATCAAGACCCACAAGCCCGACCTCGTTTTCCTCGACATCCAGATGCCCGGCTTCGACGGCTTTTCGGTGATCCAGGGGCTGATGGAGGTCGAACCGCCGCTGGTGGTGTTCGTCACCGCTTATTCGGACCATGCGATCCGCGCCTTCGAGGCGCAGGCGGTCGATTATCTGGTCAAGCCGGTCGAACCCGAACGCCTCGCCGATGCGCTTGACCGCGTGCGCCAGCGTCTGACCGAAAAACGCGGCGCCGCCGAGGTCGAACGCCTCAAGACCGTGCTCGCCGAAGTCGCCCCCGAGGCGGCCGACGATTATGACGCCGAAATCGCCCCCGACGCGCACGCCGCCGATCGCTATGAAAAGATGATCAATATCAAGGATCGCGGTCAGATCTTCCGCGTCGATGTCGACAGTATCGAACGCATCGACGCCGCGGGCGACTATATGTGCATCTACACCGCCGACAACAGCCTGATCCTGCGCGAGACGATGAAGGACCTCGAAAAGCGGCTCGACCCGCGCAACTTCCAGCGCGTCCACCGCTCGACGATCGTCAACCTCAGCCAGGTCAAGCAGGTCAAGCCGCACACCAATGGCGAATGCTTTCTCGTCCTTGGCTCGGGCGCGCAGGTGAAGGTCAGCCGCAGCTATCGGGATGTGGTGGCGCGCTTCGTGCATTGAGGCCCGCGACTCAATAACTCCGTCATTGCGAGCGTAGCGAAGCAATCCAGGGCGGTTTACGCCGCTCTGGATTGCCGCGTCGCCTTAGGCTCCTCGCAATGACGGTTCGTTAAAGCTGGTGCCCGGTCCGGTCGCGCTTCGTCGCCAGATATTGCTCGTTATATTTGTTCGTCGGCAGCGCGAGCGGAATGCGCTCGACGACCTCGACGCCCTCGCGTTCCAGCCGCGCGACCTTCTCCGGATTGTTCGTCATCAACCGGATGCGCGGAATGTTGAGCAATTGGAGCATCCGTCCCGCGATCGCAAAATCGCGCGCCTCGACCGGGAAGCCCAGCCGCAGGTTCGCGTCCACCGTGTCATAGCCCTGATCCTGCAGCGCATAGGCGCGCAGCTTGTTGACCAGCCCGATCCCGCGCCCTTCCTGCCGCAGGTAAAGCAGCACCCCCCAAGGCGCATCGGCCATCGCGTGCAGGGCCGCGTGAAGCTGCGGTCCGCAGTCGCATTTCAGGCTGCCGAGCACGTCGCCGGTCAGACATTCGCTGTGCAGCCGCACCACCGGCGGGCTCGCGTCGCGCTTGCCGATAACGAGCGCGACATGGTCCGACGCCTCTTCGGGAGTCCGAAAGGCGACGATCTCGGCGCCTTCGCTGGCCTCGACCGGGAGGCGGGCGCGGGCGGCGATATGGAGGCGCGTAGGGTCGAGCAACGCGTCGACATCGGCGGCGTTGCAGGCGGTTTCGGCGCCGCCCGCCGCTTCGCGCACGAAAAAGGCGGGGAGCAGGCCGGCGTGGCGTGCCATCAGCATCGCGGCCATCGCGGCGGCCTCGCCGCCGGTCGCCTGGGTACGGAACGGGCCTTTGAGCGGATTGGCAAGGTCGAGTGCCGGGTCGGCGATCGCCAGTCCCGCCGCGACGCTGGTCGCGGCACCGGTCAGCCGCACCGGTCCCGGCGCGGCGGCGGCACGCTGGTTGGTGAGCTTCAGCGTCACCGCGCGCTCGCCCGACAGCAGCACGTCGGCGACACCATCCTCAAAATCCGCCAGCGTGGCATCGCTCGCGCTCTCGATCGCCAGCAAATCCAGAACGCCGTCGTCGCCGGTCACGCGCACCGGCCAGCCGCGGCGCAGCGCATCGACCGCGCGCGCCGCCCGGCGGGCGCCGCCATCCATGCGCGCGGCGTCGCTCAAAAATCGAACTCGGTAATCAACGGGATATGGTCCGACGGCCGTTCCCAGCTGCGCGCCGGCCGGACGATGCGGTGCGACACCGCCTTCGTCAGCAAGTCGGGGGTCACCCACATATGGTCGAGCCGGCGGCCGCGGTTCGACAATTCCCAATCCTTGGCGCGGTAGCTCCACCAGGTGAAGAGCGGTGTCGGCGCCTCGATGAAATGACGGCCAAGGTCGACCCATTGCGACGCCGCCTGCAGCTTCGCCAGCGTCTCGACCTCGATCGGCGTGTGGCTCACGACGTCCAGCAACGCCTTATGATTCCATACGTCGCTTTCGAGTGGCGCGACGTTGAAATCGCCGGTCAGGACCGTGGGCTGGTCGAGCGCCCCCGACCATTCGGTCATCCGCGCGTAGAAATCGAGCTTCTGCCCGAATTTCGGATTGATCTCGCGGTCGGCGACGTCGCCCCCGGCTGGGATATAGACATTGTCGAGCCGCACGCCGCCGGGCAGCGTGACCCCGACGTGGCGCGCCTCGCCATTGGCCTGCCAGTCATATTTGCGGACGTCGGCCAGCGGAACCTTGCTGACGATCGCGACGCCATGGTGCATGCGCTGGCCGTGGGTGACGATATGGGTGTAGCCAAGGCTGCGGAACATGTCGGGCGGGAAGGACACGCATTCGACCTTGGTTTCCTGCAGGCACAGGACGTCGGGCGCTTCCTCGCGCAGGAATTTCTCGACGATGCCGATGCGGGCGCGGACGCTGTTGATGTTCCACGAAGCGATGCTGGTTGTCATGGCGTGGCTCTATCGGCGCGGCGCGCGCGGTGCAATGCGATTGCGGGCAGGGCGGCGACCGGCGCCAAACCCAAAATTAAACCCCCGTTCCAGGGGCGGTGGAACGGGGGTTCAAGGTCAGCGTTCGTCACGCTCTTGAATGAAGGTGCCTGGCACTCGGTTGGGGCAACAGGGGGAAACCCAGAACCGGGGGCCGTGTTGGCGCCTTCGAGAGTGGGAATACCGCCCCTTCCCTGTCGCCAAGCTGAACGAAAATCTGGCGGATATGGGCGGTTTTGCAGTTCGTCGATGCTGGGCGGCGGTTGGTCCGAAAAAACGGCGCCGAATCCGCTTCGTGGGATTCGGCGCCGTTCATATTCGGCTGTGGATAAGTTCGCGTCAGCTTCCGCGGCCGCGCGAGCGCGGGCGGGGGTCGGTCCATTTGAACGCCGAATCGGCGACCGCAACGTTGAACTTCTGGTTCGTCAGGTCGATGCGCGTGCGGTTGTTTTGCGAATCGAGCGCGACCCAGCCGCGCAGGCGCAATCCGGCGGGCGCGGCGCCGTCGCGCACGAACACCATGGTGATCGTGCCATATTCGGGGCGCTTGGGATCCTTGACCTCGACACTCACGACATCGTCGCTGCTTGTCGGCAGGACCTTGGCATATTTGGTGAGGTCGCGGTCGGGATCGAGCAGCGCGCCGAGCGGCGAATTCTTCACCGGCCAGCGCTGGACCTGCTTCACCTCATAATCGATCATCGTCAGCGAACTGCCGTCGCCGACGATCAACAGGGGCACGCCCTTCTGATACTGGAACCGGATCTTGCCGGGGCGTTTCAAGGTCAATTGTCCATTCAGCCGCTGGCCGTTGCGATCGGTCTGGACGAAATCGGCGGTCATCGAACTCGTCGCGCGCAGGTGCGACTGGACCGAGGTCAGCGTATTTGCCGACTGCGCGATCGCCGGCGCGCCGAACGCCAGCGCCGTGGCGGCGGCGGGAACGAGCGCCAGCGCGGCGGCGCGTGTCAGGGTCAGGCGGGGAAAATTCAGGGTCATGATGTTCTCATTCTGCCATAAGGACGGCCGGGATATGCCGACCCGGCGTTGAACCCGCCGTGAACCCGGCGTTGGAGGCTGTTCAAGTCGCGAGCATCTGCTTTGGTTCCCCTGCCGCCTAGCGTTGCTGTCCATATTGATCGGTCAGCACGTCGCGCCGGCCGACATGGTTGGGGGGACTGACGAGGCCCTCCTCCTCCATGCGCTCGATCATCCGCGCCGCACTGTTATACCCGATGCGCAGCTGGCGTTGCAGCCAGCTCGTCGAGGCCTTCTGGCTCTCGACGACGATCTGGCACGCCTTGGCATACATACGATCCTCGGCGCTGTCGCCGCCCGCAGGGGCGCCCTCCATCGCGAAGCCGCCGTCCTCGGGATCCTCGGTGACGCTCTCGACATAGTCGGGCTGGCCCTGGCCGCGCCAATGGTCGGCGACCGCCCGCACCTCGTCGTCCGACACGAACGGGCCGTGGATGCGGGTGATCTGCTTGCCACCGGGGACATAGAGCATGTCGCCCTTGCCGAGCAGCTGCTCGGCGCCCGCCTCGCCCAAAATCGTGCGGCTGTCGATTTTCGACGTGACGTTGAAGCTGATACGTGTCGGCAAATTCGCCTTGATGACGCCGGTGATGACGTCGACCGACGGGCGCTGGGTCGCGAGGATCAGGTGGATGCCTGCGGCGCGCGCTTTCTGCGCGAGCCGCTGGATCAGGAATTCGACCTCCTTGCCCGCGGTCATCATCAAATCGGCCAGCTCGTCGACCACCACCACGATTTGCGGCAGCGGCGCGTAATCGAGTGTCTCTTCCTCATAGAGCGGCTGACCGGTTTCGGGGTCGTAACCGACCTGGACCCGCCGTCCGAGCGACTTGCCCTTCGACAGCGCGGTGCGGACCTTGTCGTTGTAGCTCGCGAGGTTGCGCACCGACAGCGACGACATCATCCGGTAACGGTCCTCCATCTGCTCGACCGCCCATTTGAGGGCGCGGATCGCCTTCTTGGGCTCGGTCACCACCGGAGCGAGCAGGTGCGGGATGCCGTCATAGACGCTGAGTTCGAGCATCTTGGGGTCGATCATGATCAGCTTCACCTGATCGGGGCCGAGCCGGTAGAGCAGCGACAGGATCATCGCGTTCAAACCGACCGACTTGCCCGACCCGGTGGTGCCCGCGATCAGCAGGTGCGGCATCGGCGCGAGATCGGCGATCACCGGGTCGCCGCTGATATTCTTGCCGAGGATGATCGGGAGCGCTCCGGTCTGTTCCTGGAACAGCGCGCTGCCGATCATTTCGGACAGCACCACCGATTCGCGGACCGCGTTGGGCAGCTCGATGCCGATCACCGTGCGCCCCGGGATCGGCGCGATGCGCGCCGACAGCGCCGACATGTTGCGCGCGATGTCGTCGGCAAGGTTCGACACCCGGCTCGCTTTCGTCCCCGGCGCGGGCTCGAGTTCGTACATGGTGACGACGGGGCCGGGGCGCACCGCGGTGATCACGCCCTTGACCTGGAAATCCTCGAGCACCGATTCGAGCAGCCGCGCGTTGCGTTCGAGCCCCGCCTTGTCGATCTGCCCGGTCGGCGCCGGCGGCGGCTCGGCGAGCAGGTCGAGCGACGGCATCTGGTAATTGGTGAACAACTCGGTCTGCGGCTTGGCGCGCGGTTTCGACGGCTGGGTGCGCTGCGCCGGGTCGGCAATCTCGGGCGGTGCCCGCTCGCTCGGCTCGGCGCGGGCGCGCGGGCGGATGACACGGCCCATCAGCGACGGCGCCTTCGCATCGGCGGCAAGCGCGGGGGCCGGCGCGACGACGCGGCCACCCTCGACGGCGGGCAGCCGAAGCCGCGTCCACCAGCCGGGTTCGAGCCGCAGCGCGCGCCACGCGAGCCAAAGGCCGACGCCGATCAACAGCAGGATCGCGGCGAAGCGGACCAGCGCCGCGCCGGGTTCGCCGATGCGGTCGAACCACGGGTCGACCGCGCCGCCGACGATCAACGCGATGATCCCGCCCCAGCCCGCGGGAAGCGGGGCATTGCTGTCGGGGGTCCACAGTTGTGCGCCGAGGCCGACGAGCAAGATCGCGATGAAGACGAAAGCGAGCTGGCGTTTCCAATAGGGCTGCGCCTCGCCAGTCCACAGCCGCCAGGCGATCACGCCGAGCAGGGGTAGCAGCAGGGTGATCGCAACCCCGCCGACGAACAGCAGCAAGTCGGCAAACCACGCCCCCGCGCTGCCCATCCAGTTCGACGGATTGCCCCCCGCCGCGGTGTGGATCGCAGCATCGGTGCCGTCATGGGTGATCAGCGCCAGCGTCAGGAACAGCGTGAAAGCGCCAAGCGTCAACGCCGCGCCGATCACCAAAGATCGCGCGATGCTCGCCCGGAAAACGGTGCGCCAATCGGCCTTTGCGGCGACGGGCTTGCGGCTGGCCATGCTGAAATCGGTCCCCACTGGAATTAACCACGGCGATATGCACATGCGCCGGACTCGTCGTCAAGCGCGGCTCCCAACCGATCTGTGGGTTATGAAGGGGTTTCGCGCAAAGACGCAAAGGCACGAAGAAGAAGGTTCGGGCCGACAGGCCCCTCATCCCATGAACGGTGCGGTGGTCGCGGCGTTCGGATGGCGCGCCGCCTCGCGGATGGCGCGACATCTTCGAGTCTTTGTGTCTTTGCGCGAAACAAATAATTCCGGCCCGTCGGCCCGCGCCACACCGCTTTTCAAGCGCCGCATTGCCGTCTAGGGCGGGGTCATGAGTGACGTACAGCGCAGCGACGTAATCATCTCCGGCGGCGGCCTTGTCGGCCAGGCCCTGGCCCTCGCGCTCGCGCATCATGGCCTCTCCAGCCAGGTCGTCGATCCCGCCGATCCACTGGCGACGATCGCGCCCGGTTTCGACGGCCGCGCCTCGGCGATCGCCAGCGCGACCTGGCAGATGTTCGAAGTGCTCGGCCTCGCCGATCGGCTCGCCGGTCATGGCTGCCCGATCCGTGCGATCAAGGTCAGCGACGGCGTGCCAAAAGAAAACGGGCGTTCGGGCGAACTGGATTTCGAAACCGGGGCCGACGATCCCGCGCTCGGCACGATGGTCGAAAACCGCCAGCTTCGTCTTGCGCTCCGCGACGCGCTCGCCGAAGCCCCGCTCGCACGCCTCATTATGCCCGCGCAGGTGGTGGACCGCGACATCGGCCCACACGGCGTCACGCTGACCCTTGCCGACGGCGCGAGACTGCAGGCGCCGCTCCTGATCGTCGCCGAGGGCCGCCGCTCGCCGACGCGCGACGCCGCGGGGTTCAGCATCGCCAACTGGTCGTACCACCATCATGCGATGATCGGCGCGGTCGTGCACAGCAAACCGCACAATCGCGTCGCGCACGAAATCTTCTTTCCTTCAGGGCCCTTCGCGCTGCTCCCGCTTGTCGACGACGCGCAGGGCCGCCACCGTTCGGCCTTCGTGTGGACCGTCGCCGAAAAGGACGGGCCGGGCTTCGCCAAATTGGGCGAGAGGGGCTTTGTCGCGGAACTCGAAAAGCGCGCGGGCGACCTGCTCGGCAAAATGGAACTGGTCGCGCCGCGCATGACCTATCCGCTCGGCTTCCACCATAGCGCGACGATCGTCGCCGACCGGGTCGTGCTCGTCGGCGATGCCGCGCATGGCATCCATCCGATCGCCGGGCAGGGACTCAACCTCGGCCTGCGCGACGTCGCGGCGCTCACCGAAGTTCTCGTCGAGGGGGCGCGGCTCGGCCTCGACCTCGGCGACGCGGCTTTGCTCGCGCGGTACCAGCGCTGGCGCGGGCTCGACAGCCTGATGGTCAGCCTCGCGACCGATGGCCTCACGCGTCTCTTCGGCATTCCCGGCCGCACCGCCGCGGCGGTGCGCCGCGCCGGCCTCGGTGCGGTGCAGCGATTGCCGATGCTCAAACGCTTCTTCATGGACGAGGCGCGCGGCGAAGCCGGTGACCTGCCCCGCCTGCTCGCGGGGGCGGAGGTTTAAGCCCACCCCATTTTTCCGTTCGTGTCGCGCGACGTCGAGACGCCTCGATGGCGCGTGCGACCGATGGGCATCTCGACGTCGCGCGCTGCAAACGGGTATCTTGCCCATCCCTACGTATTTCCACCTACGTCCCAGGCACGCCCCCGCTAACCATGACCCCATAGCCTGTCCCATGCGGTAACGACCCGCCGCGCAGCAGGAGCCGGACCATGTCGGTGAGCAGCCACGCCCTCGAAGCGGCGGTGACCGATTGGATCGCCGCGCGCGCTGCCCTCGATGCCGAGCCCTCGCCGCGCCGCCGCGTCCAGGCCGACCGCGCCTTCGCGCGCCTCGCCGCCGCAGCTTCTCCACGCGTCCGCTATTTCATCCGCCGCTACGGACTGTCATCGGTCGCCGACGATTCCGAACAGGCGTGTGCGATCGCGCTCCACCGCGCCGCGCAAAGCTACGACCCACGCCGCGCGGCCTTTGCCACCCATATGAACTGGCAGATCCGCGCCGAACTACAGGCGCTGCGACACCGCCTCCACGGCGACCAGCGCCGCGCGCCGCACCGGTTTGCCACCGCAACGCTGTCGCTGGACGATCCGGGCATCGGCGACCTGCTCGTCGATCCCGGTGCCGAAGCCGCCGCGGAAGGACGGGCCGCCGACTATCTCGCAGGCCGCCTTGCCGATTGCCTCGCCGACGACTGGGCGCGGCGCCGCGACGCCGAATGGCAAAGAGGAAAGGCAAAGCTCGCGGCGCATCACAGCCTCGTGCGCCGGCATCTGACCGCAATCCAACCCGCGGGCCGCCTGTCCGAAAGCCATCGTCATATCGTCCGCGCCGCCTTCGCCGATATGGCGCAGCATCTCTTGCCGGCGGGTCGCGCCTGATTTTACTGCAGCGTCGAACGCCCGTCTTCGCCGTCGAAGCGGCCGAAGAACTGCATCAGCTGGACAACCAGTTCGGCGCGTTCGTCGATCGATGTCGTTTCCAGCAGCGCCTGCTTCGCCGCGGCATCAAACGGCGCGACCTGCGCGATACCGTTGACGAGCGTCGCATCGTCGAGCTGGCCGACCGCATTCCAGTCGACGACATAGCCCTGCCGTTCGGCGAACCGCTTCGCCTCGCGTTCGAGGCTGGCACGCTCGATGCTCGCCAGCACCGCATCCTCCTCGACCTCGCTCTCGATTTCCGCCTCGACCTGCCGAAACGGTGTCGTGACGTCGAGTTCGCGGCGGACGCGAAACCGCGCCACGCCCTCGAGCACCAGGTTGAAGCGCCCGTCGTCGAGCGCCTCGACGTCGATGATCTTGCCGACGCAGCCGACGTCGTAGAGCGCCGGCGGCTCGCGATCCTCTTCGCCGGGCAGCACGCGCGGCTGGATCATCCCGATCCGCCGGTCGCGCACCAGCACCTCCTGCACCATCGCGCGATAGCGCGGCTCGAAGATGTGCAGCGGCAGGTGCAGCCCGGGAAACAGCACCGCGCCGGGCAGCGGAAAGATCGCGATCCGCTGGATGGTCAGGGGCGCGGTATCGCCCATCAGCCGAACAGGATCAGCGACAGCCGGCGGCGCTGCGCCGCGACCCACGAATCTTCGAGCCCGACGGCCTCGAACAGCGACAGCAATTTCGCGCGCGCGGCATCTTCCTGCCATTCGCGATCCGCCGCGACGATGTGGAGCAGATTGTCGGCGGCAGCGTCGCGCCTGCCGGCGCCGATCTGCGCGGCGGCAAGGTCGAATCGCGCCTGATGGTCGCCCGGATCGGCCGCGACCGCGGCTTCGAGCGCCGCCAGTTCGCCAGCGTCGGGGGCATCGGCGGCGAGCGCATAGGCGCTCTTCGCCTGCGCGATCGCGGGATCGTCGGCGATCTCGGCGGGGATCATGTCGAGCAGGCCCTGCGCACTCGTCAGGTCGCCCGCGAGGACCAGCGCGCGAATCAGCCCGCCTTGCGCCGCCGCATTGTCGGGTGCCATCTCGAGGATCTGGCCGAAGATCGAGGCCGCGCGTTCGCCGTCACCCTCGGCGAGCACGCCCTCGCCCATTTCGATCAGCGGGGCGATCTCGACGGCGCGGGCGCTTGCGGCGCTTTCGATCGGCAATTGCGCGAGCAACTGGTCGAGCATCGCCTTGATCTGGCTTTCGGTGCGAGCGTTGGTCAGGTTGGCGACCGGCTGGCCCTGGAAGATCGCATAGACGGTCGGGATCGACTGGACCTGGAACTGGCCGGCGATGAAGCGATTCGCATCGACGTCGATCTTGGCGAGCAAAACGCCCTTGTCCGCATAATCGGCAGCGACCTTTTCGAGAATCGGGGTCAGCTGCTTGCACGGCCCGCACCATTCGGCCCAGAAATCGAGGATGACGAGGTTCGACATCGACGGCTCGACGACGTCGCGGCGGAACGCTTCGACGGCGTCCTTTTCTTGCGGGTTCAGACCCAAAGTGGCCACGGGGTTATTGCTCCTGTTGAATGCCTGTCGTTCTTATGTGGGATTTGTGCCCGATATGCCAACCCTTCGGGGCCAATCGTGCAGGAAAAGCATGAAGGGGGGTTGCCGACTCCAAAAGCCGATGCTAAGCGCCCGCCTCACCCGCTGGAACCGACCGGTTTCAGCCGCCAGAGCGGGCGTAGCTCAGGGGTAGAGCACAACCTTGCCAAGGTTGGGGTCGAGGGTTCGAATCCCTTCGCCCGCTCCAGTCTTTCCCGTGGCTTGCGCCGCGGGCCGTCATCGGGCTTCGGTGACCCTCACCGACTGGCTTACCAGCTCGATCTCGCGATATGCGGTCAGAAAAGCGATGTCCGCCGCGTCGCGGCCGACACAGATTCGGGCCATCGCATCGCCGCGCGCCATGCCGGTGGCATCGACCGGGTACCAGTCACCCGCGAGATAGACTTCGGCGACGGCGTGGAAATCCTGCGGCTCAACGCCCAGCGCATAGGCGCTCGCCATGCGCGCGGGAATATGCGCGGCGCGGGCAAGCGCGATCATCACATGGGCATAGTCACGGCAGACCCCGCGCCGTTCGACGAAGCTGTCGAGCGCGCCGGTTTCGGATGTGCTTGTCCCCGCGACATAGGTGAAGCGGCTTTCGATCCAATCGCGCATCCGCGCAATCTTCGCCCCGCCTTCCAGTTCGCCGAAGCGCCGCTCGACGAAGGCGTGAAACTTGTTCGAGGGGCAATAGCGCGATTCGTTGAGATAGGGGACCGCCCCGGCCGGCAAGCGGTGCAGTGGGACCGCGGCGAGGAGGGCGAGATCAGGGGCGGGACGGTCGATCGCGACCCGCGCGCGATAGTCGACACGCAATTGTCCGTGCTCGCGCAGCCAGATCGGCTCGCAAATGCCATTCGGCGTCGGCACGCGCGCCAGATGGTCGGGGTTGCCGAGGTCGAGCGATGCGTCGAGTACGCGCTGGCCATGGCCGTCGGCAGCCTCGATCTGCAACATCAGGTCGACCGGTTCGGGCAGCCGGTAATTTAGGGAAGCGGAAATTTCGAGTTTCATCTATCGCCAACGCATGGGGGAAAGATCGGTGCCGCTAGGCGCAGTCGCACCAAAGGGCAAGCCGCGCTGCCCCCGCCGCCAACCATAGGATCCTTTGTGACCGCTTCGCGTACCATCCCCTTCATCGTCGCGACGATCTTCATCGACGCGATCGGGTTCGGCATCATCATGCCGGTGTTGCCGCAACTGGTGATGGAGATCGGCAGGGTCGACCTTGCCAGCGCGATGGGAATCGCGACGGCGATCGGACTGGTGATGGCGGTCGCGACCTTCCTCGCCTCCCCCGTCCTCGGCAACCTGTCGGATCACTTTGGGCGGCGGCGCGTGCTGCTGCTGTCGCTGGCCGGCCTCGCCGCCGACTATGTGCTGCTGACCATCGTCCATACGCTCCCCTGGCTGTTCGTCGCTCGCGCCCTGTCGGGCATTTTCGGAGGCAGCGTTGCCGCTGCGCAAGCGGCGATTGCCGATGTCACCCAACCCGAAAACCGCGCGCGAAACTTCGGCTTCGTCGGTGCGGCCTTTGGCGTCGGCTTCGTCGTCGGGCCGGTCATCGGCGGTTTTCTGGGCGAAGTCGGGCCACGCGCGCCCTTTGTCGCCGCCGCGCTGCTCGCGGCGGCGAACATGCTCTATGGCTTTTTCATCTTCCCCGAAACGCTTCCGGCCGAGCGCCGGCGTAGCTTCGACTGGCGCCGCGCCAATCCGTTCGGCGCGTGGAAGACGATGCGAGGGCTGCCGGGGATGAGCGGCATCGCGACGGTGCTGACCCTGTGGCAGATTTCCAGCCTCGTCTATCCGATGACGTGGAGCTTCTATTGCATCGCACAGCTCGGCTGGTCGCCAAAGATGATCGGCGCTAGCCTCGCCGCGGTCGGGGTCGCCATCGCGCTCGGCCAGACCTTCGTGGTCGGCCCCACGGTCCGCCGCTTCGGGGAACGCGACGCGGCGACGATCGGCATCCTCGTCGCGGTGACCGTCTATATCGGCTATGCCTTTGTCGACACGACATGGGGGGCGTTCCTGCTCATCGTGCCGATCATGTTCCAGGCGCCGGTGCAGCCATCGCTCAACGCGCTGATGTCGCGGCGCGCGAGCGCGGCGATGCAGGGCGAGGTCCAGGGGATTTCGGCGATGGCGATGGGGCTGGGGCAGATCGTCGCGCCGACGCTGTTGATCGGCACGATGGCCTGGTTCACCGGCGACAAGGCGCCCGTGCATTTTCCCGGCGCGGCGTTCCTCGTCGCGACAATGTTCGGGCTGCTCGCGCTACTGATGCTGCGCCGCCTGCCGCGCGTCACTCGGACGAGCGACGAAGCTGCGCCCGATCAGATGCCGCCGTCGGTCACCGCATAGCCCGCAGCCTCGAGCCCCGCCGTCACCGCAGCGACGCACGCCGCGACCGCCTCGGCCGAGGTCGAGCGAACAACGAAATTGGCGCCGACTTTGCCGTCGCGAAAAAAAGGGTAGCTGCCGATCGCGACGCCCGCATGGTCCTTTTCACCCTGGCGCAGCAGGTCGGCGACCTCGCTTTCGGGCGCCCATGACCCGATCGTATGCGCGACGAGCGGCGCCCCGCCTTCGAGTTCGCCGGTCAAAGCGTCGAGCATCCCAGCCGTGATATGCGGCACCCCCGCCATCACGAACAGATTGCCGATGCGGATGCCTGGCGCGCCCGACATGCGGTTCGGGATCAGCTCGGCGCCGTCGGGGGTGCGCGCCATGCGCAGCCTCGCCTCGGTCAGTTCGCCGCCGCGCGCGGTATAATAACGTTCGAGGATCGCGCGCGCATCGGGATGGACGATAACCCCGACGCCGAGCGCCTTGGCGACCGCGTCGACGGTGATGTCGTCGTGGGTCGGGCCGATGCCGCCGGTGGTGAAGACATAGTCGTAGCGCGCGCGGATCGCGTTCAGCGCCTCGACGATCTCTTCCTCGACATCGGGGACGATGCGCACTTCGCGCAGGCGAATCCCCTGCACGTCGAGCCAGGTCGCGATCTGCGCGACATTCTTGTCCTGCGTGCGGCCCGAGAGGATTTCGTCGCCGATCACCAGTACGGCGGCGGTCCAGATGCGTTCGTCGCTCATCGCTTTGCCTTAGCCCGCTGGCATGACAAAACAAGTCCGGTGGCACAGCAGCAATGTTCCTGTTATGTTCTATCCCGACTCGCCAAACCAAGGGAGATGCACGATGGCCGATGAGCTGATTTTCTATACCAACCCGATGTCGCGCGGGCAGATCGTCCGCTGGATGCTCGAAGAGGTCGGCGCACCCTATGAAACCCATATCCTCGGTTATGGCACCTCGATGAAGGACGAGGCCTATCTGGCGATCAACCCGATGGGCAAGGTTCCGGCGATCGTCCACGACGGCAAGGTCGTTACCGAGTGCGCCGCGATCTGCGCCTATCTGGCCGACGCCTTTCCGGACGCCGGTCTCGCGCCCGCCGCCGATGCCCGCGCCGATTATTATCGCTGGATGTTCTTTACCGCCGGGCCCGTCGAGCAGGCGATCACCGCGAAGCATTTCGGGATCGAACCCGACGCCGATCAGCAGCGCTCGGCGGGCTTCGGAACGCTTGAGCATGCACTCGACGCGCTTGAAAGCGCGGTCGCGGGCAAGACGTATGTCGCGGGTGACAAATTCACCGCCGCCGACGTCTATGTCGGCAGCCAGATCGACTGGGGGCTGCAGTTCGGCACGATCCCGAGCCGCCCGGCATTCGAGGCCTATGCCGCCACCCTGCGCGAGCGCGACGGGTATAAGCGCGCCAAGGTGATCGACAATGGCCTGATCGCCGAGATGCAGGCGGCGAATCCGGCTTAGGGCAGCGCCCTGATCAGCTCGACCGCCAGCGGTGCGAGGCGGCGAATCTGCGGGTCTTTCGATTCGGAGGCGCTGACATAGATGGCCGAAGCAAAGGCGGTGCTGTTGTGGATCGCCGCGAGACCGGCGGCGCCGGCATAGGCGTCCCGCCAGCGCGGGCTGGCGTCGGGGTGCAATGATTGGAACCATGCCGCCCAGGCGGCATCATCGATATCGGAACGCCGCGCGAGATAAAGGATCGGGCCGGCGAGACGCCCCGGTTCGCCATGGACATAATAGGGCGATGCGGCGGGCGCGACCTGCGCCGCGATCGCTGCGAGCAGCCGGTCGGCATCGGCGCGCGACAGGCGCGGGTTGAGCGCCAGCTGAAGCATCAGGTCGGCGCCGTGCGCGACGCCGTGGCGCCAACCCTCGCCCGCCGTGAAGCCGCGATAGTCGGTGACGCCGCGCAGATAGATGGCGCCCGCCTCCGCGAGCGCGTGGAGTTCGGCGTCTGTCAGAAAGGGCTCGATCCGGTCGGCGCGGGCGACCTCTGCCAGCGCCAGCGCAGCGAAGGGACGGCGAAAGCCTGACGCGTCGCCGGGTCCGGCCATCATCGCCTGCAGGCGCGCATTGGCGTGGCGCATCAGCGCCGGCTCGACCTGTTTGCCGCGCAATCCTTCGGACCAGAGGGTGAAGGCAAAGCCGTCACGCACCGCCGGGTCAGGATCGCCAAGGCAGGCAAGCAGCGCGTCGATCGTCGCCGCATCGGCCTTTGGGAAATAGTGGGCGGCATAGACCTTGAGATCGCTGTCCGCCGGGCGTCGGATGACGCACTTGTCCGTTTCACTTGCGGTCGCCGGCGTCGCTGCCGCCATCGTGGTCAAGCCGATGACGGCCCATATCGCCTTCATTCCGCCCGCTCCTCCCCAAATGAAAGAGCCCGGCGAATCGCTCCGCCGGGCTCCTTGCATCAGTTGTTCATCCGTCCGCTCAGTCGCGGCTGCCCAGCAGGTTGAGCAGGAAGGTGAACATGTTGACGAAGTCGAGATAGAGGTTCAGCGCCCCCATGATCACGGTCTTGCCCATCATGTCCGTCCCGCGGACGTAGAAATACATGCTCTTGATCTTCTGCGTGTCATAGGCGGTGAGGCCCGCGAACACGAGCACGCCGACGATGCTGATCGCCAGCATCAGCGCGGGCGACTGGAAGATGAAGGCGTTGAGCAGCATGGCGACGATGATGCCGATGACGCCCATGATCAGGAAGGTGCCGAAGCCCGACAGGTCCTTCTTGGTGGTATAGCCATAGAGGCTGAGACCCGCGAAGGCAGCGGCCGTCGCGAAGAAGGTCTGGGCAATCGAACCCATGCCGAAGCGCAGGAAGATCGTCGACATCGACAGGCCCATGACCACGGCAAAGGCCCAGAAAAGGCCTTGCATCGCAGCGGTCGACAGCTTGTTGATGCCGAAGCTAAGCACCAGCACGAAGGCCAGCGGCGCCAGCGCGACGACGAACCACAGCGGACTGGTCACCATCGAAGCGGTGAAGCCTGACTGGAAAGCGAGCAGGGCGACGATGCCGGTGAGCAGCACGCCCGATGCCATATAGTTGTAAACCGACAGCATGTACGACCGCAGGCCGGCATCGACGGCCTGGTCCGTTGCAGTCGCTGCGGCGCCAAAACCGGAAGCCGCCATATTGGGGTCGTTCCAATTAGCCATTGTTTTCACTCCATCATTGGCCAGCCCATACCGGCCATAGCCGCAATATCGTTATTTTTTCCCGCGCTTTCAAGCGAAACCGGACAAGAGGCTTTCCGCGCGCCACCGCAAGCGCTTATGCTGGGTCCGCCATGTCGACCCACCGCCTGTTCGTCGCGCTGCGCCCGCCGCACGCCGTCCGCACCGCGCTGATCGCCGCGATGCACGGCATTTCGGGCGCGCGTTGGCAGGTCGACGACCAGCTGCACCTGACTTTGCGCTTCATCGGCGAAGTCGACCATCACCGCGCCGAAGATATCGCCGCCGCACTCGGTGCGCTGCACGCCCCCGCCATCCTGGCCCGGATCGCGGGGGTCGATTTGTTCGAGCATCACGGACGCCCGCACATGATCTGGGCCGGGGTCGAACCGCATGCGCCGATCGCGGCACTGCACCGCAAGGTCGACCAGCTGCTCGCGCGCGTCGGCGTCGCGCCCGAGACACGCGCCTTCGTACCGCATATCACGCTGGCGCGGCTCAATCGCGGTTCGGGGCCGGTAGCCCCCTTCCTCGCGCTGCACAGCGATCTCGCGAGCGAGACTTTCGCTTTCGATCATGTCACCTTGTACGAAAGCGAGATGGGGCATGGCGGATCGCGCTATCAACCCGTCGCGCGCTATCCGCTCGATCCAGTGGCATCGACGACGAGTGCCGCCGCGACCGCGCTGACATCGTCCCAGGTTTCGGCAAAGCCGTCGTCCGCGCCATAATAGGGATCGGTGACGCTGTCGCCGGCGCGGCCCCGCACCAGGTCGAGCATCAGCATCAGCCGCGCGGTCGCATCGGCGGGCGCGAGGGCGCGGGCGTCGCGCAGGTTTTCGGCATCAGCGGCGAGGATCAGGTCGAAGCGGGTGAAGTCGCCGGGCGCGAGCTGGCGGGCGCGCAGATCCGAGATGTCGACGCCGCGGCGCCGCGCTTCGGCCAAGGCGCGCGGGTCGGGCGGGCGCCCGACATGCCAGTCGCCGGTGCCCGCCGAATCGAGCGTCGCGGCGATGCCCGCATCGGCGAAGGCGGCGCGCGCCGCACCCTCGGCGAGCGGCGAGCGGCAAATGTTGCCGAGGCAGAGGAAGAGGATCGCGGGGGCCGTAACTTCTCGATCATCGCGCATATCGCCGATCCTTCCTGTAAAGTTGAACCGACTTTCAACTTGCGCCGTCGTTCGGCTCTGCTAGCCATGGGCCATAACAGATAATGGGTGAGGGAGAGGGTTGCCAGATGGCCGAGAACGACACGACCGGCGCGCCGGTTCCCGCCGAGCCGCGCGCCACCGGCTATAGCTGGTATGTGCTGGCGGTGCTCGTCGTCGTCTATATCCTGAACTTCATCGACCGGCAGATCCTGAGCATCCTCGCGGTCGACGTCAAGGCCGACCTGGGCCTCGACGATGGCGACCTCGGCTTCCTTGGCGGCGCCGCCTTCGCGGTCTTTTACGCGCTGTTCGGCATCCCGCTCGGCCGGCTCGCCGACAATTGGAGCCGGGTGAAATTGCTGTCGATCGGCCTGACCCTGTGGTCGGCGATGACCGCGCTGTCGGGCTTCGCCTACAACAAGCTGACGCTGACGCTCGCCCGCATGGGCGTCGGCATCGGCGAAGCGACCGCCAGCCCCACCGCTTACTCGCTGATCTCCGACTATTTCCCGAAGCGGCAGAAGGCGACCGCGCTCGCGATCTATTCGTCGGGGCTGTACATCGGCGGCGGCGTGTCGCTGTTTATCGGCGCGCTGATCGTCGAGACATGGGGCCGGGCCTATCCCGCGGGCGGCCCGCTGGGGCTGGTCGGCTGGCAGGCGGCGTTCCTCGCGGTCGGCATCCCCGGCCTGATCGTCGCGCTGTGGGTCGCGACGCTTCGCGAGCCGGTGCGCGGCGCGATGGACGGGGTGGCGAGCCCGAGTTCGCCCAGCCCTTTCCGCGAGTTCGGCAAGGATTTGTCGATGATCGTTCCGCCGCTGACGCTGTGGGGGGCGTGGAAGCGCGGCCCGGCGGCGCTGGCGATCAACATCGGGGTCGCGATCGCCGTGTCCGCCTTTGCCTGGTGGATGATCGAACTCACGGCGAACGAAGCGCAATGGATGGCGGTCGCGCTCGGCTATTATGCCGTTTTTTCGTGGGCCAGCACGCTGCGCGCGCACGATCCCGCGACCTTCCGCCTGATCTGGGGGACGCCCGCCTTCATCTGCACCACGCTCGGCTATGGCCTCGTCAGTCTCGCCGCCTATGCGCTCGCCTTCTGGTCGGCGCCCTATGCCGAGACGGTGCTGGGTATTCCCAAGAAGGAACTCGCCTTCTGGCTGGGCGCGAACGGGGCGATCAGCGGTTTCGTCGGGGTGATCATCGGCGGACGAATCGCCGACTATCTGCGCGCGCGCAACCCCGCGGGCCGCATCGTGATGATCATGTTCGGCGTCGTCGCGCCGGTGGCCCCGATCTGGATCGGCTATACGACCCCCGACCCGACGCTGTTCTATGTGATGAATTTCCTCGCCGGGGCGTTCGGCGCGACCGCACTCGGCGCGGCGGCGGCGACGACGCAGGACCTGGTGCTGCCGCGGATGCGCGGCACCGCGACCGCCGCCTTCTTCCTCGGCACGACGCTGGTCGGCCTGTCGTTCGGCCCGTATATGGTCGGGCAGATTTCGGTCATCGCCGGCGACCTGCGCATGGGCATATTGTCGCTGATCGGTGTCGCGCCGATCGCACTCGGGCTGTT
The DNA here is from genome assembly GCF_001427085.1 of Sphingopyxis sp. Root1497. Classification (NCBI taxonomy): domain Bacteria; kingdom Pseudomonadati; phylum Pseudomonadota; class Alphaproteobacteria; order Sphingomonadales; family Sphingopyxidaceae; genus Sphingopyxis; species Sphingopyxis sp. Root1497. The sequence goes on from NZ_LMGF01000003.1 coordinate 726,414, forward strand.
GATCTATGCTTATCGCGCGGTGCCGCGGGCCGAAGCGACGATCGTCGAGCGCGCGCAGGTTTAAAATCGCCCGACGGGGCCCGTTTTGGGATGTGAGAAGCGGACATAACACTCCTCCCTGTCGCGAAGCGATGGGGAGGTGGCAGCGGCAAAGCCGCTGACGGAGGGGCCGACGCCTTCGGGCGTCGTGCAACCTTTCGGCCCCTCCACCACCGCCTGCGGCGGCGGTCCCCCTCCCCATGGCCTGCGGCCACAGGGAGGATTTGATGGCCACTCCCGCCCGAACCCCCGCCAAGCGCCGTTGCAAAATCCCCGCCGCGCTTTCTGCGGCCAGTCGTGGCTTTCGCGCGGGCTGTCGCGCAACCCTTGTCAATTAATTAAGTTGAATTATGTTGGGCGGACTTCGGGACGTAAGCCGAGTCGACCGATCCCGCCCATTGGACAAGAGAGGATCGTGCATGGCCACGCTGCCGCAGACCCCCGACCTTTTCGAACAGGCCCGCTCGCTGGGCATCGCGATCTCGCCCGCGACGACGACGCTCGGCGCCGAAATCGCCGGGCTCGACCTCGACCGGCCGCTGACCGACGCCGAGGCTGAACTGCTCCACGCCGCCTGGCTGCGCTTCAAGGTCGTGTTTTTCCGCGACCAGGACATCAGCCACGAAAGCCATGTCCGGCTCGGCCAGCTGTTCGGCGAACTCGAAGGCCATCCGGTGATCCCGCATGTTGAGGGCTATCCCGAAATCCTGCGCATCGAGGGCGTCGAGGGGGTACAGCTCACCGCCGAAACGCTTGGCGCTTTCCAGGCCTATAACAAATGGCACACCGACGTGACCTTCCGCCAGCAGCCGTCGATCGCCTCGATCCTGCGCGCGCGGGTGCTGCCGCCGCTTGGCGGCGATACGATGTGGGCCGACACCGCCGCCGCCTATGCGGGGTTGCCGCAGCCGGTGAAGGACCGCATCGAGGGGCTTGAGGCCGAGCATGACATCGTGCGCAGCTTCGGCGGGCGCGTGAGTGAGGAAAAGCGCGCCCAGCTCGCGCGCGACTTCCCGCCGGTGCGCCACCCGGTGGTTCGCACTCACCCCGAAACCGGTGAGAAGATCCTCTACGTCAACTACACCTTTACCAGCCGCATCGTCGATGTGCCCGAGGAGGAGAGCGACACGCTGCTCAAATTGCTGTTCGACCGGATCAAGGTGCCCGAATATCAGGTCCGTTTCCGCTGGACCCCGAACGCGATCGGCATCTGGGACAATCGCTCGACCCAGCATTATGCGGTCGGCGACTATTGGCCCGAATATCGTGCGCTCGAACGGGTGACCGTGTCGGGCGACGTGGTGACGCGGTGAAGTTCGACGGCACGATGCTCCTGGGGCCGCGTCCACGCTTTCGCACCGCGACGCGCGTCGCGATCGTCGGCGCCGGCTTTTCGGGCACCCTGCTCGCGATCAACCTGCTCGAACAGGATGACGTCGAGGTCCTGCTGATCGAGCGCGACCGGCGGCGCATGGGCGCCGGGGTCGCGTACAGCAGCCCCGACGCCGACCATCTGCTCAACGTCCGCGCCGGCAACATGAGCGCCTTTGCCGATCGCCCCGGCCATTTCTGCGACTGGCTCGCCGCGCGCGGGCTCGGCTGCGATAAGGCGTTCGTCAGCCGCGCGACCTACGGCCAATATCTGCGCGAAACGCTCGGGCTGGCGATGGAGAAATATGGCCGCCGGCTCCAGTTGATCGACGACGAGGTGCTCGACATCGCCGAACATGGTGGCAAGGTCACCCTCGGCCTCGTCAACGGCGGGCTGATCGAGGCCGACAAGGTCGCGCTGGCGATCGGCAATTTGCCGCCGCACGACCATCCGGCGATCGCGCGCGGCGGGCTGACGCCGCTGCATTATGTCGGCGACCCGTGGACGGGGCCGCTCGGCGAGGGGCTGAAACCCGACCAGACGGTGCTGGTCGTCGGCACCGGGCTGACCGCGGTCGACGTCGTGCTGCGCCTCGTCTCCAGCGGGTTCGAAGGCCGGATCATCGCGATGTCGCGTCGCGGCCTGCGCCCGCATCGCCATGTCGATGGGCTGGCGCCGGTGCGTCCGGTGCTCGCCAAACCCGCCCCCGAACTGTCCGACCTGGTGCGCTGGGCGCGCACCGCGGCGGGGCAGGGCGACTGGCGCCTGACGGTCGATTCGATCCGCCCGATCACCCAAATGATGTGGGCGTCGGCCGATGCCGACAAGCGCGCGCGCTTCCTGCGCCACCTGCGCCCCTTCTGGGATGTCCATCGCCACCGTCTCGCCCCCGCGGTCGCCGACCGCATCGACGCGCTGATCGCCGAGCGCCGCCTCGTCTTTCGCGCCGGCAAGATCGAGGAGGTCGCCGCCGGGCTCGACGGGGTCGCGGTGCACTGGCGCCCGCGCGGCGAGGATCGCCCCCAGCGGCTCGATGTCGCGCGGATCGTCAACTGCACCGGACCGCAGGGCGACCTGCTCCGCGCCACCGATCCGCTCGTCCGCCGCCTGCTCAAACAGGGCCTCATCCGCCCCGATGCGCTGCGCCTCGGGCTCGACATCGACCGCGACGGCCATGTCATGAGCCGCGACGGGCGCCCCGCCGAGCATATCCTCGCGATCGGCCCGATGACGCGCGGCGATTTGTGGGAGGTCGTCGCGGTGCCCGACATCCGCAACCAGGTCAGCGCGCTCGCGCGGCGACTGGTCAACGCGCATTGGACCGGCGGCGAGGGGCTTTAGGGGCGCCTCTGGACTTTCGCGGGGGGCATATTATATACCGACCGTTATGGAACAGGATGTCATCTCCGCACCCAAGGGCCGCCCGCGCGAATTCTGCGTCGACCAGGCGCTCGCCTCGGCGCTCCACGTCTTCTGGGCCAAGGGCTATGACGGCGCGTCGATGACCGACCTGACCGAGGCGATGGGCATCACCAAGCCCAGCCTCTACGCCGCTTTCGGTAACAAGGAAGCTTTGTTTCACAAGGCGTTGGATCTCTACGAGCAGGAAAAGCTCGAATATGGCCGCACCGCGCTCGAACAGCCGACCGCGCGCAAGGTCGCCGAATATTATCTGCGCGGCGCGATCGAAATCCATGGCGGCGCCAGCGATCCCAAGGGCTGCATGGGGCTGATCTCGTCGCTCGCCTGCAGCCCCGAGGCCGAGTCGATCAAGGCCGACGTCGTCCGCCGCCGCGCCTCGTCGCAGCGGCTGCTCGTCGAGCGCTTCGAACGCGCCAAGGCCGAGGGTGATATCCCCGCGCATGTCGATGCCGAGGGGCTGACCAGTGTCCTTTATGCGCTGCTCCAGGGCATCACCGTCCAGGCCGGTGCCGGCGCGACCCGCGCCGAGCTCGAACGGCTGGTCGATACCAGCATGACGCTCTGGCCCAGTTCCTGACAAGTGCGCGCCCGAACGCCAGATTAAATTATTTCGTACCGGGCGGTATAAAACTCTTGACGCGGTCCCGATTCAGGTTATATACCGGACAGTACAGAAGGTGGCTTGGCGGTTCGGCCGGCTGCGAAGACGCGAAGGGAACGCCGATGCGCACCAGGACATGTAGAACCGCTTAGGGACCACCCGGGCAAAACAAGCAGATATTTCGCGAACAGGCGACGGACCCCGACTTTGACGCGGCGGACGAACCCTTTCGCTCATCCCAAATCTCCCCTCGCCGGGCGCAAGCGTCCCGGGGCCTGAGCCCCCTTGCGCCCGGCACCCCCATCCAAGGAGGAACAGCCATGGCCTATCTTGCCGTCAACGAAGCGCTCGACTTCGCCCTCGCCCCTTCGCGCGTCGCCGCGCTCTCCCCATCGGCACCGAAAGCCAAACCCGCAGGCTTTTCGGCGCTGGAATGGTCGGTCGTGATGCTTGCCCGCCACGACCGGCCATCGTCCCTCCGCGAACCCGGCCGGGTCGGCCGGCTGCTCGGCGCGATTTTCGGCGACAGCTACAACCGCCGCCTCGCCGACCCGAGGCTCGAGGCGCTGCGCCGCATGGCGGTGCTCACCTGGCACCATGGTTATGCGGTGACGACGGTGCAGATCGACGCCTTCCTCGCCGCCGGCTTCACCACCGACCATTATGACCTGCTCGGCCGCCGCGTCGCCGATGTGCTCAGCACCCGCCTCTTCCGAAAGTAACAAAAATGAACATGCTCTCCCCCTTCGACCGCGCGAAAGNGGAGGTCGAACTCGTCCCCGGTACGGTCAAGAAACCGAGCCGCTGGCGTCGCGGAGCGCTGATCGGTCTGCCGATCGCGCTCGTCGTCGCCGGCGGCTACGGCCTCAGCCAGCGGGGCGGTCAGGCGATCGCCGCGCCGCCGGTGCCGATCGTCACCGTCGCCGCGCCTTTGGTCCGCGAAATCACCGAATGGGACGATTATGTCGGTCGCTTCGAGGCGAGCCGCTCGGTCGAGGTGCGCCCGCGCATCTCGGGCCAGGTCACCGCGGTGCACTTCACCGACGGCGCGATCGTCCGCAAGGGCCAGCTGCTCTTCACCATCGACCCGCGGCCCTATGCCGCCGCGCTCGCCGAGGCACGGGCCGACGCGGCCAGCGCGCGCAGCGACCTTGAACTCGCGCGCGTCAACCTCGCCCGCGCCAACCGCCTGATCGCCGACGAGGCGGTGTCGCAGAGCGATCTCGACCAGCTGAATGCCAAGGTGCGCGCGGCTTCGGCGGCGCTCGCGGCGGCCGATGCCCGGGTGCGCTCGCGCTCGCTCGACGTCGAATTCACCCAGGTGCGCGCCCCGATCGGCGGCCGGATTTCGGATCGCCGCGTCGATGCCGGCAATCTCGTCGCCGCGGGCGAAGGCCCCAGCGGCAGCCTGCTGACGACGATCAACGCGCTCGACCCGATCTACTTCAACTTCGACAGTTCGGAGGCGTTGTTCCTGAAAGCGCAACGCGAGCGCCAGGCCGGCGGCGCCGCGGCGCAGCAGGTCGAGATCCGCCTGCAGGATGAAAGCGACTATCGCTGGACGGGCCGCGTCGATTTCGCCGACAATGCGATCAACGCCAATTCGGGCACGCTGCGCGTCCGGGCGGTGATCGACAATCCCGACTATTTCCTGACCCCCGGCATGTTCGGCAATATGCGCCTCGCGCAGGGCGGCACGGTGTCGGCCTTGCTCGTTCCCGACGCCGCGGTGCGCACCGATCAGGCGCGCAAGCAGCTGTTCGTCGTCGGCAAGGACGGGACGGTCGCAGCGCGGCTGGTCGAGACCGGCCCGCTCGTCGCCGGGCTGCGCGTCATCCGCTCGGGCCTGAAAGCCGACGACCGGGTGATCGTGCAGGGCATCCAGTTCGCCCAGCCGGGCGCCAAGGTGACCGCGAAGCCGACGGTGATCCGGCCCAGGGCCGCTCTCGCCGTGCCCGCCGGCGCGGGGCAGTCGCCCGCTGCGTCGCAAGCGACGCTCGCGCCCTAAATCCGCGACCCGCGCCGGCTCCGTTCGGCGCGGCATCGCTCGATCCGATTGCACCATTTTTCCGGCCCCCTTCGGGCCGAGGAGGCTCGCCATGCGTCTCAGCCATTTCTTCATCCGCCGCCCGATCTTCGCGGGCGTGATCGCGATCATCATCACCATCGTCGGCGCCTTCGCCTATTTCGGGCTGCCGGTGTCGCAATTCCCCGCCGTGGTCCCGCCGACGGTCACGGTCAGCGCCAATTATCCGGGCGCCTCGGCCGAGACCGTCGCCGACACCGTCGCGGCGCCGATCGAGCAACAGATTAACGGCGTCGACAACATGCTTTATCAGTCGTCGCAGTCGACCGGCGACGGTCGGCTGACGATCACCGTCACTTTCAAGCTCGGCACCGACCTCGATACCGCGCAGGTGCTCGTTCAGAACCGCGTTGCGCTCGCCGATCCCAGCCTGCCTGAGGAAGTGCGGCGGCAGGGCGTCGTCGTGCGCAAGACCTCGCCGTCGTGGTTGATGGCGGTCAACGTCCTCTCGCCCGACGGTTCGCTCGATCGCAGCTATGTCTCCAATTACGCGCTGACCCAGCTCAAGGACCGGCTGACCCGCGTCGACGGCATCGGCGACGTCCAGGTTTTCGGCGCGCGCGACTATGCGATGCGCGTGTGGATCGACCCCGGCCGCGCCGCTGCGCTGAACCTGACGGCGGGCGATATCGTCACCGCGCTGCGCGAGCAGAATGTCCAGGTCGCCGCCGGCACCGTCGGCCAGCCGCCCTTCGACACCGGCGCCGCGCACCAGCTCAGCGTCGAGACGCAGGGCCGCTTCAAGACCGCCGGCGAATTCGCGAACATCATCGTGCGCACCGCGCCCGACGGCGCGATCACGCGGCTCAGCGACGTCGCGCGTGTCGAGCTGGGGGCCGAGGATTATGGCGTGAACGCCTATCTGTCGGGCCAGGATTCGATCATCATGGGCGTCACCCAGCGGCCGGGCACCAACGCGCTCGCCGCCGCCGAAGGGATCAAGGCCGAGCTCGCCGAAGCGTCGAAGAGCTTCCCGAAGGGGCTCGAGTATAAGATCATCTGGAACCCGACCGAGTTCATCAGCGAATCGATGACCGCGGTGCAAAAGACGCTGCTCGAGGCGATGGTCCTCGTCGTCCTCGTCATCCTCGTCTTCCTGCAAAGCTGGCGCGCCGCGATCATCCCGGTCATCGCCATTCCCGTGTCGCTGATCGGCACCTTCGCGGTGCTCGCCGCGCTCGGCTATTCGCTCAACACTTTGTCGATGTTCGGGCTGGTGCTCGCGATCGGGATCGTCGTCGACGACGCGATCGTCGTCGTCGAAAATGTCGAGCGCAATATGGAGCATGGCCTCAGCCCCCGCGAGGCCGCGCACACCTCGATGGACGAGGTGTCGGGCGCGCTCGTCGCGATTGTGCTCGTGCTCTGCGCGGTGTTCGTGCCGACGACCTTCCTCACCGGCATCACCGGCGAATTCTATCGCCAGTTCGCGGTGACGATCGCCACCGCCACCGTGATCTCGCTGATCCTTTCGCTCACCCTGTCGCCCGCGCTCGCCGCCATGCTGCTCCGCCCGCGCGCCACCGAAGCGCCCGCGTCGGGATGGCGGCGTTACGCCTGGCTCGCGGGAGACCGCTTCAACCGCAGTTTCGACCGGCTGAGCGACTGGTATGCCGCGACCGTGCGCCGCGTCGTCGCCGCCCCGCGCAAGGCGTTCCTCACCTATGGCGCGCTGATCGCCGCGACCGCCGGGATATTCTGGGCGACGCCGGCGGGCTTCGTCCCCGCGCAGGACCAGGGCTATGCGCTCGCCGCGATCCAGCTCCCCCCGGGCAGCTCGATCCAGCAGACCGATGTGGTGCTCAAGAAGGTCGTGAAAAAGCTGCTCGAGGTGCCCGGCACCGAGGCGGCGGTGATGTTCGCCGGCTTCGACGGCGCCTCGGGCACCCAGGCGTCGAATGCCGGCGCCGCCTATGTCACCTTCAAGCCCTTCGCCGAGCGCGCGGGCACTGACCGCACCGAACGCAATATCGAGGATGATATGCGCGCGGCGCTTGCCGACGTGAACGACGCCTTCGTGTTCGTCATCCCGCCGCCGGTGATCCAAGGCATCGGCAATGGCGGCGGCTACCGCATGATCGTGCAGGACCGCAGCGACGCCGGCTATCAGGCGCTCGAACAGGCGGGCGGCCAGCTGATCGGCGAAGCGCATAAGCAAGGCGAACTCGCCAACGTCTTCACCCTCTACAACACCGCGACACCGCGCGTGTACGCCGACATCGACCGCGCCAAGTCCGACATGCTCGGGGTGCCGCCGGCGCGGGTGTTCGAGGCGCTGCAGGTCTATCTCGGCTCGGCGTACGTCAACGACTTCAACCTGCTCGGGCGCACCTTCCGCGTCACCGCGCAGGCCGAGGCCGCGGCGCGCGACGATCCGTCGGACATCGCGCAGCTCAAGACCCGCTCGAACAGCGGCGATATGGTACCGCTCGGCGCGGTCGCGACCTTCAGCGACCGGACCGGCCCCTATCGCGTCACCCGCTACAACCTCTTCCCCGCGGTCGAGGTCGATGGCGAGACCGCGCAGGGTACGTCGACCGGCCAGGCGATTTCGGTGATGGAAAAGGTCGCCGAGAAATTGCCCGCGGGCTTCTCGGCCGAATGGACCGACCTCGCCTTCCAGCAGAAAGCGGCGGGCAATGTCGCCGCGCTGATCTTCGCGCTGTCGGTGGTGTTCGTCTTCCTCGTGCTCGCGGCGCAGTTCGAAAGCCTGACCCTGCCGCTCGCGATCATCCTGATCGTGCCGATGACCCTGCTCGCCGCGATGGCGGGGGTGAACCTGCGCGGTCTCGACAACAATATCCTGACCCAGATCGGACTCATCGTGCTGATCGCGCTCGCGGCGAAGAACGCGATCCTCATCGTCGAATTCGCCAAACAGGCCGAGGAACGCGGGGCGAGCATCGTCGAGGCGGCGGTCGCGGCGGCGCGCGCGCGTCTCCGCCCGATCCTGATGACCAGCTTCGCCTTCATCCTCGGCGTGGCGCCGCTCGTCTGGGCCTCGGGCCCCGGCTACGAGCTCCGCCAGGCGCTCGGCACCGCGGTCTTCTACGGGATGATCGGGGTCACCTTCTTCGGACTGATCTACACGCCCGCCTTCTATGTCGTCTGCCGCACGCTCGGCGACCGCCTCGCCGCCCGCCGGGGTCGCAGCGGTCCTGCCGATCCCGTCCTGCAGCCCGCCGAATAAGGAGAAAGCCCATGCGCACCCTTCTGCTCTCCACCCTCTCCGCGCTGACCCTTGCAGCCTGCGCGGTCGGGCCGGACTTCGCCACGCCCCCGTCCCCCGTGACGGCGTCCGGCCCCTTCCTCTCGACGAAAGCCGGCGTCACCAGCACCGCGCCCGCCGACGCCGACTGGTGGCGGCTCTACAACGACCCGGTGCTCGACAGTCTCGTCGCCGACGCGCTCGCCGCCAACACCGACGTCCGCGTCGCGGTGGCGCGCATCGCCAAGGCGCGCGCCAGCTTGCGCGAAGTGCGCGGCGACCGCCTGCCGAGCACCAACCTCGGCGCCGGCGCCACCTATGGCCGCGCCAGCGCCGGACAGGTTCCGGCGGGCGCCGACCGCGAGGGCTGGCAGGTCGATGCCGGGCTGACCGTCGGTTATGAGGTCGACCTGTTCGGCCGCGTCAGCCGCGGGGTCGAGGCGGCACGCGGCGACGTCGCGGCGGCCGAAGCCGATGCCGATGCGGTGCGCGTCACCGTCGTCGCCGAAACCGCGCGCGCCTATGCCGATGCGGCCTCCTCCGCCGAACGCCTCGGCGTCGCCGAACGCATCGTCGCCTTGCTCGACCAGTCGGTAAAGCTCACCGCGCGCCGCGCCGAGGTCGGGCTGACGACCCGCCTCGACACCGCGCGCGTCGCCGCCTTGCGCGACCAGCGCCGCGCCGACATCCCGGCGATCGCCGCCGAGCGCGACGCCGCGCTGTTCCGCCTCGCGACGCTCACCGGCCGCACCCCCGCCGACCTGCCGCCGATCGCCGCCGCGCGCACCACGACGCTCCGCCTCGACCAGCCGATCCCGGTCGGCGACGGCGCCGCGCTGCTCGCAAGGCGTCCCGACATCGCCGCTGCCGAACGCCGCCTTGCCGCCGCCACTGCGCGCATCGGGGTCGCGACCGCCGATCTGTATCCGAAGGTCACCCTCGGCGGTTCGATCGGCCAGACCAGCGGCGGCCTCGGCGACCTCTTCGGCGGCGGTCCGCTGCGCTGGCTGCTCGGCCCGCTGATCAACTGGAGCTTCGGCAATCAGGAGGCGATCCGCGGCCGCATCGCCGGCGCCGAGGCTGATACCCAGGCCTCGCTCGCACAATTCGACGGCACCGTGCTGCGCGCGCTCGAGGAGACCGAGACCGCCTTGTCGGGTTACGCGCATCTGCTCGACCGCCGCACCGCGTTGCAATCGGCGCGCGACGAAGCCGGGATCGCGGTCAAGATCACCCGCGCGCAGCAACGCGAAGGCGCGATCGACGGGCTCGAAGCGCTCGACGCCGAACGCACCTTCGCCGAGGCCGAAGGCGCGCTGGCGCTGGCGGATGCAAGGATCGCCGACGCGCAGGTCGATCTGTTCCGCGCGCTCGGCGGGCGGTGGACGAAAGGCTGACCTAACGCCCAAAAACGCCGTCATTGCGACCCCGGCGAATGCCGGGGGAAGCAATCCAGAGCGGTTTACGCCTACTCTGGATTGCTTCGTCGCCTCCGGCTCCTCGCAATGACGAGCAATTTTTCTCCAAACCCTGCATCCACGGCGCACGCTCGTGCCGTCTAGCAGTTGACCGGCCCCAACAGCCGGTCCTTGCGGCGACCGCGGCGCGGTTTCTGATCGGCCATCCGCTCTCCCCGGGGCGGTCCGGCTCAGCGGCCTTGCTCGCGGTCGCCGCCTGTGGTTTCACCATGCCTTCGGGCATGCAGGGAGAAAGACGATGTTCCATCTTTTGGCCGCGACCCAGGCCGCTGCTGTCGCAGCCCCGCCGGCCGTTCCGCCCGCCGCCGTTGCCGCACCCGTCACGATGCCCGCGCAATCGATCAGCCCCGCCGAGGTCGCCTCCTATATCGACCCGCGCGACATCGCGTCGTTCATGCCGCCGCCGCCGCCGACCACCGAGTTCGTCGCGGTCAGCGACAGTTTTTTCCGCCTGATGGAAAATATCACGATGGTCGCGCTGTTCGTCATCGGCTTTTTCCTGCTCGCGCGGCTCATCCATGCGTGGATGCTCCATCGCTCGATCCGCCGCGCGCTCGAGGCGAAATCGGACGCGGTCGCGCCGCTGATCGACAAGCTCAACAAGCCCTATGAACATCTCGGCGCGCTGGGCGCCGCTGCATCGTCCAACACCGGCAGCAACGAAGATCGCAATGCGCTTGTCCTGCTCGCGATCGGCCTCGCCATGGCGGGCTTCGGGCTGATCCAGGGGCATGAGGAACTGATCCGCATCTCGGCCGGCGCCGCGCTCTTCCCCGCCTTTGTCGGCATTGCCCTGCTCGTCCGCCGCCGCCTCGCGCGCGCCGCGGCTGCCGAGGAACGGGCCGCTGCGCAGGGATGAGGACGCCCATGCCGATATTGCGCTCAACCAGCGCGTTGCCGGGGGAGACCGCGCCGCTTTCCAGCTCCTCGTGCTGCGGCACGAGGGGCGGCTGCGCGCCTTCCTGTCGCGCGCGGCCGGCAGTGACGCCGACGGCGACGACCTCGCGCAGGAGGCGTTCGTTCGTGCCTGGACCCGGGCGGGCGATTATCGCGGGCAGGGGAGTTATGCGGCGTGGATCATGGGGATCGGCTGGCGCCTCTTTCTCGACCAGCGGCGCACCGCGAAACGGCGCGAAACGCTCGCGAAGCGGGATGAGGACGCTGCGACCAGCAGCAACCCGCACCCCGCGACCGACGCCGCGATCGACGCCGACCGGCTGCTCGCGGGCTTGTCGGCGCAGGAACGCGCCGCGCTCACCCTCTGCTTCGGCCATGGCTGGTCGCACGGCGAGGCCGCCGAGATCATGGGCTTGCCGCTCGGCACGCTCAAATCTTTGGTCTTGCGCGGCCGCGCCAAGGCGCAGAAACTGATCGGCGAAGGAGGCGCGGGATGACCGGGTCGGACGACATGGATGCGATGCCCGATGCGTTTCTGGCCGCGATGCTCGCGCCGCCGACGCGCCCCGGCGACCGCGCCTTCGCGGTGCAGGTCGACCGCGCGATCGACGTACAGGCCGCATACGCCCGCGCCCGCGCCCGCTTCTGGCGTAGCTTCGCCTATGAGGCACTGGCGGTGATGGCGCTGCTCGCGGCCTTCTGGCTCCTCTCGGGAACCGCACTGCTCGCGCCGCTCGCCGGCCCCGCGCAATGGGGCCTCGCACCGCCGCTGCTGCTGATCCTGCTCTTGTGGTTCGGCGGGACGCAAAGGCTGCGCGGGGCTTAGGGAAGGCTTCGGGCTGAAATTCCTCCCCATCGCTGCGCGACGGGGAGGATCTTTCGGTCCGCCAACCATTCCAATCCCTGCGGCCTTCAGCCGGCGGGGATTGGAAAGACCCGAAAACTCAGGCTTCGTCGTCGTCCTCGACCGGTTCGGGCGCGGCGGGGCGCGGCTTGCGGCCGGCGCGCGGTGCGGGGGTCGCGACCGGCAACCCGGCCTCGGCGGTCGCGCCGCCGATCAGCGCGTCGAGCGAGCCGCCGTCGAAGCCGAGTTCCTTCATCAGCCCGTCGATCACCGGCGCCTGCGCGCGATAGGCGAGCGCCGCCGACACCGCATTGCTGGCGAGGTTGCCGCCGCCCCCACCGCCATGGTCGCCGGTGCCGCCGCCCGATCCGCCGCTCCCGCCGCCATTCTGCGTGATCCCGTCGACCTGGACGATCTTGATCGAATCGATCGCCTCCATCGGCTTGGCGGCTTCGCGCACCACCTCGGGCAGCACTTTTAGCAGCGCCATCTTGGTTTGCAGCGAAATCTGGTTCGACGACAAGATGTTCGCCGCCTCGTTGATCGCGCGCTGGCCCGCAGCCTCGACCTCGAAGCGCACGCGCGCCGCCTCGGCGCGCAACTTCTCGGCGTCGGCTTCGCCCTCGGCCTCGAAGCGCAGCGCCGAGGCGCGGTTCGCCGCCGCCTCTTTCTCCGCCTCGGCCTGCACCTTCACCGAAATCGCCTGCCGCTCGGCTTCCTTCGCCGCCTCGATCAGCTCGATCCGCTTCGAACGCTCGGCGATCTCGGTCTCGCGCGCGGTTGCTACCTGTTCCTCGGCGGCAACCGCGACGGCGCGCGCCTCGTCCGCCTCGCCGCGCGCCTGGCTTTCCTCGCGGCTCTTGTTCTGGATCAGGATCTGCTGTTCCTGCCGCGCCAGCTCGACCGCCTGCTCCTGCGCGATGCGCGCTTCCTCGATCGCGCGATCGGCCTCGATCTGCTTGGCGTCGACCAGCTGCTTGGCCTGGATGCGGGCGCCCTCGGCCTCCTGGTTGCGCTGCGCCTGTTCGCGCGCGATCTCGGCGGCCTGGACGGCGCGGCGCATCTCGACCTCGCGCTCCTGTTCCAGCCGCGCGAATTCATTGTCGCGGCTGATCTCGAAGCTGCGCTTGTCGGCCTCGAGGTTCTTGGTCTCGATCTGGACGCGCGTATCCTGTTCGATGTCGTTGCGCGCCTTCTTGCGCAGCTCGATCTGCTCGGTCAGCTTGGTCAGGCCCTCGGCATCGAATGCATTATTGGCGTTGAAATGCTCGATCGACGTCTGGTCGAGTCCGGTCAGCGACACCGATTCGAGTTCGAGTCCGTTCATCGACAAATCGTTCGAGCTGACCTGCTGCACCTTCTGCACAAAATCGGCGCGCTGCTCGTGCAGCTGGTTCATCGTCATGCCCGCCGCGACCGAGCGCAGCGCGTCGACGAACTTGCCCTCGACCAGGTCTTTGAGCGCCTCGGGGTTCATCGTGCGCAGGCCCAAGGTCTGCGCCGCCATCCCGATCGCGCCGGCATCGGGCCGGACGCGGACGTAAAATTCGGCCTTCACGTCGATGCGCAGCCGGTCGAGCGTGATCAGCGCGTCGACATTCTTGCGCTCGACCGCGAGCCGCACGGTGTTCATGTTCACCGGCATCGTTTCGTGGAGCACCGGCAGCACCAGCGCGCCGCCGTTCATGATCACGCGTTCGCCGCGAAATCCGGTGCGGACAAAAGCTATTTCTTTCGTCGCGCGGCGATAAAGCCGGGTGATGATCAGTCCCAGGATCAGCAGGACCGCAAGCCCGACGCCGGCGTAGATCGCAATTTCAATCATCATGGAATTTTACTGCCCCCAAAGCTTGTTTTCGGCCCCCGGAATCGGGGGCGCCATGGGGCAATCTTAAGGTCAGTCGAGGCGGGGTAAATAGAAATCGCCGTTTGAAAAGCCTTTGAATATTTCGCCGTCGCGCTTGACCAGCAAGATCGTCTCGCCGGTCTGGAATCGCTGGTCTGCGCTGTCGGGCTCTACCATGATCTGGTGCGGCTGGCCGTGACGGTCGGTGCATTTGGCGGGCGCCGGATTTCCCGGCGATGCGGTTCCGACGGTGATCGTCGCGCGCGTGCCGATCAATTCGTCGCGATCGATCGCGGTGGTCTCGATGCCCGGGAAGACGCGCGCGATCACCCGCGCCGCGGCGCCCGTCGGCGGGAGCGCGGCGACCGCGGCCACCGGCGCCGCCAACAGGCTGGTCGCGGGGCCGCCGGTCAGCGCCGTCAGCAGTTGCTGGAACCCCAGCCCTAGCGTCCCGAACAGCGCGAGGAAGACGACCAGCCACATCAGAAAGGGAACGCGCCCGATCCCGGCCCAGGCGAGCAGCGCCTCGGCCGCGCCGGCGTCGCCGTCATGGTCGCCGACATGCGCGCCCTCGACATCGCCGACGAGGCCCAGCGCCTGCACCGCGCCGATCAGCAACATCAATAACAGCGCGGCGCTGAAGATCACATTTTCGGAAGCGAAAAACTGGTCGAACATCCGGGACCTTGTGGCGCCGGCACTCGCGCTTGGCAAGCGATGCGCGCGTGCGGGCGCGGGTCAGCCGGCCAGCGCGACGGGGTCGTGCCGCGCGACTTCGACCCGGTCCCGCCCGGCACCTTTCGCCCGGTAAAGGGCCTCATCGGCGGCGGCGAACAACGACTCCGGTGCCGGGGGCGACGATCCGTCGATCAGGGCGATCCCGATGCTGGCGGTCAGGGTGATCGCGCGATCGTCGTCCACCTCGAACGGATCGTCACGCAGCGCGCCGAGGATGCCGGCGGCGATCCGGCTCGCCACGGCCCGGTTCGTCGCGGGCAGGAATATGGCGAACTCCTCGCCCCCCATCCGGCCGAAATGGTCGCCGTCGCGCAGGCAGGACCGAACGCGCCCGGCAAAGGACTGCAGCAACCGGTCGCCGGCGGCATGGCCGTGATTGTCGTTGATCGCCTTGAAATGATCGATGTCGATCATCAGGATCGCGGCGGGTGCGCGCGCATTCGCCAGCGAAGCCTGCACATCGTCCAGAAAGGCGCCGCGGGCACGGGTTCCGGTCAGATGGTCATGCGCGGCGATAGGGCGCAGCCGGCCGAGCAACTCGTTGCGGTTTTCGGCGATGCAGGCGACGGTGACCGGCGCGATTGCGACCAGCGCGGCGCCGAGTCGGATCGAGATCATCATCATTTCCGCATCGACGCCGGTCCGCGAGGCGAGCACGATCAGCGCCCAATTGCCGTACAAGAGGGTCAGGATGGCGACGGTGAAGACGCGATAGGTCAAACCGCACCACAGCAGCGCCGGAACAGGAAAGGCGATCGCGCCGGGGCCGCCGACGATCGCCGCGAGCAAGCAGGACAGCGCCAGCGCGACGATCGGAAGGATGCGCGCCGTCGGCAGCGCGCGCAGTCCCTCGCGCATGGCGCCGGGCAGCGCGCCGAAAGACGGTGCGGCCAGCAGCAGCGGCAGGATCGTCACATAGTTGACGAACTCGGTCGCGAACCAGAAGGACCATCCCGACAACAGCTGCCGCCCGAACAGCCAGGGGTTGGCGACCGCTCCGATCACGCCGGCCACGGCCGCCCCCGCGGCGACCGTCAGGACGAGGAACAGCATCGACGCGGGCTGCCGCAGCCGGATCATGTCGGCGGGTCGGCGCGCATAAATGGCGGCGGCGGTCGCGATGCCCGCCAGGTTCGCGCTGTTGAGCAGCAGCGCCTTGGGCAGGCTGGCCCCGGTCAGCAGGTCTGCCGCAAGATAGGCGACGGCGCCCGCAAGCCAGCCCTGCCATGTCCGGCCCGCCGGGACACGGAGCAGGAAGGCGAGCATGATCGCATTGGCCGGCCACAAATTGGCAAGGAAACCGATCGGGCGCGTGTAGATGCCGAACAGGCTTGCGGCGAAGACCAGCGCGAACAGGATCAGCGCGGCACGGCCCCGGCTGCCCCTTGTCCCCGCATCATCGCGCGTTCGCGGTCCGTCTTTGATTTCGTCCAACTATGCCTCCCGAAACCCGGTTCCGGAAAGCCGATGCTATAGAGTCAGGGCGTTAACCGCCAGTAAGCCGCCTGGAATTTCAGAGGGTCGGGGGTCCGTCCTCGTCGCCGACACCCTGATATTTCAGCTGCAGATAGCGTTCGCGCGTCGCCAGCTTGTCGAGTTCGCCCGCCGCCAGGCTGCGTGCGGCATGGCCGATCTCGCTCTCCAGCGTCTTCAATCCGCCGAGCAGCGTCTCGTCGGGGGTACGCCCGGCATGCGCCTCGGTGCGCAGCCCCGCGGGGATGCGCTGATAGCCGGCGACCAGCTCGGGCAGATCCTCGCCGACGAGCTTGCGGATGTTCGACGCGGCGGGGCTCGACGCATCGAGCGTCTGGAGCTGCGGCGCGAGCAGGTCGAGCTGGACCCCGATGCCGTCGACCAGCGTCCGCGCCGGGGCAGGCAGCGCCGGACGCTGCGCCTCCAGCCAGATTTCGGTACGCCCCGCGAGCTGCTTCAAATCGGTCTTGGGCAGGTCGGCCTGGCGCGGCTCGGGGAAGGGCGATCGCCCGAACAGCACCGCGACCCCGATCAGCAACACGGTGAGCGCGAGCAGGCCGACGAAGCCGAGCGGCTGGATCAGCAACCCGAACACCGCCGCACCGAGCAACACGACGCCGGCGGCGACGAGCATCCGGCCCAGCTTCTTGTACAGATGCTGGCGGCGCAGCGCGACGCTTTTGGTCCCGATCGGCCGCCGCCGTTCGCGCGACCGCTCGATCGCGGCGTTGCCGAGCGCGCTGATCTTGTCGACTTCGCTCATCGCCATCGTTGCCCCGGTCACGCTTCGAGCGAGGCGAGCGGGCTGTCGGCGCCGCCGACGCTCGCCTGCGCCTGGCTCGCACCCTCGGCGCGCGCGATATAGCCCTTCGACTTGGCGACCTCGCCCTCGAGCGACTGGACCGTGGTCTTCATGCTGTCGAGCGCCTTGAGCTTGAAGGTGTCGATCGCATCCATCGTGTCATAGATGTTCTGGAAGGCACGGCTCAGCGTCTCCATCGGGATCGTGCTCGACGCCGCCTGCTCGTGGATGCGCGCGGTGTTGTCCTTCAGCATCTTCGACGTGCCGTCGATGATGTTCGCGGTGGTGGTGTTCAGCGCCGTGATCTGTTCGAGCACCAGCTTCTGGTTGGTCATCGCCTGCGCGACGGTGATCGCGGTCTTGAGCGCGCCGACGGTGGTCGTGCTTGCGCGGTCGACCCCCTTCACCAGCTCGATATTGTTCTTCTTCACGAGGTCGAGCGCGAGGTAACCCTGCACCGTCACCGCCATTTGCGTGAGCAGATCCTGCGTCCGCTGCCGCGCATAGAAGAGCGCATTTTCGCGCAGCACCTTGGCTTTCGCGGGATTGGTGCCGTCGAGTTCCTCGGCCTTGGCCTCCAGCCGCACGTCGAGGGTGCCGGCGATGTGGATCATCTGCTCGAGCTTGCCCATCGCCTCCCACAGCTTGCGGCGCTCGACGTCGATCGCAGCATTGTCCATCAACAGCTCGTCCTTGCCGTTCGACAAGGCGTTCAGCACGCCCGAGATATGCGACTGGGCGCTGCGATATTGCGCGAAATAATTGGTGACGCTGCTCCCGAAAATCTTGTCGAGAAACCCGCGCTTCGACAGCAATTTGCCGTTCGCCGATGGGTCGAGCCGCTCGACGGTGTTGCGCAGCTCGATCAGGTTCATGCCGATGTCGCTGTCGCGGTCCATCGCCTTCACCGGCCGGTCGAGGAAGCGGTTCGACTGGTTCGCCGCCTCCAGCATTTCCTTGCGGCCCATGTTGGTGATCTGGTCGATCCGCTGGCCGAATTCGGGGCTGTTCTCGTCCTGCGCGACGAGGTCGTCTATGAAGCCGTCGACGCGTTCCTCGAGCTTCGATTTCTGCTCGGTCGACAGCGACACCAGCCCCGCGGCCTTTTCGGGCGACACCACGGGCACCGGATCGGGCGGGGTCAGCTTTAGTTCGTCGGTTGCCGTCGCGGTTGCGGTCTGCTCGCTCATTCGTCTTCCTTTCGGGCCCCCGTACCGCTTTCCTATATGGCACGCGGCACTGTGTTATTCAAGCATCACACTTGATTCGCCCTGCCCAGCACCGGCGCCAGCCAGGCCGACAGGATCAGCTGCGCCATATGATAGACAAGGATCGGCACGAGCACCATGCCCGCGACCGCGGGCGGAAACAGCGTCGCGGCGAGCGGCGCGCCGACCGCGATGCTCTTTTGCGCCCCCGAAAACAGCAGGGTGATCCGGTCGGGGCGCGCCAGCTTGAGCAGCGCGCCGAACCCCCACGCCCCGCTGAACGCCAGCGCCAGCAGCACCCCGACGACGCCGAACACGATGGCGATCTCGCGCGCGTCGAGCAGGCTCCAGATGCCCGCGACGACCGCGGCCGAAAAGGCGACATAGACCGCGATCGCGATTGCGGTCCGGTCCATGACCGTCGCCAGCCCCTTGTGCGCGAGAACCCACGGCCGCAGCCAGCGCTGCACCAACTGCCCCACGATGAAGGGCAGCAGCAATATCGCGACGATCCGCAGCACCGCTTCGCCATGAATCTCCCCCGCGCTCCCGGCGAGGCCCGCGAACAGCAAGGGCGAGGCGACGACCCCGATCAGGTTGAGCAGCGCCGCCGCGACGACGCTCGCCGCGACATTGCCCCCCGCCATCGAACTCGCGGCGGTCGCCGACTGGACGGTCGAAGGGAGAATGCCGAGGAACAGGAAACCGAGCGCCAGCGTCGCGGGCAGGAAAGATGCGGTCGCCGCCTGCGCGGTGAGTCCGAACATCGCCATGATCCCGAAACAGAAAGCGAGCGCGCCGCCCTGCAATTTCCAGTTGCGGATGCCGTGCAGCACCTCGTCGCGCGGCAGGCGGACGCCGTTCAAAAAGAATAGAAAGACGATCGCCGCGGTCGAAACGCCCTGCGCCACGGGCACCGCCGCGCCGCGCACCGGCAGCAGGCTGGCAAGCAGGATCGTCGCGAGGAGCAAGGGCACGAAGCGGTCGGGGAAGATGCGGGAAAACATGGGGGCCGCGATGGCGGGAGAGGGCGAGGTTGGCAAGCCACGATCCTCCCTGTCGCGAAGCGATGGGGAGGGGGACCACCGAAGGTGGTGGAGGGGCTGCGGCCTTGCGCCAGCCTTTGAAGGCGTCGGCCCCTCCGTCAGCGCCCCGCGCCGCCACCTCCCCATGGCTTCGCCACAGGGAGGATTGGCTTGGCCGCGAACTTAGCTAAACCCGCCCCATGAACCTCCTCATCCTCGCCGCCCTCCCCGAAGAAGCCGACGCC
This sequence comes from Sphingopyxis sp. Root1497, assembly GCF_001427085.1. Classification (NCBI taxonomy): domain Bacteria; kingdom Pseudomonadati; phylum Pseudomonadota; class Alphaproteobacteria; order Sphingomonadales; family Sphingopyxidaceae; genus Sphingopyxis; species Sphingopyxis sp. Root1497. The sequence continues at coordinate 745,698 of NZ_LMGF01000003.1, forward strand.
CTCTTCCCCGGCACCAGCACCCCGATCCATGGCATTTTTCCCGTCCGCCGCCTCACCGCCCACGGCCACAATGTCACCATCGCCACCTGCGGCCTAGGCAAGGTCAACGCCGCGCTCGCCGCCGGCCTCTTCGCGACCGACGCTGACATCCTCCTGATGTCGGGCACCTGCGGCGCGCTCGGCGCCGAACCCGGCCGCGCTTATTGGCTCGCCGAGGCGGTGCAGCATGATTATGGCGCGAACGAACCCGGGCTTTTCCGCCGCTACCGCGCCGGCGACTGGCCGATGGGCGAAGCGGGCGAAGCGCATTTCGCCGCGATGGCCGACCCCGGCCTCGGCCTGCCGCATGCGCGCATCGCCAGCGGCGACAGCTTCGTCGCCTGCCCCGACGCCGCCGCAGATTTGAAGGCCAATCTCGGCGCGACGCTCGTCGACATGGAGGTCGGCGCGGTCGCACAGGTCGCGGCGCGCCTCGCCAAGCCCTGGGCCGCGATCAAGGCGGTCACCGACGATGCCAATGACACAAGCGGCGGCGATTTCCAGGCGAACCTCGTCCGCGCCGCGCGGGCTGCGGGGCAGGAGGTCGAGCGACTGGTCGCGATGCTGTGAGGCGCGCGCTGGTCGCCGCGCTGCTGTTGATCGTCGCCGCGGCCGCCGGCTGGGCGCTGCTCACCCGCTCGGTCGCCCCGATCATCGGCGTCGCGCCGCAAAAGGACGCCGATCTCTTCGCCGCCTGGCGCCTCGGCGCCGCGAAGGATGATGTCGTGGGAATCGAGACCTATCTGAAAAGCCGGGGCGTCGGCGACGTCCTGCCGCTCGCCGACATATTGCGCAGCGACGCGCGCTGGCGCCGCTGCAAGGCGGGCCAGCCCTTCGCCGTCCCGCCGCGCGTGCTTTGGCCCGCGATGGTGCCGACCTTGCGCTATATCCGCGATGAGCTGGTCCCGGTCACCGGGCCGGTGCGTATCGTGTCGGGTTATCGCGACCCCGTCGCCAACAGCTGTTTCAAGGGCGCGAAGGCGAGCCGCCACCTCCGCTTCGCGGCGCTCGACCTCGAACCGGTCGCGCCGCTGTCGCGCGACGATCTGATCGCGCGCCTCTGCCCGCTCCACACCCGCACCGGCGCGCGGTTCGATGTCGGGCTCGGCATCTACGCGGTCACCCGCTTCCACATCGACACCGCCGGCTATCGCCGCTGGGGCGCCGACTATCACGCGGCGTCGTCGCCGTGCCAGACTCTGACCGTTCCACCCCGCCCGTCACCCCGGACTTGATCCGGGATGACGAACGGCGGCAAACGGCCAAATAGCGCGTCGCAAAAATCGGGCTTCGGCAGGCGGCCAAGGCGCGGTAAGTCGGCGCATGCGAATCGAAGGCAATTATAAAGACGATGGCTATGCGACGATCCGGGGCCTGATCCCGCCGGAGGTCGCCGCGAACCTGTTCCGGCAGATTGAGCTCGACCTGTCGGCCGCGGGCAAGAGTTTCGACACCTTTGCCAAGCCGCACCCGCTCTCCAAAAAGCAGACGATCGACATCTCCGGCCATTTCTACCGGCCGCTGACGACCTTTTTGTGGGGCCTCACGCCGATCGTCAGCGAACTGACCGGGGCGGACCTGCTGCCCAGCTACGACTATTTCCGCATCTATGGAAAGGACGACATCTGCCGGGTCCATTCGGATCGCCCCTCGTGCGAGCACAGCGTGTCGCTGACGCTCGTTTACAGCGACGGCGTGCCATGGCCGCTGGAGGTCGGGTCGGTGCCGGTGAAGGGCGAGGGGCCGTGCGTCGACGATTTCGGTGACGAACCCTTTACCGCGGTCGAGATGCAGCCCGGCGACGCCGTACTCTATCGCGGCATCGACCTGCGCCACGGTCGCATGACGCCCAATCCCAACCAATGGTCGGCGCATCTGTTCCTGTTCTGGGTGGAGCGCGGTGGCCCGTTCGAGCAGCATGCCTTCGACGAGCAACGCCTGCGGTCGGAATTGAAGCGCGTCAGCAATCTGGACGTCTGAGCGCGGCGCCGGAACCCCGAACGCAGCCTGTGCCGGATGAAAGCGGACAGCCCGCCCACCCCTCACTCATAACTCAAATGCGTCGCTTTCCCGCGAAAGATCCAGTGCGACAGGATCGAATATCCCAAAATCACCGGCAGCACGAACAGCGCGCCGATCAGGATGATGCTCAGCGATTCGGGCGACGCCGCCGCCTGCCAGATGTCGAGCCGGTCGGCGATCAGATAGGGGTAGAAGCTGTAGGCGATGCCGACGAAGCCGAGCGCGAACAAGATGCCCGCGGTCGCCAGCGGCACCCATGACAATTCGTCCTTTTCGCGCAGTGGCCGGCGCAGGAAGATCGCGAGCCCGGCGAACAGCGTCGCGGCGGCGATCGGGATCGGCAGCAGCGCGATGATCTCGGGCAGGCGGAACCAGCGTTCGAAGATGCGCTCCGACAAGAGCGGCGTTGCGATCGAGATGATCGCCATCGCCAGCGCGGTCAGCCACAAAGTCACCTCGGCCCAGCGCACCGCGCGCTTCTGCAAATCGCCCTCGACCTTGTAGACCAGCCAGCAGGCGCCGACGAACAGGTATCCCGCGACCAGCCCGAGCGCCGCGAGCAGGCAGAACAATACCGACGACAGGCTCTGGTCGAACCCCAGCACATAGGCGCCGAGCATATAGCCCTGGCACAGCGCGGTGAGCAAAGAGCCATAGAAAAAGGCGGCGTCCCAGCGATGCTTCTGCTCGGGCGGCGCCTTGGCGCGGAATTCGAAGCTCACCCCGCGCAGGATCAGCGCAACCAGCATCAGCACGACCGGCAGATAAAGCTGGGTCAGGATCAACCCGTGCGCGACCGGAAAGGCGACGAGCAGCAACCCGATGCCGAGCACCAGCCAGGTCTCGTTCGCATCCCAGAACGGCCCGATCGACGCCACCATCAGGTCGCGGTTCGCGTCCTTCTCCAGCCGCGTCAGCATGCCGACGCCGAGGTCATAACCGTCGAGGATGACATAAAGCAGGATCGACAGGCCCATGAGGCCCGCAAAGATCACCGGCAGCCACCAGGGGTCGATGAACGGCGTCATGGCGTCACTCCCTCTTCTAGCGGTTCGGCGGGGCCGGGGGCGGCACCGGGGATCGGGAACATCGGCTTCGCGTCGGGCGCCGCCTTGCCGAGCCGCGCGAGGCGGTAGAGCACCGCGATATAGGCGGTCAGCAGCACGACATAGACCGCAAGATAGAGTGTCAGCGACCCCGCGACCATCGCGCTGCCGACCGGCCCGACCGCGTCCTTGGTGCGCAGGATGCCGGTGACCAGCCAGGGCTGGCGTCCGATCTCGGTGACATACCAGCCCGCGAGCGTCGCGACCCAGCCGGCAAAGGTCATCGCGACGAGCGCGCGCGCGTACCAGCGCGGCAATCTGTCGACCCCGCGCCGCCAGATATTCCACGCGCCGAACCACGAGATCGCCAGCATCAGCACCCCCAGCCCGACCATGATCCGGAATCCCCAGAACAAGGGCGCGACCGGCGGATGGTTGCCTTCATAATCGTTGAGTCCCGGAACGACGCCTGCGGCCTCATGCTTCAGGATCAGGCTGGCGCCCGACGGCACGGCGACTTCCAGATGGTTGGTGCGCGCTTTCTCGTCGGGGATCGCGAACAGCACGAGCGGGACATGGCTGCGCGTCTCCCAATTGGCCTCCATCGCCGCGATCTTTTGCGGCTGATGTTCGAGCGTGTTGAGCCCGTGCATGTCGCCGACGAAAATCTGCACCGGGATCAGCAGTGCGGCGGCATAGAGGGAGGCTTTCAGCGTGCGCCGCACCCCTTCGCCGCCGCCGTCGCGCAGCCAGCGCCACGCCGACATACCCGCGATCAGGAAGGATACGGTGAGTGCCGAGGCGAGCAGCATGTGCATCAGGCGGTACGGCATCGACGGGTTGAAGACGATCGCCCACCAGTCGGTCGCATGGACGACGCCATCGCGGATCTCATAGCCGACCGGGGTCTGCATCCAGCTGTTGAGCGCGATGATCCAGAAGGCCGACAGCGTCGTGCCGCCCGCGACCAGGCATGTGGCGAGCGTGTGCACCCAGTTCGGCACGCGGCTGAACCCGAACAGCATGATCCCCAGGAACACCGCCTCGAGGAAAAAGGCGGTCAGCACCTCATAAGCGAGCAACGGCCCCGCGACATTGCCGACCTTTTCCATATAGCCCGGCCAGTTGGTGCCGAACTGGAAGCTCATCGTGATGCCCGAGACGACCCCCATCGCGAAACTCAGCGCGAAGACCTTCACCCACAGGCGGTACGCGTCCATCCACGCCGCGTTGCCGGTGCGGTTGTACGCGAGTTTGAAGCCGAGCAGCGCCCAGCCCAATGCGATGGTGATCGTCGGAAACAGGATATGGAAACTGATGTTCGCCGCGAACTGGATGCGCGCGAGGATCAGCGGGTCAAGTGCGTCCATCGTCGTCTGCTACCCCCCGTTTGTGTCGAGCGAAGTCGAGACACCCTTCCCGCGGCCAAGCATGCGGTCCTTGAACTCGAGCGCTTTTACCACACGCTCGCCGAGCCGCAAAAGCTGGAGCAGCCGTTCGGTGTCGAGCCGCTCCATCTCGGCATACCAGTCGGTGAGCAGCTCGATCTGTTCGTGCATCGCCGCGATGCGTTCCTGCGCGAAGCGGTCGGCGGGGTCGGTCGCGGGCTCCATCAGCAGCGCGCGCAGCGTCGTCAGCGTCGGGTCGATCTCGCGTTTCTTGCGCTCCTCGACGAGGGTGCGGAAGATCGCCCACACGTCGCGCGGGGTCGCATAATAGTCGCGCCGGTCGCCGGGCAGGTGCTTCAATTGCACCAGCCGCCAGCTTGCGAGTTCTTTCAGCCCCATCGAGACGCTGCCGCGCGACAGCCCCAGCGCCTCGCTGATCTCCTCGGCGTGGCGCGGACCGTCGGCGAGGAACAGCATCGCATAAATCTGTCCGACGGTGCGGTTGATCCCCCAGCGGCTCCCCATCTCGCCGAAATGCAGGACAAAAGCCTGCGCTAGCGGGGAGAGCCGAAACGGCGGCGATGGAGAGTCGGGGGCGGAGGAGGGATCCACGCGACTCGTATAGCGCGAATTTCTGAAGTTTCAATAATAATTGAAACTTCTTCGGCGCGCCCCACGCTTCGCAACACCTTCGCCAACTTCGGCAATTTCGTTGCGCTGCAACAAGGCTTCTGCTAGGCGCGCGCCGATCGCGGCAGCCACTGCCGCTCCCTCACAATCAAGGCCTTTCCGCATGTCTTTGCGCAATATCGCCATCATCGCGCACGTCGATCACGGCAAAACCACCCTCGTCGACCAGCTCTTCCGTCAGTCGGGCACCTTCCGCGATAACCAGCGCGTCGAAGAGCGCGCGATGGACTCGAACGATCTCGAAAAGGAACGCGGGATCACCATTCTCGCGAAGTGCACCAGCGTCGAATGGGGCGAAGGCGCCGACCTGACGCGCATCAACATCGTCGACACCCCGGGCCACGCCGACTTCGGCGGCGAGGTCGAGCGTATCCTCTCGATGGTCGACGGCGTCATCCTGCTCGTCGATGCCGCCGAAGGCCCGATGCCGCAGACCAAGTTCGTCACCGGCAAGGCGCTCGCGCTCGGCCTCAAGCCGATCGTCGTCGTCAACAAGATCGACCGCAGCGACGCGCGCGCCGCCGAAGTGCTCGACGAGGTGTTCGAACTGTTCCTGACGCTCGAAGCCAATGACGAACAGCTCGACTTCCCGATCCTCTACGCCTCGGGCCGCGGCGGTTTCGCGTCGGACAGCCCCGACGCGCGCGAGGGCACGCTCGAGCCTTTGTTCAAGACGATCGTCAGCCACGTCCCGACCCCGGGCCTGCCCGAAGACGGTCCCTTCACCTTCCTCGCCACGCTGCTCGACCGCGATAACTTCATCGGCCGCATCCTGACCGGCCGCGTCCAGTCGGGCACCGTCAAGGTCAACCAGCCGATCCACGCGATCGACATGGACGGTAAGGTGATCGAAACCGGCCGCGCGTCGAAGCTGCTCGCCTTCCGCGGTCTGGAGCGCGTTCCCGTCGAGGAAGCGCGCGCGGGCGACATCGTCGCGATCGCCGGGCTTTCGCAGGCGACCGTCGCCAACACCATCGCCGACACCAGCGTCAGCGAACCGATCGCCGCGCAGCCGATCGATCCGCCGACGCTGTCGATGCGCTTTGCGGTGAACGATTCGCCGATGGCGGGCCGCGAGGGTAGCAAGGTCACGAGCCGCATGATCCGCGACCGCCTGTTCCGCGAAGCCGAAACCAATGTTGCGATCCGCATCACCGAAAGCGCCGACAAGGACAGCTTCGAAGTCGCGGGCCGCGGCGAACTCCAGCTCGGCGTGCTCATCGAAACGATGCGCCGCGAAGGCTTCGAACTCGGCATCAGCCGCCCGCGCGTCCTCTATGGCGAGGACGAGGCCGGCAAGCGCACCGAACCCTATGAAACCGTCGTCATCGACGTCGACGACGAGCATTCGGGCACGGTCGTCGAGAAGATGCAGGTCCGCAAGGCCGACCTCACCGACATGCGCCCCTCGGGCGGCGGCAAGACGCGCATCACCTTCTCGGGCCCGTCGCGCGGTCTGATCGGCTATCATGGCGAATTCCTGTCCGATACGCGCGGCACCGGGATCATGAACCGGTTGTTCGAGAAATATGGCCCGTACAAGGGCAATATCGCCGGCCGCCAGAACGGCGTGCTGATCTCGAACGGCAATGGCGACGCCGTCGCCTACGCCCTCGGCCCGCTCGAAGAGCGCGGCATCCTCTTCGTCTCGCCCGGCGAGGCGCTCTATGAGGGCATGATCATCGGCGAAAATGCCAAGCCCGACGATCTCGAGGTCAACCCGATGAAGTCGAAGCAGCTCACGAACTTCCGCTCGACGGGCAAGGACGACGCGATCCGCCTGACCCCGCCGAAACGCATGACGCTCGAACAGGCGATCGCCTATATCGACGACGACGAAATGGTCGAAGTGACCCCGAAGAACATCCGCCTGCGCAAAGGCCTGCTCGACCCGCACGAGCGCAAAAAGGCCTCGCGCAAGAAAGAAATGGCGTAAAATTCGAACCGGCGGCCCCTCAAAAGGCCGCCGGTTTTCTTTTGGGCGGCGGCGGCTTGCATCGCCTGCCGCTTTCGGGGAAGCTGCCTCCCTGGCTTGAAGGGGACCCCATGGCGATTGCGGTCGATACGGCACCCGGCGACGGAGCGAAGCTGATCCTGCCCGCGCGGCCCGAGCCGCTGATCGTCGATCCGGCGACCACCGCCGTCGTCGTGATCGACATGCAAAATGCCTATGCGTCGAAGGGCGGCTATGTCGATCTTGCCGGTTTCGACATTTCGGGCGCTGCGGGAGTGATCGGGCGGATCGTGCAGGTGCTGGGCGTCGCGCGCGGCGCGGGCATGCCGGTGATCTATCTGCAAAATGGCTGGGACGCCGACTATGTCGAGGCGGGCGGGCCGGGGTCGCCGAACTGGCACAAGTCGAATGCGCTGAAGACGATGCGCGCGCGGCCCGAATTGCAGGGGCAGCTTCTGGCGCGCGGCGGGTGGGATTATGAGCTGGTGGAGGCGCTTGCGCCGCAGCCGGGCGACATCCGGCTACACAAGACGCGCTATTCGGCCTTCTTCAACTCACAGCTCGACAGCACCCTGCGGTCGCGCGGCATCCGCACGATCGTCTTCGTCGGGATTGCCAGCAATGTCTGCGTCGAATCGACGCTGCGCGATGCGTTCCACCTCGAATATTTTTCGGTGATGCTGGAGGATGCGACGCATCATCTGGGTCCCGATTATGTGCGCGACGCGACCGTCTATAATGTCGAAAAATTCTTTGGCTGGGTGAGCAATGTCGCCGATTTCTGCGGCAGCATCGGCCAGCAACCCCAGGGAGATGAATAGTGCCGTTCGAACCGATCAACCCGCCGCAATTCCCGACCCCGATCGCGCCCTATTCGGCCGGCGCGAAGGCCGGGAACACCGTCTATGTGTCGGGCGTGCTGGCGCTCGGCGAGGGCGGGGTGGTGCTCCATATCGGCGACGCGGCGGCGCAGACGCGGCATATCCTCGATGTCATCCGGATTACCCTCGAGGCCGCGGGCGCGACGCTCGAGGATGTCGCGATGAACCATATCTTCCTCAAGGACTTTGCCGATTATGCGGCGTTCAATGCGGTCTATGCCGACTATTTCCCGGGCGCCAAGCCTGCGCGCTACTGCATCAAGGCCGAGCTGGTGAAGGCCGACTGCCTCGTCGAGATCGCGAGCGTCGCGCACATTGGCTGAGGCGGCGGGCCTCTATTATGAACTCCACGGGCCGGAGGATGCGCCGCCGCTGATCCTGTCGCCGGGGCTGGGCGGATCGGCCAGCTATTGGACGCCCAACCTCGCCGCACTCGCGGCGGATTACCGCGTCCTGCTCTACGATCATCGCGGGACGGGGCGCAGCCGTCGCGATTTGCCGCCCACGACGTCGGTCGACGACATGGCGGCCGATGTGATCGCGTTGATGGACGCGCTGGATATCGGGGAGGCGAGCTTCATCGGCCACGCGCTTGGTGGCATGCTCGGGATCGAACTGGCGATCATGACGACGCGGATCGACCGGCTCGTTGTCGTCAACGGCTGGCGCACGCTCGACCCGCATACCGCGCGCTGCTTCGACGTCCGGCTCAACCTGCTGCGGGGTAGCGGCCCCGCCGCCTTCCTCCATGCCCAGCCGCTGTTCCTCTATCCGCCCGACTGGATTTCGGCGCATGATGCCGAACTGGTCGCCGAGGCCGAACGGCAGCTCGCGCATTTTCCCGGCGCCGCGACGGTCGAAAAACGCATCGCGGCAGTGCGCGCCTATTCGCCCGCTCTGATCGACATGACCGCGACGCCGGCATGGCTCGTTATCGCGACGCGCGACGATATGCTCGTGCCGCTCGCCAGCGCGCTCGATGTCGCGGCGCCGGTCGGCTGGGCCGAAACGCACATCTTCGATTGGGGCGGCCACGCCTGCAACGTCACCGATCCCGAGAGTTTCAACCGCGTCGTCCTCGATTTCCTCAGGAGATAAGCCATGCAAGTCGGCGTCTTTGTTCCCATCAACAACAATGGCTGGCTGATCAGCGAAAACGCGCCGCAATATATGCCGAGCTTCGACCTCAACAAGGCGATCGCGCAGGCCGCCGAGCGGCACGGGCTCGATTTTCTGCTGTCGATGATCAAGCTGCGCGGCTTCGGCGGCAAGACCGAATTCTGGGAATATGGGCTGGAAAGCTTCACGCTGATGGCGGGGCTCGCCGCGGTGACCGAGAAGATCAAGATCTATGCGACCTGCCCGACGCTCGTCATCCCGCCCGCCTTCGCGGCGCGGATGTGCAACACGATCGACAGCATCAGCCATGGCCGCTTCGGGCTCAATCTGATCACCGGCTGGCAGCGCCCCGAATATAGCCAGATGGGGCTGTGGCCGGGCGACGAGCATTTTCGCAACCGCTACCAGATGCTCGACGAATATGCCCGCATCCTGCGCGAATTATGGGAAACGGGGCGGAGCGATTTCAAGGGCGACTATTACCAGATGGACGATTGTCTCGTCCGCCCCACGCCCGAAGGCGACATGAAGATCATCTGCGCCGGCTCGTCGGACGAGGGGCTCGCCTTCTCGGCGCAATGGGCGGATTACGCCTTTTGCCTCGGCAAGGGGGTGAACACCCCGACCGCCTTCGCATCGAACAACGAGCGGCTCGCGGTCGCGACCGCGGAGACCGGGCGCGACGTGTCGGTGTTCGTGCTGGTGATGATTATCGCCGCCGAGACCGATGAGGAAGCGATGGCGAAGTGGAAGTCGTATAACGACGGGGTCGATGTCGATGCGATCTCGTGGCTGATCGATCAGGGCGGCGCCGACAAGCACAACAGCACGACCAACGTCCGCCAGCTCGCGGCGCCCGAAGGGGCGGTGAACATCAATATGGGGACGCTCGTCGGCAGCTATGCCAGCGTCGCGCGCATGCTCGACGAGATGGCCGAAGTGCCGAACACCGGCGGGGTGCTGCTGACCTTCGACGATTTTCTGGAGGGGGTCGAAGCGTTCGGGACGCGAATCCAGCCGCTGATGAAGAGCCGCGGCGGCTGACGGTCCATCTTTCCGCCACAAACGGGCAGCACATTCGGCGCGGGAGGAGTCGCCATGAAAACATCGATATGGATCATCGCGCTCGCGGCAAGCTGCGCCGCTCCGCTGCATGCCCAGACGGTCGGCCCCGCGCCGCACATGAATGGAATCGGCCCGGTTGAAATGGGTGGCTTTGCGGGCGCGCGCATCCGCATCTCGCTGGGCGGAAGTGGACGCGAGAAGCCGATGATCCGCGCCGGCCTGACCATCGCGCCGATGCAGCATAGCGGCGGCAGCGACCTTCGCAGTCCCAACTGGCGGATCGGCGAGGGGCTGGAGTTCGGCTTTCGCGGCGATGATTCCGCACCGCAGCTTTCGCTCGCGGGGCTGCGGCTGACCCCGGCGCGCTACACCCCCGGCGGGCGGCCAGCGGACAAAAACCGCAACAATCTGTCGGGCGGCACGACGACGGCGCTGGTCGTGGTCGGCGTGCTTGTCGTGGTGGGCGGGGCGCTCGCGCTTTCGGCCAGCGGCGACCCCGATAACTGCACCGGCGGCGAGTGCAACAACAACTGATCGTCCGGCAACCGGGAGTGCGCGAAACCCAGCCCTTGCGTTCGAGCTTCGCGAGCGACTTGCCCTCCTGTTTGAGGAGATCGAAGGCGAAGACGAGGCGCCCGGTCTCGCCGTCGATCGGGCAGGCGCTGCCAGTTTGGCAATGATTTTCGACGCAAAACCGGTCGGCAAACACCCATGCCGGCCCTAATGGCAAAGGCCGCTTAACCCTCTTTTCACGGGCAAGACCTAGGACGGGCTGCGAGGGACCACTCGAAACTGGGCGGCCCTATGCATATGGTCCATGAAATGCGGCGACTGCGCGCCGAACATGCGGCCCTCGCCACCCTTTCGCGCTTCCTGATGGATATCGCCGCCGCGCCGCAGCCGCCGCGCCCGACCGAACTCGCCGCGGTGCGCGGCATGTTTCGCGACACGCTGGTGCGTCACCTGAAATGCGAGGACTGGGTCCTCTATCCGCGGCTCCTGGCGAGCGGCGATGCCGCCCTGAAACGGCTGGCGGGCGAATTCGTCCACGAGACGGGGCATCTGGCCGAAGAGTTCATGGCCTATGACGCGCGCTGGACGGCGGAGAATGTCGCCGGCGACTGGCCGGGTTTCTGCCGCGAAACCGAGGCGATACTCGACGCGATCGGAATGCGGATCGAGCGCGAGGAGGCCGATCTTTATCCCGCCGCCGAGCGGCTCGACACAGTGCAGCGTCGCACCGCGCGCGCCTGACGGCCATTCCGCGGCCTAGCGATCGCGGTTGGTCACCAGCGTAAAGGGCGCCCAGCTCGCCGGATGCGCCCAGTGCGGCTGCCATCCCTCGACCACCGACCCGTCGGCGCGCTTGCCGGTGCGCACCGCCTCCATCGCCAGCGCGAGCGCGGTCGCCGGGGTCGCGTCCTTGTTCGCGAGCGCTTCGACGGTCAGTGCCGCGGTGGCGTCGTCCGCGACGCGCCAGTGGCTCGCCAGCAGATTGCCCGCCCCCGCATAGAGGAAGCTGCGCGCAAGGCTCGACAGCGATTCGCCGCTGGCGCCCGCCTCCACCCCGGGGGTCGCGGTGTTGCACGCCGACAGCACGACCCAGCGCGCCGACAGCGACAGCGCCGCCGCCTCGCTGGCGGTGAGCAGGCCGTCGTCGGTCGCGCTCGCCTTGCCCGGCGGGGTGAGGACGAGACCGGGCTCGGACCCGGTGCCCATTTCGCCGGGGAGCAGCCCGTGCGTCGCGAACACGACCGCGATCGCGCGGGGCAGTTCGCGGTCGGCCTTGACCGCCGTCTCGGTCGCGTCGCGGCCGAGGCGGACGCCGCCACCGCGTGCGATCGCCGCCGACAGCCTGGTCAGTTCGGTGACGGTGCCGGGCAGCGGGTCGAGTTTGCGGAGCTTGTCGACCGACGCCATCGTCTTGTCGCCGCTCGCCAGCGTCAGCCCGCCGCCGCGCACCCCGACGCCGCCACGCTTGCGCAGCGTCCCGTCGGCGCCCCGCGCGCCGGCCTTGCCGTTGCCGACGAGGGTCGGCGCGCCATAGGCGACCAGGTCGGGACGGCGCGAAGCGGGCAGCGCGCCGCTTTCGCGCGAGGCGAGCGCGAGCGCGCTGACCGAGGGCAGGGTGACGAAGCGATAATGTTTGGCGAGCCAGTCGGTCGCGGCAAGGTCGGCCTCGGCGCCGCTTTCGGCCTCGCCCTCCGGCTCGCTCGCGACCAGCGCAGCGAGCGGCAGCCCCGCCACCGGCCCGCTCGCGACGGTGTAGATGCGTCCGCCTTCGGGCAGCGCGGCCGCGACCGGAGCGATCAGGCGCTGGTAGAGGCGCCAGGCCGCCGCACGGTCGTAGCGCGGATAGCGTTTGTCGATCGGGCTGGGGCCGCCCTTGTCCTCGGCGGCGACCAGCGCGTCATAGTCGGGCAGCGAGCAGGTATTCTCGTCGATCCGGCATTTGAGCCGCGCGACGTCGGCGGCAACGGGCGCCGCGCCGTCGTCGAAGCGGTGCCACCGCGCGCCCTGCTTCGAAATTGCGAAAGCATAATGATGCCCCTCCGACGGCAGCAGCATCAGCACCGCCTCGTCGGGCTCAAGCAATGCCTGCACCGCCGCAACGTCGATTGCCTTGGGGGTGACCAGCGTCGCATAGTCGGGAAACTCGGCGGCGATGCGCGCGTCGAGCGGCGCGAGCCGCGCTGCCGCCGCATCGAGTTCGGAGCGGAGCGCTCCTGCCTTGGCCTCGTCCTTGCCGAGCGCCATGTCGCGATAGCGCTGGTTCAGCGACACCACCGCCTGCGCGGTGTCCTGTCGCTGGCGAACCAGTTCGCCGAGGGAGCCGGTGCCGGCCAGATTGCGCGCGGCGGCCTGGTTGATCGCGTCGCCGGCATCGGTGAGCGTCAGGTCCTGCGCCGCGAGAAAGGCCTGATCCATGGCGCTATCCTGATTGCGCGCGGCCCAGCCGGCGAACATCACCATGTCGAAGGCGCCCGATTGCGGGTTGCGGCGGGTTCCGCGCGCGACCGCTTTCGCCAGCGCCGCCACGGCAGGATTGGCGTCGTCGGTGGCCAGCCCGGCCTCGCGCCGCTGACGAAGCCGGTCGGCGGCGTCGATCGCCGCCGTCAGCCCGTCGGCCTCGCGCCCCTTCACCTGCGCGCGCGCGCGGGCGAGGGTGGTGAGCAGGATGATCGTATCGGTCTTGGCGTCGTACCAGCCGCCGCCGCGTTCGGCCGCGAGTTGGATCGGCAACGCCTCCTCGAAATAGGGCAGGGATTCTTCGGCCTTGCCCTGCCCGAGCAGTGCGAGCGCGAAATTATAGCGCGATTTCTGGGTGCCGATGTCTTCGCGGCCCTGCAGCCGTTCGCCCTCGGTCGCGGCGATGCGCCCCGGCCCCTCGGCGGCGGCGAAGCGGCCCGCTATATTGCGGTAATAGCTGATCTGGTTGTTCGCGAACTGGCGCTGATAGTCGTTATATTCGGGACCGGCCAGCATGACGAGCAGCGCGTCGAAAGCGCGATCGGACTCCTCGTCGCGGCGCACCAAATTCAGGGCCTCGGCATAGCGCAGTTGCAGTTCCCAATTGTCGACCGTCATCCCCGCCGCCTCGAGCTCGGCATAGGTGTCGTCGAGCGCGCGCGCGACCTCGGCATAGCGGCCCTGTTCGAGCAGTTCGCGACCATAGATTTCGAGGCTGACGCGGGCGCTGCGGGCCGGGGATGTGGTCAGCAGGCCATGTTCGGCGGCACGGCGATGGATCAACCGCGCGTGCGCCAGCCGCTCCTCATAAGACAGGCCGAGGCTCATCCAGTCGAGGAAGAATAGCTCGCTCTCGACGTCCTTGGCGGCGGCTGCCCGGGTGGCATAGCCGCGCATCTTGTTCGTCACCCGCTGGTAATCGGCATCACCGGGGTCGCGGTCGTCGCGAAAATAGATCCACAGCCCCGTGTCGGCGCTGAACGCGTTCCGCTCCGATAAGCGGTTGCGATATTGGGCGACGAGGTCGACGAGCGCGAGCGCGGCCTGAACCTGCTCCTCGCCATTTGCCTTTTCGAACCGGGCGATCACGTCGGCAACCAGCGTGTTCGCCGCCTCGTCGCACGGGCCGCCGTTGTCGGCGGGGCAGGGGGGCAGTTCGACCGCGAAGGCCGGCAGGGTCGATGCCGCGAGCATCGCGGCGCTAAGGGCGAAACCCGCCCGGCGTATCGTCATGGTTCATTCCCCGATACGCGACCCGGACGTGCTCATGCCAAGCTTTGCCGCCGCTCGCAAGCGGAGGTGCGAAGATGACAGTCCTCGTCGTCATCCTGTCATCGCCGGGTCATGCCTGTGCCGCTGCGCCGCAATATCGCCTCCCTAAAGCCGCGGCGCATCCCGGCGCCATTTCGGCGCGGGCAGAGGGGACTATCGATGAACCAGATTATGAGCCGCCGCTTGCGCGCGGGCGCCGCGCTGATCGCCATGCTCGCGGCGACGCCGGCCTATGCCGCCGACGCGGCGGACGGCGCTGCCGTCGATGCCGGTCCGGCCGAAGAGATCGTCGTACTCGGCACCGGCCAGGCGCGCCAGGTGCAGGAACTGGGTGCCGCGGACATCGCGCTCGATGTCGCGGGGATCAGTCCGCTGAAGGCGATCGACAAGCTGCCGGGCGTGAATTTCCAGTCGGCCGATGCCTTCGGCGCCTATGAATGGTCGTCGCGCATCTCGATCCGCGGTTTCAGCCAGAACCAGCTCGGCTTCACGCTCGACGGCATTCCGCTCGGCGACATGAGCTATGGCAACCATAACGGTCTGCATATCAGCCGCGCGCTGATCAGCGAGAATGTCGGCCGGGTCGAGGTCGCGCAGGGCGCGGGCGCGCTCGCCGCCGCTTCTTCGAGCAACCTCGGGGGCACGATCGAATTCTTCTCGCGCGATCCCAAGGCCGACATGGGGGTCGAATTTTCGGGCACCTATGGCAGCGAGGATACGAAGCGCGGCTTCGTCCGCCTCGACAGCGGCGAAATCATGTCCGGCGGCCCGATGCTCGCGGTCAGCTATGCCTGGCAGGATGCCGACAAGTGGAAGGGCGACGGCGTCCAGCGCCAGCATCAGGTCAATGCGCGCCTCGTCCAGCCGGTCGGCGACGGCAAGCTGTTCGGCTTCGTCAATTATTCGGACCGCGCCGAAAACGACTATCAGGACCTCAGCGCCGAAATGATCGGCCGTCTCGGCTATGACTGGGACAATTATGCCAAGGACTGGGACCTCGCGGTCCGCGTCGCGCAAGTCTATCAGAACCAGGTCACGCGCGCAGCGTTCAACGCCGGTGTCGCCAACGGCAGCCTGCCGCTGGGTGCGACCTATACCGCGCCCTATCCGGGCGCTGGCGAGGCCTTCCCGGCGCCGATCCTGACCGTCGACGATGCCTATTATGACGCATCGGGGCTGCGCAAGGACTGGCTCGCGGGGATCGGCGGCGACGTGCCGGTCACCGACAACTGGACGCTGAAGGCGACCGGCTATTATCACAGCAATCGCGGCCGCGGCCTGTGGTTCACCCCCTATGTGACCACGCCGGGCGGCGCGCCGATGACGATCCGTACCACCGAATATGCGATCGAGCGCTATGGTGTCGTCGCGTCGAGCGAGTTCAAGATCGGTGCCAATACGCTCGATCTCGGCCTGTGGTACGAGGACAATGATTTCAACCAGGCGCGGCGCTTCTATGGCCTCGCCAACACCACCGGGGCGCCGAGCCGCGGCAGCCTGAAATTCCCCAAGGATCCGCTCGCGACCCAGTGGGAATTCGATTTCAAGACCGAAACGCTGCAATATCACGTCCAGGACATCCTCGACCTCGGGCAGGTCCAGATCAATGCGGGCTGGAAGGGACTCAAGGTCACCAACGAGGCTAGCCCGGTGGTGAGCGGCGGGCTCGCCTCGGGGCGCACGGTGGCGAAGGACTGGTTCCTGCCGCAGGCGGGTGTGCTGTTCCGCCTGAACGACGATAACGAGCTGTTCGCGAGCTACACGCAGAATATGCGCGCCTTCGAAAGCTCGGCGACGGGCGGGCCTTTCGCGACGACGCAGGCGGGCTTCGACGCGCTCGACCTGAAACCCGAAACCTCGACCACCTATGAACTCGGCTTCCGCACCAAGTCGCCCGTCTTCCAGGGCGTCGTCGCGGGCTATTATGTCGACTTCAAGGATCGCATCATCGCTTTCGCCAATGGTTCGGGCATCCAGGGCAATCCGGCGATCCTGCAGAATGTCGGCGACGTGCGGTCATGGGGCATCGAGGCGGCGGGGACCTTCCGGGTCACCCCCGACCTCTCGCTCTTCGGTTCCTACGCCTATAACGACTCCGAATATCAGGATGATGTCGTCAACGCCGCGAATGTCGTGATCGCGGCGACCGCGGGCAAGACGGTGGTCAATTCGCCCCGCCATCTCGCCAAGGGCGAGATCACGTGGGACAATGGCAATATCTTCGCCCGGGTCGGCGCCAACTACACGTCGAAGCGCTATTATTCGTTCGAGAATGACGCCGCTGTGGGCGGGTTCGTGATCGTCGACGCCAGCATCGGCTATCACTTCACCGATGGAATGCTCGGCGGCCTGACGATCCAGGCCAATGCCACCAACCTGTTCGACAAGGCTTATGTCTCGACGATCGGCACCAACGGCTTCGCCAACCGCGGCGACAGCCAGACCCTGCTCGCGGGAGCGCCGCAGCAGTTCTTCGTGACGCTGAAGGGCGACTTCTGACGCGGCGCCGAAACGCCTTCCCGATTGACGATGATGGCGCGGCCCCGCTAGGGCCGCGCCATCTTTTTATGGGAATTGCTTTATGACCGATACGCCGCCCGACCATATGTCGACCAACCCGCGCTCGCCCCATTTCGACATGGAGGTGCTGCAACGCGGCATCGGCATCCGCTTCAAGGGCAAGGAGCGCACCGACGTCGAGGAATATTCGATCTCCGAAGGCTGGATCCGCGTCGCCGCGGGCAAGTCGAAGGACCGTTTCGGCCAGCCGATGACGATCAAGCTGTTGGGCGAGGTCGAAGCCTGGTTCGAGGATGTCGTCGCCGACAAGGCGGACGACGCCCCGTCCGAGGACTGAGACGCGCCGGCCACCTGGCGTCCGCTACAACCAAAAAAGCCCCGGCGCGAGCCGGGGCTTTTTCGTTTGTAGCGGTGGCGGGGCTTTATTGGCCGAGCGACGCGGCGACCATTGCGAGGCCGTTGCCCGGGGTCCAGTCGTTGCTGGCCCACACCGGAGCGTCGAAGCTCGGCGCCTTGCGCGGCGCGGCGCCCTGGCCGGGATAGATGAAGCCCTGCACCGGGTTGGCGCGCAGGCCGAGGTCGCCGATCGGGGCGTACCACACGCGGACCATGCTCCAGTCGCCGGCGCTGCTCACGTCGACGACGCGCACGTTGCGTTCGATCTGGCCGCGGCGGCCGTTGATCGGCGACCAATTGGCATGGTCGATCAGGATTTCGCGGTCGCCGACGATCTTCTTCACGACGGCGACATGGCCGATCGGCATGCCGCGCGTGCCGGCGAACGCCATGACCGCGCCTTCGCGCGGTTCGTCGCCGCGGTCATACTGGCCCGCAGCCTGCGCCCACCAGGTGCCGGCGTTGCCGCGGATATCGACGCCCGATTCGGCGCGGGCGAACGGAACGCACTGGAGGTAGTTGGCGGCGGCGGCGGGGGTGCTGGTCAGGGCGGCGGCAAGCATCATCAGGCATGCGACAATGGCTGCTGAAAAGCGGCTGGCTGACATGGAAAGCGACCCCCGTTTGGCTTGTGTTCAAGCGTTGGAGCGTCTCTGCCACGGCTTTCGCCGCAAACCACCCGCCGCGCGACGAACTGCATCGGACGCGGGGTGAACCGGGGAACCTTTTGAAAGGCCGTTCGATTCGTCGCCGGACTCGCTCGGCTCGCCGCGTCAGGCGGCGGCGCTGGCCTGGCTGGCGGCCGGACGGAACAGCGTCAGGACATCGGTCGCCGGCATCGGGCGGCCGTAATAATAGCCCTGGATGTTGCGGCAGCCGAGCGCGCGAATCGTTTCAACCTCTAGTTCAGTCTCCGCACCCTCCGCCGTCGTCGACATGCCGAGGCTGTCAGCGAGCGCGACGACGGCGCGGATGATCGCGATCGATTCGGTGATGCCCTTGGCGGCGCCAACGACGAAGCTGCGATCGACTTTGATCGTCGAAAATTGGGTCTTGCGCAGATAGCCGAGCGACGAATAGCCGGTACCGAAATCGTCGAGGCTGAGGCGGATGCCGAGTCCGATCAGCTGGTCGAGCAATTGCGCGGCGCCGCCGCCGTCGCGCAGGAACACGCTTTCGGTGACCTCGATCTCCAGCCGTTGCGGCGGCAGGCCGCTTTGCGCGAGTGCCGAGACGACGACCGAAGCGAAGGCGGGGTCGGTCAGCTGTTCGGCCGACACGTTGACCGCAACCTTGAGGTTCGACGGCCAGCGCATCGCTTCGTGACACGCGGTACGCAGCACCCATTCGCCGATCGGTGAGATCAGGCGGCTGTCCTCGGCGAGCGGAATGAAGCGGCCGGGCGAAACATTGCCGAGCTTCTGGTTGTTCCAGCGAATCAGCGCTTCGAAGCCGTTCAGCATGCCGTCCTCGGCGGTGACGACCGGCTGGTAATAAAGTTCGAACTCGCGCCGTTCGAGCGCGCCGCGCAATTCCTGTTCCATCACGCGCCGTTCCTCGGCCTGGGCGTGGAGCGAGGCGACATAGGCGGCGACGACGTTGCCGCCCTTGTCCTTGGACTTGTAGAGCGCCAGGTCGGCGTTGCGGGTCAGCGTCTCGACCGTAGCGCCGTCCTGCGGCCCGACCGCGAAGCCGATGCTGGCACCGACGAACAACTGGTGATTGTCGACCACATAGGGGCGGCTGAGCGCCGCGATGATGCGCTGGCCCAGTGCTTCGGCATCGCTCGCGGTCGGCACATGGTGGAGGATGATGGCGAATTCGTCGCCGCCCAGCCGGCCGCAGGTCATGCCGCGGTCCATCATGCCCTTCAGCCGCGCTGCGACCTGCGCCAGCAATTTGTCGCCGACGGGGTGGCCGAGCGTATCGTTGACCGCCTTGAAGCGGTCGAGGTCGAGCATCAGCATCGCGCAGCGCGTCTTGGCATCGATCGCATGGTTCAGCGCGCGCTCGAGATCCTCGTTGAGGCTGAGTCGGTTCGGCAAGCCGGTGAGGTTGTCGAAGCGCGCCATCTTGGCGATCTGTTCGGCCGAGGCGCGCTGTTCGGTGACGTCCGATCCGACCCCGCGAAAGCCCAGGAACTTGCCCGCTTCGTCGAGGCGCGGTGACGCCGACAATTCCCACCAGCGCGGCGCGCCGTCGATGGTGACGGGGACGATCAGGTTCGAAAAACTCTCGCGCCGCTTCATCCGCTCGGCCATGTCGTGCAGGCTCTTGGGGAAGTTCCCGGTCTCCCACGCATCGCCCGACAGCGCCTGAAGCAGCGGCAGGCCTTCGAGTTGGTCGGCGGGCGCTCCGATCGCGAAGGCGAGGCGCGGCGAGACATGGACGAGGCGGCGACTGTTGTCGGTCTGCCACAGCCAGTCGGCGGAGGTTTCCTCGAATTCGCGCAGCAGCAGGCTGACCGTCTCGGTCTTTTCGTGCAGTACCGCTTCGGCGCGGCGAAAGCGGATGTGGCTTTGCCCGAATCGAATGCAGAAGCCGGTGAGCATCGCGCCGGCGGCGATCGCGACCCCTGCGTGCGCCGGCGCGCCGGCGAAGACCAGCGCCCCGGCCGCCGACAGGCTGACCGGCATGATGAAGAGCAGGCATGCCATCGGCAGCGTGTGCGCGACGATCGCCAGCGTTAGCATCATCAGCAGCGCTACGGTCCACATCGACAGCAGGTGATCGAGCGAGGGGTGGAGGCCCTGGAGCCAGAAGGGCGCTGCCCAGACGACGGCCGAATAGATGGCGTGCCGGTTGCAAAGGTTGAACTCGGCGGCGCCCGTGTGGTGGATTTCGCCTAGCGGCAGGCGGGAGACGACCTGCCAGGACCAGAGGCTGAACAGGATCGTCGCGATCGCCCAGCCGCCGACGACCGCCATTGGGACCGCGCTTACCATCGTCAATACGGCGACGATCGTCATGCCGAGCCCCATGACGAGGCGCAATTTTCCTTGGCCGCGCAACGGCGCGAGCTGCAGGTGCCGCAAATCGCCGATATCCTCGTCGCGCCGGTTCAGCCCGAGCAGCGCGCGCGCAGGAATATCGTCGGTCGGAATCGGATCATTCGCCACCCTGGTCACAGGACCGTTCTAGCGAAAGCGGGTTACCCGAACGTAACCATGCGCGAACGGCTGATCGCTTTTTTGGTCCCCGTCAGGGACGAAAATCAGGCCGCGATTGCAAAGGGCTGGATTTCCCCGGCCAGATATTGCGCCCGCGCCTTCGACCGGCTGAGTTTGCCCGAACTGGTACGCGGCAGCGTGCGCGGCGGGATCAGCTCGATCAGGCAGTTCATCCCGGTGATCGCGCGGACGCGGTCGCGGATCGTCTCGCGCAGCAGCGCGCGCTCGGCGTCGTCGCTGGTGCGGCACTGGACGAGCACGGCGGGGGTTTCCTCGCCGCCCGGCGCGGTGATCGCGAAAGCGGCGATGTCACCCGATTTGAAGCCGGGCAATTGCTCCACCGCCCATTCGATATCCTGCGGCCAGTGATTCTTGCCGTTGATGATGATCATGTCCTTGGCACGGCCAACGATGTATATGTAACCATGGGATAAATATCCCATATCGCCGGTGTCGAGCCAGCCATCGACAAGGCAGGCGGCGGTCGCTTCGGGGTCGCGATAATAACCGGTCATCAGCGACGGGCCGCTGCACCACACCTTGCCGACGGTCTGGTCGGGCAGGCTGTTGCCCGCCTCGTCACGGACCTCGATCACCATGTCGCGTGCGGCGCGGCCGCAATTGACGATCGCACGGTAACGGGTCGGGCGGCCGGCGTCGTTGGCGGCGCCCGACAGCTCGGTCTCCTCGACCAGTTCGACGACGATGCCCTCGCCCGGCGGCATGATGCTGACCGCGAGCGTCGCTTCTGCGAGACCATAGCTCGGCAGGAAAGCGCTCGCCTTGAATCCGGCGTCGGCAAAGGCATCGACGAAGCTCTGCATCACGTCGGGGCGGATCATGTCGGCACCATTGCCCGCAACGCGCCAGCGCGACAGGTCGAAACGGTCGGCGACATGCGTCTGGCTCGACACGCGGCGTGCGCAGATGTCGTAACCGAAGGTCGGCGAATAGCTCAATGTCGTGCCGCTATTGCGGCTGATCAGGTCGAGCCAGGCGAGCGGCCGGCGTGCGAAATCCTCGGTCTTCAGATAATCGACCGACACCTGGTTGGCGACCGGCGAAAGCAGGCAGCCGACGAGGCCCATGTCGTGATACCAGGGCAGCCACGAGACGCAGCGGTCGCTGTCGCGCACTTCCATGCCGTGCGAATGCGCGGCGAGATTGTTGAGCAAAGCGGCGTGGGTGACCGCGACGCCATGCGGGAAGCGCGTCGAGCCGCTGCTATATTGGAGGTAGCAGGTCTCGTTGCTGTTCTGCGCGGGCAGGGTGGTCTGCGGCGCCGGGCGCGCGGCGAATTCGCTCCAGTCCATCGGTGCGACGCCCTGCTTCTCGGCGGCCTCGACCGCCATCGCGGCGATCTCGGGCGGGAAGAAGAGCATCGTCGGGTCGCAGCTGGTCAACTGAACGACGAGCTGGCCGACATAGCTGTCGCGCCCGCCGAAGCTGGTCGGCAGCGGCAGCGGCACCGGCCAGGCGCCAGCATAGATGGTGCCGAAGAACAGCGCGGCGAATTCGGCACCGGTCTCGGCGATCAGCGCGACGCGATCGCCGGGCTTCACGCCCGCGGCGATCAGGCGATATGCGGTCTGAAGCGAATCATGCTTCAGTTCGCTGTACGGATAGGGGCGCACCAGACGCCCGCGCGGATCGTGGAAATTGAGGCCGCGGGTGCCGGTCGCGGCATAGTCGAGCGCTTCGCCGATCGTGGCGAAGTCCGAAAAACGGCGCGGCTGGAAACATTCGGTCGGCGTCGGCACGAGCGCGTCCGCCGAATCGGTGATGGTGTCGGTCATAGAAGCTCCGGCATCCCGCGAAGCGGGGCGCGCGGCAACAAGCATGTCATCTTTCTGTGTCATACGTGCTGCGCGATCCCTTTATCGTTGGAACAAATCGCCTATTTTCAGGCTTTGATGCCCGATATGGCGGCGCTGGTCGTTCTCAATCAGGCCCGACTGTGGCATAAACATGGCATATGGCCAACCGCCGCGCTTCCTCCGACCGGGCGAAGAGACCCCTCGACGCGGCGCGGCTCGACGAGCTGGCGCTCGCCTATGTCGCGCGATTCGCCACCAGTCGCGCCAAATTGGCGCGCTATCTATCGAGAAAGATACGCGAATCAGACTGGGTCGACGCCATCGACGGACCCGCCGCCTGCGCTGCGGCGGTCGCGAAAATGGACCGGCTCGGATTCGTCGACGACAAGCAATATGCAGGCATGCGCGCGGGCGCGATGACGCGGCGCGGGCTGGGAGTGCGGCGGGTGAAGGCGCAATTGTGGGTCGACGGCATCGATTCCACGGATTCGGTCGCCGCGGTCGCGGCCGCCGAGGGCGCGGCGCTGTCCTCGGCGCTCGGTTTCGCGCGCCGCCGCCGCCTGGGGCCCTATGCCCGGGAGGCGATCGCCGATCCGGCGCAGCGCGAGCGGCACGTCGCGGCCTTTGCCCGCGCCGGTCATTCGCTGGCGCTCGCGCGGCGCATCCTCGCTACCGCGCCGGGCGACGAGGCCGCGCTGGACGACGAAGCGGGGCTCGATTAGGAGCGGACCCTTACCGGGACGGCGAAAGGATAGGCCGATGCGTGCGTGGATGACCGCTGTTGCTCTTGTCATGGCCCTGCCGGTAGCGGGCTGCGGCGGCGAATCGGACAGCGTGCAGGCCGGCTCGATCCCGCTCACGATCAAGGCCCCCGACAAGACGCATGTCTTCACCGTCGAGGTCGCGCGCACCCCGGAGGAACAGGCGAAGGGGCTGATGTTCCGTACCAGCCTGCCCGAAAATGGCGGCATGCTGTTTCCGTTCGAAAAGCCGCGCTTCGCGAGCTTCTGGATGAAGAACACGCTGATTCCGCTCGATATGGTCTTCATCCGCGCCGACGGCAGCATCGATCGCATCGCCGAAAACACGATTCCCGAAAACCTTGAGCCGGTGGTCAGCGGCGGCGAGGTGAGCGCGGTGCTCGAACTCGCGGGCGGCACGGCGGCCAAGCTCGGCATCGACGAGAGTGCCGTTGTTACCTGGAATGACAAATGATCCGGCGCGCTTGTCGCCATTGGCGCTTGCGAAACGGCGCTGCTTGCCTGTAAACGCGCGGCCATGGGCATGTTAGGCAAGATTTTCACCTGGTGGGACGGCGCGACCGTCGGCACGCTGCTGAACAGCTGGAAAACCGGCGAACAGGTCGGCGAGGACGGCCTTGGCAACCGCTATTTCCGCGCGCGCAAGGGCGACCGCCGCTGGGTCCTCTATAATGGTTCGAATGACGCGAGCCGGGTGCCGCCCGAATGGCATGGCTGGCTGCACGGCACGTTCGACGACCTGCCCGCCGACATGCTGCCCGCGCCGCGCGCTTGGGAACAGCAAGCGACGCCGAACCTGACCGGTACCGGCACCGCCTATCGCCCGGCGGGCGCGCTCGAACGCGGCGGCAAGCGCGCTGCCGCGACCGGCGATTATGAGGCCTGGCGCCCCGGCGCCGAGTGACCGACGCGATGGCGCGCCAGCTTCCGACCGCGCTGATCGCGCTTCTGGCCGCGACCGCGCTGACCGCCTGCGACGGCAAGCCGTCCAAGGCCGGGGGCAGCGCCACCGTCCCGACGATCGCCAAGTCCGAACGCGTGCCGGCCGAAGTCGGCGGGATCGAGGGCGCGACCCCGATGGCGAGCCGCGTCGCGGTGGTCGGCCTGCTCAACAAGCGTAACGGCCTCGTCCGCGATCTCGAGATGAAGCCCGGCGAATCGGCGCGCGTCGGCCGCGCGATCGTGCGGCTGCGCGCGTGCGAACAGACCGCACCTTGGGAAGATCCGCCCGAAACCGGGGCTTTCGTCCAGCTGACGGTGCAGGATCAGCGCGACAACAAATGGTATCGCGTCTTTTCGGGCTGGATTTTCCGCGAGCGGCCCGACCGCAACATCATCCAGCACCCGATCTACGACGTGTTCGTCAAAAGCTGTGCGATGACATATCCCGGCGGCGAACCCGTCGCGCGTCCCTCGGCCAAGGCCGCCCCCAAGGCGTCGAGCGCGCCCCAGTCCCCCGCGACGAACGGCGGCGAGGGTACGCCGGAAGCGGCGGCCTCGGCGCCCGCCGCCAAGGCCGCGCCGCCGTCGGTGCCCGCCCCGCCCGCCAACACCGAATAGAGCCGCGCCAGATAGTCGCGCTGCGGGATTTCGATCGCGCCGAGCGATTCGAGATGCGGGGTGATGAACTGGCAGTCGAGCAATTGCCAGCCGCCGGCGCGAAGCCGCGCGACGAGATGCGCGAGCGCGACCTTCGACGCGTCGCGGACGCGGCTGACCATCGATTCGCCGAAAAAGGCGCGGCCCAGCGTGACGCCGTACAGGCCGCCGACCAGTTCGCCCATTTGCCAGCATTCGACGCTGTGCGCATGGCCGAGGCGGAACAGCCGGTCGTAACTCGCCTTGATCACCGGGTTGATCCACGTCGTCGGCCGGTCGTCGGCGGGCTGGGCGCATAGCGCGACTATGTCGGCGAAGGCGCGATCGGTGGTGACGTGGAAACGTTCGCCTGTGATCGTCTTCTTCAGGCTACGCGAGAGGCGGAAGCCGCCGAGCGGCAGGATCGCGCGCAGCCGCGGCTCGACCCAATGGACCGACGGGTCGTCCGCCCCGTCGGCCATCGGAAAGAGTCCCTGCGCATAGGCGCTGAGCAGCAGCGCAGGGTCTATGGTCTCGATCGGCTTCAGCTTGCGGGCTTCACGAATTTCAGCGTCATGCGGTCCGATTCGCCGATCGCCAGATATTTTTCCCGGTCCTTGTCGCCCTCGCGCAGGCTGGGGGGCAGCGTCCACACCCCGCCGGGATAGTCATGCGTATCCTTGGGATTGGCGTTGATGTCGCTTTCGCCGACAAGTTTGAACCCCGCCGCCTCGGCAAAGGCGATGACCGACGAGCGCTTCATATAGCCGCTTTTTTCCTCGAGTGCCGAATCCATCGCTTCGGGCAGACGATGTTCTTCGACGCCGAGCACGCCGCCGGGCTTCAGCATCGCGAAAATCTGCTTGAACGCGTTCGCCGTGTTGTCGGCGCCGTCGAAGCGCCAGTTGTGGACGTTGCGAAAGGTCAGCACGACATCGGCGCTGCCGTCGGCGACCTTAGGATTGGTGCCGCCATTCGGGAATTCGGCGAGCTTGACCGCGCCATAGGTGCCCGCATCGCTTTCCTGCTTCGCCTTGACCCGATTGAGACCCTTTTCCCACGGCGCGGCGACATAGAGGGTGCCGCCACCCGCCTTGGCCAGCGGCGCGAGGATTTCGGTGTACCAGCCGCCGCCGGGCCAAAGTTCGACGACCGTATCGCCGGGCTTCACGCCAAAGAAGGCGAGCGTTTCGGTCGGGTGGCGATAGGGGTCGCGCGCGACATTGGCCGGGGTGCGCGTCGGCGCGGCGACCGCGGTCGCGATCGCATCGCCGGGCCTGGCCGCGGCTTCGCTCGCGGCGGCGTTGTGCGCGGGGGCGCTGCACGCGGCCACGACGATCAGCGCTGCACTTGCAACGGCACGGAAATCACGCATATCGGACACCTCTCTCGGGGACGGGCCGGTTCTGCCGACCCTGTTGGGGGGATGGTCATAGTGCGAAGGGAAGGCGTCAGATGCAAGTGTCCATGCTGTCGGTGAGCATCGGCGCGGCGCTGCTGTTCGGCGTCGCCGAATTCGCCGGGTGGCGGCGCAACAACCGCCGCGACGTCGACAAGGTCGGCTTCATGCCCTGGCGCGGCATCGCGCTCGTATCGGCGTGCGTCGCGCTGTTCGCCTTTGCCTTCTGGCTGATCCAGCGATGACCGCGCTGCCCGCGATCGACATCGCCCCGCTGCTCGCGATGGACGATGCCGCCGCGGTCGAACGCACCGCCGCCGCGATCGGCGCGGCGAGCGCCGACTATGGTTTTTTCTATGCCGAGGGCCATGGCATCTCCGATGCGCTGTTCGACCGGCTGGAGGCCGTAAGCCACCGTTTTTTCGCGCTGTCCGAGGCCGAGAAGGCCGAAATCGCGATGGCGCATGGCGGCACCGCATGGCGCGGCTGGTTCCCGCTCGGCGGCGAACTGACCTCGGGACGGCCCGACCGCAAGGAGGGGCTGTATCTGGGCGAGGAACTCGGCGAAGGCGATCCGCGCGTTGCGGCTGGCTGGCCGCTGCACGGCGCCAATCTGTGGCCGACACGCCTGCCCGAATTGCGCCCTGCGGTGGAGGAGTATCTGGCGGCATCGGTCGCCGCAGCCGAGGCGCTGATGCGCGGCATGGCGCTCGCGCTGGGGCTTTCCGCCGATCATTTCGCAAACGAACTGACGCGCCGGCCAACCTTGCTCTTCCGCATCTTTCACTATCCGCCAGGCGGCGAAGCTGACGATCTGGGCGTCGGCGAACATAGCGATTACGGCTTGCTGACCCTGCTCGGGCAGGACGCGCATGGTGGACTGGAGGTGCGCGCGGCGGACGGGTCGTGGATCGCAGTGCCGCCGCGCGGCCATGCTCTTGTCGTCAATATCGGCGATATGTTCGAACGGCTGACGCGCGGGCGCTTTCGCTCCGCGCCGCATCGGGTGATAAACGCATCGGGGCGGGAACGGCTGTCGTGGCCGCTTTTCTACGACCCCGATTTCGCAGCTTCGGTCGACCCGCTGCCGGTTCCCGCGACAACGCGGCTGTTGCCGCGCTGGGACGGCGCCGATGTCCATGCGGCGGGCGGCAGCTATGGCAACTATCTGATCGGCAAGGTCGGCAAGGTGTTTCCCGCACTCGCCGGGAAGCAGCTCCGCGAACTGCCCTAGAGGCAGGCTTCCAGATAGGGCTGGTCGAAGCCATACTGGCGCGCCTTTTCCAGCGTATAGGGGCGCAGGCCCATCGCGCGATATTCGCCGATGATCTTGCCGTCCTTGTCCTCGTCGAGATATTCGAACTTGAACAATTCCTGGGTGACGATGACGTCGCCTTCCATGCCGATCACCTCGGTGACGTTGGTGACGCGGCGCGACCCGTCGCGCAGGCGCTTGATCTGGATCACCATGTCGACCGAATCGGCGATCTGCTTGGAAATCGCTTCCTTCGGAATCTTCACGTCGCCCATCAGCACCATATTCTCCATACGGCCCAGGCACTCGCGCGGGCTGTTGCTGTGGAGCGTACACATCGACCCGTCGTGACCGGTGTTCATCGCGGCGAGAAGGTCGAAACATTCGGCGCCGCGGACCTCACCCATGATGATGCGGTCGGGGCGCATACGCAGCGCGTTCTTGACGAGGTCGCCCATATGGATCGCGCCATTGCCCTCGAGGTTGGCCGGACGCGTTTCGAGCGGCAGCCAATGCGGCTGTTGCAGGCGAAGTTCTGCGGCATCCTCGATGGTCAGCACGCGCTCGCCGGGGTCGATCATCTTGGACAAGGCGTTGAGCATCGTCGTCTTGCCCGAACCCGTGCCGCCCGAAATGACGATGTTGAAGCGGCTGGCGCCGGCGATCTTCAGCGCGGTGCACATCTTCTGGCTCATCGCGCCCCACTGGCACAGCATGTCGAGCGTGATTGGCTTGGCCGAGAATTTACGAATCGAGATCGCGGTGCCGCGCAGACTGAGCGGGGGGACGATCACGTTGACGCGGCTGCCGTCCTTCAGGCGGGCGTCGGCGAGCGGGGTGGTCTGGTCGACGCGGCGGCCGACCATGTTGCAGATGCGCTGCGCGATCTGGAACAGATGCTGTTCGTCGCGAAACTGGATCGGGGCGATCATCAGTTGCCCCTTTTTTTCGATGTAGGTCTGGTACGGGCCGTTGACCATGATGTCCGAAATGTCGGGGTCGGACAGCAATTCCTCGAGCGGCCCGAAACCGAGCAATTCGTCGACGAGAACCTTTTCAAGCGCGAACTGTTCGCGGCGGTTGAGCGTGATCCGCAGTTCGGCGAGCACCTCGAGGATGATCGGACGGAATTCCTCGGTCAGCTCGTCCTTCGACAACGTCGCCGCGGCCTCGGGATCGACGCGTTCGAGCAGGCGCGGCAGCACCTGTTCCTTGATCTTGTGGACGCTCGCTTCGAAACCCTGCGCTTTTTCCGGTTCCATCGCCTCGGCGCTCGATCGCTGGTTCAGCCGGTCCATCGCCTCCATTTCGGGGCTGAGTGAAGACGGGGCCGATTCGGGCAGGGGAACGGCGTCGAGCGCGGGAAACTGGCCGCCGCCCGAGGAACCGGGCCCGCCCTGCATCGGCTTCGCCACGCCAAAGGCGGGGCGTCCTGCGGTACCGGGTCGGCGTCCGAATGCACTCATTGCTCTGTCCTGCTTCCGAATCATGTCCATGCGGTGTGTCGCGGCCGAAGCATGCGAACCCCCAATCGACACGGTGAATAGATCGGAAACTTTGACATTCTCCTAATGCCGGGAGGGCATGAGCTACCCCTGACGCAACGACGCCCGCATCCGGGGGGATGCGGGCGTCGATGATTCCGAAAATGTCTGCGGCGGGTCAGCCGGCGGTGACGTGCTCGGCGAGGACGGTTAGCCCGGCTTCATTGACCTCGGCAAAGCCGCCTTCGACCTCGATCGTCTCGGGCGCAGCGCCCTGTGTCGTGTAGATGGTCAGCGGGCCGTTGCGCAGCGTCGCCATGAAGGGCGCATGGCCTTCGAGCACCGAGAAGTCGCCTTCGCTGCCCGGTACGGTGACCATATAGACATCGGCGGTCCGCTCGAGGCGGGCGGGGGTTACGAGTTCGAACTTCAGAGCCATTTTACTTCCTTAGACCCCTCCCGCTTGGGGGAGGGGCATAGGTTCCTTACGCGTCTTCGGCGAGCTTCGCGGCCTTGGCGACCGCTTCGTCGATGCCGCCGACCATGTAGAAGGCCGCTTCGGGCAGATGGTCATATTCGCCATCGACCACCGCCTTGAACGACTTCACCGTGTCTTCGATCGCCACGAACTTGCCGGGGATGTTGGTGAAGACTTCGGCGACGTGGAACGGCTGCGACAGGAAGCGCTGGATCTTGCGCGCGCGGGCGACGACCAGCTTATCTTCTTCGCTGAGCTCGTCCATGCCGAGAATCGCGATGATGTCTTGAAGCGACTTATACTTCTGCAGCGTTTCCTGAACGCGGCGAGCGGTTTCGTAATGCTCCTGGCCGACGATCGCGGCGGTCAGCACGCGGCTGGTCGAATCGAGCGGATCGACCGCCGGATAGATGCCGAGTTCCGAAATCGCGCGATTGAGCGTCGTCGTCGCGTCCAAGTGAGCGAACGAGGTTGCCGGGGCAGGGTCGGTCAAGTCATCCGCGGGAACGTAGATGGCCTGCACCGAGGTGATCGAGCCCTTGTTGGTCGAGGTGATGCGTTCCTGCAGCGCGCCCATGTCGGTCGACAGCGTCGGCTGATAACCCACGGCCGACGGAATACGGCCGAGCAGCGCCGACACTTCCGAACCCGCCTGGGTAAAGCGGAAGATGTTGTCGACGAAGAACAGCACGTCCTGGCCTTCCTGGTCGCGGAAATATTCGGCGATCGTCAGGCCCGAGAGCGCGACGCGCGCGCGGGCGCCCGGGGGTTCGTTCATCTGGCCGAACACCAGCGCAACCTTCGATCCTTCGGGGGTCGGGTTGCCGTCGGCGTCCTTGGCGATAACGCCGGCGTCGAGGAATTCGTGGTACAGATCGTTGCCTTCGCGCGTGCGTTCACCGACGCCCGCGAACACCGACGTACCACCATGGCCCTTGGCGATGTTGTTGATCAGTTCCTGGATGAGCACGGTCTTGCCGACGCCCGCGCCGCCGAACAGGCCGATCTTGCCGCCCTTTGCATAAGGCGCGATCAGGTCGATGACCTTGATGCCGGTGACGAGGATGCTGCTTTCGGTCGACTGATCGACGAATTCCGGGGCCTTGGCGTGGATCGGCGCGCGCGTGGCTGCGTTGACCGGGCCGCGTTCGTCGATCGGCTCGCCGATGACGTTGAGGATGCGGCCGAGCGTCTGCGGGCCGACGGGAACGGTGATCTGCGCGCCGGTGTCGGTCACGGGCTGGCCGCGGGTCAGGCCGTCGGTTGCGTCCATCGCGATGGTGCGGACGGTGTTTTCGCCGAGGTGCTGCGCGACTTCGAGGACGAGGCGGTTGCCGTTGTTCTCGGTTTCGAGCGCGTTCAGAATCGCGGGCAGGGTGCCGGTGAACTGGACGTCGACGACGGCGCCGATGACCTGGGCGATGCGGCCCGTCGCGGTTCCGGTGCTCGCGGCCTTGGGAGCGGCCGCCTTCTTCGGCGCAGCAGCCTTGGGCGCGGCGGCCTTTTTGGCGGGAGCCTTCTTTTCAGCGGGTGCGGTAGCCATGGTCTTCTTCCTTGGGTTGATCGATTAGAGCGCTTCGGCGCCCGCGATGATTTCGATAAGTTCGGTGGTGATCGCCGCCTGACGCGTGCGGTTGTAGATGATCGTCAGCTTGTTGATCAGGTCGCCCGCGTTGCGCGTCGCATTGTCCATCGCGGTCATCGACGCGCCCTGTTCGGACGCAGCGTTTTCAAGCAGACCCTTGAAGATCTGGATCGTGATGTTGCGCGGCAGCAGGTCGGCGAGGATCGCTTCCTCGTCGGGTTCATATTCGACCGCCGCGCCGCTCGATGCCGGAACGTCGACCGGGGCGGGAACGGGGATCAGCTGCTGGCCGGTCGCTTCCTGAAGCAGGGCCGAGCGGAACTTCGAATAGAAGACATGCGCGACATCGAACGCGCCGGCTTCATAAAGTTCCATCACCTTCGCCGAAATCTCGTGCGCCTGATCGAAGCCGATGTCGCGTATGCCGGTGGTTTCGTAATTCTCGATGACCTGGCCGGGGAACAGGCGGTTAAGCACCGGACGGCCCTTGCGGCCGATCAGGTAGAAGAGGACCTTCTTGCCCTGTGCCTGCAGGTCTAGCGCCTTGTCGCGCGCCGCCTTGACGATGTTCGAGTTGAACGCGCCGGCGAGGCCGCGGTCGCTGTTGAGTACGACGAGCAGATGGGTGTCGCTCTTGCCCGTGCCGGCGAGAAGTTTGGGCGCGCTGTCCGACACGCCAACCTTCGACGCCAGGCTGGCGACGACGCCTTCGAGGCGCGTCGCATAGGGACGCGCGGCTTCGGCGGCCGCCT
Source organism: Sphingopyxis sp. Root1497 (assembly GCF_001427085.1). Lineage (NCBI taxonomy): Bacteria > Pseudomonadati > Pseudomonadota > Alphaproteobacteria > Sphingomonadales > Sphingopyxidaceae > Sphingopyxis > Sphingopyxis sp. Root1497. Next base: position 777,339 of record NZ_LMGF01000003.1, read on the forward strand.
GCGCCTTGCGCAGCTTGGCCGCCGCGACCATTTTCTTGGCCTTGGTGATCTTCTGGGTCGATTTGACCGAGTTGATCCGCCCTTTGAGTTCTTTCAGGTTTGCCATGAAGGCCCCTATATTTCGTCACCCCGGCCAAAGCCGGGAGGACGGAAACCTTTTAAGCGAAAATCTTGGCGAACGCTTCGAGCGCGGCAACCAGGCCCTTCTTGGCATCGTCGCCAAGGTCCTTGGTGTCGCGGATCGTCTTGAGCACGCCGGCATGGTCGCTGCGCAGATAGGCGATCATCGCCGCTTCGTAACGCGAGACGTCGGTGGTCGCGACGTTGTCGAGATAGCCGTTGGTGCCGGCGAAGATCGACGCGGTCTGCTCTTCGAACGGCATCGGCTGGAACTGCGGCTGCTTGAGCAGCTGCGTCAGGCGCGCGCCGCGATTGAGCAGCTTCTGCGTCGACGCGTCGAGGTCAGACCCGAACTGCGCGAAGGCTTCCATTTCGCGATACTGCGCCAGCTCGAGCTTGATCGAGCCCGACACCTTCTTCATCGCCTTGGTCTGCGCGGCCGAGCCGACGCGGCTCACCGACAGGCCGACGTTGATCGCCGGGCGGATACCGGCGTTGAACAGGTTGGTTTCGAGGAAGATCTGGCCGTCGGTGATCGAAATCACGTTGGTCGGGATGTACGCCGAAACGTCGCCCGCCTGCGTTTCGATGATCGGCAGCGCGGTGAGCGAACCCGAACCATTGTCGGCGTTCATCTTTGCCGAACGCTCGAGCAGGCGGCTGTGCAGGTAAAACACGTCGCCCGGATAGGCTTCGCGGCCCGGCGGACGGCGCAGCAGCAGCGACATCTGGCGATAGGCGACGGCCTGCTTCGACAGATCGTCATACACGATCACGGCGTGCATGCCGTTGTCGCGGAAATATTCGCCCATCGTGCAGCCGGTGTACGGCGCGAGGAACTGCAGCGGAGCGGGTTCCGACGCGGTCGCGGCGACGACGATCGAATATTCCATCGCGCCATTTTCTTCGAGCTGGCGGACGATCTGCGCGACGGTCGAGCGCTTCTGGCCGATCGCGACATAGATGCAATAGAGCTTCTTGCTCTCGTCATCGCCCGCGTTGGCTTCCTTCTGGTTGATGAAGGTGTCGATCGCGACGGCGGTCTTGCCGGTCTGGCGGTCGCCGATGATCAGTTCGCGCTGGCCGCGGCCGACGGGGACGAGCGCGTCGAGCGCCTTGAGGCCGGTCTGCACGGGTTCGTGAACCGAGGTGCGCGGGATGATGCCCGGCGCCTTGACTTCGACGCGCATGCGCTTCTCGGCCTTGATCGGGCCCTTGCCGTCGATCGGGTTGCCGAGGCCATCGACGACGCGGCCGAGCAGGCCCTTGCCGACGGGAACGTCGACGATCGTGCCGGTGCGCTTGACGGTGTCGCCTTCCTTGATCTCGGCGTCCGAGCCGAAGATCACGATGCCGACATTGTCGGCTTCGAGGTTGAGCGCCATGCCCTGCACGCCGTTGGCGAATTCGACCATTTCACCGGCCTGGACGTTGTCGAGGCCGTGGACGCGGGCGATGCCGTCGCCGACCGACAGAACCTGACCGATTTCGCTGACCGTGGCGTCGGTGCCGAAATTGGCGATCTGGTCCTTGATGACCTTGCTGATTTCAGCGGCGCGGATTTCCATTGTTTAGCCTTTCATCGCCTGTGCGAAGCTATTGAGACGGGTACGGATGCTGCCGTCGATCAGCTGGCTGCCCAGCTGGACGACGAGGCCGCCGAGGATGGCGGGATCGACGGTCGTGACGACGGCGACATCGCGGCCGACACGGGTTTTGAGGTTCGCGGTGAGCTCCTTGAGCTGACCGGCGGAAAGCGGATGCGCGCTGGTGACCTTGGCGGTCACTTCGCCGCGATGGTCGGCGACGATCGCGTCATAGGCGTCGATCATCTTGGGCAGATCGGCGAGACGGCGATTGTCGGCGAGCACGCCGAGGAATTTTGTCGTCAGCGAATCGAGCTTCATCGCCTTGGCGACCGCCGATATCGCATTGGCGGCATCGGTGCGGCCGACGACCGGGCTGGCGATCAGGTCCGACAGGTCGACCGATTCGGCAAGGCCCGCGCGCAGCGTCGCAAGGCTGCCCGCGACCGCGTCGATCGCGTTCGATTCGCGGGCCAGATCGAACAAAGCGACCGCATAACGGCCCGCGAGGCCCGCCGTGATGTTGCCCTGAATGCCGCCGGAATTCTCCACGCGTGAAAGTCCTTTGTTGCTATCCCGTGGGGGGATGGGTCGCGCGGCTTTTGGCGGATATTCGAAGAATACCCCCGCAGCGAAGTCGCGGCGCGCCTAGCAACGATTTTGCTGCAATGCAAGGCGGGGGTTGGACTCATTGCGACCCTCTCGCCGCCCCTCCGGTCGCAAGCTTGTCGAAGAGCCGATCTTTCTTCAAAAGCACCGCCAACAGAGCAGGCTTGTGACAAGCGCGGCACGAACGGAAGAGGAGTGAGTCCATGGGCGAGATGATCCGGATGACGATGGACGATGGTGCCGAGATCGCGGTCTATCACGCCTCGCCCGATGGTGAGCGCCGTGGGGGCCTCGTGCTGATCCAGGAAATCTTCGGGGTTACCGACCATATCCGCGAGCTGTGCGACGAATATGCCGCCGACGGGTACGAGGTGCTCGCCCCAGCGCTGTTCGACCGCGAGCATCCGGGGTTCGAGAGTGACTATTCGGGCGCGCAGTTCGAACGCGCGGTGCAGCTGGCGCGCGAGCTTCACCCCTTCGAGCAGAGCCTGAAGGACGCGCAAACCTGCATCGACGCGCTCAAGGGCAAGGGTCCCGTCTTCATCACCGGTTTTTGCTACGGCGGCTCGGTCGCCTGGCGGATGGCGCAGATCAGCCCCGACCTCGCCGCGGCGTCGGCCTATTATGGCAGCCTCGTCCCGACCCAGTTCGCCGACGATGCCCCGCAATGCGCCACCATCGCGCATTTCGGCCGCTTCGATGCGGGCATCCCGATGGAGGGCGTCGAGGCGCTGATCGCCAAGGACCATCCGACCGCGCAGGTCTTCGTCTATGACGCCAACCACGGCTTCAACAGCGACCGCCGCAAGGATTATCACGAGCCGAGCAGCGAGCAGGCGCGCGAACGCACGCTGATGCTGTTCAAGGCATGCGGCGGGTGAGGCTCGTCTTCCTCCACGGCCCCGCAGCGAGCGGCAAGCTGACCGTGGCGCGCGAGCTTGCCGCTCTGACCGGGCTGCCGCTGTTCCACAACCACCTCGTCGTTGATGCGCTGCTCGCGGTGTTCCCGTTCGGCAGCCCCGGCTTCGTCGAACTGCGCGAGCGGATGTGGCTCGACGTCTTCGCCGCGGCTGCGGCCGAGGATCGCTCGCTGATCTTCACCTTCCACCCCGAGGCGAGCGTCGCGCCCAACTTTCCGCAGCGGGCGGTCGCGCTGGTCGAAGCCGCGGGCGGGCAGGTCGATTTCGTCGCGCTCGACTGTGCGCCCGCGGTGATCGCGGCGCGGGTGGAGGCGCCGGCGCGGCAGGCGTGCGGCAAATTGTCGTCGCTGGCGCTGCTGCGCGAGCTCGAGGCGGCGGGCGCGTTCGATTATCCGCCGCTGCCCGCGCCCGCGATCGCGATCGACACCGGCGCGGTCGCACCGGGCGAGGCTGCGGCGCGAATCCGCACCGCGCTGGCGCTGGACATCGCGTCGGGGTGAAGCTCGCGATCAACCTGCTGCTCTTTTTTCTCGTCTTCGCGCTCGCGGCGACGGCGATCCTTTATACGCAACAGCGTCGGCTGCTCTTTCCCGCGCCCGCCCACTATCCCCTCGATCCGCCGCAGGGCTTTCGCCTCGTCCACACGCGAACCGACGACGGCCTGCGCCTGTCGGCGTTTTATCGCCCCGCCGCGCCGGGGCAGCGCACGATCCTCTTCTTCCACGGCAATGGCGACAGTCTGTCTGGCGCGATTCAGGCGACGCGCGGGCCGGCGGCGAAGGGGGCGGGACTGCTGCTCGCCGAATATCGCGGCTATGGTGGCAATCCGGGGTCGCCGGGCGAGGACGGGCTGTATCGCGACGGCGAGGCGGCGGTGCGCTGGCTCGTCGAAGCGGGCGTGGCGCCGCACGATATTGTCATCGTCGGCAATTCGATCGGGTCGGGGCCGGCGACCGAGATGGCGCTGCGCCACGATGTCGCGGCGCTGATGCTCGTATCGGGATTTTCGGATCTGCCCGCCGTGGTGCGCAGCCAGTTCCCCTTCATCCCCGGCTGGCTGGTGCGCGACCGCTTCGACAATGCCGCGAAGCTGCCGCGCGTAAAGGCGCCGGTCTTTCTGATGCATGGCGACGCCGACACGTTGGTGAAGCCCGACAATCTTGCCCGGCTGCGCGCGGCGCGGCGCGATGCGACCGTCGCACTCGTTGCCGGCGCGGGGCACGAACTTGCCTATGGCGCACCGGCCCAGGCGATCCTGACCGACTGGGTCGATACGCTGCGCTGACCCGCGGCTAACCCGATCGTTACCAGTTCGCGCGATGATCGCCTTTCGGGAGGTGACGATGGCGTTCGCTTTTGCCTTGATGCTGCTCGCGGGTGCCGATTTCGGGCTCGATCCGGCGTGGAAGCCGGTTGCCGATCCGCTCGCCCCGGCGCGCGCCGGAAAGATTCAGTGCCACGATCCCGATCCGGCCGCGCGCACCTGCCGCTTGATGACCTGGTTCGACACGCGCGCCGACGGCGGCGTCGCGGTGCGGCAACTGACCGCGCTCGCCAATGCGCCGACGCTCGCGGCCGAGGCGCGCTTCCGGCTGACCCGCGAGGGCGATGCGCTCTGCGGCGTGGTCGACGACGCTTATATGGCGGGCTTCCGCATCGTCAGCAGCCGGGCGCCGCATGCGCCGGTGAACGACAAACGGCTCATCCTCCTGTATCGCGATGCGCTCGTCGCGACCCTGTGGAAGCGCAAGACCTGCGCTTATGAATATGCTCGCGCCGACGACCCGATGCAGCAGGAGGTCGGCACCGTCGATGGCGAGTTCGCCGGCGAGTTGATGAGCCAATATCTGTGGATCGACCCCGGCGCCGGCTGGCGGCTCAAGGCGCCGGGTTGACCACCGCGCCCTTCGCCAGCTTCTGGCACGAATAGACCAGCCGCTCGTTCGGGCTCGCGGGCAGCACCGAACGGATCGCATCCTGCTGCGTGGCGAGCGCCGCGAGCTGGTCGGGCGCGACGCTGCAGCCCTTGATCTCGACCCCCGCACGCACCTCGCGTGCCTTCGCCATCGTCTCGGCATCAAGAAAATAGCGGTCGACGCGATAGTCGGTCCCGGCGCCGTCGATCGACGCGATCGTTACCGTCGGCTCCTCATTGGGGACCAGGATGCGCTGCCAGCGGCCGTCGCTGCCCTGCGCATATTGGGTGCGGCCGTTGACGCAGCCCGAGGTGCCGATCGCGACGGGAACGTCGGGGGTTTCGGACATGGTGATGCGGCTGCGGTCGGGGCGGATCGTGCAGAGTAGATTGCCCTCGGCGAGCGCGGCGGGGGCAGCCGCGCCGTCGGCCGCCTTCGGATCGGACGGCAGCTCGCCATGCGCGTCGGGGCGCGTCGCGAACAGGATCGCGGCGGCGAGCACCAGCACCCCGCCCGCAGCGCCGGCCATCTTGGCGTTGCGGACATTCTTCTGGCCGTGGAACATTAGCGCCGCCCCCGCCGACAGCGCGCCGATCACGAACAGCACGCCGGCGAGCGCCATGCGATTCTCGCGCGATGCCTGGGCCTCCTCGTCGGCGCGCGTTTCGCGCAGCTGGCGGTCGAGCGCTGCCGCTTCATTCTTCGCCGCATTCGCCTCGGCCTTGGCGCGCGCGTCGGCATCGAGCGCGGCGCGGTCGCGCGCATCGGCCTCGGCGAGCGACAGGCACGGGGTGCCGATGCTGCCGAAGCTCTGGCTCGCGTCGGTCAGGAACCGCGTCAGTTCGCGGTTGGCGATCGCGAAGGAAAAAGGCGAATCGCCGTCGTCAGCGCGCGTCATTGCATTGTTGATGCCGACGATGCGGCCGCACTGGTCGAGCAGCGGCCCGCCCGAATTGCCGCGCGCGATCTTGGCGGTGTGGACGAGCATCGCGACCCCGTCGACGCCCTGGGTGTTCGACAGATTGCCCTCGCTGCGCACCGGGGTGCGCGGGGTGATATAATCGCCGGCGCCCTGCGCCGTCGCCGCGTCGACATTGCCCGGATATCCCAGTGCGACGACATCGGCGCCCGATTCGAACGGTCCCGAATAGATGGCGGCGGCGGGGACGCGCCCCTCGGTGATCTCGATCAGCGCGAGGTCGCGCTTGGTGTCGATCGCGATCAGCTTCGCCGCATAGCTTTTCTGCCCTTCCGACGGGACGACGCCCAGGGCGACATTGTCGGGGTAGCGCGCCGCCGATTCGACGACATGCGCGTTGGTGACGATGCGGGTGGGAGAGATGGCGATGCCGCTGCCATGGCCGAAGCCGACGACCTCGCCGTCGACCATCGCGACGGTGACGACACGCACGACGCTCCGCGACGTGGCGCTGATATCGTCGGCGCGCGCGGGCAGGGTGAGGGACAGAAGGGCGAGCAGCAGCGCAAAGAGGCGGGTCATGCCGCGCAACCTAATCGGGTGGGGCGGGAAGGCAAGCGGGGCTAGATATATGGCCCCCACATCACCATCCACGCGCCGGCGCTGCCGGCAAGGATGATGACGCCGCTCACGGTCAGCAGCGCGGCAACGCCCTTTTTCGCGGCCATTGTGCCATGCGCCCCGGCACGCAGATAGAGTTCGGCGACGGCGAGTGGCAGCAGCGAATTGGCAAAGGCGAGGAAGATGTCGAACGGGCCGTCCATCGCCTTGCCGATCCCCGCGCCGCCGGTCGCGATGCCCCACACCATATAGCCGACGCGCATGAACCACACCGCGCTCGCGACGACGAACAGCCGGATCGCCCAGCGCCGATGTTCGACGAAGCGGCGGGCGCGGGCGCTGCGCCATGCCATCGCGGCAAAGCCGAGGATGAGCAGCGCGTCGAGCGTGATGCCGATGCCGCCGGTCAGCGTCAGCCAGGTGCCGCGTCCCCATGTCATCCACAGCCCGCCGAGCGCGAGCGTCAGCGCGCTCACCAGATAGAGGCGCCCGTTCCAGCGATGAAGGACCGGCCAGCGGCTGCGGATCGCGGGCACCAGCTGGACCAGCCCGCCAAAGGTGATCAGCGCCGCCATCAGCACATGGACCGCGAAGAAGAGGTTGCCCGCGGTGTCGCCCGCGACGAACCCCATGATCAGCGGCTTGCTGTTCCAGGCCGCGAAATCGCCGGACAGCGTCGCCGGATAATAGAAGAGCAGGATGAAGGCAACGAACAGCAGCTGTCCCGCCGCGATCGTCAGGTAGCAGAAGGTCGCGGCGCGGCTGAGCCAGTCGGCGCCGCGTGCCGGTTTGGTGGATGCGAAGGATGCGTCGATGGTCGCCATGCTGCCGACTCCCCTGTTTCGGCAGGGAGAGTGGTGGATCGATGTCGGTGTGTCAATGTTATAATACAGCAATACGGTACATGGGCGAGAATGGTGGGTTTTGTTGGAAAGGCGATGTTCGCCTGTTCCACAACCGTCACCCCGGGCTTGACCCGGGGCCTGCCTGATCTTGAAGAAAAGGCGGGTCCCGGGTCAAGTCCGGGATGACGGAGGAGGGGGCAACGGCGGCAGAAATCCGCCCCAAAACTAACCCCTCCACTCATCCGACGCCCGCTGCGATGTTTGAACGCAAGCATCGGGACGCAGGCTTCGCGGCACGCGGGCATAGGGGTTTTAACGCAGTGAAAGGACCCCCATGACCTATCAGATCACCGGGCTCAGCCCCGATCCCTTCGTGGCCTATTTCGCGATGGACGATGCCGAACTGGCGGTGCACGGCGCCCGCCGCGTCACCGCGGGCGCCGACCGCGGCTTCCCGTGCCGCATCAGCCTGCAGGATGCGCGCGCTGGCGAGGGGCTGATCCTGCTCCACCATGTCAGCCACGATGTCGCGACGCCGTACCGCAGCGCTTATGCCATCTATGTGCGGCCCGGCGTCGAAGCGGCGACTTACGTCGATACCACGCCGCCGGTATTCGAAGGCCGTCCGCTCGCGCTCCGCGCCTTCGACGCGGGCGGCATGCTGCAGGACGCGCGGCTCGCGGGACCGGGCGAGGCCGACGCGGCGATCCGCGACCTGTTGGCGGGCGATGCCATCACCTATATCGACGCGCATAATGCCGCGCACGGCTGCTTCGCCGCGCGGATCGAGAGGAACTGACCATGGCCTTCTCCACCATGACCGATGACGAGCGCTGGGACGCGGTGCAGGCGCGCGACAAGGCCTATGACGGCCGCTTCATCACCGGGGTGCTCACCACCGGCATCTATTGCCGCCCGAGCTGCGCCGCGCGCCATCCCCTGCGCCAGAACGTCCGCTTCTTCGCCGATGGCGCCGCGGCGCGGGCGACCGGCCTGCGCCCGTGCAAGCGCTGCCTGCCCGACGACGTCGCGCGTGACGAGGGTGCGGTGATCAAGGCGATCGCCGCGATCAAGGGCAGCGAGGAGCCGCTCGCACTCGCCGATCTCGCCGCGCGCACCGGCTATTCGCCGACTCATTTCCAGCGCGTCTTCACCCGCCACACCGGCCTGTCGCCCGCCGCTTACGCGCGCGCGCTGCGCGAGGAACGCGCGCGGCAGGCGCTCAGCGAGGGCGCCCGGGTGACCGATGCGATCTACGACGCGGGCTTTTCGGGGCCGTCGCGTTTCTATGGCAATATGGAGGGACGCATGGGCATGACGGCGTCGGCTTGGGTCAACGGCGGCAAGGGCGCGACGATCCACTGGGCGGTGGTGCCGACCAGCCTCGGCGAGATGCTCGTCGCGGCGACGACAAAAGGCGTGTGCCGGCTGAGTTTCGCCGAGGGGCGCGAGGCGCTCGAGAAACGCTTCCCCGCCGCCGAGCTGATCGAAGGCGGCAGCGATTTCGCCGCGCTCCTGAAAGAGGTCGTCGACGCGGTCGAGGCGCCGGTGAACGGCTTCGATCATATCCCGATCGACGTGAAGGGCACCGCGTTCCAGGAAGCGGTGTGGCGCGAACTCAGGACGATTCCGGCGGGCGAGACGCGCAGCTATGCCGACATCGCCGCGGCGGTCGGCAAGCCGAAGGCGGTGCGCGCGGCGGGCAGCGCCAATGGTGCGAACAATGTCGCGGTGCTCATTCCATGCCACCGTGTGCTACGCAGCGACGGAACGCTCGGCGGCTATGCCTATGGCCTGCCGATCAAGGAAGAATTGCTCAAGCGGGAGAGTTTCTGATGTCTGACAAGATTGCGGCTTTCAAGGCGCTCCACATCCCCGGCGACCCGCTGATCCTCGTCAACATCTGGGACGCGGGGAGCGCGAAGGCGCTCGCCGCGGCGGGCGCCAAGGCGATCGCGACGGGCAGTTACGGCGTCGCGGGCGCGCAGGGCCGCGCCGATGGCGAGGATTTCCCGCTCGAAGATGTGTTCGAAAATCTGGCGCGCATCCTGTCGGTCACCGACCTGCCGGTCACGATCGACATGGAATCGGGCTATGGCGCCGACCCCGCGGCAGTCGGCGTCTCGGTCGCGCGCGCGCGCGAAGCCGGCGCGGCGGGGATCAACATGGAGGACCGGTTGCCCGGCGAGACCGCCCTGCTGCCGATTGCGGAGGCCGCCGCGCGCTACCGCGCCGCCGCCGACACCGGCATTTTCGTCAACGCGCGCTGCGACACCTTTCGCGGCGCCGATGTCGCGAAGGATGGCGACACACTCGTCGCCGCGACGCTCGAACGCGCGCGCGCTTATGGCGATGCCGGCGCGGGATCGCTGTTCGTGCCTTTCCTGCTCGATCCGAAATGCATCGGCGCGATCTGCGACGCCTCGCCGCTGCCGGTGAACATCCTGCGCGGCAAGGGCGGCCCGACGCACAAGGACCTCGCCGGCCTCGGCGTCGCGCGGATCAGCCATGGGCACCAGCCATGGGCGGCGGCGATGGCGTGGCTCACCGCGCAGGCGCAGCAGGTATTGGGCGGCGCCGAACCCGATTATTGACGGGGCTGGTCCGTCGCTTCGGGCGACGCTGCCTCCTCCGCCGCCGCGCCGGATCCACCGGCGCGGCGATCGCGCATCGCTTCGAGCTGGTTCAGTAAGTCCTCGCCGCCGCCGCCGTGTGGGTCGAAGGCGACCGACTTTGCCAGCTTGATGGCCGGTTCGAAATCGCCCTTGTTGGCGAGAGAAAAGGCATATTCCATGCGCAGCTGGATATCCTCGGGCGCCAGCGAAAAGGCCTGCGCAAGCCCCTGGATGGCGATGTCGGGCGGCATTACGCCCTGATCGACGAAGCTTCGGAAATAGGCGTAGAGCGGTACCGGGTCGTCGGGATTGGTGCGATTGGCATGCGCGATCGGCTTGCGCACCTCGCGCCAGGCGGCGGCGGTGAAATCATTCTTCTTGTCCATGTCGAGCGCCAGCAGCCGGCCGAGCAGGACATTGGCGCGGACATGATCGGCGTCGAGCGCCAGCGCCTCGTCGGTCGCCGCCCGCACGGCGGCCAGATCGCGCTCTTCCTCATCGATCTCCCATTCGGCCATCGCCAGCTCGAACCAGGCATTGGCATGGCCGGGGTGCAGTGCGGTCAGCCCCCGCAACTGGTCGCGCACCCTGACAAGGCGTTCCTTGTCGCGGCTCGCGCTCATCCGTTCGAGCCGCAGATCGATCAGCGCATCTTCGGCCGCCACCAGCGGCGTGATCGCGATATTGCCGGGGATAGCGATCGGTTCGAGCGAGGTGCGATAGGTGAGCGGGCGCAGGGTGTAGCGATTAAGATCCTTGTCGAGCTGCGCGAGATCGCCGAACGCCTCGACCGCCGCCTTCTTCGCCTCCTCGCCGCGATTGATCGCTTCGATATATTTGGTGAGCTGCCCGGCGCGCGAGGCGTCGTTGTAGAGCATGTGCGTCAGGATCCACGAGCGTCCGTAATAGACGTCGACCTGGCCCGAATTGCGCATCGCGCCGGGCTGGACGAACAGCAGTTTCTCGGCCGGTATCTTCGGCATTTCGAGCAGGCCATAGGCGCGGCCATAGGCTGGCCGGCCGATTTCGGCCTTGCCCTCGCGGTTGAAATCGACGGTCGAATAATATTCGGCGAAGCCCTCGATGAACCATGCAGGGAAGGCCGCATGGACATAGCGTTTCATGAAATGATGGCCATATTCGTGAAACAGGGTCTGCTGCGATTGCGGGGTGCCCAGACCGCCGCCCAGATCCTCGCGATGCGACACGGCAAAGCTGCCTTCGGGGTCGGGGCTGTAAAAACCGGCGATCGACGAACCGCGCTTGCCCGACATCAGTCGCCCGGCATCCTCGGCACGGGGCAGGAGGTAGATGGTCAGCCGGTTCGGCTCCTTGCCCCCCGGCACCTTGAAGCGAAAGCGCAGCGTCGCATCGAAGCGTTGCAGATTCTCCGCGAAATCGCGCAGCGACCGCTCATTGCCCTCGCTGTAGATGATGAAATTGTCGGTGTCGGCGCGCAGCCATTTGGCCTGTGCGCCCGTCGCCGCCAGCGCCGCGATCAGCGCCAGCGCCGCCATTGCCCCCTTATGCATGTCTCATCCCCCGGCACACCCCTCTGCCCGGCCATGCTGCCAAGCAGGCGGCGGGCTGTAAAGCCCTGACCCGTCAAACGAAACTATAGGGGTCGATGTCGATCGCCAGCCGCGCCTTCGACGGCCAGTCGATCTGGCCGACCCACTCGCGGATCGTGCCTTGCAGGTCGAAGCTGCGCGGCGCGTGGAGCAACAGGCGGAAACGGTGGCGCCCGCGCAGCATCGCGAGCGGGGCGGGGGCGGGGCCATAGACGGCAAGACCCTCGGCGACCGGGGCTTTCTGCCCCAGCCGCTGCGCGACGCCGCGCGCGACTTCGATATCCTCCGACGAAATCACCAGCGCGGCGAAGCGGCCATAGGGCGGGGCGCCGGCGTGCTTTCGCGCCGCGGCCTCGGCGGCATAGAAACCATCGCGGTCGTTCGCGACCAGCGCCGCCATCACCGGCGCGTCGGGCACACGCGTCTGGATCAGCACCTCGCCGGGCTTCACGCCGCGCCCGGCGCGCCCCGCGACCTGCGCGATCTGCTGGAAGGTGCGTTCGGACGCGCGCAGGTCGCCGCCGTCGAGCCCGAGGTCGGCGTCGACCACCCCGACGAGGGTGAGGTTCGGGAAATGATAGCCCTTGGTGACGAGCTGGGTGCCGATGATGATATCGACCAGCCCGCCCTCGACATTGTCGACGAATTCTGCGGCTTTGGCGGGCGACCAGAGCGTATCGCTGGTGACGATCGCGACGCGTGCCTCAGGGAAACGCAGGCGCACCTCGTCAGCGACGCGTTCGACGCCGGGTCCGCAGGCGACGAGGCTGTCCTCATCCTCGCATTCGGGGCACAGTCGCGGCGGCGGCATGACATGGCCGCAATGATGGCAGGCAAGGCGGTGGACGAGCCGGTGCTCGACCATCCACGCGGTGCAGTTCGGGCACTGGATGCGGTGGCCGCAGGTGCGGCACAAGGTCAGCGGCGCGAAGCCGCGGCGATTGAGGAACAGCAGGCTCTGCTCGCCCTTGGCAAGCCGGTCCGCAAGCGCGTCGACGAGCGGCGGCGCGAGCCAGGTGCCGCGGTCGGGCGGGTCCTGCCGCATGTCGATCGCCGCGAGATCGGGCAGGGTGGCGCCGCCGAAGCGCGCGGGCAGCTGGATATGGCGGTAGCGCCCCGCCTCAACCATCGCGAGGCTTTCGAGCGCCGGGGTCGCGCTCGCGAGCACCACCGGCAGCCCCTCGAAATGCCCGCGCATCACCGCGACGTCGCGCGCGTGATAATGGACGCCATCCTCCTGCTTGAAGCTTGTTTCATGCGCTTCGTCGACGACGATCACGCCGAGCTTGGCGTAGGGCAGGAACAGCGCCGAGCGCGCGCCGATGACGATGCGCGCGTCACCGTTCGCGATGGCATGCCAGGCGCGGCGGCGCTCGGCCGAGCGGAGGCCTGAATGCCACCCAACCGGCTCGCAGCCGAAGCGCGCCGCAAAGCGCGTCAACATCGGCTCGGTCAGCGCGATTTCGGGGAGTAGCACCAGCGCCTGCTTCCCCGCGTCGATCGCGGCGGCGATCGCCTCCATATAGACTTCGGTCTTGCCCGACCCGGTGACCCCGTCGAGCAGCAGGGTCTCGAATTTTTCGGCTGCCACCGCCGCGATCAGCCGCGCCGCCGCCGCGGTCTGTTCGTCCGACAGGTCGGGCGGCGCGAAGGCCGGATCGGGAGCGGGATAAGGCGCGTCGGCCGAAACCGCGACCGCCTCGAGCGCGCCGGTGTTCACCAGCCCGCGCACCACCGCCTCGCTGACCTCGGCAAGCGCCGCGAGTTCGCGCACCGTTCCTTGTGAGCGTCCGATCATGTCGAGCGCGACCGTCCGCTGCGGCGTCATCCGCTTGGGCAGCTCACCCGTCGCGCGATATTCGATGATCGGGCGCCGTGCATCGGCGAAGGCGACCCCGGGCAGCACCATGCGCAGCACCGACCCCGGCGGCGCGAGGTAATAGTCGCTCGTCCATTCGACGAGACGGCGGAGCGGCGCCTGGATTGGCGGCACCGGCACGACCTCGAACAGGTTACGCAACCGGTTGTCGCCGACGGCTTCCGGCGATCCGAAACTTTGGTCTTCCCACATCACCCCGCCGAGCTTGCGTGGTCCGAGCGGCGCGACTACGACGCTGCCGAGTTCGGCCTCCATGCCATAAGGCACCCGGTAGTCGAGTGGGCCGAGGGCGGCGGTAAGCAGGAGGACGCGGGCGCGGGTCATGGGACTGGGCAGGATATAGGGCGGCGGGTAAAATAGGAAAGCGGCGCGTCGAGAACCGTCGCCCCCGCCAAGGCGGGGGCCGCTATCGGCCTTGCGCAACATTTCCAGCGACCCCCGCCTTCGCGGGGGCGACGAGTTAAGTGGACGCCAGCGCGGCTTTCTTCGTCGTCCGTTTTACAGGCTTGGGGCGCCTGAACCAGAAGCTCCACACCGCGAAGCTGCCGAGCATCGTCATCGCGAGGCCGGAGAGCGTCATCAATATCCGCCAGCTCCAGCCGCCGACCTTCGACGCATGGATCGGGAAGGCCATGTTGAACGCCTGCGCGCCGCCGGGCATCGCCAGCGCGTCGCGCGCGCCGAGCACTTCGCCCGTCGCGGCGTCGAACCACAATGTCGAACGGCCATTGGGCAACCATTCGGCCTGCTGGCGCATCCGCAGCATGATCGCGTCGCCGGGCTTGCGCGGCAGCGACAGGATGCGGAACTCGGCATCGGGAAAGCGCCGCCGCGCTTCGGTCAGCATCATGGCATAATCGGGTTTCGCGGCGAGCGGGCCGCCGCTGTATTTCGGCGGCTCGATCGCCCTGGCGGCCTCGACCGGCGATCCGAAGGGGGCGATCATCACCATCGCGAAGGGACGGAAGATCATCATCGTGCCGGTGACGACCGAGATCAGCAACAGCGGTGCCACGACTACGCCCAGGTCGCGATGCTGCATCACGATCGCGGGGCGGCTCATCCGCTTCGGCCACAGCCGCAGCCTGAAGGTCTTTCGCGTCCGCCACCACAGGATGACGCCTGAAATCACGAAGAACAGGCCGGCGAGGCCGGCGATGCCGATCACCCATTCGCCGCTGTCGCCCGCGAACAGATGATGATGGAAATCAAAGATCCACAGTTCGGGTCGCTCCCACTGGCTCGCCCAGCGTGTGACGACCTCGCCCGACTGGCTGGCATAGGCGCCCGCCTCCTTGCCGAAGCGGAGCTGGTGGAGCCCGAAACGCTCGTCGGCATAGATGATGCCCTGTGCGCCGGGCATCGCCATCAGTCGCTCGGTCGTCGCGGCGACCGTGGGCAGGTCGCCGCGCAGCGCGTCGCCGGTGCCCGGCAGCCCGATCCACAGATGCTCATAGAGCAGGATCGTGCCCGATAGCCCGAGCAGCGCGAGGACGAGGCCGAGCAGGCCCCCGGCCCAGCGATGGAGGGTGTCGAGCAGCGCCATCATGTTAGAAGCGATAGTCCCAGCCAAGCGCGAAGGTTCGCCCGCGTCCCGCAAAGAAGGCGAGATTGTCAGTCGGCAGCCGCGTGTCGCTCGAATAGTCGATGTAGAATTTGTCGAACAGGTTCTGGACGCTCAGGCTGAGTCCGCCAAAGCCGGTCTGGTAACGGATGCTGGCATCGGTGAGGTTGTAGCCGCCGAAATTGTTGCGCTGGTCGGGGTTCGCCTTGCCGTGGAAGCTCTTGGACAGGAAGAATTGCGTCTGCACCAGCGCCGAGAGAGGCCCCTTGTTGTAGCTCGCGTTGAGGTTCAGGCGGTCGGGCGAGATGTTGGTGCCATCGAGGTCGGTGTCGACGATCCCATCGGGGTTCGCGCTGTCGCTGTCATACCGGCCCTGCAGATGCGCATAACCGACGCCAAGCTTCAGCCCGTCGATCGGCATCGCGACGCGCAGGTTGAGTTCGAGCCCCTCGATTTCGACGCGTTGGCGCTGGACGTCGAAGATGCGGTCGGGCCGCGCGATGAGCAGCTGGCCCTTGTCGCTCGACGACCAGAAATAGGTCGCGCTGGCATCGAGCGGGCCGCGCTTCAGCTCGATGCCGATCTCGCGGTTGTTCGACACGATCGGCGAGATGTCGAGGAAGCTGTCGAGATCGATCCCGGCGCGGTTCACCGCGCGGGTGATGCGGCCGATGTCAGGCACGGTGAAGCCTTCGGCATAGCTCGCATAGGCGCGGATGCCCGCCCATGGTTCGACGATCACGCCGCCGTTGATCAGCAGGTCCTGGAACTTGGGCTTGCCGCCCGCGACGTCGACGCCGCCATAGGTTGCGGCGCCGCAGTTGGTGGTGACGGTCGCCGAGCAGGCGACGAAGGTGGTCGAGGCGAGCGTGTGATAATCGTCGATTTTGATCTTCACATTTTCCCAGCGCACCCCGCCCGCGAGGCGGACGAGACCGTCGAACAATTTGAGGTTCGCCTGGCCGAAGGGCGCGAGGCTGCGGAAATCGCTCGGCGGCACCCAGACGCGGCCCGTGGCAATCAGCGCCTGCTCGGTCTTGTCGACGAGCGCGTCGAAACCGACCGTGACGGTCAGGTCCTCGAAGCCGGGGACCGCACGTTCATAGCTGAGCTTGGCGCCCAGTTTGCGGCTGCGGTTCTGCGACTGGTCGAACAGCGTGCCGACGGGAGCGAGCGCGGGATCCTGGAAGGTCGCCTGTGTATTCACCTCGCCGCCAAAGGTGTCGCGGCTGCGGTTGAAGAAGATCTGGCTGACGAAATTGCCGCCGCCCACGTCGGTGTCGGTCAGCGACAGCGCGACGCTTTCGGTACGGTTCTGCGCCGCTTCGCCCGGCGGGGTGCCGCGCACCGCGCTGGTCGGCACGCCGGTCAGGCGGTTGCCGGCGAGCGCGACATAGTCGCCGTCGCCCTTGAGTTCGAAACGGCTCGCGGTCAGGTCGAGACGCGCCGTGGACGAAAGTTCGTAGCCGAGGCGCGCGAACAGCGAGAGCGTTTGCGAATCTTGCGTCTCGCCTTGCGTCAGGTTGATACCGATACGGCGGCCGTCGCCGTCGTAAAAGGCGCCGCGCCTTTCAAATGCGGCGCCGACCGTCGCATCGAAGCGGCCGGCCTTATACTGGACGAGGCCCGCGACCTTGCCGCCCAGCCCGTCCTTGCTGAAGCCATCGTCGGCCGTGCCCTGCAGCAGGAAGCGACCACCGAGACCCTCGGTTCTCGGCGCGCCGACGGTGACCTGGTTGACGATACCGCCGGTGCCGCCGACCCCTTGCAGCGCGTTCGACCCATAGATCAGCTCGACGCGGTCGATGAAGAAGCCGTCGATGGTGAAGCCATCGCGACTGCCGTCGCGCATCGGGGTCGACTGCGGGATGCCGTTGATCGCATAGAGCGGCGAGCGGCCGCGCAGCGTCTCGCCCGCGCCCGAGAGCTTCTGGCGCGTCGGTGAGAAACTGGGGGTCAGGCTCGACACCGCGTCGGTGATCGATCCCGATATCGCGATCTGCTGGTCGAGCGTGTCCTTGCCGATGATGTCGATGGTCAGCGGCAGGGCGTTCGGCGGCAAGATGGTGCGCGCCGCTGTGACGACGATCGTGTCTTCACCGGTCCCCTTGTCGGTCGCGGTGTCGTCCTGTGCGATGGCGGGGGACGACAGCATGGTGCAAGCCAGCATGGCGACGGCAAATTTGCGATTCATTCTCAGCTCCTGTTTGCAGGGGCCGCTAATGCGAATGATTTGCATAGGCAAGAGAAAAGCCCGAAGAATCGCTTGGCAGGCGGCTTTGTCGCCGGGCTGTGGAAAATTGGCCACACCAGGGAAAGCGCGCTATCAGCCTGACCATGCGCGAGAAGGAACTGCGTTTCGCCCTGATTTGCTACGGCGGCATCAGCCTCGCCGTCTATATGCACGGCATCACCAAGGAGGTGTGGCGACTCGCCGCAGCGTCGCGCGCCTTCCACGACGGCGGTTCGCTCAGCGGCGTCGGGACTGTCTATCGCGACCTGCTCGCGTCCATCGCCGAACGCAGCACCATCCGCCTGCGCGTGCTCGCTGACATCGTCGCGGGCGCCAGCGCGGGCGGGATCAACGGCATCTTTCTCGCCCGCGCGCTCGCCACCGGTCAGTCGCTCGACCCGCTCACCGACCTGTGGCTCGACGATGCCGACGTCGATCATCTAATCGACCCCGACGCGCGGCCTTTGTCGGCGGCGACCAAATTCTGGGCGGTGCCGATCGCCGGCTGGATGATGAAAAAGCGCGGCAATGTCATCGACCGCACGGTGGGCGAAGGCGCGCAGGACGAGGTGCGCGCGAAGCTGTCGCGCTTCGTGCGGGCGCGCTGGTTCGAACCGCCCTTCGGCGGCGAGACCTTTTCGAACCTGCTCCTCGATGCCTTCGACGCGATGGACCAAGGGCCGCGCGGACCCGCGCTGGTGCCGGCGGGGCAGCCCGTCGACCTGTTCGTTTCGGTCACCGATTTTGCCGGCCACCGCGTCTCGCTGTCGCTCAACAGCCCGCCGCGCGTGACCGAGGACGAGCATCGCCTGATTCTCCATTTCCGTCAGGACAGCCGTGCCGGCAAGGCGCTCGACGACGTCCCAGGTCTCGCCGCCGCGGCGCGCGCGACCGCGAGCTTTCCGGGCGCCTTCCCGCCCTTCACCCTGCGCGAACTCGACCGCGTCCTCGACAAGCGCGGGATCGCCTGGCCCGGCCGCGACGGCTTCATCCGCGCGCAGCTGCCCGCAGGCGGCGAGGCCGATCCCGCCGACCGCGTGCTGATCGACGGCTCGGTGCTCGCCAACGCGCCTTTCCGTCCCGCGATCGCCGCGCTTAAACAGCGCCCGGCGCGGCGCGAGATCGATCGCCGCTTCATCTATATCGACCCCAAGCCCGATTATCGCTCGATCAGCTTCGGCAAGCCCGGCGAAACCGCGGAGGGCGATGCCCCGCGCCTGCCCGGCTTCCTGCCGACGATCCTCGGCGCGATGTCTGAAATCCCCCGCGAACAGCCGATCCGCGACAATGTCGAGGCGATCGAGGGGATGTCGCGCCGCATCCGCCGGATGCAACATATCCTCGACGCGATGAAGGTCGAGGTCGAAGAGCAAGTGGCCGCGCTTTTCGGCACCACCTTCTTCCTCGACACCCCGACCACCGCCCGGCTCGCCAAATGGCGCGCCAAGGCGCAGGAACAGGCGGCCGAACGCGCGGGCTTCGCCTTCTCGCCTTATGGCCATCTCAAGCTGTCGGCGATGGTCGAGGACCTGGTCGGCATCGTCGATCGCCTCGCCCCGCCCGAAGGCGACATCCATCGCCGCAATCGTCGCCAGCAGCTCTGGGACGAGGTGCGCGCACGCGGGCTCGACCGTATTTCGGGCAGGCGCGGCGCGGGGGCGAGCAATGACGCCGTTACCTTCTTCCGCACACACGATCTCGGTTTCCGCGTGCGCCGCCTGCGCTTCCTCGCGCGCGAGCTCGACCGGGTGGTCGAGGCGCAGCGCGATACGCGCGACCCCGCGTGCGACGCGATGCGCGACACCATCTACGATGCACTCGGCGTCTATCTGGAGCGCGAGGGAGACAGCTGGTTCGCCGATCTCGATATCTCGGCCGACGCCGATGCCGGCCAGTGGATCGACGCCATCGCCGCGCGCCGCGACCTGATCGGCGCCGACGCTGCCGCCGACGCGCTGATCGCCGAGGGCCTCGGCGCCCTGCCCAGGGACGACCGGCGTGCACTGCTGCTCGCCTATCTCGGCTACCCCTTCTACGACATCGCGACGCTGCCGCTGCTACAGGGCGAGGGGTTCGACGAGTTCGACCCGATCAAGATCGACCGCATCTCGCCGTCGGACGCGACCGCGATCCGCAGCGGCGGCGCGGCGGCGATGCTCAAAGGGATCGAGTTCAACAGCTTCGGCGCCTTCTTCAGCCGCGCCTATCGCGAGAACGACTATCTCTGGGGCCGCCTCCACGGCGCCGACCGGCTGATCGACATCGTCGCGTCGAGCGTAACAGGCGATGCAGCGCTGCCCGCCGACGAACTGAAGGCGATCAAGCACCGCGCGTTCCACGCGATTCTCGACGAGGAGGAGGAGCGGTTGCCCAAGGTGGCGGCGCTGATCGCGGAATTGCGGAAAGAAATCGGCTGACCACAAATGTCATCCCCGCGAAAGCGGGGACCCAGTGCGTGATTCGGCTTTCTTCACCCCTAGGTTCCCGCTTTCGCGGGAATGACAATGTTATGACATTCGCGGCGACCGCGGCACGATCAATCCGTCAGATCGTCCCACATTTCCTTGATCCGCCCGAAAAAGCCCTGACTCGCGGGGCATTCGTCGCCGGTCTCGGTTTCGCGGAATTCGGCGAGCAATTCCTTCTGCCGCGCGGTCAGCTTGGTCGGCGTCTCGACGTCGATCTGGACGACCAGGTCGCCGTGGCCGCGCCCGTTGAGCACCGGCATGCCGGCGCCGCGCTGGCGCAATTGCTTGCCCGACTGGATGCCCGCCGGGATGCGGATGTCGTGCTTGGCGCCGTCGAGTCCGGGGATGCTGATCTCGCCGCCGAGCGCCGCGGTGGTGAAGCTGATCGGCGCGCGCGTGAACAGCGTCGTGCCCTCGCGTTCGAAGACCTTGTGCCGCGCCATGTGGAGGAAGATGTAGAGGTCACCCGGCGCCGCGCCGCGCGCGCCGCTCTCGCCTTCGCCCGACAGGCGGATGCGCGTGCCTTCGTCGACCCCGGCGGGGACGTTGACGGTCAGCGTCTTGCGCCGATCGACACGGCCTTCGCCATGGCAGGTGTTGCAGGGATCGGCGATGACTTCGCCCGCGCCCTGGCAATTGGGGCAGGTGCGCTCGACCATGAAAAAGCCTTGCTGCGCGCGGACCTTGCCGTGGCCGGCGCAGGTGGTGCAGCGGTTGGTCTGGGTGCCGGGCTTGGCGCCCGATCCGTCGCAGCTGTCGCAGCGCGCCGCAACATCGACCTGGATCTCGCGGGTGACGCCGGTGAAGGCATCCTCGAGCCGGATTTCCATGTCGTAACGCAGGTCGGCGCCGCGCGCGGGGCCGCGTTGCTGGCGCCCGCCGCCGAAGGCCGAGCCAAAGATCGATTCGAAGATATCGCCGATATCGCCGAAATCGGCATTGCCGCCCGCGCCATGCGGCATGCTCTTGCCGAACCGGTCATAGGCGGCGCGCTTCTGCGGATCGCGCAGGCAGTCATAGGCCTCGCTGATCGCTTTGAAGCGCGCCTCGCTGTCGCCGCACCCCGGATTCTTGTCGGGGTGATATTTCATCGCGAGCTTGCGATAACTCGCCTTCAGCGTCGCGTCGTCGGCGGTGCGCTCGCATTCGAGCAGTTCGTAATAATCGATGTCGAGCGACATAACCCAAATGCCCCCTCAGCCCCGCCGCGCGTCTGGCGCGCGGCGGAGAGAGTTTCTTCTTACTTCTTGTCGTCTTCGACTTCCGAGAATTCGGCGTCGACGACATCTTCGTCGGCTTTCGGAGCGTCGCCATCGGCGCTGGGGGACGCCGCAGCCTGCTGCTCCTGCTCATAGATCGCCTGGCCGAGCTTCATCGCGACCTGCGCAAGTGCCGCCGACTTTTCAGTCATCGCGGTGGCGTCGCCGCCTTCGACCGCGGTCTTGGCTTCGGCAACCGCCGCCTCGATCTCGGCCTTCAGGCTCGCGTCGACCTTGTCACCATGCTCGCGCAGCTGGCTTTCGGTCGAGTGGATCAGGCTTTCGGCGTTGTTCTTCGCCTCGGCGGCCTCGCGGCGTACCTTGTCTTCCTCGGCGAACTGCTCGGCATCCTTGACCATCTGGTCGATGTCGGCGTCCGACAGGCCGCCCGACGCCTGGATCTTGATCTGCTGTTCCTTGCCGGTGCCCTTGTCCTTGGCGTGGACCGACACGATGCCGTTGGCGTCGATGTCGAAGGTCACCTCGATCTGCGGCACGCCGCGCGGCGCCGGCGGGATGCCGACCAGGTCGAACTGACCCAGCGCCTTGTTGTCGGCGGCCATTTCGCGCTCGCCCTGGAACACGCGGATCGTCACCGCCGACTGGTTGTCGTCGGCGGTCGAATAGACCTGCGACTTCTTGGTCGGGATCGTCGTGTTGCGGTCGATCATGCGCGTGAACACGCCGCCCAGCGTCTCGATGCCGAGGCTCAGCGGGGTGACGTCGAGCAGCAGCACATCCTTGACGTCGCCCTGCAGCACGCCCGCCTGGATCGCGGCGCCGATCGCGACGACTTCGTCGGGGTTCACGCCGGTGTGCGGTTCCTTGCCGAAGAAATCCTTCACGACTTCGCGGACGCGCGGCATGCGCGTCATGCCGCCGACAAGGACGATTTCGTCGATCTCCTTGGGATCGACGCCGGCGTCCTTGATCGCCTTCTTGCACGGCTCGAGGGTGCGCTTGACGAGGTCTTCGACCAGTTTCTCAAGGTCGGCGCGGGTGATCGTCTTGACCAGATGCTTCGGGCCGCTCGCGTCGGCGGTGATGAAGGGCAGGTTGACCTCGGTCGTCGCCGCCGACGACAGCTCGATCTTCGCCTTTTCGGCGGCTTCCTTCAGCCGCTGCAGCGCCAGCTTGTCGCCGCGCAGGTCGATGCCTTCGTCCTTCTTGAAGGTGTCGGCGAGGAAGGCGACGACCTTCGAGTCGAAATCTTCGCCGCCGAGGAAGGTGTCGCCGTTGGTCGACTTCACCTCGAACACGCCGTCGCCGACCTCCAGGATCGAGATGTCGAAGGTGCCGCCGCCAAGGTCATAGACCGCGATCGTCTTGTTCTCGGACTTGTCGAGACCATAGGCCAGCGCCGCCGCGGTCGGCTCGTTGATGATGCGCAGCACTTCGAGGCCGGCGATCTTGCCGGCGTCCTTGGTTGCCTGACGCTGGGCGTCGTTGAAGTAAGCGGGAACGGTGATCACCGCCTGCTCGACCTTTTCGCCCAGATAGGCCTCGGCGGTTTCCTTCATCTTCTGCAGGATGAAGGCGCTGATCTGCGACGGCGAATAATCCTCGCCGCCCGCCTTGACCCACGCGTCGCCGGTCGGACCCTTGGCGATCGCATAGGGGACGAGCTCCATGTCCTTCTTGGTCATCGGATCGTCGAAGCGGCGGCCGATCAGGCGCTTCACCGCATAGATGGTGTTTTCGGGATTGGTGACGGCCTGGCGCTTCGCGGGCTGACCGATCAGCCGTTCGCCGTCCTTGGCGAAGGCGACGATCGACGGCGTCGTGCGCGTGCCTTCCACATTTTCGATCACCTTGGGTTTGCCACCCTCCATCACCGCCACGCAGCTGTTGGTGGTGCCGAGGTCGATCCCGATCACTTTGGCCATAGTCTTACACGTCCTTCATTGTCTCATTGGCGCCCTGAACAGGCACGCCTGGATAGGTTTCTGGCCGCGATATAGGTGCGCTAATCCTTGGCACAAGGACTCATTGGCCTTATCGGGGACAGGAAATTGCCCCTGTTTACGGAGACCCCCGATGAAGTTCTTTGCCCGCCGTCTCTTCCTCGGAGCCACCCTTGCCGCCACCGCGCTCACGCTGGCCGCGTGCGAGGAGAATATGGGCAAGGGGCCGGTGCTCCACATTTCGGGCGGTTCTATCGAAATGGGGGCGACCCCTGACCGGCCGGCGGTCGGTTATTTCACGGTGAAGGGCGGCGACGCGCCGGTCGAACTGGTCGCGGTGTCGGCCGACCTCGCGCAGCGCATCGAGATGCACGAGAGTGTCCGCGAAAACGGCATGATGACGATGAAGTCGATCGACCGCGCCCCGGTCCCGGCGCGCGGCACGCTGGAATTCAAGCAGGGCGGCAAGCATCTGATGATCTGGAACGTCAACCCGGCGGCGGTACGCGCGGGCAAATTGTCGCTCGTCTTCATGTTCACCAACAACGACCGCATCGTCGTTGACCTGCCGATCAAGAACGCCGCGACCGCGACCGCAGGCGACGGCGCGGCGATGGACCATGGCGCGATGGATCATGGCGGCGATGATGCCGGCAAGGCCGATAGCGCGGCGGCAGACGCGGCGAAGAAATAAGCGTCCGTGGAGCGCGCGGGGCGCCGGCTGACGGAGGGAGAGGTCGCGCTCGCGCGCAGCGTGTTCGGCGATGCGATCGATTATGACGCGGTGCGCATCCGGCACCGCAAATGGATCTTCTTCCAGCCGCGCCAGATCGTGATGGCGCCGATGGGGCATCTGCATTTCCACCCGCGCGGCGACGTCTACTGCGACGATTTTTCCTGTCCGGTCAGCGATGCGACGCGCGCCAAGGGGCTGTTCATCCACGAAATGACGCATGTCTGGCAGGCGCAGCAGCGCGGGCGCTGGTACCTTGTCTTCATGCGCCATCCCTTCGCGACCTATGACTACAGCCTCAAGCCCGGCTGGCCGCTCCATCGCTACGGGCTCGAACAACAGGCGGAGATCGTGCGCCATTACTGGATGCTGACCCAGGACATGACGATCGGTGGCGCGCCGGGGGTCGAAGCCTATCGCGCGATATTGCCCGCGGCATGGAAGGGGACCGTGTGAGCGATTTCGAGTTCGTCTTTGCGCTCTACAGCCTGCTCCTCGGCCTCTCGATGGTCGAACTGCTCAGCGGCCTCGGCCGCGCGCTCGAAACGCGCTTCGCCGCCGAGGAAAGCCGCGAGAAATTCGCGATCGGCTGGCTCACCCCGTTGCTCGCGATCTTCGTGATGCTCGACTTGCTCTCTTTCTGGCAGGCCGCATGGACGGTGCGCGAGAGTATCGCGGTGTCGGGGCGCACGCTGATGGCGGTCGCCGCCTTCGCCAGCCTCTATTTCCTCGCCGCGCGGCTCGTCTTTCCCTCGCAGCCCGAGGGATTCGCCAATCTCGACACCCATTATTTCCGCGTCCGCCGCATCATCCTCGTGCTGCTGCTCGTGCTGCTCGGCGCGCAGCTTGCCTTCTATCTGTCGCATCCGGTGCTCGTCGCCGCGTTCCGGCATCCACTGGTGTGGGGGCTGACCTTCATCCTCGCCGGGCTGATGATCGCGGCGATGTGGGTCAAAAGCGTGCGCGCCAGCATCGTGATCCTGTCGCTGCTCGTCGCGCGCTATGTCATCGTCTATCTGCTCTGAAGCAAAGGTGCTGCCCATGTCCTCCGCCATGCCCGACGTCATCGACCGCTTCCGCTCCTCGACCTGGGGCTGGCTGCGCGGCACCCTGCTCGGCTGGCTGACGCTCCTGCTGTGCTTCGTCGGCGTCGGGCTGATCATCATTCTCGCGATCTGGGTCCGCAATCTCGACGTCACTTACGAACTGACCGAGGACCGGCTGATCCTGCGCAAGGGCATTTTCGTGAAGAGCATCGACGAGATCGAACTCTACCGCGTCAAGAATGTCCGCATGGATTTCACCCTCGTCAACCAATGGGCCGGGATCGGCACCATCGGCCTCGATTCGAGCGACGAGACGACGCGCGACGGCCCGCTGGTGATCCCGCACGTCGAACGCGCCGCCGAACGGCGCGAGGAACTGCGCCGTCTGGTCGACGCCGCGCGGCAAAAACGCCGGGTGCGCGAACTCGATGTCGCGAGCGACCTGCTCTGACCTGGCCTTCTCTCCCGATGATCCTGCGCATTATCCCGCCGCTGCTCGTCGCCGCTTTGGCGGCCTGCGCCCCGGAGGGATACAGCGAGGAGAAGCGCTATCCGCTTCCGATTGGCGAGCTGCGCGACCATCTGCTCAACCGCAACTATGTCCCCGGCAGTATCGAAGGTATGCCGGGCTGGCAGGTCGAAACGAGCCTCCTCGATGCCCGGATGATCGTCTGGCGCATCCACTTCGATGGAAAATGGGAATATAACTGCTTCACCCAGATGACGCCGGGCGATGCGGGCCGCGACGAGACGCTGGTCCGGACCCATTGCGTGACCCCCGCCAATGATCTGCCCGATACGCCAACGAGGGAGCGGACGATCGCCCTGTCGAAAATGATCGACCGGATCCTGACGTCGGTGACCAATCCTTTCGAAAAGAAACCGGGGCCCGAAGGTAGAAGCCTCTAGCCAAGCGCGCGCTGTTCGTCCTATGTTCCGCATATGGATATCGTTTCGTTGCTCGTTGCCCTTGTCGCCCTCATCCTCGGGGGGCTGATCGGCTGGCTGTTCGCCGGGCGGCAGGCGGGGGCGCTGAAGGCCGAGCGCGACGGACTTTCGGAGCGCTTCAGGATTGCGGTGACCGATCTCGCGGCCGAGGCCGAGGCGCGCAAGGCCGCCGACCTGCAACTCGCCGGGCTGGTCAGCGAACAGCGCGCGCGCGATGTGGCGCATGATGCGCAGATCGCGCAATTGAAGGACGCGCAGGTCGCGCTCACCGCGCAGTTCCGCGAGGTCGGGCAGGCGATGCTCGATGGCGCGCAAAAGACATTCCTCGAACGCGCCGACGCGCGCTTCAAGGAGAGCGAGGCGACCACGGGGCAGCGCCTGCAGGGGCTTCTGAGTCCGGTCCACGAACGGCTCGAAAAATATGAGCAGGCGGTCGCCAAGGTCGAGGCGGAGCGCCAGAACGCCTTCGGCCTGCTCCACGGCCAGATCGAATCGATGCGCGCGGGCACCGAACGCGTGTCGAGCGAGGCCGCAAAACTGGTCAACGCGCTGCGCAACGCCCCCAAGGCGCGCGGCCGCTGGGGCGAACAGCAACTACGCAACGTACTGGAGAGCTGCGGCCTCAGCGAACACGCCGATTTCCAGACCGAGGTCAGCGTCACCGACGGCGACGGGGGAAGGTTGCGCCCCGATGTCGTCGTGCGCGTGCCCGGCGGGCAGAATCTGGTGATCGACGCCAAGGTCTCGCTCAACGCCTATCAGGACGCGTTCGGCGCGGTCGACGAAGCCGAAAAGACGCTGCATCTCGCCGCCCACGCCGCGGCGATGAAGGCGCATGTCAACACCCTCGGCGCCAAATCCTATTGGAACCAGTTCGACGACACGCCCGATTTCGTCGTGATGTTCGTCCCCGGCGAACATTTCCTTGCGGCGGCGCTCGATCAGGATCCGGCGCTGTGGGACTATGCGTTCGAGCGCAAGGTGCTGCTCGCGACACCGACGAACCTGATCGCGATCGCACGCACCGTCGCGGCGGTGTGGCGGCAGGAAAAGCTCGCCAACCAGGCGCGCGAGATCGCTGCGCTCGGCAAGGAGCTTTACGCGCGCATGTCGGTGATGGGGTCGCATATCGCGCGCGTCGGCAAGAATCTCGACCAGGCGACCGGCGCCTACAACAGTTTTGTCGGCAGTTTCGAATCGCAGGTGCTGACACAGGCACGCCGCTTCGAGGCGCTCGATATCGAGACCGGCGACAAGGACATCCCGGTGCTGCCCGTGACCGAACAGACCGCCCGCCCGCTCGCGAAGCTGGCCAGCGCGCCGGCGGCGGTCAACGACGCGGGTGAATAGCGCTGATCCCTGACACTTGGAGGGATCACGCCGTCCAGCGAAGCCGTGCGAGGAAAGCGGTCAGTCGCTCGCACGCCGCACCCGGTGCGACGAGCCTTTGCCACTGACGCTCTGCGATCGGCGTATCGATGTAGCGGAAATCCACCAGCCCGGACCGCAGCGGCGAAATGCGAAGATAGGGCGCTGTTTGAGGATGGGCGTCGGATTGCTGGATGCACAAATCATGCATCGAGGTCCAACCGAACAACATGGTGCCGAGCGGTCCGTCCGATATCAGTGCCGCCACCTGCGCCACGCCGGCGAAAGCGCTCTGGAAGGCCTCGTCGTCAAACCTATGTTGGCGGTAAAACGCTGTGATATCGGCCCAGGATTGTTGCATGCCTTGCGTCTGCAATGCTCTCCGCTTGCTGTCAAATGATCCCGGCTGGTGCGTCAGATCACCCGCTTCAAAACCGCCGTCCGCCCCTCGGCGCCGGTCAAAATCAGCGTGCCGTCGGCGGGAAAGCTCAAACTCACAGGCCCGCGCATCAGGGCGAAGAAGGCGTTCTCCTGCGTCATGCCCGCACCCGGACACGCCATTTCGGTCGCCATCAGCGGCCCGGCGGTCAGCGTCTGTCCGTCGCGTTTATAGCCGCCCGAAAAGCGGTTGCAGCCCGCGCTGCCGCTCAGCCTTGCGCCTTCGAAGGCGAGCGACGTCGGCCGGTCGCTTGCGACCGCGACCCCGCCGATCGAGGCGAAGGTCCAGTTCGTGCCCGCGAGTTCGGCGGGCGGCAACACCCCGCCGCCGCAGCCTTTCACGGTCTTGCCCTCGGCGGTCAGCGTCACCGTGTCGCGATAGCGCCGGTCGCTCATCCCGTCGCTGCATTCGCCATGGGTGATATCGACGGTCAGCCGCGGCGTCACATAGCGCTCGCCGTTGAAGCTCGGCCGCGCGCCGGGGTTGGCGACGACGATCTTGGTGTCGCCATAATCGCCGTCGTAGTTGAGCATCCCCGGCGTAATCTCGAGCGTCCAGCCGGGCTCGGTACCAAGCGCGAAATAGGCGGCGGCCGGCGGAGCGCCGGGTCCCTGCGGTGCATCGGCGGCGGGCACGCAGGCGGTGAGAAGTAAAAGCGGGGCGAGGGCGGGCAGGGTGATCTTGGTCATGCGGACCTCCTGGGCCGATCGGGCTGATCGACCGATGAACGAGAACTGCCCGCTATCGGTTCCGCCGCTGGTTCAATACCTCATAGGCCATGACCGCCGCCGCGACCGCGGCGTTCAAACTATCGGCCTTGCCGAGCATCGGCATTTTCACCCGCACGTCGGCGGCCGCGGCATAGTCCGCCGGCATCCCCTGCGATTCATTGCCGATCAGGATGAAGGTCGGTGCGGAATAACGCACCGCCTGATAATCCTCCGCTCCGTCGAGCCAGGTCGCGACCAGCTGCCCGGGACCACCACGCAGCCAGGGCAGGAAGTCTTCCCACCGCGCCTGCACCAATTGCTGGGTAAAGATCGCCCCCATGCTCGCGCGCACCGCCTCGACCGCATAGGGATCGGTGCTCTCGTCGAGCAGGATCAACCCGCCCGCGCCGACCGCGTCGCCGGTGCGCAGCATGGTGCCGAGATTGCCCGGATCGCGCAGCCGTTCGGCGACGAGCCAGATCGGCGACGCGCCGCGGTCGATGTCGGCAAGTGACGTCCTCGGCTCGGCATAGATCGCGACGATCGCCTGCGGATTGTCCTTGCCCGACAGTTTCGATAGGATGGCTGGCGTGGTGTCGACCACTTCGCCGCCGCCCGCCAGCGTCGCGTCGATCAGCGCCTGCGCCAGCGGATGCGCCGCACCCTCGGGGCCTAAGAACAGCCATAAAGGCAGCACGCCTGTCTCGCGCGCCTCGGTCGCGATGCGCAGCCCTTCGGCCAGGAACAGCCCCTCGGCACGGCGATGGCGCTTCTCGCGCAGCAGACGCATCCGCTTGACCAGCGGATTGGACAGGCTTTCGATGGTGGAACGGCGGCCCGCTTGGGTCATGCCGTCAATCCTCGCCGAAGCTGTCCTTGACCAGCCCGACGAGCTTGAGCAGCGCCGCGTCGGCGCCGTCGCCGCTGGTGTGGATGGTGATCGAATCGCCCTTGGCGGCGCCCAGCATCATCAGCCCCATGATCGAGGTGCCGTTGACGCGGCTGCCGCCCTTTTCGACCTCCACCGACACGGTCTCGGGCAGGCGGCTGACGAAGGTGACGAACTTGGCGCTGGCGCGCGCGTGCAGACCGCGCTGGTTGGTGATTTCGACCGTCTCGCTGTTTTCGTTCATGAACCAACCCCCAGCATTTCGGATGCGACGGAGATATATTTCTGGCCCGCCTCTTTTGCGGCGATCACCGCCGGGCGGATGTCCATGGTCTTGCGCGCGCTTTCCAGTCGGATCAGCATCGGCAGGTTGACCCCGGCGATCACTTCGGTGCGCCCAGGCTCGAGCAGGCTGATCGCGAGGTTCGACGGGGTGCCGCCGAACAGGTCGGTCAGCATGATGACGCCGCGGCCTTCGTCGACCTTGCGGATCGCGTCGGCGATTTCCTTGCGCCGCATCTCCATATTGTCGTTGGGACCGATGCACACGGTGGCGATCGCGCGTTGCGGGCCGACGACATGCTCCATCGCGGTCACCATTTCCTCGGCGAGCCGGCCATGGGTCACGAGGACCATCCCGAGCAGCGGCAATGCTTTGTCAGTGGGCATGAAGTGCGAGACCCTTATGCTTGTTTGCCGCCGGACGCGGGAGATGCGGACGGGGGCTTGCCCTCAAGCCCATCTTGCGGGGCGGAGTCAA
Source organism: Sphingopyxis sp. Root1497 (assembly GCF_001427085.1). Lineage (NCBI taxonomy): Bacteria > Pseudomonadati > Pseudomonadota > Alphaproteobacteria > Sphingomonadales > Sphingopyxidaceae > Sphingopyxis > Sphingopyxis sp. Root1497. The sequence goes on from NZ_LMGF01000003.1 coordinate 807,261, forward strand.
GGTTGCGGTGGGTGACCGTCGGCGCATGACCCGCCGACCGTAGCGTCTGGGCAACACGTTCGGCGACATGGACCGATCGGTGGCGCCCTCCGGTGCAACCGAACGCGATGGTGACATAGCTTTTTCCCTCGGCGCGGTAGCGCGGCAGCAGCGCCAGCAACAGTGCCTCGATCTGGCCGACGGTCGCCTCATAGGCGGGATCGGCCATGACATAAGCGGCGACATCGGCGTCGAGTCCGGTACCGGGTTTCAGTTTCGGGTCCCAATGCGGGTTGCGCAGATAGCGCATGTCGAACACCAGGTCGGCGTTGCGCGGCAATCCGCGTGCGAAGCCGAAGCTCAGCACGCTCAGCACCGGCTCATCCTCGCCGCTGTCGCCGAAACGCTGGCGGATTTCCTGTTGCAGGTCGTTGCTGCTGTAATTGGTGGTGTCGACGACATGCTCGGCCCAGCGGCGCAGCGGCTCCATCATCTCGCGTTCGCGCGCGATGCCGTCGGCGGCGGGGCGGTCCTCGGCCATCGGGTGGCGGCGGCGCGTCTCCGAAAAACGGCGTTCGAGTTCCGCGCCGGCGCAGTCGAGGAACAAAGTGTCGATGTCGCGCCCGCCCGCTTCGCGGAGTTGCTTCATCCGTTTGACCAGCGGCGCGGGTTTGAACCCGCGGCTGCGGCTGTCGATGCCGACCGCGAGCGGACGGCCTTCACGGCCTTGCCCGGCAGGGGCGTCGAGCAGCGCGTCGAGCAGCGCGACGGGCAGGTTGTCGACGACCTCCCAGCCGAGGTCCTCGAGCACTTTCAGCACCGTCGACTTGCCCGCCCCCGACAGGCCGGTGACGAGCAACAGGCGCGGGTCGCGCGTCTCCTTCATGCCCCGACCCCCAGCCGGTCGAGCGCCATCAGGATCTTGATCGGTGCCGATGCCTCGAACCCCGAAATCAGCACTGCGGGCAATTCGACCCCCGCGACGACCTCGACCTGGTTCGCGGGCGGCATCCGCTCGGGCCGTTCGGACAGGCGCACCGCGATCGCGAGCGGAACCGGGCCGGTGAAGGGCTGCTCGACGATGCCGATGCCGCGCACCTCCAGCTTGCCGGCGAGGATCGCGGGCGGGCGGCACCACAGGCGGCCGCGGTCGAACCAGATGTCGCAGCGGTCGTCGGCGACCAGCCGCGCGCCGCGATCGATCAGCCGCAGCGCAAGGTCGGACTTGCCCTGTCCCGAATGGCCGAGGATCAAAATGCCGCGACTCCCCGCCGCGACGCAACTCGCGTGAATATTGACGATCTGGGGGGCGGTCCGGCGCGGCAACATGGCGCTCAGGCTTACCGGCGTGTCAGCGGCGGGGCAAGCAGCGCGTCGCCTCCGCGAAGGCGGGGGGCCGCGGGATAGGTTGCGTATGGTCGATAGCGGTCCCCGCCTTCGCGGGGACGACGCCCTATCCCGCGTCGTCATTGCCCTCGGCGGCGGGAAGGGTGATCAGCAGGCTCGCGCCCGGCTGGCCGTCGTCGCGGTCGCGCGCGGCGATATGCCCGCTATGCCCCTCGACGATCGTTCGTGCGATCGCGAGGCCCAGCCCGCTGTGCCGCCCGAACGCCTCGCCGTCGGGGCGCTCGCTGTGGAACCGGCGGAAAATGGCCTCGCGCTGCGACGGTTCGATGCCCGGGCCGTCGTCGTCGACCCCGATATGGACGTCGTTGCCCAGCCGCGTCGCGCGCACGCAGACGAGGCCGCCGGGGGGCGAAAAGCTGATCGCATTGTCGATGACATTGTCGATCACGCGCTCGAGCCGATGGCCGTCGCCCATCACCAGCGTCGCGCCCTTGCGCGGGCGGGCAAAGGCGATCCGCGGATGCGGCAGGTCGGTGCCCTCCGCCCTGGCCGCCCGCGACGCGAGCATCGATTCGATCATCAGCCCCAGGTCGATCGGCTCGAAATTGGTGCGCGACAATTGCGCGTCGATGCGGCTCGCGTCGCTGATGTCGGTGACCAGCCGGTCGAGCCGCCGGACATCCTCGTCGGCGATTGCTAGAAGCTGCGCGCGTTGCTCGTCGGTCTGGACGCGCCGCAGCCCCTCGACCGCCGAGCGTACCGAGGCGATCGGGTTCTTCAGCTCGTGCGTCACATCGGCGGCGAAATGCTCGCCGGCGTCGATGCGTTCGCGCAGCGCCTGCGTCATGTCGCTCAGCGCGCGCGCCAGCGTCCCGATCTCGTCGCGGCGGCTCGGCAGGCGCGGCACCACGACCTCGCGCGCGCGGCCCAGGCGAACGCGGACCGCGGCGCGCGCGAGCTTGCGCAGCGGGCGGACGATCGTGCGCGCGAGGAAGAGCGAGAGCAGGATCGAGGTCATCAGCACCAGCGCGACCACGACCGCGAGCCGGAAACGTTCGGCGCGCACGGTGCGCGTGATGTCACGCGCGTTCAATGTCATCAGCATGACCTGCGGGGTGTCGAGGTCGACGATCCGCGTCGCGCTGAGCAAGGGCGTGCGTTCGGGGGCGTAGCGGAAGCGGGTGGTGGCCTGGCCGCTCCGCATCGTCTCCGTGACCTCGGGCCAGGATGGGCCACGGTCGGTCGCGGGTTCTTCGAAATCGGGATAATTGGGTGCACCGACGATCCAGTCGATGCCGCGGTCCATCGCGCGCGCGGCGTCGCGTTTCCATGGCTGCAGGTCGGGATCGCGCAGCGTATAGGTCGGCGGACCATGATCAAAACTGTCGTCGAGCCGGTCGCCGCCGCGCGCATAGAAGCGCAGCCGCGATTCGGTCGCACGCGTGAATTCGTCGATCAGGTGCCGGCGCTGGTCGGGGCGTGCCGCCTCCAGCGCCTCGTCGAGCATCGCGAGCTGCTCCTTCATCACCTCGATTCGCGTATCGACCAGCCGGCTGCGATAGGTGTCGAGATAGAAGAAGCCGCCCGCGAGCAGCGCGATCGCGACGATATTGACCGCCAGGATGCGCGTCGTCAGCGACCAGCGCGCCGACCAGACGAGCGGCTGGTCCTCGGCGTCGCGCGCGGGATCAGCTTTCGTCGGCAAACCGGTATCCCGCGCCGTAAAGCGTCGCGATCGCGTCGAACTCGGGGTCGACCTCGCGGAACTTGCGCCGCAGCCTTTTGATGTGGCTGTCGATCGTGCGGTCATCGATATAGACATCGTCCTGATAGGCGGCGTCCATCAACTGGTTGCGGCTGCGCACGATGCCGGGGCGGGCCGCCAGCGTTTCGAGGATCAAAAATTCGGTGACGGTCAGCGTCACGTCCTTGCCGTCCCATTCGACCTTGTGGCGCGCCGGGTCCATGCGCAGGCGGCCGCGGGTGATCGGGTCGGCGACGGGCTCGTCCTCGTCGCCCGGCGCGTTCTTGTTGAGCTCGACGCGGCGCAGGATGGCGCGGATGCGCGCAATCACCAGCCGCTGCGAGAAGGGCTTGGCGATATAGTCGTCGGCGCCCATCGCGAGGCCGAGCGCCTCGTCGATCTCGTCGTCCTTGCTGGTCAGGAAGATGACGGGCAGCTGGCTCTTTTCGCGCAGCCGGCGCAGCAGTTCGAGTCCGTCCATGCGCGGCATCTTGACGTCGAAGACGGCGAGGTCGGGTGGATTGTCGATCAGCGGCTTCAGCGCCGCCTCGCCGTCCGAATAGACGCGCGTGACAAAACCCTCGGCCTGCAGCGCGATCGACAGGGATTGCAGGATGTTGCGGTCGTCGTCGACCAGCGCGATGGTTGCCGTCATGCTCTTTCCATATGGGCGGGCGTCCCGGCAACTAGCCGATCCGTGGCCTGGCCACAACCGCGGCGGCGGCGCTCGGGTTCCGTAACGGCACCGGCATGGCGGCGCCGCCGATACCCAGCTTTAATCTTTTGACCTCATCCTTCATCCTCGCTAACGCGGCCGGGAATTTACGGAATCGGCGTCACGTCGGCACCCATGAAAATGCGGGCCTCCCCTTATGCTCGGCAGGCCTTGCATACCTATGCAGTGGGGCTGCGGCGCGGTTGGGAAAGGCAAGAACATGACGAAGATCATCATCGGCAATGGCGCCGTTGAAACGCAGGCCGCGGTTGCCGAAAACTGGGGCACGTCGGCGCTGATCGAGGATGCCATCCGTCATGGCGAAGGCCTGCTCGCCAAGGACGGCCCGCTGGTCGTCGCCACCGGCAAGCACACCGGGCGCAGCGCCAAGGACAAGTTCATCGTCCAGGACGACGAAACGCGCGATACCATCTGGTGGGGCAAGACCAATGTGCCGATGACCCCCGATCATTTCGCGGCGCTCAAGGCCGATTTCTTCGCGCATCTCGCCGATCGTCCCCGCTTGTTCCGCCAGCAGCTGTTCGGCGGTTCGCAGCCCGAACATCGCGTCGCGGTCCAGGTCGTCACCGAATTCGCCTGGCACAGCCAGTTCATCCGCACCCTGCTCGTCCGCCCGACCGCCGACGAACTGGCGGCCTTCGCGAGCGAATATACGATCATCGACCTGCCGAGCTTCCGCGCCGATCCGGCGAAGCATGGCACGCGCACCGAAACCGTCGTCGCGGTCAATTTCTCCGAAAAGCTCGTGCTGATCGGCGGCACGGCGTACGCCGGCGAGATGAAGAAGTCGGTGTTCGGCATCCTCAACTATCTGCTCCCGGTGAAGGGCGTGATGCCGATGCATTGTTCGGCGAACATCGGTCCGAACGGCGACACCGCGGTCTTCTTCGGCCTCAGCGGTACCGGCAAGACGACGCTGTCGGCCGACGCCTCGCGCACGCTGATCGGCGACGACGAGCATGGCTGGTCGGACACGGCGGTCTTCAACTTCGAGGGCGGCTGCTACGCCAAGATGATCCGCCTCTCGCCCGAGGCTGAGCCCGAGATTTTCGCGACCACCAAGCGCTTCGGCACGGTGCTCGAAAATGTCGTGATGGACCCCGCGACGCGTGAACTCGACTTCGACGATGCGACCCTCGCCGAAAACAGCCGCGGCAGCTACCCGATCGATTTCATTCCGAACACCTCGGAAAAGAACATGGGTCCGGTGCCGCAGACGGTCATCATGCTGACCGCCGACGCCTATGGCGTGTTGCCCCCGATCGCCAAGCTGACCCCCGACCAGGCGATGTATCACTTCCTCTCGGGCTATACCGCGCGCGTCGCCGGCACCGAAATCGGCGTGACCGAGCCCGAGGCGACCTTCTCGACCTGCTTCGGCGCGCCCTTCATGCCGCGCCACCCGTCGGTTTACGGCAATCTGCTCAAGGAACGCATCGCCAAGGGCGGCGTTCAGTGCTGGCTCGTCAACACCGGCTGGACCGGTGGCATGGCGACGATGGACGGCATCAAGCGCATGCCGATCAAGGCGACCCGCGCGCTGCTCAACGCTGCGCTCGACGGCAGCCTGAACGATGTCGAATTCCGCAAGGACCCCAATTTCGGCTTCATGGTTCCGGTTGCGGTTCCGGGCGTCGATTCGGGTCTGCTCGATCCGCGCGAGGCGTGGGCCGACAAGGCGGCCTATGACCGCACGGCGCAAACGCTCGTCGGCCAGTTCATCGACAATTTCGCGCAATTTGCCGAGCATGTCGACGAAGGCGTCCGTCAGGCCGCACCGCAGGCGGCTGTCGCAGCATAATTGACCCGGAAACTTCCGGGTGCTCATTCACCCGGAAGGACCGGACCGATGACCACCGACCATAAGCCGCGCCTTTTCGTGCGCGACGAAGACATACACGCGCTCGGCGAGGGGCTGCTCGCCTGCGCGCTGCCGCGCACCGCCTGGACGCACGAGGCGCATCTGGGCGCCTGCCTGTGGCTGCTGACCGAACGCCCCGACATCGACATCGACGCCGAGATCGCCGGCATCATCCGCCGCTTCAACACCAGCGTCGGCGGCGTCAACGACGACACGCAGGGCTATCACGACAGCATCACCCGCGCCTATGTCGCGGGGGCACGGCTGTTCCTGTCGGAGACGGCGGAGACGGGACTGACGGCGCGCGTCAACGCGCTGCTGCTTTCGCCGATGGGCGCGCGCGACTGGCCGCTGCGCTTCTACAGCCGCGACCTGCTCTTTTCGGTGCCTGCGCGGCGGGGATATGTCACACCGGACCTCGCGCCGCTTCCTTCGGCGTGATAGCGTCGCACCGGCTTTGCCAAATAGGAGCGCATGACATGAGCATCTTGGACAATATTCTCGGCCAGATTTCAGGCAACGACACGGTGACCAACCTTGCGGCGAAGGTCGGCCTGTCCCCCGAGCATGTCGAATCGGCGATCGCGGCGCTCGCCAAGCAGCACCCGATGCAGGGCGACACCGCCGAAGGTGCCGCTGCAGCAACCGGCTTGCCGCTCGAAAAACTGCAGGAAATCGTCGGCCATATCGGCGGTGAAGGTTCGCTCGGCCGTTTCGCGACGATGCTCCAGCAGGACGGCGGCTCGGGCATCCTCGGCGCGCTCGACCGCGACGGCGACGGCAACCCGCTCAACGACCTCGGCGGCATCGCGGGATCGCTGTTCGGGAAGAAATAAGGGTGCGCGCCGGGGTTAGAGGGCTATCCCCGGCGTCCAGCCGCTCGCCGCGAGAAAGGCGGCCGGGTCCTTCATCTCGATGATCTCGCGCAGCGCCGCCGCTTTGTCGGGCGCGCGGTTGTAATAGCTTTTGACGATTCGATAACCGACCCAATAGCCAAGGTCGCCGGGCCAGCCATCGCTGCCTTGCTTGTTATAGAGCCAGCGCGACCCGATGGCTTTCTCGTCCTTCTCGGCAAGGAAGGCGGTCTCCAACGCCTTCTCGCGCCCCTTGGCCCATTGGTGAAGCTGCGGATAGCCGACCGAACCGGACATCAGCTCGCCGACGAATTCGGCGACCCCTTCGCCCAGCGCTGCCCGCAACACCTTTTCTTCGGGGTCCTCGACTTGCGCAAGAGGTTGCTGCGCATGGACATATTCATGCGCAATGACGTGGACAAAGCGGTCTTCGTCGTCGGCTTCGATGAATGTTGCGGCACACAGGGCTTCCAGCCCGATGTAGAGGCCGTTGGCGTTCGCGGTCCCGGCGGTCGATGCGCGGCCGATCGCGATGGTGATCGGCGGAAACTTCGCTTGCGGATAAAGCGCGGCGAGCCTGTCGGTTGCGGCGATGAGGCGCGGGCGGACGCCGCCGAGCTTCGCCGCGCAGCCGCGCGCGTCGTCAAAGACCTGTCGCTTGTCGCGCAACGCCGTCGCCAGCCGCTCGGGGGTGATCCGGCGCAGCGTCATAAACTCGGCGAACCCCGGCGTCGGCTCGGCAAGGTAGCGGGCCGCAAGCAGATCGGGCTGCCCGGCGATCGCGGGATCGTCGTAAAGCGCGAAAAAGCGCTCGACGTCCGATGTGATAATCGCGACCCGCGGCGGCGGGGCATCGGCGGCCTGCGCCGCGCCCGCCAGCAGTAGCGCCGCCAGGGCGGCGGCCGTCCGGCGCATCAGCCTTTCGCCCCCGCCACATATTCCGCGACATTCTGCGCCAGCACGTCGAGCGGCACATTGCCGCCTTTGACCACGACATCGTCGAAATCGCGCAGGTCGTATTTCGCACCGAGCGCCTTTTGCGCCAGCCCGCGCTGGCGCACGATCTCGCTATGCCCGACCTTGTAGCCGCAAGCCTGCCCGGCCCAGCTGCAATAGCGATCGACCTCGCTCGATACTTCGAGCGGGTTCGAGCCATTCTCCTTGACGAAAAACTCGACCCCCTGCTCGCGTGTCCAGCGCTTGGCGTGCAGCCCGGTATCGACGACGAGGCGGCAGGCGCGGAAGGCGAGCGACTGGAGATAGCCGAGCCGCCCGACCTCGAAATCGTCGTAGAGGCCGAGTTCGTCGGCGAGCTGTTCGGCGTAGAGCGCCCAGCCTTCGCTATAGGCGTTGAACGCCAGCATCGTGCGGATCAGCGGCATCTGGTTGGCATATTCGCCCTGCCAGGCGTGGCCGGGGATCGCTTCGTGCATCGCGAGGTCGGGCAGCGAATATTTGCTGTGCAACTCGGTCGTGCGCAGGTTGATCCAGAATTTCCCCGGGATCGTGCCATCGATCGACCCCGCGCCGCCATAGGCCGCGGGCGCGCCGGGTTCCTCGGCGAGCGGCAGCCGCTTCACCTCGACATTGCCCTTCACCAAAGTGCGGAAGGCGCGCGGCAACTCGGCGCGGATCTTGCCGAGCCAGGTCTGGATATAGGCGACGATCTCGGCGCGGCCCGCGTCATTGTCGGGGAACTTATATTTGGGGTCCTTGGCGAGCGCGTTCATGCGGTCGCCGACCGACCCTTGCGTATAGCCGATCTTGCGCAGGATCGGGTCCATCTGGCCGTGCAGCGCCGCAAGCTCCTCGCGCCCCATCGCATGAACCTCGTCGGGGGTCATCCGCGTCGTGGTGCTGGCGCGCAGGCCCCAGGCATACCATTCGTCGCCGCCCGGCCGCGCCCACATTCCCGCATCCATCGTCGCCTTGGGCCGCTGCGCCTTCATCTCGGCCAGCTGGCGTTCGAGCGCCGCGGCGACTGGCCCCGTGACGATCGCCCCCGCGCGCTGGCCCCAGTCGCCGGCGATCCCCGCCGCCTTCGTCCGCGTGGCGAGGCTGTCGACCATGCCGCCGCCCGCCTTGGCATCGGCAAGGCTCGCTTCCATCTGCTTGACTGCCTTGTCGATCAGGAAGGCGGGGGCAATCATGCCCTGGCCGCCAGCCGATTTCAGCCGCTCGGTCTCGCCATCGAGCACGCCGGGAAAAGCATTGAGCCGTGACAGATAGGCTTCGGCGTCGCCAGCGCTCTTCACCGGATGATCGCTGTCGAGGAATTTGGGAACGTCGAGATAGGCACCGACATTCTGGATCACGACATAGGGGGTGTTGCGCCAGCCGCCGACCGCGACGTCGCCATAGGGCAGGGCAAAGCCGTCGAGCGCGACGCTGTACGCGCTGTCGACCACCGCCAGGCTGGTGCGTGTCTTATGGTCGAGGCCCGCTTTGTCGAAAGCGCGGACACGCGCGAGGTCGGCCTTCAGCGTCTCGGTGAGCGCCTTTACCCCCGTCGGCGAGCGGTCGCCGAGCTTGCCGCGTTCGGCGGCGCGCGCGCCGGTGTCGATGCCGAGCGAGGTCGCGCCCTCGGGCGACTGCGCGAGCAGATTATCCGCGATCGAGGTCAGCAGCGCGTCCGCCGCGCTCGGGCGCGGGCCGGTGATGATCGTTTCGGCGACGGCGGAACCGGCAACGGCGAAGCTCGCGGTACCGGCACCGAGCGCGGCGAGCGTGTGGCGGCGGCTGACGGGGGTGGAAAGACTGTCGTGCACTTGGCGGCTCCCTGCGACTTTGTTTCTTCTGAAACCTGTCTAGGCGGCGCCGCGCGGGGGTCAACGAAAAGGGGCCGGGAAAGCCGTTGGCTCGCCCGACCCCCGTCGAAAACTATGGTGCGTTTGTCAGTCGGTGAGGTCGGCGGGCACGGTGCCGCCGTTCGCGGCGAGTTCGCGCATGACCGCCTTGATCAGCCAGATGTTCATTTCGGCGCTGCCGTCGAGCGCGCCGGTATAGCCAAGCTCGGTCGCCAGTTCCTTGCGGTTGGCAAGGCTCGGATCGAGGTCGAGCAGCTTCATCAAATCGACGATCGAGGTGCGCCAGTTGAGATCCTGTCCGGCGTTGGCGGCCTGTGCGGTCAGGATCGCGACGACATCGACGTCGCTGATCGCCACGGGGGCGGCAGGGACGGGCTGCGGCGCCGCGGGGGCGCTGGTGGTTGCGGCGACGGGGGGAGCAGGCACGGCGGCCTCCGCCTTCTTGCCGAAAATCGCGTCTTTGATCGAACTGAAAATACCCATGATGATGCTCCCACTTGTGGCGGCGATGCGGACCCCGGGGGCGGAGTCGCACGGCCGCAGGTTAAGCTTGGCCACAGCGAAATGACAGCCGAATGAACGGCTCGTCCTCCGCCCGCGCGCTGCTATGATAATGCGCGGGCGGGCAGTTCGATCCCGCGCCGCTATGGGAGCATAAAACCATGAATCTGACCGATATCCTCGCCCAGGCCGGCGGCATCGAATCGATGGCGAAGGAATTGGGCGTCCCGCCCGGACTCGCGAAACAGGGCGCGGAGGCGCTGCTCCCGGCGATCCTCGGCGGTTTCAAGAAACAGGCGCAGGGCGGCGGCGGGATCGAAGGCCTCGGTGGGCTGCTGGCCGGTCTCGGCGGTGGAGGCCTGCTCGACGCGGTACTCGCGCCACAGGCGACCCCGGTCGAACAGGGCAATGACGTGCTCGGCCAGATCTTCGGGTCGAAGGATGTCAGCCGCTCGGTCGCGGGCGACGCGGCGGCGAAGACCGGAATCGATGCCGGCACGCTCAAAAAGATGCTGCCGATCCTCGCGATGCTCGTTGCGGGTTATATGGCGAAGCAGGGCGGCAACGAAGGCGGCGGCGGGCTGACGGGCGGTTTGGGCGGCATGCTCGGCAATGTGCTGGGTGGCGCATTGGGTGGTGGCGCGGCGCCTGCCTCGGGTAGCAGCGGCGGCGCGTTGGGCGGGCTTGGCAGCCTGCTCGACCTCAATGGCGACGGCAACCCGCTCGACGACATCATCGGCATGGCCGGCAAGCTCAGGGGGTAAAGATCAGGCCCCTCCCTTTCAGGGGAGGGGCTCAAGGCTCACGCAGCCAGCAACCGCAGTTCCTGACGAAAATCCTCGTCCACCCCGATGCGGCTTCGCATCGGGGTGACGGCGCCATCGCTGTCGCCGTCCCCTTCCTCGAACAGCGCACATGCGGCTTCGCCGCCGCGCGCGAGGCTATAGCGCTGGGCGATCTGCCCGGTCGGCCGGAAGCCGAGCTTGCGCAGCACCGCGCCCGACGCCGGATTGTCGAGGAAATGCCCGGCGGTCAGCGGCGGCAGGTTCATCGCGCGCGCGATGCGGATCAGCTGGCGCCCGGCCTCGGTCGCGAACCCCAGCCCCCAATAGGGGCGGGCGATCCAATAGCCCATCTCCAGCGTGCCGTCAGGCGCCGGCGAGATGCCGCAGCCGCCGACGAGGCGCGGCGCACCGCCGGTGCGACTGAAGATCAGGAAGCGCGGCTCGGCGGGGTCGATCGGTTTGGCGAGGAATTCCATCGCCTGTTCCTCGCGGTACGGCCAGGGCGCGGTGGCGAGGTTGCGAACCACGCCTTCCTCGCCGATCGCCTTCGCGAGCGCCGGGGCATCTTCCTGCCAGCCGGGCCGCAGCAATAATCTTTCGGTTCGTGCGAACATTTACGTCACTCCCATTTGCCTGTCGCCGTGGCGCCAGATGGTGACGCTTTGACGACAGTCGATGATGAGGGAGATGATCGGCCCGATTTTCGCGCCCGTTTGCCAAGTGATGGATAACGGGCAAGAAAAAAGGGAGACCGGGGGTGACCCGTCTCCCTCTTTTCGAACTTTGTTTCCGCTCTCGCGGAAAGGACCGTTCCGGGTCATCCCTTGATGGACGACCCTGGAAGAGCGTCCTTATTCGGCGGCTTCCGCCATGGCGTCGACCGACACATATTTGCGGCCAAGCTTGCCATCGTGGAATCGGACATGGCCTTCGGCGGTCGCGAACAGGGTGTGATCCTTGCCCATGCCGACGTTGACGCCCGGATAGACGCGGGTACCGCGCTGACGCACGATGATGTTGCCGCCGATCACTTCCTGACCGCCGAACTTCTTCACGCCAAGGCGGCGGCCGGCTGAGTCGCGACCGTTGCGCGATGAACCGCCTGCTTTTTTATGTGCCATGACTGATGCTCCTTAGTTCGTTCGAGAGGCCGAGCCGCGTTGCCGCGCTCAGGCGTCCTTCTTGGGGGCTGCCTTCTTGGCAGCGGGCTTCTTGGCGGGCGCTTCGGCAGCGGCTTCGGCCTTCGGGGCAGCAGCCTTCTTGGGCGCGGCGTCCTTCGCGGGAGCAGCCTCTTCCTTCGGAGCGGCTTCCTTCTTCGGCGCGGCCTTCTTGGCTTCGCCGACGGCGAGGATGCGCAGCAGCGTCAGCGACTGACGGTGGCCGTTGCGGCGACGGTAGTTGTGCCGGCGGCGCTTCTTGAAGACGATGACCTTTTCGCCGCGCGTCTGGGCGATGATCTCAGCCGAAACGACGAGGCCGTCGGCGCTCTTCACTTCGCCGCCGTCACCGGCCAGCAGGATGTCGCCGAGCGACACGGTGTCGCCAGCTTCACCGGCGATCTTCTCGACGGCGATTTTGTCTCCGGCGGCGACGCGATACTGCTTGCCGCCCGTGCGCACGATTGCGAACATGGTCTTCCATCCAATCAAAAAACTAAATCACCCGCGCACCAGTCCCCTGCCAAGGCAGGCGATTTTTCCGGCATGCGGGAAAGTCAGGCCCACTAACGAGCCAAGCCCGAGCTGTCAACCGCATATTACCGTGCTTTTTGCGCGTTTTTCTCGCTATCGCGAGAATCGGCGCCGGCCCGCTCCCCCACCCGGCCTCCCATAGGCTACTATCGTCGGGGAGGCCGGGTGGGGGAGCGGGCCGGCGCTGCCCCCCGGCGTCAGCCGGGGAGAATATGACTCGCCGATTCGCCCCTTGCCGCCCGGCGCCCGCCCCCATATCAGGGGCGGCGATGAAGCGCTTCCTTCTTTTGCTCTCGATCGCCGCGGCGCCGCTGGCCTTGTCGGCCTGCGCCGCGGCGCAGGCGCCCGCCGCCCCGTCGCTCGCCAAGCGCGCGGTCGAGGGACGGCTCAACGTCGCGCCGACCCCTGTCGTGGTGCCGCCGCCGGGTCCCTTGCCCGCCGATCTCGCCGGCCGCCTCGCGCGCTGGGAATCGGATGGGGCCGCCGGACAGCAGGCCTTCGCCGCCGAACGCGATGCCACGGCTCGGCTGGTCAATGCCGCCGCGGGGGCCGCGGTGGCGAGCGAGCGCTGGGTCGTTGCCGAACAGGCGATCTCGCGCCTCACCGCCGCCCGCGCGCCGATCACCGGCGCGCTCGCCGACATCGAACGCCTTTATATCGAACGCAGCGTCGACGAGGCGATCGACGGCCTGCCCGACATCTATGCCCTGCGCGACCGGTTGTCGGAGCAGGTGTCGGCGCAGGATGCGGTGATCGAGGCGCTGAACGCACAGCTGCCGGGGGAATAGGCGAACAATCCTCCCCGTCGCGAAGCGATGGGGAGGGGGACCGTCCGCGAAGCGGATGGTGGAGGGGCCAGCAACGTCGTGCCATCGCCCCTCCGTCAGCGCTTCGCGCTGCCACCTCCCCATGGCTGCGCGACAGAGAGGATCGGTCCTCAATTCAGCCCGTGCTTCTTCAGCGCATGGCGGATCTGGTCGTAGCTCAGCCCCAGCGCCTCGGCGGCGATCTTCTGGTTGAAGCGGCAACGCGCCATCGTGTCGGACAATATCTGCTTTTCATAGGCGTCGACCGCCGCGCGCAAATCGCTGACCGTGCCCGACGGCGGCGCGGACGGGGCGGCGACCGCTTCGGTTCCCGACGTTGGCGCGGCCGATTCGGCTTTCGCCGCGACCTTGCGCACCGCCGGCTGCCAGGGGCTCGCGAAGGGATCGAAGCTCAAGGCGTCGACCGGCTTTTCGGGGTCCGCCCAGCGATAGATGGCGCGCTCGATCACGTTGCGCAGTTCGCGGACATTGCCCGGCCAGTCGTGTCCCTCCATCGCGGCAAGCGCGCGCGGACCAAAGCCCGGCCATTCGTCCCAGCCGAGCACCGCCGCCATGCGCTGCCCAAAGTAAGTGGCGAGCACCTCGATATCGCCTTCGCGCGCGCGCAGCGGGGGCAGGGTGATGACCTCGAACGACAGCCGGTCGAGCAAATCGGCGCGGAACCGATTGTCGTCGACCAGTGCCGGCAGATGTTCGTTGGTCGCCGCGACGATGCGCACGTCGACACGCAGCGGGCGCGACGATCCGACACGCGTCACCTCGCCATATTCGACCGCGCGCAGCAACCGTTCCTGCGCGCCCATCGACAAGGTGGCGAGTTCGTCGAGAAATAGCGTGCCGCCGTCGGCTTCCTCGAAGCGTCCGGCGCGGGTGCGCGTCGCGCCGGTGAAGGCGCCCGCCTCGTGCCCGAACAACTCCGATTCGATCAGCGTCTCGGGCATCGCGGCGCAGTTCATGATCACATAGGGCTTGTCCCACCGCGTCGACAGCCGGTGGAGGCGTTCGGCGATCAGTTCCTTGCCGGTACCGCGCTCGCCGATCACCAGCACCGGGCGGTCGAGCGACGCGGCGAGGCTGGCGCGCTCGACCGAGTCCTGAAAGGCCGCCGACTGGCCGATGAATTGGCTTTCGCGTTCCATTCCCAATGATTGGCAAAATTTCCCGCTGATTGGCAAGTCAAATCGGCGCGAAAGGGCATTTCAGTGTGAAGTTGGGCTGTTTTGCGCCTTTCGCCGCAATTGGCACGCTCTCTGCATTACATCATACGAACCGGCGCAACTCGCACCGGTGCAGCGAAAAAGGGACTGACGATCATGAAGCCGATTTTTGCCCAAACCGCCACCTTCGCGCTCAGCGCGCTCGGCGCTCTGGCGATCCTCGTCGGCGTGATCGACCAGCCCCAAGTCGCTTTCGGCATCGCCGCTTCCCCGGGCGGGATGGCGATCGCGGCCGCTGCAGCAACCCCGGCGGTCAGCCAGATGGCTTGACCGGCACTGGTGCCGGGGCACTCTCCCCCCTTGCCCCGCCCCGGCACCAGCATTTTTAAACACGCAAGACGTTTCGATCAGGAGTTTAGTCACATGGGTATTTTTTCACGCACCCGCGACATCATCGCCGCCAACGTCACCGACCTGCTCGACCGCGCGGAGGATCCCGAAAAGATGATCCGCCAGATCATCTTCGAGATGAACGAGACGCTCGTCGAAGTCCGCGCTTCCGCCGCCCGCACCATCGCGGACCAAAAGGAAATGCGCCGCCACATCACCAAGCTCGAAAGCCTGCAGGACAGCTGGAAGGAAAAGGCCGAACTCGCGCTGTCGAAGGACCGCGAAGACCTCGCCACCGCCGCGCTCGTCGAAAAGCAGAAGGCCGGCGACATGGCCGAGCGGCTGAAGAGCGAAATTTCGGTGCTCGACGACGCGCTCAAGGGTTATGAGAACGACATCGCCAAGCTGCAGAAGAAGCTCAGCGAAGCGCGTGCGCGCCAGTCGAACGTCTCGACCCGCCTCGAAAGCGCCGAGAATCGCTACAAGCTGCGCGAGATGACCAACGGCGACCGGGTCGAAGACGCCTTCTCGCGCTTCGAGATCCTCGAACGCCGCGTCGACGAGGCCGAAGGCCGTGCCGATGCGCTGGGTCTGGGCTACAAGAAGTCGCTCGACGAAGAGATCGCCGAACTCCAGGCCGCCGACAAGGTCGCCGACGAGCTCGCCGCGCTCAAGGCGGCCCAGGCCAGCAAGAACTAAGGAGCCGGACCGATGGAAGAAGTGATTATCGTCCCGATCGTCATCGGCACTCTCTTCCTCGGTCTGCCCTGGCTGATCCTCCACTATGTGACCAAGTGGAAGCAGGCCAAGACGCTGACCGGAGAAGATGAGCAGCTGCTCGACGAACTCTACGACACCGCCCGCCGGCTCGAAAACCGGCTCCACACCGTCGAACGCATCATCAGCGCCGACCATCCCGATTTCCGCCCCGCGGTTCGCAGCGATGAAGATCTGGCGCAACTCGAAAACCCGACCAGGAGGAACTGAGATGTCTGCCAGCCGCACCAAATTCTACCTCGACAAGCAGAACGCCAAATGGAGCGGTGTGTGTTCGGGGATCGCCGATTACAGCGGGGTCGATGTGCTCTGGGTCCGCGTCGGTGCCGTCCTCCTCACCCTGATGGGCGGCTTCCCCTGGACGCTGATCGCCTACTGGATGGTCGCCTGGATGGGCACGCCGAAACCCTTCGCGCTCTATGGCTCGAACGAGGAAGCGAAGTTCTGGCAGGGCGTGCGCTCGAACCCGACCGCGTCGACCCGCGACATCCGCTCGCGCTTCCGCGACATCGATCGCCGGCTCGCCGACATCGAACTCTACTACACCAGCCACAACCGTCGGCTCGCCGACGAGATCGACAGCCTGCGCTGAGCGCGATTGTCGGCAACAGGGAGAAGACAGATGAATTTCGGTGGTACCGGTTTCGTCCTCGCCATCATCGCCTTGTCGATCGGCGGCTGGATGTTCACCACCTGGACCCGCGCCAAGCACGGCTATCCGGTTGAAAATGAATGGGGTGGCACGGTTCATCGAACCGACCCCGACGCTGATCGAAAAATCGCGCTGCTCGAAGGCGACAATGCCAAGCTCGCCGAGAAGATCGTCCGGCTCGAAGACCGGATCTCGGTCCTCGAACGGATCGCAACCGAAACCAATGGTCAGTCGGCGCAACTCGCCGATCAGATCGACCGGCTGCGCTGAGGGGAAAAATCATGAATCTCGATGTACTCAACGCCATCGCCCCCGTCGCCGCCATCATCGGCATCACGACGGTCGGCGGCTGGGTCTTCACCACCTGGCTCCGCGTCAAGAACGGTTATCCGCTCGAAAACAGCTGGGGCAAGGCGGTCTATCCCAGGACCGGCGACGAGGCGATGGAACGCATCAAACTGGTCAGCCAGGAAAATGCCCAGCTCCGCGCCGAACTGGGTTCGGTCAAGGACCGGCTCGCGGTGATCGAGCGCATCGTCACCGACGAGAGCGGCCGGCTGGCGAGCGAGATCGAGGCGCTGCGGCGCCCCGCGAATTGAGGAGTTGAACGATGAGCGGCGGATTTGTCCTCGGTTTCTTTTTCATAGTCGTCGGGCTGCCGGTGATCTTCGGGATCGGTTTTGCCGCCTATGAGCGCCACCTGAAGTTCAAGGAACGCCAGCTCCAGGCGATCACCAGCGAGACGGCCGAAAAGGCGGCACAATATGCCGCGCACACCGAACGGCTGGAACAGCGGGTTCGCGTCCTCGAACGCATCGTCACCGACAAGGGCGTCGATGTCTCGGACGAAATCGAAAAGCTACGCGACGCGCCGCTCAACTAAAAAATATTCGAAAGGATCCCCCCATGAACCCCTTTGAAATGGTTATCGGCATCGTCCTCATCGTGACGATCGGCAGCATCATTCGCGCCAAGCACGGCATTCGCCGCGACAACCGGGGCAATGAATATTTCGTTGGCGCCCCCGCCAAGGACGATGCCGAGACCAAGGCGCTGCAGGCCGAGATTCGCACCCTCAAGGACCGCATCCAGGTGCTCGAACGCATCGCCACCGATAACAATCGCGCCGCCACCCTCGACGAGGAAATCGAACGGCTGCGCGACCGCTCGCAAATCTGATCGCCAGAACACCGATCACCGATAAAGGAGCCAAGCTCATGGCCTTCATCACCCCCGACCTCACCGCTGCGGCGGTTGCGCTCACCGCCCTGACCATCGTCAGCATCGTGGCGCTGCGCGGCTGGCGCGACTGGATCCAGCTCAAGCGCGAGGAACTCGCCGCCGGCCACGCTCCTATGGCGCAGGACGCGCATGTCCCGCACGCCGGATCGCGGATCGAGATCGCCGACCTCAAGGAACGGCTGCGCAAGCTCGAAGCGATCGCGGCGGGCGTCGACCTCTAAGGCCCGTCGCCCCTGCGCGGGGCAGCGGCGCGGGGCTGGCGCTCCCCCTCTTTTCACCAGGCGCCAAATCTGTCAGGGCCGCCGCCATGCGCAGCCTCGACGATATTTTCGAAGAATATGACTTTCTCGACGGCGACGATCGCTATCGCCTGCTGATCGACCTCGGCCGCATGCTCGAGGCGATGCCCGATGCGCTCAAGGCCGACGCCACGCTGGTGCGCGGCTGCTCGGCAAGCGTCTGGGTCTACCCCGTGCCCTCCGACGACGGCCGCCTCCACTTCCTTGCCGACAGCAATGCCGCGATCACGAAGGGCATCGTCGCGCTTGTCCTTGCCGCGGTGCAGGACCGGCCGGCGAGCGAGGTCGCCGCGATGGACGTCACCGCCGCGCTCGCCCCCTTCGACCTGACGCGCCAGCTGTCGTCGAATCGTACCCAGGGCGTCCCCAACATGATCGCGCTCGTCCAGGACACCGCCCGGCGCCTCGCCGGCGCCTGAGCGAGCCGTAGCGGGCGAGGGTAGACCTATCCGACCCGTTCTCCGGCGAAGGCCGGGGTCCAGGGCGTGATAATGCAACGCCGCCTTTCCACCGCTCTGGGCCCCGGCCTTCGCCGGGGAACGGAAATGGCCGATCGGCCTCTCCCCACCGCAAAGCACCCAAAGAAAAGGGCGCGGGAGTTTCCTCCCGCGCCCCGATCTTTTCCCGTTGGTCGTACGATTAGAATTCGTACGACACGCCAACCTTCAGGCGCCACACCGACGACGACACGTTGATGCCGTTGTCGTTGTTGAAGTCGGCCAGCCCGTTGACGTTCGAGATCACGTAACGGCCCTGATTGTCGACCGCAGCAACAGCCGGGTTGGCAGCGCCGGCAGCTCCGCGCCCAGCAGTTGCGATGTCCTGAAGCCCCGCAAAGTTGCGGCGACGCTGGACGTTCCAGTCCTGGTCGAGGAAGTTCAGGAAATTGTCCATCGTGGCATAGAGCTTGATCTTGTCATTCTTCCCGAACAGGCGGCCGGGACCCGGGATTTCCTGCGAGAAGCTGAGGTCGATGTCGAAATACCAGTCGTTAAGGCAGGTGTTGCGATCGATCGTCCGGCCACGATATTTCTGCGCGCATCCGATGCTCGAGATCACGCTGTTATAATCGTCGCGGTTCTGCGCCGCGGTGCGGAGGATCGCACCGGCCGAGCTCAGCGTGTCGAGGAATACAACGTTCGGATCGTTCGGACCGGTCGGAATATAAGCCAGCGCGTTGTCGCTGCCCGAAGCGTCGTCGTTGAACTGGGCCGAACCCTGGAAGGTCAGGCTGTACGGACGACCCGAACGGGCGACGAAGGTGACCGCGAAGCGCGTCGACAGGTCCTCAAAGAACTCCTCGCGGAAGGCGAGGCGCGACGAGATATTGTGGCGGCTTTCATAAAAACCGCGCGTCGCGGCCGGATTGTTGCGGTCGAACGCGGCAACGAGGTCATAGTTGGACCCCGCCGTCGAGTTGTACATGCTCCGGCGATCCTGCGAGTCGGTGTAGGCGTAGCCGATGTTGAAATCGACGCTGCCATTTTCGGTGAACAGTCCGCCGTTGAAATTCTTCGACAGGATGATTGACGCGTTGTGGCTCCGGAAACCGGCGCTGTTGGTCAGCTGCAGTTCGTCGTCGCGGCTGGTGTTGAAGCAGACCGCGTTGACGTTCTGGTACACCGGACCCGGGTTCAGGCCGACCAGCTTCGCCGTACAGCCAACAACATTCGGATCGATCGAGCGATAGATCGGGCGACCGTCGACCGTATAGCCGTTGAGGCCGAGCGCCGGGTTCACCGTCTGCGACAGGTCGACGATCGTCAGCGGATTCTTATACTTGCTGTAGATATAGTCGAGGTTGAGGTTCCAGCCGCTGAAGAAGCCTGAGGGGGCGAAGTTAAGTTCCGAATTGAAACCAATATTGGCGCGCAGCACCGTCGGCATCTTGATGTTCGGGCTGATCGACTGGGTGTCGCCAAGACCGCGGGCCGCGTTGGCCGACGCCGACTGCTGGAAGCAGGCCGGGACGCCGGTGAACTGACCGTTGACGACAACGTCGATCTGGCCGCCGGGGCCGACGAGGCCGGCGCAGGCCGCGTCGCGAGACGTGCCGGTGGCAAAGCCGCGGCCGTCATTCTGGAAGGCGTTGCCGAACCACACGACCGGATCGCCGCCCGAGAAGATGCCGACGCCCGTCGTCAGCTTCGGCCGGCCGAACACGGCGAAATCGTCCATGTCATAGGTCAGCGCGAGGCGCGGCATGATCACCGGCGCCAGGTTGCTGAAGCTGGTGTTGTTGGGAATGCCGTAGCGCTGCTGGAACACGGAGTTCAGCGCCGGGCGACCGCCATCATACCAGTCGGCGCGCACACCGATTACCGCGTTTAGGCGATCGGTAACTTCCCAGTCGTCCTGCGCGAAGATCGAGTAGATGCTGCGCTTGAAGGCCGCTGCGGCGTCGTTAACGTCGCCGGTCGCCGAGAAGTTGCCGAACGCGCCGACGGTCGTGCCGTTGACGACGTTGTTCGGGGTGGTGCTCGTCGAGTTGGCGGTGGTGCCGGGCGACAACAGGCCGGCGCGAAGGTCGTCGATATTCTTGAATACCAGCGTGCCGGTGGCATTTTGGACGAACAGGTTGAACAGGTTGGCTTGGTTCAGTTCAAAACCGACCTTCAGTTCATGACGGCCCGCGACGAGCTTCGCGACGGCGCGATACTGGTCGATATCGGTGCGCAGGTCGTTCGCCGAGCGCGAGTTGCCCGGACCGGCGAGAACCGCGCCATTGGGCGTGCCCGACGCATTCTGGATGCCGACGATGATACGCGGGATCGGGTTCGCCGACTGGGCTTCACCGCCGCCGATCGGATCTTGGCGGTCACGCACTTCCGAGCGCGAATAGCGCAGTTCGGTCGAGAAATTGTCGGTCCACTGCGAATAGAGGCGTCCCGAATAATAGTCCGACTTTGTACCGCTGGTGTAGAAGGTATTGAGGCCGATCGCCTGCGGCGAGGTGCCGGTGAACAGGTCGTCCGGGCGGGTCGACCCTTCCTCGAGACGCTGATAGGTCAGCTCGAGACGATGGTCGTCGTTGACCTGCCAGTCGAGGCGACCGAAGTAGCGATCGTTCGAGAAGGGACGGCTCTTGACCAGCGGGCCGGTCTCGACGCCATAGACGCTGCTCAGCACGTCCGAGATTTCCTGGAACTGCGCCGCAGTGATGCCGCGCTGCTCGTTCGGATAACCGGCGCCGACCGGGCCGTCGTCCTGCGACTGACCGGCTTCCTGATGCTCATAGGCGCCGAAGATGAACAGGCGGTCCTTGATGAGCGGACCGCCGGCCCACACGCCCCAACGCTTTTCGGGCTGGATCGGAGCGACCGACAGGCCGCGGACGCTATCGCCGCGCATGCCGTTGTCGGCATATTCGAAGAAACCGCCGAACTTGTAGTCGTTGGTACCACCCTTGGTCACGACGTTGATGGCACAGCCGGTGAACTGGCCATAGTCGACGTCGAACGGCGCGAACTGGATCTGCGTTTCGCGGACGGCGTCATAGGGAATCGGGGTCGACGAACGCGACGAGAAGCCGGTGTCGTTCAGACCGTAGATGTCGCCTTGGCTGATGCCGTCGACGGTGAAGGCGTTGCCGCGGTCGTTACCGCCGAGGCACGAGATGCGGTCCTGGCCCGAGCCGCCGTCATCGCGGTCGAGGCTGACGCGCGGATCGAGGCGGATGATGTCGCGGATGTCGCGGTTGAACGACGGCGCGCTTGCCAGCACCTCGGCGGTGAAGCTGGTGCCCGGGCCGACTTCGAGCTGCGTGACGCGGACGCGGGTGCCGGTGACGACGATCTCGCCGCCGCCCGATGCCAGCTGGAACCGAAGGTCGGTGTTGCCCTGCAGGGTGGTATAGATTTCGCTCAGCGACTGGCCTTCAAAGCCATCGGCATTGGCCGAAACCGAGTAAGGTCCGCCGGTGACGAGGCCGCTTGCGGTGAAGCGGCCGTCCGAACCGGCGACGATGGTGCGCGCGGCGCCGGTGCGGGTGTCGGTGATGACGACCGTCGCGCCGCTGACCGGCGCGCCGTTGTCGTCGCTGACCTGGCCCTGGATGCCGGTCGTGATCTGCTGCGCCTGCGCAGGCGCGGCGACGACGGTCGCCACGCTGATAGCCATCAGGCTAGCGGCGATCGAATAACGAAGTTTCATGAAAGTCCCCTTTGGTGTGCATTCGGCAGGCGCACGATCTTGGGGCGCGCCTCAACCTGCGAGCGCCCCTGAAGCCCGCATGTGGCACGATTGTGACAGCAAATGTGACAGTGCAAGCCGCGCGCGGCGGGCCGCGGGGCGTGGCAACGAAAAAGCGCGAATTTGCGTCGCGCCCTCCGACTTATCCACAAGCCGCGGTGCGTTTTTCCGGGTGACTGTTGCTGCAATGCAACATCGTCGGCGCGCGCCGATCCGGCGCGCGCCGCGACTCAGGCGGCGTCGCCGGCCTCTTTCGCCTTGTCGGCATAGACGCGCACGGGGTCCTTGCGGCCCTCGACGACATCCTTGTCGACGACGATCTCGACCACGTCGGTCAGGTCGGGCAGGTCGAACATCGTGTCGAGCAGGATCGCCTCGACGATCGAGCGCAGCCCGCGCGCGCCGGTCTTGCGTTCGATCGCCTTTTTGGCGACCGCGACCAGCGCGTCGTCGGTGAAGGTCAGCACGACCTCTTCGAGGTCGAACAGCTTGCGATACTGCTTCACCAGCGCATTCTTGGGCTCGCCCAGAATCTTGACCAGCGCGTCGATGTCGAGATCCTCGAGCGTCGCGATGACGGGCAGGCGGCCGACGAACTCGGGGATTAGGCCGAATTTCAGCAGATCCTCGGGTTCGATATTCTTCAGCACTTCGCCCATGCGGCGCTCGTCGGGGCCGGCGACATGCGCGCCGAAACCGATCGACTTGCCCTGCAGGCGGTCGCCGATGATCTTTTCAAGCCCGCTGAACGCGCCGCCCGCGATGAACAAGATGTTCGTCGTGTCGACCTGCAGGAATTCCTGCTGCGGATGCTTGCGTCCGCCCTGCGGCGGCACGCTCGCGGTCGTGCCTTCCATCAGTTTGAGCAGCGCCTGCTGCACGCCTTCGCCCGACACGTCGCGGGTGATCGAGGGATTCTCGGCCTTGCGGCTGATCTTGTCGATCTCGTCGATATAGACGATGCCGCGCTGCGCCTTTTCGACATTATAGTCGGACGACTGGAGCAGCTTGAGGATGATGTTCTCGACATCCTCGCCGACATAGCCGGCCTCGGTCAACGTCGTCGCGTCGGCCATGGTGAAGGGCACGTCGAGGAAGCGCGCGAGCGTCTGCGCGAGCAGGGTCTTGCCGCTGCCGGTCGGACCGACGAGCAGGATATTCGACTTCGCCAGTTCGACCTCGTCGCCGCGGCCCGAATTGGCGAGGCGCTTGTAGTGATTGTGCACCGCGACCGACAGCACGCGCTTGGCGGTGTTCTGGCCGATGACATAATTGTCGAGATGCTGACAGATTTCGAGCGGGGTCGGCACCGCGCCGTCCTTGCGCGCGGCGACACCGCCCTTGATCTCCTCGCGGATGATGTCGTTGCACAGCTCGACGCATTCGTCGCAGATGAAGACGGTCGGCCCGGCGATCAGCTTGCGCACTTCATGCTGCGATTTGCCGCAGAAGGAGCAATAGAGGGTGCTCTTGCTGTCGGAGCCAGAGAGCTTGGTCATAAAATTCCTTTTGGGGCCGTGCGAACGCCGCAAAACCCATGCTGGCGCCGCCCCCGCTGGAGGCGCCGCCGATCATCCTAGCCCCCGCCAACCCAATTACAATATGGCAATTGGGTGACATTGGCACAATGTCCCGGCTAGCGACTGGCGGCGAACGGGGCGTCAAGAAACGCGGTTACCACGTCCTTGCCGCCCGTTCGCCTGTGTCATTTCAGGGCGTCGGCCCTTCGCTCACTTCCTTGGGCGCGTCGTCGCCCGGGGCGCCGGGACGGCGGTCGAACACCTGATCGACGAGGCCGAATTCCTTGGCCTCTTCGGCCTCGAGGAACGTGTCGCGGTCCATCGCCTTTTCAATGTCTTTCAAAGACTTGCCGGTGTACTTCACATACAGGTCGTTCATCCGCTTGCGGATGCGCAGGATCTCGCGGGCCTGAATCTCGATGTCCGACGCCATGCCGCGTGCCCCGCCCGAAGGCTGGTGGATCATGACGCGGGCGTTGGTCAGCGCGACGCGCATGCCGGGTTCGCCCGCGGCGAGCAGAAAGCTGCCCATCGATGCGGCCTGACCGACGCACACGGTGCCGACACGCGGCCGAATATATTGCATCGTGTCGTGAATCGCCATGCCCGCCGTGACCACGCCACCCGGCGAGTTGATGTACATATAGATGTCCTTCTTCGGATTTTCCGATTCGAGGAACAACAGCTGGGCGGTGATCAGCGAGGCCATCTGGTCCTCGACCTCGCCGGTGACGAAGATGATCCGTTCGCGCAGCAGGCGCGAGAAAATGTCGAAGCTGCGTTCGCCGCGGCTCGTCTGCTCGACGACGACGGGAACCAGGGCGGCGAGCGGGTCGATCATGGAAAATTCGTCCTTCGTTATTCGGGATGCCGCGTCAGGAATCGACGGGCTGGCCCCTCCGCTGCCTTACATCGGCGCCAAGCAGGACGGTTTCAAGGGGGCAAAAGGGGCGGACATCGTGCCGCCCCGGATCGCAATCAGTCGCCTTCGCCGGGTTCGGCGGAGAATAGCTTCTCGAACTTGCCTTCGACGCCCTTATACTCGTCGGCGTCGGCGGGGCTGTCCTTCTTGACCGTGATGTTCGGCCATTCGGCGCTGAACTTGGTGTTGATTTCCAGCCATTTTTCCAGCCCGCTCTCGGTGTCGGGCAGGATCGCTTCGGCGGGGCATTCGGGTTCGCACACGCCGCAGTCGATGCACTCGTTCGGGTTGATGACGAGCATATTCTCGCCTTCATAGAAGCAGTCGACGGGGCACACCTCGACGCAGTCCATATATTTGCACCGGATGCAGGCGTCGGTGACGACATAGGTCATGGGTTGGCTCCCTCGGTCGGCGGCATCGCGCCGCCTGTTTGTTGCGATTCCCCGCCTCCTATGCCGCGCGGCGGCGACGCGTCAACGCTTTCGGGTAGTTGCGAATCACTCTCACTCGATAGGCGCGCCGCCGCCGTTTGACGGCACAGCTTTTCTGGTCGCGTCGATAGATTAGTTGCCGATGGCCGACGTGTCGCTGCCCAGCCGCACATAGCAGGCTTGCGCCTCGGATGCGGGGCCGCGGCGGTCGGGGAGGGCGAGCAGGCGGACCACCTCGATCCGCTCGCCGACCGGCAGCACCAGGACCTGCCCCGCGTGGACCGGGCACGAGGCGCGCGTCACGCGCCGCCCGTCGAGCCGTATATGCCCCGCCGCGACGATCGCTTGCGCCAGACTGCGTGAACGCGCCAGGCGCAGATACCAGAGCAGCTTGTCGAGCCGGATGCTCCCCGTGGCGCTCGGGTGGGTCATTCAATCCTTCCGCGCATCCGCCAGCATCGCGGCGAGGCCCGCGAAGGGGCTGTGCGGTGACGGTCCGCGTCGTGCCGGGCGGTCGGGGCGATCCGGCCGTGGCGGCGGGGGCGGCGGCGCGCCGACCGGTTTGCCCGTCTTGTGCCGCTTGTCCTTGCGCGGCTTGGCGGGCGCCACGACGGGCTGGCCGGTCTTCGCCGCCGCGTCGGGCCGCGCCGGGTGCGGGCGCCGGCCTTGCTTGCGGCGCGGCTTCTTGTCGCGGCCGCGATGTCCCGACCAGCGCCAGCGGTCGAGTTCGGGCTCGCCGACACTGCGAAAGCCGAAGGCCTGGAGCAGCCCGCGCCGCGCGCCGGTGTCGAGTCCCAGCGAGGTCGCCAGCGCCGGGTCGATCGCGAAGCCGGCGGGCGGCGGGGCCGACGCGACCTCGTGTCCGCCATGATTCTCGTCATGCTCGTCGCCACCGGCGATCGGTGCCGGCGGCTTGGCCTCGGCCTGCAATCGCGCCGCGTGCGCCTGGCGCGCCAGCCGCTCGGCCATGTCGATGCGCAGCCAGCCTTCGCCGCAGCGGCGGAACCCCGCGATGCCGAGCCCGACGACGGGGCCGTCCTTCTGCCACACCGCGCCATGCGGCGGCAGCACGGGCAGGCGCCCACCCTGCTGCGCGGCGAGCAAGGCGGCGCGCCAGCGCACCGCCTCGGGTTTCAGCAGCAAGGGGTGGAACAGATCGAGCGAGCCGATCGTCAGCCCGATCTTGCGCAGCAACGGGCGTTCCTCGGTGCTCATCGCGGCGAGTTGCTCGTCGACGCCCGTGCGCGCAACAAAGCCGCCACCATCCACAAGCGCCGCCAACAGCGCGCGCGTGCGCGGCGGGGTGAACAGGTCGCCGGCGGCTTCGCCCATCGCCGCAAGCGGGCCGGCGTGGCGTGCGAGCTGCGCCGCGACGAAGCGCTGCAATCGCTCGACGATCGCCTGCACCTGCGGCACTTCGAGCCGGCGCAACGCCGGTTCGATCAGGATCGCCGGCTGGACCAAAGTCGGCCCCTTGGCGAGCGTCGCGACGACATCGCCGTGCCAGGCGATTCGCGGCGTCTCGCCCGCCACGCTGACCAGCGCCAGCGCCGCATCCTCGCCCTCGGCGAGCGCGGTCGCCCGCCGCGCCATCTCGGCGCGCAGATGCTTTTCCGCCGCCGCGAGCAGCAGCCGATGGTCGCTCGCACGCGCCTGCGCATCGACCTTGAACTGAAACCCTTTCAGTGTCCCGATCGCCTCGCCGTCGACCGCAACGGTGCCGTCGGCGCCGACCGCGACCGGCAGCGCGGCGTGGCGCTGCCCCGCGTCGCGGATCAACAGCGCCAACCGCCGGTCGACGAAGCGCTGCGCGAGCGCGGCGTGCAGCGCGTCGGACAGCCGCGTCTCGAGCACTTGCGTCTGCGCGGTCCAGCCCGCCGCATCGGCGATCCAGTCGCCGCGCTGGGCGATGAAACAGAGGGTGCGCACCGCCGCGATCCGGCTCGCGAGTTGATCGATGTCGCCCTCGACGATGTCGAGCCGTGCCAGCTTCTTCGCGAACCAGTCGGGGTCGATCATCCCGTCGCCGCTCGTCCGCCACTGCCACAGCTTGAACACGGTGCGGCTATGATGCTCGGCGCCCAATTGTTCGAAATCGGGCAGGCCGCAGGCGTCCCACAATCGCGCCACCGCATCGAAATCGCCGCCGCGCGCACGGACCTCCATGTCTCCCGCCAGATGCTTGAGCACCGCTAGGTCGACCGCCTCGGGCGCCGCGCGCAGGCGGGGGTGCGACGGCGGCTGCGCGAGGTCGGCGAGCAACTGGTCGAGCGTCGCATAGCCCGGGTTGGGCTCGCGCCAGTAGACGCTCTGCAGCGGCGGGAAATGATGCCCCTCGATCGCGTGGATCTCCTCGGGGGTGAAGCCGCCCTGCGGCAGGCCGACGGTCCCGAATGTCCCGTCCTGCTGGTGCCGCCCGGCGCGCCCGGCGATCTGCGCCATTTCCGACACCGTCAGCCGCCGCAGCCGCCGCCCGTCGAATTTCTGCAGGCTCGCAAAGGCGACATGCTGGACGTCGAGGTTCAGCCCCATGCCGATCGCGTCGGTCGCGACAAGGTAGTCGACCTCGCCGGCCTGGAACATTTCGACCTGCGCGTTGCGGGTGCGCGGGGACAGCGCCCCCATCACCACTGCGGCGCCGCCCGAAAAGCGGCGCAGCATCTCGGCGATCGCATAAACCTCCTCGGCCGAGAAGGCGACGACCGCCGAGCGTTTGGGCAGCCGCGACAGCTTGCACGTCCCGGCATAGCTCAAGGTCGAAAAACGCGGCCGGGTGATGATCTCGGCCTCGGGCACCAGGTCGCGGACGAGGCCATGGATGCTCGCCGACCCCAGGATCATCGTCTCCTCGCGGCCGCGCGCGCGCAGCATCCGGTCGGTGAAGACATGGCCGCGTTCGGGGTCGGCGCCAAGTTGCGCCTCGTCGATGCCGACGAAGGCGACGTCGCGCTCGATGGGCAGCGCTTCCATCGTGCCGAGCAGGTAGCGCGCGTCGGGCGGCATGATCCGCTCTTCGCCGGTGACCAGCGCGACCTGCTTCGGCCCCTTGATGTGGACGACGCGATCGTAAACCTCGCGCGCCAGCAGGCGAAGCGGAAAGCCGATCATGCCGCTCGAATGGGCGGTCAGGCGCTCGACCGCCAAATGGGTTTTGCCGGTGTTGGTGGGGCCAAGGACGGCCTTGACCGGGCTGGATGCGGGAGACGACATTTTCTTAATGGCCAAGCTGGCATGGCCCGCGTTGCGGTGCAACAGCGGATCGACGGATGGCGCCGTGAAAGGTCATTTTCTTTTGTTTCACGTCATATCCCACCTCGGCCACGGCTCGCCGCAAGCGCTTTCGTGCCCCGGCCCATTAAATTGACTTTAACGACCTTTCTTTACAGACGAGCAGTCGGAAACAACATCGGCGGCGTTCGCGCGGGAGGCGGGAGCGGCGATCCGAGTGGGGGTTGCAGTCTTGTTCCAGCGTCACGAACCCATCGCGGGCATGACCGGCAATGCCGCCGCGCTGTCGATGACGCAGGCGATATCGTTCGGACGCAGCGGCGTCGCCGACCCCGCCCCCGACCTCAAATGGCACGAAGGCTGGCGCGACCGGCTCGCCAATCTCGACCTCGCGCCCGACCTCGGCGACGATATCGGGTCGCGGACATGGTGGCGCGGGCTCGCGACGCTGACCGCGCTGTGTGCCGCCGCCATTTCGACCTTTCCCGGCATCCAGCCGCTGCAGGCCGGCGGCGCCCCGGCGCTCGCCGCCGCCGATTTCAACGAAGCCCGGGCGCAGATGATCGTACCGCTCGCGCTCGGCGGCGACACCGGGCGGCACATGGCGGCGACCGACGCCGTCCGCCCGCTCACCCAGACCCCCGAACGGCCGCAAATCGAACTCACCGCCACGCTGGGCAGCGGCGACAGCTTCGCGCGCCTGCTCGAACGCTCGGGCGTCGGCAGCGCCGATGCGCAGGCGCTCGCGAGCCAGGTGTCGGGCGCGGTGCCGCTCGCCGACATCGCACCGGGCACGCGCATCGACCTGATCCTCGGCCGCCGCGCCGCGCGCACCATGCCGCGCCCGGTCGACGCGCTCGCGATGCGCGCACGCTTCGACCTGCGTATCGAGATGGAGCGCGTCGACGGCCGCCTCGTCATGCGCCGCATTCCGATCGCGGTCGACGCGACGCCGCTGCGCATCCGCGGCCGCGTCGGTGACAGCCTCTATCGCTCGGCGCGCGCCGCCGGCGCCCCGCCCGAGGCGATCCAGGCCTATCTCCGCGTCATCGGCAAACAGATTTCGGTCGCCAGCGATGTCCGTGCCGGCGACGAATATGACATCATCGTCGACTATCGACGCGCCGAAACCGGCGAGAGCGAAGTCGGCAAATTGCTCTATGCCGGACTCGTGCGCGGCGGAAAGCAGAAGCTGTCGATGATCGAATGGAATGTCGACGGCCGGGTGCAATGGTTCGAGGCATCGGGCGCCGGCGAGACGCGCGGCGGCATGGTCCGCCCGACCAACGGCCGCCAGACCTCGGGCTTCGGCATGCGCCGTCACCCGATCCTCGGTTACAAGCGGATGCACAGCGGCGTCGATTTCGGCGGCGGCTATGGCGCGCCGATCTATGCGGTCAGCGACGGCGTGGTCTCGATCGCCGGACGCCATGGCGGCTTCGGCAATTTCGTCAAACTCAGCCATGGCGGCGGCGTCGGCACCGGCTACGGCCATATGAGCCGCATCGCGGTCCGCCCCGGCCAGCGCGTCAACCGCGGCCAGGTGATCGGCTATATCGGTTCGACCGGCCTCTCGACCGGCCCGCACCTCCATTTCGAAGTCTATCGCAACGGCGTCGCGGTGAACCCCGCGACCGCCAGCTTCGTCACCCGCGCGCAGCTCGAGGGCAAGGCGCTCGCCGACTTCCGCGCCCGTATCCGCCAACTCACCGCGGTGACTCCGGGCGCCGCGCTGACCCCGGTGGCAGCGAAGCAGGCCGAAGCGCCGAAGCTCGGGAGCCTGTCCGACGTTGCATCGAAACGCGTCGGCGGCGGCATCTGACCAGCTTACCCCTCCCCCCGAAGGGGAGGGGCCTTAATAGCCAATATCCATTGGCCCTGTGCCATCACCCCGCTATGCACGCGCCATGACTCGCGCCACCTTTCCCGACCTCCGCCTGCGCCGGACCCGCCGCACCGCATGGAGCCGCGCCATGGTGCGCGAAAATCACCTCACCCCCGCCAACCTCATCTGGCCGCTGTTCGTTTGCGCCGGCGAGGACGTCGAGGAACCGATCGCCAGCCTGCCCGGCGTGTCGCGCTGGTCGGTCGACCTGATCGTCGAACGCGCGGGCGATGCCATCGCCGCCGGTATCCCGTGCCTCGCGCTCTTTCCCTATACCGAGGCCGATCGGCGCAGCGAGGATGGCGCCGAGGCGCTCAATCCTGACAATCTCATGTGCCGCGCGGTGCGCGCGATCAAGGCGGCGCATGGCGACGCCATCGGCGTGCTCACCGACGTCGCGCTCGACCCCTATACCAGCCATGGGCAGGACGGGCTGGTCGACGACGATGGCCGCGTCCTCAACGACGAGACGGTCGAGGTGCTTGTCGGCCAGGCGCTGAACCAGGCGCGCGCCGGCGCCGACATCATCGCCCCTAGCGACATGATGGACGGCCGCATCGGCGCGATCCGGACCGCGCTCGAGGGCGCGGGTTTCGGCCATGTCCAGATCATGAGCTATGCCGCCAAATATGCCTCGGCCTTCTACGGCCCGTTCCGCGACGCGGTCGGCTCGCGCGGCCTCTTGAAGGGCGACAAAAAGGGCTATCAGATGGATCCCGCCAACGCCGAAGAGGCGCTGCGCGAGGTCGAAATGGACCTTGCCGAGGGCGCCGACAGCGTCATGGTCAAGCCCGGTCTGCCCTATCTCGATATCGTCCGCGCGGTGAAGCAGCGCTTCGAAGTGCCCGTCTTCGCCTATCAGGTGTCGGGCGAATATGCGATGATCGAGGCCGCGGCGGCGGCGGGCGCGGGCGACCGCGACGCGCTCGTCCTCGAAACCCTGCTCGCCTTTCGCCGCGCCGGCGCCTCGGGCATCCTCACCTATCATGCGCTCCACGCGGCGAGACTGCTTGGCGCATGATCCGCTCCGCCTGGGCCTTTCCGACTGAGCCTTTCCGTTTGAACAAGGGACCGACCCGATAATGACGGCAACACCGCGGCGCTGGCTTTTTGTGCTGACCATCCTGGTCGGCAGCTTCCTTCTCTTCCAGGTCCAGCCGATGGTCGCGCGCATGGTGCTGCCCAAATTGGGCGGCGCCCCGGCGGTGTGGAACAGCGCGATGCTGGTCTATCAGGCGCTGCTGCTCGGCGGCTATGCCTATGCGCATTGGCTCGGTCGCTTCCAGGTGCGACGCCAGGCGATGATCCATGTCGCGCTGCTGCTGCTCGCCGCGCTGTGGCTGCCGATCGGCATCGCCGCCATCGCGCCGCCGGCGCCGGGGCAAGAGGCGCTGTGGGTGCCGCTCTTGCTGCTCGCCTCGATCGGCCCGGTGTTTTTCGCGGTATCGGCGCAGGCACCGCTGATCCAGCGGTGGTTCGCCGCGGACACCCGTGCGGGCGATCCCTATTATCTCTACGCCGCCTCGAACCTCGGCAGCTTTGCGGGGCTGATCTCCTACCCCGCGCTCGTCGAACCCAATCTGCCGCTCGCAGCGCAAAGCTTGGGCTGGACCGCAGGCTATGCACTGCTTGTCGGGCTCGTCGCTGCCGCTGGGGCGGCGCGCTGGCGCAGCCATGCGGTCGCGGCCGCGGATACCGCGTCCGTCGCCGACGAACCGCGCCCGACGCTGCGGCGCCAGCTCCACTGGCTACTCATCGCCGCCGTACCGTCGGGGTTGATGCTGTCGACGACGACGCACCTCACCACCGACATCGTCGCTATGCCCTTGCTGTGGGTGCTGCC
This sequence comes from Sphingopyxis sp. Root1497, assembly GCF_001427085.1. Classification (NCBI taxonomy): domain Bacteria; kingdom Pseudomonadati; phylum Pseudomonadota; class Alphaproteobacteria; order Sphingomonadales; family Sphingopyxidaceae; genus Sphingopyxis; species Sphingopyxis sp. Root1497. The sequence continues at coordinate 838,933 of NZ_LMGF01000003.1, forward strand.
GCTCGGCCTCTATCTGCTCAGCTTCGTGGTCGCCTTTTCCAACGCCGATGCCCTCAAGCAGACCTTCCGCGTGCTCGCGCCCGCGGTGCTGCTGATCGCGGGCGGACAGGCGCTGCTCAGCACCGGCGGCGGGTCGATGCTCGTCGCGCTGATGAGCCTCGTCATGCTGTTCGTCGTCGCCACCGCGCTCCACGACTATCTCCACCATCTGCGCCCCGCGCCGCAGCATCTGACGCTCTTCTATCTCGTCATGTCGGCGGGCGGCGTGGTCGGCGGCCTCTTTGCGGCGCTGTTTGCGCCGTTGCTGTTCGACTGGGTCTATGAACATCCCTTGCTGGTGCTCGCGGCGGCCGCCTTGCTGCCGCTGCCCGCCTTCCTGCCGTGGAACGAGTGGCTGAAGGTCCGGAGGCCTTTGCCCTTCGTCATCGCCATGCTGCTCGTCGCCGCCTTCGCCTGCTGGAATCTGGCGCAGGGCTGGGATGGCACCTTCCAGGGCAGCAATGGCCTTTGGGCGGGGCTGATCCTGTTCATCGGCCTGCTCGTCATCGGCTGGCGCTGGGCCTATGTCACCGCGCTCGCGCTGTTGATGCTGGGGGTCGGCGGGGTCGATACGCTCGAAAAGGGCGAGCATGGCATGCGGACGCGCAGTTATTTCGGCGTCTATACGGTCACCGACGACCCGCAAAATCATCAGCGGCGCCTTGCGCACGGCACCACGCTGCACGGGCTTCAGCGAACCGAGCCCGGACGCGAGATCGAACCCACCACTTACTATGGCCATCAGTCGGGGGTCGGGCTGACGCTCGACAAGGCCAACGAACTTGCCGGCCCCGATGCCGCGGTCGGCATCGTCGGGCTGGGGGCGGGCACGCTGTCCTGCTATCGCAAGCCCGGCCAGCAATGGACGATCTTCGAGATCGACCCGGTGATGGTCGACATCGCGCGCGACCCGTCGAAATTTACCTTCCTTTCGAACTGCGCGGGCGACACGCCGATCGTCATCGGTGACGCGCGGCTGCAGATCGAAAAACGGCCCCCGGCGCAGTTCGATATCCTTGTGATCGACGCCTTCTCGTCCGATGCGATCCCCCTCCATCTGCTGACCGAGGAAGCGATCGGCATTTATGCCCGCGCGCTCAAGCCCGACGGGGTGCTGCTCATCCATATCTCGAACCGGTTCTTCGATCTGGAGCCCGTGCTCGCGGCTGAAGCCAAGGCGCGCGGGTGGACCGCCGCGATTCGCATGGATACCGCCGGGCAGGACGATCCGACGAGCGCGCTCACGGGGTCGAACTGGGTCGCCTTTACCGCGACGCCGCAGCGGATGGTGCAGTTGACCGGGGGCATCCGTCCGCGCGAAAAAGCGTTCGACAACGGCGTCTGGGTACCGCTCGAGGCACGCGAGGGATTTGCGCGATGGACCGATGATTATGCCTCGACTCTGCCGATCCTGATCTGGAAGAATATCATCGGAGGCCGCAGCGAATGACTCGAACCGACATCAGCATCATCACGGTCAACGGCAAGACGCCGCGGATCGACCCCAGCGCCTTCATCGCGCCCGGTTGCCGGATCATCGGCGACGTGACGATCGGTCCCGACGTCAGCATCTGGTATAATTGCGTGCTGCGTGCCGATGTCAGCCATATCCTCGTCGGCGCGCGCTCGAACATCCAGGACGGGACCGTCGTCCATTGCGACGGCCCGATGCCGCACCGCCCGGAAGGCTATCCGACGATCATCGGCGAGGATGTTCTGATCGGCCATCTCGCGATGGTCCATGGCTGCGTGCTGGCAGACCGGGCGTTCGTCGGGCTGAAAGCGACGGTGATGAATGGTTGCCGGATCGGCAGCGATGCGATGCTTGCCGCGGGGGCGCTACTCACCGAGAATAAGGAAATCCCCGGCCGCGAACTGTGGGCGGGTTCGCCCGCGCGCCGCGTGCGCGAGATCGGCGACGAACAGGCCGCGGGCATGCAGGCCGGCGTCGCGCATTATGTGCTCAACGGTCGCATGCACAAGGCGGCGGTCGAGGGCTGAGTTTGCTTTTTGGTCCGCTGTGACGGTCCGCACAATGTTTCGGCAGGCAAGGCCTAAGCTGGGTCCTTGGCGAGCGAATCGAGGCTCGCCATCCCGCGATCCTTTTCTGACGAGGAGCATTGAGATGACCAAGAAAGTCGATCCCAAGACCAAGCAGCCGAAGCCCGTCGAACTGAACGACGATCAGCTTTCGGAAGTCGCCGGCGGCAGAGCGCGGAAGGCCGCGCCGGCTGCACCGGCCGCGCCCGCGCCGATGATGTAATCCATTCGCCGACGCGGCCCGGATTTTGCCTCGGGACGCGTCGGCGATTTGGAGACCGCGTCGATTAGCTGAAGTTCACCATCGCATACAGCATCGGGATCGACAGCAGGGTGTTGGTCCGCGAAAAGATCATCGCGGTCTTCGCCGAGGCCGCCTTGGTCGCATCGTCGGCCGCGACGATGCCCAGCGCCTTCTTCTGGTTCGGCCAGATCAGGAACCAGACGTTGAACGCCATGATCAGGCCGAGCCACATGCCGACGCCGATCAGCTTGTACGGATCCTGCAGCGTCAGCGCGGGAACGAGATATTTGGCGTGACCCGCGATCGCGAGGCCCAGCACCACCGTCGCGGCGGCTGCCCAGCGGAACCAGAACAGTGCGGCGGGCGCGATATGCTTCGACACGCCGGGCTTCAGTTCGGCCGGAATCTTGGGCATCGTCGGCATCTGGACGAAGTTGAAATAATAGAGCAGCCCGATCCACAGCACGCCGAAGAAGGTGTGAAGCCAGCGCATGATCGCGTTGCCCGCGGCGATGCCGTCCTCGAAATTCTGGCCGTTGAGGCCGAGCATCAGGATGATCGCTAGCACCAGGCCCGCGCCCAGCACGGCGTGCAGATTACCGAAAAATTTGTCCATGAAAGTCCCCCTCGCTTGTTATGAGGCGCGGCGCGACCCGGTGCCCGGGCAAGGCTATGCCAGCGACGGGGGCAAGGCTCAAGCTTGCTGCATAGGATCCTCCCTGTCGCGAAGCGATGGGGAGGGGGGGCGGGCAACCTTGCGCCATAGCCCCTCCGTCAGCGGCTACGCCGCTGCCACCTCCCCATGGCTGCGCCACAGGGAGGATTGGCTGGTCAGTCCTTGTCCGTCGCCGCTTCCTCGGGCAGCGCGAGGCCGTTCTTGATCATCACTGGCAACTGGGTCAGCGTGAACAGGAAGGAGAGGGCGGTGATCCCCCACACCTTGATCGTCAGCCATGTGTCGAAGCTGAACTGGCCCCGCTGGATCAGCACATACATGATGTGATTGGCGAGGCCGAGCGCGAGGAAGAACAGCCCCCAGTTTCGCGACAGCAGCATCCAGCCGCGCTCGGTGATCCCGTCGAGCGCCGACTGGAGCAGATATTTGAGCATCGGCTTGCCCACGAAATAACCGCCGAGCAGCAGCGCGGCGAAGGCGCCATAGATGATCGTCGGCTTCATCACGATGAAGCTTTCGTCGTGGAAATAGACGGTCAGCGCGCCGAAACCGATGACGAGGATGCTCGACAGCCACAGCATCGGCGAAATCTTGCCCAGCTTCCACTTCGATATGATCATCGCGGCGATGATCGCGATCATGAAGGCGACGGTGCCCTTGATCGCCGCCGTGGTCGCGGCAAAGGCGCCGGTGCCGCCCGAACTCAGCTTGTAGACCGCGAAGAAGATCAGCAGCGGGGCAAAGTCGATCACGAAATTGAGCCAGCCATGCTTGGCGGGTGGCGGCGCGGGAATGGCCTCGGGGCCGGTCGGCAGTTGCTCGAGCGTGTCGCTCATCTGATATTTCCTGCAATGATGCCCGCGATCTCGTCGGCATCGAACGGACGAAGATCGTCGATGGTTTCGCCGATGCCGATCGCGTGAATGGGAAGCCCGTGGCGCTCGGCCGCGGCGACGAGCACGCCGCCGCGCGCGGTGCCGTCGAGCTTGGTCATGACGAGGCCGGTGACCCCCGCGACCTCGCGGAACACGTCGATCTGCGCCAGCGCATTCTGCCCCGTCGTCGCATCGAGTACCAGCACGACATCGTGCGGCGCCGCGGGGTTCAGCCGGCCGAGCACGCGCTTGATCTTCTCGAGTTCGTCCATCAGCTCGCGTTTGTTCTGTAATCGCCCGGCGGTGTCGACGATCAAAACGTCGATACCCGTCGCGGTTGCCTGCTTCACCGCGTCGAACACGATCCCCGCGGCGTCGCCGCCCTCGGGACCCGCCATGATCGGCACGCCCAAGCGTTCGGCCCAGACCTTCAATTGGCCGATCGCGGCGGCGCGGAAGGTGTCGCCGGCGACCAGCATCACGCCATAATCCTGTTCCTGGAACAGATGCGCCAGCTTGGCGATGGTGGTGGTCTTGCCCGATCCGTTGACCCCGATCACCAAAATGACCTGCGGGCGCGGAAAGGCGTCGATCTCCAGCGGTTCGGCGACCGGGCGCAGCACCGCCGCGATTTCTTCGGCGACGATCTTGCGCAATTCCTCGGTCCCGCTCGCGACCGCGTCACGCCGCGCCGCCAGCCGCTCACGGATGCGTCCCGCCATCGCGGGGCCAAGGTCGGCGGTGATCAGCGCCTCTTCGATGCGGTCGAGATCGTCCTCGTCGAGCCGCGCCTTGCCGGTCAGCCCCGCCAGATTTTCGCCCAGTTTCTCCGACGTGCGCTTCAGTCCGCCGAACAGCCGCTCGCTCCAACTCGCGCCGCTCATGCTGCCAGCTCCGCCGTCAGCCGGTCGCCGTCGCGCGCGCCGATCCGCACCGGCACGATGCTCCCCGGCGCCGCGTCAGCGTCCAGCATCAGCCCCGCAAAATTCTCGCCATGGCCGCTCCGCCCGTCGCGTTCGACCAGCATATTCGTCCTCATTCCTGTCAGTCCGTCCATCCAGTCATGCCGCCGCCGCGCATTGGCTTCGCGCAGTATCGCCGCCCGTTCGCGTGCCACGGTCCGTCCAACCTGCGGCATCCGCGCGGCGGGGGTCCCGGCGCGCGCGCTATAGGGAAAGATATGGCCAAAGACGATGTCGCATTCGTCGATCAGCGCCAGGCTGTTCGCGAACATCGCGTCATCCTCGGTCGGGAAGCCCGCGATCAGGTCGGCGCCGATCGCGATCTCCGGCCGCGCCGCCTTGAGCCGCGCGACGAGGTCGACGACCTCGGCCCGCCGATGCCGCCGCTTCATCCGCGTCAGCACCATATCGTCGCCCGCCTGCAACGACAGGTGGACATGCGGCATAACCCGCGTTTCGCCGGCCAGCAGCGCGAACAGCGCATCGTCGATCCGGTTCGGGTCGAGCGACGATAGCCGCAGCCGTTCGATCGGCAGCGCCAGCAACGCCTCGATCAGCGCGGCAAGCCTCGTCCCGCTGTCGTCGCCATAGCTCGCCAGGTCGACCCCGGTCAGCACGATCTCGCGTTGCCCGCGCGCCAGCGCGAGGCTCGCGCTTTCGACCACGGCATCGACGCTCGCCGACCGCGCGGTTCCGCGCGCGATCACCGTCGCGCAAAAGGTGCAGCTGTGCGAACAGCCCGTCTGCACGCCGAGAAAGGCGCGGGCATGGTCGGCGCCCGACAGGGCAGGGGAATAGCTCTTGCTGCGCGCGACCGGCTCCCCGGCGCCATAGCTCTCGGTTAACCCCTTGGCGTCGTTGCGCACCACCCGCGCACCCAGTGCCGCAAAGCGTTCGCCTTCCAGCTCCGCCGCGCAACCGGTCACCACCACATTCGCCTCGGGCCGCTCGCGCAGCGCGCGCCGCACAGCCTGGCGCGCCTGCCGCACCGCTTCGTCGGTCACCGCGCAGCTGTTGAAGATGATCGTATCGCGCGCGCCCGCCGCCGTCGCCGCCGCGCGCACCGCCTCGCCTTCGGCGATGTTCAGCCGGCACCCGAAATTGACGACGTCAAGCCCGCCGTCCAACACCGCAACGCTCATCCGAACTGCGCCCAGTCGGTTTCGCCCTCGAACACGCGCGTCGCGGCGCCGCTCATCACGATCGGCTCGCCGGGGCCCCAGCGGATGATCAGGTCGCCGCCGGGCAGCGACACCGTTACCGGCGACTGGACCTTGCCGGCACGGACCGCCGCGACCGCCGTTGCGCACGCGCCCGTCCCGCACGCCTGCGTCAGCCCGACGCCGCGCTCCCACACGCGCAGTTGCAGCCGGTCGGGACCGTCGAGGCTCGCGACATTGACGTTGACGCGTTCGGGGAACAGCGGATCGGTCTCGATCCGCGGCCCCAGCTCGCCCAGGTCCACCGCATCGGCCTCGGGCACGAAAAAGACGATGTGCGGGTTGCCGACATTGACCGCCGCGCCATGCTCCAGCTCGTCCCACGCCACCGGCATGTCGCGCGTGTCCATCGGCATCGCCAGCGGGATATGCTCCCAGTCGAATTCGGGTTCGCCCAGCACCACCTCGGCGCCGCCGTCGGCGGGCGTCACGCGCAGCATGCCGCCCAGGGTCTCGATCACCGCGGGTTGGCCGATCAGCGTCGCGACACAGCGCGTCGCATTGCCGCACGCCTCGACCTCGCCGCCGTCGGCGTTGAAGATGCGCATCTTCACATCGGCGTGCGTCGACGGTTCGAGCAGGATCAGCTGGTCGCACCCGATGCCATGCCGCCGGTCGGCGATCGCATGCGCGCGCGCCGGGGTCATCGCGACGGGCGCCGCCCGCGCATCGATCACGACAAAGTCGTTGCCCAGTCCGTGCATCTTGGTGAAGCGATCCGCCATATCCCGCGCATGTAAGGCGGCAGGGGCGTGAAGTCTAGCGAGGCGGGACTATTCCAAAGCCTCGTCATTGCGAGCGGAGCGAAGCAATCCACGGCGCCCTTGCGCAACTCGGGATTGCCGCGTCGCCTCCGGCTCTTCGCAATGACGATTGGAGTGATGGAGGCGTTACGCCGACTTCCGCCGCTCGTCTTCGCTCGCGCCATCCTGTTCGGGCACGAGCGGCGAACGCAGCAGGCCGCGGTCGGCGAGCAGCTTCGCCGTTTCCGCTGCCGACACCGGCTTGCCATAATGCCAGCCCTGCGCCTTGGCGCAGCCGAGCCGGGTCAGTTCGATCGCGGTCGCTTCGTCCTCGACCCCCTCGGCGGTGATCGGCATCGCCAGGCTTTCGCCCAGCCGGACGATCGCGACGACGATCGCCTGCGCATCGGGGCTGCCCTGCATCGCGGCGATGAAGCTGCGGTCGATCTTGATCCGGTCGAACGGCAGCGCGCGCAGGTGCGACAGCGAGCTGTAGCCGGTCCCGAAATCGTCGAGGCTCAGCGACACGCCCTGGTTTTTCAGGCTGGTGACGATCGAGCGCACCAGCGGCAGATTCTCGAACAGCGAACTTTCGGTGATCTCGACCTCGAGCTGGCTCGCGGGGAATCCCGTCTCGACCAGCAGCTTGGTCAGCTTCTGGCTGAACCAGGGATCCTTCAATTGCTGCGGCGAGATATTGACCGCCAGCGTGATCGACGGGTCCCACCCCTTGGCAATCTCCATCGCGTGGCGCACGACCCGCAGCGACAGCTCGCCGATCAGCCCGCTGTCCTCGGCGACCGGGATGAAGCGGTCGGGCTCGATCATGCCATGTTCGGGTGAATCCCAGCGCATCAGCATCTCGAAACCGACCAGGCGGCCCGTCGCGATGTCGACCTGCGGCTCGAAAAAGGGCACGAATTCGTCGCGCGGCATGCCGCTGCGGATGCCGGTCTCGATCTGGTTGCGGACCTGTACCGCCATTTCCATGCCGGCCTCGAACCAGCAGAAGCGGTTCCGCCCTTCGTCCTTGCAATGATACATGGCGATGTCGGCCTGACGGACCAGCGTGTCCATCGTCGCGCTCGCCTCGGTCGCGAGCGCGAGCCCGATCGACGCGCCGATGCGGATCTGCTGCGCATCGTGGATTACCGGTTCTTCGAGCACGGTGACGAGCTGCGCCGCCAGCGCCTCGATATGCGCCTTGCCCGCCGGATCGAACATCAGCATCGCGACGAACTCGTCACCGCCCAGCCGCGCCATCAGCGCGCTCGGCGGCAGCACGCTGGCGATGCGCTCGGCGGCGACCTGCAACAGGCGGTCGCCCGCGGCGTGGCCATGGATGTCGTTGACCGTCTTGAAATGGTCGAGGTCGAGCAGGAACAGCGCCACATGGCGCTGCTCGCCTGCGGCCTCGACGACCAGCGCCTGCCCCTGTTCGAGCATCGCGCGGCGGTTGAGGAAATTGGTCAGCGGGTCGGTGTCTGCCAGATAGCGGGCGCGCTGTTCGGCCTCGGTGCGTTCGCGGATTTCGCGGTGCAGGTCGTTGTAGCGGCGCCAGCCGAACAGGATCAGCGCGATGTTGAGGATCAAGGTCGCGGCGAGCACCTGGTCGGCGCCGCCGCCGATGCCCGACAGCGCGCGAACGACCGATTGCATGACGCTGCTGCCGGTGCCTACGAACAGGATGATCGCGGCGACGACGATGCCGCCCGCGACGACATCGCGCTTCGCGCCGTCGGCGCGGTCGGGTTGTTTGGGCGCAGCGGCCGTCGCCATATTCGCATTTCCCCACAGACAGCCGGTCTTTTGCGCCCCAAGCGGTGAAATTTGCGTTAAGTGTGGGTCATTCCAATCCTCGGTATGGCTTCGCCACAGGGAGGAGCTGGCTTGCCTTTCTCCGCCCTTTCCCGTAAGGGCGCCCCGTTCCACCGCATTTTGCGGCGGGGCATACACGACATCCGCGACGGAAAACCTGTCCACGGATACCGCTGGTTGGCGAGGTTTCGCTCACCGGCGTGTTTTGCGTTGCGGGCGTCGTAGCAAGGATTTTGGCTGTGTTCGATAGTCTGAGCAACCGGCTTGGCGATGTGTTCGGAAAGCTCCGCGGTCGCGGTGCGCTGACCGAGGCCGACGTGCGCGCCGCGATGCGCGAAGTGCGAATCGCCCTGCTCGAGGCCGATGTCGCGCTGCCCGTCGTGCGCAGCTTCGTTGATCAGGTCACCGACCTCGCGATCGGTCACAATGTCCTGCGTTCGGTCACTCCGGGCCAGCAGGTGGTCAAGATCGTCAGCGACGCGCTGACCGAAATGCTCGGCTCCGAAACCGCCGAGCTCGACCTTGCCGTCACGCCGCCCGCGGTCATCATGATGGTCGGCCTCCAGGGTTCGGGTAAGACGACAACCACCGCGAAGATCGCGAAGCGCCTCAAGGAAAAAGAGCGCAAGAAGGTGCTGATGGCGTCGCTCGACGTCAATCGCCCTGCCGCGCAGGAACAGCTCGCCGTCCTCGGCGCCCAGATCGACGTCGCAACGCTGCCGATCGTCGCGGGTCAGCAGCCGGTCGAGATCGCGCAACGCGCGCTGCAGGCCGCGAAGCTGCAGGGTTTCGATGTGCTGATGCTCGATACGGCGGGGCGCCTCCATGTCGATCAGCAGCTGATGGACGAGATGCAGGCGGTGTCGCGCACCGCCAATCCGGCTGAAACCCTGCTCGTTGTCGACAGCCTGACCGGGCAGGATGCGGTGCAGGTCGCGCAGCGCTTCACCGATCAGGTGCCGCTCACCGGCGTCGTCTTGACCCGTATGGACGGCGACGCGCGCGGCGGTGCCGCGCTCTCGATGCGCGCGGTCACCGGCAAGCCGATCAAATTCGCGGGTACGGGTGAGAAACTCGACGGACTCGAACTCTTCCAGCCCTCGCGCATCGCCGGCCGCATCCTCGGCATGGGCGACGTCGTCAGCCTCGTCGAGCGCGCCGCCGAAACGATCCAGGCCGAAGAGGCTGAGGCGATGGCGGCGAAGATGGCCAAGGGCGTCTTCGACCTCAACGACCTGCGGACCCAGCTCAATCAGATGCGCCGCATGGGCGGCCTCGGCGCGCTCGCCGGGATGATCCCGGGGATCAAGAAGGCGCAGGTCGCGATGGCGCAGGGCGGCGCCGACGACAAGATGCTCATCCACTTCGACGCGATCATGGGCTCGATGACCCCCAAGGAGCGCGCGAAGCCCGAAATCCTGACCGCGAAGCGCAAGATCCGCATCGCCAACGGCTCGGGCACCAATGTCCAGATGGTCAACAAGGTGCTCAAGATGCACCAGGAAATGGCGACCGCGATGAAGAAGATCCGCAAGATGGGCGGGCTGAAAGGCCTCGGCGCGCTGTTCGGCAAGGGCGGCATCCCGGGCATGGGCGGTGGCGGCATGGGGGGCGGAGGCGGTGGCCTCGGCGGCCTGCCCGGCCTCGGCGGCGGGGCGATCCCGCCCGAACTCGCCAATCTCATGAACAAGAAGAAGTGATTTTAACCGACAACCGAATTTGAATCAGAAAGAAGGAATTACATCATGGCTACCTCCATTCGCCTGTCGCGCGGCGGCTCCAAGAAGCGCCCTTATTACAAGATCGTCGTCGCCGATTCGCGCGCCCCGCGCGACGGCCGCTTCATCGAGCGCATCGGCAGCTACAACCCGCTGCTCGCCAAGGACAATCCCGAGCGCGTCAAGCTTGACGCCGAGCGCGCCAAGCATTGGCTGAGCGTCGGCGCCCAGCCGAGCGACCGCGTCGCCCGCTTCCTCGACGCCGCGGGTGTCCAGGAACGCGCCGCGCGCAACAACCCGAACAAGGCGGTCCCGGGCGAAAAGGCCAAGGAACGCGCCGAGGAAAAGGCTCAGAAGATCGCTGACGCCGAGGAAGCCGCCGCCGCCGCTGCTGCTGCTCCGGCTCCCGAGCCCGAAGTCGTCGAAGAAGCCGCTCCGGCTGCTGAAGAAGCGCCCGCCGCTGAAGAAGCCGCCGCTCCCGAGGCTGCTGAATCGGACGCGACCGGTTCGGTGAAGAGCGAAGCGACCGCCGAAGCCGTCGCCGACGCGGTGGCCGAAGATGTCCCCGCCGACGCGACCGCCGACGATGCCGCCGCGATGGCCGAACAGGCCGCCGAAGGCGGACCGGCCGAAGAAGCTCCGGCTGCTCCGGTCGCTGAGGAAGCGCCCGCAGAAGAAGCCGGCGAAGAAGAAGCCAAGGCCTGATCTTGGCTGACGCGAACCGCCCCGTCACCCTCGCCGCCATTGCCGGCGCGCATGGGGTGCGGGGCGAGGTGCGGCTCAAACTGTTCGGCGAAGGCGCGGAGACCCTCCGCGCCTTTTCCGCCTTCAGCGCGGGCGAGCGCATCCTGACCCTGAAATCGATCCGTCCTGCCAATCAGGGCGCGGTCGCGATGTTTGCCGAGGTCACCGACCGCAGCGGCGCCGAAGCGCTGCGTGGCACGTTGCTGACGGTCGCGCGTTCGGCGCTGCCGCCGCTGGGTGAGGGCGAATATTACCATCATGACCTTATCGGCCTGCCGTGCGTCTCGACCGACGGCGCCGCGATCGGCACCGTCGTCGCGGTCGATAATTTCGGTGCCGGCGACATTCTCGAGATCGAGAAGCCCGCTGAGGCAGGCAAGAAGCCGCAGCGCTTCATGGTCCCGATGAACGCGCGGGCGGTGCCCGCATGGGATGCCGATAACGTGACCGTCGACGCCGCCTTCGTCGAATAGGCCCGGCGGCGCATTTTGCGCTTTCCTACATTATCGCGCTGTGCGAGCGTCGTTTTCGGTGCTTTTGCCGTGTCGGAACGCGGTTCGCGGCAACCTTCGGCACCGCCCGCTTAAGGGCACAAAGGGCACAAAATCATGCGCTGCATGCGGGGCTTTTGTGACTTTAAGCGAGATTGAAGCAAGCTTGGCGCGACAAACGGGGGAGACTGCCATGCGTTCGAGATCGCGAATCGCCCTTGCCGCCCTGTTCGCGGTGGCGTCGCCCGCCGCCGCGCAGGACCCCGCCCCAAAGACCCTCGAGCAACTCGCTCCCGACATCGACGCGCGCTTTGCAACGTTTCAGACCGACGCCCACATTCCCGGGCTCGTCTATGGCGTCGTCCAGAACGGCAAGCTCGTCTATGTGAAGGGCCTCGGCGTGCAGGATCTCGACGCGCGGCGCCCGGTCACCCCCGACAGCCTGTTTCGCATCGCCTCGATGACCAAGGCGTTCACCGCGCTGTCGATCCTCAGCTTGCGTGATCAGGGGAAGCTCCGCCTCGACGACCTCGCCGAGCAGTATATTCCCGAGATGAAGGGCTGGACCTATCCGACGAAGGACAGCCCGCGCATCCGGATCCGCGACCTGCTCCAGCATGTCGGTGGGTTCGTCACCGACGATCCCTGGGGCGACCGTCAGCAGGTGCTGCCGCAGGCCGAATTCACCAAGATGATCGCTGCGGGCGTGCCCTTCAGCCGCGCGCCGCAGAGCCAACATGAATATTCGAACTTCGGCTATGCGCTGCTCGGCCGCATCGTGACCAAGGCCTCGGGCATGGCCTATACCGACTATGTCCGCAAAACGATCCTGACCCCGCTCGGCATGACCGCGAGCGGTTTCGACGCGCCCGCCGCGCCGAAGGACAAATATGCTCTTGGCTATCGCTGGGAGAATGATGCCTGGGCGCCCGAACCCGAAATGGTCGACGGCGCCTTCAACGCCATGGGCGGCCTGCAGGTCAGCGCCAACGACTATGCCAAATGGGTCGCCTTCCTGCTCTCGGCCTGGCCCGCGCGCGACGATCCCGACACCGGCCCGGTCCGGCGGTCGACGGTGCGCGAAATCGCGCAGGGGTCGAACTTCACTTCGGTCGTCAATCGCATCGGATCGAGCGGCGCCGACGCGTGTAAGCAAAGCCTCGCCTATGGCATGGGCTGGCGCGTCGCGCAGGACTGCGAGCTCGGGCTGACGCTCGCGCATGGCGGCGGTTATCCCGGCTATGGCAGCCATGTGATGCTGATGCCCGACACCGGCACCGGCATCTTCGCCCTCGCCAACCGCACCTATGCCGGCCCGTCGGGTCCGGCGTGGGACACGGCCGTGGCGATGGACAAGGCGGGACTGCTCGTCCGCCGCGACACGCCGGTGTCGCCTGCAATCGCGGAGATGTTCGCCGCGACGCAAGCGGCTTATGCCGCGGGCGACCTGAGGCCGCTCGACGGCAAGCTCGCGATGAATTTCCTGCTCGACCGTTCGGCCGACAACTGGACCGCCGAACTGGCGAAGTTGAAGGATCAGGTCGGCGCTTGTCCGACCGCTGAGCCACTCGCGCCGCTGGGGGCGTTGTCTACGGCCTTTCGCCTCAATTGCGAAAAGGGCAAAATCGACGGCACCTTGCTGCTCGCTCCGACCAGCCCGGTCATGATCCAGGCGTGGCGTCTGCGGGTCGTGCCCGGCGACCACCCATGATCTTCATCCTGACCTTTGTCGTGTTGGTCCCGATCGCCGGGGCGGTCGTGAGTTGGTGGCTGCTGCGCCGGCTGTCGCCGCCGCTGGTCTGGCTGGCCGGCATGCTGACGGGCGTTGCCCCTGCCATCTTCTTCACAAATGCTCTCCTTGGCAGCGCGGGCGCAAACGACGATCCCGATCCGTTGCTGTTCCAGAAGATCGCGATTGGCGCGGCGGCGCTGGTCGTCTTGCTGACTCTCGCGGCGCTCCAATTCGCGGCCCGGCGTTCGGAATGACGTCCGGTTAGGCCGCCTCGATGAACACGACCCGGTCGCGCCCGCTTTCCTTGGCGGCGTACAGGTTGATGTCGGCCGACTTCATCGCCGCGCCGAAACTCGTCTCGCGCGCGATATGGACAAGGCCCATCGATGCGGTCACCGGCCGTTTAAGCGTCGGCACCATCTGCGCGATATAGGCGCCGACGCGCTGGCGCAGCCGTTCGGCCTCGCCCGCGACCGCGCTCGCCTCGCAGCGGAATAGCAGCGCGAATTCCTCGCCGCCGATCCGCGCCGCCATCGCGCTACCCGATCCCAGTGCGACCCCGGCGGCAAAGATCACCCGGTCGCCGACGTCATGGCCGTGGCGGTCGTTGATCGCCTTGAAATGGTCGAGGTCGACGATCGCGATCGCGACCGGCGTCTCCTGTCCGTAACTTTCTTCGATCGCGCGGCGGTTGGGCAGGCCGGTCAGCGGGTCGGTGTGCGCGATGACGCGCATCGCTTCGGCCTGGGCCTGCGCTTCGGTTCGTTCGCGGCGCAGACGGATCAGCCGGTCGAGAATGCCGAGCGCGGTGAGCATCACTTCCAATCCCAAAGCGGGAAACAGCAGGAACAGGAAGGATTCGAACGGTGTCTGCAGCACGATGTCGTGGAACAGGCTGACGCCATAGACGCCGCCGATGCCGCTCCACGCCGCCGCTTGATACCGCGCGGTGCGGCTGCCGCGCAGCAGCGCGATCGCCACCGTCGTGACGCCGATCGTCAGCATCGTCACCAGCAACAGGCTGCGCAGCGTGAAATACAGCCCCGGCGGATCGGCCATCACCGTCGCCGGCGTCGTCAGCAGGATCAGGAAGGGCGGCCATCCCAGCAGCCGATAGAGCCGCTTCGGGATCGTCCCCGGCTCCAGATAGGCGCGCAGGAACGGCCCCGATACCGCGACGCCCAGATCGAAGAATAAAGTGATCCACACCTGCCGCGCAAAGCTGTCGGGGGTGAAAAAGCCTCCCATCGCCAGCGGTGACAGCCCGATCGCTAGCGCGAAATAGGCAAAGGCGCGAACGCTCTGCCAGATCAGGAACCGCTCGCGCAGCAACGCATAGAAAGCGGCATTATAGGCGAGTGAAAACAGCAGCAGCCCGAGGAAGATGCCGGTCAGCACCCCGTCCCATGTCATCACCGTCGCGTCGGCGAACGAGGATTGCGCGTGCGCGGGCACCGCGATGCCAAGCAGCACCGCGCCCATCGTCAACGCCCGCGCCCATCGCGCCATCTTGTCCCCCTGGTCCGAGTGGGAGGAAATTAGGCGTCAAGCCGCTGATTTTTGGTTAACGGAGGGTTGGATTTTGGTGATTTGCGGAGGGAGGGGACGGGGTTGCGAGCGCTACGACGGCAGCCGCCCGCTACCATCCATGCCCATGAACGCGCCCGGCGAGGGACCACCGGGCGCGTTCATGGGCATGGCCTGGTGAACAGGATCGTCAGCCGATCCCGATCCGGGCGCGAAGGTTCGCAGTGCGGTCGTCGCGGCGCCGGCGCAGCCGCGCGATCGCGCCTGCCAGCGACGCAAGGCCGCGATCGATATCGGCGCTGAAACGCGGCTGCGCGTCGCTCCAGTTCCGCATCCAGAGTTCGTCCTGCATCGTTCGTCTCCTGTGTTTCGATGTTCTCCAGATGCGCCTTTGGCCGCTCCGTCGCCAACAAAAGCTTTGCATCATCTCATAAGGACACCTTATGTGACGCGATGCCCAAGCTGCCGCCCCTCGCCGCCGTCCGCACCTTCGAAGCCGCCGGCCGTCTGCAGAACTTCTCGCGCGCTGCAGAGGAATTGGGAATGACGCAGGCCGCGGTCAGCTATCAGGTCCGCCAATTGGAGGACCGGCTCGGCCGCGCGCTGTTCGTGCGTGAAAAGGGGCGGGTGCGGCTGTCCGAAACCGGGCAGCGGCTGCTCCCCGCTGTCTCGGGCGCCTTCGCCGCGATGGGCGACGCCTTCGCCGCTTTGGATGACGACGAGGCCGAGGTCCTGACGATCAGCGCCGCGACGACCTTCGGCGGCACTTGGCTCAGCGCGCGCATCGGCCGCTTCCAGCTTCGCCACCCCGATCTCGCGGTCCGCATGTCGATGACCAACGAAATGGTCGATTTCGACGCTTCGAACGTCGATGTCGCGATCCGCGTCGGCGGCGGCGCCTGGCCGGGGCTACGCGCCGACTTTCTGTTCCGAAGCCATGTGACGCCGATCTGCTCGCCGGCGTTTCGCGACGCCAACGCGATCGCGGCGCCCGAAGACCTGCTCCGCGTCGATCGCCTCGCCCCCAACGATCCGTGGTGGGCGGGCTGGCTCGCCGCCGCCGGGGTCGGCACCCCGCCGCAGGAACGCCGCGGTATCGAACTCGACAGCCAGTTGCAGGAGGCGAGCGCGGTGCAGGGCGGCTATGGCATCGCGCTGATGACCCCGCTGCTGTGGCAACTCGAACTCGCCAGCGGCCGCATGGTCGCGCCGTTCGACACGCTCTACCAGCCCGGCGGCGCTAACTTCCTCGTCCACCGCGACAACCGCGTCGGGGTGCGCAAGATCGAACGTTTCCGCGAATGGCTGCACGAAGAGATGGAGATGGATCGCCACCTGCTGCCCGAGGCGCTATGGCAACCGTTGTCATGACCTTCGCTGCCGTCCCTCTGACCCTCTATCCCGACATGTTCCCCGGCCCGCTCGGGCACAGCATGGCGGGTCGCGCGCTTGAGGCCGGGGTGTGGTCGTGTGCGCCCGTCCAGATCCGCGACTTCGCGACCGACAGGCACCGCACCGTCGACGATACGCCGTCGGGTGGCGGCGCCGGCATGGTGCTGAAGGCCGACATATTGGCCGCCGCGCTCGACCATGCGGTGGCGGTGAACCCAGGTCTGCCGATCCTTGCGATGACCCCGCGCGGCGCACCGGTCACCCAGGCGCGGGTGCGCAGCCTCGCGGCGGGTCCCGGCGCGATCATCCTGTGCGGGCGGTTCGAGGGATTCGACGAGCGCATCTTCGACGCGCGCCCGATCGAACAGGTGTCGATGGGGGACATCATATTGTCGGGCGGCGAGATGGGGGCGCTGCTTTTGCTCGACGCTTGCATTCGCCTGATTCCCGGCGTAATGGGCGCGACTTCCAGTGGGGACGACGAATCGTTCGAGAATGGTTTGCTCGAATATCCCCACTATACCCGACCTGTCGAATGGGAAGGGCGCTCGATCCCCGAAGTGCTGCGATCGGGGGATCATGCGAAGATCGCCGCCTGGCGGAAACAACAGGCGGAGGATCATACACGGTTACGCAGGCCGGACCTTTGGGAGCGTCATGTCGATGCTCGGGCCCGACCTGCCTCTGGCGCGCGGCAGAAGAAGAAGGAATAGAGGCATGAACCTCATCCAGACGATCGAAGCCGAAGAAATTGCCAAGGCGGCAAAGACCATTCCGACCTTCCGTCCCGGCGACACGCTGAAAGTCGGCGTCAAGGTGGTCGAAGGCGAACGCACCCGCGTCCAGAATTTCGAAGGCGTGTGCATCGCACGCTCGAACAAGGGCATGGGCTCCAACTTCACCGTGCGCAAAATGTCGTTCGGCGAGGGTGTCGAGCGCGTGTTCCCGCTCTATTCGCCCAACATCGACAGCATTACCGTCATCCGCAAGGGTGCCGTGCGTCGTGCGAAGCTTTACTATCTTCGTGGCCGCACCGGCAAATCGGCGCGTATTGCGGAGCGCCGCGATTACCGGCCGGAAGCCAGCGAGGGCTAAGGGAGACTTTCCCAACCCCAAGCGAAAACAGCTTTCCAAAACGACCGGTTCCGCCAAAGCGCAGAGCCGGTCGTTTTTCATTTGGGCAACGCAAATTCATGCAGCAGTCCGCGTCCTTTCAGCCTTCACGGCGCGCTCTTATCGGCGCGGGGCTGTGCTTTGGCGCGTTCGGACTGTCGGGCGGGGCGCTGGCGGCGACCACCGCCGAGCGGCTGGTTGCTGCCGCCCGCAAGCAGGTTGGCGTGACGCTCGCCTATGACCCCGCTTACACCGTGCTGCCCTTCCCGAACGGCGACGTGGCGCGCGCCAAGGGCGTGTGCACCGACGTCCTGATCCGCGCCTATCGCGACGCGCTGGGGGTCGATCTGCAGGCCCTTGTAAACGCCGACATGAAGGCCGACTTCGGGGCCTATCCGAAAAACTGGGGGCTGCGCCGTCCCGACCGCAACATCGACCACCGCCGCGTGCCAAACCTCGCGACCTTTTGGACGCGCCAGCGCGCGCGGCTGCCCGTCTCGACCGATCCTGCCGACTGGCGGCCGGGCGATATCTTTACCGCGATGACCGGCGGGCGCTTTCCGCACACCGGCATCGTTTCCGACCGAACTAGCGCAGCGGGCCGCCCGCTGATCATCCACAATATCGGACGCGGCGCCCGCGAAGAGGATGCCTTGTTCGACCACCCGCTGACCGGCCATTTCCGCTGGAAAGTCTGACCATATTTCGAGTTTTACGCTGAGGAGTGTTTGAATGGGTTATCGTATCGTTGTCGCCGGCGCGACGGGCAATGTCGGGCGCGAAGTGCTCGCCATCCTGTTCGAACGCGAATTCCCCATCGACGAACTGGCGCTGGTCGCCTCGTCGCGCAGCCAGGGCCTCGACATCGAACTTGGCGATACCGGCAAGACCGCCAAATGCCAGAATATCGACAATTTCGACTGGACCGGCTGGGACATGGCGATCTTCGCGATCGGCAGCGACGCGACCAAGATCCACGCGCCGAAGGCGGCGGCGGCGGGCTGCGTCGTGATCGACAACTCGTCGCTCTATCGCATGGACCCCGACGTGCCGCTGATCGTCCCCGAGGTGAACCCCGATGCGATCGATGGCTATACCAAGCGCAACATCATCGCGAACCCGAACTGCTCGACTGCGCAGATGGTCGTCGCGCTCAAGCCGCTCCACGATGCCGCCACCATCAAGCGCGTCGTCGTCTCGACCTATCAATCGGTATCGGGCGCAGGCAAGGCGGGCATGGACGAGCTGTGGAACCAGACGCGCCAGATCTTCGTCGGCGATGAAAAGGACATCCAGAAGTTCACCAAGCAGATTGCCTTCAATGTCATCCCGCACATCGACAGCTTCCTCGACGACGGCCAGACCAAGGAAGAGTGGAAGATGGTCGTCGAGACCAAGAAGATTCTCGATCCCAAGGTCAAGGTGACGGCGACCTGCGTCCGCGTGCCGGTGTTCGTCGGCCACAGCGAGGCGATCAACATCGAGATGGAGAATGAACTGTCGGCCGAGGATGCCCAGCGCATCCTGCGCGAAGCCCCCGGCGTCGTCCTCCACGACAAGCGCGAGGACGGCGGCTATATCACCCCCGTCGAATGCGTCGGCGACTTCGCGACTTTCGTCAGCCGCGTCCGCGATGATCCGACGGTGGATAACGGCCTGAATCTCTGGTGCGTCAGCGATAATTTGCGCAAGGGCGCCGCGCTGAACGCGGTGCAGATCGCCGAACTGCTCGGGCGCCGGCACCTCAAAAAGGGGTAAGGACAATCCTCCCTGTCGCGAAGCGATGGGGAGGGGGACCATGCGAAGCATGGTGGAGGGGCTGCGACGTCACGTTAAAGCCCCTCCGTCAGCGCTTCGCGCTGCCACCTCCCCATGGCTTCGCCACAGGGAGGATCGCATTGCCGACCGCAAAGCGTTCGGGCTATGCCGCTGCCATGACCACCCCTTATCGCTTCACCCACGCCATTGTCCGCACCCCCGCCCCCTCGGCGATCCACGGCATCCGTGCCGACGGCGGCCCCGACCCGGACCTTCCGGCGCTCGCCGCGGAGCATGACGCCTATGTCGCGACGCTCCGGGATCTCGGCCTCGCCGTCACCATCCTGCCCGCGCTCGACGCCTTCCCCGACGCCCTGTTCGTCGAGGATGTCGCGCTGACCTTCCCCGAGGGCGCGATCCTGCTCCGCCCCGGTGCGGCCACCCGCGCGGGCGAGGTCGCGTTTATTGGCGACGCGCTCGCCGCGCATCATCCCCGACGCCTCTCCATGACCGCCGGTCATGTCGATGGCGGCGACGTGCTCCGCCTCGCCGACCGCGTCGTCATCGGCCTCTCGGCGCGCACCGACCGCGCGGGCGCCGAGGAACTGGCGACGCTTCTCGTCGACCTCGGCTACAGCGCCGAAATCGCCGACACCCCGCCCGGCGTCCTGCATTTCAAGACCGGTTGCTCGCTGATCGACGCGGGTACCATCCTCGCCGTCCCCGCGCTCGCCGACTGCCCGCAATTCGCGGGACTGGAGGTCGTTATGACCCCGCCGGGCGAGGAGGAGGCGGCAAACCTTCTCCGCGTCAACGACACCATTCTCGTCGGCGATCGCTGGACCGCCACCCACGCGCTGCTCGCCGTGCGCGGTCACGCGATCCGTCCGCTTCCGACGACCCAGATCGCACGCATCGACGCGGGGCTCAGCTGCATGTCGCTGCGCTGGTGAACGCGGTCCCAAATCCAAATTCCGTTTGTGTCGAGCGAAGTCGAAACACGTCGGCGCCCGGCTTCACGTCCCTCGACTTCGCTCGGGACGAATGGGGAGGGGCGTGTTCGTGATCCAGGCCATCGCCGCCCTCCCGCGCGCCCAGAAACAGCTCCTGGCCCTTCTTGCCGCGCTGCTCCTCCTTGCCCAGATCGCGCAGCCCTATCCCGAGGTCGCGCTGCTCCAGCATATCCCGACGCTGGTCTTCCTGCTCGCGTCGCCCTGGCTGCTCCGCCGCTGGCCGCTTTCGACCGCGGCGCTCGCCTGCATCATCGCCTTCCTCGCGCTTCACACGCTCGGCGGCCGCTATGCCTACAGCAACGTTCCCTATGACGACTGGGTCCGCGCGCTCACCGGCACCACCCTGTCGGACGCCTTCGGCTGGACCCGCAACCATTATGATCGCCTCGTCCATTTCGCCTTCGGCGCGCTGTCGGTCGTCCCCGTCGCCGAGATCGTCCGCCGCTGGGGCGGACTGACCCCGCGCGGCGCCACTCTCGCCGTGCTCGCGTGGGTGCTCGCCATCTCGTGCCTCTACGAAATGTTCGAATGGCTGCTCACCATCGTCGCGGCGGGCGCGACCGCCGACCGCTATAACGGGCAGCAAGGCGACATCTGGGACGCGCAAAAGGATATGGCGCTCGCCACCCTCGGTGCGATACTGGTTCTCGTCATCCCCTCCCGCGGCAGGAATTGAGCGATGCGCAACGTCACCACCCTCGTCATGATCGGCCTGCTCGCCGCGTGCAAACCCGCCGCCGACAAGGCGCCGGTGGATGCCGACCCCGTCGCGCCGGTGGTCCCCGAGGCAAAGGCCGATGGGCCGAGCGCTGCGACCACCGCGATCAGCCTCGATGGAGAGGGCCTGCGCTTCATCGACAAAAACAATGGCAAGGCCAGCCTGCTCGCCTTCGGCGTGCCGCGCGCGCAGGCCGAGGAAGCGCTGGCGCGCGTCGCGGGCACGCTCGACGACCGCAGCACCAACGAGGAATGCGGCGCCGGCACGATGGAATTCACCCGCTTCGACGCGATGACGCTCAATTTCCAGGACGGCAAATTCACCGGCTGGTTCCTCGGCAACGAACCCGGCGCCGACCTATATTCGACGATGAGCGGCATCGCCATCGGCACCACCCGCGCCAAGGCGGCGGAATCGGTCAAGCTCGTCGCGATCGAGGACAGCACGCTCGGCGAGGAATTCACCCTTGGCGCGGGTGAGAACAGCGTTGGCGGCATGTTCGCCGCACCCGGCGACGCGGCGAAGGTCGATGCGCTGTTCGCGGGGATGAACTGCTTCTTCCGCTAACCCGCCTTCTGGAGCAAGCTGTGCCATTCTCTCCCCTGACGGGCCGAGGGCAAGGTCCGCTTCCTACATCAAAGGCAAACGGTCACGCATTGCGTGCCATCAGCCCGCCGTCGACCGGGATCACCGCGCCGGTGATGTAGCTGGCGGCGGGGAGGACGAGGCTGAGCGTCATATGCGCGACTTCCTCGGGGTCGCCATATCGGCGCAGCGCGGTGCGGCGTTTGGCGAAGACCAGCTTGTCGGCCTCGGCCACCGTGTCGGTCATGCCGGTGTGGATCGGGCCGGGGCAGATGCAGTTGACCGTGATGCCCTCCTTGCCGAGGTCGACCGCGAGGCCGCGCGTCAGCCCGGTGACACCCGTCTTGGCGGCCACATAGGGCGTGTCGCCCGGCGTCGCGCCGAGCCCCTCGGTCGAGGCGATGTTGACGATGCGCGCGGCGTCGCTCTGGCGAAGGAAGGGCAGCGCGGCGCGAACCATGCGCTGGTGCGCGGTGAGCAGGATCGCCACGGCGCGGTGCCAGATACCGTCATAATCGTCGGCATCGAGCGGGCAGAAGGCCGAGATGCCGGCATTGTTGATGAGAATGTCGATGCCGCCGAAATGCGCGGCGATGTCGGCGACGACGGTCCTGATCGCGTCGCCATTGGACACGTCGAGCGCGAAGGCTTTGGCGTTCCCGCCCGCCTCGGCCGCCACCGCCTCGCACGCGGCGAGATCGAGGTCGGTGACCGCGACCTTGGCGCCTTCGCTCGCGAGCAGCAGCGCGGTAGCGCGGCCCATACCGCTCGCGGCGCCGGTGACGATCGCGACGCGGCCGGCGACCGAGCGTGAGCGGTTCGGAGCCGCGCTCACCGGAAGGGCGGTTCGTTGAAGGCGCGGAGTTTGCGGCTGTGGAGCTTGGCGCCCTCGTCGCGCATCGTCTCGCAGGCGCGGATACCGATCTGGAGATGCGCGGCGATCGCTTCTTCATAGAAGCGGTTCGCCTGGCCGGGCAGCTTGAGCTCGCCGTGGAGCGGCTTGTCGCTGACGCAGAGCAGGGTGCCATAGGGGACGCGGAAGCGGTAGCCCTGCGCGGCGATCGTCGCGCTTTCCATGTCGATACCAATCGCGCGCGACTGCGAGAAGCGCAGCGCGCTGTCGGTGTAGCGCAGCTCCCAGTTGCGGTCGTCGGTGGTGACGACTGTGCCGGTGCGCATGCGTTTTTTCAGGTCGGCGCCGCTGGTGCCGGATACGGCTTCGGCGGCGCTGGCGAGCGCTTGCTGTACTTCGGCGATCGGCGGAATCGGGATTTCGGGGGGCAGGACCGCGTCGAGGATATGATCGTCGCGCAGATAGGCGTGGGCGAGGACATAGTCGCCGATGCGCTGGCTGGGGCGCAGCCCGCCGCAATGGCCGATCATCAGCCAGGCCTCGGGGCGCAGCACCGCGAGATGGTCGCAGATCGTCTTGGCGTTCGACGGGCCGACGCCGATGTTGACGAGGGTGATGCCGCCGCCGTCGGGCGCGATCAAATGATACGCGGGCATCTGGTGCCGGCGCCAGGCGCTGTCGGCGACGAGCGCGCTCGCGTTGACCCCGGGCTGGTCGACATAGAGGCCCGCGGCGCCGGCGAGCGCGGTGTAGCGGCCCTGGCCGACCTGCGCGCCGGCCCAGGACACGAACTCGTCGACATAGCGGTGGTAGTTGGTGAACAGGATATAACGCTGGAAATGCTCGGGCGCGGTGCCGGTGTAGTGGCGGAGGCGCGCGAGGCTGAAGTCGGTGCGCAGCGCGTCGAACAGCGCGAGCGCCTGCGGCGCCGCGGGGTCGCTGCCGAACAGCCCGTCGGCAAGCTCGTCGCCGATGTCGGCGAGCTCGGTGGTCGGGAAGTGACGTGCGAGTTCGAGCGGGGTGACGCGCCCCATGTCCGACCCGTCGCTGGCGTCGAGCACATAGGGAAAGGGGATTTGCTGCCCGGTGCGCGTCACCGACAACTCTACGTCATAATGGCGGACGAGCAGGTTGAGCTGGTCGCGCAGATAATCGGCGAACAGGTCGGGGCGGGTGACCGTGGTGACGAACTCGCCCGCGCGCTCGAACTGGCCGAAGGCCAGATTATGGGCGGTCTGCCCCTCGCGCTGTTCGCCGGTCGTGACGAGGCGGAGCGCCGGATAGTCGAACAGCCCGGTCGCGGCGGCATCGGCCGGCGGCAGCGTGCCGTCGCGCACATAGGCGGCGATCGCCGATTTGAGATTGGAGACCGAGGTGCGGAACTTGTCCTGGAGCTCGGCGATGATCCCTTCGACGAGGGCGGCGGGATCGGCGATGTTCTGGTTTTGCGATGAGGATGTCATCGCGACGCTGTTGCACGAAAATGTGACAAAAGGGAAGGGGCGGCCCGCGAACAGGCCGCCCTCCCGTATTTTCTCAGAGCTGCTCGAGCATATGGTCGGCGCTCGACACCTTGAATTCGCCGGGGGCTTCGACGTTGAGCTGTTCGACGACGCCGTCGTTGACGATCATCGAGAAGCGCTGGCCGCGCTTGCCCATGCCAAAGGCCTGGCCGTCCATGGTGAGGCCGACCGCTTCGGCGAAATCGCCATTGCCGTCGGCGAGCATGGTGACCGAGCCGCCGGCG
Source organism: Sphingopyxis sp. Root1497 (assembly GCF_001427085.1). Classification (NCBI taxonomy): domain Bacteria; kingdom Pseudomonadati; phylum Pseudomonadota; class Alphaproteobacteria; order Sphingomonadales; family Sphingopyxidaceae; genus Sphingopyxis; species Sphingopyxis sp. Root1497. The sequence goes on from NZ_LMGF01000003.1 coordinate 862,941, forward strand.
TCGCCATTCTTGCCCCAGGCGCCCATGACGAAGGCGTCGTTGACCGCGGTGCAGACGATCTCGTCGATGCCCTTGGCCTTCAGTTCCTCGGCCTTTTCGACGAAGCCCGGGAGGTGCTTGGCCGAACAGGTCGGGGTGAAGGCGCCGGGTACCGAGAAGAGCGCGACCTTGCGGCCCTTGAAATAATCGGCGGTGCTGACCCGTTCGGGTCCGCCTTCGGTCACCTTGACCAGCGTCGTTTCGGGCAGCTTGTCTCCGGTCTGGATCGTCATGTTTTCGTCCTCTCAGCGGGGGGAATCGGGAGCGCAGACATTGGGTGGCGGCCGGCCCGAGTCAAGCGCGGCGGATAAATTCACGCGCGCGCTGGACCGGGCCGACGCGGGCGGGCATGGTGCGGTCATGGAAACGGCTCCCCCCTGGTTCACCGGCCAGCTGCTCCTCGCGCTGCCCGGCATCGGCGACCCCCGCTTCGAGCATATGGTGATCGCGATGATCAGCCATGACGAAGAGGGCGCGATGGGTATCGGCATATCGGACCCGATCGCGGGCATGACGGTGGGCGCGGTGCTCGACCAGCTCGAGATCGCGCACGATGGCGACCCGCTCGACCAGCCGGTGTTCCTCGGCGGCCCGGTGGAACAGTCGCGCGGTTTCGTTCTGCACAGCAAGGACTGGGGCGGCGAGGGCGCCATCGAGGTCGCGGGGCGCTGGACGATATCGAGCTCGCACGACATTTTGCGCGCGATCGGCGAAGGCCGCGGCCCGTCGCGCTGGCTGGTCGCGCTGGGCTATGCCGGATGGGCGGGCGGCCAGCTCGAGGACGAGATGGTGCGCCACGGCTGGCATGTGACGCCGGGCAGCGACGCCTTGCTGTTCGACACGCCGCCCGAAAAGCGCTGGCAGGCGGCCTTTGCGGAGGCCGGGATCGATGCGCGCCTGCTGACGACCGAGGGCGGCGAGGCGTAAGCGAGACGTTCCCAAAACGCGTCGCCCCCGCCTTCGCGGGGGCGGCGGATTTGTTTCAGCGTGCCAGCGCGAGCAGCGGGCGCCCTTCGTTGAGATTGGCGAGCGCGGTGCGGGCGGCCCAGCGCGAATCGACATAGCGGCCGTTGGCGAGTTCCAGATCGTAACGGATCGGGCTGTCGATCGCCGCGCTATAGGCGGTCGAGGCGTCTGCGGTGCGACCCAGACGAGCATAAGCGGTGCCGAGATTGATCAGGNCGCCGGCCTTGAGTTCGGCATAGGCCACCGGCAGGACTTGCGAATCGGCCTGCGGGCCGGTGACGACGATGATCGACTGGGCGGTGGCAGGGGTCGCGAAAGCAAGCGCGACGAGCGGCAGCAGAATTTTTTTCATCTTTGTATCTCCCCGTAACTTGGGGTGATTTTCTGCCTGCTTCGCACAAAAGTCAATATTTTCAGCCATTTGTAACATAGCTGTCACAAAGTCAGTTTATGCTAACCGCAAGGCGCGTTATAAGTCAGGATTTTCAGAATCTTGGGCTTTGCGGCGTGCTGTCACATGGGCGGCGGGGCGATTGTCATAATTGCGCCGTTCGGAATTTTTTTCGCGAGGCTGTGCGATTCCGCGCGTACTGATTCGTGTCCGCACGTCGCCGGTGGATGGCCCCGGACTTGCGATATAAAGAAAAGTTTATATTTGATCCGGGCGGCGCTTTGGGCTAGGGCGCGCAACATAATTACGCGGTCGTTTGCGAGCGGGCGCACCCCATCTGACAGGAGAAATACCCATGGCCACTCTCGCCGCCGACACCCGTGACTATGTGGTCGCCGACATCGAACTTGCCGATTTCGGGCGCAAGGAAATCAACATCGCCGAAACCGAAATGCCGGGCCTGATGGCGCTGCGCAGCGAATTCGGTGCGTCGCAGCCGCTGAAGGGTGCGAAAATCGTCGGGTCGCTGCACATGACGATCCAGACCGCAGTGCTGATCGAGACGCTGACCGCGCTCGGCGCCGAGGTCCGCTGGGCGACGTGCAACATCTTCTCGACCCAGGACCATGCCGCCGCCGCGATCGCCGCGTCGGGCGTGCCGGTGTTCGCGATCAAGGGCGAAAGCCTCGCCGATTATTGGGACTATGTCGGCCGCATCTTCGACTGGGGCGTCGAGGACGGCACCACCTGCAACCTCATCCTCGACGATGGCGGCGACGCCACGATGTTCGCGCTGTGGGGCGCGAAGCTCGAAGCCGGCCAGACGATGCCGGCGCCCGAGAATGAAGAAGAGATCGAGATGCAGCGCGCGCTGAAGGCGTTCGTCGCGGCGAACCCCGGCTATCTGACCAAGACGGTCAAGGCGATCAAGGGCGTGTCCGAAGAAACGACGACCGGCGTCCACCGCCTGTACCATATCGCCAAGAAGGGCGAACTGCCCTTCCCCGCGATCAACGTCAACGACAGCGTCACCAAGTCGAAGTTCGACAACCTCTATGGCTGTAAAGAGTCGCTCGTCGACGCGATCCGCCGCGGCACCGACGTGATGCTCGCGGGCAAGGTCGCGACCGTCGCCGGCTTCGGCGACGTCGGCAAGGGCAGCGCCCAGTCGCTCCGCAACGGCGGCGCGCGCGTTCTCGTCACCGAAATCGACCCGATCTGCGCGCTGCAGGCGGCGATGGAAGGCTTCGAGGTCGTGACGATGGACGAAGCCGTCAAGCGCTCGGACATCTTCGTCACCGCGACCGGCAACGCCGACGTGATCACCGCCGAACATATGGCGGCGATGAAGAATATGGCGATCGTCTGTAACATCGGTCACTTCGACAGCGAGATCCAGATCGCGGCGCTCGCCAACTACAAGTGGACCGAAGTGAAGCCGCAGGTCGACCTGGTCGAATTCCCCGACGGCAAGCAGATCATCATCCTGTCGAAGGGCCGCCTCGTGAACCTCGGCAACGCCACCGGCCACCCGAGCTTCGTGATGTCGGCGAGCTTCACCAACCAGACGCTGGCGCAGATCGAACTGTGGACGCGCAGCGAGCAGTACGGCAACGACGTTTATGTCCTGCCCAAGCATCTCGACGAAAAGGTCGCGGCGCTGCACCTCGAAAAGCTGGGCGTGAAGCTCAGCCAGCTGAGCCAGAAGCAGGCCGACTATATCGGCGTGCCGGTCGAAGGTCCGTTCAAGCCCGATCATTATCGCTATTGATCGAAGACGGGGCGTGCGCCCTGCCGTTCGGGCAATCCTCGTCATTGCGAGGAGCCGGAGGCGACGCGGCAATCCAGAGTGGGCGGTAAGCGCCCTGGATTGCTTCGCTCCGCTCGCAATGACGACGTGATGAGACGAAAACTGTGGACGGCGCGCCCATCGGAAGGTGGGACGCGCCGTTCCGCTGTGACATGCGATTGAAACATGCACCCATCGCCTTTAGGGCTGGCTATCATGGCAAGGGCGTCGGTGGCGGAAAAGCGGGAGCGTGACGGAGGATGAGCGGCGCGCTGTCCCCGACCCTGACGTTCGCGCTCGGCGGCTTCGCGGCGCTGTGGCTGTTGCTCGGCATCTGGGCGGCGGGGCGCGGGCTGGCGATGCAGCGACGCTCGGCCTTTGCCGCGGCGCAGACCGAACGGCTGGCGAGCCTGATCGAAGCCTCGCCCTATTTGCCCGTCGTCGTGCGCGGCGACTGGCGCATCGAGGCGAGCGAGCGGCTCGGCCGCTGGCTGGGGCTCGAACGCGGCCCCCGCAATTTCGACGAATTGTGCGGGCTGGGCGCGGGCCTCGAAACCCCCGACCATGACGCGCTGCGGCAGGCGATCCTCGGCGCGCAGCGCGGCGCCAAACCCTTCACGATGAGCCTGCGCCCGCAAGGCGGCTCGCGCACGATTCTGGTCCATGGCGGTCCGGCTCCGGCGGCGATCGGCGGGTCGGGCAGCGTGCTGTTGTGGCTCGATGATGCGACCGAAAGCCTGTCGTCGCAGATCGCGCTCAAGTCCGAACGCGACGAGGCGATGGCGGCGTTCGAGGCGCTGTCGGGGCTGATCGAGGTCGCGCCCTTTCCGATGTGGTTCCGCGACCCGCGGCTCGAACTGGCGCTGGTCAACCAGGCCTATGTGAATGCGGTCGAGGCGAAGAGCGCCGATGTCGTGATCGACCAGGGGATCGAACTGCTCGAACCCGTCGCCGGGGTCAGCGCGGGCGAAGCGGCGCAGGCGGCGCGCACCGCCGGGGCGGCGCAAATGCGCACCGTGCCGGTGACGATCGCGGGCGAGCGGCGGATCATGCGCGTCGTCGACGTGCCGCTGACCCCGGCGGGCGGCAAGCCGATCGGGGTCGCGGGCTATGCGATCGACGTGCAGGAGCTGGAGAGCGAGCGCGGCGCGCACCGCCGCTTTGCCGAGACGCAGCGCGAATTGCTCGACCGGTTGTCGGCGGCGGTCGCGCAGTTCGGCCCCGACCAGGGCCTGATCTTCGCGAACCAGCCGTTCCGCCGCATGTTCGACCTCGACGCCGACGCGATCGCCGAAACGCCGGCTCTCGCGCGGCTGCTCGACGCCTGGCGCGACGCCGGGCGGACCCCCGAGGTGCGCGATTATCCCGAATGGCGGCAGGCGCATGTCGACTGGTTCGCGCAGGCGGAGGCGAGTGAGGAGGAGTGGCTGCTGCGCGACGGGACGCATCTGCGCGTCGTCGCCCAGCCGACCCCCGACGGCGGGTTGTTGCTGATCGCCGAGGACCGCACCGAGCAGGTCCAACTCGCCGGGGCGCGTGACACCTTGCTGCGCGTGCGAACCGCGACCTTCGACAATCTGTTCGAGGCGGTGGCGGTGTTCGCCCCCGACGGGCGGCTGCACCTGTGGAACCAACGATTCCGCCGCCTGTGGGGGGTCGACGAGCCGACGCTGGCGGCGCATCCGCGCGTCGATACGCTGATGGGTGGACTGGCCGACCGGCTGGCCAAGCCGAACCAGATCAGCATCGTGCAGGAGGTGATCCGTGCCGCGACGCTGGAGCGGACGCAGCGCGTCGGTGAGATCCGGTTCAAGGACGGGCGCCATTTCGACTTCGCCGCGATCCCGCTGCCCGACGGCAATGCCTTGCTGATCATGCTCGACGTCAGCGACAACCGGAAGATGGAATCTGCGCTGCGCGAACGCAATGAAGCGCTCGAGGCCGCCGACAAGGTCAAGACCGCCTTCCTGTCGCGGATGAGTTACGAGCTGCGCACGCCGCTGACCTCGATCGGCGGCTTTGGCGAGATGTTGCAGGCGGGTTATGCCGGCAAGCTCGCCGAAGGGCAGCAGGCCTATGTCGATGCGATCATGGAATCGGTTGGCGTTCTCGGGCGCCAGATCGACAATGTGCTCGACCTTGCGCAGGGCGAGGCGGGGACGCTCGCGGTCGAGCGCGCGCCGGTCGACGTCGCGGCGCTGCTCGGTGGGGCGCTGGCGGAGGCCAAACCCTTTGCCGCGGCCGAAGGGGTCGAACTGGTCGGCAATATCTCGGCGGCGCTCGGCAGCATCGAAGGCGACGCCGCGCGGCTGTCGCGGCTCGTCGCAGGGCTGCTCGACAACGCGGTCCGCTATACCGCGCCGAGCCGCAAGAAGGGCGGACGCGTGCTGCTCCACGCCGACGGCGATGCCAGGGGCGTCGATATCATCGTCTCCGACAATGGCCCCGGCATGCCCGATGCGGTCGCGGCGGTGACCAAGGGCCAGCAGGCGGGGACCCAGAGCGGCGGCATCGGCCTAGCGCTCGCCCGCCAACTCGTCGCTGCGCACGGCGGCACGATGGAGGTGGTGAGCGAAAAGGGCCAGGGGACGCTGGTCCGCGTAAGTCTGCCGCGCGGCGCATGAGCTTCCGTACCGACTACAGCCTCGCCGAAGCCGAGCGGATTGGCGCGGCGATCGGATTGGCGCTGATCCCCGGCGACGTCGTGCTGTTGTCGGGCGATCTCGGCGCGGGCAAGACGACGCTGGCGCGCGCGATGCTGAAGGCGCGCGGGCTGGCTGGCGAGGCGCCGAGCCCGACCTTCGCGATCGTCCAGCCCTATGCGCCGCCCGAGGTCGACCTGCCGATCGCGCATGTCGATCTCTACCGGATCGAGGACGAGGACGAACTGATCGAACTCGGCCTCGACGACTATGTTCATGACGGCGCGTTGCTGATCGAGTGGCCCGACCGGCTGGGCCAAACGGGCTGGGCCGGTGCGCTGGCACTGACGATTTCGGGAAGCGGCGACGCGCGCGTCTTGACAGCCGCGGTGCCGACGTCTTGGGGGAGCCGATGGCCGCTCCGATGATTCCGCCCCCCCATGCGCCCGCTTTCCTCGCCGCGCATGGCTGGGGCGACGCGCAGATATTGCCGCTCGCGGGCGATGCGTCGTTCCGCCGCTATTTCCGCGTCGTCGGTGACGGCCGGCAGGCGGTGCTGATGGATGCGCCGCCACAACAGGAAGACTCGCGCCCGTTCATCGCGATCGCCGAATATCTGTGTGAGCAGGGGTTGAATGCGCCGACGATCATCGCGCGCGACCTGGAGCAGGGATTGCTGCTGATCGAGGATTTCGGCGACGTCCGGCTGCGCGAGATGATCGACGCAGCGCCGCAGGACGAGATGGCGCATTATGCCGGGGTGACCGATTTGCTCGTCCATTTGCACGCGCGGCCGTCGATGACGGGCCTGCCGGTCCATGGGCTGGAACAATGGATCGACGAGGTGATGTTGTTCAGCGACTGGTATTGCCCGGCGTTGGAGATCGAGGTCGACCGCGACGCGTTCCGCGCGGCGTGGGAGGCGGCGCTGCTGCCGGTCGAGAAGGACGGGCTGCCGCGCGTCACCGTACTGCGCGATTTCCATGCCGAGAATATCATGCTGGTCGGCGGCAAGACGGGGGTCGAACATTATGGCCTGCTCGATTTCCAGGACGCGCTGATCGGTCATCCCGCCTATGATCTGGCGTCGGTGCTGGAGGATGCGCGGCGCGACGTGAGCCCCGCGGTCGAGGCGGCGATGCTCGCGCGCTACCAGGGAGCCACCGGGACCGGCATCGAAAGCGCCTATTGGGCGCTCGCGGCGCAGCGCAACACGCGCATCCTGGGGGTGTTCGTGCGGCTGTGGAAACGCGACGGCAAGCCGGGGTATCGCCAGTTCCAGCCGCGCATGTGGGGGCTGCTCGAACGTGACCTCGCGCACCCGGCGCTCGCCCCGGTGCGGGCATGGTTCGACGAGAATATCCCCGCCGACAAGCGCGCGGCGGCGTGGGAAGAATTCGAGGCATGACCGCGAAAATCGAGAGCGCGATGGTGATGGCGGCGGGGCTGGGCAAACGCATGCGTCCCCTCACCGCCACCCGGCCCAAGCCGCTGGTGCGCGTCGCCGGCAAGCCGCTGATCGACCACAGCCTCGACCGGATCGAGGCCGCCGGGATTCCCCACGTAGTGGTCAACGTCCACTATCTAGCCGACGCCCTCGAAGCGCATCTCGCGGCGCAGAAGCGCAATTTCACCATCGCGATTTCGGATGAACGCGACCAGTTGCTCGAAACCGGCGGCGGCATGATGAAGGCGCTGCCGCAACTGACCGGCGACCCGATCCTGATCGTCAACAGCGACAATATCTGGACAGACGGGCCGCAGGACAGCATCGCGCAGCTCGCGCGCCACTGGGATGGCGAACGCATGGACGCGCTGCTGCTGGTGATCCGGCAGGCGAGCGCGACCGGGCATGGCGGGCGCGGTGATTTCCATATGGACCCCAATGGCATGCTGTCGCGGCGCAGGCCGGCGCGGATTGCGCCCTTCGTCTATACCGGCATCCAACTGGTGTCGCGGCGGCTGCTCGTCGATGCCCCTGTGGGGCCGTTTTCGACCAACATTTTCTGGGACCGCGCAATCGCGGCGGGGCGCCTGTTCGGCCTGTCGCACATGGGCCGATGGTTCGACGTCGGCACCCCGGCGAGCATCGGACCGACCGAAGCCGCGCTGACGGAGGTTTGACCACCGTCCGTTCCCGCTTTCGTCATAGCGCGCACGGCGAAGCAATCCAGAGTTGCATAAACCGCTCTGGATTGCTTCGCTGCGCGCGCAATGACGGGTTTTGACTCTGATGGCTGATGCCAAGCCCACCATCTTCTCGATCCCGGTCCACCGGGCGTTCGCCGATGCGCTCGCCGCCGGGCTGATCGCGCGTTTCGCCGATGGAGCGCTGGGTCTCGCCGAGGGGTTGGTCCTGCTGCCGAGCAATCGCGCGCGCAGCGCGGTGCAGGCGGCGTTCGTGCGCGCGGGCGGCAACGGGCTGCTGATGCCGCGGCTTGTCGTGATCGGCGATGCCGACCTCGACGAAGAGGTTGCGCTGGCGCTCGACCCGATCGACGAGAGCGGGATCCTGCCGCCCGCGATCGACCCGCTGCGACGGCGACTGATGCTCGCGGCGCTTATCGAGAAGCACCAGCCGGCGGGCGAGGAGGCGATCACCGGCGCGGCGGCGTTCCAGCTCGCCGAAGGGCTGGGGCGGGTGATCGACCAGCTCCATTATGAGGAGGTCGCGCCTGCGCGGCTGGGCGAGATCGAAGCGGTGCTGGGTGACCTCGCGCAGCATTGGCAGGCGTCGTGGGCGCGGCTGCGCCTGCTCGTCGAGCATTGGCCCGCCGAGCTTAAGCGCGCGGGGATGATCGACCGCGCCGAGCGGCGCAACCGCTTGCTCGACCGGGTGAGCCAAGGCTGGCGCGTGGTGCCGCCGGCGCGCTTCGTCGTCGCGGCGGGGGTCACCACCGCCGCGCCCGCAATCGCGCGGCTGCTACGCACGGTCGCCGACATGGAGCGCGGCATGGTCGTGCTGCCGGGGCTCGACCTCGGCATGGCGGAGGAAGAATGGGAAGCGTTGGGGCCGGTCGCCGCCGACCCCGACAATCCGGCGCGGCCGCTCGAGACGCATCCGCAATATCATCTGAAACTGCTGCTCGGGCGCATGGGCGTTGCGCGCGGCGAGGTGCGGACGTGGGAGGGCGTGTCGGCGTTCGACGGACCCGAGGCGCGCGCCGGTTTCGTGTCCTTGCTCTTCGCGCCCGCCGCCTACACCGCGCGCTGGCAGGACAAGACCGACCTTGGCGCCGAGATCGCCGGGCTGTCGGGCGCGGTGTTCGCCGACGACGGGCAGGAGGCGCAGGGCATCGCGCTGATGATGCGCGCCGCGGTCGAGACGCCGGGGCGCACCGCGGCGCTGGTCACCCCCGACCGCGCGCTGGCCGAACGCGTCGCGAGCGCGCTGGCGCGCTGGGACATTGCGGTCGACGACAGCGCGGGGCGGCCGCTGGCGAAGCTGCCGCCGGGAACCTTGCTGCTCGGGCTCGCCGAGCTGGCGGCGCGCTTCGACCCCGTGCGGCTGCTCACGGTGCTCGGCCACCCGCTGGTGCGCAAGGGCGAGGCGCGGCTGGCGTGGCTCGACCAGGTCCGGCGACTCGACCTGCTGCTGCGCGAGCCGGGGCTGACCCCGGGCTGGGACGGCGTGTCGCTACGCCTCGCGCTGCTCGCCGCCGACAGCAAGGCGCGCGCCCATGGCGCGGCGGCGGCGTTGCACGACTGGTGGGGCGAGCTGGTCGCGGGGCTGGGCACGCATCTTGCGCCGCTGAGCGCGGGAACGGCGGTGCCGCCGACAACCCTGCTGACGGCCCTGCAGGCGGCGCTCGGCTGGCTGACCGGCGACGCGGTGTGGGCGGGTCCGGCGGGGCGTCAGCTCGCCGACCTGTTCGACCGGTGGGTGCTGGCAAAAGGAGCGGGGCCGGCGCTCGTCGCGCCGAGCGATTTTCCCGCGATGCTCGCGGACCTGCTCGGCGGCGAGAGCGTAAGGCCGCCCTATGGGGGGCATCCGCGGCTGTTTATCTGGGGGCTGCTCGAGGCGCGGCTGCAGCGCGCCGATGTGATGATATTGGGCGGGCTCGACGAAGGGCGCTGGCCGCCGGCGGTCACCCCCGACCCCTGGCTCGCGCCGGGCATCCGCCGCCTGCTCGGCCTCGCGGCGCCCGAGCGGCAGCAGGGCATGGCGGCGCACGATTTCGCCGGGGCGCTCGCCGCGGCCAAGGTGGTGGTGACGCGCGCTTTGCGCAGCGGCGGCGACCCCGCGGTCGCGTCGCGTTTCTGGCTGCGGTTGAGTGCACTCGCGGGCGACCTGCCCGAAGCGCAAATCGGCGGGCAAGTGGTCGCAGGGCTGGCCGCATTGCTCGATGTGCCCCCGGGCGATCCCGAACCCGCGCCGCGCCCCGAATTTTCGCCGCCTGCCGACGCGCGGCCCGATGCGATCAGCGTCACCGGGGTCGACCAGCTCGCGCGCGATCCCTTTGCCTTTTACGCGGCGAAGATCTTGCGGCTGAGCGCGCTCGATGCGCTGAGCCAGGGCCCCGACGCCAAATGGTTCGGGACGCGCGTGCATGCCCTGCTCGAGGATTGGCAGCGCGCCGGAATGACCGAAGCGGCGCTGGAGACCGAACTGGCGGCGCTCGCCGCCGACCCCGCACTCGACGCGCTGGCGCGAGCCTTCTGGCTGCCGCGCATCGTTCCGTCGCTGCGCTGGGCGGCGGAGCGGGTGTGGGCCGAACGCGACACCCGCTGGCCGGTCGCCACCGAGGTCAAGGGCGCGATGGTCGTCGACGGCATCCGGCTGCACGGCAAGGCCGACCGCATCGACCAGCTGTCGGACGGAAGCCTCGCGATCGTCGATTACAAGAGCGGCGCGGCGCCATCGGGCACCGCGGCGGCGGCGGGGCTTGACAACCAGCTCGGGTTGCTCGGGCTGATCGCCGCGGCGGGGCAGGCCGACGGGCTCGACGCGGCAGCGGTCGGTGCACTCGAATATTGGAGCCTGAAGCGCGACCGCGCCAAGGGCGAGGAGGGCAAGGTGTCGCCGACGCATGGCGGGCGGCGTGCACTGAAGACGGCCGAGGAAGCCGTCGAGCGCGCGGCGGAAGCGCTCGCCGATCTCAGCGCGCGCTTCCTGCTCGGGCAGGAGCCGTTTGTGCCCGGCGAGGCGGGGCGGCGCTATACCGACTTCGACCAGCTGATGCGGCGCGACGAATGGTTCGGGCGGGGCGATGGCGGCGCTAACGACGATGGCGGCACAGGATGACGCGGCTTTTCAATCTCGACCCCGGGCAGAGTGCGGCGGCCAATCCCGACGACCATGTCTGGCTCGGCGCGTCGGCGGGCACCGGCAAGACGCAGGTGCTGTCGGCGCGGGTGCTGCGGCTGATGCTTGGCGGCGTGTCGCCCGAGGCGATCCTTTGCATCACCTTCACCAAGGCGGGCGCGGCTGAAATGGCGCACCGCATCCACGAGCGCCTCGCCCTGTGGGTGCGGATGGACGACGGCGACCTGCGGCTCGACCTGCGTGCTTTGGGCGCCGACTGGGACACCCCCGGCATCATCGACCGCGCCCGGTCGCTGTTCGCCACCGTGATCGACAGCCCGGGCGGCGCGATCCGCGTCCAGACGATCCACAGCTTCTGCCAGACCCTGCTCGCGAGCTTTCCGCTCGAAGCCAAGATATTGCCGGGCTTCCGTCCGCTGGAGGACAGCGAAGCAAGCGCGTTGCAGCGCGAGGTGCTGGGCAAATTGCTCGGGCAGAAGGATGCCGACGGCGACGCCATGCGCAGAGTCGCGGCGATGCTGTCGCGGCGGATGGGGCAGGATGCGGCGATCGCCTTCCTCGTCCGCTGCGCGGGGCGCTTCGGCGGCGCCGACCAGCCGCGGATATCGCCCAAGCCGGGCGACGTGCGCGACGCGTTGGGTCTGCCGCAGGGTGATCCTGATGCTTGGTTGGCTAGCGCACTCTCGGATGGGATAATCGATCATCGAGATGTGGTGGCGATTAGAGATTCTGCGGCGGGTTGGATCACGAAAAAGGGGACGTTGCACAGCCGCGCGGAGCCAATATTGGCGGCGATGAATGCCTGGCTGGGTAGTGATCTGGCAAACCCCAGTCAGATGTTGAGTGAGCTGTGGGCGAGTATTGCCACGAAAAATAAGTCGGCGTGGCTTCTTCGAGCCTGTTTCTCCAATGAGAAGGAAATCGGCGGCGCGCAGGCTAGCGCCGAACGGTTATTTGACACGATCAGTCGGCTGAGCGCTACAAAGCTCGCCATGGAGGTCGCCGACGACCTCACCGCCGCCTGGGATTTGGGGAGCCGCTTTGCCGAGGCCTATGCGCTCGCCAAGCGCGCAGCGGGGCTCGCCGATTTCGACGATCTGATCGGCATCGCGCTGCACCTGCTCGGGCGCGGCGATTTCGGCGACTGGGTGCGGTTCAAGCTCGACCAGCGTACCGACCATATTTTGGTCGACGAGGCGCAGGACACCAATGCGCGGCAGTGGGCGATCATCCTGTCATTGGCCGAGGAATTTTTTGCCGGGCAGGGCGCGAAGGACGAACGAGTCCGCACGATGTTCACCGTCGGCGACCGCAAGCAGGCGATTTTTGGTTTCCAGGGCACCGAGCCCGCGGCGTTCGAGGCGGCGCGGCTGCGCTTCAGTCAGCGCGCGGCTGAGGGCGAGCGGCCCTTCAAGGGTGTTGATCTGGTCACCAATTACCGATCGAGTCCCGCCGTGCTCGACGTGGTGGACCAATGGATCGCAGCAGGCGCGACCGAATTGATGGGGCTCGACAGCGGTGAAAAACAGCCGCTGCCTTTCAAGAGTGCGCATCCGGGGCGGGTCGAGCTGTGGCAGCCGCTGCCGGTGGGCAAGGCGCTCGATATCGCCGACGAGGAGGAGGCGGTCGAGGCCGAGAGTGAGGACGGCGAAGGCGCGCCGAGCGCCGACAGCCTCGCCGCAGCGAGCGATCCCGCGAGCCTGCGGCTGTCGCGCGCGATCGCCGACGAGGTGCAGGACTGGATCGCCAACGGCAAGGACGGGCGCAGCGTCGCGCCGGGCGATGTGCTGATCCTCGTGCGGCGGCGCCGCGACCTTGCGGCGCGGATCGTCGCGCGGCTCCAGTCGCGCCATGTGCCGGTCGCGGGCGTCGACCGCTTCGCGCTGACCCAGCCGCTCGCCGTGCAGGACCTGCTCGCGGCGATGCGCTTTGCGGTACAGCCGCTCGACGACCTCAACCTTTCGGCTTTGCTCGTCTCGCCTTTGTTTGGCTGGTCGCAGGAGGCCTTGTTCGGTTTTGCCCATGGGCGGACGTCGTCTTTATGGGCGGCCTTGCGGGACCGCCGCGACGAGGTTCCGGCAGAAACGATGACGGCGCTTGGCGAGCTGCTCGGCATGGCCGATTTCACCACGCCCTTCCGCTTCCTCGATCGGGTCCTGTCGGGGCCGATCGACGGGCGGCGCAAACTCTATGCGCGGCTGGGGCGCGAGGCGCGCGACCCGATCGACGAACTGCTCGCGCAGGCGCTGGCCTTCGAGCGGCTCGAGGTGCCGTCGCTGCTCGGCTTCCTGACGCGGATCGACGCGAGCACCGCCGACATCAAGCGCCAGACCGAGGCGCGCAGCGACGTCGTGCGTGTGATGACCGTCCACGGGTCGAAGGGGTTGCAGGCGCCGATCGTCATCCTTGCCGATGCGACCGACGATCCGGCGTCGAAACGGCTGAGCTTCGACCTGTCGCTGAACGGCTGGGACAAATTGCCGGCCTTCGCGCTCGGCAAGGAGGAGCGTTACGGCAAGGTCGCGGAGGCGCATGATGCGAAGGCGCGTGCCGAGCTGCAGGAGCATTGGCGGCTGCTCTATGTCGCGATGACGCGCGCCGAAGAATTGCTGGTCGTCACGGGCATCACCAAGACCGCCGATCGGACGCTGCCTGATAACAATTGGCACGGCGCGGTCGATGCGGTGATGGAGGGCATGGGGCTCGGCTGGGAGGATGCCGGGCCGCGCTGGGGGCAGAAGCGCGTCCATGCGGTGCAGGCGAAGAAATGGGCGCGCCCGGCGAAGGCGAAGGGGCCGGTCGTCGCGCCGGTGGTCGTTCCCGACTGGGCGCAGCGACCCGCCCCCGATGAGGCGCGGCCGCCGCGACCGCTGGCGCCGTCGGCGCTGGGCGACGACGATGTCGCGGTGCCGCCGCAGGGGACGCTACGCGCCGATGCGGTGTCGCGCGGATTGCTCCTCCATTCGCTCTTCGAGCGGTTGCCGCCGGTCGCCCCGGCGCGGCGGCGCGCGGCGGCGCTGCACTGGCTGGGGGTGCAGGCGCCCGACCTCGATGCGGCAGCGCATGGCGCGCTGGTAGACGAGGTGCTGGCGGTGATTGAGGATCCGGAGCATGCCGCGATCTTCGGAACCGGATCGCTCGCCGAAGTGCCGCTGTCGGCGGTGGTCGAGGGCGCAGTGGTCGCGGGGATCGTCGACCGGCTGCTGGTGACGGGCGATCTGGTGACGGTTGTCGATTACAAGACCGGGCGGCATGTGCCGGCGTCGGCGGGCGAGGTCGCGCCGGCGTACCTTCGGCAGATGGCGGCCTATCGCGATGCGCTCGCGGTGATCTTCCCTGGGCGGCGGGTTGCGGCGGCCTTGCTCTACACCGCGGGGCCGACGCTGATCTCGCTCGACGAGGCGGTGCTGGCGCCACACAAGCCTTGCTTGCTGGCAACCAAGGCGAATTTGCCGGGTTGAGGACTTGAGCCGGACGCGCCGACTGCCTAGCTTGGGACCAAGCAGATTTTCAGGAGACCTTAGATGGGTACCAAAGCGATTACCGACGCGAGCTTCCAGGCCGACGTCCTCGACAGCGACACCCCCGTGCTCGTCGATTTCTGGGCCGAATGGTGCGGCCCGTGCAAGATGATCGGCCCTTCGCTCGAAGAAATTTCGGACGAACTCGCGGGCAAGGTGGTGATCGCCAAGCTCAACATCGACGATCATCCCGATGCGCCGGGCAAATATGGCGTGCGCGGCATCCCGACGATGATCCTGTTCAAGAATGGCGAGATCGCCGACACGAAGGTCGGCGCGGCGCCGAAGAGCGCCCTCAAGGGCTGGCTCGAAAGCGCGCTGTAAGAGCGCAATCTTTCGACCCGTTCGCATCGAGCGAAGTCGAGATGCCCATCGGGGGCACACGTCCTCCCGGTGTCTCGACTTCGCTCGATGCGAACGGGTTTATTGATATTCAGGTCAGCGGAATCATCACCTGTTCGGCATAGCCCGGGCGTTCCCTGATGCGCGCGTACCAGTCCTCGACATGCGGTAGCGAGGGCCGCTCGATGGCGAGCGAAAACCAGGTGTGGGTGTAGACGCCCATCGGAATGTCGCCGACGCCGAAGTCGTCGCCTGACAGCCAAGGCGACCGCGCCAGCGCATCCTCCAATATCGCCATCTGTTTCGCGCAGCGAGCGGCGCTTGCGGCAATGGCTGCGGCGTCACGCTCGGCAGGCGTGCGGCGGACAAGATTGAAGAAGGCGTCGCGCTGGGCGTCGGCATAGCCGATCTGCCAGTCCATCCATTTGTCGCCCACCGCGCGGGCGGCAGGATCGGCCGGCCAGAAGCGCGTCCCGCCATGCTTTGCCGCGAGGTAGCGCAGGATCGCGTTCGATTCCCACAGCGTCATCTCGCCGTCGTCGATCGTCGGGATCAGCGCATTGGGATTCCTGGCGCGATAGGCGGCGTCCATGCCGAACGCGCCGCCGGCATCGTGGCGAACGAAATCGATGCCGAGTTCGACCGCGAACCAGGCGACCTTTTTCACATTGTGCGAATTGAGGCGGCCCCAGATCGTCAGCATGGCCTCAGCTCCGATAATCAGCGTTGATGCTGATGTAACCGTGCGTCAGGTCGCAGGTCCACACCGTCGCACGGCCGTCGCCGAGACCGAGATCGGCGCCGATGCGGACTTCCAGCCCCTTGAGATGCGCCGCGACGGGCGCCTCGTCATAGCCGTCGACGGGCAGGCCCTGCTTCGCCACCCAATGATCGCCGAAGCGGATCGCGAGGCGGTCGCGGTCGGCGGGTTCGCCCGCCTTGCCCACCGCCATGACGACGCGGCCCCAATTGGCGTCCTCGCCCGCGATCGCGGTCTTGACCAAGGGCGAATTGGCGATGGCGAGCGCGACGCGCTTGGCGCTATGGTCGTCCGCCGCGCCGCTGACCTCGATCTCGATGAATTTCGATGCGCCCTCGCCGTCGCGCACGACCTGGTGCGCGAGGTCGAGTGAAACCTGTCGGATCGCCGCGTAGAGCGCGTCGGCGCCGGTGTCGTCCCACGATTCGAGCGGGGCGTTGCCCGCCTGGCCGGTGGCGAAGAGCAGCACGGTGTCGCTGGTCGAGGTGTCGCTGTCGACGGTGATGCTGTTGAAGCTGGGGCCGGTCGCCTCGCTCAGCATCGCCTGCAGCAGCGACGGCGCGACCGCAGCGTCGGTGAAGATGTAACCGAGCATCGTCGCCATGTCGGGGGCGATCATGCCCGATCCCTTGACGATACCCGCGACCTGCACGGTGCGCTCGCCGATCACCGCGCTCGCGGCCGATCCTTTGGCGAAGGTGTCGGTGGTGCAGATGGTCTCGGCGGCGGCCTCCCACGTACAGGGTTCGGCGATGAGTGCAGCTTCGACCCCGGCGCGCGCCTTGTCCCTGGGCAAAGGCACGCCGATGACGCCGGTCGAGCTGACGAAGACGTCCGTGGCTGCGCAGCCGAGATGGTCCGCGACCTGGCCCATGATCTGCTCGACCGCCTCGCGCCCGCGATAGCCGGTGAAGGCGTTGCTGTTGCCCGCGTTGACGATGAGCGCGCGGCCGATGCCGCCCTTGACCTGTTCGCGGCCGAGTTCGACTTCGGACGAGCAGCAGATATTGCGCGTGAAGACGCCCGCGACCGTCGTGCCCGGCGACAGCTCGACATAGGTCAGGTCGCAGCGGTCCCAATTCTTGTACTGCGCGCGCGCGACGCGAAGGGTGACGCCGGCGATGTCGGGGAGCGCGGGAAAGGCGGCGGGGGCGAGCGGAGAGCGGCTGGTCATGATGGGGGTGCGTGTAGCTTTCCGGGAGGCAAAGAAAAACCCCTCCCCGACAGGGAGGGGTCTTCAATCCTCCCTGTCGCGAAGCGATGGGGAGGTGGCGGTCGCGTAGCGGCTGACGGAGGGGCCTTGGCGCAGGCGTCGCT
>NZ_LMGF01000003.1:879980-887850 GCF_001427085.1 Sphingopyxis sp. Root1497
CCCCCTCCCCACGGCTTCGCCGCAGGGAGGATTTTTTCGACTTACGCCGGAATGCCGCTGATCGCCTTGATCTCCATGAAGTCCTTGAGGCCGAACAGTCCGCCTTCGCGGCCGTTGCCCGACGCCTTGTAGCCGCCGAACGGCGCGCCCGGGGCGGGACCCCAATTGTTCACCGCGACCATGCCGGCGCGCAATTTCGGGGCGACGGCGGCGGCCTGCGTCGGGTCGCCCGAGATCACCGCCGACAAGCCATATTCGGTGTCGTTGGCGACCGCGATCGCTTCGTCGAGCGTGTCATAGGCCATGACGGTGGCGACGGGGCCGAACACTTCCTCATTGGCGATGCGCATGCTCGGGGTGACGCCCGAGAAGACAGTGGGTTTGATATAATAGCCGCGGTTGACGTTGGCGGGCAGGCCGGTGCCGCCGGTTTCGAGCGTCGCGCCCTCGTCGATCGCCGACTGGATCAGGCCTTGGATCTTGTCGAATTGCGCCTTGTTGACGACGGGGCCGATGTGGCCGCCTTCGGTCATCGGGTCGCCGACTTGCGTTCCGTCGAACATCGCCTTGATGACGCCGATCGCCTCGGCCTCGCGCTCCTTCTGGACGAGGATGCGGGTCGGCGCGATGCAGCTTTGGCCGGTGTTGATCAGCACGCCTTGCACCGTCGGGGGCAGCACGGCGGCGAGGTCGGCGTCGGGCAGGACGAGGTTCGGCGACTTGCCGCCGAGTTCCTGATGGACGCGCTTGACCGTGTCGGCGGCTGCCTTCGCCACGAGGATGCCGGCGCGGGTCGAGCCGGTGAAGCTGACCATTTCGATGCCGGGGTGCGACGAGATCGCATTGCCCACGGTCGGGCCGTCACCCTGCACCAGGTTGAAGACGCCCGGCGGCACGCCTGCGGCGTCGAGGATTTCGGCGAAGATGGTGGCATTGCCCGGGCATTCTTCCGAGGGCTTGAGCACCATGCAATTGCCGCCGGCGAGCGCCGGGGCGACCTTGAGCGCGATCTGGTTGAGCGGCCAGTTCCACGGCGTGATCATGCCGACGACGCCCATCGGTTCATAGACGACGGTGTTCGCGCCATGCTGTTCCTTGAACTGGAAGTCCTTCAGCGCGGCGATGGTGCCGAGGAAACCGCCGAGCCCGGCGGGCGCCTGCGCGGCGGCGGCGAAGCTGACCGGGGCGCCCATTTCGGCGGCCATCGACTTGGCGAGGTCGGGGATGCGCTTCTTATATTCCTCGACGATGCGGCCGAGCAGCTCGAGCCGTTCCTCGCGGCTGGTCTGTGAGAAGCTGACGAAGGCCTTTTTCGCGGCTTCGACCGCGGCGTCGACGTCGGCGGCGGTGCCGAGCACGATCGTCGTCGTGGCTTCCTCGGTCGAAGGGCTGATGACCTGATGTTTCTTGCCGCCCTGGCTCTCGACCCACTGGCCGCCGATGTAATTTTGTTTCAGGTGCGTTTCGAAGTTGCTCATTTTCTCTCTCCCATCGGCGGTTCCGGATACGTATCGGATTGCTACCTAATGACGGCGGCGAATGAATCAAGCGCGGTCTGGCGCTAAATTTGGCGCGGTCAGCGCTTTTCGGCGGCGAGGCGCGACATCAGGATCGCGGCGCGGGTCGCCTGCCGCTCGATGCTCGGCAGGTCGACGGCCTCGCCCGGCGCATGGTCGCCGGTCGAATAGGGGCCGAGGCCCGCGAGCCCGTCGACATCGGCGGCGACGAAGCTGATGTCGCCGGCGCCGCGCTTCAGCGGATCGAGCGCCGCCATTTCGGCAAGTCCGAGATCGCGGTTCACGGTGTTGAGCTTGGTCAGCAGTGCGCGGTTGCCGTCGGTCGGCGCCATCGGCGGATAGCCGCCGGGGTCGAAGGCGAGCTTGGCGTCGGTCAGCGGCGCATGTTCGGCGACGATCGCCGCCATCTTTGCTTTCACGCGCGCCGCCTGTTCGCCCGACAGGGTGCGCAGGTCGCCGCGCGCGATAGCGATTGGCGGAATGATGTTGGTCTTGCCGCTGGCGGTGGCGCGGATGCCGCCCGCGTCGAGGGTCGCGTCCTGCCCGCCCGCGATCAAGCCGACGTTGAAGGTCAGATTGGGTTCGGGCAGCTCCGCGCGGAAGCGCGCGATGATGCGGGTGAGCTCATAGATGGCGCCGTCGCCCTCCCCGGCGCTGAAGATGCCCGAGCTGTGCGCCGACTTGCCGGTCGCGGTGACGGTCCAGCTCTCGGACGAGCGCCGCGCGACCGAACCCATGTCGGCGCCCTTGTCGCGGACAAGTCCCTCGAAATCGAGCGCGACGTCGCTGCGCTTGCCCGCCTCGATCAGGTCGGCGCGCGCTTTCTCGATCGGGTCGCCGGCGTCTTCCTCGTCGCCGGTCATATGGATCTCGATATTGGCGTCCTTGAGTGTCCCCGCCGCCTTCATCGCGCGCAACGCCGCGACGATGACGACCATGCCGCCCTTGTCGTCGCCCGCACCGGGACCTTCGCCCTTGTCGCCTTTACGGGTGAATTTCTGGAATGGCGAATCGGGTTCGAAGACGGTGTCGAGATGCGCGATGAGCAGCAGGCGTTTATTGCCCTCCTTGCCCTTGTGGACCGCGATCAAATGGCCGGCGCGCTCTGTCTCCGGCGTCGGTTTCCAGGTGACGGTGAAGCCGAGCGGCTCGAGTTCGGCGCGCATCATGACCGCGACCTTCTCGACCCCTTCGAGGTTCAGCGAGCCACTGTTCTGGTTGACGAGCTTTTCGAGCAACGCGATCGAGCGTTCCTGCTCGGCGGTGACCGTCTTCGCCATGGCCGCTTCGGCCTTCGACAATTTCGCCTGTGCCGCAGGGGCGAGCACGAGCGACGCGGCGAGGAAGGCGGCAAGCGGCAAGGATTTCATGAAGGAGGCTCCTGAGGGGGGAGCCGCATAGTGGCGTGCGATGTACCGTGCCGCAAGTCCGCGTCAGGCGGGTTCCTTGACCTCGTCGAAATCCTTGAGCTTTTTCAGCGCCTCATAGGCGATCGCATGCAGCTTTGCGGTGTTGACCGCGAGGCCCTCGGTATCATGGCCCTTCAGCTCGTCGACGTGGAAGACGACCCGCGTCTTGTCGGGCGCCAGTTCCTCGAGGGTGAATTTGAGGCCGGTGGTCACTGCACCGTCGTCGATGCTGTAGAGGATGTGCATTTCGCGCGGGATTTCCATCGCGACCGCATATTTGATCTTGTAGGCGTCGGGGCGCTGTTTGGGGACGACCGCCGACCATTCGGGATCGCCCTTTTCGACCACCAGCTCGTAAAGCTTGGTCGAACCGCCGTTGGTGACCAGCGGCAGCCCGGTGTCGGTGCCGTCGCCGAACATTTTCTTGAACACTTCTTCGCGCGGCGCCGCGACGACTCGCGTCTGATTGACCAGCTCGAGCGCCTTGCCGCAGCCCGCGAGCAGCAGCAGTGCCGCGATCACCGTGATTTTCCGCATCATGGACTGTGCCCCCTGTTCGCCCTGCGCCCGATGTAGCAGCGGCGGGTTAGGAAAGCGTAAGCGTGGCCTGTAAAGAGTGTTTGACAGGCTGGTGTTGATCGCTGTAAAGAGCTCTTGACAGGCGAGAGGATGGTCGTTGGAAAATCGGGTGCGCGATCATCGCGAAGCGGCGGGGTGGAGCCAGGGCGAGCTGGCACGCCGGCTGCAGGTTTCGCGGCAGACGATCAACGCGGTCGAGACCGACAAATATGACCCCAGCCTGCCGCTCGCGCTGCGCATGGCGACCCTGTTCGGGGTCGAGGTGCGGGTGTTGTTTATCGATCACTGGACGCCGGAGAAGGAATGATGACGATGGCCCTGGCAAAGGATGGACGCGGCAAGTGGCGCAAGACGGCCATGAGCACGGCGATGGGCGCGCTGGTCGGCGCGGCGGCGATGTCGGGCGTGCTGGCGCTGGCTGGCACCGACCTGCTCGACGCGATGGGGCCGTCGCGAATCGCGCTCGCCGGGGTCGGGCTCGTCTATTTGCTGATGGCGGCGATGGTGGGGTTCGGCGTCGCGGCGCCGCGCGCCGGGGCCAAAGTGCTGAATGTCGCCGATGCCGACGAGCTGCGCGACGATCGGACCAACCTGCTCTTTTCGACCATCGTCATGGCGCTGCTCGGCGCGACGCTGGTGCTGCTCGCGGTCGCCCGCGGCCCCGATTTCGCGGCCGGCCTCGTCCCCGCCGGCGTAGCCTTCGCGGTGCTGGCGCTGATGCTGGCGGGCGGCGCGCTGGTCAGCTGGCTGTGGCGCGACCGGTTCGACGAACTCGGCCGTCAACTCGGGCTCGAGGGTGCATCCTGGGCCTTTTATCTGAGCTGGATCGTCCTGTCGCTGTGGGGCGCCGCCGATTTCCTGGGTCTCGGCGTGCGGCTGACGCCGGTCGACGTGGTGACCATACCCGCCGCCGCGCTGTTGCTCGGATCGTTCGTCGCGATCGGGCGGCGGGGGATGATGGTCCGCTGAGGCGCGCTCCGTCAGGGCTTGATCCCATAGCCCGCATATTCGGCGTCGATCCGCACATGCTGTAGCCGGGCCAGCGCCAGATCGGCCTGCGCGCCTTCGCGGTCGTTGTCCCGCAACCGGACAATCGCGCGCATGAACAGCGAGGCGGGCAGGTCGGGGCTGATCTTGAGCGCGGCATCGAGGTCGGCGCGCGCCTCCTCCATCCGCCCGAGGCGATAGAAGACCATCGCGCGGCTATCGAGCACCGATGCCGGCGTGTCGGTGAGTTCGATCGCACGTGTGCAATCCTTGAGCGCGGTGTCGAGCTGGATCGACCGCGTGCCCTTTAGCCAGCACATCTGGTTGAGCAGGCTCGAATCGCCGGGCCGGTCGGCGAGCGCCGCGGTGAGCAGCGATATCCCCTCTTCGGCGCGGCCCGCCTTGCCGAGCAGGTCGGCCTTGGTCGTCGTCCAGCCGCGCTTGTCTTTGGCGAGCGACATCTGATCATCGGCGAGCGCGATCGCTTCGTCGAAGCGCTCCATCTCCCCCAAAGTTGCCACCTTCCATCCCAGCGCGTCTTCGGACGCCGGGTCGAGAGCCAGCGCCTCGTCGACGTCGATGAGCGCCTTTTCGAATTCGCCGAGCTGGAAATGGACGCTCGACCGGCTGAGATAGGCACTCGCGTCGCCCTCGCGCCGGATCGCCTCGTCAAGGTCGGCCAGCGCGGCGCGCGGTTCGAAAATGTCGATGTTGAAGGTGGCGCGATTCAGATAGCCGGCGACCGCGTCGGGATCGTCGTCGATCGCCTTTTGATAAGCGGCGAGCAGCGGCCCGAGGCGCTTGTCCTTCTTCGCGGCGGCGATTTCCTCGGCGGGCGAAGGGAAGCCTTCGGGGGCGCGGAGGATGAATTCGCGCTGCTTGGCGGCGGCGACCTGCGCGCGCGCAGCGGGCAACTGGCTCGCGGCGATCTCGGCACCGCTGTTCCAGATCGTCTCGGTCTGATCGAGCCGGTTGCCGACCAGCTTCGCCTCGCGCCGCATGCCGATGCCCGCGATCGTCAGGTCGGCGGCCACATCGCCTTCCATCGTATAGCCGGCGCGTGGCGGCAGCTTTAGCGCGAATTTCTGGACGATGAGGCTCGGCGCGGCCCCGGCGAGCGGAATGTCGCGCCATGCGGCGCGGGTGCGGTCGGCCTTGATCTCGAAATCGGCGACCAGCCCGTCGAGATTGACATAGGCGCGCGGCTCGTCGCGCGACCATGGCTGGCTGCCGATACCCGACGCGCGGATGGTCGCGATCCCCCGTGCCTCGTCGAATTCGATCGACCGGGTATGGATGGTGCCGCCCTCGATGAAGCTGCCGAGCGCCCGCCGCGTGAGGCTGCGCAGCTGATCCGGCGTCGTCTGATCCTTCATGCCGCCGATCCGCGCCGCGAGTTCGCCGCGCATCGTGAAGGAGAGATCGAAGAGCGGCGGAAAGGCGAGACCCGCCGACTGGTCATAGGTCAGGCTCAACGAAAAATCGGGCCGCGCCGGTTGCCGCACCGGCAAGGGCAGCAGGTCGTGCCCCGCCGCCGCAACCGGCAGGACGTAGCCGAAGGGCGGCACGTCGGCGAGGTCGTCGATATGGACGCCAGCGGTCGTGCCGTCGAGCCAATAGTCGGTGCCGTCGATCCGCGCCTGGACGACGACATGGTCGAAGGCGCCGAGCGCGGGCAGGCGGGTGGGCAGGAGGTTGCCGAGCTGCGAACTGACGAACGCGGGCTGGGCGTCGATGCCGAGCCGGTCGAGAACCGCGAGCAGCAGCAGCGTCTTGGCCTTGCAGTCGCCGTAGCGCAGCGTCCAGGTCTGCTCGGGCGTCTGTGGCACATAATTGCCGTTGGCGAGGCCGTTGTAGAGATAGCGGATCTCGTTCTGGACGAAAGCGAGCGCGGCGGCGGTCCGCGCTTTCGGGTCGCGGTTCGCCCGGGCGATCTTGTCGATCTCGGCGGCGAGCGTGCCGCCCTCCTTGATCGTGCCCTTCGTCGCATAGAGCGGCGCGGTGGTACGCGACAGGTCGTTCCACGTGGCGAAGGTCGAAAATTCGAGGCCCGGCGGCCGCTTGAAGCGCAGCGGCGCATCTTCGGGCATCTCGTCCTGCTTGATCACCGGCTGCGCCTGGGTGAGGCTATGATAGCCGCCCTGGTCCTGCTCGACCGGGGCGATACCCTTGCCGAACGCCTTCCATTTGATCGGCAGGCCCTGCGGCCACAGCACGCGCACCGACCCTTGGGCGATCGATGCGGGCTTCGCCTCGACGTCGACCATCGCCTCGCTGTTGCCCGCGAGCACGTCGCTGCGCTCGACGATCGTCGCCGAGAAACGGACGATGTCGCCGACGCGCAGATCCTCGATCGCCGCGGTGCCGGTGAGCAGCCCGTCGATCGTCTTCTGCTCGAAATCCTTTTCGCGGCGCAGCACAGTGAGCTTGAGGCCCTGCGCGAGCAGGTCGATCGTCGCGCCGCCACGCACGATCTGGAGCCTGTGGACGATCAGGTCGTCGCGGTCGGGGTGCCAGACGAATTGCAGGTCATTCCAGTTGCGCAGCGCATCGGCCGACTGGATGCGAAAGGCATGGTCGCTGAAGGTCGAGCGCTTGTCGGCCTCGATCAATATCTGCTGGTCGCTGAGCAGCCAGGGCGTCGCGGCATCGCCCGCGGGCAAGGGTCCGCCGTTTTGCACCACCCATTCGGCGGGCGCCGAATAGAGCGGCGCGTCCGCCGCGAAAGCGGGCGCGGCGAGCGTCAGACAGGTCCCAGCAAGAAAAACGGCAATCGAACGCACGAACAATACTCCCCCTGATCGCGTTCATCTAGCTTGGATCATGGCGGTTACCAATGTCTTTGCAATGACGGGCGGCTGGAAAAGAAACGGCGAGATGAACTCTGCACCTCCTTAAGGTCACAAAGGCCCCCGGTCGGCGGCTTCATTTTGTGCCCTTTGTGCCCTTAGCGGGCGCGTCGGGTTCGCGCAGCGCGGCGTGGACGAGCGCCATGTCGGGGCCACCGGTCACATCGACGGCGCCGCCGCGAAGGATGCGTACCGTGGTGATGCCGTTCAGCGCGCGGTCCATCGCATAGTCGAACATCCGCCCGCGCCCGAGATCGAGCGCCTGGTCCCAGGCGTGCGCGAAGCCGTCGGCACCGTCGCGATCACGCAATTTATAGGCCGAACGGCGGCTCATCCCGACGGCTTTCGCGGCGGCGCCGGTCGATCCCATCGCCTCGAGCGCGCGGATGAAGCGTTCCTGCGTCAGCGGGGTCCAGCCATCGGCGCGGCGCCGCTGCTGCGGCACGGGGGTGAAGGCGAGGATAGTGCCCTCGAGAATGGTGGTTGGGCGAGTCGGGTCGGTCATCTGGCAGTTTGAAGCATGGCGGGG
>NZ_LMGF01000003.1:887865-994202 GCF_001427085.1 Sphingopyxis sp. Root1497
TGGGTCAGCCTCTTCGTGCCTTTGCGTCTTTAGGTGAACCAAATAAGGTCGGGGCTGTCGGCTTGGCCCTTGTGGAACGGTAGCGAGCGATCGATTGCCGCCTCATCTCTCACATTGTCATTCCCGCGAAAGCGGGAAGCCAGGGATGGGCCAGCTAACGGACGCTCTGGGTCCCCGCTTTCGCGGGGATGACAAAGTAAGAAAGCTGCAATGTCCGCTTCCCACCCCAACGCCGACATTCTCCGTTGCGCCGCTCGCACCACCAACAAAAAGGGCGCCCGGTCCCCCCGAACCGGGCGCCCCCCTTGGCAACGCTGATCGCGTGGATCAGGCGCTGTAGTACATGTCATACTCGACCGGGCTCGGGGTCTGTTCGACGCGATAGACCTCGTCCCACTTCAGTTCGACATAGGCTTCGATCTGGTCCTTGGTGAAGACGTCGCCCTTGAGCAGGAAGTCATGGTCGGCGAGCAGCGCGTCGAGCGCTTCGCGCAAGGACGCGCAGACGGTCGGGACTTCGGCGAGTTCCTCGGGCGGCAGGTCGTAGAGATTCTTGTCCATCGGGTCGCCCGGGTGGATCTTGTTCTGGATGCCGTCGAGCCCCGCCATCAGCAGTGCCGAATAGCAGAGATAGGGGTTCGCCATCGCGTCGGGGAAGCGGAATTCGACGCGCTTCGACTTGGCGCCGGCACCATAAGGGATGCGGCACGAGGCCGAACGGTTGCGGCTCGAATAGGCGAGCAGCACCGGGGCTTCGAAGCCGGGGACGAGGCGCTTGTAGCTGTTCGTCGTCGGGTTGGTGAAGGCGTTCAAGGCCTTGGCATGCTTGACGACGCCGCCGATGAAATAGAGGCACATGTCGCTGAGGCCCGCATAGCCGTTGCCGGCGAAGAGCGGCTTGCCCTTTTCCCAGATCGAGATGTGGGTGTGCATGCCGCTGCCGTTGTCGTCCTTGATCGGCTTGGGCATGAAGGTCGCGGTCTTGCCATAAGCATGGGCGACCTGGTGGACGACATATTTGTAAATCTGCATGCGGTCGGCGGTTTCGGTCAGCGTGCCGAAGGTCAGGCCGAGTTCGTGCTGCGCCGCGGCGACCTCATGGTGATGCTTGTCGCACGGCAGGCCGAGTTCGAGCATGGTCGAGACCATCTCGGCGCGGATGTCGACGGCGCTGTCGACCGGCGCGACGGGGAAATAGCCGCCCTTGGCGCGCGGACGGTGGCCGAGGTTGCCGCCTTCATAGCTGCGGCCGGTGTTGGTCGGCAATTCGATGTCGTCGATCTCGAAGCCCGACTTGTTGTAGCCGGTTTCGAAACGGACGTCGTCGAACATGAAGAATTCGGCTTCGGGACCGACATAGACGGTGTCGCCGATGCCGGTCGAGGCGACATAGGCCTCGGCGCGCTTCGCGGTGGTGCGCGGGTCGCGGGCATAGCCTTCGCCGGTCGACGGTTCGACGATGTCGCAGAAGATCACGAGCATCGGGGTCGCCGAGAAGGGGTCGTCATAGACCGCGTCGAGGTCGGGCATCAGGATCATGTCGGATTCGTTGATCGCCTTCCAGCCTTCGATCGACGAGCCGTCGAACATCAGCCCGTCTTCGAGTTCGTCCTCGCCGAGGACCGAGGCGACCATCGTCAGGTGCTGCCACTTGCCCTTGGGGTCGGTGAAGCGCAGGTCGACCCACTCGATGTCGTTTTCCTTGATCCGCGCGATGATATCCTTGGGCTTCGTAGCCATCGTCTATGCTTCCTTCTTGCGAAATGGTCCGGCGTGCCGGGGGTTTTCGGGTTTTCGAAAAGTGCGGAGAATTTAGAGCGCGTCCTCGTTGCGTTCGCCGGTGCGGATCCGCAGCGCGGTTTCGACCGGAATGACAAAGATCTTGCCATCGCCGATGCGGCCGGTCTGCGCGGCGGCGGCGATCGCCTCCACCACGCGTTCGGCCATCGAATCCTCGACGATGACTTCGAGCTTCACCTTGGGCAGAAAGTCGACGACATATTCGGCGCCGCGATACAACTCGGTGTGACCCTTCTGCCGACCGAAGCCCTTGGCCTCGGTGACGGTGATGCCGCTGACACCCACTTCGTGCAGCGCTTCCTTCACTTCGTCGAGCTTGAACGGCTTGATGATCGCCTCAATCTTCTTCACGCTTCTCGTCCCCCTTTGGGCTGGCCGCCGCCCCTTGCGCATCGAGCCGGATCAGGTCGGCCTGTCCGGTTCGCCGTCGAGTCGGTGCGGTGTCCCGCCATCTTGCACCAATCAAAAGCCGTGCCAATTGGCGAATCGCAGGGTTTCAGCAAGAATTTTGAAAGCAAATTGCGCCGCTGCCCAAGGGGTGGGCAGCGGCGCTATGTTGCTGCCTAAAAAAGCGGCAGATCAGCGTCCCATCGGCGCCGCGGTGTCGGCGAGGTTGGCCTTGGTCCAGATCGAGCGGTCGACGACGTAGGCGCGGATCGCCTCGGCATCGGCGGGCGTGAGCACCTTGGCGAAGCTGACCATGCCGTTGTCCTTGAGCGCCCCGTCGATGATCACGCCCTTCCACGCATCGGCATTGCCCAGCAGGCCCGAGACGCGCAGGTCGGGGGTGAAGCCGTTGCCGATCGCGCTGTCGCCATGGCAGACCATGCAATAGCGCCCGAAATGCGCCTTGCCCGCCGCGACCTGCGCCGCGGTGCCGAACTGCGCCGGCGGGTTCCAGGCGAGCGCCGCCGCCGCGGGCAGGGCGGGGAGCTTTGCGGTGCCGCCGATCTTCATGACGACGAGGCGCGGGATGTTCGGCACCTTGCGCGTGACGCCGCCGGCAACCCCGGCGACGAGCGGGAAGGCGCCGCCCTTGCTGGTCATGAACGCCACATATTGGACGCCGCCGACGCGGAAGGTCGAAGGCGCGCTGACGATCCCCGACTGCATGTCGAGGTCGAGCAACTGCTTGCCGGTGTCGGCGGTGTAGGCGCGGAAGCGGCCGGTGCTGGTGCCCTGGAAGACGAGGTTGCCCGCGGTGGTCATCGTGCCGCCGTTCCACGCCGCCGGATAATCGACCGCCCAGGCGACCTTGCCGGTGCGCGGGTCGAAGGCGACGAGGCGGCCGGTGGTCGCGGCGATGGCGGCGCGGAAGGCGGCCTTGTCGTCGGGCAGCATCGTCTTGTTGAGCGAGGTGCCGACGTTGAAGCCGAGCACCTTGCGCTTGTCGAGCTCGTCCATGTCCTGGAGATAGCCTTGCGGAATCTGCTGCGCCGGGATGTAGACGAGACCCGTCGCCGGGTTGTAGCTCATCGGGTGCCAGTTGTGCGCGCCGAGCGCGCCGGGGATCGCGATGAAGGGCTTGCCGGTCTTGTAGAAGCGCGCCTCGGGATTCTCGATCGGGCGGCCCGTCGCCATGTCGTAGCCGGTCGCCCAGTTGATCCCGTCGACAAAGGGCTTGGCATCGATCAGTTTGCCGCTGGTGCGGTCGATGGTGAAGAAAAAGCCGTTCTTCGGCGCATGGTACAACACCTTGGTCGGCTTGCCGCCCACCGCCTGCTCGGCGAGGATGATCGGCTGGGTCGCGGTATAATCCCACGTCTCGGCCGGGGTTTCCTGATAATGCCATTTATATTTGCCGGTCGACGCGTCGAGCGCGACGACCGAGGAGAGGAACCAGTTGTCGCCTTCGCCGTTCGAGCGCTCGCCGTGGTTCCATGGATTGCCGTTGCCGACGCCGAGGTAGATCTGGTCGAGATCCTTGTCGTAGACGATCGCGTCCCACACGGTGCCGCCGCCGCCCGACACCTTCCACTCGCCCTTGTCGGACCAGGTCGCGTTGGCCTTGCTCGCGAAAATGTCGTCGCTGACCGCGCCGTCCGCCTTCTTCTCGGGGTTCGGTGCGGTGTAGAAGCGCCAGCGTTCCTTGCCGGTGTCGGCGTCATAGGCGGTGACATAGCCGCGCACCCCGAATTCGGCGCCGCCGTTGCCGATCAGCACCATGTCCTTCACGACGCGCGGGGCGCCGGTGACGGTGTAAGGCTTTGACGTGTCGAAGGTCTGCGTCGACCATAGTTCCTTGCCGGTCTTGCGGTCGAGCGCGATCAGGCGGCCGTCGAGCGCGCCGACGAACAGCTTGTCGCCCCAGACGGCGACGCCGCGATTGACGACGTCGCAGCAGGCCGAAACCGCGCGTTCGCCAGGGACCTTGGGGTCGAATTTCCACAGCAGCTTGCCGGTCGCGGCGTCCCAGGCGCTGACCTTTGACCAGGCGTGGCTGACATAGAGGGTGCCGTCGACGACGACCGGGGTCGCCTCCTGCCCGCGCGCATCGTCGAGATCGGCGGTCCAGGCGACGCCGAGCTGGCCGACATTCTTGTCGTTGATGTCGGTGAGCGGGCTGAACCGCTGTTCGTCGTAGCTGAAACCGATCGCGCCCCAGTCGTCGCCATTGCCGCCGGTCTTGAGCAGGGTCTCGCTGGCCTGTTCCGCCGCGTCGAGCGATCCGCCGCTGCTTGCGCTCTCATTCTTCGATGCGTTGCATGCTGCCAATGCCAGCAGCGCGCCGCCCAGCAGCGCGACCGAAAAGACCCGTTTCGCCATCCCATGCTCTCCCGTTCGACGCCTATGCTTGACGTTAACGTCAAGACTGCGCCCGAAGGGCGGAGCGTGCAAGCGGGAAAATGGGGGGTGAGGGAGGGGGTGGGGCAACTGAGCCGGGCGGGAGGGTGTTCCCCGGCGAAGGCCGGGGTCCAGAGCGAAATGGAGCCGGCTTGCCTTGTAACGCTCTGGGGCCCGGCCTTCGCCGGGGAACGGCTTAGCGGTTTACTGCCAGGGCGGGGCGTTGAGGCCCGTCGGGCTGGCGGTGAAAATCTCGCACCCCGTCTCGGTAATGCCGATGCTATGCTCGAACTGCGCCGAAAGCGAGCGGTCGCGAGTCACCGCGGTCCAGCCGTCGGCGAGCATCTTCACCGCATATTTGCCGGTGTTGATCATCGGTTCGATGGTGAAGAACATGCCGGGGCGCAGTTCGGGGCCGGTGCCGGGGCGGCCGGCGTGGACCACTTCGGGGGCGTCGTGGAACATCTGTCCCAGCCCATGGCCGCAGAAATCGCGGACGACCGAATAGCGATGCTTTTCGGCGTGGGTCTGGATCGCATGCGCGACGTCGCCCATGCGGTTGCCGGGCTTCGCCTGCTCGATGCCGAGCATCAGGCATTCATAGGTGACCTCGACCAGCCGTCGCGCCTTGATCGGGACATCGCCGACCAGATACATGCGGCTGGTGTCGCCGTGCCAGCCGTCGATGATGCTGGTGACGTCGATGTTGACGATGTCGCCGTCGCGCACCGGCTTGTCGTCGGGGATGCCGTGGCAGACAACATGGTTGATGCTGGTGCAGCAGCTGTGGGTGAAGCCGCGGTATCCGAGCGTCGCCGGAATACCACCGCCGTCGAGCATCATCGTGCGAACGAGGTCGTCGATCGCACCGGTGGTCACCCCGGGCTGGACGAAGGGGACGAGCGCGTCGAGGATTTCGGCCGACAGCCGCCCCGCCTTGCGCATCCCGTCGAAGCCCGCCGCATCGTGCAGCTTGATCGTGCCGTCGCGCACGGGGGTGGTCGCGCCGGGCTCGCGGGTGGTCACGGAGACATAGTCGTACATGCCGGTGATATAGGCGCGGAGGGCGGAAAAAGCGAGAGCAGCCGCCCCGCGTCAAGACGCCCGGCTGAACAGCCCGAACAATCCGCCGCGCGGTGCTTCCGGAATTGCGATCGCGTCGGGGTCGTCGCCGATCTTTTCGGCGCGCTGGCGCTGCCAGGCATAGAGCAGCATCTCATATTCATGGTCCGACAGCTCGTGCGACGGGCGGCCGTCGCCGAGGCCGGTGATGCTGTGGAACATCGCGTCCTGCGCGATGCTGAGGTCGATGAACGCCTGCTGCTTGTCGGCGCGGAGCTGGCGGCGCGTGATCACGTTGCGGCGGTCGCGCCATTCGGCGATCTTCATTTCGGTTTCGGCCTGGAAGCGCGCCCGGTTCGCCTCGTCGCGCGCGTCGAGGATCGAGGCGATCTTGTCGTCGCCGGCGTGCGCGGTTTCGCACCAATAGCCGGCTTCATACCATGGATCGACGTCGTGCGCGCCGCCGAGCAGCACCATCGGGCGGGGCAGACCCTCGTTCGTCGCGTCGCGGACGAGCGCCTGATGGAAGCGCAGGGTGATGAAATAGCGGCCGAGTCGGTCGGCGACGACATCGACCGGCGCGGGTTCGCCGAAGGGAATGCGGCCGGGGGCATTGGCCGAGATCGCGCGATAGATGCGGCCGAGCCCGACGACGGTCAGGCTGTTGACGATGTCGCGGAACTCGCCCTGCCAGGGCGTGCTGGTGTCGGCGGCGGCGGCGTTGATGTCGGTAAGGTCGCCGTCGCCGAACGGGAAGGCCTCATCGTCGTAGAAATTGACTTCGAGCTGCCAGGCGTCGTCGTCGGGTTCGCAGTGCGCCGACAGGTCGACACCGATCGCGGTGACGGGGCCTGCGGCGGCGTGGCGTTCCTCGTCGCGCAGCACATCGGCGGCGAGTTCGTCCCAGCCGGTGACCCGCACCGCCGACAGCGGCCGCGCGAGGCAGAGCGAGGTGATCGGATGGACATGCGCGAGCAGCTCTTCGGTCAGGAAGGCGTCGAGTTCGTCGAAATTGCCGCTGCGCATCACGCTGTCGAACCAGCGGTCGAATTCGCGGAGCATATTCGCTTCGCCCAGCCATTGCTGCAATTGTGTCGTCATCGTCTGCCCCGGTCCCCCATTGTCAGGAGCGGCGAGCATAGCAGCGGGGGGTTGCGATCCGTTTAACGCGAACCAAGCATCAAGCGCCTCCCCTTCAGGGGAGGGGTTGGGGTGGAGGCCAGCGGCCTTGTGCAAGGTCGATGGCCCCCACCCGCTGCTACTACGGCCCGGCTACGCCGGTCCAAGTCTCGCTGCCCTCCCCTGAGGGGAGGGCGTTTTCGGTCGCTATTCGGCTTCCTTCTTCGCCTTGTCGGCTTTAGGCTTGGCTTTCGCCTTGGTCGCCTTGGGGGGCGCCGAGACGATTTCGAAGGTCAGCGGGTTGCCGACCTTGGCATCGTCGCCGGTCTTCATCTTCACCTTGACCTCGCCGCCATGGACGAGCTTGCCGAATAATAGTTCCTCGGCGAGCGGCTGCTTGATCTTTTCCTGGATCAGGCGGCCCATCGGGCGGGCGCCGTACAGCTTGTCATAGCCCTTGCCGGTCAGCCATTCGCGTGCGGCTTCGTCGAGCTGGATATGGACGTTGCGGTCGGCGAGCTGCATTTCGAGCTGGAGGATGAACTTGTCGACGACGCGCGCGACGACTTCGGGCGGCAGGTAACCGAACGGCACGATCGCATCGAGGCGGTTGCGGAATTCGGGAGTGAAGAGATTCTTCACCGCTTCCTCCTGGACATCCTCGCGGGTGAAGGCGCCGAAGCCGATGCCTTCGCGCGCCATGTCGCTGGCGCCGGCATTGGTCGTCATGATCAGGATGACGTTGCGGAAATCGACGGTCTTGCCGTGATGATCGGTCAGGCGGCCATGATCCATCACCTGCAACAATATGTTGAACAGGTCGGGATGCGCCTTTTCGATCTCGTCGAGCAGCAGCACGCAATGCGGATTCTGGTCGATCGCATCGGTGAGCAGCCCGCCCTGATCATAACCGACATAGCCCGGAGGCGCGCCGATCAGGCGGCTGACCGAATGGCGCTCCATATATTCGGACATGTCGAAACGCTGGAGCGGGATGCCCATGATCGATGCGAGCTGCTTGGCGACCTCGGTCTTGCCGACGCCGGTGGGGCCGCTGAACAGATAGTTGCCGATCGGCTTTTCGGGATCGCGCAGGCCCGCGCGGCTCAGCTTGATCGCCGACGACAGCACCTCGATCGCGGTGTTCTGACCGAAGACGACGCGCTTCAGGTCGGTTTCGAGATTGGCGAGCGTCGCCTTGTCGTCGCTCGACACCGATTTGGGCGGGATGCGCGCCATCGTCGCGATGACCTGCTCGATCTCCTTCGCCGTAATCGTCTTTTTGCGCTTCGACGGAGCGACGAGCATCTGCATCGCGCCGACCTCGTCGATCACGTCGATCGCCTTGTCGGGCAATTTGCGGTCGTTGATGTAGCGCGCCGACAGGTCGACCGCGGCGTTGATCGCATCCTGCGTATAACGCACCTGGTGATGCGCCTCGAACGCGCTGCGCAGCCCGGCGAGGATTTTCTTGGTATCCTCGAGGCTCGGTTCGATCACGTCGATCTTCTGGAAGCGGCGCAGCAGCGCGCGATCCTTTTCGAAGTGATTGCGGAACTCCTTGTAGGTCGTCGAGCCGATGCAGCGGATCACGCCGCCCGACAGTGCGGGTTTCAAGAGGTTCGACGCATCCATCGCGCCACCCGAAGTGGCACCTGCGCCGATGACGGTGTGAATCTCGTCGATGAACAGGATCGCGTGCGGCAGCCCTTCGAGTTCGGTCACGACCTGTTTCAGCCGTTCCTCGAAATCGCCGCGATAACGCGTGCCCGCGAGCAAGGCGCCCATGTCGAGCGAATAGATGACCGCGGGCAGCAGCACCTCGGGCACGTCGCCTTCGATGATCTTGCGCGCGAGACCTTCGGCGATCGCGGTCTTGCCGACGCCGGGATCACCCACATAAAGCGGGTTGTTCTTCGACCGGCGGCAAAGGATCTGGATCGTGCGATCGACCTCGGCGGTGCGGCCGATCAGCGGGTCGACCTTGCCGACCTTGGCCTTTTCGTTGAGGTTGACGGTGAACTGGTCGAGCGCGGTCTCTTTTTTGTTCTTCGCGTCGGCCTTGTCCTTCGTTTCTTCCTTTTCCTCGGGCTCGGCCTGCGGCGAGGGCTTGCCGCCCTTGCCGACGCCGTGGCTGAGGTAGGAGACCGCGTCGAGGCGCGTCAGGTCCTGCTGCTGCAGGAAATAGACGGCATAGCTTTCGCGTTCGGAGAAGAGCGCGACGAGGACGTTGGCGCCGGTCACCTCATCCTTGCCCGACGACTGGACGTGCAGGATGGCGCGCTGGACGACGCGCTGGAATCCGCTCGTCGGCGACGGGTCGCTGTGTCCTTCGACCTTCAGGCTGTCGAGTTCGGTGTCGAGATAATGGACGACCGCCGATTGCAGGTCGTCGAGCGCGACGCCGCAGGCGCGCATCACTTCGGCGGCATGATCGTCGTCGATCAGCGCGTAGAGCAGATGCTCGAGCGTCGCATATTCGTGATGGCGCTCGGAAGCCGCCTTCAGCGCATTGTGCAGGGTCTTTTCGAGGCTCTCCGAAAAGGACGGCATAGGCTTATCTCCTTGGGGACAAGCCGGGGAGAGGCCCGCCCGATAGACACAAGGTGGCGACGCCGCCGCCAGCCTGCAAGGGAAAAGCGGTCGGTGCCACGAATTTGCGCAGATCGGGGTTGGAATATGGTTAACGCGGCGTTGGGGATTGGGGTGGGAAGCGGACCTTGCCGATCCTCCCTGTCGCGCAGCGATGGGGAGGTGGCAGCCCGTAGGGCTGACGGAGGGGCCGACGCCGTCAAAGACTGGCGCGCGGCCGCGGCCCCTCCACCACCGCTNTTATGCCCGCAACCGGTGGTCAGCCGTCATCCTCACCCGCCCGGTCGACCATATCCATGAAATCGCGGGCCAGATCGCGCTCGCCCGCGTCCTTGAACGCGACATCGAGGTCGGGCGCGACGCCGAGCATGTGCATCAACGCCCACAAGGCAAAGCGGCGGCCGGGGTTGGTTTCGAGGCCGAAATCGACGCGCATGCGTTCGGTGCCCGCGGCGAGCGCCTCGGGGTGGATCGCCGCAAGGTCGGCGGTGCCGAAATAGCGGGTCAGCTGGTCGTTGAAATCCATGGCGCCTTATGGAGGGAGTCCGGGCCGCGCGGCTAGCTTTTCTTGAACAAGGCGTCGGCGCTCAGCTTGTGGCTCGTCGCAAAGCTGATCCGCGCGCGCGTCCGTTCGATCTCTTCCTGCAAGACGACGATGCGGTCGTTCAGTTCGTCGACCGACAAGGGGTCGAGCGGCTGTTTGGTCAGCGCCGCCAGCACATCGTCGTGGCGGCGGGGTTCGTTGTCGTCGTCCATCGCCCGGATCCTTTTGTCCTCATCCTCTTGATTGGCGGCGAAGTTGTTGACCCGCCGCCCCGCGCTGTCAATAAGGCGCGCCTGTGGGAAGCAGGGGGACCAAGACGTGACCAGCGTGCCGGAAAGCATGACCGCCATCGCGATAAGCGCGCCGGGCGGCTCCGAAGTTTTGGTGCCCGAAACGCGCCCCGTGCCGCGGCCGGGACCGGGCGAGGTGCTGATCCGCGTCGCCGCGGCGGGGGTCAACCGCCCCGACGTGCTGCAGCGCATGGGCTTTTATCCGCCGCCGCCCGGAGCAAGCGACCTGCCGGGGCTGGAGGTCGCGGGGACGATCGTCGCGGTCGGGCCGGGGGGCGATCCCGAACAGCTGGGGCAGGCGGTGTGCGCGCTGATCGCGGGCGGCGGTTACGCCGAATATTGCACCGCGCCGGCGGGCAGCTGTTTGCCGGTGCCGAACGGCTTTTCGATGGCCGAGGCGGCGGCGCTGCCCGAAACGGTGTTCACCGTGTGGCACAATCTGTTCGAACGCGCTTGGGTGATGGAGGGCGAGACGGTACTCGTCCATGGCGGCACCAGCGGCATCGGCACCACCGCGATCGGGCTGTGTAAATTGTTCGGCATCAAGGTGATCGTGACCTGCGGCAGCACCGACAAATGCGCCGCGGCGACCGCGCTCGGCGCCGACTTGGCGGTCGATTATTCGAACGACGACTATGTCGCGGCGGTGAAGGCGTTCACCGACGGCAAGGGCGTCAATGCGGTGCTCGACATGGTCGGCGGCGACTATGTGCCGCGCAATCTCGAATGCCTCGCCGACGACGGGCGCCATGTCACCATCGCTTTCCAGCGCGGGGCGAAGGTCGAGATCGACATCAGCCAGCTGATGCGCCGCCGCCTGACGATGACCGGATCGACGCTGCGCGCGCGCAGCGCCGACTTCAAGGCGGCGCTGGCCGACGAAATCCACCGCACATTGTGGCCGCGCCTGGCGGAGGGCGCGTGGAAGCCCGCGATGGACCAAACCTTCCCGCTCACCGAAGCCGCCGCGGCGCACGCGCGGATGCAGGCGGGCGCGCATGTCGGGAAGATCGTGCTGACGGTGGGCTAGGCCGCCGCGCCTGCGGTTGACAGAAGCGACGGGACCCATCACCCGGCGTAGCGGGTGCGGGGGCATCGGTTCCGGAGATGATTTTGGCTGCGCATTCGCTCTTTCTCGAAGACCTTGAAATCGGGCAGGTCTGGACTGGCGGTCCGATCGAGATGACCGAGGCGGACATCATCCGCTTCGCCCGCGAATATGACCCGC
This sequence comes from Sphingopyxis sp. Root1497, assembly GCF_001427085.1. Taxonomy (NCBI): domain Bacteria; kingdom Pseudomonadati; phylum Pseudomonadota; class Alphaproteobacteria; order Sphingomonadales; family Sphingopyxidaceae; genus Sphingopyxis; species Sphingopyxis sp. Root1497. The sequence continues at coordinate 899,285 of NZ_LMGF01000003.1, forward strand.
AGCCGATGCATGTCGATGCCGAGGCAGCGGCCAGGGGACGCTTTGGCGGCCTGATCGCCAGCGGCTGGCATGTCGCTGCGGTGGTGATGCGCGAATTCGTCGATTCGGCGCCCTTCGGCGACACGCCGCTGCTCGGCCTCAAGGTCGACGACCTGCAGTGGCGGAGCGCGGTGCGGCCGGGCGATCTGCTGTCGATCCGGCGCGAAATCATCGATGTTCGGCGGTCCGACAGCAAACCCGATCGAGGGGTCCTGACCATGTTGATGACCGTGACCAACCAGCACGGCGCGGTGGCGATGTCCTTTGTCAACCTGATCCAGATACCGGCGCGCCAGGCCACTTAGCCGCGCGGAAAGAGCCTTGGGGGCATTATGAGCGAGAGACCGATCCTTCACGAATATGCGGCGAGCGGCAATTGCTACAAGATCCGGCTGACCGCGGCGCTGCTTGCCTATCCGATCGAGCGGCGCGAATATGATATCATCGCGGGCGAGACGCGGACGCCTGCGTTTCTGGCGGAGGTCAACCCGAACGGGCGCATCCCGGTGCTGCAGATCGGCGACAAATTCCTGCCCGAAAGCAATGCCGCCTGTTTCTGGCTCGCCGACGGCACACATCTGGTGCCGCACGATCGCTTCGCGCGTGCCGACATGCTGCACTGGATGTTCTGGGAACAATATAATCACGAACCCAATGTCGCGACCTTGCGTTTCTGGATGAAGTGGATCGGCGAGGCGAATCTGAGCGATGTGCAGCGCGCGCTGCTGCCGGGGAAGCGCGAGGCGGGGGCGGCGGCGCTGGCGTTGATGGACGGGCATCTGGCGGCGCGCGACTGGCTGGTCGGCGCCGGGCTGACGCTCGCCGATATCGTGCTCTATGCGTACACGCATGTTGCCGAGGACAGCGGGTTCTTCGCGCTGGCGGACTATCCGGCGGTGCAGGCGTGGATCGCGCGGATCGAGGGCGAGCCGGGGTTTGTGGCGATGGGGGATTAGTGGGAAGGCCGTATCGGACGGTTGCGGATAAATCCCGTTCGACACGAACGGAAATGGAGGGCGGTCTGGAAACCGCTCCAAGTCCGACATCTGCCCCGCCAATCCCCGCACTTGCCCCTTTTTCGAAACCGGCATATAGCCGCTGCCAATGTCCGGCCGCCCCGCGAGGGGCGGCCCTTATTATTTGCGCTTTTGGAGAGCAGTCATGGTCAACCCCGACGCCACCCCGTTGATGCCGCATGCGACCGCCGCCTGGCTGGTCGACAACACCGGCCTCACCTTCGTCCAGATCGCCGATTATTGCGGCATCCACATCCTCGAAGTGCAGGCGATCGCCGACGAAACCGCGGCGACCAAATATACCGGTCGCGATCCGGTTCGCGCGCACGAACTGTCGATGGACGAGATCGAAAAGGGTCAGAACGACCCGAACTACAAGCTCAAGATGAGCAAGCAGGCGCAGGACACGATCCGCCGCACCCGCGGCCCGCGCTATACCCCGGTCAGCAAGCGCCAGGACAAGCCCGACGGCATCGCCTGGATCCTGAAGAACCATCCCGAGGTTTCGGACGGCGCGATCGGCAAGCTGATCGGCACCACCCGCAACACGATCGGCGCGATCCGCGACCGCAGCCACTGGAACAGCGCGAACATCGTCGCCAAGGACCCGGTGACGCTCGGCCTCTGTTCGCAGCGCGAACTCGATGCGCTGGTCGCCAAGGCCGCGAAGAAGGCCGGTATCGCCGCGCCGACCGACAATCGTTTCGAGGGCGACCGCGAGGCGCTGCTCGAGGAACTGCGCGCCGAGCGCATCGCCGCGAACGAGCTGCGCGCCGCGGAGGAAGCCAGCGAAGCCGCGCTTGCCGCCGCGAACGACGAAACGGCGGCATAAGGCGTGGCGTCGGTCAGTGACGAAGAGGGTATTCCGGCGGCCAGCGGTTCGCCGGACGCCTCGCTGACCCAGGACGACAGTTTCACCGCGACGAGCCGCGCCGGGCTGACCTATCCATGGGGCGACGCCGCACCGGGGGTGGGCGAGACGATCCGCATCGCGCCGGGAATCCGCTGGGCACGCATCCCGATGCCCGGCTCGCTCGGCCATATCAACAGCTGGCTGCTCGACGATGCTGCCAGTGACGGAGGGGACGGCGTCGCGGTGGTCGACACCGGCGTCTGCCTGACCATCTGTTCGGACGCGTGGAAGGCGCTTTATGCCGGCGCGCTTGCCGACACGCGGATCACCCGCGTTATCGGCACCCACCTGCACCCCGACCATATCGGCCTTGCCGGCTGGATCGCGAAGAAGAAGGGCGTCCAGCTGTGGATGACGCGCGGCGAGATGCTGACCGCGCGAATGATCGTCGGCGACACCAGCGATACCGCGCCCGACGAGGCGCTGGCGCAGTCGCGCGCCGCCGGTTGGGACGAGGCGGCGATCGAGCGGCAGAAGAGCGAGGGTTGGGGCCGCTTCGGCCTGATGGTCTATCCGCTGCCGCGCAGCTACCAGCGGATCAAGGACGGCGATGTCCTCGACATGGGCGCGCACCAGTGGCGCGTCGTTGTCGGGTCGGGGCATAGCCCCGAGCATGCGTGCCTGTGGAACGAGCGCGAGGGCGTGCTGGTGTCGGGCGACCAGGTGCTGCCGCGGATCAGTTCGAACGTGTCGATCAACATCACCGAACCCGGTGCCGATCCGCTGGGCGAATGGCTCGATTCGATCGACAAGCTGATCGCGACGGTGCCCGGCGACGTCCTGACCTGCCCTGCGCATGGCGAACCGTTCAAGGGATTGCACGTCCGGCTGATGGCGCTGCGCGACGAGCATCGCATGCGGCTCTATAATCTGGCCGAGGCGATCGCGAAGGCGCCGATGCGCGCGGTGGAGTCCTTCCCGCTGCTGTTCAACCGCCCGATCGGCCCGGACCAGCTGGGCATGGCGACCGGCGAGGCGCTCGCGCATCTGAAGCGGCTCGAGGTCGAAGGGCGCGTCCAGCGTGAGGATCGCGACGGGGTGTGGTGGTACCACGGCGTCGCGTGACGGCGCGCGGCGTTCTGATCGCCGCGCTGCTGGCGGCGACGGCGCCGCATGCGATGGCGGCGGAGCCAGCCGCCGGCCCAGCCGCGACAGGCGAAATCACCGACGAGATCGTCGTCACCGCGCGCCGGTCGGGCGCCCCGATGTGGACGATCAAGACGCCCACGGGCGCGGTGATCCTGGTCGGCGAAATCCGCAACGTGCCGAAAGCGACGCCATGGCGTCCCGAGCGACTGGAGGGCGCGACCGAGCGCGCGCAGCGGGTCATCCTGGGGACCAAGGCGAAGGTGTCGCCGGGCGACATATTGCGGCTGATCTTCAAGGGTGGCGGACTGACCAAATTGCCCAAGGGTCGCGTCGCCGCTGACTATCTCGACGTGCATCAGATCGCGCGGCTGCGGGCGCTCGAGGCGCGGTTCGATCAGGATTATGCGCAGAAGAATTTCCTGATGACCGCGTTCGATCTGCTCGCCAAGCGGCTCGCCTTCAACCGCGACACGGCCGACGACGCGTCCGATATCGTCCGCAAGGCGGCGAACCGCGCCGACATTCCGGCGCAGCCGGTGGGCGAGATGCGCGGCGAGGACATGCTCGACAATCTGTTCGCGGCGGCACCCGCAACGCATATCCCCTGCCTCGACGCGGCGATGACGGCGACCGAGGCCGGCGGCGATATCGTCGCCGCGCGCGGGCAGGCGTGGACCGAGTTCGACGTGCCAGCGGTGATGGCCAATCCGCTCGAAAGGGCACTCGGGCGCTGCTGGCCGTGGACCAACGACGGCTTCGGCCCGGCGCTGCGCCAGCAGTGGGTCGGCGCGATCAGCGATGCGGCGGCGAAGCCCGGCGTGACGCTGGCGGTGGTGCCGTTGCTGGTGCTCGCCGAACCCGACGGGGTGCTCGACCGGCTGCGGGCGCAGGGCCTGCCGATCGTCGGGCCGGCGTGGACCGCGCCTATTTCGGCCGGTGCATCACCCAGCTGAACGCCATCGCGTTGAAGATGGTGTAGAGGCCGTAGAGCAGCAGCCCGGTGAACCAGTTGCGCGTCGCGATCGCCATCGCGCCGACGAGTAGCAGGAACTCGAAGACATAGGTGATATTCGGCCCGACCTTGTCGGTGAACGGCCGGAGCATCTCCTGCACCAACGGGTCGTCGCTTTCCATGAACGCGCGGTGCATCGCGAAATTGCCGATGCCGGCGCCGAAAATGGCGATGATCGCGATCCACATAGGTTTGCAAATGGGACAGCCGGGGTGGAAATGCCAGCGACTTTCGGGTTATAGGGCGCCATCGAACGTGCGCAGGCCCGCGCGATCGGTCGAACGAACCCGGCTTCTGCCCCCAAGCGAAGGACGTCTTCGGTGACCTCTCTCCCCCGACTGGCCGCGCTTTGCCTGCCGCTCGCCCTTGCGATTTCGCCCGCGCATGCGGCACAGGATCCCGCGATGCCGCTCCAGCCCGACCCGGCGCTCGCCGACCCGTTGCTGGTCGAACCGCTCCCGCTGATGCTGATGGACCCCGACCCGCCCTTGCCCGATGCGGTGCGCGCGATGATCGACGCCGCCTTCGCGAGCGGCGAGGACAGCGATGTCGAAGCGGTGGTCAGGCTCGCCCGCAGGACCAATCCGGGCAGCCGGGGCGAGATCGACGCGCTGATCGCCTATTACCGGAGCGCGAACCCCGCGGTGGTGCCGCCCAATCCGGTGAGCGACATGCTGACCGCGGCCATCGCGAGCGGCAAGGACGCCGATGTCGAAGCCGTCGCCAAGCTGGCGAAAGCGGCCAATCCCGACGATGCGGCGGAAATCGACGCGCGGGTCGTCGCCTATCGCGCCGAACGGCAACGGCTGAAGGACGAAGCGGCGGCGGCGGCGCGCGCCAAATTGGCGGCGGCGAAATTCTGGGAAAACTGGAAGGGCGAGGGGCAGATCGGCGGATCGCTGAGCACTGGCAACACCAAATCGGCGGGGCTGAGCGCGGGGCTGGCGCTAGCGCGCAAGGGGATCGACTGGACGCACAAATTGCGGTTGCAGGCCGATTATCAGCGTACCAACGGCCGCACCTCGATCGAACGTTATCTCGGCGAAGTCGAGCCGCAATACCGGCTGAGCGACCGCGGCTTCGTCTATGGGCTGGGGCGCTGGGAGAAGGATCGCATCCTCGGCTACGACAGCCGCTGGAACCTGTCGGGCGGGCTAGGTTACAAGCTGATCGACAGCAAGTCGGTGGCACTCAGCCTGAAGGGTGGGCCGGCATGGCGGCGCACCGATTTCGTGCGCGGCGACATCGACAATGAACTGACCGCGCTCGCCGGACTCGACTTCGGCTGGCAATTGTCACCGACGCTGCGGTTGACGCAGGTCGCCTCGACCGTCGTCGGCGAGGCAAACAGCTCGACCAGTTCGCTGACCTCGCTCAACGCCAAGCTGAGCGGCAAATTGTCGGCACGGATCGCCTATTCGGCACAGATCGATTCGAGCCCGCCGCCGGGGGTGGAGAGCGTCGATACGCAGACGCGATTCACGTTGGTGTACGGGTTTTAGGTCAGCGTCATTGCGAGCGAAGCGAAGCAATCCAGGGCGGATTATGCCACGCTGGATTGCCGCGTCGCTTTGCTCCTCGCAATGACGAAGTGCGAGAACGGCCAGCTAGTCGAACACCTCCGCCCCGCCGATGGTCTCGCCCTCCGCCAGCAACCCGACCCCCGGCACATGGTTGAACTCGATGCGGATGCCGTCGGGGTCCTCGAACAGGATCGAATAATAGCCGGGCGCCCAGGGTTCCTCCTGCGGGCCGTGGACCAAGACGATGTCGCCGCGATTCTTGAGGAATTCATGGATCGCATCGACCGCGGCGCGGTCGCGCAGGCGGAAGCAGGCGTGGTGGAGGCCGGGGGCGCCCTGGTCGAAACGCTTGCCGGCGTTCTCGGGGCTGCCGGTGCGGATGCCGATCGCGGTGCGCCCGCCGACGCCATAGAGCATCGCGTCGCTGTCGAGTACGATCTTGAGATCGAGATAGGTGATGACGTCGCGCCAGAAAGCCGTCGAGCGGGCGAAGTCGCCCGCGGTCAGGATGACGTGCGCGACGCCGGTGAGGTCGGTCATTTGCCCCTTCCTATTTGATGGCGGCGAGGGTGTAGAGGAATTCGGCGAAGCCCATCGTCGCATCGACCAGCCCCGCGACCTTGGGGTTGGTCGAATCGATCAGATAATATTCGTTCGGTGCGTGCGCGCCCGCGCCATGACCGGTGCCGAAATGGCCCGCCGGGATCGACACCGGCGGCGCGGTGAAGGTCGCGCCGGGCCAGCTGCCCGCGAGCCGCGCGTTGATGTTGGTCGCGATGCCGAGTTTTTTGTAGGTCGCGAGTTCGGTGCGGATCAGGCGGCTGTCCTCGGCGACCTCGGTCGGATCATAGCCGCCCGACACATTCATCTCGACGTCGGCGAAGCCATGTTTGTCGAGATGGGCGCGCAGCTTCTTTTCGGCCTCGGCGCGGGTCTGGTTGGGGACGAGGCGCAGGTCGAGCTTGGCGACCGCGCGGCCGGGCAGCACGGTCTTGCCGCCGGGGCCGGTGTAACCCGCGACCAGCCCCTCGATATTGACCGTCGGTTCCTGCGCGAGGCGGATCAGCGCGTCGTCATAGCTGAGATTGTCGATCCAGGTCTGGACCCCCAGCGCCTGTTTTTCGGCCGCTTCGTCGGCGCCCTTCGCGGCTTCGCGGATCAGCGTCTTTTCGCGGTCGGTGAGCGGGCGGACATTTTCGAACCAGCCCTCGATCGCCGGGGTGTTGCCGTCGGGGGTGACCAGCGTCTGTAGCGCCTGCACCAGCCGCCAGGCGGGCGAGTCGATCATCGCCTTCAGGCTGCTATGCACGTCGCCCTTCGGCCCGCGGCCCCATTTCTCGCCGCTCGCGACCAGTTCGAGTTCGATGATCCCCTTCGACCCCAGGTTGACGTCGACCGCGCCGGTCTTGTCCTGCGACGGGAAGGGAATGAAGATGCCGTCGCATTTCTTGAGCGCGGCGAGGACATTGGGCTTGGTCGCGACCTGGCGGAAATGCGGCGAGCCGATCTCTTCCTCGCCCTCGCAGATCAGCACGATGTTGACCGGCAGCGTCGCCTTGGCGGCGCGGATCGCGTGGAGCGCGGCGAGGAAGGCGGCTTCGGGGCCCTTCTGGTTCGTCGCACCGCGCCCGACGATCGCGGTTCCGAGGCCTTCCTTGGCGACGAACTTGCCCTCGAGCGGCGGCGACGACCATTCGGCGGGGTCAAACTGTTTGACGTCGTACATAAAATAGATGCCGAGGGTGCGTTTGGCGCCGACGTGGATCGTGCCGAAGACGCCGGGATGGCCGTCGGTCGGCACGATCTCGACATTGGTGAAGCCCGCGTCGCGCGCGAGTTCGGCCATATAGGCCGCGCCCTCGGGCATGTTGCGGTTCTCGGCGGCGATCGAGGGGAGGGCGATCCAGTCGCGTAGTCGCTTGATCGAGGCTTCCTTGCCCGCTTCCGCCGCCTTGCGGATGCCGGCCATCGGGCCGGTCGCGGCGAGCGAGGGCAGCGGGCGCATCAGCATGGCGCCGGCGCCGAGCATCGTGGTGCCGCGAATCAGGTCGCGGCGGTTCAAGCGGTCGAAGGTGCGGAAATCCATGCTGCGTCCCCTATGCGGTTTGGCCCCGGCAAGTCTGGACGAACTGGCGTGGAAGGCAAGCCGGCGATTGACGATCGACGCGGGGCGAGCCTAGCCTGATCCGCAAGGGAGGGCCGAGCGATGGATTTTGCTGGCAAATGCGTCGTGATCACCGGCGGCGCGACGGGGATCGGTTTTGCACTGGCGAAGCGGCTCGGGGTTACGGGGGCGAAGCTGATATTGTGCGAACCGCGCGAGGCGAGGCTGGCCGAGGCGGCGGCGGCGCTGGCGGCGCTTGGCATCGATGCGCGTGCCTTCGTCGGCGACGTGACCGATGCAGCTTCGGTCGAGGCGCTCGCCGACTTCGCCTGGGCGGCGCATGGCCGCGCCGATGCGATCATCGCCAACGCCGGGATCGGCGGGCCGCGTGCATCGGTGATCGATTGCGATCCGGCGGCGGCGCGCGCCTTGTTCGAGGTCAATTTCTGGGGGGCGTGGAACTGTATCCGCAGCTTCGGGCGCCGTTTTCAGGCCGACGGGCTTCCGGCCGGGATTTATGCCACCGCGTCGGAAAATGCGCTGTTCAACGCGGTGCGCGTGAAGGGCGGGGCCTATGTCGCGAGCAAGCATGCGGTGCTGGGGCTGATGGACATGCTGCGGAACGAGGTGTCGTCCGCGATCGAGGTCGGCGTGATCATCCCCGGCTGGGTCAAGTCCGACATGACGCGCCATGCCGAACCCGCGATGGATGCCGATGCCTTTGCGGCGCGGATCGTGCCGCAGATGGAGGCGGGGCAATTCTATCTCGTCAGCCACCCCTATAATGTCGTGCGGATGGAGGAGCGCTGGGCCGAGGCCTATGCGGCGTTCGCCGATTATGCGCCGCGCGAGGAAGGCGACGAAGCGATGGACGTGCAAATGGTGATCGAAAGCGGCGCGGCGGTGAAGCGCCGCGACTAGGGCGTGTCGCCCGCCGCAAAGGGTTTGGCGTCGCTCACCCATTCCCAGACGCAGCGGCCCTGCGGTTTCAGCTTGAGCGCGGCATTGAGCGCCTCGACCGCGCCGTCGGGCAGGGCCGCGATCCATGCGCCCTGATCGGTCCACAACCAGGCGAAGCGGCGGCCGGCCTTGGCGGCATCGAGGTGCAGCGCGAGCGCGTGCTGGATGTGGCTGCTCGCATATTTGACGTCGCCGTCATAAGCGATGGTGAGCGGCGCGCCGTTCACGGTCAGGGAGATGCGGACGGGCATGATCCGCTCGGCTGGCGGCCAGACGGCGTCGATAACGACGTCGGATATCCGCAGCGCCCCGTCCGCGAGCCGTTCGAGGTCGGCGATTTGCCCGCGCAGATAATCGGGATCCTGCTCGGTCTTCGCATCGAGCATCGCAAGATTGGCCATGAAGCGCGCGGGGTCGGTGCCGGGATGATAATGGTCGAGTTCGCCGAGCGCGGCGAGGACGGTGTCGGGCTTCACGCTCTCGTCCATGTCGGCGACGCCGGGAAAGAAGAGCGCGGGATCGGGGGTTTCGGGCGCGAAGAGGTCATGTGCGGCCAGGACTGCCACGGTCTTGCGCACCGCCGCTTTGCGCGCGGGCGAGAGGTCGGGCGGCGGCGCGCGCGGGACGATCGGCGGCTGCGGTGCAGCGCAGCGACGGGCCAGGCCGGCGAGGTCGCGGAGGAATGACAGGATCACCGCCGCGCCGCCGGTGATGAGGCCGCCCATCAGAATCGAGAAAAACGCTCGCGCGCCGGTGCTGGTGCCGGGGCCGAAGGGCACGGCGAGGAAGAACAGCGCCGCGACGCCGATGGCGACGGTGAACCAGATCGGGAAGCGGCTCATGGCCGCCGGACCTTATGCCTTCTCCAGCAACCCTTCGTCCTTGATTCGCCTTTGCCACAGCGCGGGGGCGTTGACGTGGACATTCTGGCCCTCGCTGTCGACCGCGACGGTCACCGGGAAGTCCTGCACCTCGAACTCGTAGATCGCTTCCATGCCGAGGTCGGCGAAGCCGACGACCTTGCTGCCCTTGATCGCGCGCGCGACGAGATAGGCGGCGCCGCCGACCGCCATCAGATAGGCGCTCTTGTGCTTCGCGATCGCCTGCGTCGCGGCGGGGCCGCGTTCGGCCTTGCCGACGCAGGCGAGCAGGCCCTGATCGAGCATCATGTCCATGAACTTGTCCATGCGCGTCGCGGTGGTGGGACCTGCGGGGCCGACGATTTCTTCGCCGACCGGATCGACCGGGCCGACATAATAGATGACGCGGTCCTTGAACGCGACGGGCAGCTCTTCGCCCTTGGCGAGCATCTCGGCGATGCGCTTGTGCGCGGCGTCGCGGCCGGTGAGCATCTTGCCGTTGAGGAGCAGGCGGTCGCCCTGCTTCCAGCTCGCGACGACTTCGGGCGTGAGATTGTCAAGGTCGACGCGGATCGCCGCCTGGTCGGGTTTCCAGTCGATCTGTGGATAATCTGCGAGTTTCGGCGGTTCGAGAAACGCCGGGCCGCTGCCGTCGAGGGTGACATGCGCGTGGCGGGTCGCGGCGCAGTTGGGGATCATCGCGACGGGCTTCGATGCGGCGTGGGTCGGCCAGTCGGCGATCTTGACGTCGAGCACGGTGGCGAGGCCGCCGAGGCCCTGCGCGCCGATGCCGAGCGCATTGACCTTTTCATACAGCTCGACGCGCAGTTCCTCGGTCGGGTTCGACGGACCGCGCGCGAGCAGTTCGGTCATATCGATCGGGTCCATCAGCGACTGCTTCGCCAGCAGCATCGCCTTTTCGGCGGTGCCGCCGATGCCGATGCCGAGCATGCCCGGCGGGCACCAGCCGGCGCCCATCTGCGGCACCATTTCGAGCACCCAGTCGACGATGCTGTCGGACGGGTTCAGCATCTTGAACTTCGACTTGTTCTCGCTGCCGCCGCCCTTCGCGGCGACGTCGATCACGACCTTGGCGCCGGGGACCATTTCGACATTGAGCACCGAGGGCGTGTTGTCCTTGGTGTTGACGCGGCTGAACGCCGGGTCGGCGAGGATCGAGGCGCGCAGCTTGTTTTCGGGGTGGAGATAGGCGCGGCGCACGCCTTCATCGACGACCTGTTGCAGGCTGCGGGGCGAGTCGAGGCGGCAATCCATGCCCCATTTGATGAAGACGGTGACGATGCCGGTGTCCTGGCAGATGGGGCGATGCCCCTCGGCGCACATGCGGCTGTTCGACAATATCTGCGCCATCGCGTCCTTCGCGGCGGGCGAGACCTCGCGCTCATAGGCGGCGCCCAATGCGCGGATATAGTCCATCGGGTGGAAATAGCTGATGTACTGGAGCGCGTCGGCGATGGTTTCGACGAGGTCGTCCTCGCGGATGATGACGGTGTTCATGGGTGCAGTCCCCTTTGCCCTGTGTCAGGATTCGCCCGTGTCCCTAGACCCGCCGCGCCGCGACGAAAAGAGGCTAAGGGTCCGTACTCCCTTACAGCACCGTCGAGGCGCCCAAATGGCGAACAGGTCGGACCGAAAGGTGCGCCGGGAAGGCTGGTTGCCTTTCCAAGCGGCTTTCGGTTCGAGATGGAAGCCATTTGGGCGTCCCGAAGGGGTTTGACCAAAATGGCCCATTGCTTCGTCGAGAAGTCTCGAAATATTGACATATGTCTTCGCCTTCTCTCCTCGCAGTGGGCCATTTTGCCTCAAACCTCGACGGTGCTGTAAGGGAGTACGGACCCTAAATATCTTCCTTTCGGCGCCCGAAATGGCGGCGCTTGCCGGGCGCGAGCGAAATTTCGGGTTCGTCGCGATCGGCGGCGCGGCGGTGCGGGGTTTCGGGATCGAAATTGACCAGCGGCTCGCGGCGAACCAGCGCGTACCATGCGCCGATCGCCGCCATGACGAGCAGCGCGAACCAGCCGGCGCCGATGACCGCGGTCAACGTCCAGCCGAAGGCGGCGGGGGCGATCAGCGCCATGATCGTGGCGAGGCAGGGGATCAGGACGAGCGTGCCTGCGAACTGCCACCATCGCCCCATCTGCACCATGGCATAGCCGATCGCGACATTGGTCAGGGTGAGCGCGAGGAATTTGGCCGCGACCGGCCAGGGCAGGCTGGCCATGGCGGGCGAATAGTCGCCCAGCGTGAAGGCCGCCTGGATGTCGAACAGCAGCCAATTCTCATAAGCGTCGCAGAGCGCGGCGAAAATCGGCAGGGCGACAGCGGCGAGCAGCCAGCGCAGCCGGAGTTCGCGCCACAGCGCGAAACAGCCGCTGCCGAGGAAGGCGGCGTAGAGCAGCATGAACAGATAGTCCTGCTCGTTGCCCGCGCGCATCGCGGCGAGGCGGGCGACCTGCAACGGATCGGCGCTGGTGCCGAAGACCGCGAACAGATCGGCCTCGCCGCGTGCGAATTCGAAGGCGATGACCGGCGCGCCATAGCCGGGGTGGATCGCCGCGGCATCGGCCGGGAAGACCCGCCCGAGGTGAAGGCCGAACAGGAGCATGGCGGCCCCCATCGCGACGGTCAGCACCCACCAGCGGGTCGGGGCGGGCGGGCGCGTGCGCTGCGCCTCGATCCAGCGATGGAGCCCCCCGCCAGCCATTTACGGGTCCGACGGGGTGCGATCGGGGCGCCCTATTGGCACTCGGCGCATTTGCCGCGCACTTCGATCACCGGGCGTTCGGCGGCAAAGCCGGTCGCGTCGGCGGCGGCGCGGACGCCGTCGGACAATTTGTCGTTGTCGATATGAACGGCGGACCCGCAGCTGTCGCAGATCAGGAAGATGCAGTCGTGGAGGCAACCGGGATGGCTGTTGGCGACAAAGGCATTGGCGCTTTCGACCCGGCGGACGAGGTTGTTCGCCACGAACAGGTCGAGGATGCGATAGACGCTGTTCGGCGCGACGCGCTTGCCGCGGTTCTTCGACACGATGTCGGCGATTTCATAGGCGCTGGCGGGCTTGCCGATCTCGGCGACGGCGTCAAAAATCTGCGCGCGCATGTCGGTCCAGGCTTCGCCCGCAGCCTCGAGCGCGGTCTGCGCGGCACTGGCGAGCGAGGCGCCACTGGCCTCGACGTGCGGATGATCATGCTTGCCCATCGGCGTTTCCTTATGCGCGTGGCCGAAATGGCGCGCGCCAATCTGCCCAACTGGGCACAATGTAGGCTCTTTGCAGGGGTGCCGCAAGCGGCGGACCGGTCCGTTTCGGCGCGCTAGTGCCGTGCCCGCCGGTTGAGGTCGTGGCCGAGCGCGACGATCGCGACGCCGATCATCGTCGCCAGCACTTCGCTGCCGTCATGCGGCCGCGACAGCGCGCCGCCCATCATGCCCAGCCCGAAACTGCCGACCGCGAAGGGCATCATATAGCCATGGCTGAGCACACCCGAGACGAGCGTGATCAGCGCGAAGCCGATCGCGACGACGAGGCCGACTTCGTGGAACAGGTGATTGTCGAACATCACCCCGCCGACCGAGGCGATCGAGGCGAAAAAGACCGTCGTCGCGAGGCAGTGGACGAGGCACAGCCCCGACAGGCCCATCGCCAGCTGGTCGCCCGACAGCGAGGTCAGCGGCTTCGAATCGCGCGCAGCCCGGACCAGCGCGCCGAGGCGCGTCGTGGCATGGTCGTGGCTGGCGACGTGGGTCACCCGATTCTCCGTTGGGGCAATTGCGATGGTGGATATGGCATATCATGACAAAGGTTACAATGTCTCATTGTCACAAGTCGCGCCCTCCCGTCACCCCCGCCTTCGCGGGGGTGACGAAGAAAAAGGGTGGCGGCACAATTCACGCCCCTTCCTCCGCGCGCAAGGCCTTGCGATCGAGCTTCCCGATCATCGTCTTGGGCAAATTCAGCCGCACCTCGACCGCGTTCACCCGCTCATGCTTGCCGAGCTGCGGGTTGAGCCAGGCGGCGAGCGCTTCGCCCGAGACGTCGAAACCGTCCTCGAGCGTCACAAACGCCTTGGGCGCCTCGCCGCGATAGGCGTCGGGGACGCCGAGGACGATCGCTTCCTTGACTGCGGGATGTTCATAGAGATGCGCCTCGATGACGCTGGGGTAGACCTTGAAGCCGCCGACCGCGATCATGTCCTTCAGTCGGTCGACGATCCGGACATAGCCGTCTTCGTCGATCACCGCGACGTCGCCGGTGCGCAGCCAGCCGTCTTCGGTGAAGCTGTCGCCATCGGCGTCGGCGCGGTTCCAATAGCCGCGCATGATCTGCGGGCCCTTGACGACCAGTTCCCCTGGTTCGCCCGCCGGGGCGTCCTTCATCGGGTCTTCCTTGTCGACGAGGCGGATGTGCGTCGCGGGCAGCGGCTGGCCGATCGTGCCGGCCTTGACCGGACCGTCATAGGGGTTGGTCGAGACGACGCCCGAACTTTCGGTGAGGCCATAGCCCTCGACCAGCGAAGCACCCGTTGCAGCGACGAATTTCTCGCGCAGCTCGGCGGGCATCGGCGCCCCCCCCGAAATGCAGACGCGCAGGCTGGAGAAGTCGGTCTTCGCGAGGTTGGGATGGTCGAGCAGCGCCTGATACATCGTCGGCACGCCGGGCAGCGCGGTCGTTTTTGTGCGGGTGATCGCCTCCAGCGCCTGTTTGGCATCGAAACGTGGCAGCATCGCGATCATGCCGCCGTTGAGCACCGTGCGGTTGAGGACGCAGGTGTTGGCGAAGACATGGAAGAAGGGGAGGACGCCGAGGATGCGGTCGTCGGCGTCGTGATCGGGGTCGATGCTGTTGACCTGCCGCGCGTTTGCGGTGAGATTCTGGTGGGTCAGCATCGCGCCCTTCGGCGTGCCGGTGGTGCCGCCGGTGTACTGGATCAGCGCGACGTCGGCTTCGGGATCGATCGTTGCGGGTTCGTAATGGCCGTCATTGGCGACCAGCGCCGAGAAGCGGGTGACGCGGCTGTCGTCGGGCAGCGCCGAGACCTCCTTGCGGCGCAGCATCCGGTAGAGCAGCGACTTGGCGCCGGGCAATCCGCCAGCGACCGACCCGACGATCAACTGTTTCAAGCTCGATCCGTCGAGCACCTTCAAGGCGGTCGGCAGCAGCGCGGTCGCGCTCATCGTAAAGAGGATTTCGGTACCCGAATCCTCGACCTGCGCCTCGAGTTCGGTCGCGGTGTAGAGCGGCGAGAAATTGACCACCGTCGCCCCGGCGGCGAGTGCGCCATAATAGGCCGCGACATAATGCGGGACGTTGGGGAGGAAGAGGCCGATGCGCGTCCCCTTGCCGATGCCGCGTTCCTGCAGGCCCCTGGCGACGCGGGCGACCCCGTGCGCGACCTCGTTGTAGCTGAAATGGCGTCCCATGAAATCGAGCATCGGCGCATCGCGGCGCTTCGCGACGCTTGCGGCGAGCATGTCGGGGAGCGAGAGCGGCGGGAAATCCTGGTCCCAGGGCGTGGGGTGGTTGTACTTCGTCGACCAGGAAAAACCGCTATCCATCTCTATGCCAGATCCTTTTTCTCGGGGGGAAGCTTCCTGACACTAGGGTAAGCAAGCCAGTGTCGCAACAGGGCCAGCTTGCGGCGCGGCGGCGCGGCGGCTAGGCAGGGGTGATATCGTCCGCACGCCATATTTCAGGGGGTTTCGATGCTGCATCCGTCTTTCCGGCTGATCGCGCCGCTCGCCATTATCGCGACCGTCATGGCGGTTCCGGCCGTCGCCAAGGACAAGGCGCCGCCGCCGCTTCCGACGCAGATTCAGGAACTTTACGCGTGCCGCGACATCGGCGACGCCGCCGCGCGCCTTGCCTGTTTCGACCGCGAGGTCGGCGAGTTGTCGGCGGCCGACCAGGCGAAGGAAATCACCTTCACCGACCGCGAGACCGCCAAGAAGACGCGGCGCGGGCTGTTCGGCTTCTCCTTCCCCAAGCTCGGCGGGATTTTCGGCGGCGACGAGGACGAGATCAGGGAAGTCGAAACGACGATCCGTTCGGCGAGCATCGACCGGTCGGGCAAATATACGCTGGTGATGGAGGACGATGCGGTGTGGGTGCAGATCGACACCACCAAGCTGCCGCGCCAGCCGAAGCCGGGGCAGAAGGTCAAGATCAAGACCGCGACGATGGGCAGCTATTTCGCGACGATCGATGGCGGCCGCACCATCCGCATGAAGCGCGACCGCTGATCGTGGCGGACGGCGGGGGCGACCCGCCGGGACGGAGATGATCGACGCAGTCGCCTTGCCGCTCCCCGGCCCGGGATGCGCGCCTTTCGTCCTGCTCGACGATGCGCGCGTCGAGGATGCCGTGGCGGCGCGGCTGTTCGCCGATCCGGTCGAGATTTTGCGCGCCGACGGCGCCGCCGAAATCCCCGCGCTGCTCGACGCGGTCGAGGCGGCGGCAGCGCGCGGGCTGCATGTCGCGGGCTATCTCGCCTATGAAGGCGGCAAGGGGCTGGCGCCGGCGTGGCGCGGCGGTGCGCCCGCAGGCGACGGCACGCCGCTCGGCTGGTTCGGCCTGTTCGAGCGGGTCGAGCGGATCGACGCCGATGCCGTGTCGGCGCGGTTGCCCGATCCGGCGGCGAGCTGGATCGGCGCGGTCGA
The DNA here is from genome assembly GCF_001427085.1 of Sphingopyxis sp. Root1497. Classification (NCBI taxonomy): domain Bacteria; kingdom Pseudomonadati; phylum Pseudomonadota; class Alphaproteobacteria; order Sphingomonadales; family Sphingopyxidaceae; genus Sphingopyxis; species Sphingopyxis sp. Root1497. Next base: position 915,479 of record NZ_LMGF01000003.1, read on the forward strand.
ACCGGGAATCGCGCGCGCCGGTTACGAGGCCGCGGTCGAAGCGGTGCTCGCCTATATCCGCGCCGGCGACATCTATCAGGCGAACCTAACCTTTCGGGCCGCGGTGCCGGTCATCGGCAATCCGCTCGCGGTCTATGCGCGGCTGCGGCGGACGGCACGGGCGGGCTATGGCGGCTTTATCTGGACCGGCGAACAGGCGATCGCGTCGCTGTCGCCCGAGCTGTTCTTCGGCTTGCGCGGACGCGAGGCGATCGCGCGACCGATGAAGGGGACGGCGGCGCGGCTGGCCGATGCCGAGGCCGACGGGGCGGCGGCGCGACTGCTTGCCACCGATCCCAAGCAGCGCGCCGAAAACCTGATGATCGTCGACCTGATCCGCAACGACCTGTCGCGCGTCGCGCGGCCGGGGTCGGTCGCGGTGCCCGACCTGTTTCGCGTCGAAAGCTTTCCGACGATCCACCAATTGGTGTCCGACGTCACCGCGACCTTGCCCGCCGACAAGGGCGCGGTCGACGTGCTGCGCGCCGCCTTCCCGTGTGGATCGATCACGGGCGCGCCGAAGGTGCGCGCGATGGAGGTCATCGACGAACTGGAGGCAAGCCCGCGCGGGCTTTATACCGGCTCGATCGGCTTCATCGAGCCCGGCGGTGACGCGGCCTTCAACGTCGCGATCCGCACGCTTGTGTTTCCGGCACCCTGCTCGCCGCTATCCGGCTTGCAGGACGGGCCGATTCGCGCCACGCTGGGACTGGGATCGGGCATCGTCGCCGACAGCCTGCCGTCGGAGGAATGGCGGGAGTGTCTGGCCAAGGGGGAATTTGTGGGGGCAGCGCGCGAAAGTTTCGACCTGATCGAAACGATGCTTTTCGATCCTGTCGAGGGGGTGCAGCGGCTTGAGGGGCATCTGGCGCGGATGAAGGCGAGCGCGGCGGCGCTGGGCTTCACCTTCGACCGGCACGGTGCGCGCAACGTCCTGCAATCGGCGACTTTCCGCCTGCGCAGTGCGGCGCGGGTGCGGATGCGGCTGGCGCCGTCGGGCGCGCTCGCGGTCGAGGTGTCGCCGCTGCCGCGCCTCGCCGAACTGCCAGTCCCCGTCGCGGTACGGCCGGCGCCGATGGCTGCCGACGATTTCCGCCTCGTCCACAAGACCAGCCTGCGCGCCGCCTTCGACGCCGCACGCAGCGAGGCCGGAACGGCGGAGGTGGTGTTCGTCGACGAACCTGGCTTCGTCACCGAGGGCAGCTGGAGCAGCATCTTCGTCGAGCGCGCCGGCCAACTGCTCACCCCGCCGCTGTCGCTCGGGCTGTTGCCCGGGGTGCTGCGCGCCGAACTGATCGAGAAAGGGCGCGCGGTCGAATCGCATCTGCGCCTCGCGGACCTTGCCGATGGCTTTTTCATCGGCAACAGCTTGCGCGGGCTGATCCCGGCGCGGCTCGCCGACGGGACTCAAACCCAGTCGCCGGGATGACGGGCGGAGTTTAGGCCTGCATAGGTAAATTATCCCCGCATCGCCTTGCGATTTGCGGGCGGAAGCTTTAGGCGCGGCCCCGCGCAATTTTCTGCCAAATCGCTCGCTTCCAGTGCCAATCAGGGGACGCTTTCCATGTCGACCTTTCCGCCCCATGTCTCGGCCGCGCTCGGCCGTATCCAGCCTTCGGCGACGCTCGCGATGACCGCGCGGGTGACCAAGCTGAAAGCGGAGGGCGTCGACGTCATCGGCCTCAGCGCCGGCGAACCCGATTTCGACACGCCCGATTTCGTCAAGGAAGCTGCGATCGAGGCGATCCGCAACGGCCAGACCAAATATACGCTCGTCGATGGCACCGTCGCGCTGAAGGACGCGATCCGCGGCAAGTTCCGCCGCGACAACGGCCTCGATTTCGGACTCGACCAGATCTCGGTCAACGTCGGCGGCAAGCACACCCTGTTCAACGCGCTCGTCGCGACGGTCGATCCGGGCGACGAGGTGATCATCCCCGCGCCCTATTGGGTCAGCTATCCCGACATCGTCGCCTTCTGCGGCGGCACGCCGGTGATCGTCGAAGGAACGGCGGCACAAAACTATAAGATTACCTCGCAGCAGCTCGACAAGGCGATCACCAAAAAGACGCGCTGGGTGATGTTCAACTCGCCGTCGAACCCGTCGGGCGCCGCCTATTCGGGCGAGGAACTCGAAGCGCTCGGCGAGGTGATCCGTCGCCACCCGCACGTCATGGTGATGACCGACGATATGTACGAGCATGTCTGGTACGCCGACTTCGCCTTCACCACCTTCGCGCAGCGTTGCCCTGACCTTGCCGATCGCATCCTGACCGTGAACGGCTGTTCGAAGGCCTATGCGATGACCGGCTGGCGCATCGGCTATGCCGCCGGCCCGGCGTGGATCATCAAGGCGATGGCCAAGCTGCAGTCGCAATCGACGTCGAATCCCTGCTCGATCGCGCAGGCCGCCGCCGCCGCCGCGCTCGGCGGGCCGCAGCAGTTCCTCGACGACCGCAACGCCGCGTTCCGCAAGCGCCGCGACATGGTGGTCGCGATGCTCAACGACGCGCCCGGCCTCAACTGCCCGACCCCCGACGGCGCCTTTTACGTCTATCCCGACGCCAGCGGCTGCATCGGCAAGAAGACCCCCGACGGCAAGCTGATCGACACCGACGAAGCGCTGATCGACTATTTCCTCGACAGCGCCAAGGTCGCGGCGGTGCACGGCGGCGCGTTTGGTCTGTCGCCGGCGTTCCGCGTGTCCTATGCGACGTCGGAAGCGGTGCTGAAGGAGGCGTGCGTGCGCATCCAGCAGGCGTGCGCGGCGCTGAGCTGATTTTGCTCCCCTCCCGCAGGCGGGAGGGGCAGCTGTTTCTGAACCCCGGACAACCAGCCGGTTCACCGGAAAGTAAGGCCTGCCGCCTAAAGGTGACCCACGTCACTGCACGACGGCTCGGGGCGCGTCATATCGTTCGGTGTAACCAACAAGGCTTCGGCCACGAACGATAGATATGACAGGACAAACCGATGCTCTCCATGATTCGCTCCGACTGGTTTCCGACCATGCTCGCAGGCTTCGCCATCGGCGGGCTGCTCGTGATGATGCAGCAGCCGGCGCTCGCGATGACGCTGTGAAACCGATCCGGATGAATTTCGCCCGCCATGTCATCGTAGCGCTGGCGGGGGTCGTCATCTTCACCCATGTCTGGCCGGCGCAGGCGGAGACGGTGGTCAAGCTGCCCGCCGCCGCGGTCGACCCAGCGGTCAAGGCGAAGCGCGCGACCGCGGTACTCGCCGGCGGCTGCTTCTGGGGCGTCGAGGGCGTGTTTTCGAACGTCAAGGGCGTCGTCTCGGTGGAATCGGGCTATCATGGCGGCAGCGCCGCGACCGCGAAATATGAGCTGACCCACGATGGCAAGTCGGGCCATGCCGAGGCGGTACGGATCGTTTATGATCCCACGCAGGTGAGCTATGGCACCCTGCTGCGCGTGCTGTTTTCGGTCGTCGCCGACCCGACGCTCAGGAATCGCCAGGGTCCCGACACGGGGACCCAATATCGCGCCGCGATCGTGCCGATGGACGCGACCCAGCGCCAGGTCGCGACCGCCTATCTGTCGCAGATCGGCAAGGGCAAATTTTTCGCCAAGCCGATCGTCGTGCCGGTCGAGTCCTACAAGACCTTCTATCGCGCCGAGGCCGGTCATCAGGATTTCATGAAGCGGAATCCGTCGAACGGCTACATCGTCCGCTGGGACGCCCCCAAGCTCGCGGCGTTCAAGCGACTCTATCCCAATCTCGTGCGGGCCACCCCGGCCCCCTGATCCGGCGAAAGGTTCCGCCGCTCATCGTGCGCAAGGAATCGTTCGTCGCAAACCGCTGGTCGCCGCACGGCCGGTGCGGGACGGGTGAAACCGGCCAAAAAGGCCGGGATAGAATGACGGTCGCAGTCGCTTCGGGGTTTGAATGAAAGTCGATTTTTCGGGCAAGGCGGCGTTCGCGGTTCTGATGGGTGCCATGGTGCTCGCGGGTTGCGTCAGCAGTGCTGCCGTGGTGCCAACGCCGCGCGCGGTGCCGCCGACCAAAAATCCCCCCGGCGCGGTCAGCGTGCCGATCGGGCCGCCGGTGCGCAGTTCGACGCCGACGCCGCAGCTTCCCGCTGACCCGGGCTTCCGCCGTGCACCGGCGGGTCTCGACGACCGAATCTTCCAGATCTGGAAAGCCTTTCCCGGCAAGACCGGAATCGCGGTGCAGCGGATCGACGGTGAATGGACGCTCGCCCAGCGCGGCGCCGAACTGTTTCCACAGCAGAGCGTATCGAAATTCTGGGTCACGCTGACCGTCCTCGACGCGGTCGACAACGGCCGGCTCAGCCTCGACCAGAAGGTTCGTATCGGCCCCGAGGATCTCACCGTCTTTCACCAGCCGATCGCGGCGCGCGTCCAATCGCAGGGGGCGGTGACGATGACTGTCCGCGATCTCATCGAAACCGCGATCACCCACAGCGACAACACCGCGAACGACAGCCTGCTGCGCACCGTCGGTGGTCCCGACGCGATCCGGCGCTTCATCGACAAGAAGGATCTCGGCGCGATCCGCTTCGGTCCCGGCGAGCGGCTGCTGCAGGCCGGCACTGCGGGCCTCAAATGGCAGCAAAGCTATTCGAACGCGCGCAATTTCCAGACCGCGCGCGCGGCCTTGCCCGAGGCGACGCGCAAGGCGGCGATGGATGCCTATCGCGCCAATCCGCCCGACGGCGCCAGCCCCGTTGCGATTGCGGGCGCGCTCACCCGGCTGGCGCGCGGCACGTTGCTGTCGTCCGAATCGACCCAATATATGCTGGGCGTGATGAGCCGCACCAAGAGCGGGCCGCAGCGCTTGAAGGCCGGGCTGCCCGCCGGCTGGACCTTCCTCCACAAGACCGGTACCGGGCAGGATTACAAGGGCATGACCGTGGGGTATAACGACATCGGCATCGCGACCGCCCCCGACGGCACCCGTTATGCGATCGTGGTGATGATGGGCGAGGCGACGTCGCCGATCCCGGCGCGGATGGCGACGATGCAGGCGGTGTCGCGCGCGGTCGCCGAATTTCATGGAAGATAAAGCGATGAAAAAGCTGTTGCTGGGTCCGGTGCTGGCGGCGCTGACGCTGACGGGTTGCGCGACCCCCGAGACGCGGCTGCGCACGGGGCTCGTCGATGCCGGTCTGTCGCAGCGCGTCGCCGGATGCATGGCCGAACGCATGGTCGACCGGCTGTCCGTCGTCCAGCTGCGACGGATCGGCTCGCTCGCCAGCCTCAAGGACAAGAATGCCAGCGACCTGTCGCTCAATCAATTTCTGCACAAGGTCCGCGCGCTCAAGGATGCCGAGATATTGGCGGTGACGACGAGTTCGGCGGCGGTGTGCGCTTTTGGCTGATCAAGAAAAACTGTCGGCGCCCTAGCGGGAGCTAGGGGTAGCCTTGGCGTCTGACTTGTGCTTAGGCGGCGCCAATTCTCCCCGCCCCAGACTCGAAAGGCCCGGCAGACCTCATGAACATCCACGAATATCAGGCGAAAGAACTGCTCGCGAAATTTGGCGTCGCCATCCCCAAGGGCATCGCCGCGATGAGTGTTGAAGAAGCCGTCGCCGCTGCGAAGCAGCTTCCCGGGCCGCTCTATGTCGTGAAATCGCAGATCCACGCCGGTGGCCGGGGCAAGGGCAAGTTCAAGGAACTCGGCCCCGACGCGAAGGGCGGCGTCCGTCTCGCCAAGACGATCGAAGAGGTCGAAGCGCACGCCAAAGACATGCTCGGCAACACGCTGGTGACCATCCAGACCGGCGACGCCGGCAAGCAGGTCAACCGCCTCTACATCACTGACGGCGCCGACATTAAGCAGGAATTCTACCTTGCTCTGCTCGTCGATCGTGGCTCGAGCCGCGTCGCGGTCGTTGCCTCGACCGAGGGCGGCATGGACATCGAAACCGTCGCGCACGACACGCCGGAAAAGATCCACACCATCACCATCGACCCCGCCACGGGCCTGCAGCCGCACCACGGCCGCAGCGTTGCCGCGGCGCTCGGGCTGTCGGGCGACCTCGCCAAGCAGGCCGCGAAAGTGCTCGCCGGGCTTTATGACGCCTTCCTCGCGACCGACGCCGAGCAGATCGAAATCAACCCGCTCGCGGTGTGCAAAGGCGCGAATGGCGACGAACTGCTCGTCCTCGATGCCAAGGTCGCGTTCGACGGCAATGCGATGTTCCGCCACAAGGACCTCGCCGAGCTGCGCGACCTGACCGAGGAAGACCCGGCCGAGGTCGAGGCGTCGGAATATGACCTCGCCTATATCAAGCTCGACGGCAATATCGGCTGCATGGTCAATGGCGCCGGCCTCGCGATGTCGACGATGGACATCATCAAGCTGAACGGCGAATTCCCCGCCAACTTCCTCGACGTCGGCGGCGGCGCCTCGAAGGAAAAGGTCACCGCGGCGTTCAAGATCATCCTCAAGGACCCGGCGGTGAAGGGCATCCTCGTCAACATCTTCGGCGGCATCATGAAGTGCGACATCATCGCCGACGGCATCGTCGCGGCGGCGAAGGAAGTGAATCTGTCGGTGCCGCTGGTCGTCCGCCTCGAAGGCACGAACGTCCAGGAAGGCAAGGATATCCTCGCCAATTCGGGCCTGCCGATCGTTGCGGCCAACGATCTGGGCGACGCCGCACAGAAGATCGTCGCCGAGGTCCGCGCGGTCGCGTGATAACCAGCACCCCCTCCTCGAAGAGGGGGTGCGGGACTGCTAGTTGACGTTTACGTAAACGCCAATTATGGCGCAGTGCACAATTTTTGAGAGGAGCTTTAAAAGCCATGAAAATCCTCGTCCCCGTGAAGCGGGTGCTCGATTATAACGTCAAGCCGCGGGTCAAGTCCGACGGCACCGGCGTCGACCTGGCGAATGTCAAAATGTCGATGAACCCGTTCGACGAGATCGGGGTCGAAGAAGCGATCCGCCTGAAGGAAAAGGGCGTCGCGACCGAGATCGTCGCGGTTTCCGTCGGCCCGCAGAAGGCGCAGGAAACGCTGCGCACCGCGCTCGCGATGGGCGCCGATCGCGCGATCCTGGTGCAGACCGACGATGCGGTCGAGCCGCTCGCGATCGCCAAGATCCTGAAGGGCATCGCCGACGCGGAGCAGCCCGGCCTTGTCATCCTCGGCAAGCAGGCGATCGACGACGACAACAACCAGACCGGGCAAATGCTCGCTGCGCTCACCGGCTGGGCGCAGGGCACCTTCGCCAGCGCGGTCAATGTCGACGGCGACAGCGTCAACGTGACGCGCGAAGTCGATGGCGGCCTCGAGACGGTGAAGCTCAAGCTTCCTGCCATCGTCACCACCGATCTTCGCCTCAACGAGCCGCGTTATGCCTCGCTGCCGAACATCATGAAGGCGAAGTCGAAGCCGCTCGATACCAAGACCCCCGCCGACTACGGCGTCGACACGACGCCGCGCGTCAAGGTCGTCAAGGTTTCGGAACCGCCGGTTCGCTCGGCCGGCGTCAAGGTCGCCGATGTCGATGAACTGGTTGCCAAGTTGAAAGCCATGGGAGTGCACTCATGAAAACGCTCGTTTGGGTCGAACATGACGGTTCGTCGGTAAAGGACGCCACGCTCGCGGTGGTCACTGCCGCATCGAAGCTTGGCGAAGTCCATCTGCTGGTCGCCGGTAGCGGCGTCGATGGCGTCGATGGCGTCGCCAAGGAAGCCGCGCAGATCGCCGGCGTTGGCAAGGTGCATGTCGCCGACAACGCCGCTTTCGGTCACAATCTGCCCGAAAATATCGCACCGCTGGTTGCCGAACTGATGGCAAGCCATGACGCGTTCCTCGCCCCCGCAACCACGACCGGCAAGAATATCGCGCCGCGCGTCGCCGCCTTGCTCGACGTGATGCAGATTTCGGAAATCCTGTCGGTCGAGGGCGACAAGAGCTTCACCCGCCCGATCTACGCCGGCAACGCGATCGCGACCGTCGAATCGAGCGACGCCAAGCTGGTCCTTACCGTGCGCGGCACCGCGTTCGACAAGGCCGCGACCTCGGGCGGTTCGGGTACGATCGAAGCCGTCTCGGCGGGCGGCGACGCCGGCCTGTCGAGCTTCGTCGGCGCCGAAATCGCCAAGCAGGATCGCCCCGAACTGACCTCGGCGAAGATCATCGTGTCGGGCGGCCGTGCGCTGGGTTCGAGCGAAAAGTACGAAGAAGTCATCGTCCCGCTCGCCGACAAGCTCGGCGCTGCGCTCGGGGCTTCGCGCGCCGCTGTCGATGCGGGCTATGTCCCCAACGACTATCAGGTCGGCCAGACCGGCAAGATCGTCGCGCCGCAGGTCTATTTCGCGATCGGCATCTCGGGCGCGATCCAGCATCTCGCCGGCATGAAGGATTCGAAGACCATCGTCGCGATCAACAAGGACGAAGACGCCCCGATCTTCCAGGTCGCCGACTTCGGCCTCGTCGCCGACCTGTTCAGCGCCGTTCCGGAGCTGACCGGCAAGATCTGACGATGACCGGCGATCATCCCGGCGTGCCCGGTCTCGGCGATGCCCCCTTCAACGCGGGCGGCCGACGGGCAACGCGGAATGACGCGAATGACGAAGCGGTCGGGGGCGACGACGCCCTCGACCGCTCGTTGATTCTGGCGAGCGTCGCGCGCGACGCACGGCTCGACAAGAAATTCCTGCTCCTGATCATCCTCGCTGCCGCGATCGCGACGCTTGGCCTGCTGCAAAGTTCGACCGCCGTGGTCATCGGCGCGATGCTCGTGTCGCCGCTGATGGGGCCGATCATGGGCCTCGGCTTTGGCCTGGCGACGATCGAAAGCCATTTGATCAAACGCTCGCTGGTCACGCTCGCGGCAGGCATGGCGGTGGCGATCCTCGTCGCGGCGCTGATCATCTGGGTCTCGCCGATCGCCGACGTTACGCCCGAACTGCGGGCGCGGACCCAGCCGACGCTGCTCGACCTCGGCGTTGCGGTCGTTGGCGGTATCGCCGGCGTCTATGCGATCATGCGCAAGCTGTCGGGGGTGATGGTGGGCGTCGCGATCGCGACCGCGCTGGTGCCGCCGCTGTCGACGGTCGCGTTCGGACTGGTCACCGGACGAATGGATTTCGCGCTCGGCGCGTCGCTGCTTTTCCTGACCAATACGCTGGCGATCGCCTTCGCCGCAACGATCGTCGCCCGCCTGAACCATTTCGGTCCGTCGCTGACGCGGCAGCATACGGCGATGCAGGTCGTCGGTATCGTCGGGGCGCTCGGGGTTTTATCGATCCCGCTGGCGCTGTCGCTCAACTCGATCGTTCGCGAGATCGGCGCGCGCAATGCCGTGCAGAGCGAACTTGGCGGCCTGCTGGCAAAGGACGACCGGGTCGACAGCCTGAACGTGCGGATCGAGGATGACGCGGTCGCCGTCGACGGTGTGGTCCTTGTCGACCGCTATGCGTCGCAGCTCGACAGCGACCTCGCGCGGAAGGTGCGCGCCAAGCTGAAACGTGACGTGCGCGTCAGCATCGTCCAGATCCGGCAGCAGAGCAATGCCGCGGCGCAGGTCGAGGAACAGCTCAACCGCCGCCTTTCGGCACTCGAGCAGCGCGAGGATGACAGCCGCAACATTCTGGCCGGGCTGACCGTCGGTGAGCTGGTGCCGCGAGACCGGGTGCTGATCGACGCGCAGGCGCGCCGCGTCGTCGTCGCGCGCGACCGCGAGGCCGAAGGCGAACAGGTCGCCGCCGCGATCGACCGCATCATGGCGTCGGTGCAGGCGGGACACCCGCAATGGCTGATCCAGAATGGTGCGCTGACCGAGGCCGAAACGCCCGAAGAGTCGGCGGCGGCGCCCTGATCGGCTTGCAGACCTATTCAACCGCGGCGCGTGCTGACGAACGCGGTTCAATCCGGTAGGTAGAGCCTAAGGCCCGCCAGGAAGGGCCGTGGGAGATGGCTTTATGCGGACCGCGCGAATAGCACTGGCTCTGGCTGCGGCAGCGGTCGCGCTGGCGCCAGCCATATTGCCCGCACAGGCGCAGACCGCGACCCCATCGCTAGCCATCGACAAGGCCCGGATCGACGCGGCGCTCCAGCGGATGATCGCCAGCGACCGTGCGGGCGGCGTCTCGGCGCTGATCTGGCAGGACGGGCGCGAGGTCTATTTCGGCACCGCCGGCATGGCCGACCGGGCCGCGAACCGCCCGATGCGTCGCGACACGATCGCGCAAATCTATTCGATGACCAAGCCGGTGACGGGCGTCGCGTTGATGCAGCTGTGGGAGGCGGGCAAGGTCCGCCTCGATGACCCGCTGTCCAAATATCTGCCCGAATATGCGAGCATGCGCGTCTATGCGGGCAAGGACGATGCGGGGCAGCCGCGCTATGTTGCCACCGAACGGCCGATCACGGTGCGCGACGTCCTCCGCCACACTGCGGGCTTCGCCTATGGCGCGGGACCGACTCCTGCGCACGACGCCTATGTCGCCGCCGCGCCGCTCGCGCTCGACATCGACCTCTCCGAGGCGAACCGCCGCCTCGCGACCGTGCCTTTGCTGTACCAGCCGGGCAGCCAGTGGGAGTATAGTATCGCGGTCGATGTGCAGGCGGCGCTGGTCGAGAAGCTCTCGGGCCAGCGTTTCGCCGACTATGTCCGCACCCATATCTTCGAACCGCTGAAGATGACCGAGACCGCCTGGCGCCAGCCCGACACGCGACTGCCGCGCTTTGCCGCCATGTACGAGAAGCGCGACGGCAAGATGGTGCAGCAAGATGCGGCGACCGCGCAGGTGCTGAACTTTCGCGATCACAAACTGACCCCCGGCGGCTTCGGCCTCGCCTCGACGCTCGACGATTACCAGCGTTTCGCGCGCATGCTGCTCAATGGCGGCAGCCTCGACGGTGCGCACATCCTCAAACCCTCGACGGTCAAGCTGATGGCGAGCGACCAACTCGACCCGGCGATCAAGGAGCGCTCGTGGTTGCCGAGCAAAGGCAATGTCGGGTTCGGTTTCGACTTCGCGGTGCGCAAGGGGCAGCCGCTGAGTGCCGAGGAAAGCCGGGGCGCGGCGGGCGAATTTTTTTGGGACGGCATGGCCTCGACCTTGTTCTGGGTCGATCCGGCGAACAAGCTGACCGCGGTCTTCTTCGTCCAGACTTTGCCCTATGACGGAACGCTGCACCGCGATTTCCGCGCGGCGGTCTATGGGCCGGCTTACAAGGGGCCCATGGGCGACTGAGAGCGATCCTCCCAGTCGCGTAGCGATGGGGAGGGGGACCGTTCGCGAAGCGAATGGTGGAGGGGCCAGCAACGTCGCGCCATAGCCCCTCCGTCAGCGCTTCGCGCTGCCACCTCCCCATGGCTGCGCCACAGGGAGGATCGGCGTTATCGTCATCCTTTTGTCATCGAGATGACGTTGGGCGGACCCAAGGAGATTCTGCCGTGGCCCAATCCGACAAGCGAGCGTTGATCGCCGAAGGCCTCGCCGCCGGCGACGATGATGCCGCGCTGCAGGCGCGGCTCGTCGGCGCAGGGGTGTCGGCGGCCTCGGCGAAGTACGAGATCGACCGACTGGTAAAGGACCCGATGGCGGCGATGCTGCGGCGGCAGGCGGCGCGCATCGCGAAGCAGCGCTGGATCTTCGCGAACCAGGAACGGCTGGCGCGCGAGGCCGAGGGCGGCTTTGCGCTCGACCTGGTGGAGACGCCGGCTGCCGATCATTTTTACCGGCACTATTATGAGAGCAACCGCCCGGCGAAACTCACCGGGCTGATCGACCATTGGCCGGCGCTGACGCGCTGGTCGCTCGACCATTTTGCCGCCGTCGCGGGCGATGCGGTGGTCGAGGCGCAGGTCGAGCGCGAGCGCGACCCCGATTACGAACTCGCCAAGGATGACCACCGCCGCCTCATCCGCTTCGGCGACCTGATCGGCTGGCTGCGTCAGGACGAGGCGAGCAACGACATCTATCTGACCGCCTACAACAGCGGCACCAACGCCGCGGCGCTCGGGCCGTTGTGGGACGATTTGGCGCCGATCGAACTGCTCGATACCGGTCGGACCCGCGACGGGTTTTTCTGGCTCGGCCCCCGGGGCACGCTCACCCCCTGGCACCACGACCTCACCAACAATCTGCTGGTGCAGGTGCTGGGCCGCAAGCGCGTGCGGATGGCGCCGCCCTGGGCCTTTGCGCGGATGAAGAACAGCCGCCACTGCTTCTCCGACTGGGGCAACGAGCCGTTGCCCGCCGGGGCGGGCGATGCCGATACGCCGCCGGTGCTGGAAACGATCATCGGACCCGGCGAATCGATCTTCCTGCCCGTCGGCTGGTGGCATCAGGTCGAGGCGCTCGATTTGTCGGCGAGCATGAGTTTTACCAGCTTTCGTCGGCCGAATGTCCATGTAGAGGATTACGCATCCTATGGAGAAATAGCCTGATGTCCCTCGTCCTCATCACTCGCGACGACGGTGTCGCCACCGTCACCCTCAACCGCCCCGAAGCGATGAACGCGCTGTCGAAGGCGCTGCGCGCCGACCTCGCCGCCGCGATGCGCGAGGTTGCCGGCGACGACAGCATCCGCGCGATCGTGTTGACCGGGGCGGGGACACGCGCGTTCACCGCGGGGCTCGATCTCAAGGAACTCGGCGCCGATACCAGCAACCTCGGCGCCGCCAATGCGACCGGCGCCGACGAAAATCCGGTGAAGGCGATCGAGCTGTGCCCGCAGCCGGTGATCGGCGCGATCAACGGGGTCGCGATCACCGGCGGGTTCGAGGTCGCGCTGGCGTGCGACATCCGCATTGCATCGACCAACGCGCGCTTCGCGGACACCCATGCGCGTGTCGGGGTGATGCCCGGCTGGGGGCTGTCGCAGAAACTGTCGCGGCTGATTGGCATCGGCCGCGCCAAGGAATTGTCGCTGACCGGCAATTTCCTCGACGCGGAGACCGCGTGCACCTGGGGCCTCGTCAATCGGGTGGTCGCGCCCGACGACCTGCTGCCCGCCGCGCAGGCATTGGCGCGCGATATCGCGAGCGCCGACCCGGCGATGGTGCGCGCGTACAAGGCGTTGATCGACGACGGCTATGCGCTGCCCTTCGGCGCGGCGATGGCGCTCGAGCAGGAGCGCTCGTCGGCGGCGAACCGCAGCGTCAGCGCCGACGAAGTCGAGGCGCGGCGGATCGCGGTGATGGAGCGCGGGCGCGAACGCGCGGGGTGACGCCCTCTACTGCGGAATTTTCCACATGATGCGGCCGAGGTAATAGCCCGTCACCGGTGCACCCGCTGCGTCGCGCGCGGGCTCGAATTTGGCGCGTCGCCGGATGAGCGGGCAGGTGCCGTCGTCGAGATTGGCAAAACCGCTGCTGCTCGCCACGCGGCACTCGCTGACATTACCGTCGGTTCCGATCGTGACGAGGAAGCCGACCTCGCCTTCCTCCCGCGCGCGCATGGCCGATGAAGGATAGTCTGCGTTTGTCGCCCAGTAGCCCGGTACGTTTGCGGGCTTTGCCGACACGGGCGCTGCGCGCACGATCGACGTATCGACGCCCGCCTGCGCGAGGACTGCGTCATGGCAGCCGCCGAGTTGGCGAAAGGCCTCACCCGCTCCGGACCAACTCAGCTCGGCGTCGAACCTGCCGCTTGAAAACCGGAAATTCTGGTCATCCTTTACGAGCGGCGGGAGGTAAAAGTCATGCGCGTACCATTGCAGCAAGCGTTCTTTCCGGTTCGGTACGGTGCCGGTTTGCGCATCGAATTCGCGTGCGGCGTCCGATCCCGCCAGCGCCAGCTCGACTTTGCCGGGGCGGACGTCGCGCAGCGCCGTCGCGCTGGCGAGCGTGACCCGATAGGTCGCGAGCGAGAAGGTCGTCTGGAACTGGACGAGCAACCGTTCCTCGCCGACCGTGAATTCGCGCGACAGCGTGCATTGCGTCGGCTGCTGGTCGAGCCGCGCCGGTCCGGCTGGCTGCCACATTGTTGGCGCCGCGGTGGCGGTGCCCGTGACGGTCAGAGCGGATGCCGCGAATATTGTGAGGAGCATAGATCGCATGGCCCGATGTTCGCCATCGCCGGGCAAAGGTCAAGCGCCTGTTATCGGGCTGGTAACCGCATTTGGCTAAAGCGGCATGCGGAGGGCGATGCATGGCATTCACGAGCGACTATCAGCAGCGGCAGATCCGCGACGGTGAACTGCGCCGCTTCGACCGCTGGTTCGTCGAGACCGCGATGGGCCCCGCCTATCGCGGCCGCGACGGGCGGGTGCGCGGGGTGAAGGCCGACGAGGTCGCGCGCTGGCGCGCCGACCTGGAGGCGCATATCGACGCGATGATCGCGGGGCTGCCGTTCCAGGCGATGTGGGCGGTCGGCGGCTTGCTGACGGTGGTCTTCCTCGGCGGCTGGCTGCTCGACCTGCTCGCGATCGAGCCGCGCTTTCATGGCCCCGCGATCGGCCTCGCGATCTTCATCGTCGAGGCCGGCACGATCGGGATTGAGGCGTGGGATTATATCGGCGGCTGGCGCGAGCGGCGCGACGCCATCGAGGCGGCGGTCGCGGCGCGCGCGCCGCTGCCNATCGATCCGCAGAATATCGCGAGCGGCCATAACTGGTATCAGATCGGGGTCTATGTCGTCATCGCGCCGGTGATCCTGCTCGCGATGTTCGGGCATCTAGGCGGCGACACGATGATCGAGAGCATCCAATGGGGCTGGTTCCTCGCCGCGGTGCCGCTGGCGTGGGGGCTGCACTTCGCGGCGAAATGGCACGACCGGCGGACGAAGGGCCGCTTGCGGCGTTAAGGTCCGCCGCCGGATTGCGCGCGCCAAAACAGCGGTGTAGCATCGCGCCATGGGAAGCAGGATGGGAATGGCGGGCCTTGCCTCGCTGATCGTGGCGGCGCCGTCGATGGCGGCCGAGAAGGCGCCGGTCGAACTCGCGCCGACGACCCCGTGGAATGTGCCTTATGCCGATGATTATTGTCGGCTGGCGCGTTTTTTCGGCGAGGGCAAGCAGCGGGTCATCCTGTCGATGGAACAGGGCGAGCCGGGCGACGGCTTTCGGTTGACGCTGGCGGGGGCGATTCTCGACGGGCCAGGCGGCAAGGACGAAGCGTCGATCACATTCGGCGAGCTGGGCGAGCAGAAGCTCCAGTTTTTCCCGGGGACGGTTGGCGACGATATGCCGGCCTGGATTTTCAGCGGCAACATCCGGATCCGCCCCTATTCGACCGACGACGGCCGTTTTGCCGCCAAGCATGGTTATTATCCCGATTCGGCGGGACCCATCAGCGAGGCCGACAAGGCCGCGGCGGCCAGCCTGCTGATCGGACGGCCGCTGCGCCAGCCGGTGCGGTTGAAGACGGGGCCGATGAAAGCCGCCTTTACCGCGATGAACAGCTGCACCGACGAGTTGCTCGAGCATTGGGGAATCGACGCGGCGCGGCACCGCGAACGGTCGCGGTCGGCGATGCCGGTCGGATCGCCGGGAAAATGGTTGAACAGCAACGACTATCCACCCGCCATGCTCGCGAAGGGCCAACCGGGTCTTGTGCGTTTCCGGCTGTCGGTCGGTGCCGATGGGGTTCCCACCGCTTGCCATATCCAGCGCTCGACCAACGGCAAGCCATTCGACGATGCGGTGTGCAAGGGCGTGATGCGCCGTGCGCGCTTTGAGCCAGCGCTCGACAAGGACGGGCAGCCGCTGGCGTCCTATTATGTCAACGCGGTCCAGTTCCAGTTCTGACCGCCCGTGTAGGCGCACTTCGTTCGTTGAAAGCCGAAAACGGCTTGCGGTGATCCGAAAAGCTTAGCATCGGAAAGTAATGACCGATCTCGACACCCTGCTCGCCGCTTTCATGACCCGCGCCGTCGGCCCCGGAACGCTCTCGGGCCTCGGCCGCCTGTCGGGGGGCGCGAACATGGAAAGCTGGGCGTTCGATTTCGCGGGCGAACCCTATGTGCTGCGCCGCGCGCCGTCGGCCGAATATATGGCGGACCGCCCCTATGGCCATGTAACCGAAGCGGCGCTGGTGATGGCCGCGCATGCCGCCGGGGTGAAGGCGCCCGAAGTCGTCGGCGTGCTGGCGGACGGCGACGGCATGGGCACCGGCTATGTGATGAAGCGCGTGATCGCCGAGGTGAACCCGGCGAAGATTCTCGCGAGCCCGCCGCCATCGCTCGTCGCAGACCTGGGGCGCGAACTCGCGCGCATCCATGCGATCCCCGCCGAAACCATTCCCGACGCGATCCCGCATATGGACACCGCCGCGGCGCTCGCCGAATTGAAGGCGCGCTTCCTGACCTATGGCGGCGACCGGCCGGCGATCGCGCTCGCGATCAAATGGTGCGAGGATCATCTGTCCGAACCGGCGCCGCCGGTGCTCGTCCATGCCGACTATCGCATGGGCAATATCATGGTCGATGCCGATGGCCTTGCGGTCGTACTCGACTGGGAACTCGCGCATCGCGGCGACGCGCACGAGGACCTCGCTTTCGGCTGCATGACCGTGTGGCGTTTCGGCCGGCTCGACAACCCCGCCTTCGGGGTCGGCAGCCTCGACGAATATTTCGCGGCCTATGAAGCCGCCGGCGGCACCCCCGTCGACCGCACCCGCTTCCGCTTCTGGCTGGTCTATCGCACCTTGTGGTGGGCACTCGGCTGTTTGCAGATGGGGCAGGCCTGGCGCAGCGGTGCCGACACCACGGTCGAGCGCGTCGTCGTCGGGCGGCGCACCGCCGAACAGGAACTCGACCTCGTGCTCCTGCTCGAAGAGGAAGCGCCCGAGGCCGAACGCGCGCGCGCGCTGCCGGCATCGCCGCCCGCCGCCGCCGCACCGGCGGGCGAGCCGACCAACCGCGAAATCGTGCAGGCGGTGCGCGACTGGATCGAGGGTGCGATCAAGCCGCGCGCCGAGGGCCATGCCAAGTTCGAAGCGGTGGTCGCGATGAACGCGCTGGGCATCGTGATGCGCGACCTAGACGCCGGGACGCGCGCCGAGGATGCGGCCTTGTCCGCCGCCTTGATGGCGGGGACGACGACGCTCGCCCAACCCGGCCTGCTTGCGAAGTTGCGACGCGCGGCGATCGACAAATGCGCGGTCGACAGCCCCAAATATGCCGCGCTCGGCGCGGCGCGCAGCCTCTGGGGCGGATGATCGCCACAGAGCATCCGCTCTGGATTGTCCTTCGCGAGTATCGCGTCGGTCCCGCCGACGCCGTCCTGACCTTCGAGGCGCGGCTGGCCCGCGAAAATGGCTGGTCCGCCGCTTTTTCCGAAACGGTGATGGACGAATATCGCCGCTTCCTGTTCCTCGCCATGACCGCGGGCCATATGGTCGTGCCGTCCGACGCGGTCGACCAGGCGTGGCACCTGCACCTTACCTATAGCCGCGACTATTGGGATCGCTTGTGCGGGCAGGTGTTGGCGGCGCCGCTCCACCATGGCCCGACCAGCGGCGGCGCCGAGGAAGGCCGGCGTTATGCCCATTATTACGCCGAAACGCTGGCGAGCTATGAGCGGCTGTTCGGCGCCCTTCCGCCCGAAAAAATCTGGCCCTCGGCGTGGCGGCGCTTTCATGTCGACCCGCACGCGCGCCGCGTCGCGCTCGCCGATGTGTGGATCGTGCCGCGCCGCACCCTTCGCCTTGGCGCCACCGCCGCGGCTGTGATAGCGCTGGCCGGGGTCGCGCTGTGGGCATGGGGATGAGGATGCGCCGGAGATGAATCCGCTCGATTGGGACCCGCTGGCCTTTATCGGCATATATTTCCTGTTGTTGATGATCGTCGGACCGGTCGCCTGGCTGCTGCCGCGGCTGCTTCGTCCTGCGGGCCGGGTGCAGCGACTGCACGACCCCGACAGCCTCGCCTATCTTGCCGGCCGCGGGGCGCGCTTTGCCGACACCGTCGCGACGCGCGCCGTCGCGTCGGGTGCGATCGCGGTCGAGGGCAAGATTTTCCGCACGGCGGACGGGGCGGCGTCCTCGGGCGCTGAGCGCGCGATCCTCGCGCTGCGCTCGCCGTTCGGCTGGGACCATATCGTTGCGGCGTTGCAGCCCGAAACGGTCGCCCTGCGTCGCCGGCTCGAATCAGCAGGCCTGCTGCTCGATCCCGACGAGCACCGTCGCCTGCGGCTGCTGGCGATCGCGCCCTATGCGGTGCTGTTGCTGTTCGGCGCGATCCGACTGCTCGCCGACATCGCGCGGGGCGGCCCGCTTTTCGTGCTGTCGCTGCTGATGCTGCTGACGCTAATCCCGCTGGCGATCCGCTGGCGCTTCGTCAGCGACCAGACGCGCGCCGGCCGCGCGGCGGTCAAGGACGCGCGCCGCGCGCATCAACGGCTGCGGCGCGCACCGACGCGGCGCGAAAGCGACCTCGCCGTCGCGCTGTTCGGCACCGGTGTCCTCGCCGGATCGGAACTCGCCGCCTTCTATCAGCTGCGCAACCCGCACAACTCGCCCGAGGGCTCCAATTCGAGCGGCAGCTGCGGCAGCAGCTGCGGCGGCGACAGTGGATGCGGCAGCGGTTGCGGCGGAGGTGGAGATTGAGATACCGGTCTCCAAATCACAATGAACAACCTACCTCTCAATAAGCGGCGCCATCTGCTCGTCCTCGATCTGGACGAAACTCTCATTCATGCCAGCGAGACATCGCTGCACCGGGCCGCTGACCATAGGGTCTATGGCTATCATGTGTATCGGCGGCCGCATCTGGACGCGTTTCTGGCAAGCTGTTTTGAGCATTATTCGGTTGGGATCTGGTCGTCGGCGTCGGACGAATATGTCGAGGCGGTTGCCAAACTGATCGTTCCCGATCCGGGGCGGCTCGAATTCATTTGGGGTCGAAGCAAGGCAAGCTTCAGCCGGGTGCGACGCGACGATGATGACTACACCTTCTTCGATCCGTGGAACCACCGCCACTATCTGAAGCCGCTCGCCAAGCTCAAACGCTTCGGCTGGACGCTCGACCAGATGCTGATTGTCGACGACACCCCCGAAAAATGCGTCCGGAACTACGGCAACGCCATCTATCCGCGCGAATATGACGGGCGGGAAGATGACGACGAACTGCTGCTGCTCGCACATTATCTCGAACGGCTGAAAGACGCAGCCAACCTGCGGAAGCTCGAAAAGCGGCATTGGCGGGCGCAGGTCCAAGAAGATTAGTCTACGAAGCATTTTGCGCTTTTGCGGCTCGCCGAACGCTGGCAAGGCAGGGGCGACAGCCAAAGGAGAGAGACATGGATTTTGCCGTACCGGCCGATTTGCAGGCCTATCTGGACGAACTCGACGCCTTCATCGAGGCGGAGATCAAGCCGCTCGAACTCGCTGACGACAATATCCGTTTCTTCGACCACCGCCGCGAACATAGCCGCACCGACTGGGACAATCAGGGCCTGCCGCGCCACGACTGGGAACAATTGCTGAAGGCGGCCACGCGCAAGGCCGATGCCGCGGGCCACTGGCGCTTTTCGGCGCCGAAGAAGTACGGCGGCAAGGACGGGTCGAACCTGTGGATGGCGGTGATCCGCGAGCATTTCGCCGCTAAGGGCCTCGGTCTCCACAACGACCTGCAGAACGAGCACAGCATCGTTGGCAATTTCCCCTTCGTCCAGATGTTCGAGCAATTCGCGACGAGCGAGGAGCAGAAGCAGGAGTTCATCCTCGGCGGGTTCGAGGGCAAGCGCCGCACCGCCTTCGGCCTGACCGAACCCGATCACGGGTCGGACGCGACGCATATGGAAACGCGCGCGGTGCGCGAGACCCGCGACGGGGTCGAGGGCTGGCTGATCAACGGGCGCAAGATGTGGATCACCGGCATGCATGTCGCAACCCACTGCGCGACCTTCTGCCGCACCGACGGTGAGGACGGCGACGCGAAAGGCATCTCCTGCCTGCTGGTGCCCACCGGCACCCCGGGGATGACGGTCGACGAATATATGTGGACCTTCAACATGCCGACCGACCACCCGCGCATGACCTTCACCGATGTGTGGGTCCCCGACAGCGCGCGGCTCGGCCCGGTCGGCGGCGGGCTGTCGATTGCGCAGAGCTTCGTCCACCAGAACCGTATCCGGCAGGCAGCATCGTCGCTGGGTGCGGCGGTCTTCTGCATCGAGGAAAGCGTGCGTTATGCGCGCGAGCGCAAGCCGTTCGGCGAGGCGCTGGCGAAGAACCAGGCGATCCAGTTCCCGCTCGTCGAACTGGCGACGCAGGCCGAAATGCTGCGCCTGCTGATCCGCAAGACCGCGTGGGACATGGACAATATGCCGCACAAGGAAATCGAGCGGAACCTGTCCGACAAGGTCAGCATGTGCAATTACTGGGCGAACCGCCTGTGCTGCGAAGCCGCCGACCGCGCGATGCAGGTGCATGGCGGCATCGGCTATTCGCGCCACAAACCGTTCGAGCATATCTATCGCCACCACCGTCGTTACCGGATCACCGAGGGGGCCGAGGAAATCCAGATGCGCAAGGTTGGCGCCTATCTGTTCGGCTATCTCGGACCGCGCCGGGAAACGCTGGGCAAAATCTGACCGGGCTATGGACTCTCCTCCTCCCGTTGCGGCATGATACGTCGCAAATCAAAACGGGAAGAGGAGAGAGCCATGGCCGAGGCCGATCGTAAGCCGGACGCAGCGCCGTTCCGCGTCTATCGGGGCATCGATGCCCCCGACCTCAACGAGACCGAAAAGATGACGCTCGTGGGGCTGACCCCGATCGTCGAGGCGGGCATCGGCCGCTGGGTCGCGGCCGGGGTGGACGAGGGCAATGTCACCAAAGTGCTGTTCGCGCTGCCGCACATGAGCCTGACCTATGCCTGGTTCAAAAGCGGCTTCGCGCTGCCGCTGCACAGCCACGACGCCGACTGCCTCTATTATATCATCGCCGGATCGCTCAAACTCGGCACCGAGGAACTGGGCGCGGGCGACGGCTTCTTCGTCGGGCGCGACGTCCCCTATACCTACAAGCCCGGACCCGAGGGGGTCGAGGTGCTCGAGTTCCGCACCGTCGATGCGTTCGACATGAAGTTCCAGGGGCGGACCGAGGCCTATTGGGACAAGGTCGTCGCCGGCATGGACGCGGCGCGCCCGAACTGGAGCGCCGAAAAGCCGCCGTCGCAGCACTAACGCGTCAGCGCTTGCGCACGAACTCCGCGCGCAGCACCAGCCCCTTGATGCCGTCGTGGCGGCAGTCGATTTCCTGCGCGTCGCCGGTCAGGCGGATCGACTTGATCACCGTGCCGACCTTGAGCGTCTGGCCCGCGCCTTTGACCGTCAAATCCTTGATCAGCGCCACGCTGTCACCGTCGGCGAGCAGATTGCCGACCGCGTCGCGCACCTCGGGACCTGCCGATGCGGCAGCATCGCGCGCCGCGATATCGCTTGCGGACATCCATTCGCCGCTCGCTTCGTCATAGACATAATCATCGTCGGCCATGTTGGTCCCTATTTCGGTTTGCGGAAGCGTAGCGCGAACTGGTCGGTCTTGCCGCGAATGGCGGGGTCGAAGACGTTCGTGGTGCGCGGGTCGTCGGGGCGTTTATAGATGTCGCTCGTCGCATCAAGCCTGAAACCCGCCCGGGTCAATGCTTCGACCACCGCGGCCTGGTCGATCCGGTGCAGGCTGTCGGACAAGGTCGTGCCGCTGCCGTCGGCGGCGCTGTGATCGACGACGACGAGCGTCCCGCCCGGCTTGAGCGCCGCGAACAGCGCCGCGCTCGCCCGGGCGCCGGTCCCTTCGGGGAAGGGTTTGAGGTAGAGGTCGTGGAAATTCTGCACCGTGATGATCGTGTCGAGCGGCACAGGAAAGGCGGGCGCGGCGAACGCCCCGCCGACCGCGTCGACATTGGCATAGGCGGCATCGACCGCCGCCTGATCGTCGCCATATTGTTTCTTGAAGGCGATGAATTCGGCGGGCTGGAAGGCATAGACCTTGCCCTCGGGGCCGACCGCGGCGGCGAGCAGTCGCGTGACATACCCGCCGCCCATCACATAGTCGCCGACCGCCTCGCCCGGCGCGATCTGGGCGAAGGCAAGCAGTTCGGCGGGTTTGCGCGCCGCGTCGCGCTCGCGATCGGTCGCGGGGCGGGCGGGGTCGGCAAGCGTCGCGGCATAATCGGCGGTGGGTGGCGGCGCGGCGCCGTCGGCGACGCATCCCGCGAGCAGCAGCGCGAGGGCGAAGGGGGCGGCGAGCTTGCGGTTCATGGCATCGACTCCTTGCTGGTATCGCGCGACTCTAACGGCTCGCCGGGGTGCTGGCGCGCGAAATCGGTCAGGGCAGCGCGGGCGGTCCGGCGCGCGGCCGGAGCTTGAGGCCCGCGAGCAGCGCCGCCGGATCTGGACAGCCGGGCGACGCGGCGACGCCGATGATCGGGTCGATCGCGACCGACAGGCCGAGCCGCGCCGCCTGCCGCTGATATTGGTCGCGCAGCACCGTGCCGGTGCGTGGGAAATCGGTCCGCACGCCATCGCCATATAGATAGCGCACCGGACCGATGGTGCGTGCGCGTTCGGCGAAAATGCTCTTTTCCGCCGCCTCGACGTCGAGTTGCTGGACGATCATCGTACAGGCGCCGCCGGCGGCACGGATACGAAAGGGTGCCGCTTCCCACGGCCGGCTGCTCGTCAGGCCCGCCGTGGCGAGCCGCGTCTCGATCGCCGCCGCCAGCCGTTCGCGATCGGGGTAGACGTTGCGCGGCAGCCACAGCAATTTCGCCGCGACAAGCGCCACGGCGAGCAGCGCCGCGCCGATCAGGATGCGATCAGCGCGCCGCAAAATCGGGGTGACGCGCGACGGCGGTGCCGACGATCGCGGCGGTGACGAGCAGCGAGGCCCAGCCGAACAACATCATCCCCGCGCCGCCGTGCAGATAGTCGTAGAGGTCGGGATGGCGTGCGATCGTCGCGAGGCGGATGCCGTTGACGACGATCGTGCCGAGCATCGCGATTAGCGTGGCGATGACGAGACGGCGATCGAAGCGCAGTTCGAACAATTGCGCCAGCGTCACCGCGAGGACCCCGGCGAGCGAGAGATTGGTCAGCGACGAGCAGTTCTGGCCGACCGTGAAAGCCTGAGATCCCGCCTGACCGAAGATGTTGCCGTCGGCATTGCCGCCCGCGAACAGCGCGGCGATTTGCGCATCGAAGGCGAGCAACTCGCTGCCGAGCAGCTTCAGGATTAGCGGACCCCAGAGCAGATGGGCGCTGAGAGCCAGTGCAACCAGTCCGATCCGCCGCGCGCCCGATGCCGGTTCGGAGCGCAGCGCCAGCCATGCGCCTGCGCCAAAGACCGCCGCCGCGCCGAGCGCGGGGAGCGGCAGCAGCGCCGCGCCGACCATCGCGGCGAGGACCGGCGCGTCGCCGCGCCGCCAGGCCGATCGGCCATCATTGTCGCGCGCGATCGCGCATATCGCGAAGGCGGCGAACCAGACGATCGCGCTGACGCCGAACAATTCGAAAAGCGACGGGACGAGGCCGCGATGCGCGACCGCCGCGCCGATGCGTGTGGTCAGCGCCGATGCGATGACGATTAGCAACGCGGCGGCGAAAACGACACTGCGCTCGATCCGTCGCGGCGAAACCGCCGCCGCTGCGGTCATCGCCGGTTTAGCGGCTGCGACGGCGCTTCAGGAACAGATAGCCCGCGGCGACGGCCGCCATCGCTGCGGCACCGACGCCGGCTTCGGGGCCGGGGGTCGGGGCAACGCCGGCAAAGGCGGCGGTCGGGATGGCAAGAAGAATGGTGACGGCCAATGCGCGCATGATCGAAGCCCCTCGGAAAAATAACGTCGTGCCGGAATCGTAGCGAGCGCTTGCCACGGCGGCAAGCGGCTTTACCGCTTGGCACGATGGAGCAGATATTCGCACGGGAGGTGATGGCGTGGGCGCCCTTTGTGATGGCCGGCGCTTTCGTTGCGGCTGCCTGCGCCGAGGCGCTGTTCGGCACGCGCGACGATGCGGGGGCGGGGTTGCGGCGCCCGGCGACCAATTTGCTGCTCGGTATCCTCGGCCTGTTGCTCGCCGCGCTCGTGCCGGTCAGCCTGATCGCCTTTGCCGCATGGGCCGGACGAGAAGGGACGGCGCCCCTGCCGCTACCGTCCGCGCCGCTCGCGCTCGCGGTGCTTGTGACGGTGTTGCTGCGCAGCCTGTCGGCCTATTGGGCCCACCGCGCCTCGCACCGCATCGGCTGGCTGTGGCGGCTGCATCGCGTCCATCACAGCGACACCGGGGTCGATGCGACGACGGGGTTCCGCCATCATCCGGTCGAGCAGTTCGTGTCGTTCCTGTGCGCGCTGCCGGCGATCTGGCTGTTCGCGCTGCCGCCGACGGCGGTCGCGATCGCTGAACTCGTGCTTATCGTCGCGGGTATCGCCGAGCACGCCAATATTCGTGCCGAGGGGCGTGTCTGGCGCGCCGCCACCTGGCTGTTCGCGACCCCCGCTGTCCACCTGATCCATCACAGCAGCCGGCAGGCGCAGACCGACAGCAATTATGGCTCGCTCTTTACCGTCTGGGACCGCCTCTTCGGCACCTGGCGCGATCCCCATGTCGAACGCGTCGAGACGCTGGGACTGGGACCCACGCATGATCGCGATGCCGACCGCTGGGACCGGCAGCTGCTTTCACCCTTCCTTCGCGATGTGCCGCCCGGCTGATTGTCCTCCGGTCGCGAGGCCTTGGCATATCGAATATCCGTGATAGGTTTCTCCCTGAAACGAAAAAATCGGGAGAGTGGACATGCATGATCTGGTGATTCGCGGCGGCACCGTCGTCGATGGAACGGGCGGCGACGCCTTTGTCGCGGACATCGCGATCGACGGCGACCGGATCGTCGCGGTGGGCGAGAATCTGGGCAAGGGGCGCGAGGAAATCGACGCCGCCGGCAAGGTCGTCACCCCGGGCTTCGTCGATGTTCACACCCATTATGACGGGCAGGCGACCTGGGACGCCGAAATGGCGCCGTCGAGCTGGCACGGCGTCACCACGGTCGTGATGGGCAATTGCGGCGTCGGCTTCGCCCCCGCCAAGCCCGACCGCCACGAATGGCTGATCTCGCTGATGGAAGGCGTCGAGGATATTCCGGGCACCGCGCTCGCCGAAGGCATGTCGTGGGATTGGGAGACCTTCCCCGAATATATGGACGCGCTCGAAAAGCTGCCGCGCACCGTCGACGTCGCGTGCCACGTTCCGCACGGCGCGGTGCGCGCCTATGTGCTCGGCGACCGCGAAAAGCCCGGCGCGATCCCGACCGAGGCGGACATCGCCGAAATGTCGCGCATCGTCGAGGAAGGCGTACGCGCGGGTGCGCTCGGCTTTTCGACCAGCCGCACCGTGCTCCACAAGTCGATCGACGGCGAACTCGTTCCCGGCACCACCGCGACCGCAGAGGAACTGGTCGCGATCGGCCGCGCGATGGGGCGCGTCGGGTATGGCGTGTTCGAGATGGCGAGCGACATGAAGCGCGAGTGGAACGAGTTTCAGTGGATGGGCGACCTCAGCCGCGAAACCGGGTTGCCGGTGACCTTCGCCGCGCTCCAGTCGATCGCCAAGGAATTGCCGCTGGAAGAGCAGATCGAGGAGATGCGCAAGCAGAACGCGACCGGCGCGAACATCGTCGCGCAGATCGCGCTGCGCGGCAATGGCGTGATCATGGCGTGGCAGGGCACGGTGCATCCGTTCCGCTTCAAGCCGGCGTGGAACGAAATCATCGACCTGCCGTGGGAGCAGCAGCTCGCGCATCTGAAGGACCCGGCGTTCCGCACCCGCATGACGCAGGAAGCCAATATCTGGCCCGAAAGCGATATCCTCGACTTTCTGAAGGTCGTCGCCGAGGGCTGGCCGGTCCATTTCGAGATGGACCCCGACTTCAACTATGAGCCGCGGATGGACGAAAGCATCGCGCATCGCGCTGCTGCGGCGGGGGTGACGCCGTCCGAATATGCCTATGACCTGCTGATGAAGGACGACGGCAAGGGCTTCATCTATTTCCCGATCCTCAACTACCGCGACGGCAATCTCAATTTCCTCGAGGACCTGCAGGCCGCCGACGATACGGTGAACAGCCTGTCCGACGGCGGCGCGCATTGCGGGACGATCTGCGACGCGGCGTCGCCGACCTTCATGCTCCAGCATTGGGTGCGCGACCGCAACGGCAACCGCATCGGGCTGGAACATGCGATCAAGCGCCAGTGCCGCGACACGGCGGTGCTGTACGGGCTGGAGGATCGCGGGGTGCTCGCGCCGGGCTATCTCGCCGACCTCAACGTCATTGACATGGACGCGATCAAGCTGGGCAAGCCCTGGCTTGCTTTCGACCTGCCCGCGGGCGGCAAGCGCCTGCTGCAAAAGGCCGACGGCTATGTCGCGACGATCAAGTCGGGCGAAGTTACCTTCCGCGACGGCGCGATGCAGGGGCCGACCCCCGGCGGCGTGATCCGCGGACCGCAGCGCGTCGAACTGGCGATGGCCGCCGAATGAGGCGCGCGTCGATCGGGGCAGGCGCGGCGCTCGCCGCCGCGCTGCTGCTCTCCGCGTGCGGCGGCGATGCCGCGCCCGCCAACAAGGCGCCGACCGCCAAGGATGCCGAGGCCTATCTGACCAAGCGCAAGGCGGCCGTCGGCGAAAAGGTGCTCAAGGCCGACCTCAGCGCGCAGGCCGATGGCAGCTTCGAAGGCAAGGCGACGATCCAGGCCGAGGGCGCAGCGCCCGAGGAATGGGATTGCTCGGTGCGGATCGCCGACGCGCTGGGCAGCGGTACGGCGAGCTACGGCTGCTTTCAGAAATAGCGCGGCGGAGCCGCTTTTCAGGAGATACTTCATGGTGAAGGCCATGCGCCTCGGCGCGCCCTCGTCGCTCGACAGTCTGGCGGTCGCCACCCTCGCCGATCCGGGCGATCCGGGTCCGGGCGAGATCCGCGTCCGGCTGGCGGCGTCGTCGCTCAACTTCCACGACTTTGCCGTCGTCGCCGGGATGATCCCGACCGCCGCCGGGCGCATCCCGATGTCCGATGGCGCAGGGACGGTCGAGGCGGTGGGTGAGGGCGTGACAGACTATCGGGTCGGCGACCCGGTCGTATCGCTCTTTTTCCCCGAATGGAATGACGGCGCACCGCCCGCCAGTGCCTTTGCCAAAGTGCCGGGCGACGGCATCGACGGTTATGCGCGCGAGGTGGTGGTGACCCCGCAGCACTGGTTCACCCGCGTGCCGCAGGGCTGGTCGGCGGCCGAGGCGGCTACGCTGACCTGCGCGGGCCTCACCGCATGGCGCGCGCTGTTCGTCGACGGGGCGACCCGGCCGGGCTCGACCGTGCTGATCCAGGGCAGCGGCGGGGTGTCGGTGTTCGCGCTGCAATTCGCCAAGGCGGCGGGCGCGAAGGTGATCGCGACCAGCTCGTCCGATGCGAAGCTCGACAAGCTGAAGACGCTCGGCGCCGACGAACTGATCAACTACAAGGAAGAGCCGAAATGGGGCGCGAAGGCGCTCGAACTGACCGGCGGGCGCGGAGTCGACACGGTGGTCGAAATCGGCGGCGCGGGTACGCTCGACCAGTCGATGGTCGCGGCGCGCGTCGGCGGCCATGTCGCGCTGATCGGCGTGCTGGCCGGCATCGCCGGACCGGTGCAGACCGCGCTGCTGATGGGCAAGAATTTGCGGGTGCAAGGGCTGACCGTCGGCAGCCGTGCGCAGCAACTCGCGCTGATCGACGGCGTCGAGACGAATGGCATCCGGCCGGTGATCAGCGATCATTTCCCGCTGGAACGGCTCGGCGACGCCTTCCGTCACCAGATCGCCAACGCGCATTTCGGCAAGATTGTCGTCGATATCTAGCCGAGCGCGGCGAGCGCCCGCTCCACATCGGCGACGCCATTATAGGCATGGAACGACAGACGCAGGATCGTGCCGCGGAAATCGGCGCGAAGATCGTGCCGGTCGAGCGCCTCGGCAACGCGCGGCTGGTCGGTGCCGGTATCGATGCAGAGCGTCCCGCCGACAGCGCCTTCGGCCCAGCTCCACCCGGGGGTCTTCGGTTCCAGCGCGTCGCGCAGCATTGCTTGCAGCGTGCGATTGTGCGCGCCGATCGCATCGACGCCGATCGCCGCGATCTCGCCGATCCCCGCCGTCGACAGGATGAAGGGCGCGACATCGGGGGTGCCGCCCCACCAGCGCCGGGCGTCGGGGGCGTAGCGAAAGTCGGCGATGTCCATCTCGAAGGGATTTTCGTGGCTCCACCAGCCGCGCTCCATCGGGTCGAGCGCCGTCCGGTCGTGCGGGGCAACCCACAGCCACGCCGCGCCGGGGCCGCCGCACAGCCATTTGACGCTGGTGCCGATCACGGCATCGGCGCCCCATGCAGCGGGGTTCACGGGGAGGATGCCGACCGACTGCGCGCAGTCGGCGACGCAGCGCGCGCCGGCGGCCTTGGCGGCGCGCGCCACCGCCGCGATATCGGTCAGCGCGCCGCTGTTCGAACTGACATGCATCGCGACGACGAGCGCGACGCTGTCGTCGAGCGCTGCGGTCCAGCTCGCCGGATCGCGCACGTCGGTATCGACGGGCAAATAGCGCGTCGTCCAGCCCGCCGCCGCCAGCCCGCTCGCGACATAGCCGATCGTCGGGAAGGCGCTCGGTGCGAGCAGGATCGTGCGGCGGCGGGTGGCCTGTCCAAGCGCCGACAGGTAACGCGACAGCGCGGCGCTGACATTGGTTGCTGGGCACAGGTCGCGCGCCTCGACGCCGACCAGCTGCCCGAGCGCCGCGCGCCAGTCGTCGATCGCGTCGAGCCAGTGCGGCCAGGCCTCGCCCGTCTCGCGCCACGGATCGAGCAGCCGCGCCTGCAGCGCATCGGCGGCGGCGCGCGGCTGGCAGCCGACGCTATGGCTCTTCAGATAGACGCTGCCGGGCGGCAGGTGGAAGCGCGCCGCGACCGCGGGCTGGAGCAGCGCGGGGGTCACAGCCCGCTCCCGTGCCCCGCCGTGCCGCCGCTGATGCTGTCGCGCTTGACCCCATATTCGGCGCCCCAGCGGTCGGTCATCTCGGCGCGGATGTCCCAGAGCTCGGGGAAGAAACGGTGCCGCGCGCCGGCGTTGAGCAGTTCGACCGGACGGCCTTTCAGCGACTTCGACCCCATGCCGATCGAACGGTGGATCAGGGTGATGTGATGGGCACGGAACAGCTGGAACAATTCGTCGAACTCGACCAGCGCCTCGGCGACCATATAGGCTTCGTCATGCTTGTAGCCGGTGTCGTAGACGTCGGCGACGCTGCGGCCCGCAGGGTCGAGATAGGCGGCCTTGTAGCGCGCCCATAACGGCTGTGGCAACGTGAGGAGCAGCTGGAAACCCGGGCTTTCCTGCCCTGACCCGTTGCCGAGCTGGAGGCGGATCGACTGATAGTCGAAAGGACTCATCGTCTCGAGCAGCCCCAACTGGTCGGTCATCATCCGCATGATGCGATTGACCCGGTCGAACAGGCTGAGCACGCGCATCGTCTCGCCCGCGGCCATATGGCCGTCGATCTCGGTGAGGGTAAAGGCCATCAGCTTCATCCACAATTCCTCGACCTGGTGGACGATCTGGAACTGCAATTCGTCGGGGGTGCAAAGTTCGGCGAGCGGTTTCTGGCAGAGCAGCAGGCGGTCGACCGCGAGATAGACCCCATAATCCTTCATGTCGGGGGTTTCGATGCGGCGGTGGGTTTCGGTCTTGTCGAGCATGGGCTTATCCCTTGCGAAAATGGCACGGAGGAACGGACGGCGCGCGTCGTGGCGCGCCGAAGGTGTTCAGCCGCGCGGCGCGACCCCCGCCGGGGGACGCCTCGGCGAACCCGACTGGCCGAGCCACAGCAAGGGCGCCGCGCGCTTCATCGCGCCAGCAGGTCCGAGGGCAGGGTCGGCTCGCCGATGATCAGCGCGAAGCGGCGCCAGATTTCGTCGCGGTCGGGGGCGCCGCGCTCGATATAGGCGCGGACGATTTCCTCGCCGAGCCCATAGTTGATCACATAGCTGCGATATTGGTCGGTGAAGCTGACCGACTGTTCGGCGCGCGCCGGCGAGACGAGCAGATATTTTTCGGTGAGCTGGACCGCCGTGGCGCGGTCGATGACGCCGTCGAGATATTGCTGGGCGATCGTCAGCCGCGCCCCGGTCAGCGCCTTCATCGCGTCGAGCAATTGCCAATAGCGGTCGTCCGACGGCGGCTCGATGCCCGCGAGCGGCATCAGCACGTCACGCTCGGTGTCGGGGCGCGTCTGGCCGGGGAAGGCGAGATCGATGCCGTAGTTCGCGGTGCCCTCGGCGATCAGGCTCTGCGGGCTGTACAGCGGATAGACGCTATACTCGATCCAGCCGCGCCCTTTCACCATTTGCTCCTCGAGCTTCATGTTGAGCAGATGGTGGCCGGGATAGCCCTCGTGGCAACCGAGGTCGAGCGCGCGCGACAAGCGGATCGGCAGGTCGGTGTTGACCTGGATGATGCTGTGATAGCCGCCCTGGTAATAATTATAGCCGCTCCAGCTTTTGCCGGTGACGAACTGCAATTCGAAACTGTCGCCCGGCGCCAGCGCGACATGCGCGACGGTGCGCCCGCGGCAGCGCGCGATGGCGGCCTCAAACACCCCCTGCAACCTGTCCTTGGGGATGGTGAAGCGGTCGAGATAGGCCTCGACCCGCGTCGCCAGCGCGCCTTCGCCGGGAACCAGCGCGTCGACCGTGGTGAGCGCCGCGTCATAGCTTTTGAGCGGCTTCAGAACCGGGCGCACCCCGAACAGGCGCTCGGCCTCTTCGGCAAAGGAGAAACGTGCGCCGCCCATCATCATCAGCCGCGTCTCGGCGGCGCGGAGCTGCGCCGCGAGGAAGGCGCGGCGCTGGCGCTCGATCGGGTCGGACAGGTCGGGTGCGATCTCTTCGAGCTTGGCGATCAGCTGGCGGGTCGAGACGAGCAGCGCCTTCTGGTCGCGGGGCGCTGCGGTCGAGGCGTCGAGCAGGCTTTGCGGGCCGTAATAGGCGTCGATATAGCCTTTTTCGTGCGTGCCGATTTCGAGGCTGAGCGAGACATAAGCGGTGGCGATGGCGTCGACCGTCTGACCCGCGAGCGTCGCGGCGGCGGGGTCGACCGTGGCGGCCGAGCGCACCGGCCAATCGGCGGCGGGCGCGGGCGGCGGGGGCAGGTCGGGTGATGCGGGCAGCCCGGGTGCCGATCCCGACGGCGGCGGCAGGGCGGTGAGGCCCGGAATGATCGTCGCCCGTTCTTCGCCATTGGCGTCGGGCCGGGCGGCCGGCGCCCCGGAAGGCGGCGGCAGCGCGGTCATGCCGCGCACGACCTCGACCCGGCGCACGTCGACTTCGGGCACCGCTGCTTCCGGCACCGCTGCTTCCGGCACCGGGGCTTTCGCAGCAGTGTCGGGCAGCGCGGGGTTGCGCTCCGGGCCGACGGGGCTGTCCTGCGTCTTGCGTGCCTCGACCGTGCGCTTCATCTCGGGGTCGAGCGCATAGCAGCCCGACAGCGTCGAGGCGGTCAGCATGACGGCCAGAGGTAAGCGCAGGCAGTGCATCATGCGGAAATCGGCTCCGAGGTATCGCGGACGTCGCCGTCGCCAACGATTTCGTCATCGCAGCTGGCTTCGACCGCGCCATGCTGCGGGTGCAGCGGCGCGAAGCGCAGTACCGCATAACCGGCGAGCGCGGCAACCAGCGAACCCATCAATATACCGATCTTGGCTTCCTCGATGAGCAGCGCATCGCCGGGGAAGGCGAGGCCGCCGATGAACAGGCTCATCGTGAAGCCGATACCGCACAGCAAGGACACGCCATAGATTTGCAGCCAGGTCGCGCCGCGCAGCTTGCCGGCGATGCTGAATTTCACGGCCAGCCAGACGCTGCCGAAGATGCCGACCTGTTTGCCCAAAAACAGCCCCGCGGCGATCCCGAGTGGGAGCGGAGCGAAAATCTGTTCGGCGGTGAGGCCCGAGATATCGACCCCGGCATTGGCGAATCCGAACAAGGGCACGATCGCGAAGGCGACCCACGGGTGCAGCCCATGTTCGAGGCGATGGAGCGGCGAGGTCGCGCTGTCGGGGGCGCCGGGCGTCCGCTCGAACGGGATCGCCATCGCGGCGAGGACGCCGGCGATTGTCGCATGCACGCCCGAGAGCAGCATCGCGTACCAGAGCAGCACGAACAGCAGCAGATAGACGAGCAGGCTTTTGACCCCCATCCGGTTGCAGGCGAACATCAGGGCGAAGACCGCTCCCGCCGCCGCGAGTGCGAGGAGGTTGATCTTGGCGGTATAGAAAAGCGCGATGATCGCGACCGCGCCCATGTCGTCGACGATCGCGACGGTGACGAGGAACAGCTTGAGCGAGGTCGGCGCGCGCTTGCCGAGCAGCGCGAGCACGCCGATCGCGAAGGCGATGTCGGTCGCCGCCGGGATCGCCCAGCCTTGCGCGAGGCCCGGCGTGCCGCCGGCAAAGGCCATGTAGAGCAGCGCCGGCACCGCCATGCCCGCCGCCGCGGCGATGAAGGGCAACCGCCGCCGGTCCCAGCTGGCGAGCCGGCCGTCGACGAACTCGCGCTTGATCTCGAGCCCGACGAGCAGGAAGAAGATCGCCATCAGCCCGTCGTTGATCCACAGATGGACCGTCATCGGGCCGAGCTTGTCGGACAGCACGGGGCCGGTCACCGCATGGATCGCGTGGGAATATGTCTCGCCGAAGGCCGAATTGGCGATCAGCATCGCCAGCGCCGCCGCGAAGATCAGCAACATCCCGCCCGCGCTCTCGCTTTCGAGGAAATCGCGCAGGGCGGAGGGACGTGTCGAGCGGCGGGTCATAGGGTGAGAGCGGCTTCTTCGGTGGATTGGAGGGGCCTCTCCTAGCGTGCGACGGCGGTCGCGTCACCCTTTACCCGCCGCGTGTTTTTGACTAGTTCCAGACGCTTGTGGCGCTATGACGTCACAAGGGGGCGGGGCATATGGGGCTGTCGACCGCAGGGATGGAAATGCTGGTCGCGCTGGCCAGCCACGAACTGATGCTGTTCGCGTCGGTCGGCATTTTGGTCATCGGTTTCGACGATCTGTTCTTCGACATATTGTGGTTCGTCACCCGCGACCGCGATGCTGCGCCGCGCTATCTGCGCGATCATCGGCCGCGGGCGCCACTCGCGGGGCCGCTCGCGATCTTCGTTCCGGCCTGGGACGAGGCGAAGGTGCTGCCCGCGATGATCCGGCGGACGCTCGCCGCGTGGCAGGGCGAGGATTTCCGCATCTATCTCGGCTGTTATCCCAACGATGCGGCGACGCTGTTCGCGGTGTCGCCGCTGGTCGCGGGCGACCCGCGCCTCCGGCTGGTGATCGGCGATGCCGAAGGGCCGACGACCAAGGGCGACAACCTCAACCGGCTGTGGGCGGCGATGGGCGGTGACGAGCGGGTCGAGGGCATATGGTTCGCGGGCATCGTGCTCCACGACGCCGAGGATATCGTCCACCGCGGCGAGCTCGCGCTCTACCGCGCCGAACTGACGCGCCATGCGATGGTGCAGATTCCGGTGCTGCCCCTGCTCGGGCTCGGGCAGCAATGGGTCGCGGGCCATTATGCCGACGAATTCGCCGAGGCGCATGGCAAGGATCTGGCGCTGCGCACGCGGATCGGTGCGCCGCTGCCCTCGGCCGGGGTTGGCTGCGCGCTGACGCGCCACGCGCTGACCCTGTTGTCGATCGAACGCGGCGGTCAGCCCTTTCGCGCCGACAGCCTGACCGAGGATTATGAGATCGGGATCCTCGTCGGCACCCATGGCCTTGGCACCGCGTTCGTCGCGGCCATCGACGACGCGGGCGACTGGATCGTGTCGCGCGGCGCTTTCCCCGAAACGATCGAGACCGCGGTGCGCCAGAAATCGCGCTGGATCGCGGGGATCGCGCTCGCGGGATGGGACCATCTCGGCTGGGCGGGGCCGCAGGACGGCGGCTGGCGTGCCCGCTGGATGCTGTGGCGCGATCGCCGTGCCCCGCTCGCGGCGCTTGTCCTGCTCGCCGCCTATGCCGCGCTGGTCGTCGGCGCGGCGGGCTGGATCGGCCATGCGTTGTTCGGCTGGCAAGCGCGTCCGCCGGGGGCGATGTTGCAATATCTGATGGGCCTGTCGGCGACATTGCTGCTCTGGCGGCTGGGCATGCGCGGCCATTTCGCGGCGCGCGCCTATGGCTGGCGGCAGGGGCTGCGGTCGATCCCGCGCGCCTTTGTCGCCAACATCGTCGCGATGCTCGCGGCGCGGCGCGCGGTCGCGGTCTATTGGCGCATGCTCCGGTCGGGGCGGGTGGTATGGGACAAGACACCGCATGGCGAGCGCGACGCGCTGCCGGTTCCGGCGCTGCCACCGGGGCGCAACGGATGACGGGCGTCATCGTCGCCGGCCACACGCGCCGCGACGCGCGGTCGCTGCGTTTCCTGTTGCTCCTGCTCGGCGGCTGGACGCTGGTGCGGGTGATGGCGCACTGGAACCCAGCGATCCCGTCGTCGCCACCCGGGATGCCGCCTCCGCCATGGGCGGGCGAGGCCATGCCTGCACCATGGGCGACCGCCGAAGCGACGCCCCGCGCCGTGCCGGCTTCGATGATCGCTGCGGGCGGACGGGAGAAAGAGCGGATGTCGCGCCCGCTGCCGCAAACCCCGGTCGCGGATGCCGACGCGGCCAGCGGCGAATGGGGCGGCGGTGATCGCCACAATTTGCGGCTCGCGCTGATGGCGCGATTGCTGCCGCCGCAGGTCGGCGGCGCGTCGTCTGCCGCCTTTCCGGCCGGTGCATCGGCGTGGATGACCGCGCCGCTGCCGGCGCGTGCCGCGCCGCCCGGCCGCGGCCAGCCCTTCTGGATGCAGCGTCAGCTTGCCGGCTGGTCGCTCGGCAGCTGGGCCTATATGCGCAGCGGGTCGGGCGACGCGCCGCCCGGCGGCATCGCCGCGGCGAGCCAGCTCGGCGGCAGCCAGGCCGGCGCGCGGCTCGCTTTTGGTTTCGGCGACAGCGGGCGCGTGCGCGCCTATGGCCGCGCGACGCTCGCGCTCGCCGAAACGCGCCAGCGCCAACTCGCCTTCGGCCTTGCTTTCGCTCCGGCCCGGCACCTGCCGCTCGATGTCGCGATCGAGCAGCGTGTCGCGGCGGGAAGCGGCGGGCGCACCGCCCTCGCGGCGATGGTCAGCGGCGGGGTCGGCGATGTCGCCTTGCCGCGGCGTTTCCGGCTCGAAGCCTATGGACAGGCAGGCATCGTGGGGGCGCGGCGGCGCGACGGTTTTGCCGATGCGGCGGTCGTCGTCGACCGCGAAATCGCCCGGAACCCGCAGGCCAGCCTGCATCTCGGCGCGCTCGCGGCGGGGTCGGTACAGCCGGGCGCGGGGCGGGTCGATGTCGGCCCGCGGCTGACGCTGCGCCTGCCCGAAGTCGGCGAGGGCAGCCGCCTCGCGCTCGACTGGCGGCAGCGCGTCGCGGGCGATGCAAAGCCCGACAGCGGCCTTGCGCTGACGCTCGCCGCCGACTTCTGATTTTTCCCGATTTTCCGCGCCGCGGCGATTCCCCATGGCATGAAACTGGTCTAGGGTCGGCGCAGCCGCTCCGTCCGGGGCGCATTTTCGCATTCGGGGCCCATGGATCTCTACCTTCCTGTCGCCAATTTGTCGGTCAATGCGCTGGTCATCATCCTGCTCGGCGGCGGGGTGGGTTTCCTGTCGGGCATGTTCGGCGTCGGCGGCGGTTTCCTGACCACGCCGCTGCTGATCTTCTATGGCATTCCGCCCACGGTCGCGGCGGCATCGGCGGCGACGCAGGTGACCGGCGCCAGCGTGTCGGGTGCGCTCGCGCATCTCGAGCGCGACGGGGTCGACCTGCGCATGGGTGCGGTGCTCGTCGCGGGCGGGCTGATCGGGTCGCTGATCGGTGCGGCGCTGTTCGAACTGCTGACCGCGTGGGGGCAGATCGATACGACGATCAACATTCTTTACGTGGCGCTGCTCGGTTCGGTCGGGTCGTTCATGGCGCGCGAGGCGTGGAGCGCGCTGCGGGCGATGAAGGCGGGGGTGCCGGCCCCGGCGCGCAAGCGACGGCACCATCCGATGGTCGCCAACCTGCCGCTGCGCTGGCGCTTCTATCGCTCGGGCCTCTATATTTCGCCGCTCGCGCCCTTGCTGCTCGGCATGGCCGTCGGGGTGCTGACGATGCTGCTCGGGGTCGGCGGCGGCTTCATCATGGTCCCGGCGATGATTTTTCTGCTCGGCATGGGGACGCAGGTCGTTGTCGGCACCTCGCTGTTCCAGATATTGTTCGTGACGATCGCGACGACGATGGTCCATGCGATGACCACCGGCGCGGTCGACATTGTGCTCGCCGGACTGCTGCTGATCGGCAGCGTTACCGGGGCGCAGGTCGGCGCGCGCTTCGCGCAAAAGGTGAAGCCCGAATATCTGCGCATGGCGCTCGCGGTGATCGTGCTGCTCGTCGCGCTGCGCATGGCGGTCGACCTCTTCATCCGCCCCGAAGAAATCTACACGGTCCAGTGACCCGCGTCTGCGCCTTGCTGCTGTTGCTGGCTTCGACCTTCTTCGCGACCGGCCCGGCGCGCGCCGACGATCCGCGTCTTGTCCCCGATGTGTCGAGCCGCGCTATCGACATCCAGTACAGCTTCACCGGCGAGGAATTGCTGCTCTTCGGCGCGATCCTCTATCCCGGCCAGCGCCTGCCCGACGACCGCGCCGACATCGTCGTCGTGCTGAAGGGGCCGGTGCGCCCGATCGTCCTGCGCGAAAAGAAACGCGTCGCGGGCATCTGGGTCAATGCGAACAGCATCCGCCTGCGTACCTCGCCCGGCTTCTACGCGATCGGCTCGTCGCGGCCGATCGATCAGCTGGTCGACGAGCGCACTGCGGCAATCTTCGAGCTCGGCCTTACCAATCTGTCGATGTCGCCGACGGGCTTTTCGGAGGCTGCCAAGCTCGAGCGTTTCGAAAACGGGCTGATCGACCTTTATCGCCGTCTCGGGCTTTTTTACGAGAATCCGGCGGCGGTCGAAATCAGCGAAGGCGTGTTGTACCGCGCGCGCATTCCGGTGCCGGCGCGGGTGCCGGTCGGAACCTATCGCGCCGAGACCTTCCTGATCAGCAAGGGGCGTGTGCTCGCGGTCGCGTCGCGCAACGTCGAGATCCGCAAGGCGGGTTTCGAACGCTTCGTTGCGCTCGCGGCGCAGCGCCATGGCTTTCTCTATGGGCTGGCCGCGGTCGCGCTGTCGCTGCTTCTCGGCTATGCGGCGTCGGCAGCCTTCAAGCGGCGCTAACCCCTCGATTTCGCCGATCATAAGCGCTTTCTTTACCATCAGATGCGATACCGGTGTCCGGGGTCACGAAACGACACAGGCGGGGCAGTTTTGATGGATATGCAAGGTGGCGGGTACAAGGCCGGGGAAGCTGCGCCGGTGCAGCACGTCCGGCTGGCTGGCGGCGTCGCGACCGCAGCGCCGGTCAACCCCGCCGCCGTACATCATCGCGACGACCTGTTGGTCGGCGAAGTCATTGATATTTCGGGCTCGGCTTCGCGCATTCTGCTCGACGTAGGGGCGCTGCAGCGTCTGTCGGATTCGGGCGATCCGGCGGTCGCCATGGCGGGCCAGGTCGGCGCGCAGATCAAGGTTCGCGTCGGCAATGTCTGGCTGCTCGCCAGCATCCGCGACCAGCAATTGCACGAGCGCAGCGAAGGGCTGATCCTTGCCTCGATCGACTTTCTGGGGGAAGGCGACGAAGAAAAGCTGACCGGCCGCATCCACAATTTCCGCCGCGGCGTCACCCGCTATCCGATTCCCGGCAGCCAAGCCTATGCGGCGACCAGCGCCGACCTCAAGCAGATCTACGCCGCCGACGACCGCGCGCATGTCGAGATCGGAACCGTCTATCCGACCAAGGATATTCGCGGGTCGCTCTATGTCGACGCGATGCTGGGCAAGCATTTCGCGCTGCTCGGCTCGACCGGCACCGGTAAATCGACGAGCGCCGCGCTGATCCTCCACAAGATCTGCGAACTCGCGCCGCAGGGCCATATCGTGATGATCGACCCGCACGGCGAATATTCGGCGGCCTTCAAGGGCACCGGCGCCTTGTTCGACGTCGACAATCTGGCGATGCCCTATTGGCTGATGAACTTCGAGGAACATTGCGAGGTGTTCGTCACTAGCGAGGGCCGCGATCGCCAGGGCGACTGCGATGTGCTCGCGAAGTGCCTGCTGATGGCGCGGCAGAAGAACCGGCTGGCCGAGGGCATGACCAAGCTCACGGTCGATTCGCCCATCCCCTATCTGCTCTCCGACCTGCTCAACATCCTGCAGAACGAGATGGGGCGGCTCGACAAGGCGTCATCGAGCGCGCCCTTCATGCGGATCAAGGGCAAGATCGAGGAAATGCGCGCCGACCCGCGTTACAATTTCATGTTCTCGGGCATGCTCGTCGCCGACACGATGGCCAATTTCATCGGCAAGATCTTTCGCCTGCCGTCGGACGGCCGACCGATTTCGATCATCGACGTGTCGGGGGTCCCCTCGGACATCACCGCCGTCGTCGTCGCGGTGCTGTCGCGGCTGACCTTCGACTATGCGATCTGGTCGCGCGGCGAGCCGCAGCGCCCGATCCTGCTCGTCTGCGAAGAGGCGCATCGCTATATTCCGGCGAAGGACGTCGGCGGGGGGCAGGCGGTCCGCAAGATCCTCGAACGCATCGCCAAGGAGGGCCGCAAATATGGCGTGTCGCTGGGGCTGATCACCCAGCGCCCGTCCGACTTGGCCGAAGGCGTGCTGTCGCAGTGCGGCACGATCATCTCGATGCGCCTCAACAACGAACGCGACCAGCATTTCGTCAAGGCGGCAATGCCCGAAGGCGCGCGCGGCTTCATCGATTCGATCCCGGCGCTGCGCAACCGCGAATGCATCATCTGCGGCGAAGGCGTGTCGATCCCGATCCGCGTCTATCTCGACACGCTCGAAGAGGACAAACGCCCGGCGTCGAGCGATCCGCTCTTCTCGAAACTGTGGCGCGAGACCGGCGGTGAGGCCGAGATCCTCGAACGTGTCGTCAAACGCTGGCGCAGCCAGGGACGATAAGCTTTCAAGCATCGTCATTGCGAGCGAAGCGAAGCAATCCATGGCGGGTTACGCGACCCTGGATTGCCGCGTCGCCTTCGGCTCCTCGCAATGACGAGGCTTTGTTGGTCGATGCCGCTTACGCCGCCGCGGGTTCCCACAATTCGATCGGATTGCCTTCGGGATCGAAAACGCGTGCAAAGCGGCCGAGGCTCGGGTCATCCCATTCGGGTTTGGTGATCACCTCGTCGCCCGCAGCGCGAAACGGGGCGAGCACGGCGTCGAGGTTGTCGACGCGCAGGTTGATCATATGCTGCCGGTCGGCTGGGAAATAGTCGCTGTCGGCCTTGACGGGTTCGAAGACGAGCGGCCCTGCCGCGACGTTCCACACCCATTCGTTGGGCGCGACGCTCTCGTCGGCGCTGCAACCGCCGCCGATGCCCAGGCGCTCGCGATACCAGCTCTTGAGCGCGACCGGGTCGTTCGACCGGAAAAACAGCCCGCCGATGCCCTTCACATGTCCCATGACAAACCTCCCTGTCGGTGATGGGGGCAGGCTAGGCCTAACGGGTCAGCGAATCCACTCTCCGCTCTTGTTATATTCCTCGCGGACCTGTCCCGACTGGTTGAGCCGCGGGTCTGCATAGGTTTTCGCTGGCGCGGCAGGTGTCGCCACCGGGGTACCGATCGCGCGTTCGCCTTGCGCCATCGCCTGCGGCGTCGGCGCGGGGGCGACGTTGGGCAACGGCGCGAGCGTGCCGCTGCCTTCGGGAAGCAGGCCCGTCGGCGCGGCGCCCTGGCCCTTCAGGATCGCGAGCTGCTGGGCGACCGGCAGATAGGGGCCGGGCACCGGCTCGCGGCCGAGATACGGCGCGCGAAAGGCGTCGGGCATGCCCCAGCGGCCGCGCCAGCGGTGGAAGATATGCGCGCCGACGATGTTGGTCATCACCAGGCTCTTGCCCCAGCGCGGCCAGATCGCCTGGGTGTGATAATGGGTTGCGAGGCCGACGCCGGGAAAGACATAGCCGCCGAGCGCCGCCGCCGCGATGCGGCTGGCGCGCAGCCAGTTGTCGCGGCTCGGCGCGCGCGCCATCGCGCCGTCGCAACTGAAGGTGAACTGACACACCCCGGCGCGCTGCGATCCCTGGAACACGACGCCGCAGATCGT
This sequence comes from Sphingopyxis sp. Root1497, assembly GCF_001427085.1. NCBI lineage: Bacteria > Pseudomonadati > Pseudomonadota > Alphaproteobacteria > Sphingomonadales > Sphingopyxidaceae > Sphingopyxis > Sphingopyxis sp. Root1497. Next base: position 955,726 of record NZ_LMGF01000003.1, read on the forward strand.
GTTGGGAAAGCTCGGATGGCGGGCGCGGTTGACGATGACCTGCGCGACCCCGCGCATACCGTCGTCGCTTTCGGACGCGGCTTCGTAATAGATCGCCGAGGTCAGGCAATAATGGGCGCGTTCGCGGTCGAGCGCGGTGACGCCGCGAAACACATAGGGTTTGGCGGGCGGTCCGACGAAGGCCTCCTGGCGCAGCGTTGCGGGATCGACCCCGGGGGTTGCGGTCGCGTCGGCCCATCCGACGCTGCCCGGATCGGGAAGCGTCGGGTCGAGTTTCAGCGCGTCCTCATAGTCCCCCGCGTTCATGATCGCCCAGCGAGTGGGGTCGTAGACTTTGAAAGTCAGCGGGACGCTGACGCTATAGGGGCCGGGGACATAGGCGCGCAGCTGCCCCGTCGTCGCGACGAGTGCGAAACAGGCGAGCAGGCTGGCGAAGGCGAGGCCGATCCACCAGCGCCGCCGGGGTCCGCGCGGCGCGGCATCGCGCGCCGGGTCGAGCCAGGGCGATCGCGCCGTCAGGTTGAGTTCGGGCTTCATGCGTCAAATGCGTCTCGTGCCCGCTCCGTGCGACCGATTCGCGCGGGGTCCGGCAGCCTGTCTTATGCCGCGAGGTGCGAACAAAATGTTGCGCGGCGCCGAGGGTGTCCCGCACGGGGACAGGATTGTATCGCATGCTTATGCCCCGGGCGGTGCGGTGCCGTGCCGCCGGTCAGCTTTCGCCGACCCCGAATTTCGCCATCACCTCGGCCCCGGTCAGCCGTTCGCGCGTCCCGGTGAACGCATAATAGGCGGGCTTTTCGTCGATGAAGATTTCTTCGACCATGGCAAAGCCATCGGCGCCGCCGAACAACCCCGAGGTGAAGGAGTAGCTCGCTTTCGGCTTATAGAAAAAGAACAGGTGCGTCCCGCATTGGCGACAAAAGCCGCGCTCGGCCCATTCGGAGGAGGCATAGCGGGTGATATGCTCGGCCCCCTCGATCTCGGGGTCGGTGACCATGCGCAACGACAGCAGGGCGCTGCCGCCCCAGCGCCGGCACATGCCGCAGTGACAGGCATCGACATGCGGTTCGGGCGGCGTCATCCGCACCGTCACCGCGCCGCACAGGCACTGGCCTTCGAGTTTGTTTGCCGCCGTCATAGGAGCCTCCGTTCGCCGCGCTCGCGGTTTTTTAGCAAGCGTCATCCAAAAGGGAAATGCTGCCGGCCGTTAGGCGGTCGTTGACGCCGGCGGGCTATGGCATCGCCATGACCGGCACCGCCATTCCCAGCTATCGGCGCAGCGCGCGAACCGACTACCGCATGTGGCTGCTGCTCGCCTTCGGCCTCGCCTTTTTCTGGGCGGGGTCGGCGGTCGATCCCGAGGACAATTGCAGCGCGGACGGCCGCGAGTGCGCGCCCTGGCTGGTGCCGCTGGCGCAGGGTTTCGGGGCGCTGGTCGGACTCGGCGCCGCGCTCAACATGCTCGCCAACCCGAACCGTGGCAGCTTCGTCGATCCCGCGACCGGCGATCTTGTCTGGTGGCAGGGACGGGTTGGCGCGTCGGGTGGCGACGAAGGGCGCATCCACCCCTCGCGCATCGGCAAGATCCGCATCGTGCGGCAGGACGAGAGCGATGACGCGGTGTCGCTTTATGATGTCGAGGGCGAACGGTTGTTCTGGTTCGATGCCGAGGTCATTCCCTGGCCTTATGAGCGCTGGGCCGAACGGCTCGCGGGGCAGTGGCCACATATCGTGGTGGAAACAGAGGGCTGACCGGACGTGATCAGGGCCTGACGACAACCAGATCCGAAAAATCGATTGCCATCAACGCGTCGTCATCGTCGTATCGCGTCAGATTCGCATCGGTGTCGAGCCGGTAGATGATCAGCCCCAATTCGCGAAGCGTTCTCAGCATTGCCCGCGCCTTTTCCGCGTCCAGGATCGGGGGCACGAACTCCATCAGCATCTTCAGATTTTTCGACCGCGCCAATATCTCGCGCGCGCCGTCGATGATTTCGGGTTCATGACCCTCGGCGTCCATTTTCATGAAATCGATCCCGGGGCAGCCGTGCATGACCGCGTCGAGCGTGTCGACCGGCACCGCGACTTCATGCGAGGCGCGTCCCGTTTCGCGTTCGGTATGTTCGACAAAGGCCGAGGAGATGTCGCGGATCGTCGAGGTCGCCTCATAGCCCGGAAAGACACGCAGCATCGCCTCGCCCTGACGGTTCGATAGCGCGATGCGATGGCGGCGGGCGATACCGCCAAAACCATTGTTGTGCAGATTGTCGGACATCAGCGCATAGGCGGTCGGATTTGGCTCGAACGCCCAGAGCTGGCCACCCGGCTGCGCGCGCCACGCGCCGAGCACCGAATAAAAACCGGTGTTCGCCCCGACGTCGACGACGACGTCGCCGGGCCGGATCAAGGAAACGAGCAGCCGGCTGTTGTGCGGTTCGACCATCCCGAAGTGGAGGATGTTGGGCGTAACGATCATGTCGCGGGTCGACGCGAGAAAGCTATGCCCGGTCCACAATTGGGTCATCACGATTTCCCGCCCCATATAGACCCCCGACATCGGGTTGGCCTTGGGCGGAAGCGGCCCGAAATCGCTGGCTCCATCGATCAGGTCGGCAAAGGGCCGGGGCGCGGGCGAGCTGGCGTTTTGGGCTTGCATGTCGTTAGCATAACAGCTTGCGACATAGGAAGTCGCGGAAAAATAGTATGAAAATGGCGATACCAAAAGGGCCGCGTTCGCTGGGTGGAATTGCGAAAAGGCAAGGGGGGAAGGCGTTGATGGCCGCCACCATTTGGTATGGCGATGCGGGGTTGGCTCCGGGCCTCCACAGCCGGCGGCATTCCCCCTTGCCCGAATCCCCCGCACCGCCTATATGCGCCCTACTTCTTGACATGGTTAGCCAGTTGGGACGTCGGGGCCGCGGGCCGCGGCGGCTATTCCCGCATGGTTTTCCGCCCAACCGTTTTGAAAGACCCGCTTGGCCGATCTCGACGTCCTCAATGCGATCATCGCCCCCGAAGCCGAAGCACTCGGCCTTGCGCTGGTGCGCGTCGCCTTTTTTGGCGGCGATAGCGATCCGACGCTGCAGGTGATGGCCGAACGGCCGGAGACGCGCCAGCTGACGATCGAGGATTGCGCCGAATTGTCGCGCCGCATCTCGGCCCAGCTCGACGCGCTCGAGGAAGCGGGCAAGGACCCGATCGAGGTGGCGTACCGCCTCGAAGTGTCGTCGCCCGGCATCGACCGGCCGCTGACCCGCCACAGCGACTTCGCCGACTGGGCGGGGCATGAGGCGAAGGTCACGCTCAAGGAAAAATTGAACGGGCGTCAGCGTTTCAACGGGCTGCTCGCCGGGATCGATGGCGATGACCTCGTCACCATCGTCGACAAGGAAGAGGTCGAGTACAAGCTGCCGTTCGATGCGATCGACACGGCAAAGCTCGTCCTCACCGACAAATTGATTGCCGCAACCATCCCGCTGTCGCTCGACGGCGCGGACGAACTGGAAGAAGAAGGACAGGACTGATGGCCACTGCCATTTCCGCCAACCGCGCCGAGCTGCTCGCCATTGCCAATTCTGTGGCCAGCGAGAAGATGATCGACAAGGGCATCGTCATCGAGGCGATCGAGGAAGCGATCCAGCGCGCGGCGCGCGCCCGCTACGGCGCCGAGAACGACATCCGCGCCAAGCTCGACGTCCAGACCGGCGATCTTCGTTTGTGGCGCGTCGTCGAGGTCGTCGAGACCGTCGAGGATTATTTCAAGCAGGTCGACCTCACCGCCGGGCAGAAGCTGCAGAAGGACGCCCAGCTCGGCGACTTCATCGTCGACCCGCTGCCCGCAGTCGACCTTGGCCGCATCGACGCCCAGTCGGCGAAGCAGGTGATCTTCCAGAAGGTCCGCGAAGCCGACCGCGAACGCCAGTATGAAGAGTTTAAGGACCGCGCCAGCGAGCTGATCACCGGCGTCGTCAAATCGGTCGAATTCGGCCACATCGTCGTCAACCTCGGCCGCGCCGAAGGTGTCATCCGCCGCGACCAGCAGATCCCGCGCGAACTGATGCGCGTCGGCGACCGCGTTCGCGCGCTGATCCTGTCGGTGCGCCGCGAAAACCGCGGCCCCCAGATTTTCCTCAGCCGCGCACACCCCGACTTCATGAAAAAGCTGTTCGCGCAGGAAGTGCCCGAAATCTACGACGGCATCATCGAGATCAAGGCCGCCGCCCGCGACCCGGGCTCGCGCGCCAAGATCGGCGTCATCAGCTATGACGGCTCGATCGATCCCGTCGGCGCCTGCGTCGGCATGAAGGGCAGCCGCGTCCAGGCGGTCGTCCAGGAAATGCAGGGCGAAAAGATCGACATCATCCCCTGGTCCGAGGACACCGCGACCTTCGTCGTCAACGCGCTCCAGCCGGCGACGGTGCAGCGCGTCGTGATCGACGAGGACGACGGCCGCATCGAAGTCGTCGTTCCCGACGACCAGCTGTCGCTCGCCATCGGCCGCCGCGGCCAGAATGTCCGTCTCGCCAGCCAGCTGACCGGCAGCCAGATCGACATCATGACCGAGGCCGACGCGAGCGAGAAGCGCCAGCGCGAATTCGTCGAACGCTCGACGATGTTCCAGGAAGAGCTCGACGTCGACGAAACACTCGCGCAGCTGCTCGTCGCCGAAGGCTTCGGCGAACTCGAGGAAGTGGCCTATGTGTCGCTCGACGAGCTGGCGAGCATCGAGGGTTTCGACGACGAACTCGGCCAGGAACTGCAGAGCCGCGCCACCGAAGCGCTTGAGCGCCGCGAAGAGGCCGCGCGCCAGGAACGCCGCGGCCTGGGTGTCGAGGACGATCTCGCCGAAATCCCGCACCTGACCGAAGCGATGCTCGTCGTGCTCGGCAAGGCCGGGATCAAGACGCTCGACGACCTCGCCGACCTTGCGACCGACGAGCTGATCGCCAAGAAGCGTCAGGACAACCGCCGCGGTCCGGCGCGCGAGCGCACCGAGGACAAGGGCGGCGTGCTCGGCGAATATGGCCTGTCCGAAGAGCAGGGCAACGAGATCATCATGGCGGCGCGCGCGCACTGGTTCGAAGACGAACCCGCAACCGGGGAGGCCGCTGATGCGGACCCCGCACAATGATCAACTGAGCGAACCAGACCGCGCTGGTCGGCGCGGCCAGCATGTGCCCGAGCGGCGCTGCGTCATCACCGGTGAGGTTTCGCCGGCGGAGCAACTCGTGCGCCTGGCGCTCGGCCCCGACGGCAGCATCGCGCCCGACGTCCATGGCAAGGCGCCGGGGCGCGGCGCGTGGATCGGCGTCACCCGTGCTGAACTCGAAGCGGCGCAGGCGAAGGGCAAGCTGAAGAGCGGGCTCGCGCGTACGTTGCACGAGGGCCAGTTCACCATCCCCGACGACCTCGGGGCACGCATCGCGGCGCAGCTCGAGCGCGCGACGCTCGACCGGCTGGGGCTCGAATCGCGCTCGGGCACCTTGCTGAGCGGCAATGAAAAGATCGAAACCGCGGCGCGCAAGGGCCAGGTTCGCCTGCTCCTCCATGCCAGCGATGCGGGCGAGGACGGGCGCAAGAAACTGGCGCAGGCGTGGCGGGTCGGCGAGGACGATGAGGGCTCGGGCCGCGAGGGGCGGGTCTTGCCGGTGGACCGCGGCACCCTATCTATGGCATTGGGGCGCGAGAATGCGGTGCATCTGGCGATAACCGATGCCCGCGCCGCGGCGCGTGTGCTTGCGCATTTGAGCCGCTGGCAGTTTTTCACAGGATGGAGTAGGGACGCGGCCAACCGCGATTCCGACCCGCACAACCCGTCGTCCGACGATGGGGCAGAAATTGGGGCGGGGCCAGATGGCACCGCCGCTTCGGACGCGTTTTGAAGGAATGATGGTTTTCGATGAGTGACGAACAGGACAAACCGACCCTTACCCGCAAGCCCCTGGGGCTGAAGCGGACGGTCGAGGCCGGACAGGTGCAGCAGCAATTCAGCCACGGCCGCCGCAATACGGTGGTGGTCGAGGTGAAGCGTCGCCGCGTGCTCGGTCGTCCCGGCGAAGCCGCGCCCGAGCCGGTGGTCGAAGAGGTTCAGGCCGCTCCGGCGCCTGCGCCCGCCCCTGCGCCGGCCCCTGCGCCAGCTCCCCCCGCGCCGAAGCGTGCGAGCGAGAATGACAGCCTGATGTCGCGCCAGGAACGCCAGGCGCAGCTGCTGCGCGAGGCCGAAGAGGCGCGCATGAATTCGCAGGAAGAAACGCGCCGCCGCGAAGAGGCCGCGCGCGTCCGCGCCGCCGAGGAACAAAAGGCCCGCGCCGAAGCGCCGGTGGCCGAACCCGTCGCCGCGCCTGCGGTCGAAGCGGCACCCGCCGTGGAAGCGCCCGTCGCCAAGGCCGAGGAAGCCGAAGCGGCACCGGCACCGGCATCTGCGCCGGCCCCCCGCGCCGCGCCGAGCGCGGCCCCCGCGCCGCGACGCTTCACCCCGGTCGAGGCGCCGAAGCGTCCCGAACCCAAGCGCCCCGAACCCAAGGCGAACCGCGGTGCCGACAATCGGCGCCAGTCGGGCAAACTGACCGTCACCCGCGCGTTGAACGACGACGAGGGCGCGCGCGCCCGCAGCCTTGCGGCGCTGAAGCGCGCCCGCGAAAAGGAAAAGCGTTCGCACACCACCTCGTCGGGTCCGCGCGAGAAGCAGGTCCGCGAAGTCGTCGTGCCCGAAAGCATCACGGTTCAGGATCTCGCCAACCGCATGGCCGAAAAGACCAGCGACCTGGTCAAGGCGCTGTTCAAGATGGGCGTCCCGTCGGCCAGCACCGACACGATCGACCAGGACACCGCCGAACTGCTCGTCACCGAATTCGGGCACGAGATCACGCGCGTCAGCGAAGGCGATATCGACATCCGCCACGACGAGGATGTCGACGATGCCGATCATCTGAAGGCGCGCGCGCCGGTCGTCACGATCATGGGCCATGTCGATCACGGCAAGACGTCGCTGCTCGACGCGCTGCGCGGGGCCAATGTGCAGGCCGGCGAAGCCGGCGGCATCACCCAGCATATCGGCGCCTATCAGGTGAAGACCCCCGACGGCAGCCTGGTGACCTTCCTCGACACTCCGGGTCACGAGGCGTTCACCGAAATGCGCCAGCGCGGCGCCAACGTCACCGACATCGTCATCCTGGTGGTCGCCGCCGACGACGGGCTCAAGCCGCAGTCGATCGAGGCGATCAAGCATGCGAAGGCGGCCGGCGTGCCGATCATCGTCGCGATCAACAAGGTCGACAAGGAAGGCGCCAACCCGCAACGCGTCCGCGAACGCCTGCTCGAACATGAGCTGGTGGTCGAGGAAATGGGCGGCGACGTGCAGAATGTCGAAGTGTCGGCGCTCAAGAAGACCGGCCTCGACAAATTGCTCGAAGCGATCGCGGTGCAGGCCGAGATCATGGAGCTCAAGGCCAATCCCGACCGCGCCGCCGAAGGCACGGTGATCGAGGCCAAGCTCGACAAGGGCCGCGGTCCGGTGGCGACGATTCTCGTTCGCCGCGGCACGCTCAAGGTCGGCGACATCTTCGTCTGCGGCGCCGAAAGCGGCCGCGTTCGCGCGCTGATCGACGACAAGGGGCAGCAAATCAAGACCGCCGGTCCGTCGATGCCGGTCGAGGTGCTCGGCCTCGGCGGTGTGCCGATGGCGGGCGACATCCTCACCGTCGTCGAGAACGAGGCGCGCGCGCGCGAAGTCGCGGCCTATCGCCAGGAACAGGCGACCCGCAAGCGCACCGTTCAGGCACCGGTCAGCCTCGAGGGCATGTTCGAGGCGCTGGCCGACAAGACCAATGTCATCCAGTATCCGGTGGTCATCAAAGGCGATGTGCAGGGCAGCGTCGAGGCGATCGTCAATGCGCTCAACAAGCTGTCGACCGACGAGATCCGCGTTCGCGTGCTCCATTCGGGTGCTGGCGCCATCACCGAAAGCGATGTGACGCTGGCGGCGGCGACCAAGGCGCCGATCATCGGCTTCAACGTCCGTCCGAACGCCAAGGCGCGCGAGATCGCCAAGCGCGAAAAAGTGCGCTTCCTCTATCACGACGTCATCTATCACCTGACGGACGAGATCCGGAAGGAAATGGCGGGCGAGCTGGGTCCGGAGCGGATCGAAACCGTCGTTGGGCGTGCCGAGGTCAAGGACGTCTTCCCAGCCGGCAAGCGCGACAAGGCTGCGGGTCTGCTCGTGCTCGAAGGCGTCATCCGCAAGGGGCTGCACGCACGCCTCACGCGCGCCGACGTCATCGTCTCGGCAACGACCATCGCGTCGCTCCGCCGCTTCAAGGACGACGTCGCCGAAGTGCGCGCCGGTCTGGAATGCGGTGTCGTGCTGTCGGATACCAACGACATCAAGGCCGGCGACAACCTGGAAGTGTTCGAAGTCGAGATGCGCGAACGGACGCTGTAACGGCGAGGTGGCATGGCCGGGGAGGGCGCGGACCAGCAGGACGACGACGCGGCGGGGTGGGAGCGCGAGGCTCTCGGATGCCTCGGCGACGGCTGCTTGTTCGGGTGCCTTCCTCTCGGCGCTGGGCTGAGCGTGGTGTTTGTGGCAGCGGGGCACGGTCTTTGGCAGGCCGTGCATCCCTATTTCCTTGGGTGAGGCTCTCGATATCGCTCGTTACGTCGCCTTGTTCGGCAGCATCAACGTCGGCGGCAACCGGCTGAAGATGGTCGACCTGCGCTCGGCGTTCGAGGCCGAGGGCTTCAGCAATGTCGAGACCGTCGTGGCAAGCGGCAATGTGCTGTTCGACCATGATGCGCGGCCGACGCGCGGGCTTGAGGAAAAGCTTGGCCTGATGGTCGACGATCGCTTCGACATGACGAGCGCGGTGCTCGTGCGCGACCGGGACGAACTGGCGTCGGCGATTTCGGACAATCCGTTCGCGGGCACGAACGAGGACAAGTTCGTCCATACGATGTTCCTGAGCGATCAGCCGACACCGGCGCAGTTCGAGCAGCTGGTCGGCGATCATCTTGGCCGCGGGGGCGAGAAACTGGCGCTCGGCAAGCGCATGCTGTTCCTCGACTATGGCGACGGCGTCGCTGACAGCAAGCTGACCGGCGCCTTCATCGAAAGGCGCTTGGGATGCAAAGGCACCGCGCGTAACATGCGCTCGATCGCGCGGATCGTCGCGAAACTGGACGAAGAGGCAAAGGGTTAGGCGATGAAGACCGAAAAGGACAAAGGCCCCTCGGTCCGCGCGCTGCGCGTCGGCGAACAGGTGCGCCACCTGCTCAGCGAAATCCTCGCGCGCGGCGACGTCCATGACGATGTGCTCACCCGGCATCCGGTGAGCGTCACCGAAGTCCGCATGTCGCCTGACCTGCGCCACGCGACGGTGTTCATCAAATCTTTGCTCGGCAAGGAGGAGGAGGCGGTGCTCAAGGCGCTGCGCACCAACACCGCCTGGCTGCAAAAGAGCGTCGCCGAAAAGATGCGCATGAAATATGCCGCGAAGCTGAAATTCCTGAGCGACGAAAGCTTCGACGAGGCGAGCCACATCGAAAAATTGCTGCGCGATCCCAAGGTGGCGCGGGATTTGGAGGACAGGGACGCCGAATGAGGGCGCGCTGGATCGCCGTGGTGAGCGCGACTCTGATCGCGATCGCTGTGGCTCTCGGCGTGTGGCTGTCCGGCGGCGAGCAAGAATGGCATGTTGCGCGGGGTGCGCTCGATGCCGATTGCAACAACAGCGGCGCCAACCCCGACGGCAGTGTGCAGTTCATGGTCATGTGCCCGCGGTCGGCAACCTCGCCCGATGGGCGCTGGAAGATCGTTCAGACGCCGGCCGCGGGCGGCGAGCGAGAAATCTACGACGTTCGGATCGAGGACGCGAGCGGGCGCATCATTGGTTCGATCCCCACACTCAATGACAGCATGCCGTTCGTGCTGCGATGGTCGCCGCGGCGCGACTGGTTTCTGATCAATCATTGGCTGGGGTCCGGCCTAGAGCAGCCCCGCGTGTTCGAGATTACGCCTTCCGGGGTCGTCGAGCATCGCCGCCATCTCGATGCAGGTCTGGCCCAAGCGCACCGCATTTCTCCGTGCCTTCCCATCGACAAGATGGAGGCATCGGGAAGCGGCATCAAATGGTCGCGCGACGGGCGGCGGCTCGCATGGGCCTATGTGACGCGCCCCGACATGTGCGTCTTTTATGGCGACATGTCGGGACCGATCCCCGCCGACCAGCAATGGACACCGTTCCTGATGATCTCGGATGTCGACACCGGCGCGGTCGTCGCGGATTCGATCCGTCTGCTGCCGGATGACGGCAAATGGGATTTCCCGGCCGATGGCCCCTATGCGGATTTCTGATGCTAAGGGCGCCTACTTGCCCTTCCCCGCCTTGATCCCCGCCGCTTGCTCCAGCTCGACCAGCGCCTCCTCCAGATAGTCGATCATCCGCTGCGCGTGCGGCACGCTGCGGCGGCACGCGGTGATGCCGAAGTCGATATTCTCGAAATTCGACACCTGGGTGATGTTCATCGCCATGCCGTCGACAGGGATGCTCGCGGGGTACATGCCGTCGAGGCGCGCGCCGTTCCAGTACATCTGCTCGCGCGGGCCGGGGACGTTCGAGATCGTCACCGAATAGGCCGGGAATTTGTCGGCGGTGCGGGTCAGCGCGGTGAGCATCATCGGAAAGCTGGTGATCGCGGTATAGAGCTGGATCTGCGACGCGGTCATCGCGCGCAGCTGCGCCTTCGCCGAGTTCATCGATTCCTGGATCGCCGCCATGCGCGTCGCCGGGTCGTCGATATGCGTCGCGAGGTTCGCGGTCACCGACGCGACCGAATTGCCCGAATCGATATCGTCCTTGGGCCGGATCGACACCGGCGCCATGGCTTTCAGCGGCTTGTCGGGCAGCTCGTTCAGCGACTGCAGATATTTGCGCATCGCGCCCGCGCACATGCCGAGCACCGCGTCGTTGATCGTGCCGTCATAGGCCTTGCCGACCCGCCGTACGCGTTCGAGCGACCAGCTCTGCGCGACGAAGCGGCGCGCGCCGGTGATGTTGCGGTTGAAGCTGGTGCGCGGCACGCCCGCGAACGGCGTGACGAGCCCCTCGCCGCCGAGCCCGACCATCGCCGCGACATATTGGTTGAGCGCCTTGGTCACCCCAACGCTGTTGCCCCATTGCTCCTTCAGGAAATCGCCGATCGCGGCGATGTCGGTCAGGCTGGGGCGCGGCGCCTTTTTCGGCTGCGGGAATTTGCGCTTATAGGCTTCATAGGCCTCGACCGAGAGCGGAGAGGCGGTGCGCCGTTCCTTGGGGTCGGGCGACAGCATCGAATTGTAGAAATGGATGCTCGCCGCGCCGTCCATCAGCGCGTGATGGATTTTCTTGAAGGTCGCGATCTGTCGATTGGGCAGGCCCGAGATCAGCGTAATTTCCCACAAAGGCCGCGTGCGGTCGAGCAGCCCCGAATGGAGCCGCGAGGCGAGCTCGAACATCTCGCGATAGCGGCCGGGCTTGGGCAGCGCCGAGGCGCGGACATGGTAATGCATGTCGATGTCGCGGTCGGGTTCAAGCCGGATCGGCCCATATTGGCCGAGCGCGGTCAGCTTCAGGACTTCGCTGAACGGCCGCCGCAGACCTTCGGACTGGCGGAGCAGCGCAAGCTGTTCGTTCAGCCAGTCGGTCTCGTCGACATCGTCGGGTAGGGTGTAAAGGTTGATGCCGCCGATATGCATCGGCATCTCCCGGCTTTCCCCCACCAGAAACATCGCATCGCTGATCGGCATCAGGCGCATCGGCAGCTCTCCCCACTGTATGTGCTGCGTTTATTGTGCGCAGCATGGCAGGGGGGGCGGCCGAGTCAAGCGGGCGGTCCATGCCAGTTAGTTGACAACGTCAAGTAAATGGCGCATCGAAGCGCCATGCCATCGGTCAACCTTCCCCAGCCGGACGATCAGGCGCAGGCACCCGACGCCGCCACGGCCGCCCTGCGCCGTTTCAACCGCTTCTACACGCGCTTCGCCGGGGTGCTCGGCCCCGGCTATATGGGCAGCGAGCTGTCGCTGATCGAGGCGCGCATCCTCTATGAAATCGCCACGGGGCAGCCGGTCGTCTCGAAGCGGATCGTCGAGACGCTGTCGGTCGACCCCGGCTATCTCAGCCGCATATTGCGCCGATTTGCCCAACAGGGCTGGATCGCGCGGACGCGCGGTGCCGACGCGCGCGAGCATCCGATCCGGCTGACCGCCGCGGGCGAGGCGCTGTTTTCGGACCTCGATCGCACCACTGCCGCGTCGACATCGGCAACGCTCGCGCATCTGTCGCGCGACGAGCAGGCCGGGCTTGCCGAGCGACTGGCATGGATCGAGGCACGGCTGGCGGGTACGCCGCTGCCGCCGCCGACGGTCCGCCTGTGGCGACCGGGCGACATGGGGCTGATCACCGCGCAACAGGCGGTCTATTATCGCCACGCCTATGGATGGGGCGATGCGATGGAGGTGCTGGTCGGTGAGATCACGAGCCGCTTCGTTCGCGATTTTCAGGCCGGCCGCGAACAATGCTGGGTCGCCGAACGGCATGGCGAACTGCTCGGCAGCGTCTTCCTCGTCGCCGAGTCGGACAGCGTGGCGCGGCTGCGCCTGCTCTATGTCGACGCCGCGGCGCGGGGCCATGGTCTCGGCCGCGATCTCGTCGGGCGCTGCATCGCTTTCGCGCGCGGCGCGGGCTATGCCGAACTGGTGCTCTGGACGCACACGGTCCTCGCACCGGCGCGCGCCATCTATGCGGATCTTGGTTTCGTCATCGAAAAGGTCGAGACCCACGACGAATTCGGCAAGCCCGAACAGAGCGAGCATTGGCGTCTCGCGCTTTAGATCCTGACAACTGGTACAAGGCCGGCGCCCGCGCTATTGGGCGCCATGGCCAAGCTCTATTTCTACTATGCCAGCATGAACGCCGGCAAATCGACGACGCTGTTGCAAGCGGATTTCAACTATCGCGAGCGCGGCATGGAAACGATGCTGTGGACCGCGGCGCTCGACGACCGGTACGGCGCGGGGCAGGTGACGAGCCGCATCGGCTTGATGGCCGAGGCGCATAAATTCGATCCAGACAGCGACATCGCCGCCGCGGTGCTGTCCGAGAACCGCCAGCGTCCGCTCGCCTGCGTTCTTGTCGACGAGGCGCAATTCCTGACCAAGGCGCAGGTGTTCCAGCTCGCGACGCTCGCCGACGAGGCCAATATCCCGATCCTCTGCTACGGCCTGCGCACCGATTTTTCGGCCGAGCTCTTCCCCGGGTCTGCCGCCCTGCTCGGCATTGCCGACGCGCTCGTCGAGCTGAAGGCGGTGTGCGAATGCGGGCGCAAGGCGACGATGAACCTGCGCGTCGATGAGGCGGGCCGCGCGGTGGTCGCGGGCGCGCAGACCGAGATCGGCGGCAACGACCGCTATGTCGCGATGTGCCGACGCCATTTCATGGCGAAACGGCGCGAGGCCGCGGCGGCGCTGACCGATGCTTGACCGCCTCTATGTCGAACTCGCCGACGGCGACCTCAAACTCGTAAAGCTGGCCGAGGCGCATCGCGACGCGCTGCGCATAGCGTGCGCCGCCGATGCCGATATCTGGCCGATCTATTCGTCGAGCTTCGGCCCCGGGCATTTCGACGCGAGCTTCGATACGCTGATCGGCAAGGGCGGCCGCATGCCCTATGCGATCTTCGACGGCGACAGGCTCATCGGCATGACCGCCTGGCTGCGCCCCGATATGTCCGCGCAGACGGTCGAGGTCGGCAACTCCTATATCCATCCGGATGCGCGCGGCACCGGCTTCAACGGGCGGGTGAAGCAGTTGATGCTCGACCATGCCTTCGCGGTCGGCATCCGCCGCATCGAGTTCCGCATCGACGAGCGCAACACGCGCAGCCAGGCCGCGGTCGCGAAACTGGGCTGCACCAAGGAGGGCACGCTGCGCTCGGAACGCATCACCTGGACCGGATATGTGCGCGACACCGCGCTCTGGTCGCTGCTCGCGGATGAGTGGGTGGCGCGCTAGGGTCAGCACCGGTTCAGACTCGACCTGGTAGGGGGATGCCATCATGAAACAGAAACTCGCACTCTCCCTGGCCGCCTTGCTGCTCCCCCTTTCGGCAGCGGCGGCCGCCGAGCCCGCGTCGCCGCGCGAAATCGGCGTCGAGGCCAGCATCGCCTTTCCTGCTTATGGCACCGTCCGCAATTTCGAGGCTGACGGCGACGACGGCATCTGGATCGAGGACCAGCGCCGCGACTGGTATTATGCCAAGCTCACCGGCTATTGCCCCGATTTGGATTTCGTTCAGGCGATCGCGATCGACACGCACGGCACCGCACGGCTCGACAAGTTCGGCGCGATCATCGTCAACGGCCAGCGCTGCGCTTTCACCTCCTTCGTCACCGCCGAAAAGCCGCTGCTGCGCAAGCAGCGGTTGAAGCTGGCCAAGGAAGCGAAGGCCGCCGCGAAAGCCGCCGAGTCAAATTGACGCTGGCGGCGCCGCGCCATAGAGCGCGGCGATGAACGGCTGGATCATCCTCGACAAACCCCTGGGGCTCGGCTCGACGCAGGCGGTCGGCGCGGTCAAGCGCGTGTGCCGCGAGGCGGGGCTGGGCAAGGTCAAGGTCGGCCATGGCGGGACGCTCGACCCGCTCGCGACCGGGGTGCTGCCGATCGCGCTCGGCGAGGCGACCAAGCTGTGCGGGCGGATGCTCGACGCGAGCAAGATCTACGACTTCACGATCCGCTTCGGCGTCCAGACCGACGGGCTCGATGCCGAGGGCGAAGTCGTCGCGACGAGCGACGTGCGGCCGACGCTGGCCGACATCGCGGCGGTGTTACCGCGCTTCACCGGGCCGATCGAACAGGTGCCGCCAGCGTACAGCGCGATCAAGATCGACGGCCAGCGGGCGTATGACCTGGCGCGCAAGGGCGAAGCGGTCGAGATGAAGGCGCGGGGCGTTACGATCTATTCCCTTCGTCATGCCGGACTTGATCCGGCATCCATTGCGGCGACGGAAGCATGGACCCCGGATCAAGTCCGGGGTGACGATGACGGGGGAGCGCGGCTTAAAGAAATCACCCTCACCGCGCATGTCTCCAAGGGCACCTATATCCGCAGCCTCGCGCGCGATATCGCGCATGCGGTCGGCACCGTCGGCCACGTCACCATGCTCCGCCGCACCAGGGCCGGACCGTTCGATCTGGAACAGGCGATTTCGCTGGACAAATTGAACGCGTTCGGCCAAGGCGCCGCCCAATCAGAAGTCATTCTGCCGCTTGAGGCAGGGCTGGTCGACATCCCGGCTCTGAACCTTTCCCCGGAAGCGGCAGGGGCGATCCGTCAGGGTCGTGTCTGGACCGGGGTAGCTACGGACGACGGGCTCTATTGGGGACGCGACGACGACAATCGTCCGATCGCCCTGATCGAGGCTTTGGCGGGAACGCTGAAGGTCGTGCGCGGCTTCAATCTTTAAGCCATGATGTTCGAGGAACAGATATATGTCGATTACCGCCGAGCGTAAAACCGAAGTCATCAACGACAATGCCCGCACCAAGGGCGATACCGGGTCGCCGGAAGTCCAGGTCGCGATCCTGACCGACCGCATCAACAACCTGACCGGTCACTTCAAGGCGAACCACAAGGACAATCACAGCCGCCGCGGGCTGCTGATGATGGTCAACAAGCGCCGCAGCCTCCTCGACTATCTGAAGAAGAAGGACGAGGCCCGCTATCAGGCGATCATCGCCAAGCTCGGCTTGCGTAAATAAGAGTTTCTGGCGGCCCCGGATTTCCGGGGCCGCTGTCATATTGGCTGTCCGCAAAAATGCGCGACGCCACTGGGCCGCTCCCGCATCCGGCGGGACCGCCATTGGGGCATAAAAGCGCCCCGCACCGCCCCGGGCCGGATTGCCCGGAACAGAGGCCCCGCCCGGCATAGGGCCCGGCGGGCAAAGGAAATCACATGTTTGACGTGAAAAAAGTATCGATCGAGTGGGGCGGTGAAACGCTGACCCTCGAAACGGGCAAGGTTGCCCGTCAGGCCGACGGCGCGGTTGTCGCGACGCTTGGCGAAACCGTCGTCCTGTGCGCGGTCACCGCTGCCAAGACGGTCAAGGAAGGGCAGGATTTCTTCCCGCTCACCGTCCATTATCAAGAAAAATATTCGGGCGCGGGCCGCATTCCCGGCGGCTTCTTCAAGCGCGAACGCGGTGCGACCGAAAAGGAAACTTTGGTTTCGCGTTTGACCGATCGTCCGATTCGTCCGCTGTTCCCCGAAGGTTTCTATAACGAGATCAACGTCATTGCCCAGGTTCTGAGCTATGACGGCCACAACGAGCCCGACATCCTCGCGATGGTCGCCGCGTCGGCCGCGCTCACCATTTCGGGCGTGCCCTTCATGGGCCCGATCGGCGCCGCGCGCGTCGGTTATGTCGATGGCGAATATATTCTGAACCCGACCGACGAACAGGTTGCCGCCGGCGATCTCGACCTCGTCGTCGCCGCCACCTACGACGCGGTGATGATGGTCGAATCCGAAGCCAATGAGCTGTCGGAAGAGATCATGCTCGGCGCCGTCCTGTTCGCGCACGACGCGTGCAAGGAGGTCGTCAAGGCGATCGTCAAGCTCGCCGAACAGGCTGCCAAGGATCCCTGGGACATGGCCGAGCAGGCCGACCTGTCGGCCGCCAAGGACAAGCTGAAGAAGCTGATAGGCAAGGATATTGCCGCCGCTTACAAGCTGACCGACAAATCGGCCCGTTCGAACGCGCTCAACGAAGCGCGCGCCGCCGCCAAGGCCGCTTTCGCCGACGCCGCGCCGCAGGACCAGATGGCCGCCGGCAAGCTGATGAAGAAGCTCGAAGCCGAGATCGTTCGCGGTGCCATCCTCAAGGACGGCAAGCGCATCGATGGCCGCACCACCACGCAGATCCGTCCCATCCTCGCCGAAACGCACTTCCTGCCCCGCGCGCATGGTTCGGCGCTGTTCACCCGTGGTGAAACGCAGACGATCGCGACCTGCACCCTGGGCACCAAGGAAAGCGAGCAGATGATCGACGGGCTCAACGGCCTGTCCTACTCGAACTTCATGCTGCACTATAACTTCCCGCCCTATTCGGTCGGCGAAGTCGGTCGTTTCGGGGCGCCCAGCCGCCGCGACATCGGCCATGGCAAGCTCGCCTGGCGCGCGCTGCACGCGGTGCTGCCGACGAAGGACGAGTTCCCCTACACGATCCGCATCACCAGCGACATCACCGAGTCGAACGGCTCGTCGTCGATGGCGTCGGTGTGTGGTGGTTCACTCGCGATGATGGACGCCGGCGTGCCGATCAAGCGCCCCGTCTCGGGCATCGCGATGGGCCTGATCCTCGAAGGCAAGGATTATGCGATCCTGTCGGACATCCTCGGCGACGAAGATCATCTCGGCGACATGGACTTCAAGGTCGCGGGCACGTCCGAAGGCATCACCACGATGCAGATGGACATCAAGATCGCGGGCATCACCCGCGACATCTTCGAGGCCGCGCTGAACCAGGCCAAGGAAGGCCGCGCGCACATCCTCGGTGAAATGGCCAAGGCGCTCGGCGAAACCCGCAGCGAACTGTCGGCGCACGCCCCGCGCATCGAAACGATGCAGATCGACAAGTCGAAGATCCGCGACATCATCGGCACCGGCGGCAAGGTGATCCGCGAGATCGTCGCGACCACCGGCGCCAAGGTCGACATCGACGACGAAGGCCTGATCAAGATCTCGTCGAGCGACCTCGACCAGATCGAGGCGGCCCGCAAGTGGATCAGCGGCATCGTCGAGGAAGCCGAAGTCGGCAAGATCTATGACGGCAAGGTCGTCAATCTCGTCGATTTCGGGGCGTTCGTGAATTTCATGGGCGGCAAGGACGGTCTCGTCCACGTCAGCGAAATCGCCAACGAGCGCGTCGAGAAGGTCTCGGACGTCCTCAGTGAAGGCCAGGAAGTCAAGGTCAAGGTCCTCGAGATCGACCAGCGCGGCAAGGTTCGCCTGTCGATGCGCGTTGTCGATCAGGAAACCGGCGCCGAGCTCGAAGACACCCGCCCGGCGCGCGAACCCCGCGAGCCCCGCGGCGATCGTGGTCCGCGCCGTGACGGCGGCGACCGTGGCGATCGCGGCCCGCGCCGCGACGGTGGCGGCGGTCGCGACCGCGGCCCGCGCCGCGACGGCGGCGGCGAAGGTCGCAGCGATCGGGGCCCGCGCCGCGAACGCAGCGAAGGTCCGGAAGATCAGGGTCATGTGCCCGACTTCCTGAAGGACTAAGCTCTTCGGAACAGGAACAAGGAAAGGGGCCGCGAGAGCGGCCCCTTTTTCTTGCCGGTCGCGTCGGTTCGCAGCGCCGATCGTCAGGTGCAATATACATCCTGCATCGCTTCGATCAGCACCACGAGTTCCTGCGCTACGGGCAGGGCGCGGGGCTCCTCGGCGACATCGGTGGCCTTGGCCAGATTGCCGCGTACCTGTTTCAGCTCCTTGCACTCGCTCTTCTTGGCGCTGCGGGTCGTGCTATTGTCCTTCAGGTGGCTGAACAGGCTGCGATAAACGCGGCACACACCGATCAACTGCTGGCCCCAATAGGGGAATTGGAATCCCTGGCCGATCACCGTGCCCGTCACCCCGTCGCAAGCGCCATCGAGCTGCCCGGGGTTCACCGCACCGATCGCCGCGACGATGCGTTCGCCGCGGTCGGCCCAATTGCGCCACCCCGCCGCCTTGTCGGCCGCGGAGGCCAGCACGGGCGATCCCGCCAGGACCAGTATCGCGGCCATTCGCATCGTCGAACGCAGAACCCCAAGCATCATTGCGCAAACTCCCTCAAAAGATGGCGCCCGCTTGTCATTGTTCCGCTTGGCAGAATTGTAGGTTCCCGACAGCTGGGGCGCGCTCGCGCGATGCTGGTGCGCTTGGCCTTTCAATCGCCGAAGCGGCGAACGCCGGCAGCTTGCCCCACCCGGCGGCCTGTGCAATAGGCGCCGCCCCTCGCGACATCTCCGACCCCGCACAGGATAGATCATGGACAGCAATATGGCCGCGACCGCGCTCGGCCTCGATTTCGGCACGACCAACACCGTCGTCGCGCTCGCCGACGGGCAGGGTGGTTCGCGGCTCGTCGATTTTGCGGGCGAGGAAGCGACCGGCCCCGTGTTCCGCTCGGCGCTCTGTTTCTGGGAGGAAGAGCGCGCCTGGCAGGGGATCGCGAGCGAGGCGGGGCCGTGGGCGATCGCCGAATATCTCCAGTCGCCGCTCGACAGCCGCTTCGTCCAGTCGTTCAAGAGCGTCGCGGCGAGCCCGCTGTTCGAGCGTGCGCTGATCTGGGGCAAGCCCTTTCGTTTCGAGGATATGGGGCGGCTCTTCCTCCAGCGGCTCGTCGCCCATGCCGGCGGCGCGCTCGACCAGCGCCCGCGCCGCGTCATCGTCGGCCGCCCGGTCGAATATGCCGGTGCCCGGGCCGACCCCGCGCTCGCGCGCCAGCGCTACGACGCGATGCTCGCCGAGTTCGGGGTCGAACTTTTCTACGTCCACGAACCGCTTGGCGCCGCGCACAGCTATGCGTCGCGGCTGACCGAACCCGCGACGATCCTCGTCGCCGACTTCGGCGGCGGCACCACCGACTTTTCGATCGTCCGCATCGCGGAGCCGGGCGCGCCGCGGCGCTGTGTGCCGCTCGCCTCGTCGGGGGTCGCGATCGCCGGCGACCGGTTCGACCGCCATATCGTCGACCGGCTGGTGCTGCCTCTGCTCGGCAAGGGCAGCCATTATCGTTCGTTCGACAAGATTCTCGACATCCCCGGCGGTTATTTCTCCGACTTTGCCGACTGGTCGCGGCTCGCGCTGATGCGCAACCGCCGCACGATCGACGAACTGCGCCGCCTGCAGCGCGACGCGCTCGAACCCGACCGGATCGAACGGATGATCGCGCTGATCGAGCATGAGCAGGGCTTTCCGCTCTACGACGCCGTGGGCCGGGTCAAGCGCGCGCTGTCGAGCGCGGAGGAGGCCGAGTTTCATTTCGCGGGCGGCGGGGTCGATATCACCGCCGCGATCCGCCGCGCCGATTTCGAAAGCTGGATCGCGGGCGACCTCCGCAGCATCGAAGCCGCGATGGATAGCGCGCTTGCCAAGGCGGGCGTCGAACCCGCCGCCGTCGATCGCATCTTTCTCACCGGGGGCTCGTCGCTGATCCCCGCGATCCGCGCGATCTTCGACCGCCGCTTCGGCGCCGAGCGCATCGCGACCGGCGGCGAACTGACTTCCATCGCGCACGGCCTCGCGCTGATCGGTGACGAGACCGACCCGGCCGAATGGGCTGCCTGACGCGCTTATTGCGCCGGCGCGGCCACCCCGAGTTCGGTTTTCAGGAACGCGACGATCTTCGGCCAGCTGTCCGCGCGCGCCGCGGCATTGCCCTCCTTGGACCCGCCCATCTGGCTCCAGTTCGCACGTGCGGCGTCGTCCGTGAACGGCGCCCCCATCACGCCGTGCCCGGCATCCTTGTAGCGCAGCACGACGGTCGGCGGTCCGCCCGCCTTCGCCGCGCGCGCGACGATCTGGTCGGTCATCGGGCAGCTCGGCCATAATTTCTCGGCCTCGCCGCAGACCAGCATCAGCTTGCCCTTGAAATTCTCGACCGGGATGATCGCGGCGGGATTCTTGTCGAGGTCCTTGAGGCCGTTCTCGAACACCGGCATCAGTCCGCGCGCATCGGGCTGGCCCTTATAGGCAAGGTGGGGGAGGGGTTTGCCGTTGGCGCTCCACGATGAACTGAACGAGCCGAGCAGATAATTCTCGCCCGACATCCCGTCCCACACGACGCTCGACGGCATGCCGAGCACCGCGGCGCGGATGCCCGGGGTGCGCGCCGCGACGAGCAGGCCCGCCTCGGCACCCTTCGAATAGCCGACGATGCCCAGCCGCGACGCATCGACCCCGGGCTGTTTCTTGAGCCAGTCGAGACCGCGCGTGAAATCCTCGAGCGGGATATTCTTGAGCTTCGCGGGCTTGCCCGGCGCGTTGTGATAGGCAAGCTGGAGCGTGCTGAAGCCTTGGGCCTGAAGCAGCAACGCCGCTGCCTGCATGTCCTTGCCCAGCCCGCCCTCGGACCCGCCGAGCAACAGGATCGCGGGGTGCGGAGCCGCCCCGGCGGCGGGATAATAGTTGGCGAAGATGCCGTTCGCATTGATCCGCTGTCCGGTCGCACCGGCGTCGGCGATCTTGGCGGGCGACGGTGCGCGGGTGAGCATATA
The DNA here is from genome assembly GCF_001427085.1 of Sphingopyxis sp. Root1497. Classification (NCBI taxonomy): domain Bacteria; kingdom Pseudomonadati; phylum Pseudomonadota; class Alphaproteobacteria; order Sphingomonadales; family Sphingopyxidaceae; genus Sphingopyxis; species Sphingopyxis sp. Root1497. Next base: position 977,026 of record NZ_LMGF01000003.1, read on the forward strand.
GGCGAAACCGCCGCCGCCGACCACGACCAGGGCGCCGACGACGGCCGAAATGATCTTCCATTTGCGCTTCATCATCGACCCTTATCCGTTGCTCCATCGTCGATATGGATCGGCGGCACGGATAGCCAGAAGAAAAGGGGCCGCACGCGGCGGCCCCGTTCCGATCTCGCGAAGGCGGGGATCAGCGCGCGAAGCGCTCGGCATAAGCGGTGCGCAACTGGGCCCAATTGTCCCAATGCGGTTTCGCCGCCGTGCCGCGCAGCTTTGCCTCGAGCACGTCGACATGCGCGTGCCAGCCGGCGCTGACGTTGAGCAACACCGCCGGGTCCTCGACGCGCTTGTGGACCAAAGTCAGCAGCACCTCGTCGCCCTTTTCGGAGAGGGTGAAGGTCACCCCGCCGGTGCTGCCCCAGCTGATGACCAGCTTGCGCGGCGGGTCGATCTCGATCACCTCGCACGTCATGCTGTGCTCGGCGCCCATGCCTTCGGGCCGCTCGCCCGGCGGATCGGTCAGCTCGTCGTTGCGCCAGGTCAGCGTCACCGGCGCGCCGACCTTTTCCTCCATAGCGCCCGCCGCAAGCCATTGGCGGCGCAGCGCGCCATCGATGATATAGGACCAGACGCGCTCGATCGGACCGGGCAGGACGCGCACGATCGTCAGCGTCGCGGGTTCGGTGAGCACGCCATAGGGGGCGTCGGCAAGCATGTCGGTCATCGTCAGTCTCCTTCTTTCCCGGGGAGGGGTTTCTTCGGCGGGGGCGGGGCGGCATCTTCGGCGCGCAGCAGCGCTTCCAAAGTATCGAGCTGGCTGGTCCAGAAGCGGCGATAGATGCCGAGCCACTGGTCGGCACTCATCAGCGGCGCCGGATCGAGGCTGCACATATGCGTCCGCCCGCGCACCTCGCGGCAGATTAGCCCTGCGGCTTCGAGCACCTTGATATGCTTCGACGCCGCGGCGAGCGACATGGCGAAGGGTTCGGCGAGTTCGCCGACCGAGCGCTCGCCCGCGGCGAGTTCGCCCAGCATCGCGCGCCGCGTCGCGTCGCCGAGCGCGTGAAAGATCGTGTCGAGAGTCTGCGAATCATGTTCAACCATGTGGTTAAATATGATTCGCAGATCCCAATTGTCAACCTGTTGGTTGAATATAGAATGGTATGGCCTTCAGCCGAGCGGTGCCACGGCGCGCGGTCGCCGGTCGGGGCCCATCGCGACAAACGCGAAATTGGCCTCGGTGACCTTGTTCGCTTCGTCGGAATGGCGGTCGCGCGCCCAGGCTTCGACCGCGACCTGCATCGAGGTGCGCCCGACCTTGAGCAGCCGGGCATAGACCGACACCTCATCGCCGACGAAGACGGGGCGGTGGAAGGTCATGCCCTCCACCGCGATCGTCACCGCCCGGCCGCGCGCATGGTGCGACGCGACCGAGGAGGCGGCGAGATCCATCTGCGCCATCAGCCAGCCGCCGAAGATATCGCCATAGACATTGGCGTTGGCGGGCATCGCGGTGACGCGGACCGCAGGGGAACCATCAGGCTGCATCATAGGCCCCCTTGACGCGCAGCCGCTGCGCCGCGGCGACCATCGCGATGAGGGCGGGGCGCACCTCGTCCCATTTGCGCGTCTTGAGCCCGCAATCGGGGTTCACCCAGATCTGCTCGGCGGGCAGCCGCTGGCTCGCGAGTTTCAGCAATTGCGTCATCTCGCCCTCGGCGGGGGTGCGCGGCGAATGGATGTCATAGACACCCGGGCCGATCTCGTTCGGATAGGCGTAGTCGGCGAAGACGTCGAGCAGCTCCATCTGCGAGCGCGCGGTCTCGATCGAGATGACGTCGGCGTCCATCGCGCCGATCGACGCGATGATGTCGTTGAACTCCGAATAGCACATATGGGTATGGATCTGGGTGTCGTCGGCGACCCCCGACGCCGACAGCCGGAACGCCTCGACCGCCCAGTCGAGATAGGCCTGCCATTCGCCGCGGCGCAGCGGCAGGCCTTCGCGAAGCGCTGCTTCGTCGATCTGGATCACCGCCGCGCCTGCGCGCTCGAGGTCGAGCACCTCGTCGCGGATCGCGAGCGCGATCTGGCGGCAGCTCACCGCGCGCGGCTGGTCGTCGCGCACGAACGACCAGTTCAGGATCGTCACCGGACCGGTCAGCATGCCCTTCATCGGCCGGTCGGTCTGGTCCTGCGCATAGCGCCACCATTCGACCGTCATCGGCGCCGGGCGCGACACATCGCCATAAAGGATCGGCGGCCGCACGCAGCGCGAGCCATAGCTTTGCACCCAGCCACTCTGGGTGAAGGCGAATCCCGCCAGCTGCTCGCCGAAATATTGCACCATGTCGTTGCGCTCGAATTCGCCATGGACCAGCACGTCGATCCCGATTTCCTCCTGCCACTTGATCGCGGCGCGCGTTTCGACGCGCAGATATTGGGCATAGGCGGCATCGTCGATCTCGCCCTTGCTATGCGCCGATCGCGCCTTGCGAACCTCGGGGGTCTGGGGAAAGGAGCCGATCGTCGTCGTCGGAAAGGCGGGCAGGGCGAGCCGGTCGCGCTGCAACGCGCGGCGGTCGGCGAAGGGCGAGCGGCGCTCGACCATCGCCGCGTCGATCGCCGCCATGCGTTCCTGTACCGCCGGGTCGTGGATGCGCGGCGAACTGCGGCGCGTCCCGGCGGCGGCACGCGCAGCGGCAAGCGCGTCGGCCACTGTGTCCTCGCCTTCGTTGAGCGCTCGGGCGATCGTCGCCAGCTCGCCGACCTTCTGCACCGCAAAGGCCAGCCATTGCGCGATTTCGGGATCGAGCCGCTTTTCGAGCGCGAGGTCCACGGGCGTATGGAGCAGCGAGCAGGACGGCGCGACGACGATATCGCGCGTCGCGGCGATCGGCGCGATGCGCGCCAGGATCGTATCGAGATCGGCGCGCCAGATATTGCGTCCGTCGATCACCCCCAGCGACAGCAGCATCGCCTTCGGCACGCGGGCGCAGATCGCGCCGAGCTGTTCGGGCGCGCGGACGAGGTCGATGTGCACGCCGTCGACCGGCAGTCCCGCGACGAGCCCGAGATTCTCGCCGAGGCCGCCGAAATAGGTGGTGAGCATCAGCTTGACCCCGGTGCCCGCCAGCCGCGCATAGGCGTCGGCGAAGGCGGCATGTTGCGCATGGTCGAGGTCGAGGACGAGGCAGGGTTCGTCGACCTGGACCCAGTCGGCGCCGGCATCGGCAAGCGCGGTCAGGATTTCCGCATAGACGGGGAGCAGGGCGGGGAGCAGCGACAGCGGTTCGACCCCGCGCCCTTTCGCCAGCATCAGGTAACTGACCGGACCCAGCAGCACCGGGCGGGTGTGATAGCCGAGCGCCTTGGCCTCGCGAAACTCATCGACCAGCCGTGTCGACGACAGGCGAAAGACCTGCCCCGCTTCGAGTTCGGGCACCATATAATGATAGTTGGTGTCGAACCATTTGGTCATTTCCTGCGCGGTCGCGTCGAGGCTGTGGGTGCAGCCTTGATGGCCGGCGCCGCCCTGCGTGCCGCGCGCCATCGCGAAATAGGTGTTCAGCCCGACCGCGGCGCCGTCCCATCGGTATCGCGCCGGAATGGCGCCGACCATCGCCGAGGTGTCGAGCACATGGTCATAGAGCGAGAAATCGCCCGAGGGCAGGATATCGGCGCCGAGCGCGCGCTGGCGCGCCCAGGTCGCGGCGCGCAGCGCGGCGGCGCCTTCGCGCAATTCCTCTTCGTCCTTCTTGCCCGCCCAATAGCCTTCGAGCAGGAATTTCAGTTCGCGGCGCGGGCCGATGCGGGGGAAACCGAGCGTGGCGACGGTGATGGCCATGTCTTCAAACCTTGCGTTGGGCAAGGGACGGGCCGGACCACAAGCAACGGCCGATGCGTCCGGCAGGACAAGCCCGGGCGCAGCCATGCATGCGACCAGACCGGACACCCCGCCGGAGGACGTTATCTGACGAGGCAGGTCTCCTGGCTCACGGATCGACGCGGGGGTCTGGCCTTCCCGGTTCCTTGCCGAACCAGTGACACGTATCGACCACCGCTCACCGCTTACAGTTGCGGGGGCAGCGCCGGCCTTGCCCCGAAAGGCGCACCGGCTTCCCGTCTTAGCCCCATGTCCTGCCGGACGCGGGGAACCTCGACCAGCCTAGAATAGCTCCGACCGGCGAGCTGTCAATACGCATATAAAGATTTCTTTATATGTTGATCCGCGCACCATCCGCCGTTGCGAAGGGGGTCGCCAGCGTGATGGTTTTTCGCTTATGCTGGCGCGATGCTGACGATGATCCTTCCGGCGCTCGCGCTTGCGGCCCAGGCCGCCCCGGTCCCGCCCCAGACGACGCAATTGCCGCCGCCGATTCCGCCCATCGCCGGCCCGGCCGCGCCGCTGGTCGAGGTCGATACGCGCCCCTTTGTCGCACTTACCACCGACCTCGGCACGATCGTCGTGCGGCTCGAGGACAAGCGCGCGCCGATCACCTCGGGCAATTTCCTGCGCTATGTCGACGGCAAGCGCATGGACGGTTTCAAATTCTATCGTGCGACGCGCAACTGGGGTCCGGCGAACCAACTGGTCCAGGCGGGCAACCGCGGCGACCCGCGCACCAACTTCGCGCCGATCGCGCACGAACCGACGACGACGACCGGACTCACCAATTGCAAGGGCGCGCTGTCGATGGCGCGGCTCTACCCCGGCGACGCGACCAGCGACTTCTTCCTGTTGCTCGGCGACATCAAGGGTTTCGACGCCGATGCGCCCGGCGGCGACGGCGCGGGCTTCGCGGTGTTCGGCGAAGTCGTCGCGGGCGCCGATGTCGCGGAGAAGATTTTTGCCGCGCCGGTCTCGCCGACTGCGGGCGAAGGGGTGATGCAGGGCCAGATGCTCGACCCGATGGTGACGATCAAGACCGCACGCCGCGTTCCGGCGCCCGCGAACGCGCCGGCGGGTTGCGTGGTCAAAGCGCCGTAATTCCGCGCCGACACCCCCATCATTTATTTTGCGTTCATCCGCGCTGTGGCTATACCGCGCCCATGACTCAGCGTCCCACCCTGCGCGCCTCGACGCGCCTGCTCGCCGCCGCCCTTGTGATCACCCCCCTGCTGGCCGCTTGTGCCGGGGGCAGCGGCGTCAAAAAGGACACGCGTTATGTCGCGCGCGACGTCAACACGCTGTACCGCGCGGCGCAGGACCGGCTCGACCGGAACCAATATGGCCTCGCCGCCGCGCTGTTCGACGAGGTCGAGCGCCAGCATCCCTATTCGCCCTGGGCGCGCCGCGCACAGCTGATGAGCTCGTTCAGCTATTATATGGACCGCGAATATGCGCCGGCGATCGAGGCGTCGCAGCGGTTCCTGTCGATCCACCCGGGCAACAAGGACGCCCCCTATGCCTATTATCTGATCGGCCTCAGCTATTATGAGCAGATCAGCGACGTCACCCGCGACCAGAAAATCACCCAGCAGGCGCTCGCCGCCTTGGGCGAAGTGATCCGCCGCTATCCCGACAGCCGCTACGCCGCCGACGCGCGGCTCAAGGTCGATCTGGTGCAGGACCATCTCGCGGGCAAGGAAATGGAAATCGGCCGGTTCTACCAGCGCAGCTCGAACTGGCTCGCCGCGTCGATCCGCTTCCGCGAAGTGACCGAGAAGTTTCAGTCGACGAGCCACACCCCCGAGGCGCTCTATCGCCTGACCGAATGCTATCTCGCATTGGGCGTGCCGTCGGAAGCCAAGAAGTCGGCCGCGGTGCTCGGCGCCAACTACCCGGGAAGCAAATGGTATGAGCGCGCGTATCAGCTGATGCAAAAGAATGCGCCTTCCGCGTAACGCGCGGGGCGTGGATTCGCTTTTTGTTCTGATGTAAGGGCGGGTCATGCTGACGGCCCTGTCCATCGCCAATATCGTCCTGATCGAACGGCTCGACCTCGATTTCGCGGCCGGGCTCGGCGTGCTCACCGGCGAGACCGGGGCGGGCAAGTCGATCCTGCTCGACGCGCTCGGACTCGCGCTCGGCGCGCGCGCCGACAGCGCGCTGGTCCGCCAGGGCAGCGACAAGGCGCAGGTGACCGCGAGTTTCGCGGCCCCCGCACCCGACACGCCGCTCGCCGCGCTGTTCGCCGCAAACGACATCGGGATCGAACCCGGCGAACCCTTGCTCGTCCGCCGTACGCTGCGCGCCGATGGCGGCAGCCGCGCCTTTCTCAACGACCAGCCCTGCTCGGCGGCGCTGCTGCGCGAAGTCGGGGCGCATCTGGTCGAAATCCACGGCCAGCACGACGATCGCGGCCTGCTGGCGCCGGCGGGGCACCGCGCGCTGCTCGATACCTATGGTCGCTGCGACAGCGCGGCGGTCGCTGCGGCGCATGGCGAATGGCGCAGCGCCGAAATGCGTCTCGCCGCCGCCCGCGCGTCGCTCGACGAGGCCGAGCGCGATCGCGACTGGCTGACCCACTGCGTCGCCGAACTCGCGACCCTCGCGCCGCAACCGGGCGAAGAAGCCGAACTCGCCGAAGCGCGCAGCGCGATGCAGAAGGGCGAGCGGATCGCCGGCGATATGGGCGCGATCATGGCGGCGTTCGAGGGCAGCGATAGCGGCCCCGCGCAATTGCGCGCCGCGGCGCGTCGGCTCGACCGGCTCGCGGGTGACCATCCGCTGCTCGCCGAGGCGCTCGCCGGCCTCGACCGCGCGATCATCGAGGCCGACGAGGCCGAGCAGCGGCTGAACGAGGCGGCGCGCGCGCTCGAATATGACCCGGCCCGGCTCGAAGAGACCGAAACGCGGTTGTTCGAACTGCGCGCGATGGCGCGCAAACATCATGTCCAGCCCGACGAACTGGCCACCCTCGCGGGCGACCTCGCAGCACGGCTCGACGCGATCGAGGGCGGCAGCGAGGGCCTCGCGAGGCTCGAGGCCGAGGTTGCGGCGAAAGCCGCGGCCTACACCCATGCCGCGACCGCGCTGTCCGACGCGCGCAGCAAGGCGGCGGCGCGGCTCGACAAGGCGGTCGCGGGCGAACTGGTGCCGCTCAAGCTCGATGCCGCGCGCTTCCAGACGCTGGTCGAGCGCCTGCCCGCCGAACGCTGGGGCGCGGAGGGCATGGACCGCGTGGAGTTCCTGATCTCGACCAACCCCGGCGCACCCTTCGCGCCCTTGATCAAGATCGCGAGCGGCGGCGAACTCTCGCGCTTCATCCTCGCGCTCAAGGTCGCGCTGGCGGAGGAAGGCGGCGCCGACACGATCATCTTCGACGAAATCGACCGCGGCGTCGGCGGCGCGGTGGCAAGCGCGATCGGCGAGCGGCTGGCAAGGCTAGCGGGTGCCGGCAAGCAACTGCTCGCGGTCACGCACTCGCCGCAGGTCGCGGCCAAGGGCGCGGCGCATTTCCTGATCGCGAAATCGAGCGAGGGTACGGTGACGCGCACCGGCGTCCGCGCGCTCGACGAAGCGGCGCGGCGCGAGGAAATCGCACGGATGCTGTCGGGGGCGGAAGTGACTGACGAAGCGCGGGCGCAGGCCGAGCGGTTGCTGGAGGCGGTGTAATGGCTGTGCGAGCACTGACACGCGCGCAGTTCGACGCCTGTTTTGAAGAGCCGATGCGCCTGCTCGACGATGCTACTCATTTGCCGGAAATCGACCACTACATCGACGAAGTGATTGCCGCCGAAACGTTGCTCGAACGCGTTGGCAACATCCATTCGATTTATCGCGACGCCTCGGGTCGCGTGGACCAAGTGTTGATCGAGACCGAACAGAATGATCGCTATCTGGTATTATTGGTAGACGTTTCCCGCTCCGCTCTTTTTGGGCATTTCCTGCTCGACCTGAGCGAAGAATATGGAATCGATCGATGACCGAACCCACCACCACCCTCTGGCGTCCCGTTGGCCCCAAGGAACTCGCGCTGATCCGCGACAGCGGCATGCGCGCCTTTCCGGCGCGACTGCCCGAACAGCCGATCTTCTATCCGGTGACCACCGAGGATTATGCGATCAAGATCGCGCGCGACTGGAACGTCCGGGCGAGCGGCAGCGGTTATGTGACGCGGTTCGAGGTGCTCAAATCCTATCTCGACCAATATCGGGTTGAGGAAGCCGGTGGCCGCGCACACCGCGAATATTGGATTCCCGCCGAGGATCTGGACAATTTCAATGCGGCGATCGTCGGCGAGATCGTCGTCACGCGCGAATATTATCCCGACGAGAGCGAATGACGGTGCACCCCCTCGACCGCCCCGTCTGGAGCATGCTCACCGGCCGCCAGGCGCATCTGGCCGAGGGCGACCCCGGTTCGGCGGTGCGCATCGACCGGGGCTATGGCGTGTTCGGCATCGCCGCCGACACTGGTCCCGCCGCGCAGGCGGCGCTCGCCGCGCACTGTCCCGTCGGCGAGGAATTGTGGATTGTCGATGGCGAGCCTTGGCCGCTGCCCCCCGGCACGCGCGAAGTGAAGCGCGCCGTGCTGACGCAGATGGTCGCCGAGGGTCCACCGCTCGCCCGGCGCGAAAACGAACCGTCGATCATCGCGCTCGGCGACGCCGACGCCGCCGAAATGGCGGTGCTCGCCGATCATGCCAAGCCCGGGCCATGGGGGCCGAAGACGCATCTCTATGGCCCCTTCTTCGGCGTGCGCGAGAATGGCCGCCTGCTCGCGATGGCGGGCCAGCGCATCCTCTTGCCCGGCATGGCGGAGGTCAGCGGCGTGTCGACGTGGGAGGATTGCCGTGGCCGCGGGCTGGCGCGTGCGCTGATTGGCCATGTCATGCGCGCGATGGTCGCGCGCGGCGAGACGCCCTTCCTCCACAGCTATGCCGACAATGCGGGCGCGATCGCGCTCTATGAATCGCTGGGGTTTCGCATCCGCCGCGAAATCCATGTGCTGGCGATCGCGCGGTGAACCGGCGCCAGCATCTGATCGCGCTCGCCGCCGCCGCGGCGGCGCTGTTGCCGATCGCGAAGCTGCGCGCTCTGGAGGCCATGATGGAAGAAGCCGACCCGCAATATGGCCTGATCGGCCAGATGATCGCGCAGCCCGGCCAGCGCGCGGCGCTGGTCGCGATCCTGTCCGAGGGGACCGGTGCGATGCCGGGCAACATCGCCTATCTGGTCGGCGAGGACAGCGCCAACCCCGACGCGATCTGGATCGTCGAATTGTGGGACAGCCGGGAGGCACACGCGGCGTCGCTGCAGCTTCCCGCGGTGCAGGCGGCGATCAAAAAGGGCCGTCCGCTAATCGCGGGTTTCGGCCAGCGGATCGAGTTCAAACCTGTCGCGACCGCGCGGCCCTGACGCTGCCGCGCCGCGCGGGCGCGAAGCGGCTTGCCGATTTGGGCGGCGCTGCTATCCGATCCTGTATTGGGGAAGGGGATCTATCATGCTGAATCGCTTTTTGTCTGGGCGCGCCAAACTCTTGTCGGCGTTCGCGGCGCTGATGCTGCTCATCGCGCCGACGGCGGCGCAGGCGGCGAAATGGTTTGTCGACAATACGCTCGGCGATGTGAAGGCCGAGGATAAAAAGACCCCCGCGACGCCGAAGCCGGTCCAGCTGATCTTCGAGTTTCAGCGCAACGGCGAGCCCAATCCGCGCGCAACCAAAGAGGTCAAGCCGTGGATCATCGAGTCGTTGAAGGGCACCGGGGCGTTCAGCGAGGTCGCCGAGGTGCCGGTCGCCGGCGGCGCGGTGCTCAGCATCACCTTCAACAACATTGTGCCGCAGAAGGAACTCGACAAGGCGAAGAAGGACGCCTTCGGCGCCGGGCTCGGTTTCGGGCTGTTCGGCGGGGTCGTCGCGACCGACCGGTACGACGTGACCTTCGAATATCTTCCCGGCGAGGGCGCATCATCGATCAAGACGCTGGTCCAGCACGCGCTGCACATGAAATATGGCAAGAAAGACGTCGAGATTCCGGGGACGCAGGTCAAGAATGTCACCGAGGCGGTGAAGACCGTCGTCCGCCAGGCGACCGACCATGGCGTCAACAACCTCGTGTCCGACCCGGCGTTTCCGCAATAGCCATGCCGAGGGGATCGGTCCGGACACTCGGGGTCGCCGCGCTCCTGCTGGTGCTCGCGGGCTGCGTCCATGCGCGGATCGATGAAACGGCGCCGTCGATCGAAACGCTGAAGATATTGCGTGCGGCGAACGTGCCGCCGATGGCCGTGGGGGCCTTCGTCGATGCCGGCGGCGCCGCGCCGGTCGCGCGTACCGTCGTCATCCGCGGCTCGACGATGAGCCCGCCGAAAGGGGCGAGTTTCGCCGAATTTCTGGGACTGAGTTTCGAAAACGAGCTCAGGACGGCGAACCGTTTCGATCCCGGCGCTCCGGTTGCGATTGCCGGTCGCCTCATCGAAAGCCGCGCCGGCGAAACGCGCGCCGCGCTGGGCGTGCGGATTTCGGTGATACGCGAGGGGACCGAGCGCTTTGCGAAGGATTATCGCGTCGAGACGACATGGAAGGGCGATTTTATCGGCGCCCTCGCTATACCCGAGGCTTTCCGCCAGTATAATGCGCTCTACCCGCTGCTTGTGCGGCAGGTGTTTTCCGACCCTGCCTTTGTGGAAGCCCTGAAATCGCCGTGACCACCGAAGCCGACGCCGCCAACGAACTGATGCGCCTCGCGAAAACGATCGCCTATCATGGCAAACGTTATCATGCCGACGACGCGCCCGAGATTTCGGACGCCGACTATGACGCGCTCGTCCGCCGCAACACCGAACTCGAAGCTGCCTTCCCGCATCTGGTCCGCGCCGACAGCCCGAACAACCAGGTCGGCGCCGCGGTCGAGGCGTCGCCGCTCGCCAAGGTCACCCATGCCCAGCGCATGATGAGCCTCGACAATGCGTTCAGCGGCGAGGATGTCGCCGAGTTCACGGCGCGGGTGCGGCGCTTCCTCAACCTCGGCGAAGGCGAGGCGATCGCGCTGACCGCTGAGGACAAGATCGATGGCCTGTCCTGTTCGCTGCGCTACGAACAGGGCGAGCTGGTGCAGGCGGCAACGCGCGGCGATGGCCGCGTCGGCGAGGATGTTACGCCCAATGTGGCTACGATCGGAGATATCCCGCAGCAACTGAACGGCGAGGTCCCCGACGTCTTCGAGATCCGCGGCGAGGTCTATATGGCCAAGACCGACTTTGCCGCGCTCAACGCGCGGCTGATGGAGGAAGGCCACGCGCTCGCCGCGCAGCGCGAGGTCGCGTTCGACCCCGCCACCGTCCGTCAGTTCGCCAACCCGCGCAACGCCGCCGCGGGATCGCTGCGCCAGAAGGATGCGAGCGTCACCGCCTCGCGCCCGCTGCGCTTCCTCGCGCACGGCTGGGGCGAGGTCAGTGCCGTGCCCGCCGCCACGCAATTCGACATGATGCGGCTCATCGAAAGCTGGGGTGTCCCGGTGTCGCCCTTGTTGAAACGCTTCGACGGCGTCGAGGGCGTGCTTGCCCACTATCGCGACATCGAACGCCAGCGCGCCGAGCTGCCCTATGATATCGACGGCGTCGTCTACAAGGTCGACCGGCTCGACTGGCAGGGCCGCCTCGGGTTCGTCGCGAAGGCGCCGCGCTGGGCCATCGCGCATAAATTCCCCGCCGAACGCGCACAGACGACGCTCGAAGCCATCGACATCCAGGTCGGACGCACCGGCAAGCTCACCCCGGTCGGGCGGCTGGTGCCGGTCACCGTCGGCGGTGTCGTCGTGTCGAACGTCACCCTCCACAACCGCGACGAGATCGGCCGATTGGGCGTGCGCCCCGGCGATCGCGTCGTCATCCAGCGCGCCGGCGACGTCATCCCGCAGGTCGTCGAAAATCTGACCCGCGACGAAGAGTGCGCCGCGTATATCTTCCCCGACCATTGCCCGGTCTGCGGCAGCGAAGCGGTCGCCGAGGAGGGCGAGGTCGATGTGCGCTGCACTGGCGGCCTCATCTGCAACGCGCAGAAGTTCGAGCGCCTGCGCCATTTCGTCAGCCGCGGCGCGCTCGATATCGAGGGACTGGGCGAGAAGAGCATCCAGGAATTTCTCGACCTTGGCTGGCTCGACAAGGGGCCGGCGGATATCTTCCGGTTGAAAAACCATCGCGCCGAATTGCTCACCCGCGAGGGGTGGAAGGAAAAGTCGGTCGACAATCTTTTTGCCGCGATCGAGGCGAAGCGGCAGCCCGACGCGGCGCGATTGCTCTTCGGCCTCGGTATCCGCCATGTCGGCGCGGTGACCGCGCGCGACCTGCTCAAGGGTCTCGGCGACATCGCGCGCCTGCCCGAAAAGGCCGCCGAATTGCACGGCTGGCTCGACGCGAACCCGCAGGGCGAGGGTGAATCCGACGGCAAATATGGCACCCGCAAGCTCGAGGCGATCAAGGCGATCCTCGAGGTGCGCGCCGACGGCATCGGCCCCGCGGTCGCGGAAGCGCTCGGCGATTTTTTCCACGAACCGCACAACCGCGACTTGTGGAACGACCTCCTCGGCGAGGTCTCGCCCCCGCCCTACATCGTCGAGACGCGCGAGAGCGAGGTGTCGGGCATGACAATCGTCTTCACCGGCAAGCTGGAGACGATGAGCCGCGACGAAGCGAAGGCGCAGGCCGAAGCGCTCGGCGCCAAGGCGGCAGGCAGCGTCAGCGCCAAGACCGACCTCGTCGTCGCAGGCCCCGGCGCGGGATCGAAACTCAAGCAGGCGGCGGCGCTCGGCATCCGCGTGATCGACGAGGCCGACTGGGCGACGATCGTCGCGGCGGCGGGTTGAGCGACATTTCCACCCTCGTCACCCCGGACTTGATCCGGGGCCTGTCTGTCTTGAAGAAAAAGGCGGGTCCCGGGTCAAGCCCGGGATGACGAAGATTAGGGCGATATCAACCGGTGCGCGGCATCACAGACGGCGCGGCCCAAATGCCGTGAGGGGGAAACATGGCCAAACGTGATTATCTGAACGCCCTGATGCGCGATCTCGAATCGCATACCGAGGTGCGGCGCTTCGGCAGCGGCTGGCTGTCGGGCTTTTTCGCGCTGCTGTTCGCGGTCGTCGGATTCGGCTTGGTGATCGCGCTGCGTTTTCCCGACTGGTTCGCCACCCCCGAACTCGCGATCGTCAAAAATTGGGGCGGGTTTCGCGGGGTCGTCCACCTGATCCTGCTTGCGAGCTACGGCCTCGCGCTGCTCAGCCTGTTGCTCCGTCCGCGCAAGGTGCTCGGCGCCACCGCGTTGATGATCGCGCTCGCCGCCGCGCTGATCGGCGGCGCCAATGTCCAGCCCGCCGAGACCCGCGACTGGGGGATTTTCTTCGGGCTCGACTTCTTCGTCGTCAACCTGCTGATCACCGGCTTCATGTTCGCGCCGCTCGAACGCGCCTTCCCGCATCGCCGCGCGCAACGCCTGTTCCGCACCGAATGGCGCGAGGATCTTTTCTATTATCTGGTCAGCACGATGTTCGTGCAGGTCCTGGGCTTCCTCGCGCTCGCGCCGCAGCAGTTCGTCAACGAGCATACGAACAGCTGGGACGCCTTCCGCGCCGGGGTCGCGTCGCTGCCGTGGATCGTGCAATTCGTCATCGTGCTGATCGCGTCGGATGTGGTGCAATATTTCTTCCACCGCACCTTCCACCGCTACCCCTTCCTCTGGGGCTTCCACGCCGTCCACCACAGCGCGAAATCGATGGACTGGCTCGCGGGGTCGCGGATGCATTTCATCGAAATCATCCTGCTGCGCGCGATCACCTCGCTGCCTTTGTTCACCCTCGGTTTCTCGCCGTCGGTGATGCAGGCCTATATCGGCTTCGTTTATGTCTGGTCGTCGCTGCTCCACGCCAATGTCGGCGGCAATTTCAACCGGATCGGTCATTGGATCGCGACCCCGCGCTTCCACCACTGGCACCATGGGCTCGAACGTGAGGCGTTCGACGTCAATTTCGCTATCCATTTCCCGTGGATCGACAAGCTCTTCGGCACCTTCCATCTGCCCAAGGACCGCTGGCCCGAAAATTACGGCATCCCCGAGGATGTGCCGCGCAGCTACTGGGGCCAGCTGCTCTATCCGTGGACGCGCACGGGCAAGAAGACCGACGAGACGCCGGCCGAATAGCGGCTTGCCAGCACCACAGACGCGACATAGGAGCGACCGCGTGGGCCTCCTCGCCGCCTTTCGCCGTCCGGGCATCCTTCTCCTGCTGCCGCTGCTGCTCGCGCTCGCCGCGCGCATCATCGTCGCGCCGGGCTGGATGATCGAGACCGACGCGTCGGGGACGATCACCGTGCGCGTCTGTTCGGACCCGGCCAATCCGGGCGCGACGATGACGATCCCGATCGAGAAAATCGCCGGCCACGACGGCGAGCCGCAGCAGCATTGCCCATGGGGGGCGCTCGCGGTGGCACCGATCGTCCCCGCCGAACCCGCGCTGCCGACCGCGCCGGTCGCAGTCGAGCCGTCGCCCGTCGCGATCCCGTCGCTCGGCTTTGCCCCCGGCATCGCCTCGCCGCTGCCGCCGAGCACCGGACCACCCGCCTTCGCCTGATCCAGCCTGAATTGCCGTCCGCGCATCCCGCGCGGCGCGGCGCGTGCCTGTATCCCAAGCGAAGGAAATTTCATGAACAGCCGTACCCATCGGGCGGCGCCGTTGCTGGCGCTCGTCCTCTCGCTCGTCCCCGCCGCCAGCCATGCCGAAGAGGCGGGCGAAGACCAGACGATCATCGTCACAGCACCCGAACTGACCGACGATGCCGAAGCACGCGCCGCGCGCACCCCCGGCGGCGTCGACGTCGTCACGCATCGGGACTATGCGGACAAATCGATCATGTCGCTGCGCGACACGCTCGCCTTCTCGCCGGGCGTCTATCTCCAGCCGCGTTACGGGCAGGAGGTACGGATTTCGATCCGCGGCTCGGGGCTGTCGCGCGGCTTCCACATGCGCGGGCTGACGCTGCTGCAGGACGGGGTGCCGATCAACCTCGCCGACGACAATGGCGATTTCCAGGAACTCGAACCGATCTTCTTCGACCATCTCGAGGTCTATCGCGGCGCCAACGCGCTGCGCTTCGGCTCGGGCACGCTCGGCGGCGCGGTCAATGGCGTGACCCCGACCGGGCGCACCGCCGAAGGGATTTACCTGCGCGGCGATGTCGGCAGCTTCGACAGCGTGCGCGGCCTTGTCTCGGCGGGCGTCGCCAGCGAGCGCGTTGACGCATGGGGCGCGATCAGCGCCGACACCTCGGATGGCGACCGCGACCATGCAAAGCGGCGCAGCCTGCGCTTTCAGGGCAATGTCGGGTTGAAACTGAGCGGCGTCGTGAGCACGCGCTTCTATGCCAGCATCAACAATATCAACCAGCAACTTCCCGGCGCGCTGACGAAGGCCGAGGCGCTGACCACCCCGGGCAAGGCGAATGCGGGCGCCGTCGCGGGCGATCAGGGCCGCGATATCGACTCGCTGCGGCTTCAGAACCGTACCAGCCTCGATTTCGGCGCGGTGAAGCTCGACGTCGGCGGCTTCGTCAACGCCAAGTCGCTGCATCACCCGATCTTCCAGCTCATCGACCAGAAATCGACCGATATCGGCGGCTTTGCGCGGCTCGACTATGCGACGGGGCCGGTCGAGCTCACCCTCGGCGGCGAAATCCGGCGCGGCCGCACCGATGCCCGCCAGTTCGTCAACAATAGCGGCCGGCGCGGTGCGCTGACCTTCGACGCCGACCAGAAGGCACAGACCGCAACCCTCTATGGCGAGGTACGCGTGCGGCCGGTGGAGACGCTGACGCTTGTCGCGGGCGGCGTCTATGCCGACGGCTGGCGCGCGCGGCGGGTCGATTTTTCCGCGACCTCCGCGACTGACGGGCGGATCGACTTCGATGCCTTCTCGCCGAAACTCGGTCTGCTCTTCGAACCCGCCGACCACATCCAGCTCTTCGCCAACTACAGCCGCTCGGCCGAATTCCCGGGCTTCGGCGAGGTTTTCCAGACGGTCGGATCCCCGCCGACAAGCGCCGTCGTGCCCGACATCCGCCCGCAACGCGCCTGGACCGCGGAAGTCGGCACGCGCGGCACGATCGGTTTCGCGGCGTGGGACATCGCCGCCTACCGCGCGACGCTGACGGGCGAAATGCTGCAGTTCGCGACCGGCAGCGATATCCCCGCCGCGACCTTCAACGCCGGCCGCACGCTGCATCAGGGGATCGAGGCGTCGCTCGACCTCAACCCCGCACCATGGCTGCGGCTGCGGCAAATATACAATTACAGCGATTTCCGTTTTCTGGGCGACGTCCAGTTCGGGAACAATCGCCTGCCGGTGGTGCCGAACCATGTCTATCGCGCCGAACTGCGGATCGGCACCGATGCGCTGCACATCGCGCCGAACCTCGAATGGGTCCCCGACGGCCCCTTCGCCGATTACCGCAATCTGGTGCGCACCCCCGGCTATGCGCTGCTCGGCATCACCGGCGGGGCGCGGGTGGCCGAGGGGATCGATGCCTTCGTCGATGTCCGCAACATCACGGGTAAAAAGGCGATCGGCGACATCAGCGCGGCGATCGCGGTGACGCCCACATCGGCGATCTATTACCCCGTCGAACGCCGCGCGATTGCGGCGGGTTTGCGCGCGCGCTTCTGACCCGGAAAGCGGCCCGGCGTCGCCTTGCCGGCGCCGGGCCGTGCGCGTCTTAGCTTTGGTGCCGACGCGCGCGCTCGGCGTCGGTCATGCGTCGGCCGTTTCGGTTTCGGCGCGATGGATTTCGATCAGCGCGGCGAGGGTACGGCGCGTCCGCGCGATATCCTCGTCGCCGACCTTGGCGGCGAGCGCTTGATCGACCGCCGCGCGTGCCGCTGTCTGGACCTCGGCCGCCGCCTGCCCGCGCGCGGTGAGGGTGACCATCAGCTGGCGCCGGTCGGCCGCGTCGGGCGTGCGGGCCAGATATCCGCGCATCACCAGCGTATCGATCAATTGCCCCATCCCCTGTTTGGTCACGCGCATTTCGCGTGCCAGCTGGCCGATCGGGACGGCCTGGGCGCCAAGCGCGAGCCCGCCGATGATATAGAGGCCGTTGCCCGGAATATCGTCATAGCCCTGGGCATCGAGCGCCTTGCGCATCGCGGCGCCATAGGTGGTGCGGGCGTGCCGGAGCAGCGCGGGCAGGGCGATCCGGTCGAACCATTTTTCCGTTTGTTCCATGTCGAGATTCTAGCGCGCCCCCCCCCC
>NZ_LMGF01000003.1:994210-1126871 GCF_001427085.1 Sphingopyxis sp. Root1497
ATTCACCGCCGCCAGACGACCGGTTTCATTGGAAACTATTCCATGCTAGACCATGGCCCATGAAAGACGGCTTTACCCACGTCCATGAAACCCCGCCGCCCGGCGCCGCGGCCGACTGGACGATCGCTCAGAACTGGGACGTTTTCACCGCCGATGAACATGCGATGTGGGACCGCCTCTTCGCGCGCCAGTCGGCGATGCTGCCCGGCCGCGCGTCCGAAGCGTTCCTGCGCGGTATCGACGTGCTGCGGCTCGAGAAACCGGGCATCCCCGACTATCGCGAACTCAACGCGCGGCTGATGGCGGCGACGGGGTGGCAGGTCGTCGCGGTGCCGGGGCTCGTTCCCGACGAGGTGTTTTTCGACCATCTCGCGAACCGCCGCTTCCCCGCGGGCAATTTCATCCGCACCCCGCAGCAGCTCGACTATCTGGAAGAACCCGACGTCTTCCACGACGTCTTCGGCCATGTCCCGATGCTCGCCGACCCGATATTCGCCGACTATATGGTCGCTTATGGCGAGGGCGGGCTGCGCAGCCTGAAATTCGACGCGCTCAAACAGCTCGCGCGGCTTTACTGGTATACCGTCGAATTCGGGTTGATCCGCGAAGCGGGGGGCTTGCGCATCTATGGCGCCGGCATCGTGTCGAGCTATGCCGAAAGCGTCTTCGCGCTCGATTCGGACAGCCCGAACCGCATCGGCTTCGACCTCGCCCGCGTCATGCGCACCGATTACCGGATCGACGATTTCCAGCAGAATTATTTCGTCATCGACAGCCTCGACCAGCTGCTCGATACGACGGTGAACACCGACTTCGCGCCGCTCTATGCCGCGAACGACGCGCTGCCGCCGATCGCGATCGCCGACATCCTGCCCGGCGACGAAGTGATCACCTGCGGCACGCAGGACTATGCGCTCGCCAAGAGCGGCTGACTCTCAATCCCGGTCCTTGCGGACCTCCGATACCAGCCGCCGGCGATGCTGAAAGGCTTCGCGGTCGGGCGGCAGGCTGTAAATGCCGCGCAGCAGCGCGGCGTCGTTGTCCGATAATTCGCGGCGCCCCGCCTCGCCGTCGAACAGCGCCATGATCGAATCCTCGGGCGGCGGCGGCCTGCTGCTCAATTCGGCGAGCGCGACCATCGCCGCATAGGACGCGACCGAGTCGAGCAGGGTCCCGTCGGCCTTTTCGGCATCGATGATCACCGTCGCCGACCGCAGCGCGCGCACGACCTGGGTGCTGACGATGCTGCTGTTATATTGCCGCACCACCCCGGACGCCGCGGGCATTCCGTCGCGGCTCTCGTCGCGGGTGCTGTACCACCAGCGGATCGCGCCATCGCCCTCGACCAGCCGTTCGCGGACGACGGGCGACAGCGCCGCGGCCTGTCGCGGTGATTTGGCGAAGATCGCGCGGGTCAGGCCCTCGCCGTCGTCGGTGAAAATGACGGCGATGTTGGGGACGCACGCACCCGATGCGACGGGCGCGCCCGCCGATGCCGCGACCGCACGAATCCGCTTGTCGACGATCGCCGCGACCGCGTCATCGACGCCGACCGTGCGCGGACATATCGGCATGATCCACCGCGCGACCGGCTCGAGCCGGGCGACACCGGCGCGGCGCACGAATTCGGCGGCGCGTTTCCGCTCCTCGGCTGCGGTGATCGGGGTTCCCGTCACGACGATAGGGTCGGGATCGCTGCCGGCGGCGGCAAGCAGGGCGAGGGCGGCGATCAGGCTCATGGCAGGTCTCCCGGTGACGCGGCGCCAAGCCTAGCAAATGGCCGGAGAATTTCCAGCACCTGACTTACCAGCTCCCGAAACTCGCGTCCGACGGGCTCGCGCGGTGAAAGGCGCGCTCCTTGCGCCGCCAGCCGTAACGGCGGCGCTTGACCAGCAGCAGGCACGGCCATTCGGCGCTGCCGCCGCGCGCGGCGAGGCGAAATCCTTGCGCGCGATAGGCGGTCAGCACCGGCTCCATCTGGCGTGAGATCAGCCCGGCAAGGATTGCATGGCCGCCCGGCGCGGTGACGCTCGCGATATCGGGGGCGAGGGTGATCAGCGGCCCCGCGAGGATGTTCGCGATGACGAGGTCATAAGGCGCGCGATGCCTGATCGCGGGATGGTCGGTCCCCGGCGCGACCGCGACCGCCAGCCGCCCGCCGCCGCGGCCGAGCGGCACGCCGTTGATGCCGGCATTGTCTTTGGTGACGAAGATGCTCGCCGGATCGATGTCCGATGCGATCGTCCGTGCGCGCGGCCACAGCGCCATGGCTGCAAAGGCGAGCAGGCCGGTGCCGGTGCCGATATCGGCGATGTTGCGCGGCACGACACCCTCCCGCGCCATAAGGTCGAGCATCGCGAGGCAACCCGCGGTGGTGTCGTGCCCGCCGGTGCCGAACGCCTGGCTCGCGTCGATCAGGAAGGATGTACTGCCCGGTGGCACGCGGTCGGCAAAGCTGCTGGTGTGGACGAAGAATCGTCCCGCCTGCACGGGCTCGAGTCCTTGTTGCGAGAGGGTGACCCAGTCCTCCTCGGGCAGTTCCTCGATCACCGGCTTCGCGCCTTTGGCGCTCGGCGCCAGCGACTGCAGCAATTCGACCAGCGCCGCATCGGGCCGCTCGTCCATATAGGCGTCGAGTTGCCACTGCCCGGCATCCTCGTCGATCTCGCGCGTCACCACGACGGGGGCATCGGGCCGTGTGTCGAGTTCGGGAATGTCGCCCGACAGCGCTTCGGCCTCGGCGCGGGTGCAGGGGAGCGAGACGATCCAGCTCATTTCGCTGCGGCTTCCTTCGCCAGCCGGTCGTCGAGCCGCTTTGCGGCGCCCTCGGCATAGGTCTTGCACGCACTCGCGTCGACCAGCGGCGCCTCGCCCGCGAGTCGATCGAAGAGGTTGCTCGCGCCCGGATGCGGAGTGATCAGCAGGTCGCACGGCAACGTCGGCACCTTGGCAAAGGTCGCGCGCAGCATCGCGACATAATCGGGGTGGTCGCTGAACCGGTAATCGTCCGCCGACACCGCGCTCAGGCTATCGACATAGGCGATCGTCCGGCAATCGCCCGCCTCGCACGCGCGCCAGGTCCAGCTCGTGCTGCCCGGCGTATGCCCCGGCGTCGCGTGGATCGTCAGCCCGATGTCGCTGATCGGCAGGCGCTCGCCATCCTTGAGTTCGCGCGATACCTTGACCCCGGCGAAGGGCGGGATCGCACCACGCTGCGGATCGATCGCCTCGGGCTCGCCGCTGGTCAGCGTCGCCACCGCCTCGTGCCGCGCCAGCACCGCGGCGCCGGTCGCATCCTGCAGCGCCTTCAACCCGCCGACATGGTCGAGATGCTCGTGGCTCGCGAGCAGAGTGCGGACGTTCTTGGGGTCGAAACCGAGCGCGCGGATATTGGCGAGGATGCCCGGTGCGGTCTCCGCGGTCGCGCCGTCGATCAGCACCAGCCCGTCGGGGGTCGCGATCAGCAGCGCGGTAATGCCGCAGGTGCCGACATAATAGGTGTTGCCGAAAATCTTCGCGGGCGGCGCGGCGTCGCTCCACCCGTCGCGTCCTTCGCACGCGGTCGCGAGCGCCTTGCCGGTCGGAGCGGGCGCGGCGGGGGCAGGGGTTCGCTGCGGCGTGCAGCCGGCGAGCGCCAGCGCGGCGAGGATGGCGATTCTAGCGGACATAGCTGGCTCCGTTCACGTCGAGCACCGCGCCGGTCATCGATGCGGGCGCGTCGATCGCGCACCAGCGCGCCATTTCGCCCACTTCCTCGGGCATCGCGACGCGGCCGAGCGGAATGTCGGCAAGCAATTTGTCGCCGCCGCGGCTCTCCAGATACTCCTCGGCCATGCCGGTCATCGTGAAGCCGGGACATATGGCGAAGGCGAGGATATTCTCCTTCGCATAAGCGCGCGCGATCGTTTTTGTCATCGCGACCACGCCCGCCTTCGACGCGGCATAATGCCAGTGCGCCGGGCTGTCGCCACGATGCGCGGCGCGGCTCGCGATATTGACGATGCGGCCCTCGGACTTCCGCTGCTGCCAGTGCAGCACCGCCAAACGGCAGAATAAGGCGCTCGCGGTCAGGTTGATCTGCTGCGTGCGGTTCCAGTTGGCGAGCCAGCCGGCGTCGTCCGAGTCGATCGGGTTCGCCTCGAACACCCCGGCGTTGTTGATCAGCACGTCGATGCGGCCATCGAGCTCTGCAAGCGCGCGGTTCCAGATGCGCCCCGGCACGTCGGGGTCGGCGAGGTCGCCGTCGGCGCTCGACAGCGCGACGACCTTGGCCGTGTCGGAAACCAGCGCTTCGGCGATCGCGGCGCCGATGCCGCGGCTCGCGCCGCTGATCAGGATATGGGTTTGCATGGCCCGCCCTTAAGCGGACCCCGTCACCTTGCCAAGCATGGGGTCGGCATGCCGGTCAGGCAACGCGGCGGCTGAACTCGCTCGCGGCCTGTTCGAGCGACTGCAGCCGCTCGCCCATCTTGGCGAATTCGTCGCTCAGCACGCTGATTTCGCCAGCGACCATGCCCGAATCGTTGCGGATGCTGGCGATCGTCGACGACATCGAATCGGCGGCGAGCGCGGTTTCGTCGACCGCGGCGGTGATCGAGGTGACCGTCTGCGCCTGCGCGTCCATCGCGTCGCGGATGCGCTGCGCCGAATGCTGGACCTCGACGATCGTCGCCTGGATCGACTGGTTGGCGGCGACCGAACCCCTGGTCGCCTGCTGGATCGCGGTGATCTTGCCGGCGATATCGTCGGTCGCGCGCGCGGTTTCGTTGGCGAGGCTCTTCACCTCCTGCGCGACGACGGCAAAGCCGCGACCCGATTCGCCCGCGCGCGCCGCCTCGATCGTGGCGTTGAGCGCGAGCAAATTGGTCTGGCCCGCGATCTCGCGGATCAGGCCCAGGATCGATTCGATCGATTCGGCGTGGTGCGACAGGGCTTCGGACATGGCGACGGCTTCGCCCGCCTGTTCGGAGGCGCGGATCGCGACGTGCGAACTGGCTTCGACCTCGCTGCGCGCGTCCTCGATCGCGCGGATCAGCCCCGCGGCGGTCGAGGCGGCTTCGCGCATCGCGATCGCCGATTGTTCGGATGCCGCGGCGACTTCGCTCGTCTTGGCGATCATGCCCTTGGCGGCATGGTCGGCCGAGGCTGCCTGCCTGGCGAGTTCGCGGCGCACGCCGTCGGTTTCCTGGACCAGCGAGGCGATCGACTGGTCGAAATCGCCGGCCAGCGCCAATCGCTCGCCCGAAATGACCGCGCGGTTCAGCTTCTCGGCATAGGTTTCCATGATGTCGAATTCGAGCAGCGCGAGCCGGTTGATCGCCGCGCACAGCCGGGTCAGCCGCGCGGCATCGCCGGCGCAGGCCTCGACCACATAATGATAAGCCAGCCGCTGGCTCTCGCCGATGCACGACAGGACCGATGCCAGCGGCACCCCGACGCGCAGCGCCATATGGGTGTTCTGGCACGCGATCGTCGCCGCGGCCTGGCCGTCGGCATGGGCATATTTCTCGCGCATATGTTTCGCGCTGCCGGCGATATAGCTGGTCAGCAGGTCGCCCTCGACCTTGCGTTCGACGAGCGACAGGCCGTTGAAGGCATCCCAGTAAGCGCGCGCCATCTCGGGCTCGTGCCCGGTGACGATCGCCGCGATTTCGGCGCCATCGGCCGCCAGCTGGCCATCGAGATCATAGAAGGGGAAGCGATCCGACATCAGGATCGGATCAATCTGCTGCTTATGAATCGGATTTTCCTTCACCATGATCCTGCTTCCCTCACATCGTTCGTGGCGCGCGGCGCTGCCGTCCGCTGTCACCGGCGAAAATCATGACCGATCTATGTGGGGAAGGGGTAAATTCGGCGTTAACCAGCGCCGCGAAAAATGCGCGTCAGCCCTCGCCGCGCACCGGATAGCCCTCGAACGCCTTGATCGTGCGCAGCGCGAAGGCACTGTGCATCGCGGCGACCCCGGGCAGCCGCGACAGGCAATGGCGGTGCAGCCGGTCGAAGTCGGCGACATTGCGCGCCGCGACGCGCAGCCGGTAATCCGACGCACCCGACAGCAATTGGCACTCCAGGATTTCGTCGAAGCTCTTCACCGCGCTTTCAAAGGCGGTCAGCGCTTCCTCGCTCTGCGAGGTCAGGCTGATGTCGACGAAGACGTCGAGCCCGAGGCCGATCTTGTCGGGGTCGAGCCGCGCGGCATAGCCGGCGATGATCCCGTCGGCCTCGAGCGCGCGGATGCGGCGGTGGCACGCCGAGGCCGACAGCCCGACGCTTTCGCCGAGCTCGACCGCGGGACGCGGCCCCTGTCGCTGCAGCAGGTCGAGAAGCTTGCGGTCGATCCGATCCATCATGAAGCGCTCCAGGGCGATTTCGCGCACAATTTGTGCGCGCTTGTCGGGGAATGGACCATGATATGCAAGCACCTCGCGCGGCGAAGCTGCTATATCGGCGGCAGAGAGTCGTCGGCAACGCGAGACGCGATCGGCGGCCACCCGGCATTGGAGAGCGACGCATGATCATCGGCACCCCCAAGGAAATCAAGAATCACGAATATCGCGTCGGCCTGACCCCCGAAAGCGCGCGCGAGCTCCACGTCCACGGTCACCGCGTGCTCGTGCAGACCGGCGCCGGTGAAGGCATCGGCGCGCACGACCGCTATTATGTCGAGGCGGGTGCCGAGATCGTCCAGACCGCCGAGGAAATCTTCGCGACCTGCGACATGGTCGTGAAGGTCAAGGAGCCCCAGCCCGTCGAGCGCGCGATGCTCCGCCCCGGGCAGATCCTCTACACCTATCTCCATCTCGCCCCCGACCCCGACCAGACGCGCGACCTGATGGCGTCGGGCGCGGTGTGCATCGCCTACGAAACCGTCACCAGCCCGCACGGCGGCCTGCCGCTGTTGAAGCCGATGAGCCAGGTCGCGGGCCGGATGTCGATCCAGGCCGGCGCGACCGCGCTCGAAAAGGCGCACGGCGGCCGCGGCGTGCTGCTCGGCGGCGTGCCGGGTGTGGCGCCGGGCAAGGTCTGCATCATCGGCGGCGGCGTCGTCGGCTTCAACGCGGCGCAGATGGCGGCGGGGCTCGGCGCCGACGTCACCATCCTCGACCGCGATCCCGAAGTGCTCGAACGCGTCGGCACTTTTTTCGAGGCGCGTGCCAAGACGCGCTTCTCGAACCGCGCCAACCTCGCCGAATGCGTCGCCGAGGCCGACCTTGTCATCGGCGCGGTGCTGATCCCGGGCGCCGAGGCTCCTAAGTTGGTCACCCGCGACATGCTCGGCACGATGCGCCCGGGCTCGGTGCTCGTCGACGTCGCGATCGACCAGGGCGGCTGCTTCGAGACGAGCCATGCGACGACCCACGCCGATCCGACCTATGTCGTCGACGGCATCGTCCATTATGCCGTCGCCAACATGCCGGGCGCGGTCGCGCGTACCAGCACCTATGCGCTCAACAATGTCACCCTGCCGCACGCGCTGCGCATCGCCGACCTGGGCTGGAAAGAGGCGCTGAAACGCGACGTGCATCTTGCGCAGGGACTCAACGTCTGGAATGGTAAGGTGACGTTCGAAGCCGTAGCCGAAGCGGTCGGGACGGACTATGTGCCTGTGGAGCAGGCACTGCTGTGACAACAAGGACTTGAGACTAAAATGACCCCCAGCGAAGACCTCCCCGAAACCGGCACCGGCGAAGAAAGCGAAAACGAAGTCCTGCGCGCCGCCCGCGAACTTCAGGCGCAAAAGGAAGCCGCCGAGGCGACCGAGGCCGCCGACAAGGAAGCGACAGGAACCGGCAAGAAGGCCGGCTGGAAAACCGCCGCAGCCGCGGCCGGCATCGGCATCGGCTCGGCGGCGGTGCTCGCCGCGCTGCTCTACGCCAACCGCGGGAAGAAATGATCAGGGCATTCCGATTTCGCTGCCCTTGGGGTTGGTGAAACCGTCGGTTCCGAGCAACCAGATGTCCTCGTCGGCCATGATGATGCCCATGTCGATCGGCACGTTATAGCGCACGAAATAATGGATTTCGGTCGGCTGCGGGTCGAGCAGGTGCGATACGACGAAGAAAGCCTTCTCCTTCATCTCCTCGTCGGGGCGCGAGTCGATCATCATGCAGCTCTTGAGGAAGGGCCGCCAACTGGCGACTTTCCCGGCGGCGTCGATATCGAAACGGTAATGGCCACCGAGCGGAAAGACTCCCGCGGTCACCGACGGTGACATCATATAGGCGCGTATCCGTCCGTTGCCGTCGGGAGGCAGGATAACGCTGTTGGCGCTGCCCTCGGTGCAGAAACCCAGCTTTTCCTTCACGAAGCGCTCGGTCGCTGCGTCGCGCGCGTCGACAAGCCGGTTGGCGAGCGGCGACAGGGCGGCATCCTCGCCTTTCGGCACCAGCCCGCCTTCGACCACCGCCGCGCCCTGCATCACATAACGCACGATCGCGTAACGCGGACCGTTCCGCTGGCCGAAATAGGTGACCAGCAATTTGCCGTCGTCATGCGGTTCGACGACCCAGCCGCGCAGGTCGGGATAGTCGGCGGGTTTGATCAACGCCAGCAGCGCATCGGTGCTGTGCCAGGCCGCCTGGTCATATTGATAGATCAGCTTGCCCGTCGCCATCGCCTCGGCATTGGCGGTCTTCTCGGCTTCGGTGACCTCGGCCATGGCGGCGGGCGCCAGCGCCGCCGCCATCAGGCCGACGGCCGCCATGGCCAGAACCGCGTTTTTCCGCTTGATCACGCCCGTCTCCCCCGTTCTAAGGGGCGCAGGGTCGCAAATATTCCCGCGCCGTGCAACAAAGGCTCCTAAGCAATTGCATATCGCGGCCATGGCGCTAAACCGGCGCCCATCGACCGATTAGAGTCAGAAACGGGGCTGATATGGCTGGCAACGAACCGAGCGGCAGGCCGCTCTCGCCGCATTTGCAGGTTTATAAATGGGGACCCGCGATGACGGTCTCGATCCTCCACCGCGCCAGCGGGGACGGGTTGGCGATCGTCGGCGCGAGCATGTTCCTCTGGTGGCTCTACGCCATCGCGGCGGGGCCCGAGGCCTATGCGGCGTTCGTCGCCTGCGTCTGGCACGACCCCAGCCCTGATGCCGGCATCTTCCACATGATCACCAACATCCTGGGCAAGGTCGTGCTGGTCGGACTGACCTGGGCCTTTTTCCAGCATATGTTTTCGGGCCTCCGCCACTTCGTCCTCGACGCCGGTGCGGGTTATGAACTCAAGACCAACAAGCTGTGGTCGACCGTGGTGATCGCTGCGGGCGTGTTCGCGACCGCCGCGACATGGCTCTATATATTGGGGAGCGCACTCTGATGGGCAACGGCACGCATCTCGGCAAGGTTCGCGGCCTCGGCTCGGCCCAGCATGGTTCGCACCACTGGCTGCAGGCGCGGCTGACCGCGCTCGGCAATCTGCTGCTCGTCGGCTTCCTCGTCGTCTCGCTCCTGCGCCTGAACCTCGGCGATTTCGCCGCGGTGCATCGCTGGGCGTCGCAGCCGATGGTCGCGCTCGCGCTCATCCTGCTCGTGGTCAGCATCTTCGTCCATCTGCGCCTCGGGCTGCAGGTGCTGATCGAGGACTATGTCCACGGCGAAGCGACGCGCCTGCTCGCGCTCGTCGCGCTCAATTTCTACGCCATCGGCGGCGCCGCATTCGGGATCTTCACGATCGCCCGCATCGCACTGGCGCCCATGGCGCTCGGCCCGGGGGGCATGTGACATGACCGAAGCTTACAAGATCATCGACCATATCTATGACACCGTCGTCGTCGGCGCCGGCGGGTCGGGCCTGCGCGCCACGATGGGCAGCGCCGAGGCGGGGCTCAAGACCGCTTGCATCACCAAGGTGTTCCCGACGCGCAGCCACACCGTCGCGGCGCAGGGCGGTATCGCCGCCAGCCTCGGCAACAATTCGCCCGACCACTGGACCTGGCACATGTACGACACCGTCAAGGGGTCCGACTGGCTGGGTGACCAGGACGCGATCGAATATATGGTTCGCGAAGCGCCGCAGGCGGTCTACGAACTCGAGCACGCCGGCGTGCCCTTCTCGCGCAACCAGGACGGCACCATCTACCAGCGCCCGTTCGGCGGCCATATGCAGAATATGGGCGAAGGCCCGCCGGTGCAGCGCACCTGCGCCGCGGCCGACCGCACCGGCCATGCAATGCTCCACGCGCTCTATCAGCAGTCGCTGAAATATGACGCTGACTTCTTCGTCGAATATTTCGCGCTCGACCTGATCATGGAAGACGGCGTGTGCCGCGGCGTGATCGCGCTGTGCATGGAGGATGGCAGCATCCACCGCTTCCGCTCGCAGGCCGTCGTGCTCGCGACCGGCGGTTATGGCCGCGCCTATTTCACCGCGACCTCGGCGCACACCTGCACCGGCGACGGCGGCGGCATGGTGCTCCGCGCCGGCCTGCCATTGCAGGACATGGAATTCGTCCAGTTCCACCCGACCGGCATCTATGGCGCCGGCGTGCTGATCACCGAAGGCGCACGCGGCGAGGGCGGGTACCTCACCAACAGCGAAGGCGAGCGTTTTATGGAACGCTACGCCCCGTCGGCGAAGGACCTCGCGTCGCGCGACGTCGTGTCGCGTTCGATGGCGCTCGAAATCCGCGAAGGCCGCGGCGTCGGTCCGCACAAGGACCATATCTACCTGCACCTCGACCATATCGATCCCGCGGTGCTCGCCGAGCGCCTGCCCGGGATTACCGAGAGCGGTAAGATTTTCGCGGGCGTCGACCTGACGCGCCAGCCGCTGCCGGTCGTGCCGACGGTCCATTACAATATGGGCGGCATTCCCTGTAACTATCATGGCGAAGTCGTGACGCTGAAGGACGGCAATCCCGATACCGTCGTCCCCGGCCTGTTCGCGGTCGGCGAAGCGGCGTGCGTGTCGGTCCACGGCGCGAACCGCCTCGGCTCGAACAGCCTGATCGACCTTGTCGTGTTCGGCCGCGCCACCGGCCACCGGCTGCGCGACATCATCAAGCCCGGCGCCGCGCAGGCCGCGCTGCCCAAGGACAGCGCCGACCTCGCGCTCGGCCGCCTCGACCATTTCCGCAACGCCAATGGCGGCTCGCCGACCGCTGTCGTCCGCGACGAAATGCAGCGCGCGATGTCGATGCATGCCGCGGTGTTCCGCACCGACGAACTGATGGCCGAGGGCAAGGACAAGCTTGCCAAGACCTATCAGCGGATGAACGACATCGGCGTCACCGACCGCAGCCTGATCTGGAACACCGACCTCATCGAAACGCTCGAGCTCGACAATCTGATCAGCCAGGCGACGGTGACGATGCACTCGGCGTTCAACCGCAAGGAAAGCCGCGGCGCCCACGCGCACGAGGATTTCCCGAACCGCGACGATCCGAACTGGATGAAGCACAGCATCAGCTGGTTCGACGGCTGGGGCGGCAAGGGCGGCGGCGTCCGCCTCGATTACCGCCCGGTCCACGAATATACGCTCACCGACGACGCCGAATATATCAAGCCGAAGGCTCGGGTTTATTGAGGTGGGGTAACGTGCGGTCTCCGAATGAACATGCCGCCGCGGCGCGTCTGCTGCTGGACGATATGTGGCGCGAGGTTTCCGACGCGCCGAAGCTGGATCCGCACGACACCGGGCTTGCCGAACAGATCGACGCGATCTTCGCGGGGCGAGAGGTAGGATATAAGAAAGCAATCATTATCCAGCTGGCTGGGAAAGCGACCGACTTTTCGCTCGACGCGCAAGCACTTCAAAAGGGATCCGGCGCGCCGGGCGCTTGGGATGCTCGCGAGTTCGGCAAGCGCGTTTTTGTCCCTTGGAACGCATCTATAGGCAACCCCCTCGGCGACGCTGACGACCCTTATGTCAGCAACCAGTTTCGCAACCCGCGGTTTGATGCTTCCATTCGCGGAAAGCGAAAGGCGCTGATCCTCTTTGATGCCACCCTGAGCATATTGGAGCGGGCGAACGCGGCGGCGTCGATCGACGAGGTCGTCGACCTTCTCAGGCAGGTTTTGTTCGGTTTGAGGCGTTTGTTGCAGGACAAAACGTTCGACTACCCCATTCCGCAACGCGCCAGCCTCGATGCGACGCAGGCTGCAGTCTCGAAATTTTTGAGCGTTTCATCGGGCGGCGGCCGCCTTCAAGCGGTGGCTCATGCCCTCTTCAAAGGTCTTTCCGAAGCTGGGTTCGAATATGAAAATCTTCTGGCCCGGCATGTCAATGCGAGCGACGCCGCTGGAAAATCGCCGGGTGACGTATCGTTTTCCAAGGCGGGTCGGCGCACCGCGATCGAGGTCAAGGACCGCCTCCTGACCGCGGCGCAGGTGAGTGCGTCCGTCACGAAAGCGCGGGTATCCGAAGTAACCGAGCTTCTCTTTCTCGTGCATGGCGACAAGGGCGAGCGCATTTTCGCGACCGAAGACGACCGAACGGCGATCGAAGAGATTGCGTTGAAGGAATTTTCGTCCGGATTGAATGTCTATTGGGAATCCTATCTGCACCTGTCGCGGTCGCTGCTGGTCGTCCTTGGAGAGGAAGGGCGAAGAGATTTCTTGAAATTTGTGGGACTCGCCTTAGAAGAACAAAGCGTGGACGCTCAGCATCGCTGGGCTTGGGCGCAGATCGTTGCGGAGATTTGACCTTGCTGGACGCAATAGATCTTTTTGCAGGGGCGGGGGGGCTTTCGCTCGGTCTCAAGGACGCAGGCTGGAATGTCCAGGCTGCTGTCGAGTTCGATCAGACAGCCCTTCAGACGCATGAAGAAAATTTCCCCGGCGTCCGGCACATCGGGGACGACGTGCGCGATGTCAGCTTCATGCAGTTTCGCGATATCGACCTCGTCGCGGGCGGCCCGCCTTGCCAACCATTTTCGGTCAGCGGCAAGCGATTGGGGAAGTTCGATGTGCGGGACATGGTGCCCGAATTCGTCCGCGCGGTTGGCGAAGCGCGGCCGAAGGCGTTTGTGATGGAAAATGTCGCGGGCTTGGCGGCGGCGAAATTCAACACTTATCTGGAAGCGCGTATTTTCGAGCTCTATGATTTGGGGTATACGGTTTTTTCGCGAGTTCTGACGGCATCCGACTATGGCGTCGCGCAGAACCGCCAACGATTGTTCCTCGTTGGCATTCGGTCGGATGTCCAAAAAAGCATATTTTCATACCCCGCAGCGACCCATGGCCCATCGACCAATGTGCCCCATCTTACCGTCCGCGAGGCGTTGAAGGGTGTTCCGCAGGACACGCCGAATAACGCCAAGGTTGTCTTTTGCAAAAACCCTGTCCTGCGCTCATCGCCCTATGCCGGCATGATGTTCAACGGCAAAGGGCGACCACTCAACTATGAGGGGCTGGCTCATACGATACCGGCGAGCGCTGGAGGGAACCGAACGCATATTCTCGATCCGTTAGGTGTCACAAAAATTTATCACGCCGAACTGCTGGCAGGGAAGAAACCAAGAGTTGGTCAGCTTGGAGAGGTCCGCCGATTGACTGTACGAGAATCGGCGCGCCTCCAATCGTTCCCGGATGACTTCAAATTTCTTGGCCGCCAGAGCGCAAGATATTCTCAGGTCGGCAATGCCGTTCCACCCAAACTCGCGGCGGCGGTGGTCGACAGTATAAGGCGCGCGATAGCATAGTCCGTCACCGTTGAGATTGCCCGGTGATCAGCGTTTGAAGCCAGCCGCCGGTGATATCGCGCCACGCAGGTGTCCAGCGGTAGCCGTTTCGCGGGTCGATGACTTAACCCCCAAACCACCCATGGAAGAAATTAAGGTCGGAGAAGGGTTCGTCGACGGCCTGGCCCATGATCCAGAGCTTCTGGCACGCGATCAGGAAGAACATCAGCGCGATCGTCCACACGATGATCGTCTTGATCACCTGCCAGCGGTGCGCGTCGGCGATCGCTTTGGCGCGGGCTTTGTAATCGATGCCCAGATCGCCTTCGAACTCGGCAACGAGCTGCGCACGGCGGGTGCGCGAAATATTCGCGATGCCCGCGGCGGTATCTTCCCCGATCGAACGGCGAGTCGCCATCTTCCCTGCCCTGTCTAACGCGCTCGAAGCGCTAGTGTCACACCCTGCTCAATAGCCGGGAGCCACTGACAAAGCGTTAACCCGCAAAAAATCGATCGCGATCAGTCCGGCGCGATCCCGATCAGCTTGATCCGGGCGCTCGCGCCGCGCAGCAGTGACAGGTTGCGCGGCGCGACGTCGAGCGCGGCGGCGAGCAGTCGCAGCACCGCTGCGTTCGCGGCGCCATCGGCGGGCGGCGCGGTGACGCGCAGGTGCACGGTGTCGTCCGCGATCGTCACCGTGTCGCGGCTCGCGCCGGGGGTGACGCGCACCGCAAGCCGTCCGCTCGCCGCCAGCGCACGCAGCGCTTCGGTCAGCGCCGGCTCGGGGCGATATTTCAGATGGTCACGACCAGCTTGCCGACCGCGCTGCGGTCGCCAAGCTTGGCGATCGCCTGGCCGCCGTCGGCAAGGGCATAGGTGCCGGTGACCCGCGGCTTGATCTTGCCCTGCGCCCATAGCGCGAACAGCCGCGCGATATTGCCGCGGTTGCGCACGGGTTCGCGTGCGACGAAGGCGCCCCAGAAGACGCCGGCGACGTCGCAGCTCTTGAGCAGCGTCAGGTTGAGCGGCAGGCGCGGGATACCTGCAGGGAAACCGACGACGAGATAGCGGCCTTCCCACGCGATCGAGCGCAGCGCGGGTTCGGCATAGTCGCCGCCGACCGCGTCATAGACGAGGTTCGCACCGTTCGGCCCCACGGCCTCCTTGAACTTGTTCGCGAGCTCCTTCGACTGGTCCTTGTCGAACGGCTGGCGGCCATAGACGACGACTTCGTCGGCGCCGGCGGCCCGTGCGATCTCGGCCTTGTCCTCGCTCGACACCCCCGCGACGACGCGTGCGCCGAACGCCTTGCCCAACTCGACCGCGGCGATGCCGACCCCGCCCGAGGCGCCGAGGACGAGCAAGGTGTCGCCTTCCTTGATATGCCCGCGATCGACCAGCGCGTGGATGCTGGTGCCATAGGTCATCAGCAGCGAGGCCCCTTCGGCGAAGTCATGACCCTCGGGCAAATGATAGACATTATGCACCGAAACCGCGATCGCCTCGGCCATGCCGCCGTTACCGCAGCCCGCGATCACCCGGTCGCCGACCTTGAAGTCGGTCACGCCCTCGCCGACCTCGGCCACGAGTCCCGCGACCTCGCCGCCCGGCGCAAAGGGGCGTTCGGGCTTGAACTGATATTTGTCCTCGATGATCAGCACGTCGGGGAAGTTGACCGCGCAGGCCTTCACGTCGATCACGATCTGGCCGGCACCGGCACTCGGGCGCGGCAGTTCGCCGATGGCCAGCGTTTCGGGGCCGCCGGTGGCGGTCGACAAGAGAGCCTTCATCATCTTCTCCTCACAGGGGTGTTACAGCGAAGGTTGCAGCCAGGGCCGGTCCTGCGCCAGTTTTTTCTCATAAGTGCCGATCGCGGCGTCGCTCTTTTCGGTGATCGAAATCTCGTCGAGCCCTTCGAGCAGGCACATCTTGCGGAACGGGTCGATCTCGAAGGCGAAGCGGTCCTGGAACATCGTCGTCACCGTCTGGTTTTCGAGGTCGACATGCACCGGATCGGTCAGCGCGACCTCCATCAACCGGTCGATCGCCGCCTGCGGCAGCACCACCGGCAGGATCCCGTTCTTCACCGCATTGCCCGAGAAGATGTCCGAGTAGGACGGCGCGATCACGACGCGAATGCCAAGGTCGCCCAATGCCCATGCGGCATGTTCGCGGCTCGATCCGCAGCCGAAATTATCGCCCGCGATCAGGATCGGCGCGCCTTTATATTCGGCGCTGTCGAAAAGGTTGTCGGGGTCCTTGCGGATCGCCTCGAACGCGCCGCGGCCCATGCCCTCGCGCGTCGTGCCCTTCAGCCAGTGCGCGGGGATGATGACGTCGGTATCGACATTCTTCAGCCCGAACGGAATCGCGCGGCCATCGACCTCGTTCAGCGGGGTCATGCCATCAGTTCCCGCACATCGGTGAGCTTGCCGGTCACCGCCGCCGCCGCCGCCATCGCGGGGCTGACGAGGTGGGTGCGGCTGCCCGGACCCTGGCGGCCGACGAAATTGCGGTTGCTCGTGCTGGCGCAGCGCTCGCCCGCGGGCACCTTGTCGGGGTTCATTGCGAGGCAGGCCGAACAGCCGGGTTCGCGCCATTCGAGCCCCGCGTCGGTGAAGATGCGGTCGAGTCCTTCGGCCTCGGCCTGCGCCTTCACCAGCCCCGATCCGGGGACGACGATCGCCCATTTGACATTGGCGGCCTTGTGGCGACCCTTGATCACCGCCGCGGCGGCGCGCATGTCCTCGATGCGGCTGTTGGTGCAGCTGCCGATGAAGATATTTTCGACCGGCACATCCTGCATCCGCGTGCCGGGGGTGAGGCCCATGTAAGCGAGCGATTTCGCCGCTGCCGCCTGTTTCGACGGGTCGGCGAAGCTCGCGGGATCGGGGACGACCCCGGTGATCGGCACGACATCCTCGGGGCTGGTGCCCCAGGTGACGCTCGGCGCGATGTCGGCGGCGTCGATCACCACGACCTTGTCGTAGGTCGCGCCCGCATCGGTCGCGAGGCTCTTCCAATATTCGACCGCCGCGTCCCAGTCGGCGCCCTTGGGCGCATAGGGGCGGCCCTTCAGATAGTCGAAGGTCGTCTCGTCGGGCGCGATGAGGCCCGCCCGCGCGCCGCCTTCGATTGCCATGTTGCTGACCGTTAGCCGGCCCTCGATGCTCAGCGCTCGGATCGCGCTGCCGGTATATTCGATGACATGGCCGGTGCCGCCCGCGGCGCCGATGGTGCCGGTGATGTGGAGGATGATGTCCTTCGCGCTGATGCCGGGGCCGACCTCACCCTCGACGCGCACTTCCATCGTTTTCGCGGGTTGCAGCAGCAGCGTCTGTGTCGCGAGCACATGCTCGACCTCGCTCGTCCCGATGCCGAATGCCAGCGCGCCGATGCCGCCATGGCACGCGGTGTGGCTGTCGCCGCAGACGATCGTCGTGCCGGGCAGCGAAAAGCCCTGTTCGGGGCCGACGACATGGACGATGCCCTGCTCGGGCGCGGTCGCATCGATATAGCGGATGCCATATTCGGGCGCGTTCTTTTCGAGCGCCGCGAGCTGCGCGGCGCTTTCGGCGTCGGCGATCGGCAGCTTGTGGCCCGCCGCGTCGAGCCGTGCCGTCGTCGGTAGGTTGTGATCGGGCACCGCGAGCGTCAGGTCTGGGCGGCGCACCGTGCGTCCGCTGGCGCGTAGCCCCGCGAAGGCCTGCGGGCTGGTGACTTCATGGACAAGGTGGCGGTCGATGAAGATCAGGGCGGTACCATCGGGGCGCTGTTCGACGACATGCGCGTCCCAGATTTTCTCATAAAGGGTGCGGGGCCGAGTCATGCGGTTCACTTAAGCCCCCCCGACAACAATGCAAGCGAGTGGCGATCCAAAACGCAATTTTCGGTCGTGCGCTCTGATTCTCCCTTCGTCATGCCGGACTTGATCCGGCATCCCGCTTTGCGACGTGGACAAGCGGGACCCCGGATCAAGTCCGGGGTGACGAGGAGATGATGGTGTGGCTGGCATAATCGGCCTATGATCGCGCCATGTCGCCGCTCGCCATCCTCATGCTCGTCCTTGCCACCGTCGTGGCGATGGAAGGTGTCGCCTGGGCCAGCCACAAATATATCATGCACGGTTTCGGCTGGGCCTGGCACCGCGACCATCATGAGCCGCACGACAAGCGGCTGGAAAAGAACGACCTGTTCGCGCTCTTCGGCGCCGCGCTCAGCATATCGATGTTCGCAGCCGGCAGCCCGATGATCATGGGCGCATCGGCGTGGGAGCCGGGGACGTGGATCGGCCTCGGTGTGCTCTTCTACGGTATCATCTACACGCTCGTTCACGACGGGCTCGTCCACCAGCGCACTTTCCGCTGGGTCCCGCGCCGCGGCTATGCCAAGCGCTTGGTGCAGGCGCACAAGCTCCATCACGCGACGATCGGCAAGGAAGGCGGGGTCAGCTTCGGCTTCGTCTTCGCGCGCGACCCCGCGAAGCTCAAGGCCGAACTCAAGGCGCAGCGCGAAGCCGGCATCGCGGTCGTGCGCGACGCGCTGACCGACTAGCGATAGGCGTCGACGGTCTCGAACAGCGCCGCGACCCCGCGCCGGTCGGCTTCGCCGAGTTCGGGGCGCCAGATGTCGAAGATCAGCACGACGCGGTCGCTGTCGGCATGGTTGATCGCCTCATGCTCGATCGAATCGTCGAAGATGAGCAGCTTGCCTTCCTCCCACTGCCGCGCCTCGCCGCCGACGGTAAGCGCGCCGTCGCCGGGGACGATCAGCGGCAGGTGGCAGATCAGCCGTGCGTTGATCATGCCGTAATGCGGCGCGATATGCGCGCCGGGCTGGAGCAGCGAAAAGAGGATCGACGGCGAGCGCACCGAGATGCGGCACTGCGGAACGGTTTCGAGCGCGGCGAAGGTCGCCGGAAAGCGTGCCGCCATCTCGGGAACGATCGTGCCATTGTGCACGAGATGGAGGGCCGACCAAGAGGCGTTGTCGTGCATCCCGTTGAATTCGACGCGTGGCCGGTCCGGTGCATGCGTCAGATAGGGCTTGAACAGATCGGGGTCGGTGAGCGCCGCGTGCAGCTCGGTGCGGATCGCGTCGGTAGCGGCCTCGAAAGCGGGGACCCAGTCGAATTCCTCGCGCTCGTAGAAGCGCCGTTGCGGCAGGCCTGGGAAGAGGAAGCTCGACGGACGCTGCAATTCATAGTCGACATGGTCCTCGCCGCGCATCACCGCGAGCGCGCGGGCGAAGCCCGGGCTGCGCGCTTCGGGCGGCAGGCCGCGCGCGGCGAGGCCCGCGTCGACGGCGAGGCCGAATTCACGTTCCAGCTCGGCGGCGGCGGTGCGCGCGCCGTCGGCCAGTTGCGCGAGCGACGCCGGGAGCGTGCCGATGATGTCGGCCCGGCGCAGCGCGGTGCGATACCAGCTTGCGGCGGCGCGCCGTTCGCCCGCGGCGCGGCGGCAATCGCCCTTCCAGATCAGCGCGCGCAGGGCGCCGTCATCCTGTTCGAGGATCGCGTCGGCCGCCTTTTCCTGCCCGTCGCGATCGCCCGCGAGACGACAGGCTTCGCCCAGCATCAGCCAGACCTGCAGATTGGCATGGCCTGCATCGACCACGCGTTTCAGCGTGCCGCGCGCTTCGGTCAGGTCGCCTCTCTGCAAGGCTGTGCCGCCCTGCTGCGCGAGGCGCGTCGCTTCGCGTACATCCATCGTCGTGTCAGCCATGACGATAGTCTGCGGTGATCGACCCGGCCGCCGCCAGTTCGTCCTCATGGCTTTCCTCGCGCCAGCTTTCGGCGAGCGCCTGTTCTTCCCAGTCGCGCATCGCCGGATGCGCGAGGATATGGTCGACCCACGCCTGTCCGGCGCCGACGTCGAGGCCATAGGTGCGGATGCGAAAGGCGACCGGCGCGAAAAAGGCATCGACCGCCGAGAATGATGTGCCGGCAAGCCATGGCCCGCCGAAGCGGACGAGTCCTTGTTCGAACACTTCGCGGATGCGCGCGACATTGGCCCTCAGCGCGTCGGACATCGGCTTCGGGGTCACACGCACGCCGACGTTCATCGTGCAATCGTTACGCAGCGCCGCAAAGCCGCTGTGCATCTCGGCCGCCGCGCACTGCGCCCAGGCGCGTGCATCGGGATCCGCCGGCCACACCGCGTCGTGCCGGTCGGCGAGATAGAGCGCGATGCCGAGCGAGTCGTAGATCGTCCGCCCCTCGTGGAGCAGCGCCGGAACCTGTCCGGTCGGCGAAAAGCTGCGAAAGGCGTCGTAATTGACCGGCTGCGCGAAAGGCTCGATCCGGTCCTCGAAGACGATGTCGAGCGCGCGCATCAGCATCCACGGTCTCAGCGACCAGCTCGAATAGTTGCGGTTGGCGGTGATCAGGCAATAGTCGCTCATGTCGGGTTCCGTCGTTCAGTCGCCGGCGGCCGCGGTGCCCGCGGTCTGCCGTTCGGTCGGCGCGCGGCCGACCAGCCGGTTGCCCAGCTTGTGCGCGAGTCGGTGGCTTGGGCGTTCGCACAACAGGAAAAAGACATAGGTCATGACGCCGGTCACCACCAGATAGAGCAGAAGCGACACGACGCCATGGTCGCCGCCCTCGAACAGTCGCATCGCGACCGGATGGACGAGGTAGAGGCTGAAGGTGGCGCGGCCCATGCGGTCGAATGGGGCGGGGCCCGACCGGTCGAGCATCCGCACCAGTTCGAAGCCGAGCCAGAAGGTCGCGAAGATCGCGAAGATGTTGAGGATGAAGGCCGAAGAGGTGAAGAGGCCGAAACTGACCAACTGCGTCTTCGCGAGCTTGAAGACGACCGCCATCGCGAAGATGCCGACGCGCGTCGCGTTGATCCACAGCGCCGAAAGCCGGCCGAAGCGATGCAGATTCTCCGCCAGCCAGCAACCCGCGAGCCAGCAGGGAAAGCCCACGAGGAAGGTGCCATAGCCGAGCGCGCGATAATTGCGGTTGTCGACGAAGACATCGGCGTAGACATAATAGATCAGGATGGTGACGACGCACGAGATGGCGAGCGGGATATGCATCCGGCCGTTGAAGCGGACGAGCAACGGATAGAGGAAATAATAGATCAGCTCGCAGATCAGGCTCCACAGCACCGTCGCCTTCCAGCTCACCTCGGTGATCTGGCCGATATCGGGAAACACGAAGGCGATCATGAAGGCGATCGACGGCAGCACGATGCGGATCGACCGTTTGACGTAGAACTCGCCGGTGCTGAAGCTCTTCCCCTGGTGATAGGGGGCGTGGATGACGAAGCCCGAGATGATGAAGAACACGATGACCGCGGCGGGCCCGTTCCACAATATGTCCCATCCCGATGAAATCAGGCGATTATAACGCTCGGATTCAAAGATCTGGAAATTGGAATAATGGTGGCCGATCGCAACGACCGCCGCACAGATGAGGCGGATCGTGTCGAGACCATGGTAATAGTTGACGGCTTTGCGTTCATCGGCCTGCGACGCTGTCATCCCGCCCTAACTCCCGCCGTTTCTGCATGGCACAATGGACCGCGTTGCTAGCGAAGGAATCGCCGCAGCACCATCGAATTGCGAACAGCCGCGCTGCGCTTTTTCGGTCGTGCGGATTTGGGGTCCCACACGTCAGTTGGTGCAAAGATCGTCCGCGCGCCGGTGGCGGCGCTGTGCGACGATCGGCGACGTATAATGGGGATCATGGGCGAAGGGCAGCGACGTCCCGTCGGCGAGCGCCGCCAGCACGCTGCCGAAATCGGTGCTCGCCCGCCAGCCCAGCCGCCGCTCGGCGCGCGACGGGTCGTAGACGCGGTCGATCCGCTCGGGCAGCACCCAGCCGCGCGCGGCATAAAGCGCTTCGGCCTGTGGATGGTGGCGCGCGATCACCGCGCGTGCATCGCGGGCGAGGTCCGCGGCTTCGTCGCGGGCAAAGGGCGGCGGCGCCGACAGGATGAAGGTGTCGCAGCCGATATCGGGCGCGCGTTCGAGCGCGACAAGATGCGCGGCGGCGGCATCCTCGACGGTCAGGCGGCGGTTGAGCAACTCGTTCGCCTTCAGGTTGAGGCCGCCCGGCACCGCGAGCGTGTCGTCATCCTCGGGAAAGAAGCGCCCGGTGCGCAGGATCAGGGCGGCGATACCGTGCTCGCGGTGGACCAGCCGGCATGCCTGTTCGGCGGCAAGCTTGGTGATGCCATAGATGTTGCGCGGCTCGAGCGGGCCGAAATCCTCGTCCATCCACCACGCGCCCGCCGCGCCGGCGCCGTCGCGCACATCGGCGCGCACCATCAGCGAAGTGGTCGACGTGAAGAGGAACCGGTCGTTGCCCGCCGCAACCGCGGCCTCGATCAGGTTCAGCGTGCCGCTGACGTTGACATCGACAAACGCCTGGCGCGGGTATCGCACGATATCGGGCTTGTGCAGCGCCCCGGCATGGATGACCGCCTCGATGCCGTGGTCCGCGAAGATCCGGTCGACCAGCGCGCGGTCGGCGACGGTGCCGACGATCTGGGTGTCGTCGCCGGGGACGATGTCGAGGCCGACGACTTGATGCCCCGCGCCGCGCAGCATCGGCGCCAGATAGCGGCCAAGCCAGCCGGTCGATCCGGTGAGCAGGACGCGCATGTCAGGCGGCTTTGGCGCGCGCGGTGCGGCGTTGCGAATGGTCGGTGGCGCGGGTGTCGGCGATCAACGGCGAGGCACCGTCGCCGGTATCGGCGCTGATCGCGCGGTCGCGATAGGCGAAGCGGTCGGGGTCGGTGACGATCCGCCGCATCATCCGGTAAAGCCTCGCATAGGTGACCAGGCTGCCGCCGAGCGCGTGGACCAGGTGCGCGCCATAGCCGGTCCAGAAGGCAAAGACATTTTCGCGCGGCAGGCCGGGACGCCGCTGGGTCCGCCGCTTGATCCGCACATAGCCCGATTCGAGCTTGGCGACGCCCTCCAGCCGCACCGCCTCGCGATAGGCAAGCAGGCGGTTGACCGTCGTCTTTTTCTTGTTCGAACCGAGCGCGGCCATGCGGCGCAATATGCGCTCCATATGATCCCAGCTGTAAAAGCTGCGGTGCGCGTCGCGATAGGCGCGCTCCCATTCCTCGTCGCTCATCGTCGGATGGTGGGTGACGCGGTGGTTGAGGTCATATTTGTTGAGATCGGGGTCCATCCATGCGCCGGTGTCGACCAGACGGCGATGGTCCTCGCTGCCCGGCAGCGGGGTCAGGTAATTCAGATAGAGCGTGTCGACGGGAAGCTCTTCCTTGAGCATCTCGATATCGTGCATCACCGACGCATAGCTGTCGTTCGGGAAACCGATGATATAGCCGCAGGTGATCACCACCGGGTGGCGTTTCCACGCCAGGAACATCTCGCGATATTCCTCGACGCGGTTCTGGCGCTTTTTCGCGGCCTCCAGATTGTCGGGATTGATATTTTCCAGCCCGATGAAATTCTGGTCGGCGCCCGCGGCGACGCATTTGTCGATGAAGCCGTCGATCCGGTGCGCGAGGGTGTCGACTTGGATCGCCATGCGGACGCCCAGTCCTTCGTCCTGCAAGGCGATCAGCCGATCGAGCAAAGGCTCCCAGTGACGATTGCGCGCGAAATTATCGTCGGTCAGAAAGAAGCGCGACACGCCCTGCGCGGCGTTGGCGCGGATGATCGCCTCAAGGTCGTCGGGGGTGCGGAACCGGCTCTTGCGCCCCTGCACGTTGATGATGGTGCAGAAACTGCATTCGAACGGGCAGCCGCGGCCGAGGTCGAAACTGGCGTAACGATTGATGTTGCGGTCGACCTGCGCCTTGGGGAGGAGCGGCAGCGGCGCGCCCTCGAGATGCGGGGTCTTGCCGAGCCAGTTATAAACGGGCTTCATCGCACCGTTCGCGGCATCGACCAGCACCTCGTCGATCCGGCCCTCCTCGGCCTCGCCGGCGAAGAAGGAGACGCCGAGGTCCTGCGCCTCGACCAGTTCGGGCGGCATCGCCTTCAGCATCGACAGGCAGCCCGAGACATGGAAGCCGCCGATCGCGACCTGCACCCCGCCCGACCGCAAGTCGCGCGCGAGGTCGAGCGCGCGGGGGAACTGGTTCGACTGCACCCCGACCAGCCCGACAAACCCGCCCCCGGCGCGGCGGATCGAGCGGGCGATCTTCGCGGCGTCGACCTTGCTGTGGATCTCGTCGACCACCTCGATGCGCACCTCGCGGTCCGCGAGCACGCCGCGTGCCAGCGCATCCTCGATGATCCCGGTCAGGCAGGCGAGCGAGTTCGATGGGATGATCGACCGCCACCATTGCAGCGGATAGCCGTCGTCGTCGTAGCGCGTCGGCTTGACCAGCCAGATGTGAAAGGGGGGCCGCCTGGCATCGGTGCCGACGGCGGTGTGGCGTTGCGCGGTCAAGGATGATTCGGCGCCCAAGACCATAGTCCTAGCGCGGCGCCAGAGGCGCCGCCAGCCCTCGATTGCCCTGCCGGTTCGGGACGATTATCCCTTTGTTTCCTCGGCAATCGGGCGTGCCTTGGCCGCGGCGCCGCCCTGTTGGGGCAGTTCGCTGAGGTCGAGCCAGTTGGCGCCCGCGCGCTTGTGATAGCTGTCGATCGCTGCGAAGGGGATGCGGAAGGGGAAACCGAAATCGCTGTTCCACAGCGCGACGACGCCCGTGCGCGTCGCCGGTTCGAAGATCATCGTCGCGCGATAACCCGACACCGCCCCCGAATGGCCCTCGAGCCGGTGGCCCTCATAGGTGAAGTTCCGCCAGCCGAGGCCATAGGATGCCTCGTTCGTGGCCTGACGCAGGGCGCCGCCATAGA
This sequence comes from Sphingopyxis sp. Root1497, assembly GCF_001427085.1. Taxonomy (NCBI): domain Bacteria; kingdom Pseudomonadati; phylum Pseudomonadota; class Alphaproteobacteria; order Sphingomonadales; family Sphingopyxidaceae; genus Sphingopyxis; species Sphingopyxis sp. Root1497. Next base: position 1,018,632 of record NZ_LMGF01000003.1, read on the forward strand.
GCCGCGCGGTGCCGACGCGCGGGCGATGGGCGATCTGCAACGTCGCGGCCGGCAGCACCTCGGGGCGGGCGCCCATCATCGCCTGCATCCATGTGGCGAAATCGACGATATCGCTCTCGACCCCCGCGGCGGCGGGAACGCGCCAATAGGCCTCCTTGACCGGCCGGACATGGCCGTTGCCATGCGGCCTCGCCCAATCCTTCGCGCCGGTCAGCCGCGCCATCCCGTAACCCGCGCTGACCATGCCCAGCGGCAGGAAAAACCGGTCCTCGACCGCCTTGCCGAACGGCTTGTCCGCAGCGCGCCCCAATATCTCGCTCGCGGTATCGAAGGCGATGTTCTGATAGGTGTGGCAGGTGCCGGGTTCGCATTGCAGCGGCGCGGTGGCAAGGCTGGCGCGCAGCAATGCCGGGTCCTGCCCTTCTTCCAGTTTCTCGTCATAGGCGTTTTTGGTGAGGCCGGTGCGCTGCGCCAGCACATCGGCGAGCGTGATCCGCGCTTCGGCGCCGCCGGGCAGGCGCAGCGATGCGTGCGAAGCGCCGACCGGACGGTCCAGATCGATCCGGCCGTCGCGGGCCATCGCGGCGGCCATCGCGCCCGTCGCGGTCTTGGAAACCGAGGCCCAGCGGAACAGGGTCTGCAGCGTGGCCGGCGCGCCGGTCGAGCGGTCGGCGACGCCATAGGCGCGCACGAAGCTCAGCTTGCCGTCTTCGACCACCGCCACCGCCAGCCCGGCCATTTCGGGCCGCTGCGCCAGCTCGGTCAATTGCTTGTCGAGCGCGCGATAGTCGATCCGCCCGCGCCATTCCGCCGGTGTGTCGGGCAGGTTCTCGGGGGCTGCCATCGGGATCGGGATGCTGGCAAGCGTGTGGCTGCCACCAGAGGCACCAAGGCCAAACCAGCCCGCCGAGCCGAGCACGGCGAGGGCTATCAGAACAAGGAAAAAGCGCTTCATGGACTCGTGACTGAATGGCGACCTTATATTTGGCTGTCGTCTTAGCGGCGACTTCCCCTGCCGTCACCCCCGCAGCGGCTCACGGTGCCAGATGGCGCCAGGCCTTGAACGTCCCGACGGCGTAAACCGCGCCATAGACCAGCACGATCAGCGAAGACCAGATCGCGAAACTGTCGCTATGCTGCGGCCGCCACAGGTGGAGGGGCACAAAGACCAGCCCGCGCAGCAGGTAGACGCCGGTGATGACGATCAGCCCGGTCCGCAGCAGCGGCAGGCGCGGAAGCGACCCGGCGCCCGAAAAAGCATAGGCGGCCCAGACCATCAGCACGGCGGCAATCCCCAGCGTGATCAGCGTCGGCGTCCAGTCGCCGCGCGCGGCGGCGCGCGCCATGCCCTCGCCGGCGCCGAAGAACCGATACCAGTCGGGGCCGCCGAAGATGCAGGCGATGTGCAGCAGCGCGGCCAGAACCGACAGCCACCCGCCGACGATCAGCCAGGCGGAGCCGGGACCCGCCGCGACATCATGCAATATAATGCGCCGTCGTCTTTTCGGCGACGTCCTCGGCCGTCACCCCCGGCGCGAGTTCGATCAGCCGGAACGGGCTGTCATGGTCGTCGCGTTTGAACACCGCGAGGTCGGTGATGATCATGTCGACGACATTCTGTCCGGTCAGCGGCAGCGTGCACGCTGGGATGAACTTGGGGCTGCCGTCCTTGGCGTTGTGTTCCATCACGACGATGATCTTCTTGACCCCGGCGACGAGGTCCATCGCGCCGCCCATGCCCTTGATCATCTTGCCCGGGATCATCCAGTTGGCGATGTCGCCATTTTCGGCGATTTCCATCGCGCCGAGCACGGTCAAGTCGATATGCCCGCCGCGGATCATCGCGAAACTGTCGGCCGAACTGAAATAGGCCGTTTGCGGCAGCTCGCTGATCGTCTGCTTGCCCGCGTTGATCAGGTCGGCATCCTCGTCGCCTTCCAGCGGGAAGGGCCCGATGCCGAGCATGCCATTCTCCGACTGCAGCGTCACCGTCATCCCCGCGGGGATATGGTTTGCGACCAAAGTCGGGATGCCGATCCCCAGGTTGACGTAATAGCCGTCCTGCAGTTCCTTCGCGGCGCGCGCCGCCATATCATCACGCGTCCAGGCCATTATTTCGGCTCCCATTTTTTGTCGGAGGGGAAGGCGTCGTCCCAGCCCAGTTTTTCCCACGGGCCATAGACGGGGTTGGGAAAAAGGAACCAGCCCTTGTCCCATAATGCGGTGGCGTCCGCGCTGGTCGCGAGCGTCATGCGCTGCGCCGCGAGCAAATCCTTGGCGTTGAACTGCTGGCTGAAGTCGCCGAGCTGGTCGCCGCCGAGGATGATGACGCAATATTTCGCCGCGATCGCCGCGCGGCGGCCATCCTTGCTCGATCCGCCGGCGTCGTCGCCCATCAGGAACAAGGTCTCGCCATGCTTGAACGCGCCAAGCCCGGCGGCACGCAGCGTATCCTCGCTGCCCTTGGCATTGGCGGCGCTGCGGTTGGTGTTGGCGATCACTGCGATCCCCGCGGCGCGCAGGGCGTTCACCATCTCGATCGTGCCCGGCATCGCGACCGCCTTGCCCGCGCCGGTCTTTTCCCACTGGTCCCAGACCTTGGGGTCGAAGCTGGTGCCTTTCTCGGCGAAGTGGCGCATCGGGCCAAGGTTCCAGATCAAGGTCTCGTCGGCGTCGAACACGGCGGCGAAGGGCTTGTCGCCGCATGGCTCGAATGCCGGGGCATCCATCGTCGCACCAGGTGCGAGGACGACGCTGTCCGTCGGCCGCTGCTTGATCCGTGCCACGCCATAGTCGGCGATCCGCGCATTGGTCGCGCGCACCGCGACCGCGGCCTCGGGCGAACCATAAAGATATTGCAGCGCGACCGGCGGCTTGGCCGCTTCGGCCAGCGCGGGGCCGGGGGGCGGTGGAACGGAAACGGTCGCATCGGGTGTTGCTGCGCATCCCGCAAGCGACAGCGCGATGGCGACCGCGACGCCACCTGATTCAATTCGGAAGCCGGCCTTGGACATTAACTGGCCCTTTCCGTTTGATCCGGGCTTTCGATTCGAGAACGTTCCTCGTCGAAGCCCTTCCAAAGCTCGCTCAGCGCTTCTTCCTCGCTAAAGCTACCCGTCGCTGCATATCCTGCCGCGGCCGTATGCATGCATTCCACCAAAAGCGAACCGAGTAGTGCGGGCGAATTTACGACGTCGGGCGCAACGAGAACGAAGGATCGTTCCGTCGAGACCCAGAACCGAGCCACCTCGTGATACCGATCGTCGAGTTCCGCATGACCGGTCAACGGTACGGAATGAGGATGCTCCGGTCGCCGACCGAACATCACGCCGTCTCGCGCGGACGAACGGTGCGGAATTCGATCTTCTTGTCGTACGGCGCGCCGACGATCATCCGCTTCACATAGATGCCGGGCAGGTGGATCGCGTCGGGGTCGAGGCTGCCGGTCGGCACGATCTCTTCGACCTCGGCGACGCAGATTTTCGCCGCGGTCGCCATTGGCTGGTTGAAGTTGCGCGCGGTCTTGCGGAAGATCAGGTTGCCGCTCTCGTCTGCCTTCCACCCCTTGATGATCGCGAGGTCGGCGAAGATGCCGCGTTCGAGGATATAATCCTGACCGTCGAAATTCTTCACTTCCTTGCCCTCGGCGACGAGCGTGCCGACGCCGGTCTTGGTATAGAAACCGGGGATGCCCGCGCCGCCCGCGCGGCAGCGCTCGGCGAGCGTGCCCTGCGGGCAGAATTCGACCTCGAGCTCGCCGGCCAGATATTGCCGCTCGAACTCCTTGTTCTCCCCGACATAGGAGGAGATCATCTTCTTGACCTGCCTGGTGCGCAGCAGCTTGCCGAGCCCTTCGCCGTCGATGCCGGCGTTGTTGCTGGCGATCGTCAGGTCTTTGGTGCCCGCGTCGCGGATCGCGTCGATCAGCCGTTCGGGAATGCCGCAAAGGCCGAAGCCGCCCGCGCAAATCTGCATGCCGTCGAAGAGCAGTCCTTCGAGTGCGGCGGCGGCGTCGGAATAGCGCTTGTTCCCCATGAAACAGCCTCCTTGATGGGTGATCGGCGCCGACATTGGCGCATTTGATCCATCAATTCTAATTATTCTAATTTTCCGCTATGCATAAATGATGTCTATCAGTCGCATCTCGCTCTACCATCTCGAAACCCTACTGTGGATCGACCGGCTGGGAACCTTTTCGGCGGCGGCCGAGCGTCTGAACACGACCCAGCCGGCGGTGTCGGCGCGCATGCGCGAGCTGGAGCAGCGGATGGGGGCCACCCTGTTCCGGCGCGACGGGCGCGGCATGTCGCTGACCGCGGCGGGGCGCAAGCTGGTGCGCGATTGCGATCCGCTGCTGCGCGACATGCAGCGCGCGTTGCTCGGCTCGGGCGGTTTTGCCGAGGCGAGCGGGGTGGTGCGGATCGGCGCGGGCGAGATCGCGGCGGCAAGCTGCCTGCCGCCCTTCGTCGCGGCGCTCAAGGACCAGATGCCGGGGGTCGGGCTGGAGATCGAGATCGACCTCACCGCGAACCTGATCCAGCAATTGCTCACCGGGCGCACCGACATCGCCTTTGCCGCCGGGCCGGTCGCGCATCCGGCGCTCAAGACGCGGCCGATCGGCGAGGTCGCGCTGGTCTGGCTGGCGAGTCCAGCCACCGCCGCGGCCTTTGCCGAAGGGCGTGAAGGCGCCTCGGTGCCCGTCTGGTCGCTTGCCAGCCATTCGCCGATCCACGGCCGGATGCGCGAGGCGATCCGGTCGTCGCGCATCGCACAGAAATCGCTCAACCTCTGCAACAATGCGCGGATGATGATCGACATCGCGCGGGCGGGCGGCGGCGTCGGCATCTTTCCCGAACCGATGGTGCGCGGCGCGATGGCCGAGGGGGCGTTGGTCGAACTCGCGGGGCTGCCCGCGCTCGCGCCGGTCGAATTCCAGGTCGCGATGCGCGTCGCCGATACCGAGCCGGTGCTGACGCGCATTTTCGACGAAGCGGCGCAATTGCGCATCGCCGGCGCAAATTTGACCCCGGTCAATGATGGGGCATCCGGCTGACGCCAAGAGGGACCCCATCAGCACAGGAGGTCCCGATGCGTTCGATTCTCGTCCACGCCGATCATGATAGCGCGAATGAAGGGCGGTTGCAGACCGCGCTCGCCATCGCGCGGCGACAGCGCGCGCATGTCACGCTGATGATCGCGACGCCGTTCCAGCAATTCATCGCGGTCGATCCGTTCGGCGGCACCTATCTCGCCACCGAGGCGATGGCGAAGGCGCAGCTCGACGATGCCGCGCTCGACGCGGCGCTGTCGGCGCGGCTGGCGAAGGAGGATGTGCCGTGGGACATCGCCACGGCCGACGGCGATATCGCGGCGTCGCTCGCGGCGGCGGCGACCTTCGCCGACCTCGCGATCGTCAGCCTGCCGGGCGCCGGGCAAGATCGCTGGAAGGAACCCGGCCTGCTTGCCGGCGACCTTGCGCTGGCGATCAGTGCGCCGGTGCTGGCGCTGCCGCGCGACGCGGCGACGCTCGATCTCGATGCGCCCGCGATGGTCGCCTGGAACGGCAGTCCCGAGGCCGCGCACGCGCTGCGCGCCGCGCTCCCGCTGCTCGGCGGACGGCGGGTCGAACTGGTTGGCGTCGGCGAAGATGACGGACGGCTGCCCGCGACCGATGCGCTCGCCTATCTCTCGCGCCACGACATCCATGCCGGGGCGCGGGTCATCCCGCGCGGGACGCTGTCGGTCGAAGAGACGCTCGAGGGCGCCGCGCTCGACATGGGGGCGGGGCTGATCGTCATGGGCGCCTTCGGCCGCAGCCGGCTGCGCGAGACGCTGTTCGGCGGGGTGACGCGCTATCTGGTGACGAGCGGGCGCATCGCGCTGCTGCTCGCCCACTGACGCGTCAGGGCAGCGCGATCCCCAGCACCGCCGACAGGTCGGCGAGCGCCTGTTCGCCGCTCGTCACCTTGATCGCGTGCATGCCGAGCGCCGCCGCCGGTTTGCAGTTGATGCCGAGGTCGTCGAGATAGACGCACTCGGCCGGCGCGACGCCCAGCGTTTCGCACATCATCAGATAGATGGCGGGGTCGGGTTTGCGCACGCCGGCCTTGCTCGATTCGATGACATGCTCGAAACGCGCCATGATGCGCGCGACTTCCTGCGCGGCTTGCTCGCTGCGCGTCATGCCGGCGCCCTTGATCCCCATCTTGCTGCCGGGGACATTGTTGGTGATGCACCCGATGCGAAAGCCCGTCGCCTTCAGCGTGTCGAGCGCCGTCACCATGTCGGGCCGTACCGCCCCCGCGATCACCGCCAGCACCGCTTCGCCCCGCAATTCATGCCCCAGCGCGCGCGCCTCGTCCGCGAACAGCGTGTCGAAGGTCGCGGCGTCGATTTCGGCGCGCTCGAACTTCGCCCAGGCATTGTCGTCGGGGTTGGCGGCATTGACCCGCCGCACGAAATCGTGCGGCAGCCCGCGCTCGGCCTCGAGCCGGTTGAAAGCTTCAAAGGGGGACGCGGTGATGACGCCGCCGAAGTCGAAGATGACGGTGGTGATGGACATGGCGCGGCTAGAGCGAAATTTGCCCGCCGCGTCAAACCGCCATTCGCCGATCTCCCCCTCAGTCGCGCCGCCAGTCGCGCCGCGTCATCCCGACGAAGCGCTCGCCGAGCCCGCGGGCGTTGCGTGTCAATATGTCGCGCAGCGTGCGGGTCGCCTCGATCGCTTCGAGGCCCTTGGCGGTAAAGGCCAGTTCGCGGTTCGCCGGATCGCCATAGACATGGCGGCTGAGCAGCGGGTTGGTCAGGGCCTGCGAAAAGGCGTCCATCGCCACCATCGCCAGGATCAGGTCGGGCAGCGGGCCGTTGTGACCCACCGGCTCGGCGAACAGGCCGACATAGAATTCGACATTGTCGGGCGTGCCGTAAAGCGCCTCCAGCTCGCTCGCGAGGGCCTTGCGGCGGGCATCCTCGGCGGCATTCTTGCTCTTGCCGACGATGTTGCGAAAGCTTTCGGCCCGGTCGAGCCCCATGGCGGCGCGATAGGCATTATAGCCGTCGATATGGTTTACGCGTGCCTGTTCGACCGCCTTGGTCTCGGCCCGGATCAGGAAGCTCGCCGAATTGTGGAGACCAATCTGCATCGCGTTGTTTGCCGAAATCTCGGCGAACGAGGTTGCCAGCCCGTCGCGCAGCACCAGCCGGTTGTCGAGCAACAGTCCGGCACCCGGCAGCGTCGCGCCGCCCCAGACGAGGGTTTCGGGCACCAGTGAATGCCAGCGATAGAGCAGGCTGAACTCGGCGGTCATCCAATTGGGGCGATTCCAGTCGGCTTCCCACGCGACCTCGGGATCGGCGCGAAAGCGGAAGGCGGATGTGTTGATGTGGTTGATATATTCCTCGACCACGATCTTGATGAACATGAAGATCAGGATGTTGCGCGCGATCTGGAACACGCGCTCATCGTCCCAGCCGGGGTTCTGCGCGTCGAGCATCGCCGCCAGCCGGTTATGTTCGCGCAGGAACAGGGTGTTGACCATCGTCACCTGCGGCGCGGCATTGGCGCGATCGCCGCCTACCGCGAACAGCGATTTTTTCCCTTCGGGCGTGGCATGATCGAGTCCGAGCGGCGGGTCGAGGATCTGGCTGCCGTCGTCGGCCAGGAAATGCGGGTCGATGCTGCCGTCGTCGCGATAGAGGAAGGGCGGCCACTCCTCGCCGCCGACCGTCTGGGTCTTGAGCCGGCCCTTGTGCCCCGCGGTTTCGCTGCGCAGCCGCAACACATCGGTCTGGCGCCGGGTACGGCCATAGAGCGCGCTCAGGTCGATCTCGTGATTGCTCGTCGTGCGCCGCCGGTTGGTCAGCGCGTCGTCGTTCGACAACTGGGTGCGGATAAAGCCGTCGGTCAGATATTGGGCAAAGGCCGGAAACAGGCAGGTCGATTTGGCGCAGGGGCGCTGCCCGCCCGGACCGGGAGCGAACAGCGCCGCGACGCTGTTTTCGGGCGGTCGCCGGCTGCGCATCGCTTCGGCATCGGGATAACGGTTCGCCGGCAGCAGCCGCGCATTGTAACTGCGGTCGGTCAGCCCGTCCCAGCAGATATAATCATAGCGCGTGCTCCACGGATGCGGGCGGTTGCGCGCGCCGTCGACCAGCTTGTCGATCAGGAATTCATTGACTCCGCTGCGGCCGGCCACCGCGGTGATCGCCTTCAGCGCCAGATCTTCGAGAAAACTACCCATGTCGCCCTCCATCCCCCATGATCGGGATTGTTCGGACTTGGCGAGCGACGATTTTCGAAAGACGCCCGTTGCAGCGACCGGCGTTTCTGTTCTGGCCCCGCGATGGCGGGGGGCTTTTTCATACACGAAAAGCGGCGGCCCCGCACCGCCAATCGACGGGCGGAGCCGGGGATCGGATCAGGCGGGCAAGACCAGGATGCCCGCCTTCGGGTCGGCGTCGCCCGACAGCATTTCGCGATAGGCGGCAAGCGCCGCTTCGCCGCCATGGCGCTTGTCGATCGTCGCGAGTCGCGGTGCGACGTCCATGAACGCCAGCCAAGCTTCGGCGATCTTCCGCCCGAACGCCGGGCCGCCCCAGTCGGCGATGCGTTTCTGGCTGCGGCCGGGGGCGAAGAATCCCTGGCGCTCGGGGCCGGGCAGCCCCTCGACATCGGCCTGCGCATCCCAATGCGACTTGCCGACGATGATCGACGCCTGCAGATGGCCGCCGAAATGGCTGTGCACGACGCGCGTCACCGCGCCATTGCCCGCCATGTCGACGAGCGCGGCGGGTGTCGCGGCGTTGAGCGTCATGATCTGGTCATAGCTGATCACGCGGTCGTAGATGCCCTGCGCGGCGAGCGCGTCGACATTCGCGGCGCTGGTCAGCCCGATCGTTTCGGGGCGATGCCCGCCGCGCTGCGCGAGCGAAAAGCCGAGGCCGATCGCGGTCTTGCTCGACGCGCTCGCGATCAGGATCTGCTGCACGCCATAGTCGCCCTCATCCTCGAACTGGTCGGCGATCAACCAGCCGGTCAGGAACAGCGGGCGGAACACCGGCCAATAATCATGGTCCGCGGCGCGATAGTCGGGCAGCGCGCCGATCCGCTGATACTGGTTATAGATCGGGGGCAGGGTGGTGCGGCGCGGCGTCACGTCGGTGAAGCCGCCGGGACCGGCGTTGCCGACATTGAGCACCGCATGGCTCGCCATCGGATAATAGCCATAGAAAGTCTCGCCGACCGTCACGCCCTCGGCGGCGCTTTCGGTCACCGTCGCGAATCCCCACACCGGCAGACGGCCGGGCACATCGCGTTCGGCGAAGAAATCCCAATAGCCCTGGTCGTTGCCGAACAGCCCGGCGGGCTTGCCGAACACCGCATAGGTGATGTTGTTCGCGGTCATCGCATAGCTGTCGATGCGCACGCGGACCTGCCCCGGCGCCAGCGGCGCGGCCCGATCGGCCACAAGCGCGGCACGCGCAATATCGTCGCGATCGATGTCGATCGCCCATCCGGTTTCATTCATGTGCGGACCCCTCCGGCTGCTTGCCCGCGAACGCGGGATGGTCGATAGTCATACAGATGACAGCGCCCCTGACAATCGCGGTGAAACGCATTTACGAACCGGCCGAGTCGGACGACGGCACCCGCTTCCTCGTCGACCGGCTGTGGCCGCGCGGGGTGTCGAAGGAGAAGGCCGCGCTCGCCGCCTGGCTGAAGCCGCTGTCGCCCAGCGACGATCTGCGCGAACGCTTTCATCATGCGACCGCCGATTCGGATGAGGCGTGGGATGCGTTCCGCCATGGCTATTTTGCCGAGCTCGCGGGCGGCGGCGAGGCGGTGAAAGCGGCGCTGTTCACCCTCGATGCCGCCGCGAAGGCGGGTCCCGTGACATTGCTCTATGCCGCGAAGAGCGAGGAGCGGAACAATGCCGTTGCGCTGCGCGAGTGGCTGCTCGCGCGCTAACCCGCCACCGCGCCGAACAGCGACCCGATCGCGATCGTCGCCGCCATCGCCATCGCGCCCCAGAAGGTGACGCGGACCACCGGGCGCAGCATCGGGGCATTGCCCGCCCAGGCGCCCAACGCGCCGAGCAGCGCGAGGAACAGCAGCGACGCCGCCGAGACGGTCCACGGCAGCGATGCGCCGCGGTCGAAAAATACGGTCGCCAGCGGCAGCGCGGCGCCGACGGTAAAGCTCGCGGCGGAGGCGGCCGCCGCCTGGATCGGCCGCGCCGCCATCTCGCTCGACATGCCGAGTTCGTCGCGCAGATGCGTGTCGAGCGCGTCGTGCGCGGTCAGTTGCGCCGCGACCTGTTGCGCGAGCGCGCGGTCGAGCCCGCGCTGCTCGTAGATTTGCGTCAGCTCCTCCAGCTCGAACTCGGGATCGGCGGCAAGGTGGCGCTTTTCGAGCTCGACGTCGGCTTTCTCGGCGTCGCCCTGCGAACTCACCGACACATATTCGCCCGCCGCCATCGACATCGCGCCCGCGACGAGACCCGCGGTGCCGGTGACGAGGATCGACGAGGCCGAGGCGCCCGCCGCCGCGACCCCGGCGATCAGGCTGGCGGTCGACACGATCCCGTCATTGGCACCGAGGATCGCGGCGCGCAGCCAGCCGATCCGCGTGACGGCGTGGGTTTCCTCGTGCATGCGTTTCCCGTTTCTGGCCCTAATATTGCAGCTGCAGCCCCGGCCGCGCCCAGCGGGTCTTCACCAGCCGTCCGCTGCCTGACAGCGTCAGATAGGCATCCTGCCGGTCGGGCCCGCCGAACGCAATATTGGTCGTGAAAATGTCGTCGGTCGCGACGAATTCGACCAGCTCGCCCGCCGGCGACACCACCGAAATCCCGCATTCGCCGATCGTCGCGACGCAGATATTGCCCGACGCCTCCATCGCGAGGCTGTCGAAGAATTTATAGCCCGCGGGGCGATAGAGCGGGATGCCGGGGCCGCCCGGCCCCGCGTCGGCGGCGACCTTGCCCGGCGCGACGATGTTGAACTTCATCAGGCGGCAGGTGTAGGTTTCGGCGGCATAGAGTATGCTGCCGTCGGGCGACAGGCCGACGCCATTGGGGTTGTTCGACGGAAAGATGACCTCTTCGATAAAGCTGCCGTCGGCCTTGGCGTAAAAGATGCCGACGATGTCGTGGCTCCGCTTGCTGTAATCGACCTTGCCATGGTCGGTGAACCAGAAGCCGCCATGCGCATCGAACATGATGTCGTTGGGGCCGCGCAGCACGACTCCGTTGTCGCCCGACTTGTACAATATCTCGACCGCGCCGGTGTCGATGTCGATGCGTTCGATTCGGCCGCCCGAATAGTCGCTCGCGATGCCGTGCGGCGCCAGATAGCCGTTCGATTCGACATAGTTGAAGCCGCCGTTGTTGCAGCAATATAGCTTGCCGTCGGGACCGATCGCGAGGCCGTTGGGACCGCCGCCGGGGGTTGCGATCACTTCCTTCCTGTCGCCGGGCCAGCAGCGCGTGATGCAGCCGCGCTCGATCTCGACGACGATGACGCTGCCGTCGTCCATCACGACCGGCGCCTCGGGAAAGCGCAATCCGCTCGCGATCAATTCAAACTCGGCCATCCTCGTCTCCCTTGCGTGTGCTTTGCTGCTGTGCTTTGCGCGCATCATGCCCGTTCGCTCGCTCTTCGCCAGTATTTTCTACGAAGCCGACATCGGTTCGGCGGACCTGCTCGAAGAGCTGGAGGAAAGCAGCCGGCTGTTCGCCGAAGAGGATGGCGCGGGCCGGCGCTGGAGCCGCGACCATGGCTATAAGGGCTACACCAGCTACGCGAGCCTCGGCGACCTGCCCGAGCGCGATCCGGCCTTTTATGACCTGAAAAAACTGCTCGACAAGGAGGTCAAAGCCTTCGCCAAAGCGGCGCATTTCGACCTCGCCAAGCCACTCAAACTCGACAGCCTGTGGGTCAATATCCTGAAACCCGGCGGCACCCACAGCGGCCATATCCATCCGCACAGCATCGTGTCGGGGACCTTCTATGTCGCGGTCCCGCCGGGATCGGGCGCGCTCAAGCTCGAGGATCCGCGCCTCGCGATGCTGATGGCGGCGCCCGGCCGCACCGACGATGCGCCCGAACATCTGCGGCCCTTCGTCTATGCCGAACCCGCGGCAGGGCGGGTGTTCCTGTGGGAAAGCTGGCTGCGCCACGAGGTTATGCCGCACACGGGCAAGGGCGAACGCATCAGCATCAGCTTTAACTATCGCTGAGGGCGACTATATCACCCTCGTCATTGCGAGGGGCGAAGCGACGCGGCAATCCAGAGTCGCGTAAACCACCTTGGATTGCTTCGCTTCGCTCGCAATGACGAAGCTTTTGATCGAGGACCCCCCATGACCGACACCGCCACCTACGACGCCGACCTCCAACTCTTCATCAATGGCGCCTGGCGAAGCGGCGAGGGGCGCGAGGCGCGGCCGGTCTATAACCCCGCGACCGCGGGCACGATCGCCGAGCTGCCAGTGGCGACCGCCGCCGACCTCGACGAGGCGCTCGCCGCCGCCGACCGCGGTTGGCCGAGCTGGCGCGCCAAGACCCCCGACGAGCGCGCCGCGCTGATGCACAAGGCCGCCGGGATCATCCGCGAACGCGTCGACCATATCGCCACACTGCTGACGCTCGAACAGGGCAAGCCGATCGCCGAGGCGCGCGGCGAAGTGCTGTCGGCGGCGGGGCTGCTCGCCTATTTCGCCGAACAGGGCAAGCGCATCGAGGGTCGCGTGCTACAGCGTCCGGCCGGACAGCGCGCGATGGTTACCAGGCATCCGATCGGCCCCGTCGCGGGTTTCAGCCCGTGGAATTTCCCGGTCAATCTGATGGTCAAGAAGATCGCCCCCGCGCTCGCCGCGGGTTGCGTCGTGATCGCCAAGGCGCCCGAGGAAACCCCGGGTTGCACCAGCGCGATCATGCGCTGCCTGATCGACGCCGGCATCCCCGGCGATGCCGTCCAGCTCGTTTATGGCGATCCCGACATGATCAGCCGGCACCTGCTGGCCAGCCCCGTGATCCGCAAGGTCAGCTTCACTGGTTCGACCGCGGTCGGCAAGCATCTGATGAAGCTCGCCGCGGATAATGTTCAGCGCATTACGATGGAACTCGGCGGCCACGCGCCGGTGCTGATCTTCGACGATTGCGATCTCGAGGCGACGCTCGACAAGGTCGTGTGGCAGAAATTCCGCAACGCCGGACAGGTGTGCATCTCGCCGACGCGCTTCTATGTCCAGCAGGGCATTTACGACGCGTTCGTCAAGGGTTTCGCCGAGCGCACCGCGAAGGTGAAGATCGGCAGCGGTCTCGACGCCGATACCCAGATGGGCCCGCTCGCCAATGCGCGCCGCGTGTCCGCGCTGGAGGCTCTGGTCGCCGACGCCAAGGCAAAGGGCGCGCGCGTCATCGCCGGCGGCGAGGCGACCGGCAACGGCTATTTCTTCCAGCCGACCGCGATCGCCGACGTCCCGGTCGAGGCCGATGCAATGAACATCGAACCTTTTGGCCCGATGGCATTGATCCGCCCGTTCGGAACCGAGGACGAGGCGCTGGAGCAGGCGAACCGGCTGCCCTTCGGCCTTGCCGCCTTCGCCTTCACCGAAAATGGCCGCCGCATCAACCGCATCGTCGACAGCATCGAAAGCGGCATGGTCGGTGTGAACAGCTTCGTCATCTCGACCCTCGACATGCCGTTCGGCGGCATCAAGCAATCGGGCTTCGGCAGCGAGAGCGGCCCCGAAGGGCTTGAGGGCTATCTGGTCACCAAGGCGGTGCATATTTATTGAGCGGGATTGGCGGCCTTCCTCTTCATCGTCACCCCGGACTTGATCCGGGGTCCCGCTTGAGATCGAAACCGGTCGATGCCGTCAAAAAGCGGAATCCCGGATCAAGTCCGGGATGACGACAGAGGGGATATCAATCCCGCTCCAGTGCGACAAAATCGCGCGCCATCGGCGCCAGATGCGCGCCGCCGTCGACGAAGATCGTCTGCCCCGTCACCGCCTCGGCGCGCGCAAGATACATCACTGCATCGGCAATCTGCCCCGGCGTCGGCAGCGCGCCGAGCGGCATGCGTTTGCCGAGCCGCTCGACCTGCGGCGCCGAATAATCGCCGGTCGCCATCGTCAGCCCCGGCGCCACCGCGTTGACGCGTGCGCGGCCGCCGAACGCGACCGCCAGCGTTGCCGTCGCCTGCCACAAGGCCGATTTCGACAGGCTGTACGCGATCTGGTCGGGGACCGGATGGACGACGCGCTGGTCGACGATGTTGACGATCGCGGGGCGCCGCCCCTCGCTTGCGGCGACCAGCGCCTTGGCGAGCATCACCGGCGCGGACAGATTGACCTGCATCATCGCGGCGAGCGCCGCCGCCGACAGGTCGGTCCATTCGCCCTCGGCGAAATACGCCGCATTGTTGACCAGCAGGTCGGGCGCGCGGCCGAATTTCTCGATCACCGCCGGCACCAGCGCATCGACCGCAGCGGGGTCGGACAGGTCGGCGGCGAAGCGGTGGCTCACCGCTCCCGTCTCGGCCAGCGCCGCGGCCAGCACCGGGTCGGCCTCCGCAGCGGTGCGCTTGTGCAGCGCCAGCGCATAGCCTTCACGCGCCAGCCGCGCCGAAATCGCGGCGCCGACGCGGTGGATGCCACCCGTCACCAGCGCCAGCTTTTGCGTCATTTGCCCAAACCCGGCCGGGTTCGCCGCATCGTGATGCCGATCTGTTCGCCTTCCTCGGCGATCGCCAGCTTGACGATCTTGACCTCGACCGCCTCGACCTTGTCGTCCTGCAGGAACAGGGTGTCGATGATATGGTCGGCGACGCTTTCGATCAGCACGAAATGCACATCCTTGGGCAGCCCCTCGGTCGCCGCGAATTTCAGGTGCATATAGTTCTTCGACCGGCTGAGCGGCGTCGTCGGATCATAATGATCGGCCATCGCCAGCTTGGCGCGCACCGAAATACGCAGCGGCTGCGGCAAATGGGTTTCTTCGGAATAAATGCCGGTCAGCACCTGGACGGTCAGCCCGTCCACCTCCAGCCACAATGTATCGGTCACAAGAAATTCCTGTTCGGCCGGGGCGACATTCGGCTTTCCATCGCCGACCCCGGACCCTAAAGCGCCGCCGCATTAGCGAAAGGGCGCACGTTGGTCGAGTTACTTCCATTGTCGGATATTGCACCATCGGCGGTCGAGGATATCCTCGACGCCGCATTCGGGGCGGACCGCTTTGGACGAACCGCCTATCGCATCCGTCAGGGCATGGATGTGGTGCCGGCTTTGAGCTTCGCGGCGGTCGAGGATGGCGCGCTGGTCGGCACGATCCAGTGCTGGCCCGTCGCGCATGTCGACGCCGTTGGCGCCGCGACCCCGCTCGTCATGGTCGGCCCCGTCGCGGTGCGCCCCGACCTCCAGCGCACCGGCCATGGCCGCACGCTGATGACCTATATGCTGGAGGCCGCGGAGACCGAGGCCGACAGCGGACTGATGATGATCGGCGACCCCGAATATTATGGCCGCTTCTTCGGCTTCACCGCCGATGCGACCGGGGCGTGGGATTTGCCAGGCCCCTATGAAAAGCGTCGCCTGCTCGCGCGCGCGGTGAACGGGCACGGCCTGCCGACCGGCGCAGGGATGATCGGCCCGCGCTAGGCGCAAAAAACGCTGTCCTACATTATCCCGCTCGCTTAGCGTTTTTTTCGATGATTCCCTGCCTCCCCTCCCGACAGCGATTTGCGAATGAAGTTGCGCAGTTTTCCGCCATTTCTCTGAATCGGCTTCGCGCGGCTCGCCGGCGAAAGCCTGGGTCCATGGCGGTGAAACGCGGTCGGCCCCTGACGTCTTTTGCGGGAGATCGCCCCGGAACGCGTATCGTGAATGAAGTTGCGCAGTTTTCCGGGGTTTTCGTGCCGGTGCTCCTGTCGGCCCTTCGCTATCCCGAACGCGCATCGCGAATGAAGTTGCGCGGTTTTTCGCCGCTTTTTCCCGCGAAGGTCGGGGCGCCATGGTAACCCCCGCGCCATCGCTCCCCAGGGATTTCGCGCAGCTGTCGCTGACCGAGGCGGCCGAACTGCTCGCGGCGCGCAAATTGCCGCCGGTCGAGCAATGGCATCCCGAGCGCACCGGTGACAGCGCGATGGAAATCCGCACCGACGGCAGCTGGTATCATGAGGGCGGGCGCATCAACCGCCCCGCTATGGTCAGGCTTTTCTCGACGATCCTGCGCCGCGAACCCGACGGCAGCCATGTCCTCGTCACCCCCGCCGAAAAGCTCGTCATCGCGGTCGAGGACATGCCCTTCCGCGCGGTCGAGATGAAGAGCGAAGGCGCTGGCAAGGACCGCAAGCTGGTCTTCCGCCTCGACACCGACGACCTGGTGATGGCCGGTCCCGACCATCCCTTGAGCTTCGGCACCGACCCCGACAATCCCGATCCGCGCCTCCACGTTCGCGGCGCGCCCGGCAATGGCCTCGAAGCACGCGTCGATCGCGCGCTTTATTATGAGATCGCCGACCTCGCGCTCGCCGAGGGCGACGATCCACCCGCGATCTGGTCGAATGGCGCGCGCTTCGCGCTGGTGACCGCCTGATGCTCTCCGACAAGCTGCGCGTCGCGCTCGACAATCTGCTCCCCGGCGAGGATGAGGACGAAACCTATCTCGGCACGCCGACGCTGCGCGATGCCGCGGTGCTCATTGCCTTCACCGACCGCCCCGAACCGGGCATCATCCTGACCCAGCGCCCGCAATGGCTGCGTAGCCACGCGGGGCAGGTCGCCTTTCCGGGCGGCAAGATCGATCCCGGCGACGTCGACGCGGTCGACGCTGCGCTGCGCGAGGCAGAGGAGGAAATCGGACTCAACCGACGCGACGTGACGATCGCCGGCACATGCGACGCCTATCGGTCGGGCAGCGGTTATCATATCACCCCGGTGCTCGGCGTAATCCCGCCCGACCTGCCGCTCGATCCCAATCCCGACGAGGTCGAGGACTGGTTCGAGGTGCCGATCGATATCCTGTTCGACCCCGGAAATTACGCGCTCCACCATGCGCATTGGCAGGGCCATGATCGGCATTATTATGACATGATGTGGCAGGGACGGCGGATTTGGGGCGTGACGGCGGGCATCATCATCAACCTCGCGCGGCGGATGCCGGCGGGCTGGCACCGATGACCGTGCTGCCCGACGCCGAATGGCGCCATGGCGAGGGGCTGCGGCGCATCGTCACCGCGCTGCTCGCACGCGGCGGGGCGGTGAAGCTCGTCGGGGGTGCGGTGCGGGACACGCTGCTCGGCCTGCCCGTCGCCGACATCGACCTTGCGACCCCGCTGATGCCCGACCAGGTCATGCAGCGGCTCGAAAAGGCGGGGATCAAGGTCGTCCCCACCGGCATCGCACACGGCACCGTCACCGCGATCGCCAGCCACGAACGACACGAGATCACGACATTGCGCCGCGACGTCGCGACCGACGGCCGCCGCGCGACGGTCGCCTTCGCCGACGACTGGCGGGACGATGCGGCGCGGCGCGATTTCACGATCAATGCGCTCTATGCCGACCCGCTGACCGGTGCGGTCGACGATTATTTCGGCGGTCTGGCCGACCTCGACGCGGGACGCATCCGCTTCATCGGCGACGCCGCCACGCGCATCGCCGAGGATCATTTGCGGATATTGCGCTTCTACCGCTTCGCGGCGCGCTTCGGACAGGGCGAACTCGACCCCGACAGCCATGCGGCGGTGATCGCCGCGCGCCAGTCGCTGAAAAGCCTGTCGCGCGAACGCGTCGCTGACGAGCTTACCAAGATATTGGCGCTTCCCGACCCGCGTGCCATCGTCGGCCAGATGGCGACCGACGGCATGTTCGCGGTGATCCTGCCCGAACTCGCTCCCGATTTCGCCGCGACGCTCGACCGCCTGCTCGCCAATGAAGCCACTGCCGGCGCGGCCCCTTCGGCATTCCGCCGCCTCGCCGCCTTGCTCCCGCCGGACGCACCGACCGCCGAGGATGTCGCGAGCCGACTCCGCCTCTCCTCGCGCCAGCGGAAACATCTCTCCGCGCTCGCCGCGCATCGCGCTGCCGCGCTGCCGCCCCCGCGCCAGCTTGCGCACAAGATCGGCATCGAAGCTGCGACCGACGCTTATCTGCTTGCCGCGGGATCCGAAGAGGCGGCGGATGCCGCACAATCGCTGGCGGGCTGGACCGTTCCGACCCTCCCGCTCAAGGGCGGCGAGATCGTCGCGCGGGGCGTCACCGTCGGGCCCGACGTCGCGGCGCTGTTGAAAGCGGTCGAAGCGGCATGGGTCGCCGAGGATTTCCCCGATGCGGCGCGCGTCGCCGCGTTGCTCGATCAGAAGATCGGGCGCGTCAGCGACTGACGCCAGTAATCGAAGGCGGTGTCGGCGACCATCGGGTGCGCGAACAGGAAGCCCTGCCCGAAATCGCAACCGAGCGCCGACAGCAGCCGCGCCTGGTCGGCGGTCTCGACCCCTTCGGCGGTGGTCTTCATGCCCAGCGCTTCGGCCAGGCTCTGGATCGTGCGGACGATGGCGACCTTGTCACGGTCCTCGACCATATGTTCGACGAAGCTGCGGTCGATCTTGAGCACGTCAAGCGGCAATCGCTGGAGATAAGCGAGGTTCGAATAGCCGGTGCCGAAATCGTCCATCGCGACGCGCGTCGACAGCGCCTTGAGTTCGCTCAGGACCGACAGCGCGAGGTC
Source organism: Sphingopyxis sp. Root1497 (assembly GCF_001427085.1). Lineage (NCBI taxonomy): Bacteria > Pseudomonadati > Pseudomonadota > Alphaproteobacteria > Sphingomonadales > Sphingopyxidaceae > Sphingopyxis > Sphingopyxis sp. Root1497. Next base: position 1,037,370 of record NZ_LMGF01000003.1, read on the forward strand.
GGGATCGCCGATGATCGCGCTTTCGGTCAGCTCGATCATCAGCCGCTCGCCGCCGATCCCGTTGGACGCCAGGGCCTGGCGCACCGCCGCCGCGACATCGTCGCGCACCAGCTGGATCGCCGAGACATTGACCGAGAAATAGCAGTCGACCGGCGCGCCGCCATTCTTGGCGTCCCATTCGGCGATCGTGCTCGCCGCCTTGGCGATCGCCCATTGGCCGAGCGGGACGATCAGCCCCGAATCCTCGGCGATCGGGATGAATTCGGTCGGCGATATCGACCGGCTGCCGGCATTGTCCCAGCGCGCCAGCGCTTCAAACCCCGACACCTTGCCCGTCGCCAGCTCGATCAGCGGCTGGAAGGCGAGGTGGAGCCGGTCCTCCTCGATCGCGCTGCGCAGCGCGGTTTCCAGCCCGAAGCGATTGTCGGACAGCATCGCGGCTTCGGGTTCGTAAATCTCGATGCGGTCGGTCTGCTTGGCGCGCTTCAGCGCGATCTGGGCGTGACGGATCTGGTCGGCGACATCGGTGTCCGCCGCGGGCTGAATCGTGCAGCCGAGCGCGCAGTCGACGCTGACCTTCAGCTCGCCGATGCGAAAGGGGTGGTCGAAACAGCCGCGAATGCGGCGCGCGATTTCGCGCACATCGGCGCGGCCGCCCGCGATGCGCGACGAAATGGCGAATTCGTCGCCGCCGGTGCGCGCCAATATGTCGCCGCTGCGCAGGCTCGACTTCAGCCGCCGTGCGACGGTGATGATCAGTTCGTCGCCCGCCAGCGGGCCGATATGCTCGTTGATGCGGCTGAACCGCGCCAGGTCGAGCAGCAGGATGGCATGGTCCGATTCGCCATCGGCGGCGATTCGCTGTTCGACCAGTTCCTCGAATCCGGCGCGATTGGGCAGGCCGGTCAGGCTGTCCGACACCAGTTCGCGGCGCAGATTGCGCTCGGTCATCATTTCCTGGGTGCGGTCGATCAGCGTCAGCAGGAACAGATTGTCGTCGCCGCATTCTTCCGACAGCGGCCCGATCGATCCACGCAGGTCGCGCGCCGCCGGGCCCTCGCCCAGCTGGCACGAAAATTCCTGCGTATCATCAGGGGCCTGTTCGGCGCGTTCGATCGCGCGGCGCAGCTCGATCGGCGCGTTCGCACCGGCGGGTGAGAGGGCGAGTCGGTCGAAGGCGGCGTTGCTCGCGTGCAGGCGAAAATTGCCGCGCGCGAGCGGCCGGATCAGCGCCGCCGGCACCGGTAATGCGTCGATCCAGCCGACGAACAGAAGGGGCCGGTCCTCGCCGGTTCGATCGATAGGCATAAAAGAGGGTTTTGTGCGACCTTTCCCCATTGCTCAAACACTATGGGGCGGGGGGTAAAGAAGCTATTTACGGCTACATCGAAAAGCGATCAGCCGAAACGATTGTTCCGTGGAAAGCCGGTGGGCGGCATGCGCCCCGCCGCGCCGCGGGCTACCCGCCACGGCGCCAGGTCGGTTTCGGTGCGCGTGCGCCCCGTATCGCCGCCCATCGCCCAGCTCAAACCGTCGGCAAAGGCAAAGGCGACCGCGTCGGACAGCCCGCCGTCGCGATAGCGTTGCAGCATCACCCCCTGGCCGCGCGCCATCACCGGCACTTCGGCGAGCGGGAAGACGACGAGCTTGCGGTTCTCGCCGACCACCGCGACGCTGTCGTCACCCGCGCCGATCGACCGCACGACGCCGAGCTGCGCCTTGGGTTTGAGGTTAACGACGTTTCGTCCCTTGCGCGTCTCGGCGATGATCTCGCCCATCTGCGCGACAAAACCGTGCCCACTGGTCGAGGCGAGCAGCAGCCGGCCGTCGGCGCTCGCCGGGAGCAGCGCGACCATGCGCGCCTCGGGGTCGATATCGACCATCAGCCGCAGCGGCTCGCCGAAACCGCGGCCGCCGGGCAATTTGTCGGCGCCGATGGTATAGAAACGCCCGTCGCTCGCCGCGATCAGCAATTTGTCCGTGGTTTGCGCATGGACGGCAAAGGCGAGCTCGTCGCCTTCCTTGAACTTGAACTCGCCCCACTGGTCGGCCGCGACATGCGCGCGCTGGGCGCGGATCCAGCCGCGCTTCGACAGGATGACTGTCACCGGTTCCTTCTCGATCATCGCGTCGAGCGGGATGTCGCGCGCCGGGGCCGCCTCGGCGATCGTCGTGCGCCGCGCGCCGAGCAGGGTGTCGAGACCATAGACCGCGCGCAGCTTCTCCAGGTCCTTGCGCAGCCGCGTCTTCTGCCGCGCCGGACTCTCGACCAGCTTCGCCAGCTCCTCGCGCTCGGCGGTCAAATCCGCCTGTTCGCGTTTCAGCTCCATTTCCTCAAGGCGGCGCAGCGAACGCAGCCGCATGTTGAGGATCGCCTCGGCCTGCCGGTCGGTCAGGATGAATTCGGCGATCATCACCGGCTTGGGCTCGTCCTCGGTGCGGATGATCTCGATGATCCGGTCGAGGTTCAAAAAGGCGATGATGTAGCCCGCGACCAGTTCGAGCCGGTCGTCGATCTTCGCGATGCGATGCTGCGCGCGGCGGACGAGCACGACGATCTGGTGCTGCAGCCATTCGGTGAGCAGCTGGTGCAGCCCCATCACCTTGGGCGTGCGTGTTGCGTCGAGCACGTTGAGGTTGAGCGCGAAGCGGCTTTCAAAATCGGTCAGCCGGTACAGGCTTTCCTTCAGCACTTCGGGGTCGACGTTGCGGCTCTTGGGGACGAGGACGATGCGCAGGTCCTCAGCGCTTTCGTCGCGCACATCCTCGAGGATCGGCAGCTTCTTGTCGGCGATGAGCTGCGCGATCTGCTCGATCAGCTTGCCCTTGGCGACGCCATAGGGGATTTCGCTGATGACGAGCTGCCAGGTGCCGCCCGCCTGTTTCTCGATCCCCGTGTCTTCCCAGCCGCTCTCGGCCTTGCCGGTCGAAAAGCGGGCGCGGACGCGAAAACCGCCGCGGCCGGTGGCATAGGCGTGGGCGATCGTCTCGGGGCTGTCGACGACGATGCCACCGGTCGGGAAATCGGGACCCTTCACATGGTCGAGCAGTTCGGTCAGCTCGGCGCGCGGGTTCTCGATCAGCACCAGCGCCGCGTCGATCACCTCGGCTGCGTTGTGCGGCGGGATGTTCGTCGCCATGCCGACCGCGATCCCGCTCGCGCCATTTGCGAGCAGGTTCGGGAACAGCCCCGGCATGATCTCGGGCTCTTCATCTTCGCCATTATAGGTCGGCTTGAAATCGACGGTGCCCTCGTCGAGGCCCTGCATCAGGTCGACGGCGACGCGGGTCAGCCGCGCTTCGGTGTAACGATAGGCCGCGGCATTATCGCCGTCGATATTGCCGAAATTGCCCTGGCCGTCGACGAGCGGATAGCGCAGCGAGAAATCCTGCGCGAGGCGGACCATCGCGTCGTACACGGCGGTGTCGCCGTGCGGGTGGAACTTGCCGATGACGTCGCCGACGACGCGGGCGGATTTCTTGTAGCCCTGCGACGGGTCGAGCCGCATCGCGCGCATCGCCCACAGCAGGCGGCGGTGGACGGGCTTCAGGCCGTCGCGCAGGTCTGGCAGCGACCGCGCGGTGATCGTCGACAACGCATAGACGAGGTAGCGCTCCGACAGCGCGCTGTCGAAGGGCGTGTCGGTCATGCCGGGAACGGGTGCGTTGCTGTCGGGATCGTCGGTCGAATTCGCCATGGTCGCGGCGCGATAGCAAGGCTGGCGCCACAAGGCAAAGGGGGTGTTGATGGCGGGCGGATGTTGGCGAAGGTGCCGCGTAGAAGAAGTTTATTGCAAATGACTCTCAATACCATATAGGGCCGGTGCATCGCCAGCGCCGGAGAGTTTATGTACGCCTTTGTCGACCGCCCCGTGGACAGCCTGTGCAACGGCGGCCGCTTCCTGTTGTGGGCGATGCGCGGCTGGGTCGGGGCGGCGGAGCGGGGCGAATGCCCGCCACGCGCACTGCACCGCGGTTTTTCGGGGATGAATGCCAGAATGGCGCTGCCCGATTTCCACGTCGCGATGGCGATGCTGGCGAGCGACGGACGCGCAGGCCTGACGCTCGCGCCGATGGCCTGCGGCCGGATCGCCGAGGATGAGGCCATCCTCATCGGGCTGTGGCGCGACGCCGCGCGCGGTGAAGCGGCGCGGCTGCGCGCGACTTTGAAGTTGCTGGTCGCGCCCGATGTTGCCGCGCCGATCGCCGGTGCCATGACCGGCGCGGTCGCCGCGCTCGGTGCGGCGGGTTTCGACCTGCCGCCGCTTTCCGCCCCACCCCCCAAGAAACATCAGGAATCCAAGTGATGAGCGACCGTATCGCCGCCGCGGCCAAGCTGGCCCCCTCCGCCTCGCTGACCGTCGAGGCGGTGCGCAGCGTCCGCCATTGGAACGACCATCTGTTCAGCTTCACGATCAGCCGCCCGTCCAGTTTTCGTTTCCGTTCGGGCGAGTTCGTGATGATCGGCCTGCCGGGTGGCGAGGGGCGGCCGCTGCTGCGCGCCTACTCGATCGCCAGTCCCGCCTGGGCCGACGAGCTGGAATTCCTGTCGATCAAGGTGCCGGGCGGCCCGCTGACCTCGCGGCTCCAGTCGATCGAGCCGGGCGACCCCGTCTATCTCGGGCGCAAGCCGACGGGCACGCTGGTCGCCGACGCGCTGACCCCGGGGCGGCGGCTGTTCCTGCTCTCGACCGGCACCGGCCTCGCCCCCTTCCTCAGCCTCGCGCGCGATCCCGACATTTATGAGCGGTTCAACGAGATCGTGTTGGTCCATTGCGTGCGTCAGGTCGGCGACCTGGCGTTCCGCGACGACCTCGAAAGCCAACTCGCCGGCGATCCGCTGGTGCAGGATCAGGCGTTGCTGCAATTCCATTATCTGCCGACGGTGACGCGCGAGCCGTTCCGTACCACGGGGCGCATCGACGCGCTGATCGACGATGGCGCGCTATTCGGCCATCCGCTGACCGGCCCGGCGGCGTTCGACCCGGCCAGCGACCGCGTCATGATGTGCGGCAGCATGGCGATGATCCGCGACCTGCAGGCGCGCTTCGAAGCGCTGGGCTTCAGGGAAGGCTCGAACGCCGCGCCGGGCGATTTCGTGATCGAACGCGCGTTCGTCGGCTAAGGCTCAGTCCGCATAGGCCTTCACCAGATCGACCATATAGTCGCGCCCGACATAGAGCGATTTCACCTCGATTCGTTCGTTGAGGCCGTGGACGCCGTTGCCGTCGGGGTCACCCCAGATGCCGGGGATGCCATAGGTCGGGATGCCGACCGCGCCGAGGAAGGTCGCATCGGTATAGCCGTTCGCCATCGACGGGATCACCTTCAGCCCCGGCCAATATTTGGCGACCAGCCTTTCCATCGGGCCGATGACCTTCGGATCGAACGGCGGCGCGGGCGGTGCGGGGCGCTTGGGCGGCAACTGGGTTATGGCGACGCCGGGGTCGCCGATGACCTTCGCCAGTTCGTCCTTGATCGATTCGATGCTGTGCCCGGGAAAGATGCGGCAGTTGATGTTCGCGCCCGCGCGCTGCGGCAGGGCGTTCGGGGCGTGGCCGCCGTCGAGCAAGGTCGCGACGCAGGTGGTGCGCAGGTTGCTGTGGAGGAACGGGTCCTCGTTGACGATCGCCTCGGCCGCCCTGTCGGCCGGGTCTTTCGCCAGCGCCACCATCGCGCCGCCGGTGTCGTCGCCGCGGATGGCGCCGGCTTCGGCAAAATAGCGCCGCGTGACGTCGGTCATCTCGACCGGAAAGTCATGCTCCTCAATCTTCGTCAGCGCGCGGGCGAGTACGTAGATCGCATTGGCGGGCACCGGCGCCGAGCTGTGCCCGCCGGGGTTGCGCGTTTCGAGGCGGAAGTTGGCGAAGGTCTTTTCGCCGACCTGCACCGACTGGCCGATCACCCGGCCCTTGCCGTCGCTGTCGCCGCCGCCGCCTTCGTTGAGCGCGAATTCGGCGTCGATCAGGTCGCGCTTGTTGGCTGCGAGCCACTCGACCCCGTTGAACGCACCATTGCTTTCCTCGCCGCAAGTCAGCGCCATCTTGATCGTGCGTTTGGGCTTATAGCCCGCCTGCTGGAAGCGGATCAGCATGTCGACCCACACCGCGGCCTGCGACTTCACGTCGAGCGTGCCGCGGCCATAGAAATAGCCATTCTCCTCGAACAGGGTGAAGGGGTCGCGCTCCCAATCCTCTCGCTTCGCCTCGACCACGTCGATATGCGCCATCACCAGGATCGGCTTCGCCGTCTTCGAGGTGCCCGGATAGACGGCGACGAGGCCGCCTTCCTTCGGATGTTCGGGGGTGGCGAAAAGGGTGAGTTGGTCGCCCGGAAAACCCGCCGCCTTCATCCTTGTCGCCATGCGCTCGGCGGCGAGGGTGCAACTGCCCGACGACAGCGTCGTGTTGGTTTCGATCAGCTCCTTGAAAACCTCCCGAAAGGCGATCTGGTCGGGGCGCGGCGCCTGCTGCGCGGCGGCGGGCGCGGCAAAGGCCAGCGCGCACAGCATCAGCGGCCAGATTTTCTTCATGATGAAATCCCCTTCGCAAACGAAGGGAGCAGAAAGCGACGGTGCTCGCAAGGCGGATTGACGGGCGGTTCGGGCCTTAAGGAGACAAAGGATACGGACGAACGCGTCCGAAATGTCTCCTTTGTCGCTTTAAGCGGAGGGTGGGTGCGGGAGGTTCGCGATAAGCTGCAAGGGGCAGGCGGCGCCGTCATCCGGCAGGGTAGATCATAGCGCGGTTTTTTAGGAAAGCAGTTTTTCGCGGGTGGGTGAGAGGTCGGTTTCGGGCGCGAGGGGGCGTTCTTGATCCTCCCTGTGGCGCAGCCAAGGGGAGGTGGCAGCGCGAAGCGCCGACGGAGGGGCTATGGCGCGACGTTGCGGCCCCTCCACCACGCCCTCCGGGCGCGGTCCCCCTCCCCATCGCTTCGCGACAGGGAGGATTCCCATGTCGGCGTCCCACCTGAAAGCCGGCGCAGTCATCGCTTATGTCCTCTGCACGGTCCTGTTGTTTTTCTTGCGCGGTTGTTGGCTTTCGCGCATCCCCGCCTTCAGGGAAGAGGAGCCTAAGTGACCGAAATCGACGATCATCCGCCCGGACTGGTGGCGCGCGCCGTGCGGCGTCTGTTGTTGCTGATGTACCGGATGCGCGGCTGGAAGGCGGTCGGCGAGGTGCCCGAACCGCGGCGCTTCATCCTGATCGCCGCGCCGCACACCAGCAACTGGGATTTCGTCAACTTCCTCGGCCTGACCGCCGACCTGAAGGTCCGCGCGCATTTCATGGGCAAATTGTCGCTGTTCAAATGGCCGCTCGCGGGCTTCATGAAACAGATGGGCGGCATCCCGGTCGACCGCCACAATGCCAGCAACGCGGTGCAGCAGATGGTCGACGAATTCGCGCGCCGCGCCGAATTCATGCTGACGGTCGCGCCCGAGGGGACGCGCGGCAAGGCGAAGAAATGGCGCACCGGATTCTATCAGATCGCACTGGCGGCGAAGGTGCCGCTCGTTGTCGGGTTCATGGATTATGGGACCAGGACCGGCGGGCTCGGCCCGTTGATCTGGCCGACGGGCGATTTTCGCGCCGACATGGTGAAGGTGCTGGAGATCTATAAAAGCTGCGTCCCGAAATTTCCGGAGCGGGCGGTGAAGTCGATCGACGATATCGTGGGGGCGGATTAGGACCGGACGCAACAGGGGCAGGAGACGGCGATGACGAGCGTGGGAATCGTGTTGGCGACCAATTTCTTCGGCCTGATCCTGGTCATCGGTGTGCTGTGGCTGATCGCGCTGTCGATCCGCGACGTGTCCTTCATCGATGCCTTCTGGGCCTTCGGCATGGTGCTGCTCGCGTGGGGCACCGCGATCCAGGTCGGCAACGAAGGGCTGCGCGCGCAATTGCTGCTCGGGCTGACGACGCTGTGGGGGCTGCGCCTCGCGACCCACCTGTTCATCCGCTGGCGGCGGAGCGGCGAAGACCCGCGTTACGAAAAGATCATCGCGGGGATCATGAAAAAGCGCCATTGGGGGTGGGAAACGACAGCGCTGGTCAGCGTCTTCCTGACCCAGGCGCCCCTGCTGTTCGTCACCAGCCTGCCGGCGCAGATCGGCATCTTTGCGAGCGCGGCATCGCCGGCGTCGCAGATCGGGGTGATCGGCTGGATCGGGGTCGCGGCGGCGCTGACCGGCATCGCGTTCGAGAGCATCGGCGACTGGCAGCTCGACCGGTTTCGCGGCGACCCGGGCAATCAGGGCAAGATCCTCGACACCGGGCTGTGGCGCTATACGCGGCATCCCAATTATTTCGGCGATGCGCTGACCTGGTGGGGGATCTGGCTCGTCGCCGCCGACGCGGCGCTGTGGGTCGCGGCGGCGAGCGTGATCGGGCCGTTGTTCCTGAGCTTCACGCTGACCAAATGGTCGGGCAAGGCGCTGCTCGAACGCGGCATGAAGCACACGCGGCCGGGCTATGACGCCTATGTCGCGCGCACCTCGGGCTTCATCCCCTGGCCGCCGAAAAAACATGGGTCGTGAAAAAGCGTGGCGCTTGATCCCGGCCTCGATGCCGACCGACCGGTCCCCGCCGATGCAAGCGCGCTCGGCGATGCGCCGCGCATCCGCGCGATCCTGACCGAAGCGGCGCGCGAAGGGCGCAGCGTCAGCTACTCCGAACTGCTCGGCGACCTTGGCTTTCGTTTCACCCGGCCCAAGATGCGCGCGGTATGCCGCACGCTCGAAGAGGTCGACCGGCTGTGCGCGGCGGACGGTCAGCCCGACATGGCGGTGCTGGTGGTGCGCGAAAGCGACCGCCTGCCCGGGCAGGGCTGGTGGGTCGGCGGCACGGCGCTGCTGCTCGGTTATCACGGCCCGTGGGAGGGCGCGGCGGCGGCGCGCTTCATAAAGGAGCAGCAGCAGGCGGTGTTCGATTATTGGTCGGGGCGATAGGTGATCAGACAGCTCGCATATCTTGTGCAGTCGGTCCTGAGTTTCATCGTCTTCGCCGGCCTTAGGGAACTGCGTCTCGACCTTTGGGCGGTTATAGCGCTGATCGTCGCCCTGAATTTCCTCGTCATCCTGATCCACGAACTCGGCCATGCCTGGGCGGTGGTGCGCTGGGGTGCAACGCTGCGCGCTATCTGCGTCATGGGCATCCATTATGACGTGCCCAAGAGGCGGCTCTCGTTTCGCCGCTTACCGCACAAGGCGGAGGTGGGTGGTTACGTTTCTTATGCGCCGCATCCGGTCCAGCATTCCTCGAAGAGCGCCCTCGCGATCGCGCTGGCCGGGCCGGGCGCCAATTTGCTTCTGGCGTTGGTTGCGGGCGCGGCGCTGCTGTTTCTCCCCGACCCCACCGCTTGCATCGTCTCGCGCGATCCGATGATCGCGATCAGCGGGGGCTATGCCGGGCTGCCCGACGAGGACGCGATGCGGCGCGCCTTTGCCGAGGTCGCGCGGCAGGAAAAATGCGTGTGGATCGGTGCGCTTCTCCACCGTTTTGCCGAGGTTCTGGCGATCCTGTCGGCGGGAATCGGTCTGTCGAACCTTCTGCCTTTCAATGGCAGTGACGGCGAAATAGTCCTGTCGCACGCAAAAGTGCTGCGCCGGAAGCGGCGCTGATCGTGGCGACGTGTCCTGCGACTCAGCGCGCCTCAGAGCCGATCGATGCGCTCGATTGCGCTGCGCAGCAGCGGCCGCAATTCGTTTGCAAAAGCCTTCGTATGTTCACGGTAGATGCGGAGGATGTCGTCGGTCGGCTCGTTCTTGCTGACGATCGCGGTTTCGCGCGCGATCATCTTCGCGTTATCGGCGATGCTTTTCTCGATGAGGCGTACGTGCCGCCATAGCGCGACGTCGTCGATCCGCGAGGTCGTGAGCGCATGGGCGAAAACCTCGCGCCCGAATTCGAGCTGGGTGAGCAGCAGGACGATGCTGTCCTTCTGCTTCGCCTTGTCCGGCCCGCCCGCGTCGCCGCGCGCGATCTTCGCGAGCGTGGCGTCGAGATCGTGCATCGCACCGCCCAGCAAATTGACGTCGTCGCGCCGGGCGGTGCGGCGGGAGCGGTCGGCGACATAGATGGCGGTGCCGGTCGCTCCGCCGATACCGATCATGGCGCCCGCGAAAGCGAGCCAGTCGCCGGGCGTCGCGCCGTAAAGGATGGCCTGCGCGATCAGGAAGACGACGACGACGGCGAGTCCCGCCAGTCCGCCGACCACAGCCTCACCGACCTTGTCTTTCCAGTGCATTGCCGCCGCGGCCGGGCCTATTTCTTCAACCCAATCTCGCGCAGCCGCTCCTGCAGATACTCATCCGCGGTGATCGGCGTCGGATAGAGGTCCGGATGTGCGGCATCGACGCAATTATCCAGCGTCTCGATCGGATAGTCCGACCGGAAGTGGAGGAAGAAAGGCATCGAATAACGCGCCACGCTCGCCCGCCCCGCATCGGGGTTACGCACGCGGTGCGTCGTCGAGGGCAGCTTGTTGTTGGTCAGCCGCTGGAGCATGTCGCCGACATTGACCGCCATCGCGCCCGGCGGGGGCGAGACGGGGAGCCAGCTGCCGTCCTTGTCGAGGATTTCGAGCCCTGCTTCCTCGGCGCCGAGCAGCAGCGTGATCGTGTTGATATCCTCATGCGCCTCGGCGCGGATGCCCTTCGCGGGCGCCTCGACCGGCGGATAATGGAGCAGGCGCATCACGCTGTTGCCGTCCTTGACCGTGTCGTCGAAGAAGGCGGGGTCGAGCTTGAGGTAGCGCGCGATGCCCGAGAGCAGCCGCGCGCCGACGCGGTCGAATTCGGCGAAGAGCTTGTCGTATGCGGTGCGGAAACCCGCGACCTCGGCGGGCCAGACATTGTTCGGCTGCTGCGCGGCGAGGCGGTGGCCCGCGGGCAGGTCGCGGCCGACGTGCCAGAACTCCTTGAGGTCGACCTCCTTCGCGCCCTTGGCGATCTCGGTCCCGAAGGGGGTGTAGCCGCGCGCGCCGCCGCCGCCGGGGATATGATAGGCGCGCTTCCGATCCTCATCGAGCGCGAAAAATTCCTTCGCCTTGTCCCACGCCTCGTCGATCAGATCGGGGTCGATGCCATGGTCGGTGATCATCGCAAAGCCGAAGCGTTCGAAGGAGGCGCCGAAATCCTGCGCGAAACGGTCGGCGGGAAGCGCCATGGAAATCACGGGTACGGCGGCGGTCATAGGTCGATCCATCTATCAAGGGGCGGCGCCAGGGCGCGCGTCATGCCATGCGATTTAGGCGTTGCGCGGCACAGGTTAAAGGGAAAAAGGCGGTTCCGTCCCGCGCATCGCTCGGCTAAGCCCGCCGCCATGGCAAAGCAATATTGGCTGATGAAATCCGAACCCGACGCCTATGCGTGGGAAACGCTGGTCAAGGACGGCAAGGGCATGTGGGACGGGGTGCGCAACCACAGCGCCAAGCTCAACATGAAGGCGATGAAGGTCGGCGACGAGGCGCTCTTCTATCACAGCAATATCGGCAAGGAATGCGTCGGGATCATGGAGATCGTCGAGGAGGCGACCCCCGATCCGACCGCCGAGGACGGCTCGCCGTGGGTCATCGTGCGCGTCGCGCCGGTTCGTCGGCTCGCGCATCCGGTAACGCTGGCGGCGATCAAGGCCGATCCGGCGCTCGCCGACATGGACCTGATCCGGCTGTCACGGCTGTCGGTCGGGCGCGTGACGCCCGCCGAGTGGAAGCATATCCTCAAAAAATCGGAAAAGCCCGGCGGCTAGAGCCGGGGCAGCGGCGTGCGCAGCTTGGTCTGCATGTGCGCGGCGACCGACGGGTGCAGCGGGTTGACGAACTCGCAGCCATATTCATTGCCGTCGACGCGGCGGACGATGCATTCGAGTTGCTGCAGCCCGGGCAGGCTGACCCAGATATGCTTGCCGATCGCCGGCCGCGCGAAGGTGTTCATGCGAAAGCCGGTCGACGACAGGTCGAACAACTCGGCGTCATAGGGGTTGAAGCCCGCCTCGCGAAACCGCGCGTTCGCCTTGACCTGCGCGCGCTCGGCGCCGCGGGTTTGGGCGCCCGGCTTGGTGGAGAATGTACCAGAGTGTTTCACGGTCGGCTGCGTTCCCGTTGAAGTGGAGCGGCGAATCTAGGGGGCGATGCTTTCGCAGCGGTAAACGGAGAGCGTAAATATCTTCGGAACGCGGCTTTACTGTCTCGCGGCGGGACGGTTTGCGCCTCAGTCCGACGGGCGGACGCGTCCGCGGCCCGCCTTGATCGTGCTGCGCGCCTTTTTGCTGTCGACGCGGCGCGCCTTCGCCGCCTTGCTCGGCTTGGTTTTCACCCGCCGTTCGGGGCGGATAAGCGCGGCATCGACCAGCGCGGCCAGCCGTTCGCGCGCGTCGGCGCGGTTCGCTTCCTGGGTGCGATAGCGGCGTGCGAGGATGACGAGTTCGCCATCGGTCGTCATCCGGCTGCCGGCGAGGGTCTTCAGCCGTTTATAGGCTTCGGGGTCGAGCCCGAGCGCATAGACGTTGACGCGCAGCTGGCACGCGGTCGCGACCTTGTTGACATTCTGCCCGCCCGGCCCGGTTCCGGCGAGGAATTTCTCGCTGATCGCCGATTCCGGAATCTCAGCCACGCGTCGGCTCCGCACCCTCCGGCGCGGCGAAACCCAGCGCGGTGAAGCGGTCGGGGAAGGGGGCTTCGGCGAGTATCGACGGCTTGTCGCCGCGCGCCACCACCAGCCGTTCGGCGTGGAGCATCGTGCGATCGCGGGGGCCGCCGGTGCCATAGACGGGATCGCCGACGAGCGGAAAGCCGAGGCCTTCGAGTGCATGGACGCGGAGCTGGTGGGTGCGCCCGGTTTCGGGGCGGAAGCGCAGCAGGCTGCGACCGCCCGCCTCGGCGAGCTTTTCCCAATGCGAGATCGACGGCTTGCCGCGCTTGCTGCCGTCGGCATCGCCGACCATGCGCCAGCCATCCTCGGCGGTCGAAATCTTGGCGAGCGGCAGGTCGATCGTGCCGCGCTCGCCCGCGACGATACCGTCGACGATCGCGAGATAGGCCTTTTCGACCTCGCGCGCCTCGAATGCCTGGGTGAAGCGGCCATGCGCCTTGGGATTGCGCGCGAGCAGCAGGCATCCCGAGGTGTCGCGGTCGAGCCGGTGGACCGCGAGCGGCCAGCGCTTGAACCCGAACTTCAGCGTGTCGAGATGATTGATCAGGCTGATGCCGCCATCGCGCGGCGCATCGACGGGCAGGCCCGCCGGCTTGTCGACGACGATCGCCTCGCCGTCGAGGAACAGGATATGGTCGGTGAGTAACATCGGCGGCCTATAGGCCGCGCGCCGGTCAGCCGAAAGAATAAACGTCCATGCCGAGCAGACCATAGGTGGTGCTCGTATGCAGCCGCTCGGCGGCGAAGGGCGTGGCGCCCGCGCCCATCGCGACGAAAAGCGGCAGGATGTGATCCATCGTCGGGTGATTGTCGTGGCCGTGCGGCGCCCGCTCGACCGCGTGCAGCACATCGTCGACCGCGAAACCGGTCACCCACGCCGGGGCGGGGGCATCAATGGCGGGGCGTGCCGAAAACAGCGCGCGCAGATTGTGCGTGATGCTGCCCGATCCGACGATCAGCACGCCGTCGTCGCGCAGCGGCGTCAGCGCCTGACCGAGCACATGATGCCATTCGGGCGAGGCGTTCGACGCGATCGAGAGCTGGACGACGGGGATATCGGCACCGGGATAGATCAGCGACAAGGGCACCCAGGCGCCATGGTCGAGCCCGCGTTCGGGATCGGCGGTGACCGTCAGGCTATGGTCGCCGAGCAGAGCGACGATGCGCGCCGCGAGCGCCGGGTCGCCCGGCGCCGGATAGCGCATCGCAAAGAGTTCGTCGGGAAAGCCGCCGAAGTCGTGGATCGTCGGCGGGTTCGCCGACGAGGTCACCGTCGCGCGGCCCCCTTGGTACGCCGCGTCGTGGTGCGCCGACACCATCAGGATCGCGCGCGGGCGCGGCAATTGGGTGCCCAGCCCGGCGAGGAAGGTCCGCGCCGGGCTGGGCTCGAGCGCCATCATCGGCGAGCCGTGCGAAACGAAAAGGCTCGGGAGACGGCGCATCGATTCAGGCCGCCTGCTTGAGGTCGGCGATCGACGCGGTCGCGCGGGCGATCGCTTCGCCGTCTACCATCTGCTGGTCGGCGGCGATGATCTGCACGTCGGTGATGCCGACGAAGCCGAGCAGCTGGAGCATGTAGCGGCTCGCGAAATCATAATCGCTGCCGACCGGCACGCCGCCCGAGGCAACGACGAGATAGGCCTTCTTGCCCTTGAGCAGGCCTTCGGGGCCGGTCTCGGTGTAACGGAAGGTGCGACGGGCGCGGGCGATCAGGTCGACCCACGCCTTGAGCGCGGCGGGGATGCCGAAATTATACACCGGCACGCCGATAACGATCGTGTCGGCGGCTTCGAGTTCGGCGATCAGCTCGTCCGAAAGCGCGAGGGCCGCGCGTTGGTCGTCGTTGCGCTCGGCATCGTCGGTGAAATTGGCGCCGACCCAGTTTTCGGTCAGCAGCGCCGGCGGGGTGAGCGCGAGGTCGCGCTGGGTGACCGCGGCGCCATAGCCTTGTTCGACAAGGCGGGCGACGAGCTGGTCGGTGAGTTGGCGGGTGGTCGAACCGCTGTTGCGGGCCGAGGCATCGATGCGAAGAATATGGGACATGATTTTACTCCTTGGACTGGAACATTGGGAAGAAGGGGGTGCCGCGAGTTCATTTACCGGGGGAAGGGGAACTCGCGGCACAGGGGTGGGCCGCCGCCAGGGGAGGGGGAGAGGCGGCGGCCCGGGGNCACCAGTTCGGCGTCGTCGATCGCCTCGACCTCGATCGTGCCGACGTCGCGCAGTGCGATGCCGTCGCGAGGGTCGGCGTCCTCGCCGTTGACGCGAATGCGGCCCTTGGCGGCGACGAGATAGGCGTGGCGCCCGGCTTCGAGGTCGTAGGAGACCTTTTCACCGGCGTTCACCGTTGCCGCGGCGACGCGGGCGTCGGCGCGGATCGGCAGGGCGTCGTCACCCTCGATGCCGCTGGCAAGCGTCACGAACTGGCCCGAGCGATCGGCCTGCGGGAACTGGCGCGCGCCCCAGCCGGGGTTGCCACCGGCACGGTCGGGCATGATCCAGATCTGGAACAGCGTGGTCTGCTCGTCCTCGAGGTTGAACTCGCTGTGCGTCACGCCGGTGCCGGCGCTCATCACCTGGACATCGCCTGCCGCGGTACGGCCGGTGTTGCCCATCGAGTCGCGGTGGGTGATCGCGCCGCTGCGGACATAGGTGATGATTTCCATGTCGCGGTGCGGGTGCGGGGGGAACCCCGCCTGCGCCGCGATGGCATCGTCGTTCCACACGCGCAGCGCGCCCCAGCCCATGCGCTTCGGGTCATGGTAGTTCGCGAAGGAGAAATGGTGGCGGGCGTCGAGCCAGCCATGATTGGCGTGGCCGAGGCTGTCGAATTTGCGAATGTCGATCATGGCGTCGTCCTTTCTATCGGCCTTCGGCGGGTGCCGCGGTGGCCGTCTTGTTGAAGCCAAGATAGCGATTGGGATCGTTTCTAAAATAGCGTAGATGGAAATCTATCGTTTCCATTTTTGACCTCGTCATTGCGAGGAGCCGGAGGCGACGCGGCAATCCAGAGTGTACGTAATCCGCCCTGGATTGCTTCGCTTTGCTCGCAATGACGGGGCAACAGGTGGCGACCATGGGCAGGCAATAGAGGACAAAGAGAATGGCGCTTCCCGATTATGAAGGCTGGGCCTGTTTCGCCGCCGTCGCCGACAGCGGCAGCTTTACCGCCGCCGCGACGACGCTCGGCCTGTCGAAGGCGAGCGTGTCGAAAGCGGTGACCCGGCTCGAGGCATCGCTCGGCATTGCCTTGCTCCACCGCAGTTCGCGCACCGTCACCGTCTCGACCGCCGGCGCCGGGCTGCTCGGCGAGGCGCATGCGATGGTCGCGGCGGCGACCACGGCGACCGAGGCGGCGCGCGGCGACCGCAACGACCTGGCCGGTCCGATCCGCCTCGCCGCGCCGATGAGCTTCGGGATCAAGGTGCTCGGCCGCCCGCTCGCGACCTTCCTCGAAATGCACCCCGCGGTCGAGATCGAGGTGATGCTGAGCGATGCGCGCCATGATGTCGTCGCCGAGGGGATCGACCTGGCGTTGCGCATCGCGAGCATGGAGGATTCGAGCCTGCTCGCGCGCACCATCGCGCCGGTCGCGGGATCGGTGATCGCGAGCCCGGCCTATCTGGAAAAACAGGGCACCCCGCGCCACCCGCTCGACCTCGGCCGCCACCGGCTGATCGGATACGGCCACCGCGAACGCGCGATGCCGCTGCGGTTCCACCGTGACGGCGAAGAGGCGACAGTGATCCCGACCGGGCCGCTCTTTACCAACAATGGCGACATCATGATCCCGCTGTTGATCGCCGGTGGCGGGATCGCAGTGCTTCCCGATTTCATCGCCGAGGAGGCGCTGGTGAAGGGCGACGTCGTCCGCATCCTCACCGACTGGTCGCTGCCGCAATCCTATCTTCACCTTCTTTCGCCACCATCGCGGCTGCGCCCGGCGCGGGTGAAGGCGTTGTCGGACCATCTGGTCGACACGCTCAAGCGCTCCTGCACCGGTGCGCATGCGCAGCATCTGATGCTCGCTTCGGGGCGTTCGGGACCCGAAACTGTGGCATGAATGCCTCGCGACTCGTGGATTCCTGCGGGTTAAATCAAAATTAACCTTTTCCCTTCATTGCTTTCATGGTTAATGTTCCGGCAGTCCCGCAACAGGGGTTCGGTCGGTGACATCACGCAGGTGATCAAGCGGACGGGTCGCGGGGTCATCGTGGGAAACAGTCAAGGGGTGCCCAATGCGCGTATTGCTGATCGAGGACGAGCCGACGACCGCCAAGGCGATCGACACGATGCTCACGACCGAAGGCTTCAACGTCTATTCCACCGATCTGGGGGAAGAGGGCCTGGATCTGGGCAAGCTCTATGATTACGACATCATCCTGCTCGACCTGAACCTGCCCGACATGCACGGCTATGACGTGCTGAAAAAGCTCCGCACCGCCAAGGTGCAGACGCCGGTGCTGATCCTGTCGGGCATTTCCGAAATGGATTCGAAGGTACGCTCGTTCGGCTTCGGTGCCGACGATTATGTCACCAAGCCGTTCCACCGCGACGAACTGGTCGCCCGCATCCATGCGGTCGTCCGCCGTTCGAAAGGCCACAGCCAGAGCGTCATCAAGACCGGCAAGCTGGCGGTCAATCTCGACACCAAGACGGTCGAAGTCGACAGCACCCGCGTCCATCTGACCGGCAAGGAATATCAGATGCTCGAGCTGCTCAGCTTGCGCAAGGGCACGACGCTGACCAAGGAAATGTTCCTGAACCATCTTTATGGCGGCATGGACGAACCCGAACTCAAGATCATCGACGTCTTCATCTGCAAGCTGCGCAAGAAACTCGCGCTCGCGTGCGGCGGCGAAAACTACATCGAGACCGTCTGGGGCCGCGGCTATGTGCTGCGCGACATCGACGAAGAAGGCAATGAAGTGCGCCGCGTCGCCTGACGCGCAGCGCACTTTTTTATCGCAGGTTTACACGGGGGACCCGGCGCGGAGCGATCCGCGCCGGTTTTCCGTTTTGCCGTCTGCAGGTCGGCTTTGGGGTGGAAAGCGGGCATTCCCTAAATCCTCCCTGTCGCGAAGCGATGGGGAGGTGGCAGCCCGCAGGGCTGACGGAGGGGCAGACGCCGTAGGCGTCGCGCGACCTCGCGGCCCCTCCACCACCGCTTCGCGGCGGTCCCCCTCCCCATGGCTTCGCCACAGGGAGGATTTATATGTCCCCTTCCGCCCGAAAACGGGCGTTACCGCCGCGCGCGCCAGTCGCTCATGTACGGATTGCCCGGCGATGCGGCGCCGAGCGACAGGCCGGGGCGCTTCGCAACGTCCTTCGGCGGCGGGATGATACGAAATTCGACGCTGCGGTCGGCCGAGGGGACGCCGCCGCCGTGTGCCGCACGCAGCTGGTCGAGGCGGATTTCCTCGTCGGTTTCGATCCCGAAACGCTGATCGACGACCCAGCGCACCGTCCCCATCATCGCCCTGTGGCCCGGCAAATGGACGGTGAGCCGTTCGCCGCGCGCCAGGCAATGCGGCGCCTGGCCGCCGATTCCGGTCTGCGACACATTGCGCACGGTCACGTCGAAGCGGCCGAACCGGTCGGATTCGAGCGCGGCCTTCACCAGCCGCGACTGGCGCGGCTGCCGTTTTTCGGCGCTTTCGGAAGCAGATTGTTCCTCGTCGTGCGACATGGGCGACCCAAATCATGCCGCCGGATCCCACTCCGGGCAGCGATTTTGGTCCCATCGCTGCCTATAGCATGGGATGGTAAATAATCGGCTAGCGCGGGCGTCGGCTCACCCTATTTTTGCGGTGGCAGGCCGCCAAATGTGACGATGCTTTCGGCACCGCCCGGCGACACCGCCGACACGCCGAAAAAATGGTCGTCGATCTGCACGCCTTTGAGCAGGATTTCGCCGCCGGCGTCGGCCTGAACCAGTTTCGAATCGGTCCAGCCACTTTTGTCGGCGCGGCGCCAATGGATGCGATAGGCGGCCGCATCCTTGACCGGCGTCCAGGCGACTTTCGTGTCCGAACTCACCGCGCCGTCGATGCTGACGCTGGCCGGAGCGGGCGGCGCGTCGGCGAGGGTGCGCGCCAGCGCGACGTTGAGCGCGGTAACGCGGGCGAGATAGGGGAAGTCCATCTCGTCGACCGTGTCGCCATATTTGCGGCCGTTCTCGGTGCGCAGATCCTGGTGCTGGTGGTCATAATCCTCGACCCCGACGGTGAAGCGGATTGCCGGATAGCCGAGTTCGAGCGATGGCAGATGATCGCCGCCGCGGCGAAAACGGTCGGGGCGGCGCACCGCGAGCACCTCCAGCCCGATCGCCGGGTTCGCTTCGCCCGCCCGGATCGCCGCCTTGGCAAGCGCGCGCGACGGGCCGTCGTCCTCGCCGCCGATGCCGCGCCGCGCGAGCTGTGCCGCCAGATCCTCCGACGCGCGGATGCCTTCGCTAAACACGCGCACCCGGCCGTCGACGATCGTGCCGTCGAGCCCATGGGTGCCGCCGACGATGTCGTTGTTAAGCATCGCCGCGACCTGCCACTTCTCGGTCTGCGCGTGCCGCGCGAGCAGCTTGCCGCCCCACAGCCCCTGCTCCTCGCCCGACAGCAGCGCATAGACGATCGTCGCGCGGTGCTTGTCCTTCGACAGCAGCCGCGCCGCCTCGATCACCAGTGCGGTGCCCGACGCGTCGTCGTTGGCGCCGGGGGCGTCGGCGGTGAAGTTCATCGGGTCGGTGACGCGGCTGTCGATATGGCCCGCGATCATGATGACATGCGCCGGATCGCCGCTGCCTTTCTGGATCGCGAGGATGTTTTCGACGATCACCCCGTCGGGTGCGCGCGGGCCTTCGAAGCGGTCGCTGATTCGCGACACCGTCAGGCAGCCGCCGCAGGTCTTGGAAATGCGCTCGAACTCGGCGGCGCCCCAGTTGCGCGCGGCGCCGATGCCGCGCTTCGGATCGGTCGCCGATGACAGTGTGTGGCGGGTGCCGAAGGCGACGAGCTTCTCGACATCGGCCTTCAGCCGCGCGGGGTCGGCGGCAGGGGTGTCATCCTTCGCGAGGGCGGGGGTGGCTGCGGTCAGCAGCAGCGCGGCGAACAGGCTGTGTTTGATCATGCCGCTTCATGCGGCTTGGCGCGGACAAAGAAAAGCCCCTCCCCCGGAGGGGAGGGGCTTGAGGAGCTTAGCGCAGGCCCGAGAATTTGATGTCCTGCACGCGGCCATAACGGATGTCGCAGCTGAACTTGCCCTGGTCGTAATAGCCGCCGCGGCCCCAGCGACCGCCGTAGCCGTCGCGGACGACGACGCGTCCCTTGACCTTGTAGCCGTCGCGCTTGCGATCGATGCTGGTCACCTGGGTGACGTCGGTGTTGCCATAGCGGCGGCTGCCGCGTTCGACCGCGCTGACGCACTGGTTCACCGCGCTGCGGCTGTTGCCATAGCGGCCATAGTCATAGCCATATCCGTACCGCGCATCATTGTCGTAGCGACCACCGCCGCGGTTGTCGTAGCGTCCATCGTAACGGTCGCCGCGGTCGTAACGGTCGTTGCCGCCGCTCGACAGGATCGCGGCGAGGCCGCCGAGGACGACGGCGCCGGCGATCACTTCGCCCGCGCTGATCCCGTCGCCATCGCGATCGCGGTCGCGGGCCATCGCGGGGGTGCTGCCGAGCAACATTGCGCCGGCGGTGGCCGCACCAACTGCGGCCTTGGTCAATTTGGTCATAGCCATGGTTCGGTCTCCTTCAACGCAGGGGGCAGAGTTCGCCGCCTGTTGATGCCGGTATAGAAGGAGGGGGGTGTCGCGGGTCTGAACCCGCCGCTTATCTGGGGTTCAGACTTGGTTTAGCGGGGGTTCAGCTTCAAAAGCAAAGGACCGCGCCACCCTTGGGTGACGCGGCCCTTTGCGAACGCGGTGGGTGGTGATCAGCCGCCGAAGTTGACGTCGACTACCCGGCCGTTGCTGTAGCTGCACCCGAAGCTGCGGACCTCGCCGCTGGCGTGCGAGGCGGTGCCGGTGACGTACCAGCCGCCATTGTTGGGCACCGTGTCGTCGACCCGGTCGACGCGGGCATCGTCGCCCATTTCGGCCTCGACCGCCCAGCTGCACGCGTCGGCGGCGCGCGCCTCGGCCTCGCCGCGGCCATAGGCGCCGGTGGATGCGTCGTTGTCGGTGTCGGGTTCGTAGCGCGGCACTTCGCGATACTGGTCGTTCGGATAGGGCGGGTCGTAGCGCGGCTCGCGGCGCTGGTCCTTGTCCTTGCTCGCGGCGCTGGCGATCGCGGCGATCGCGCCGATGACGAACAGGCCGCCGAGCACTTCGCCGGTGCTGATGTTGTCGCGGTCGCGATGGCCCCAGCCGCCGTGGCGCCCGCGCGCTTCGGCGGGAACGGCGCTCAGCCCGACCGAGGTGATGACGACCGCGGCGGCGGCGGCGATATTGGCAATCTTACGCATCGAGGATTCCTTCCCCACGCGCGGACATCGCCCATCGCGGTCCGCCATCGTCGCGCAATAGGACCAGGATGCTTTCGCGCCGCTGAACCGGTATTCGGGCACGACGAAACGTTGCCGGACGGCAAAAGGCCCGCCGTCCCTGTCGGGAGGCGGGCCCTCTGCTCTTGCCTATCCGTGGTTCAGCAGGCGCAGCGCGGCTTCGGCCGGGGCTTCCACTTCTTCTTGGCGACATAGCGCTTCCGCACCGGGACATTTTCATAATAGGAGCGGGTGGTCGTCTCGACCCGCTCGGTCACGACCGGCGCGCCGGTGGTGATGATCGTCGTCACGACGACCCCCGGGGTGTAATAGCCATAGGGCGCGCCATAACCCTGATAGCCGTAGCCGCCCTGCTGATAGACGGTCGTGCCGCCCTGGCCGTAATAGCCCTGCGGCGGATAGCCCCCGCCCTGATAGGTGCTGCCGCCCTGCTGATAGGAACTGCGGCGGCTGTGCCACTCGTCGCAGCGCTTGCGGTCGGCGTCGCTGCCGATCGCGCCGCCGGCGACGGCGCCGAGCGCGCCACCGATCAGCGTGCCTTCGGTCCGGTTGCCGCGCCCCGCGATGCGATTGCCGGCGATGCCCCCCACGACGCCGCCGACAACCGCACCGCCGACCGTGCCCCCCCGGCCACAGCGGCGATCCATTTCCTCGTCGTACCGCGCGTCGTACCCGTCATAGCGGCCACGATCGTCATAATAGGGATCGTAAGCGGGCGGCGGCGCATAGCTGGTGCCCGCACCCTCGACCGTGCCTTCGTAGCGGCCGTCGTAACGGCGGCCGTCGGGCGCTTCATAGGTGCCGTTCCAGGTGCCCGTCCAACGCCCCTCGGCGTCGTAGGTGCCGTTGACCTGGCGGTAATCGACTTCGCTCGGCACGCGGTCGGGATAACCGGTGTAGACGCGCGCGTCGGGCGCCGACGGCGCGCCATAGTCGAGCCGCGGTGCGGGATCATGGCCAAAGGCGTGCGCCTGGCCCGCCAGCAGCAGCGATCCGGCGGCGAGCCCGAGAAGAATTGCGGTGCGCATGGTCTAACTCCCTGTTCCGACAGCGGTCGCCGGGGGCGGCAACAGCGATTGGTTAACAGCTTGTTAGCAAAATCGCGGCTTTTCCGCGAATCCGTTTACCTTGACGATTTCGTCCCGATTTGGGTCAGATTCAGGCGGCAAGCGCCGCCGCAATGCGCGCGACCAGCGACTCGGCACCGGCCTGATCGTCGGCGGTGAAGCGATTGGGGATGGGGCTGTCGAGGTCGAGTACTCCGATCAACCGGTCGCCGACGACGATCGGCACCACCAGCTCGCTGCGGCTGTCGGCGTCGCACGCAATATGACCGGGAAAGGCGTGGACATCCTCGACGCGCTGGGTCGCGCGCAGCCGCGCCGCGGCCCCGCACACGCCCTTGTCGAGCGGGATGCGGATGCACGCCGCCTTGCCCTGGAACGGCCCGAGCACCAGCTCGGTCCCGTCGAAACGGTAAAATCCCGCCCAGTTCAAATCGGGGATCGCCTGCCAGATCAGCGCCGCGACATTGGCCATATTGGCGATGCCGTCGGGCTCGCCCGCAACGAGCGCCTCGGCGGCGGCGGCGGTTTCGGCCCATTGGGCGTCGGCGGTGGTGGCGGTCGGGGCGAAGGCGAAGGACATGTCATTTCCCTTTGAAGCAGGGGGGAGGGGCGAGCGGCTGAGCGTCGCTGCGCCAGCTGATGCGAAAGACGATATATTGGGCGTCATGGTCCGAAAGGCGAGGGCCATGTTTGCCGTCGAACAGGGTCGCGACCGAAAGCGGTTCGACGCGTAGCCGGTCGTTGCTGCGATACCCGATCAGGTCATAGGCCTGTTTCCATGCCGCGTGGTCGGTCATCGGCGCCGGGCGGGCGGCAAAGCCTGCGCCCTTCCCGACCAGCCGGAAGGCCGGATCGGCGGCGAAGCGTCCGCTGCGGTCGCCGGCGCGATAGTTGTTGAAATCGCCGGCCGCGATCATCGCCGTATCGGATGCCGCGAACCCGGTCAGGAAAGCGTCGTTTTCCTTCGTCTGCAACATATGCGCGGTCTCGGCGCGCGCGATCCCGACCTTGGCGGGTTCGCGCGAATTGCGATGGGTGTTGAAGATCGCGAGCGGTTCGGGCGCGCCGGGCAGGGGGAGGGCGAGGAACTGGGCGCCCTTGTTCGACAGGCAATCATATCCGGCGCAACTGTCGCGCCCGAAGGCCGTGCTGACGACGCCCATGGCGGGAAGGTCGGTCGCGACATAGAGTCCGCCATCGAGCCATTTGCCGACATGTTCGCCCTTCCACCAGCGCGCGGCGTCGGCATAGCCCGCGGGCGGCGGCGCCGCGGCGAGTTCGCGCCGCTGATCGCGTGCCGGGCCGGGAAGGATCGTGCGGAACCCGGCCGCGACGGCGATGCGCGAGGCTTCGGGCGTGAAGGCCTTGTGCAGGATCAATATGTCGGGGCCGAGGCCCGCGGCGCGGCGTTTCGCGATCCAGTCGGCAATGTGCGCCAGTTTTTCTTTGCGCCCGCTACGGATCGGCCAGGGCAAGCCCTCGACGTTCCACTGCAGCACGCGCAGCCGCATCGCGCTTCGCCCGTCGGCCAGGCGCTCGACACGCGGCAGGCCGGCGAGGTCGCCGCACGCCGCGTGGCGTTCGACGCGCGCCGCTTTCCCGTCGGGCAGGACAGCCCAGACCGCCGCCACCAGCCCCAGCAGGACGGCGGCGGCGATCCAGGGCCAGCGCCTTACTGGACGCTCAGCCCGGTCCATTTGGCGGCAAAGGCATATTTGTCGGCGGCTTCGGCGATGATCTTGTCGGTCGGCTTGCCCGATCCGTGGCCGGCGCGCGTTTCGATGCGGATCAGGTGCGGCTTGTCGCCGGCATGGGCGTGCTGGAGCGCGGCGGTATATTTGAAGCTGTGCCCCGGAACCACGCGGTCGTCGGTGTCGGCGGTGGTCACCAGCACCGCCGGATAGGCCGTGCCGTCCTTGATATTATGATAGGGCGAGTAACCGAGAAGGGTCTTGAAATCGGCCTCCTTCGACGGATAGCCATAATCGTCGACCCAATAGCGCCCGGCGGTGAAGCGGTCGAAGCGCAGCATGTCCATCACGCCGACCGCAGGCAGCGCCGCGGCGATCAGGTCGGGGCGCTGGTTGGTCACCGCGCCGACGAGCAGCCCGCCGTTCGATCCGCCCTCGATCGCCAGCTGGCCCTTGCCGGTGATCCCTTGCGCGATCAGATATTCGCCCGCGCCGATGAAATCGTCGAAGACATTCTGTTTCTTGTCTAGGCGGCCGGCGTCGTGCCACGCCTTGCCATATTCGCCGCCGCCGCGCAGGTTCGCGATCGCGAGCACGCCGCCCTTGTCGACCCAGGCGAGGCGGGTGGGCGAGAAGCCCGGGGTCATCGACACATTGAAGCCGCCATAGCCGTAGAGCAGCGTCGGCGAGCCCTTGCTGCGGTCGAGGCCCTTCTTCATCACCAGGAACATCGGCACCTTGGTGCCGTCCTTCGACGTATAGAAACGCTGTTCGACGCTGAAATCCTGCGGATTGAAGGTCAGCTTAGGCTCGGCGAAAATCTCGCTTTTGCCCGTCTGGGTGTCGAGCCGATAGATGGTCGTCGGCCGGGCATAGCTGGAGAAGCTGTAGAAGGTTTCGGGGTCGGCCGACTTGCCGCCAAAGCCCGACGCCGACCCGATATCGGCGAGGTTGATATTGGCGACCGGCTTGCCGTCGAGCGCGACCATTCGCGCCTCCGACTTGGCATCGCCGAGGTAGGACAGGATGATGCGGTTGCCGACGCGCGAGGCGCCGACCAGCGTGCCCGCCTGTTCGCCGACGAGCTGGGTCAGCGCCGCGGGCTTCCTAATATCCATCGACACCAGCCGCTGGCGCGGTGCGCCCTTGTTGGTGAGGAAGGTGAAGCGCGGCCCCTCGTTGGTCACATATTCCCAATTGTTCGCGAAATCGCTCACCAGCGACACCGGCTTGCCCGCGCCCTTGGGCCCGATCGGATAGAGCGTCAGCCCATAGCGTTCGTCGGTGCCCTCGGAGCCGATAACGATCAGATATTTGCCGTCGTCGCTGACCACCGCGCTGTTGTTGAGCTTGGGCTTGTCGGGGGTCGCGTGGATCAGCACGTCTTCGCTCTGCGGGGTGCCGAGCCGATGGAAATAGACGGTGTGATTTTCGTTGAGCGACTGGAACGCTGCGCCCTCGGCGGGTTCGGGGAAGCGCGAATAATAAAAGCCGCTGCCGTCCTTCGCCCAGTCGAGCGACGAAAATTTCACCCAGCGCACTTCGTCGGGCAAATCCTTGCCGGTGGCGACATCCATCACCCGGACGATGCGCCAGTCGGTGCCGCCGTCCTGCACCGAATAGAGCAGGTTCTTGCCGTCCTCCGACGGGGTCCATTCGGCGAGCGCGGTCGCGCCGTCCTTGGCCCAGCCATTGGGGTCGATCAGGACGCGGCCCTCGCCCTTCAGCCCTTCGCGCACGAACAGCACCGACTGCGGCTGCAGCCCGTCGTTGCGGGTGTAGAAATAGCGGGTGCCCGCCTTGCGCGGCAGGCCGAAGCGTTCGTAATTATAGAGTTCGGTCATCCGCGCCTTGAACGCGTCGCGGCCGGGCAGCGTGTCCAAATAGGCGTCGGTGACCTTGTTCTGATCGGCGACCCACGCCGCGACCTTTGGGTTGACGCGGACGTCGTCCTCCAGCCAGCGATAGGGGTCGGCGACGTCGACCCCGAACTGCGGATCGACCGTCGTGCCGCGCTCGCTGTCGGGATAGGTCAGCGCGGCAGGGGTGGTCGCGCTCGCGGCGTCGCCGGCGGCCTGTGCGGCGGCGGGGGTCATGAACAGGGCGACCAGCGCCAGCGGCGCGGTGACGGCTTTACGGGACATGGCAAGGCGACCTCTTGGTTTGGGAAATTATCGTGCGTGCCAATGTAAGGATGCAAAAGCGGGGGGCAAGCGGATTCAGGCTGGGAGGACCGGTTCAAGCGTGCCTCGATACGCCACGATCAGCCCGGCCAGGGGCAGGCGGATTTCGACATTGAACTCGAACTTGCCGTCGGCGTCGGTCTCGAAGCTCGGCCCGCCGGGCATCAGGAAACGCGGCATCGGCACGCCGAGCAGCGACCAGCGGCGCGGCACGAGCCGCATCCGGTCGCCGTCGACGACGAGCGCCATCGCAAAGGCGGCAGGGCCGAAGCGTTCGACGAGCAGAAAGGCATTTTTCCCGCTTCCCGCATATTGCAGCGAGGTAAAGCGCCGTCCGCCGAAGTCGCGCGTCCAGCGCTCACCCTTGGCTTCGGGGGTGAAAGTCACGGTCACCGGCACCGCGTCCGCTGCCTTGGGAAAGCCGATGATCGCGGCGGCGAGCCGCGCGAGCGGACTTTTGCCGCGGCGGACTTCGGCCACGCCGCGCCATCGGCGCGCGGCCTCGCTCGCATGGAGTTCGCGGACGCGGGGCGGCAAGGCGTCGAACGCCGAGCCGAGGATGCGACGATAGAAGGGCGCGTCGGGTTCGTCGGCGCGAAAGCCGGTGTGGATCGAGCGCGGTGCGAACAGCGCCTCGAAATCGGCGAGGTCGAGCGCGTCGATCGACGAGCGTGCGCCCGGCTCGGGGCGTATCCCGGCCAGCAGCTTGCGGACGATCGCCTCGATCGCCATCGACGGAATGTAGGGGCCGTCGTCGCCCTCCGCGAGCAGGTGCCAGCTGCGTTCGACCGGCACGCCGTCCGCTTGCCCGCGGGCGCGGATGAACATGCCGCCGCGATGTTCGCCAAACTTCATCCGGTTGAGGACCCAATAGAAAAGCCGCGACAAGGGTTCGAGCGAGGGCAGGCGCAGCGTCGAACGCGCTTTCGCGAGCAGGTTCAATATGCGGTGCAGGATTTCGGGCACCGGCCCCGCGCCCATCCAGATGTCGGTCAGCGCCGGATAAGCGGGGGGGAGGACTTGGAGGTCGGGGACGTCGACGAGCGAGAAATGGATATTGCGCAGCGGCAGGCGGCCGGGGACGGCGACGGTGAAGCGCAGGCTTTCGGCGAGGCCGGTGCCGTGTCCGTCCTTGCCAGCGCGCCGCAGCTTCACCGGTGCGCCGGCGTAACCCACCACCGCGCGCATGACGTTGAGCCCGATCCCGGCGTAAGGCGACGGGGCGATGCCGCCGTCGACGGTGCGGATCTCCATCGTTTTCGCCATGTCGCGCAGCACCGCGGCGGTGAGCGCGGGAAAGCTGCTGACCCCCGACAGGACGAACACCCCTGCGGCCTTCGCCGCCGCGTCGAAGCGGCTCACTCCGAAAACGAAATCGGCGCCGTCGGCGAAATCGAGATAGTCGACCCCGGCGGCGATGCAGGCTTCGATCACGCGATAGCCGTCGGCGCCATAATCCTGGAACGGCCCCGAGGCGTCGACGACGAGATCGGGCTGCTGCACGGTGAGGGCGTCCGCAATGTCGCGGCGGTCGAGCTGGAGCGGGATGACGCGCGCCTGCCCACGATAGGCCGCACAAAAACCCTCGGCGCGCTGGCGGTCGCGCCCGGCGATCAGCAGGTCGAGATCGGCGCAATCGGCGAGCAATTCGGCGAGGCGTCCGCCGAAGACGCCATAGCCGCCGAGGATCAGGATTTTCATGGGACGTCTTTCACAGGATGCGGGCGCGATGCTCGGGCGGGGCAACCCAGCAGGTTTCGCGTTTGCCGAACAGGCGGTACCGATTGCGGGCGACCCAGCGATAGACGGGATCGCGGAGCGCTGCCGGGATCAGCCGGAAGAGACCCATTAGCCGCCAGGGCAGGCCGAGCGCTTCATAGATTGAGAGTACCGCGTCGCTGTCGCGGCGCACATGATCGCCCGCGACCACCAGCATGCTCACCGGGTCAGCGGGGTCGAGGCCGTGCGCGCGGGCGAGCGCGGCGCCTTTTTCCCCCTGGATCGACGCCAGCCGGAAATGCCCCGCCCTGTCGTGGCGCAGCACGAACTGCGCATTGGCCGAGCAAAGGACGCATTCGGCGTCGAACAGGATGACCGGGCCATCAGCCATCGCGGAACAATCCGTGCTGGTTAACCAGTTCGCCGAGCAGCGCGTGCGTCACCTTGAGGTCGAAAGCAAAGCGCCCGCTGCCGAGATGCTGGTGCGTGACCATCGTCTCGCCGGGCGTGACCCAGCGGGGGAGGCGCAGCCGCAGCTGTCCCAGCTGCCAGAAATAATGGTCGGAGGTGAAGATCAGCGCATCGGCCTCGGCGCGCACGGTCAGCGCCATGCCGAAACCGCGCCCGATATGCTCCTCCAGCCCCGTCGGCCCGGCGAAGCTCTTGGCGCTGTGGATCACCTGCGGGTGGCCCGCCTTTCGGCCGTAGAGTCGCGTCCAATATTGCCCGCCGCTGCGGCGGTCCTCGCTCACCGCGACCGCCGCCGGGGCGGGGCCGCTGGCGGCGAGGGGGAGCGGCGCGCCGATCAGGCGGCAGACCTGCGCGAGCAGCCAGCCGGCGCCAGAGAGGTGCGTCCAGACGATCTCGCCGCTATAGGCCGCGACAGTCTGGCCGGTGAGGCGCTTGGAGAAGCGGCGGCGGACGTCGCCTGGCAGCGCGTCCCAGTCGGCGCGGGGGACGAGGCGGCGGAAGCTATAGTCGTAGAGCGCGTCGTCGTCGCGTACCGACGGGGCGGGGGCCGTTTCGATCCGTTCGCGCTGCGCACCGCCCCACATCGTCCGTCTCCTACTTGGCCTCTTTGCCCATGCCGGGCCGCCAATTGATCAGCTTGGTCACGCCGGCGCCCAGCTTGATCAGCCGCATCAGCGCCGGCTTCGGCACCGCCAGCATCTCGTCGTGCCAGCGCGACATCGTCGTCACGAAATCGAGCATGTCGGAAAGCCGCGCCTTCGCGCCGTCGCTCAGGCCGGGGTCGTTTGCCGCGCGCGCGACGCAGGCTTTCAGCGCCGCCTCGGCCGGATCGACCTCGCGCGCCTTGCGCCCGGCAGCGATGCGCGTCACCATTTCCCAGATGTCGGTTTCGGCGGCGAAATGATCGCGCCGGTCGCCGAGCACCGGCACGCGGCTGATCAGCCGCCAGCCGAGCAGCTCCTTGATCGAATTGGAGACGTTCGAGCGTGCGAGACCCAGCAGGTCGGCGATCTCCTCGGCGTGCAGCGGCCGGTCGCTGACGAAGAGCAGCGCGTGGATCTGCGCGACCGACCGGTTGACCCCCCATTGCCCGCCGAGATTGCCCCAATGGAGGATGAACTCGGTCGCCGCGGGGGACAGTTTCGACTCATGTTCGATTATTTCTGTCATGACAGAAATAATAGTCGAAACAGGAACGATGTCAATATTGCCGTGAGGGCGGGAACGCGGCTAGACGGGGTGCGGGGTCGCTCCGGAAGGTGGAGCTTTTATGCGGACAGGGATGGCGGCGGCTTTGCTGGTGGCGGGAACGGTTGGCGCGGCGGCGCCGAACGCGATGGCGATGCAGGTAGAGAGCGCGGCGGGCGAAGCCGAGATCGAGGCGATCGGGCAGATGGTCTCCGATGCGTTCGACCTCGACTATAGCACGCAAAAGGACGCGATCCGCGACGCCTTTATCCAGATCGAGGCGCGCGCCAAGGCATCGGCGGTGCGCTTTGCCTCGGACCCCGAGACGAGCCTGAAGCTGCGCGAATTGCAGGCCATTGGCGCCTTTTATGCCGCGCAGCACAATGATCCCGACTATGGCGATGTCGCGGGTCAGCAACAGGAAATCGCCTGGCTCGACGAGACCGTGCGGCTGCTCGGCCCGGCGCTCGCGGCGCGCGGCGGCGATGGCGATCATTATGAATTTCGCGGCGCCGCCGGACAGTTGTTCGACCATGGGCTGCGTTTCGACGATCCGCGGCTCGCCGAATGGTCGGCGATGCGGGTGCAGGCGAACCGCTACCGCGTGAAGGCGATCCCCGACGACTGGTTCGAAAAAGTGCTGCTCGCCGAGGCGCTTTACGACCATGGCTGGATGACCAGGGACCAGGCGCTGATCGACGAAGCCAATCGGATCGCCGCGAGCCTGCCCGTGGACGAATTGCGCGGTTCGCTGCGGCGCAAGCGCGACGCGGTCGCGGCGGGCGAGGCGCCCTATTGAAGGCCAGGCGATCGATCGCCCGGCGCGTGGGTTGCGGCGGCGGCCCGCGCGGCCTATCATGATCGCCTGATTTCGAAGGAAGAGTAAGCCGCCATGGATTTCCCGGCCAAGCCATCGCCCCAAAGCCTTGCCTTGCAGGATGAAGTCCATGCCCGCCACGATCACCCTCTCGAATCTTCACTACACCACCCCTGACGCCCAGCCGCTGTTCACCGGCCTCGACCTCGGCTTCGCCGCCGAGCGGACGGGGCTCGTCGGGCGCAACGGCGTCGGCAAGACGACGCTGCTGCGCCTGATTGCGGGCGAGATCGAGCCGCGAGCAGGCGGCGTGCGTGTCGCAGGCACGCTCGCGATGCTCCACCAGACCGTCCAGCCGCAACCCGGCGCGCGGATCGCCGATCTGTTCGGGGTGACCGACGCGCTGGCGCTGCTCGCACGTGCCGAGGCGGGCACCGCGACGGCCGACGAACTCGCCGACGCCGACTGGACGCTCGAAAGCCGGATCGAAGTAGCGCTCGCCCGCGTCGGACTCGCCGCGACGCCCGATACCGCGCTAGCCCGCCTGTCGGGCGGCCAGCGCACCCGCGCCGCGCTCGCCGCCGCGATCCTCGCCGAACCCGATTTCCTGCTGCTCGACGAACCGACCAACAATCTCGACCGCGACGGGCGGCAGGCGGTGATCGACTTGGTCGCCGATTGGCGCGGCGGGATGATCGTCGTCAGCCACGACCGCGAACTGCTCGAGGAAATGGACGCGACCGTCGAACTCACGTCGCTCGGTGCGGCGCGCTACGGCGGCAACTGGAGCGCCTATCGTGCGCG
Source organism: Sphingopyxis sp. Root1497 (assembly GCF_001427085.1). Lineage (NCBI taxonomy): Bacteria > Pseudomonadati > Pseudomonadota > Alphaproteobacteria > Sphingomonadales > Sphingopyxidaceae > Sphingopyxis > Sphingopyxis sp. Root1497. The sequence continues at coordinate 1,068,464 of NZ_LMGF01000003.1, forward strand.
CAAGGCCGCAGAGCTCGCGCAGGCCGAGCAGGGCCTCGCCGACGCCGAGCGCCGATCGGTCGAGGTCGCGCGCGAGGTGCAGGCGGCGAGCGAGCGCAAGGCGCGCAAGGACAAGGGCGGGCGCAAGAAAGCCGCGAAGGGCGACATGCCGCGCATCCTGCTCGGCGCGATGAAGGACCGCGCCGAGGGCAGCGGCGGTGCGGGTGCAAGGCTGGCGGCCCGCAAGCGCGACGAAGCCGGCGACGCGCTGGCCGCTGCGCGAAGCCGCGTCGAGGTGCTTCAGCCGTTCACCGTCGCCATCGCGCCCAGCGGCCTCGCGGCGAACCGCCTTGTCGTCGACGTCGCGGATGCCACTACGGGCTATGCGTCCGGCGAACCGGTGATCGAAACCCTGTCCTTCACCATGGTCGGCCCCGAACGCGTCGCGATCACCGGCCCCAATGGCTCGGGCAAGACGACGCTGCTCGCGCTGCTCACCGGCCAGTTACAGCCATGGGCGGGGCGGGTGCGGGTGATTGCCGAGCATGCGATGCTCGATCAGACGGTGTCGCTGCTCGACCCGGCACAATCGATCCGCGACAATTTTCGCCGCCTGCATCCGGAAACCGACGAAAACGCCTGCCGCGCCGCGCTCGCGCGATTCCGCTTTCGTGCCGATGCGGCGCTACAGGTCGTCGGCACGCTGAGCGGCGGCCAGATGCTGCGCGCCGGGCTGGCTTGCACGCTCGGCGCGCCGCAGCCGCCGCAACTGCTGATCCTCGACGAGCCGACCAACCATCTCGATATCGACTCGCTCGAAGCGGTCGAGGCGGGGCTCGCAGCCTATGACGGCGCGCTGCTCGTGGTCAGCCACGACGCGCCATTCCTGGACGCGATCGGGGTGACGCGGCGGGTGGAGTTGCCCGACCCGTCATTGCGAGGAGCGTAGCGACGAAGCAATCTCCAGCTATCGTCAGTCGATACCGATGGCTGGAGATTGCTTCGCTGCGCTCGCAATGACGGCGTGGTCGCATTGCATTGCCCATGAAAAAGGGCGGCGATCCTTTCGGACGCCGCCCTTGATTTCGTTTTGCCGGAAGCGCGCCTTATGCGGCTTCCGCCTCGTCGTCATACTGATCGACGGGGCCCGAATCCTGGCCCTTGGCATCGACGTCGCGGTCGACGAATTCGATGATCGCCATCGACGCTGCGTCCGAGGCGCGGATACCGGCCTTGATGACGCGGGTGTAGCCACCGGCGCGGTCGGCGTAGCGGGTCGCGATGACGTCGAACAGCTTCTTGAGCTGCGTCTCGTCGAGCAGGCGGCTCTGCGCGAGACGGCGATTGGCAAGGCCGCCGCGCTTGGCGAGCGTGACCAGCTTTTCGACGTAGGGACGCAGTTCCTTCGCCTTGGCGACGGTCGTCATGATCTGCTCATGCTTGATCAGCGAGGCCGACATGTTGCGGAACATCGCGGTGCGGTGCGCGCTGGTGCGCTGCAGTTTGCGGCCGCCGGTTTTATGAATCATGATGTTATCCTTCGTTCGTTAAAGGCCCGTGTGAGGTAGCCCAGACCAGGTCGATTGCGGGCCGACCCTTTCCCGTTGTTGGCCCCGGCCGAAGCCGGGGCGCAAGATCAGCCGAGAAGTTCCTGTTCGAGCTTCTTGGCCATTTCCTCGATATTCTCGGGCGGCCAGCCGGGGATGTCCATGCCGAGGCGCAGGCCCATCGACGACAGCACTTCCTTGATTTCGTTCAAGGACTTGCGGCCGAAGTTCGGCGTGCGGAGCATTTCGGCTTCGGTCTTCTGAACCAGATCACCGATATAGATGATGTTGTCGTTCTTCAGGCAGTTGGCCGAACGGACCGACAGTTCGAGTTCGTCGACCTTCTTGAGCAGGAAGCGGTTGAGCTGGTTGACGTCCGACTCGTCGGCGGTGGTCGGCGACGCCGCCATGCCGATCATGCCGCTGTCGTTCATCGCTTCTTCGAAGTGGACGAAGACCTGCAACTGGTCCTGAAGGATGCGCGCGGCGTAAGCGACGGCATCTTCCGGGGTCACCGTGCCGTCGGTATCGACGGTCAGCGACAGCTTGTCATAGTCCAGTTCCTGACCGATGCGGGCATTGTCGACCTTATAGGCGACCTGGCGCACGGGCGAGAAGAGCGAGTCGACCGGGATCAGGCCGATCGGCGCGTCGACCGGACGGTTGGCGGTCGCGGGGACATAGCCCTTGCCGGTGTCGGCAACGAGTTCCATGTTCAGCGTCGCACCCTCGTCGAGGTGGCAGATGACATGGTTCGGGTTCATCACCTTGATGTCGCCCGACACCATGATGTCGCCGGCCTTCACGGTCGCGGGACCGGTGGCCGAAAGCTGCAGCCGCTTCGGGCCTTCGCCTTCCATCTTCAGCGCGATCTGCTTCACGTTGAGGACGATGTCGGTGACATCTTCGCGCACGCCGGCCAGGCTCGAGAATTCGTGGAGCACGTTCTCGATCTTGATCGACGTGATGGCCGCACCCTGGAGCGACGAGAGCAGCACGCGGCGCAGCGCGTTGCCGAGCGTCAGACCGAAGCCGCGCTCAAGCGGCTCGGCGACGAAGGTCGCCTTGCGCTTGCCGTCGCTGCCGGCCTTGATTTCCAGGTTGCTGGGCTTCTTCAATTCCTGCCAGTTCCGGATATTGACAGTCATGGTCTTCCCTTTGCTTTTGGCGGGACAGGGCGGGGGCGGAAACCGACCGGTCCGGCGTTAGGAGATAGCGGATGCCGCCCCGGACGGGGCGGATCCGAAGCAGGTATCAGACGCGACGGCGCTTGGCCGGGCGGACACCATTGTGCGGGATCGGGGTCACATCGCGGATCGAGGTGATGTGGAAACCGACCGCCTGCAGCGCGCGCAGCGCCGATTCGCGACCGGCGCCCGGACCCTTGACTTCGACTTCCAGCGTGCGGACGCCATGTTCGGCGGCCTTCTTGCCGGCGTCTTCGGCGCAGACCTGCGCCGCGTAAGGGGTCGACTTGCGGCTTCCCTTGAAGCCCATCATGCCGGCGCTCGACCAGGCAATCGCATTGCCCTGTGCGTCGGTGATGGTGATCATCGTGTTGTTGAAGGTCGCGTTGACGTGGGCGACGCCCGACGAGATGTTTTTGCGTTCGCGCCGACGAAGGCGCTGCGGTTCACGAGCCATGATGAAATCCTAATCCTAAATCCTGAAGCTGGCCGCAGGTCGTGGCGACCTCCGGCGGAAAGTAAGGAAGCGCGCCCGCAAGGACGCGCTCGAAACCTTACTTCTTCTTGCCGGCGATCGGCTTCGCCTTGCCCTTGCGGGTGCGCGCGTTGGTGTGCGTTCGCTGGCCGCGGACCGGCAGGCCCTTGCGATGACGCAGGCCGCGGTAGCAGGCGAGATCCATCAGGCGCTTGATGTTCATCGCCGTGTTGCGGCGAAGGTCACCCTCGACCGTGTGGTCGGCGTCCAGCGTTTCGCGGATCTGCAGGATCTCGGCGTCGCTGAGGTCCTGAACGCGACGCGTGTGGTCGATGCCCAGCTTGGTGGCGATGTCGACGGCGGTCTTGCGACCGATGCCGTGGATGTAGGTGAGCGCGATGATCACGCGCTTGTTGGTGGGCAAATTGACGCCCGCGATACGTGCCATGGGGTACTTTCTCCTGCTCCACAGGGCCGTAGGCAACCGGCCCCATCTCAAAGCGTCTGATTTCCAACGCAAAAAACGGACCACGAATGCGCGAGCGCGCTTCGCCGTCCGGTCAGGCTGTCGGAATGGAGGCGCAGTTAAGGTGAGTCGCCCGAATTGTCAAGCGAACTGCGGCAAAACGCACCACTGCGGCGGGTGGTCAGGCGGAGGTTGTAAGCGCCACCGCCCGGTCGTGCAAGCGATCGACGACGGCCCGGTGGATTCCGGGGGCGCAGGCGATGACCCCGAAGGCCTGCGCGCGCGGGGTGTTGAACCGCAACGGCGCGCCGAACGCGTCGGTGACCGCGGCTCCCGCCTCGGTCGCGATCAGCGCCGCGGCGGCGACGTCCCATTCGAAACCCCAGCGCAGCGTCGCGACCAGATCGGCGCGGTCGTCGGCGACGAGCGCCATGCGCAGCGCGATGCTGTTGGGCTTGGTGACGATGACAAGGTCGTTGTCGACGCGCGGCAGGGCATCGGCGGGGACGCGCGATCCCGCAAACTCGCAGCGCTGGCTCGCGTGCAGCGTCTCGCCGTTGAGCAGCGCGCCCTGGCCGCGCTGCGCGACCCACAGCTCGTCGAGCGCGGGAGCATAGAGCACGCCGAATTCGGGGGCGCCGTCGACGACGAGCGCCACGGATACGGCCCAGCCCGGGCGGCCGCGGATGAAGTCGCGGGTGCCGTCGATCGGATCGACGCACCACATCGCGCGGCACGACAGGCGGTCGGTGTTGTCGGCGGTCTCTTCGGACAGCCAGCCCGCCTCGGGCACCATTGCGCCGAGCACCGCCTTCAGCCGCGCATCGACCGCGAGGTCGACGTCGCTGACCGGGTTGTTCGGTGACTTGTACTGGACATCGACGACCTTGCCCTCGCCGCGCCAGCGCGCCATCGCCATGTCGCCGACCTCGCGGGTCGCCGCGATCACGGCTTCAAGGTTGCGGTGCGGCACGGCGGTCTAGCTCGACGCGACGGTCATGCCGTCGATGCGCAGCGTCGGGACATTGGTGCCGTGGCGGAACTCCAGATCGTCGGCGGGGACCAGCGCGGCGAACATGGCGATCAAATTGCCCGCGACGGTGAATTCGGCGATCGGTTCGGCAAGCTGGCCACCCCGGATCGCGAAACCCGATGCGCCACGGCTGTAGTCGCCGGTGACCGGGTTGACGCCCTGGCCGATCAGCTCGGTGACATAGACGCCCTCGATCACGTCGGCCATCAGCGCCGCCGGCGACACGGTGCCCGCCGCGAGGTGGACGTTGCTGACGCTGACCCCCGACGCGCCGCCGCCGCGGCTCGCATGGCCGGTGGGGGCGAGGCCGAGCTGCTTCGCCGACGCATTGTCGAGCAGCCAGCCGGTCAGGCGTCCGTCCGAAATCAGGTCGCGCGCGCTCGTCGGCAGGCCTTCGCCGTCGAAGGCGCGGCTGCGCAGCCCGCGCGGCCGGTGCGGCTCGTCGCGAATGACGATGGCGCTGTCGAACAATTGCGCCTCTTCCTTGCCGAGCAGGAAGCTGGTGCCGCGCGCGATCGACGGGCCGCCGATCGCGCCGAGCAGATGGCCGACCATGCTGCTGCCGACGCGCGGGTCGAACAGGACCGGGACCTTGCCGACCGGCGCCTTGCCGGGGTTCAGCCGCGCGACCGCACGGGTGCCGGCGCGGGTGCCGATCGCGCCGCTGGTTTCGAGGTCGGCCAGATAATGGGCGCTGTGCCAGCCATAGTCGCGCTGCATGCTCGCGCCTTCGCCGGCGATCACGCTCGCCGACAGGCTGTGCCCGCTCGCGCCATAGCCGCCGGCAAAGCCGTGGCTGGTCGCGAGCGCGAGGCGGGTGCGGCTGTGGCTCGCGCTGCCGCCTTCGCTGTTGGTGACGCCGGCGACCGCGCGCGCGGCCTCCTCGACGCTTCGCGCCGCTTCGCGCAGCGCCTGCGGGTCGGCTTCGCTGGCGTCGTCGAGATCGAGGTCGGGGATGGCGCCCCTGAACAGCAGGACCTCGGGGGCGAGGCCGGCATATTGGTCTTCGGGGGCCTCGCGCGCCATCGCGACGCAGCGGTCGACCAGCTTCGCCAGTTCGCCCGCGTCCATGTCGGCGGTCGACACGCTCGCGCTGCGCTGTCCGACGAAGACGCGCAGGCTGATGTCCTGCCCTTCGGACCGCTCGACATCCTCGAGCGCGCCGAGGCGCATCGAGACCGAGGTCGCGGCGTTGCAATAATAGAGCGCGTCGGCGGCGTCGGCGCCGGCCTTGGAGGCGGCGTCGCACAGCATCTGCGCGCGGTCGAGGGCTTCGGCTACGGTCAGCATGGCCGCGCCTTAGGGCGCGCGCGCGAAGCCGTCAAAATCTTATCGGTGAACGGCCGCCTCAGCCGCCGATGACCGCCAGGCCGGTCGTCGCCGCCATCGCGCCGCTAACCCACAGGAAGGGCAGGGCGAGCGCGGCGACCCACAGGCGCAGCAGGTCGCGGCGGAAGCGGGCGTGCAGGCCCCAACTCGCCAGCGCCTGGCGGCTGAGATGATACCAGCGCCGTTCTGTGATGCGCGCGACGGGCACCGCGATGGCGAGCAGCAGGATCAGCGCGACGACGGTCAGTCCCGAAGGGGCCCCTGCGGCGATCGCGCTCGACACGAGCCAGATCTGCAACGCAGCGAAGACGAGGAGGGCGAAGGCGGCATGAAAGGTCATCCGGCGGCCCAGGCTTCGGGCCGGAGGCACGGCACGAGGCGAGCGCCTCCACAGGCGCGGTCCGAATGTTGATGCCATTTTTTTCAGCCCCCTTAGGCCGGCGATTCCCAGAAACCCGACGATTTCAACCAATAATGACCGAGTCAAGACAGTCTGGCCCCGATTCGTTAATTTCATCCTCGATTCGGCCCAATTTGCGAACGATTCTGCGTCGAACGGCGAATTCGCCGCCAATCTGGCAACGAAAGCGGCTCAAATGAGGCTGGAGGCGGCTTGCGCGGCGCGACTCGCCGTCGGTCGAAGCCTTGCATCCATCGCCGCCCCTGATAGCGTCCATGGTCTGTCCATCCGGACCATAGACGAACAGGGGAATCATCGATGCGTTACCTCGCCTTCCTGGCTGCCCTCAGCTTGCCTCTCGCACCCGCGCTCGCGCAGGAAGCGGCCAAGACCGCTGCACCCGTCGCGCCCAAGCCCGCGGCGCTCATCGCCGATGGCATGCCCGACGTGCCCGCCGAACTCGCGTCGGCGACGCGCCCCTACATGGAAAATCGCGGCGCCAGCTTCGTCGGCTGGAATCCGGTCGACAAATCGATGCTGATCGCGACGCGTTTCGGCAACACCAGCCAGATCCATCGCGTCGCCGCCCCGATGGGCGACCGCAAGCAGCTGACGTTCGAGGAGGAGCCGGTCGGCAATGCGGCCTGGTCGCCCAAAACCGGCGACCTGATGCTGGTGCAAAAGGATATCGGGGGTAACGAATTCTACCAGATCTATGCGATGAAGAACGGCCGGCTCGAATTGCTCACCGACGGCAAGAGCCGCAACGGCATCAATGCGTGGAGCAACGACGGCACGCTCGTCGCTTACACCTCGACGCTGCGCAACGGCCGCGACAGCGACATCTACCTCATGGATCCGCGCGATCCGAAATCGGCGCGCATGGTCGCCCAGGTCGACGGCGGCGGCTGGGCGCTGCTCGACTTTGCGCCCGACAAGAGCTGGGCGCTCGTCGGCAAATACAGCTCGGTGCAGAAGTCGGACTTCTTCCGCCTCGACCTCAAGAGCGGGGCGATGACCCCGATCGGCGATCACAGCAAGACGGTGTCGCACAATGGCGGCACCTTTGCTCCCGACGGCACGATCTGGATCACCAGCGACGAGGGCGCCGAGTTCGAACGGCTCGGCACGCTCGACCCCGCGACGGGCAAGTTCACCCCGAAGGGGCCGGCGGAGAAATGGGAGGTCAGCGGCTTCGACATCGCCGAGGACGGCAGCTTCATCGCCTATACGGTGAACGAGGCGGGCATGTCGAAACTGCGCCTGCTCGACCCGAAAAGCGGCGCGGTGCGCACCGTCGACAGCCTGCCCGCCGGCATCATCGGCGGGGTCGAGATCGCGCCGTGGGGCGAGATCGGGATCAGCTTTACCTCGGCGCGCAGCGCGGCGGACGCGTTCAGCGTCGATCCAAAGACGCTGAAGGTCACCCGCTGGACCGAAAGCGAGACCGGCGGCCTCGACGTGACGAAGAATATCGAACCCGAACTGGTCAAGGTGAAGAGCTTCGACGGGCTCGAGGTGTCGGGTTTCCTCTATCGTCCCGACCCGGCCAAATTCCCCGGCAAGCGCCCTCTGATCATGAGCGTCCATGGCGGACCCGAAGGCCAGTCGCGCCCGGGCTTTATGGGACGGTCGAACTATCTGCTCAACGAAATGGGCATCGCGCTCTTCTATCCCAACGTCCGCGGCTCGACCGGTTACGGCAAGACCTTCGTCAGCCTCGACAACGGCCCGTTCAAGCGCGAGGACAGCGTCAAGGACATGGGCGCCTTCCTCGATGCGCTGGCAAAGGACGGGACGCTCGACGCGTCGCGCTTCGGGCTGACCGGGGGCAGCTATGGCGGCTATATGTGCTATGCCGCCGCGACCCACTATGCCGACAAGCTGCGCGCGAACCTGTGCGTCGTCGCGATCTCGAACTTCGTCACCTTCCTCGAAAACACCCAGGATTATCGCCGCGACCTGCGCCGCGTCGAATATGGCGACGAGCGCGTGCCCGAACAGCGCGCCAAGCTGATCGAAATCTCGCCGCTCACCCGCGTCGCCGATATCAAGAAGCCGCTGTTCATCGTCACCGGCGCCAACGACCCGCGCGTGCCGGCGTCGGAGGCCGACCAGATCGTCGCGGCGGTGCGCAAGAAAGGCGGCACCGCTTGGCACCTCGTCGGCACCAACGAAGGCCATGGCTTCGCGAAGAAGGAAAACGCCGACTATAATTTTTGGGCGTCACTCGTCTTCTGGAAACAGTATCTGCTGAACTGACGCCGGTGCGGGCTCACCAGGCGATGGTGAGCCCGCCGGTCTTGTAGCGATCCGACAATTGGTCGATCGCCTTTTGGGCCGGGATAACGCGCCATTCCATGCCGGCGAGGTCCGCGGGAAGGGCGCCGGCGTTGACGAAGCGCACCCGCATCTGGGCCTCGTAGCCCGAATTCTGCTGATAGCTGCCGACATACATGCCCGACACGTTGGTCGTGCGCGAGATCGACAGGCGGCTGAGCAGGATCATGCTGTCATACCCCTCGCGGCGCGCGGTCTGCGCCGCGCCGAGCATCGCCAGTTCTTCCACGGCGGCGATCGGCGCGAGATTGTGGGTATAGCGGATGGTCCAGATGTCGCTTTTGCCCTCCTGATTGCGCGACAATCCCGAGTCGCTGAGGAAATAGCCGTCGCCGGCGGGCTTGAGCGTCGGAACGATCTTGGATGTTTCGGGCCGGGGCAGCAGTGCCATCAGCTCGGCCGCCGGAAAGTCGAGAGCCTTGACGCGCTCGGCGTCGAAATTACTCCGCAGCCTTGCTCGAACCGCGTGGAGTTCGGCCTTTTCGGCCGCATTTTCGGTGGGAAGATTCGCCAATATATCGGCAACGATCGGCAGTTTATCCAACCCCTTGGCAATGAATTCGGCGTGAGTTTCGTCGCTGGGACGCGTGGCGATCTTGGGCCGCAGGTCGATCGCGGCCTCCCAGAGTCCGATTTCGCTTTTGGCCCGGCGCGCATAGGGCAGCCGGCGGGCGTGATCTTCGACATCCTGCTTCTTCGGCGGCTTGCCGTCGGCGCGCGGCGGTGGCGGCGCCATCGCTTCGTCGAGGTCGGCCTTCGCCTCCGCGAGCGCAGTCTTGGCCCAGGCGGTATTGCCGGCGGCGGCCTCCGCATAGGCGCGCGCGCCCTGCACCGTCGCGCGCTGTTCGATCTCTTCGAGTTCGTTCTGCTCGCCGCCCCGCAGCGTCCAGCCACCCCGCTGTTTGGGCAGGTCGAAACTGATCGTCGGTGCGATCGCGCGCGCCGCCTCCAGGTCGCCGTCGAGGAATAGCATCCAGAAAAGCGCGCGGCCGCTTTCGGGCGACAGCGGAATGGCATCCTTCATCTCCGCGGCCTGTGCGGCGAAACTTTTGTCGAGGTGCATGTGCAGCCGCGTCGCGAGCTGGCGGATCGACTGCGACCAGGGGCGGCCCGCGCGCATCTCCGCGATGGCGGCCAGTGCCTCGTCGCGCCGGCCGAGCGCGATCAGCGCATAGGCCCGGACGCCGCGGTTGCCGACACCGATGCTCTGCAGGAAATAGCCGTCCTTGTGCGCGGCGCCGAGCGCATCGCTGGCGCCGGTCAGCGCGATGGCGCGCTCGGCTTGGCCTGCCCAGACGGCATGGACCGCTTGCGCCTGCAACAGGTTGGCGCGGCGCAGCCAGAAGGCATCGATCAGGCGCGCGTCGTGCAGCGCGCGCTCGCAGGCGGCGAGGCCTCGCTCTCCAAAGGTGTAAATGTCCTTGCGGCGAATGTCGGCGGATCGCGAGGCCGCGCCGAACATGAAGGTCTCGCGCGCGATTCCGTCGGATTTTCCGCGCGGGGCATTATAGCCGTCGCAAGTCGAAAAATCCTGCTCGCTCGCGGCCGCGACGCTTGCCGTCGGCGTGACGGGTGGTGCGGGCGGGGCCTCACCCCGCGCCGAAGCCGTCGTTTCGTCCGCCTGTGCGGCAATCGCCGGCGCGGCCAAGCCCATCGCGGCCGGCAGCAGCGCCATCATTCCGATCTTCATATATCGCCCCTGTTCCCCTGTCGGAGAATCGCTAACCCAGTGTCGCTTCGCGATCAACCAGCCAGTCGGGGCGTCGCGGTCAGTTCCGCGGCGGCACCGGCAATTCAGTCGCGTCGGGTTCGGCCTGCTCGCGCTGCGGTGCGGTGCCGTTCGCCTGGGCTTCCAGGTCGGCGGCCGCCTTCTGGCGTTCGGCCATCGCGCGTTCCTCGGCGACCACCGCGGCTTCGACTTCGTCCGATGCCGCGTCGATGCCGGCGATGCGCTTGGCGCGTTCGTCGGCGATCATCGCCTGCCAGTCGGTCTTGTCGGCCGCCTGCCGTTCGGCCTTGGCGCCCGCGACGAGCGCCTGAGTACAGCCGGTGAAGCCGCCAAGGCCGACCGGCGAGCAGCTGTCGGTGCCGAAGCGGCCGACGCGCTCCATTGCGGTCACCCGGTTGAGCCAGGCCTGGTTGCGCGGATCGAGCGGGTCGCCGCCGCGGAACAGCTGCGGCACGCGATAGCGGTCGCCTTCGGGCAGGCGGTTACACACCACGATTTCGTCGCTGCTCGACGGCTCGCACTTGTCGTTGCCGTAAACGATGACCTGGTTGATCTTTTCGGCGCTCGACGTGTCGGCATCCTGCGCGGCGGCGGGGAGCGCGAACAGGCTGCCGGCAAGGAGCAGCGCGGCGAGGGGGAGGCGGGTCATCGGATCATCCTTCGTCATTTCGTGCGGAATGGCACCGCGTGCCTGCATCCGTCATGAACGGGCAGGCGGTTTCTGTATCAGATACGCTTCGACAGCGCGATGGCTGCGCGGCATCCGGCGCGGATCGCGAAGCTGAGCAGCGGATAGCCGGGCGCGCTTTCGGCGCCCGCGGCGAGTGCCGCTTCCTTATGCTCCAGCTCCTCGGCGCGGAAATCGGCGACCGCGGCGCTGAGTTCGGGGTCGCTGTCGCCGAGTTCGTCGAGCTGGTCGCGATAATGGCGGTCGATCTCGGTCTCGACCGCGGCGGTGCACGCCATCGCGGCGCGCGGCCCCATCGCGGCGGTCACCGCGCCGAGCGCGAAACCCGCGACCTTCCACACGGGCTGCAGCGCGGTCGGGCGGACGCCGCGCCGCGCGACCATGGAGTCGAAGAATTTGCGGTGGCGCTCTTCCTGTTCGGCCATATGCGCGATTTCGCGCGCCATCGGGTGGCGGTCGCCCATCACCGCGAGCTGGCCGGCATAGATGCGCGTCGCGCCATATTCGCCCGCCTGGTCGACGCGGATCATCGACGCGTTGCGCCCGTCGTCGTTGGCGCCGTCCTTTTTCGTGTCGCTCATGCGACCGATGTGGGCCGCCGGCGCAGCAGGGTCAAGACGAAGGCGGCGGCGGCGAGCGAGAAGATGGCGTTGAATCCCGCGAGCGAGATCGGTCCCAGCGTCCATTGCGGCACGTCGCAGCGGACGATCGGCGCCGCCATGATGCTGTCGAGCGTCACCGGCCCGCTGCCGGTCGAACTGCAAGTCGTCAGCCCCTGCCACCAGCCATATTCGACCCCGGCGTGGAAGATGCCGATCGCGCCGCTGATCGCGATTGCGATGGCGGCGAGCAGGGTCAGCGCCCGCATCGCGCCGTCGTTCCTGCGCAGCAGCAGCGCGAGCAGCGCCAGCACGATCGCCGCCTGGTGCGGCCAGCGCTGCCAGTAACACATCTCGCACGGGTGCAGGCCAAAGCCATATTGCGACACCAATGCGCCGCCATAGAGGAGCAGCGGCGCGGCGAGCGCCACCAGCGGCGCGGCGATACGCGAGTTCAGCATCTAACCTACCTATAGTGACGGAGAGAAGACTATCAGTTGCGGCGGACCGCCTTGGCGGGCGCCTTGGCCGGCGCGCTGCCCTGTGCCATGCGCGCCGCGGGGTTGATCCGGCCGATCGTCTGCAGCGCATAATTCATCTGGAAATCCTCGATGCCCTTGGCCTTCAACTCTTCGGCGGTCGCGGTGAAGCGCGGATCGTCCTTCTCGTCCTTTTCGAGCAGGCTATTGTCGACCTTCTTCTCGTTGATCAGGTGACGCCGCAGGTCGCTTTCGCGGAAGCGCGGACGGTCCTTGTAATCGGGGTCCGACAGCTGCGGCACGCGGATGTCGGGATCGATCCCGCCTTCCTGCACGCTGCGGCCCGACGGCGTATAATAGCGCGCCGTGGTCAGGCGCAGCGCAGTCGTGTCGGTCAGCGGCAGCACCGTCTGCACCGATCCCTTGCCGAAGCTGCGCTCGCCCATGATGACCGCGCGGTGCTGGTCCTGCAGCGCCCCTGCGACGATTTCGGAGGCCGAGGCCGATCCGGCGTCGATCAGCACGATCACCGGCGCACCGCCCGCGAGGTCGCCGGGTTCGGCGAAATAGCGTTCGATATCGCCCTTGCGGCGGCCGCGCTGCGAGACGATTTCGCCGCGTTCGAGGAACAGGTCGCTGATCCCGACGGCTTCGTCGAGCAGCCCGCCGGGGTTCGAACGGAGGTCGAGGACCCAGCCGCGCGGCTTTTTACCGAGCGATTTTTCGACCGCCATCATCGCGGCCTTGAGGTCGGTGGTCGCGTCGGCGGAGAAGCTGCTCACGGTCAGCACGCCGACGTCGCCCTTCACTTCCCATTTCACCGGCTTCAGGTCGATGATTTCGCGGGTCAGCGACAATTCGATCGGCTTGTCCTGGCCCTCGCGCACGACGGTGATGTCGATCTTGGTGCCCGGCTTGCCGCGCATCTGGTCGACCGCTTCGTCGAGCGTCAGCCCGAAGATCAGTTCCTTGTTGATATGGGTGATATAGTCGCCGGCCTTGATCCCGGCCTTGGCCGCCGGGGTGTCGGCGGTCGGCGCGATCACCTTCACGACGCCGTCTTCCATCGTCACCGACAGGCCCAGCCCGCCATATTCGCCGTCGGTCTGGGTGCGCAGGTTCGAAAAGCCGCGCGCGTCGAGATAGCCCGAATGCGGGTCGAGGCTGGCGAGCATGCCGTTGATCGCGCCTTCGATCAGTTTCGAATCGTCGACCGGTTCGACATAGTTCGACCGCACTTCGAGGAAGACGTCCATGAAGCGCGAAATCTCATTGGTCGTCGCGGTGTCGACGGTCGCCATCGCCCCGGTCGCCAGCGGCACCAGCGCGAGCGTACTCAGCGCGGCGGCGCCCTGCCACAGCGCGAAACGGCGCTTGGGGGAGGCGATGGTCTTGGTCGGTTCGGTCATGATCGTCTTTCACCTTGGCGGACGGTCCGCCCTATAATCCCCGGCCCGCCATATTCCTACGCATTGGACGGGGCGTCAAGCGCAGCATCCCATTATGGACCGGCATCCGAACGGTGGGTTAACAGGGGGCGATCAACCGAGCATCCGGGCGATATCGACCGGGCGCCCGGCGCGGCGCAGTTCGACGGTGATATGCGCGTCGCGCGCGCCGGCGCGGCCGATCGGCGCCCCGGCATCGAGGGTGTCGCCGACGCTCGCCGACAGCCCGATCATCCCGGTGAGCAGCGAGGTCCAGCCGCCGCCATGATCGATGATGACGATCTTGCCATAGCCGCGATAGTCGCCGGCGAAGCTGACCCGTCCCGGTGCCGGGGCGACGACCTGGCCGCCCGGGCGCGCGACGATGGTGATGCCGCGCGACCTGACCCCGCTGTCGTCGACCTCGCCGAGTCCCGCGACGATCCGCCCGACAACGGGCAGGCGATAGGCGCCCTGCGCAAGGTCGGCTTCCCGCGTGGATGGAGCCGCGGTGGCGGGGTTGCCGCTCGCCGGATCATTCGGGCGCTGGACCGGACCCGAAAGCTGGGCCAGCTCGGCGCGCACCCCGCTGTCGACCTCGAGCGTGTCCATCAGGTCGACGATGTCGCGCGCTTTCTCGCCGAGCCCGAGCGCGCGGTCGGCTTCGAGCCGCGCGCTGCTCATCAGGTCGCGCGAGCGCAGCCGCCCTTCATTTTCCAGCCGCGTCAGTTCGTCGCGCCGCGTCGCCAGCTGCTTCTTGCTCGCGGCGAGCGCCGCGAGCGCGACCGACTGTTGCGCGCGGGTTTCGCGGAGCTGGGCAAGCTCGCGGCGCACCCCGGCGGTGCGCCGCTCGATCACCGGCATCACCGCGTCGAGCACCGCGCGGGCGTGGACCATGTCGGTCAGCGACCCCGGCTGCGCGAGCACGGTCACCGGCGGCTGGCGCGACAGTTGCTGGAGCGAGGCGGTGAGTTCGAGCAGCGGCTGCTGCTGCTCGGCGAGCCGCGCCTGCTGTTCCGCCAGCCGCCGCCCGACCAGCGCGACGCGTGCCTCGCCGGCGCTGATGTCGGCCTCGGCCGACTGGATGCGCGCGGCGAGTGCGGCGCTGCGTTTCTTCAGCCGGTCGGCGGCGTCGGTCGCCGCCGCCGCCTGCACTTCGAGCGCCGCGCTGCGCGCCAGCGCCGCCGCCGACTGTTCCTTGGCGGCGATCAGCTGCTGGCGTTCGCGCGCGGCGATGGCGGTGGGATCGAAGGCGTCGCTCTGCGCCAGCGCCAGGGCCCCGCCGGCGAGCGCGAGGGCGATTGCGGGCAAGGCAAAGGCGAACCTCATTGCTGGCCTTCGCGGTGATAGGGGTGGCCGGCAATGATGCTCGTCGCGCGCCACAATTGCTCGGCAAGCATCGCGCGCGCCATCAGGTGCGGCCAGGTCGCGCGGCCGAAGGCGATCGCCTTATCGGCGTCCTTGCGTTCGTCCGGAGTGAAGCCGTCGGCGGCGCCGAGGCAGAAACGCGCCTCGCGCACCCCGTCATCGCGCCAGCGTTCGAGCAGTTTGGCCAGGTCGAGCGAGGTGATCTGCTCGCCCGTCTCGTCGAGCAGGATCGTGCGACTGCCGGGCGCTGCGGCAGGAACTTTCCCCCCGGTATCGGGCAATTCGGTGATCTTCTGTGGCCAGGTCACGCGCTTCATATAACGGCCGACAATGTCGGCCTCGGGGGACCGCCCGATACGTCCCCGCGCGATGATGTGCAGCAGCATGACGCCCCGCCTAGCCTCCGGCGGGCAGGGACGTCAATTTACGGCGGTGACCGGCGGCGCGTCGCCGAACGACCACATGCGCTCGAGGTTATAGAAGCTGCGCACTTCGGGGCGGAACAGGTGGACGATGACATCGCCGGCATCGATCAGCACCCAATCGGCGTTGGGCAGGCCCTCGACGCGGACGAGGCGGCCCGCTTCCTGCTTGATCCGCTGCGCCAGCTTGTCGGCGATCGCCGAGACATGGCGCGTCGACCGGCCGCTCGCGATCACCATATGGTCGGCGATGCTGCTCTTGCCGGCAAGCGGGATGGAAATGGTTTCCTGGGCCTGATCCTCGTCCAGCTGGTGGAGGATCAGCGCGTGGAGGGCTTCCACGCTGTCATTCGGTGCGGCGCCGGGCGCGGCATCCTTACTGGCGGCTATCAAGCTTATTCATTCCTTTTCGTCCGTGGCCAGCCGCGAATGCGTCAGCGGGTCGCGCATCACGCGGCCAGCATAGCGTTCGAACCAGCGGGGGTTGGCCTGCCGTATTGCAGTTGCGGATCGCACATCGGGCGAAAATCGCAGGAACACGAGGGCAGGCGGTCTCCAGTCCGTCCAGTGACTTTTCTGGTCCGCGGGCCGGACGAAGCGCCGAAGCCAACCCATCGCCTTTGCAGCATGGGTGCGGCCATTATAGCCCGGACGCGCGATAACCGCAATCGGCATGAGTCGCGCGATCCCCCGCCAGTCGCGCCATTGGGGCAATTGAGCCAGATTGTCGGCGCCCATGATCCAGATGAACTGCCGATTGGGATAGCGGCGGACCAGTTTCTTCAGCGTATCGACGGTGTAGCGCGTGCCGAGTTCGGCCTCGATCGCGGTGGCGCGAATCGGCGACCGCCGCGCCGCGCGCCGGGCGGAGGCAAGGCGCGCCGGCAGCGGCGCCATGCCCTTGGCGGGCTTGAGCGGATTGCCGGGGGAGACGAGCCACCAGAGTTCGTCGAGGTCCAGCGCGTCGATCGCATTGCGGCTGATCGCGCGATGCCCGCCGTGCGCTGGGTTGAAGCTGCCGCCGAGGAGGCCGGTGGGGATCACAGGAGGCTCTGCCAGTCGCTGCGGTTGTGGACGAAGCGCACAACAGTGATCCCGTGTCTATCGACTTCGTACAGCAGCAAGAAGGGATGGTCGGCGACAGGCCATTTCCGGATTCGCGATCCCAAGATCGCCGGGCCGGCTTGGGGGTGCTGAACTAGGAGGCTGGTTGCGGCAAGGACCGCTTCCAGCATAGGCGTGCTTGAGCCGATACCTTCGGCGTCCAGAAAATCGGCGGTCCGAAAAAGTTCTTCGTGGGCGGTTTTCGCCCATTGCAGCTGCATCAGGCCGCCTTGCGCCCTGCGATCCGGGCCTCGATTTCCGCGACCACCTGCTCGTGTGGGACGACGCGGCCCGCCGCAATGTCATCCAGTCCGACCTGAATGAAATCGACGAACTCCAATTCCTTGGTCGCGGCGCTTTCAAGAAGGCGGCCGATCACCCAAGCGCGGCTGCGCTCGTTAAACGCGGCGATCCGATCCAGCTTGGCAAGAAGATCGGCGTCGATACGGGCGGAGATGACAGCGTGCTTGGTCATGTAGACCATGTATCATTTGTATACAAATGATTCAAGGACGCGTCTGACCGCTCCCGCGCACCAGCCACTTGTATGTAGTCAGCCCCTCCAGCGCGACGGGACCGCGCGCGTGGAGCCGCCCCGTCGCGATGCCGATCTCCGCCCCCAGCCCGAATTCGCCGCCGTCGGCGAATTGCGTCGAGGCGTTGTGCATGACGATCGCGCTGTCGACTTCGGCGAGGAAGCGTTCGGCGACGGCTTCATCCTCGGTGACGATCGCGTCGGTGTGCTTGCTCGAATGCGCGTCGATATGTGCGAGCGCGCCGGCGAGGCCGTCGACCATCGCGACCGAGACGATCGCGTCGAGATATTCGCAGTCCCAGTCGTTCGCGCTGGCGGGCCCGACATGCGGGCTCAGCGCCGCGACCTCCCTGTCGCCGCGCACTTCGCAGCCTGCCGCGACCAGCGCATCGACGATGGCGAGCGGCGCGGGAAAGGCGCGGTCGATCAGGATCGTCTCGGTCGCGCCGCAGACGCCGGTGCGGCGCATCTTGGCGTTGACGGCAAGCGCCACCGCCTTGGCGGGGTCGGCGCGGCCGTCCAGATAGAGGTGGTTGATCCCGTCGAGATGCGCGAGCACGGGCACGCGCGCCTCGTCCTGCACCCGCGCGACCAGGCTCTTGCCGCCGCGCGGGATGATGATGTCGACCAGCCCCTGCGCGCGCAGCAGCGCACCGACGGCGGCGCGGTCCTGCACCGGCACCAGTTGCACCGCATCGACGGGCAGGCCGCTTTCGGCGAGCCCCGCGGCGAGCGCGGCGTGGATCGCACGATTGCTGTTCACCGCCTCGCTGCCGCCGCGCAGGATCACGGCATTGCCCGACATCAGCCCCAGTGCCGCCGCGTCGGCGGTGACGTTCGGCCGGCTTTCATAGATGATGCCGACGACGCCGAGCGGGACGCGCACGCGGCTGAGCGCCATGCCATTGGGGCGGACGGCGCGGTCGATTTCCATGCCGACCGGATCGGGGAGCGCGGCGACCGCCTCGACCGCCTCGGCGATACCGCCAAGCCGCGCATCGTCGAGCCGCAGCCGGTCGAGCATCGCCGCCGACAGCCCCGCCGCCTTGGCCGCCGCCATGTCGCGCCGGTTCGCGTCGAGAATCGCGTCGGCGCGCAGGCGCAGCTGGCCCGCCGCGGCCCGCAGGCCCGCGGCCTTTTCCGCGGTCGGCACCACGGCCAGCCGCTTGGCCGCGATGCGCGCGCGCGCGCCCATGTCGGCGATCAGTGCATCGGGGTCGGGAACGGGGGACAGGGTATGGGCTTTGGCGGTCATGCGCGCGCCCTATCATGCTTTGCGCGGCCGGTGAAAGTCTCCGTTGCACGCGCCGCGCGCGCTGCTACCTAGGCGTCATGACAGGGGACATCGAAGGGATCGGGGCGGCGGTGACCGCCGGGCTGGCGGCACGCGCGGTCGAACCGCGCCACGGCGGCCCGGATGGACATGCGGGTACGCGCTGCCTCAACTGCGGGACCAGCCTCGTCGGCTCGCATTGTCATCATTGCGGCCAGCGCGCCGACGTTCACCGCAGCTTCGGCGCGATCGGTCACGACCTCGTCCATGCGATCTTCCATTTCGAGGGCAAGATCTGGAACACGCTGCCAATGCTCGCCTGGCGCCCCGGCGACCTGACGCGCCGCTATATCCATGGCGAGCGCGCGAGCTTCATCTCGCCGCTGGCGCTGTTCCTGTTCGCGGTCTTCCTGACCTATGCGGTGCTCGCGATGGTCGGCAGCGGCGGCGGGTTCGGCGAGGGGCTGGCCAAGGCGGCGGCAAACCAGACCGAGGCGAGCGCGATCCAGGCGCGCTTCCTCGCGGAAACGGCGGAGGTCAATGCCGAGCTTGCAAAAAAGGGCCTGACGCCGGAACGAAAGCGGCAGCTCGAACAGGAGCTCGTCTCGCTGCGCAAGAGCGCCGAATATCTTGGCATCGCGAAGCCGATGACTGCGGAGGAGCGTGCAAAGGGTCCGCCGGTGCTCGAAGATCCGGGCGAGCAGATGATGACCAGCGTCGATTTCCTGTCACGGACCAAGGTCGATACCGGGGTGCCCTTCATCGACCATGGTTTCGAAAAGGCGCGCGCGAACCCGTCGCTCGTCATGTACAAGTTGCAGGCGAACGCCTATAAATTCGCCTGGGCGCTGATCCCGCTGTCGCTGCCCTTCATGTGGCTGCTCTATCCGTTCAGCCGCCGCTTCCACACCTATGACCATTTCGTCTTCGTCACCTACTCGATTTCGTTCATGCTGCTGCTGTTCGTCGTCGTGCGGCTGCTCAACCTGACGGCGCTCGGCGACGTCGCGACCGTCCTCGCGATCTTCTATGTGCCCTTCCACATGGTGCGCCAGCTGCGCGGGGCCTATCGCTCGTCGCGCTTCGGGGCGCTGGTCCGGGGCATGCTGCTGCTGTTCTTCAGCCTGTTCGCGGTGACCACCTTCATGCTGCTGCTGCTGGCGATGGGGGTCATGGGATAGGCGCGCCATATCGTCACAAAGACGGAGCAAGAAGCCGCCGGAAAATAGGGAGACTGCGATGCATCCGCTTTGGGGAGAGATCGACCGCCGCCTGCTGATCAAGCTCGGCACCGCCGGACTTGCGGCGCTGTCGCTGCCCGGCGCGGCGCGGGCGATGATGGCGCAGGGCTTCACCCATGGCGTCGCGAGCGGCGAACCGGGGGCGAATTCGGTAATGCTGTGGACACGCTATGCCGCGCCCTCCGATGCCCGGCTGACCGTCGAGGTCGCCGAAACACCCGATTTCGCGCGCATCGTTGGCGGCGGCAGCGTCGATGCCGACGGCGCCAGCGATCACACCGCCAAGCTGATGGTTCGCGGGCTGGAGCCGGGCCGCTGGTATTTCTATCGCTTCGTCGCGCCCGACGGCACCAAATCGATCACCGGCCGCACCCGCACCCTGCCGCAGGGGCCGACGTCCGCCTTCAATCTCGCGCTCTTTTCCTGTTCGAACATGCCCTTCGGCTGGTTCAACGCCTATGGCCATGCCGCATCGCGCCAGGACATCGACCTCGTCGCCCATGTCGGCGACTATCTCTATGAATATGCCGCCGGCGATTATCCGTCGGCGAAGCAGGCGCTGCCGGGGCGCGAAATCCAGCCGTCGCAGGAAATCGTCGCGCTCGCCGACTATCGGCTGCGCTACGCCGCCTACCGCGCCGACCCCGATCTGCAGCGGCTGCACCAGCTGTTTCCGATGATCGCGCAATGGGACGATCATGAATTCGCCAACGACGCCTGGAAGGGCGGGGCCGAAAACCACAATGACGGCGAAGGCAGCTGGACCGACCGTGTAGCAGCGGCCGAGCGCGCGCATGGCGAATGGATGCCGGTCGCCGACACGCGCTGGCGCGACTATCAGGTCGGCGACCTCGCGACGATCTTCCTGCCCGAAACGCGGGTGACCGCGCGCGATCGTCCGTTCGAGATCGACGAGATCGTCGCGGGCGGCGGCGATGCGGCCGCGAAGCTCAAGGCCTTTGCCGAGACCGCCTATCGCGACCCCGCGCGCCAATTGATGGGCAGCGATCAGGAAAAATGGCTGTTCGGTGGCCTCGCCGCTTCGAAGAAGGCGGGCACGCGCTGGCAGGTCTGCGCGCAGCAGATTGTCACCGGGACGCTCTTCACCCCGCCCGAATCGGCGAACTGGTTCGGCGCCAACCCGCCCGATGTCGTGCGCCGCCGCGTCGCCGCGTCACAGCTCGCCGCCAAGGCCGGGCTGCCGCTCAACATGGATGCATGGGACGGCTATCCTGCGGCGCGCGACCGGCTGCTCGGCGCGGCGCAGTCGGTCGATGCCGACCTGGTGATGCTCGCGGGCGACAGCCACAACGCCTGGGCGTTCGACCTCGCGCATGACCGCCGGCCCGCGGGTATCGAGGTCGGCGGCCACAGCGTCACCTCGCCGGGCTTCGAAAATTATACGCAGGGGATTTCGGAAGAGACGCGCGTCGCGGCGCTGCGCGGATCGTCGCCGCAGCTCAAATGGGCGAACACCTGCGATCGCGGCTATGTCTCGGTGGCGATGACCCCCGAAAAGGTCACCGCCCACTGGCACAGCGTCGAGACGATCCGCGAAAAATCGCTCGCGCTTAAGGACACGCACAGCATGACGGTGCGGCGCGGGAAAAGGATGTACGACGTGGTTTGACGCGTAGTTGATCCTCCCTGTCGCGAAGCGATGGGGAGGGGGACCGTCCGCGAAGCGGATGGTGGAGGGGCCGAAACGTCGCGCAATNGCTTCGCCACAGGGAGGATTATAAGGACCTTAGCCGTAAGGCGGCGCATCCTCGAACTCGCCGAAAGACGGATAGTCGTTCGCGACGCTCGCGGTGAAATGGGGTTCGCGTTTTTCGAGGAAGCTCGTCACGCCCTCGGCGGCGTCGGGGCTGCGGCCGCGGGCGAAGATCACCCGGCTGTCCCAGCGGTGCGCGCTCATCGGGTGCGGCGCGCCGAGCATGCGCCACATCATGTGGCGGGTCAGCGCGACCGACACCGGGGCGCTGTCGCCGGTCAGCTCGCGCGCCTTGGCGATCGCGGCATCGACCAGTTCGCCGGGGGCATGGACCGACTGGACGAGGCCCTTTTCATGCGCTTCCGCGGCGGGGACCAGCCGGCCCGAATAGCACCAGTCGAGCGCGGTCTGGATGCCGACGAGGCGCGGCAGGAACCAGCTCGATGCCGCTTCGGGCACGATGCCGCGGCGCGCGAAGACAAAGCCGTAGCGCGCGGTGTCGCTGGCGAGGCGCGCGTCCATCGACAGCGTCATCGTCGCGCCGATGCCGACCGCGGCGCCGTTGATCGCGCCGAGCACCGGCTTCTTGCATTCGAAGATGCGCATCGACACGCGGCCGCCGCCGTCGCGGATAAGCGGGTGCGACCAGTCGATCGTGCCGTCCTCGGCGACCGGGCTTGCCGATATGCCCTCGGGCAGCAGTGCCGCTTTGTCGGTGCGCTTGTCGTAATCGAAGGTCGATCCGCCGGCGCCGAGGTCCGCCCCCGCGCAATAGGCGCGCTCGCCATGGCCGGTGAAGATCACCGCGCGCACTCCGTCGTCGGCGTCGCATTCGTCGAGCGCGGCGACGATTTCGGTCATCATCCGGGTCGTGAAGGCGTTCATCCGGTCGGGCCGGTACAGCGTCAGCAGCGCGATGCCCTCATGCTTGTCGAGGCGAATCTCTTCGAAGCTCATGTCTCTCTCCTTGTCGTTGCAGCCATGGTCGCAAGGGATGCGAAGGAAGGCAAGCTCTAGTTTACGTAAGCGTAAAGGTGTAAATCCTCCCTCATCCCGTTTGGAGAAGGGGTGTCTTACGCCCGGGGATGACGCGCCCGACCTTTGCCGCTATAGGCGCCGGAACCGCCCCGGCGCCGCGCCTCGCATGAGTCGTATTCGCCGGGGCCAGCTATTTTGACGTCAAGGAAAGCATGTGCCCATGGCCCGTCGCCGCCAGATCTACGAAGGCAAAGCCAAGATCCTCTATGAGGGCCCCGAACCGGGCACGCTGATCCAATATTTCAAGGATGACGCGACCGCGTTCAACGCCCAGAAAAAGGGCACGATCAGCGGCAAGGGCGTGCTCAACAACCGGATCAGCGAGCATGTCTTCACGCTGCTCGGCAACATAGGTGTCCCGCATCATTTCATCCGCCGCCTCAACATGCGCGAGCAGCTGATCCGCCAGGTCGAGATCGTCCCGATCGAGGTGATCGTGCGCAACGTCGCCGCCGGCACGCTGTCGAAGCGGCTCGGGATCGAGGAGGGGACCCAGCTTCCCCGCACGCTGATCGAATATTGCTACAAGGACGACGCGCTCGGCGATCCGCTGGTCGCCGAGGAGCATATCGCCTGCTTCAACTGGTGCAGCCAGGAAGAATTGCACGATATCCAGGACATGGCGATCCGCATCAACGACTTCATGTCGGGCATGTTCGCCGCGGTCGGCATCCGCCTGGTCGACTTCAAGCTCGAATTCGGGCGGCTCTATGACGGCGATTTCAGCCGCATCATCCTCGCCGACGAGATCAGCCCGGATGGCTGTCGCCTGTGGGACATGACCACCAACGAAAAACTCGACAAGGACCGCTTCCGCCGCGACCTCGGCGGCGAGGTCGAAGCCTATCAGGAAGTCGCGCGCCGCTTGGGCCTGCTGCCCGAAGGCGTCGACAATGCGGTGCTCGACCTCGAAAGCCACCGCAAGAAAAAGGGCAGCTGAACGCTTGCGATAGGCGCGCTGCTACCGGATCACTGAGCGTCGTCATTGCGAGGAGCGAAGCGACGCGGCAATCCAGAGTGGGCGTAAGCCGCCCCTGGATTGCTTCGCTTCGCTCGCAATGACGCGTGTGTTTTGTCTGGCGTCGCCGCCTCAAATATTGATGCTGGTCGGGATCAAACTCGGCTGCAGATAGGGATAGGGCGCCAGCCGCTGCGCGTTGCGCGCTACGATCTCGGTCTCCACATCGGTGAGCGCGGCCTGGAACCAGGCGAGCGGACCGCTCTTCGCGGTGACGCGCGGATCCTGGAACCACAAGGGATAGGGAAAGGCGTTGCTGCGATAATCGCCGAGCGGGCGATAGTGCAGCGAACCCAGCAGTTCGAGCACGTTCAATTGCTCGAGCGCCAGACCGATCGGCGGCATCATCGCCAGCCAGCCCGGCTTGTCCTGCCCGCGCTGGCCGGTCGGGGCCGGCTCCCAGCCCGCGCCGGTGATCGCGGGGGCAAAGGTCATGATGTCCTTTTGCGGGAAATTGACCGCCGCATGCTGCGCGCTCGCAGTGAACATCACCATCGTGCAGATTTGCGCGAGTTGCCCCCGCGTCGCCACCGGGCCGAAGCCCCTGATCTTGGCTTCGGTGGCAAGGCACGCCGCCCAGGCGGTGAGTTCGGTGTCGGCGACCACCGCCGCGTCGTTGGTATAATAAAGGTCGACATATTGGCGCGCCCATTCGTGGATCGTATTCCACACCAGCAGCGCGTCGTCGCGGTACGGATAGTCGGCGAGCGCCGAACTCACCCCGACGCCGCGCGCCGCGAGGTCGGCGGGCAGCATCTTGCCATAAAAGTCGAAGGCGAGCCGCGCATCGACCGCCGCGGCCTGGCTCGAGGTGATCGTGCCCGCGAAAATATGGTCGATCGGCCCGCCCGCAGCGATCAGCGAGGTCGCCGCGGCTTCGTTGATGAACAGCGTTCCCTCATAATGCGGGACGAGCAGCGCCCAGATCGGATGGACCTCGGCGAGGTGGCGGTGCGTCGCGACGGCAAAGGCCTCGATCACCAGATGCGTGCGCGCCAGATGCGCGAACAATTCGTGATAATTGCCGTCGGCGACCTGCACGACGAGCTTCGCCATTTCCCAGCCCCACAGTTTCTCGGGCGCGGGCGAGGGCGTGAAGATCGGGAAGTCGGCGGGATCCTGACCGCACTGGATCGCGACCGGGATCAGAGAGGCGCCGCCCGGCGGCACCGCGAACAGCGCGATCGGCTGCCAGGCATATTTGGCCTCGCCGCGATAGGTGCCGGGGTCGAGCACCGCCAGGTCCTTGTAATCGAGCAGGAACAGGCGGCCGTCGGCGAGCGCGCGGTCGAGCGTGTCGCCGTTCACCACCGCGGCATATTGCTTGGCGGTCAGTGGGAAATTCGCCGGCAGCGCATTGCCGACGGCGGCGATCAGCATGTTGTTCGGCCCCTGCACGCGCAGCCGCGCGAAGCTGGCGTCGTTCTGGAAGTCATAGGCGATGCCCGGCACCGGCAGCGTCTGGAACAGCGCGCGATAGGCGTCGAGGCTGCGCGGTGCGCGGCTGCCGATGCCGGCGACCTCGTCGTCGCTGACTTTCATCAGATCCTCGATGCGCGCCTTATAGCCTTCGAGCAGGGTCAGGTGCGCGTCGCGTTCGATCGTCGCGACCGCGCTTTCGACATCGTCGACAATGCGTTCGAAGATATTACCGCCTTCATGCGCGCCATGCGCGGCGGTGATCTTGAGCGTCGAGGCCTCGATCGCGTCGCATTCGGCGAGCGCCGCGGCATAATCGGGGTGGGCTCCGGTCAATTCGCCGGCTTCGACCGCGCCGAGCTTCACCGCGAGCGCGTTGCGTACGATCGCGAGGCCGATGGTGATCAGCTTGCCGAACCAGGCGATGGTCGGCACGTCGTTCTTGGGCACGTCGGTCGCCAGCGGCACGCCGGGCAGGGTGGGGACATCGGTGGTCCACACATAGACCGACTGCGTCGCGGTCAGTTGCGCCGCGCGGGCGGCGCGCTGCGCCGGCGTGTCGTTCTGCGGCAGCGTCGGATCGGCGGACGGCATTGGCGACGCCAGCGCGGGCGTGGGTGTGGTCAGTGACGCGACAGGATAGGACATGATGACGGACTCCCCCAAAGGATCGAAATTCGGATGGGAGCGGCTGTCGCAAAACATGGTTAATATTTTGCAAGTCCGACCGTCGTGCTAGACGCGTAGCCGGATGAAAAATGGGGATTCTATCCTTAACCGATGTTTTACTCCTGCGCTCTATCCCCATGGCCATGACGGGGGTCTATCATTGGCTGAGGGCGCGGGTTTTCCCGCCGGTTCCGGAATCGATCCGGGACGATGTCGCGTTGCTGCGCGCCAATCGCATCGAGACCCTGACCCCGATGTTGTTCCTGACCCTCGCGGCGACGACGCCGACGGCGATCTACGCCGGGGTCGAAAGCGTCCATTGGATCGTTCGCCTCGGGTTTCCGATCACGCTCGCGGTCGTATGCCTGCTGGGATTTTTATACCTGCTCAAGGCGCGCGGCCGCCGCATGAGCCCGCGCCGTGCGCGGCGGGTGATCAAGGAAGCGACCTGGCTGTCGGGCACCATGGGGGCGATGTGCAGCATCTGGACGGTGACCAACTGGTTCGCCGCGCCGCCCGAGGCGCACAGCTATTATGCGATGATCATGGCGATGGGCTCGCTCGCGACCGCCTATTGCCTGTCGTCGATCCGCTTCACGACGATCGTCAACCTCGGCATCGGGCTCGTTCCGATCATGCTGCTCATGCTGACCTCGGGCAACCCGCCCGAAATCGCGGCGGGAACCAGCCTGTTCGTCGCGACCGCCTTTTTGCTGCGCATGATCTTTCAGCAGCACCGCCAGCTGATCGATCTGTTGCAACTGCAGCAACAGATGCGCGATCTCGCACACACGGACCCGCTCACCGGCCTGTGGAACCGCCGCGAACTCGACGCGCGGCTCGACCAGGAAATTGCCGCGGCGGGGTCCGATACGCGTTTCGCGATCGCCTTGCTCGACCTCGACGGTTTCAAGCCGGTCAACGACCGCTACGGTCATGGTGTCGGCGACGCGCTGCTTTGCGAAGTCGCGGCGCGCCTGCGTCACGCGTGCGGCGACCATGCGATGGTCGCGCGGCAGGGCGGCGACGAATTCGCGATCCTCGTACCCGCGGGATCGCCGCTGCTCGACACCTCGCTGTCGGGCCATATGCTGTCGGCGCTGGCGGCGCCCTATCGCATCGACGGCGCCGCGATCCGCGTCGGCGCCAGCATCGGGGTCGCAACCTGGCCCGAACAGGGCACCAGCGCGAAAAGGCTGTTCGATGTCGCCGACCGCGCGGTCTATGCGGCCAAGGCCGCCGATCGCGAGGCCATGTCGTCTGTCGAAAGCGTCGCGCGGGCCGGCTAGGCGGCGCTTGACCCGTCCGGGCGGCACGCCCAGACAGGCGGCATGACCTTCCGACCCCTGTTGCGCGCGTCGGCCGCGCTGTCGCCCCTCGTCCTCGCCACCGCTCTCGCTTTCGCCGGCCCTGCGCCGTTGCTGGCGCGCGAACCCGTCGCGGCGCCGGCGCCGGCCGCGGCCACCACCAATCCGCAGGGCGATGCGGCGCGTGCGTGGAACTTCGCGGCCAGCGACGTGCCGGTCGACCCGAACATCGTCTTCGGGGTGCTGCCCAACGGGATGAAATATGCGCTGCTGAAGAACAGTACGCCCAAGGACAGCGTCTCGCTGCGCCTGCGCTTCGACGTCGGCAGCTTTGCCGAAGCCGACGACCAGCGCGGACTCGCCCATTTCCTCGAACATATGGCGTTCAACGGCTCGACCAACGTGCCCGAGGGCGAGATGATCAAGCTGCTCGAACGCAAGGGGCTGGCGTTCGGCGCCGACACCAATGCCTCGACCGGCTTCGACCAGACCGT
Organism: Sphingopyxis sp. Root1497; assembly: GCF_001427085.1. Lineage (NCBI taxonomy): Bacteria > Pseudomonadati > Pseudomonadota > Alphaproteobacteria > Sphingomonadales > Sphingopyxidaceae > Sphingopyxis > Sphingopyxis sp. Root1497. The sequence goes on from NZ_LMGF01000003.1 coordinate 1,095,744, forward strand.
CTACCAGCTCGACCTGCCCAATGCCTCCGACGACCTGATCGACACCGGCCTCATGCTGATGCGCGAGACCGCGAGCGAATTGAAGATCGACCCCGCGGCGGTCGACCGCGAACGCGGCATCATCCTGTCCGAACGGCGCGCGCGCGACACCTATCAGCTGCGCAGCCTGATCGACCAGCTCGATTTCCAGATGAAGGGCATGAGCGCCCCGAACCGCATCCCGGTCGGCACGGTCGAGGTGATCCAGTCGGCCCCCGCCGCGCGCATCCGCGACCTCTATGACCGCTATTACCGCCCCGAGCGCGCAACGCTGGTGATGGTCGGCGATTTCGATCCCGCGGCGATCGAGGCGAAGATCAAGGCGCGCTTTGCCGACTGGAAGGGCCGCGGCCCCGCCGGCGCCGATCCCGATATCGGCACGATTGATTACGCCCGCGCCTCGGCCGCCGACGATTTCGTCGACCCCGCGATCGCCGACGGGGTGACGATCACCGCGTTCAAGCCGTGGGTGAAACTGCCCGACACCAAAGCCAAGCGCGCCAGGGACCTGGCCGAGGGGATCGGCGAAGCGATCGTCTCGCGCCGTCTCGCGAAGCTAGCGCTTGCCGAGGATTCGCCGATCCTCAACGGTTATTTCGGCGATTCGAACGGCTGGGACGTGTTCGACCAGGTCACGATCGGCGCCACCGCGAAACAGGGTTCCTGGCGCGAGGCGCAGGCGCTGGTCGAACAGGAATGGCGCCGCGCCGCCCAGCATGGCTTCACCCAGGCCGAGGTCGACGAACAGCTCGCCAACCGTCGCACCGCGCTGAAAAATGCCGTCGCCGGGGTCGACACCCGGCGCAGCGAGAATCTCGCCGACGTGCTGGTCGAGGCGGCGAAGGGCGATTTCGTCGTTTCGCGGCCCGAGGTTTCGCAGGCGCTGTTCGACGCTGCTGCCCCGTCGCTCGATGCCGCCGCGGTGAGCGCCGCCTTCCAGCAACGGCTCGCGGGCCTCGGCGCGCCGCTCGTCCGCGTGACGAGCAAGACCCCGGTCGAGGGCGGCACCGATGCGATCCTCGCCGCGCTCAAGTCGTCGCAGCAGGTGGCGGTCGCCGCGCCCGCCGCCGCGACGAGCGCCGCCTTCGCCTACACCGACTTCGGTACCCCCGGAAAGATCGTCAGCGACCAGCGGATCGAGGACCTCGGCATCCGCCGCATCCGTTTCGCCAACAATGTCATGCTCAACATCAAGACAACCGATTTCCAGAAGGACACGGTGTTCCTGTCGCTGCGCATCGACGGCGGCAGCCTGCTCGCGACAAAGGCCGACCCGACGCGCGTCGCACTCGCGGGGTCGATCAGCCTCGGCGGGCTCGAGGCGCACAGCCGCGACGAACTCAGCACCATCCTCGCCGGTAAGACGGTGAGTTCGAGCGTCGGCAGCGCCACCGACAGCTTCGGCGGCAGCGCGCGCACCTCGCCCGAGGATTTCAAACTGCAGGCGCAGCTGATGGCCGCCTTCCTCACCCACCCGGGCTATCGCCCCGACGGCCTCGCGCTGATCCGCCGCTTCCTGCCGCAGCAATATGCCGCGAATGACGCGACCCCCGGCGCGGTGCTCGGCCGCGACGCCGGCGGCATCCTCGCCAACAACGACCCGCGTGCGGTCACCCCGCCGCTCGACACGATGCTGGCGCTCGACTGGGCCAGCCTCAAGCCCGCGATCGCCGACAGCATGGAGCATGGCGCGATAGAGATCGGCGTCGTCGGCGACATCGACGAAGCGGCGGCGATCGACGCGATCGCCTCGACCTTCGGCGCGCTGCCCGAACGCCGCGCCACCTTCGACCCGCGCCCCGCCGCGCGCATCCGCGAGTTCGCCAAGGACCGCAGCGAACGCACGCTGATCCACAAGGGCCCTGCTGAACAGGCCGAGCTGCGCGTCTATTGGTCCGCGCGCGACGACAGCGACCTCGCCGAGGCGATGCAGCTGCAACTGCTGTCGCGGGTGATGCAGCTCAAACTGACCGAGGAACTGCGCGAGAAGCTGGGCGAAAGCTACAGCCCCGGCGCCGGCGCCAGCCTGTCGGACGACTTCCCCGGCTATGGCCATCTCTTCGCGGCGAGCAATGTCGACTACAAGGACCTCGCGACCACCCGCGCCGCGATCTTCGCCATCGCGAAGGAATTGCGCGACACCCCGGTCGACGCCGACCTGCTCGATCGCGCGCGCAAGCCGATGCTCGAGGCGATGACCAAGGCGCGGCGCGAGAACGGCTATTGGCTGCCATATGTCTCCGCCGCGACGAGCAAGGAAGCCCGCCTCGACCGCAGCCGCAAGAGCATCGCCGATGTGGAAGCGGCTACGCCTGCCGAGTTGCAGGCGCTCGCGAAACGCTACCTTACCGACGACAAGGCGCTGGTGATCAAGGCGGTGAGCGACAAGGCGGGGAAGTGAGCTCGGAGCTAGGGATTCGCGGCGGCGCAATTCTGCTCGTCGCTGCGTTCACCGCGTTGCTCGCTGCGTGCGGCAAACCAAAGCTGGAGCCGCCGAAGATTGTGGATCGCCACGCCCATTGCGATCTTGCCACGGAAAAACCGGAGGCGATTACCGACGCGGTCGCCGCCGAGCCGGTGGCTCGTGCGCTTCGCGCTATGGCAGAGCGCTCAATGCCCAATTTGCCGCGCGATCAGACCGCTCGTTTCTGGGCGGTCAAGCTGCCCTGCAACGAGATGATCGTCGCATGGCTCTTCGGGCGCCATTTTTGCGGAACGGGCGGATGCAACCTGTTGGTGTGGGATGCATCCGGCGGGCGGCTGCGCGAGATCGGCGATGTGTCCATCAGCTGGGGGCCGGTCCGCCTGCTCGGCGAGCGTCACAACGGCCGGCCGGTGTTTGGATCGTGGACGCAGGGCGGCGGTATTCAGCCCGGCTATGAACGGGCGATGCGTTTCGACGGCAATGCCTATCCGAAATCGATGGGCAAGGAAGCCGACGTCAGAATGGCGGTCGACGTACCGGGCATACTCCTGATTGGGGAGTTCCGGAAACTGGACGAGGGATTGCCGCTGTACAGCGAGCAGGGAAATCCAGGTTGAGCCCTAGGGGCTAGCGGACCTAAACCCGCCCGGGCGCCCTCGCGCGCAGGAAATTCTCCAGCGCTACGAAGATCATCTCGCGCGCGTCGCTGCCCAGCATTTCGCCGGTCAGCATATCGAACCGTGCACGGTCGCGGCGGGCTGACGCTCCGACCATCGCGGCGAGCAGGCTCTCGTCGAAGCTGACGCGCGGGCAGCAGGGCGGGGCGACGGCAAAGGGGTCGGGCCAGCTGTGGCCGATCGCCTCGACCACCAGCCGAAAGCGCCGCGCCGCGAGGATATTGCCCCAGCGCCGTTCGAGTTCGGGCATCGGGTCGCGCTCGCTGCGGCGGCAGAGGATGCAGTATCGCAGCGCGAGCACCGCCTGCGCGGCGTCGACCGGCAGGTCACGGACCAGCGGTTGTTCGGTCAGTTGTCGGATCAGCAGGCTCGATTCCATGGCGCGTCCCTTTCCCGATCGGTCCGGTCGATTGGCGCAGGTCCCGGGCCGGATCCGAAAAAGCCGCCGGCCGCTGCATGGAGCAGCGACCGGCAGGAGGGGACTGCCCCACCTTGCTATTGAGAATTACTCGCAAGTACAAGCAAAAAAAGAGGCGCCCGCAGGCGCCTCGAAAAACCGGGGTTTTTGGTATCTCGTCGCCCCCGTGAAGGCGGGGGCATTGTCGGCCTTCCCCAGCGTCGCTGCGTAAACCGGTCGCGGCCCCCGCCTTCGCGGGGGCGACGATTCGGATCAATCGTCGCCGACCGACTTCGATTGCAGCTGGATGTAATTTTCGATTCCCATGCGCTCGATCATCTCGAACTGCTTTTCGAGCTCGTCGACATGATGCTCTTCGCTTTCGAGGATGTCGGCGAACAGGTCGCGGCTGACATAGTCGCGCACGCTCTCGCTATGCGCGATGGCGTCCTTGAGCAGCGGGATCGCTTCCTCCTCGAGCGCGAGGTCGGCCTTGAGAATCTCTTCGACCGTCTCGCCGACGCGCAGGCGGCCGAGCATCTGGAAATTGGGCAGGCCGCCGAGGAACAGCACGCGATCGGCGAGCTTGTCGGCGTGCTTCATCTCGTCGATCGATTCCTCGCGCTCGAAATGCGCGAGCTTCGCGACCCCCCAATTGTCGAGCATGCGATAATGCAGCCAGTACTGGTTGATCGCGGTCAGCTCGTTCTTCAGCGCCTCGTTGAGGAAATCGATGACCTTTTCGTCGCCCTTCATGTGTCGTCCTGTCTTTTTGTCCTGGGAATGGGATGGCGGCATTATACGCCCCCGGACCCCATCAGGCCAAGGTCAAAAATGGCAGAAAACCTAGAAAAATCAGGCAGTCGCGGCGACGTCGCTGATGATATTGCGAGCGAAAGGCAGGCATTGGCCGCACTTGGGTTTGCGACCCAGTTGCGCATAGGCGGCCTTGGCGCACCGCACTTCGCCATTCCGCACGACGTCGCGCAGCTGGCTTTCCTTTATTGCGTTGCAGACACAGACGACCATGTGCGAATCCTTCTCAACAAGACTCAGATAGGGATAGTGCGACGGACTCGCAACAGGAAAGTTGCGAGTGGTTCGCATTCCGAAAAGCGGCATTTTCTTGAGTGCCCGCCCTTGCCCGCCAAGTGATTCGCGGGCATAGGCGCGCCCATCTTCCTCGCCCTCCGCAGCAAAGGTCCGCCCCATGAAAGTCCAGGTCTATGTGACGCTGAAACCCGGGGTGCTCGATCCGCAGGGCAAGGCGATCCATCATGCGCTCGAAGGCTTGGGTTTCGCCGGGGTCGACGATGTCCGCGCCGGGCGCTTCATCGAACTCGAAGTCGCCGACAGCGTCAGCGATGCCGATCTCGACGCGATGTGCGCCAAGCTGCTCGCGAACACCGTTATCGAAAACTACCGCATCCAGCGCGCCTGAAGGGAAGCAGAGCCATGAAGACCGCCGTCATCGTCTTTCCCGGCTCCAATTGCGACCGCGACATGGCGGTCGCGCTCGAAACCGTCACCGGCCAGGCGCCCGCGATGGTCTGGCACCGCGACACCGAATTGCCCGACGGCATCGACTTCATCGCGCTGCCCGGCGGCTTTTCCTATGGCGATTATCTGCGCTCGGGCGCGATGGCGGCGCGCTCGCCGATCCTCGCCGCGGTCACCGATGCCGCGGCGCGCGGCGTGCCGGTGCTCGGCGTGTGCAACGGCTTCCAGGTGCTGACCGAGGCGCAGTTGCTGCCCGGCGCGCTGATGCGCAACGCGGGGCTCAACTTCGTCTGCCGCACCGTGCCGCTGACCGTCGCGAACAGCCAGTCGCTGTTCACCGCCGGCTACAAGGCCGATGAGGCGATCGACATCCCCGTCGCGCATCACGACGGCAATTATTTCGCCGACGAAAACACGCTCGACCGGCTGGAAGGCGAGGGGCGCGTGGCGTTCCGCTACGCCGACAGCGTCAACGGTTCGGCGCGCAATATCGCGGGCGTGCTCAACGACACGGGCAATGTGCTCGGCATGATGCCGCACCCCGAACGCGCGATCGACCGCGCGCATGGCGGCACCGACGGGCTACGCCTGTTCGAGGCCGCGCTCGGCGTTCTCGCCTGACACCTCGGGCGCCGCGGCTTCGCGTCGCGGCCACCAGCGTTCGACCAGCGCCAGCGCCGTCGGCCAGAAGGCGGTGTTCCAGATATCGTGCCAATGGCCGGGTTCGGGGGCGAGCAGCCCGCGGATATATTCGCCCTGCACGTCGAGCCATTCGCCCGCCAGCGCGACCGCGACCACTGCGCCCCACGCCATCCATGCCGGGCGCCGTAGTCCGGCGCGGACGATCAGATAGACCCCCATGCCGGCATAGATGTGCAGCGCGTCCTTGCTCAGGCCGCTGCCGTCGATCAGCACCAGTTTGAATTGCTGGTAGAGGAAGGACGCTTCGGCGAACATCGGCTCAGACCTTGGCCTTGAACGGGCTGAAATCGGTGCCCTCGTCGAAGATGTCGACCCCCTCGCGGTGCTTGAGCGCGCCGACGACCACGTAAGTCACCGGGGTCAGCACCGCTTCCCACGCGACCTTCATCGCCCAGTTGGTCACCATCACCAGCACCACCTGTTGCGTGGTCCAGATGCCGAGGAAGGCGACGGGGTAAAAGATCAGGCTGTCGACGCCCTGGCCGACGACGGTCGATCCGATCGTGCGCATCCACAGATGCTTGCCCTCGGTCGCGATCTTCATCCGCGCGAGGACGAAGCTGTTGACGAATTCGCCCGCCCAGAAGGCGACGATCGACGCGACGACCAGCCGCCAGGCGTTGCCGAAGGTGCTGACATAAGTGGCCTGGCACAATGCGCCGCTGCTCGCGCCGGCATCGCCCTTCACCGCGAGTGTCTCGGTTCCCTGGCACCACCAGTCGGCCGCCGGCGGCATCGCGAGCACGACCCAACTCATCACCGCCATGAACACCAGCGCGGCAAAACCGGTCCAGATCACCCGCCGCGCGCGGGCATAGCCATAAACCTCGGTCAGTACGTCGCCGATGACGTAACCGAGCGGAAAGAACAGGATGCCGGCGCCGAATGTCAGCGGTCCGACCTCGGCCAGTTTCGACGCCCCGATGATGTTCGACAGCAGCAGGATCGCGACGAAGGCGGCCATCACCAGATCGTAATAACGGAAATGCCGCACCGCGGCGGCATTGGTGCGGGCGGGCGCGTGTGCGGGCTGGGCGGTGTCGGTCATCGCCGTCTTGCTTATCCTGCTTTGCGCCCCGCGCAAACCGCGCTATTCGCGCGATCCACAGCCTCTGTGCATGCGCCCGTAGCTCAGCTGGATAGAGCACCCGCCTTCTAAGCGGGTGGTCGCAGGTTCGAATCCTGCCGGGCGCACCATATTTTCAATGGCCTAGCGCATATTTTTGGCATTGATGTGTCGCACGATCTGCCAACATTTTCCACGCATTTCCGCCCATTCCCTCGGTGTCACGGCGTGTCCCTGGATCACGGATGGAACATGATAGCCGTAGCCTCCACTGCCCAGCCTGACGACGAAATTGCGCGCGGACGGATTATAGAAACTCGATAGCCCGTCGTGATTGATCTATCCGTTCGATGGTATCGCCAGCGCCCTCGAGTTGAAGGCAATCCGCGAAGCCACGCAGGTTGCTTTCAAGGGCGTCGCCGTCGTCCGGCCGCGTTTGGCGCATAATCTCAGCTACGACCGGCGCTGACGCTCGATTGAGCGGGCCGGCGCGCCGCAGGGCTTCGGCGACCGTGTCGTCGGCGAGTGCATCCACTATGCCGAGATTGAGAGCCTCGTCGGCGTCGATGACGCGTCCTTCGAGCACGAACAGTCTCGCGCGGTGCGACCCGATCAGACGCGCGAGCCGCTGCGGCCCACCGGCACCCGGCGGAATCCCCAGCCGCGTCTCGGGAAGGCCGATCGCGGTGACGCCGCGCTGCGCTATGCGCATCGTGCAGGCGAGCGCGATTTCGAGGCCGCCGCCCATGCAGGTTCCGTTGATCGCCGCGATCACCGGCTTCTCGGCGGCGTCGAGCAATTTGCCGAGCCGGCTGAAGGGCGAGTCGAGAAAGGCGTTGCGGTCCGCACCCTGTTCGAGCGCCCTCGCGGCCCGGACGATCTGGCCGAGATTGGCGTGACGGATAAAAATGCCGTCGGCCGCCCCCGTTATTACGACCGCCCGAACCGCGCGGTCGGCGAGCAGCCGCGCGAGCGCGTCGCCGAGGAGCGCCGCGCCCCGGTTCGAGATCGTGCCGTCCCCGGCCGGCATGAAGCGAACGACGGCGGTGTCGCCCGCGATATCGACGGCGACCGCTTCGGTTCGGCCTTCTAGCGACATTGTTCGATCCGTTGCTGGACCAGCGGAATCTGGTCGTTCCCGAAATACATGAACTTCCTTTCGACGAAAAAGGTCGGCGAGCCGAAGGCCCCACGGTCGATGGCTTCCTGCGTGTTGTCGCGCAGCCGCGCCTTGATTTCGGCGGTCTGCGCCTGCTCGGCGAGCCGCTCGCCGTCGAGGCCCGCGGCCCTGGCGATGGCGATCAGCACCGCGGGATCGTCGATATTCTGCTGATCGGCGAAATAGGCGTCGAACGCCGCTTCGGTGAAGCGGAGCAGCGCCGCCTGATCCCCCTCGATCGCGCAGCAGAAACGCATCGCGTGCACCGACTTGACCGGGTGATGCGGCGACGGGAAATTCATCGCGACCCCGGCGAGCTTGGCCCATTCCCTGAGCCATGCATAGGTCAGGCGGACCTTGGGATTGTCCGGGCTCTGTCGCCCGGCATAGACGCTGTCGTTGACCGCGTTGAATACTCCACCGACCAGAAAGGGGCGCCAGACGACATCGACATCCTTGTCGGCCGACCATAGCCGAAAGTTGTGGACCGCGATCCGCGTCCAGGGCGAGGATAGGTCGAAGAAGATTTCCACCTGCGGTGTCATGCCCGATCGTCCCTGATGCCGAACAGCAGCTTGCGGGTTTCGGCGTCGTCCTGCGGGCGGCGGTTTATCTGCTTGCGGCCGACGTCCATGCCGCGGCGCAGTCCAGGCCGCTGTTTGACCACATCATACCATCGCCGCAGGTGCGCGAAGGCGGCGAGATCGATCTCCTGCGCCTTGTAAGTCTGTATCCAGGGGAAGCACGCCATGTCGGCGATCGTATATTCCGCGCCCGCCACATGGTCGCTCTGCGCCAACTGGCGGTCGAGCACGCCATAGAGGCGCCGCGTCTCGTTCCGGTAGCGGTCGGTGGCATAGGCGATGCGCTCGGGAGCATAGAGCTTGAAATGGCCGTGCTGGCCGAGCATTGGCCCGAGCCCGCCGACCTGCCAGAACAGCCATTCGAGCACCGCCTTGCGGCCGCGCACATCGGTCGGGAGGAAGCGCCCCGTCTTTTCCGCCAGATAGACGAGGATCGCGCCCGTCTCGAAAATCGAGATCGGTTCGCCGCCATCGGCCGGCGCGTGATCGACGATCGCCGGGATGCGGTTGTTCGGGCTGATCGCCAGGAACTCGGGTTTGAACTGGTCGCCCTTGCCGATGTTGACCCACCGGACCTCATAGGGAAGTCCGCATTCCTCGAGCATGACCGAGATTTTCCAGCCGTTCGGCGTCGGTGCGGTGAACAATTCGATCATGCCGGAACCTCCGCTGCCACCGGCTCGACGAGGCCGGCGGCGTGCAGCAGCGCGATACAGTCGCGCTCGACGGGCTTTTCGGACACCGTCTTGGGAATCGCTGGCAGGAGCTGCCAGATTTCGGGGATCTCACTGCGCTGCAAATGATCGGCCGCCCATTGCCGGATGCCGTCCAGTGCGTCGTCGGTGTCGAGGACGACAGCGGCGACCAATGTGCGCTCGCCGGCGACATTGGCCGCGGTCTCGACGCCATAGACGAAGACGTCGCGGACAGCCGGGTGCTGCGCAAGCACGGTTTCGACCAGCGTCGCATTGACGAAGTCGCCGTTGCGGCGAATGCCACCGCCGGCACGGTGCAGGAAATAGAACCAGCCCTCGGTATCGGCATAGGCTATGTCGCCCGAGCGGAACCAGCCCCCGGTCACCTTCTCGGCGCTCGCCTTTTCGTTGCGATAATAGGTCACGGCCTCGGACCCGCCATCGACCTTGCGGAAGCAGAGATGCCCCGGGACCATCGGCGCGCAGACCTGGTCGTCGTCGTCGAGGATCGCGGCAACCAGCGTCGGCGGCGGTTTGCCCATTGAACCGCGCGGCCCATCGCCCATGCGGTTGATCAGCGTCCCGCCATTCTCGGTGCTGCCATAGACTTCGGTGATCGTGACCCCGAAGCGCGTCTCATACGCCTCCCACAATTTTGCGGGCATGCCCGACGCGATCACCAGCCGCACGGGATTGTCGCGGTCGTCGCTCTTGGGCGGCACCGCGAAGACTTCGGGGATCATTCCGCCGAGCAGGGTAAAGACCGTGCAACGATAGGCCCGGCAGACATCCCATAGCCGGCTCTTGGTGAACTGCCGGCTGAAGACGACCGGCAACTCCATCGCCAGGCCCGCTGCAAGGGTCGAATGGGCATTGGTGTGGCAGAGCGGCAGGCCCGTGTAGAGCGTATCGCCATCGTCGACCCCCAGCGCGCGCAGCCCCTTCATGCCGCGCATATATTGCGCGTGGGTCCGCACGACCGCCTTGGGGTTGCCCGTCGTGCCGGAGGTGAACATCAGATACATCGGCGAGGTCGGGTCGGGGATCACGGGCACCAGCCCAACGGCGTCGCCGGGGAGGTCGGCGGCGTAATCGGCCGCAGGGAAATTCCGCGGCGCTGAGGCCGTGTCGACCACCAGCACCGGGGGTCGTGACCCAAGCTGTTCCGCGACGGTGTCGAGTGCGGGCAGCGCGGCCGCTTCCGCGATGATCGCGGTCGCCGCGACATGGTTGATCATATAAGCGAGCTTTTCGCCCATGCTCCGGGTGTCGAGCGGGACGAAGATCGAACCGGTCAATGCCGCCGCCACCATCGCTTCCACGAACTGCGGGCGGTTCTTGAGCATCAGGACTACGCTGTCGCCGGGGGCGACGCCCTGTTGCTGAAGCCAGAGCGCCAGCCGGGCGCCGCGGTCCCACAGTTCGGCGAAATTGCGCCGCTCGTCGGACAGGCTGCCATCGGGCTCGACATGGACGAAGGTCAGCGCCGGAAAGTCGGGTTTTGCGGCCGCCTTTTGCTCGATCAGTCGGGCGATATCGTTGGCGCGGTTGCTCATTCGATCCTCATCCTGCGGCTTGATTTCCGTGTTCGGCGCGTTGCCGATAATCTTCGACCAGCTTCTTCTTGAACAATTTACCCGTCGGCTCGCGCGGCAATGCGTCGATGAAATCGACCTGCTTCGGCGCCTTGAGGCCGCCGAGCCGGTCGCGGGCGAATCGTCGGATGTCCTCGGCAAGTTCGTCCGAGGCCATGACGCCCGCGATCAATTCCGCAACCGCGACGACGCGCTCGCCAAAGTCGGGATCGGGCGCACCGAACACCGCGACATCGGCGATGGCGGGATGTTCGCCGAGCGCATTCTCGATCTCCTGCGGATAGATGTTCACGCCGCCCGAAATGATCGTGAAATTCTTGCGGTCGGTCAGGAACAGATAGCCGTCGGCGTCGAGATAGCCAATATCGCCGAGCGTCGACCAGCCCTGGTCGTTATAGGCGCTGCGCGTCTTGGCGGGGTCGTTGTGATATTCGAACTTTTGTCCCCCAGCAAAATAGACGTCGCCGATCGCGCCCGCGGGAAGCGTCGCACCGTCCTCGCCGCAGATTTTCACCTCGCCGACAAAGGCGCGACCAACCGAGCCGGGTTTCTGCCGCCATTCCTCGGGGCCGATCATCGTCAGCCCGTTATTCTCTGTCCCGCCATAATATTCGTGGACGATCGGGCCCCACCAGTCGAGCATGCGCTGCTTGACCGGCACCGGGCAAGGGGCGGCGGCGTGCAGCGCGATGGTCAGGCTCGATAGATCATGGGCGGCTCGCACCGTGTCAGGCAGCTGGAGCAGCCGTGAGAAATGGGTCGGCACCCATTGCGCCACGGTCACGCGGTGTCGCTCGATCGAGGCAAGCGCGGCCTCGGCGTCGAACTTCTCCATCACGACGACCGTCCCGCCCAGCCGCTGCACGAGCATAGACCAGCGCAGCGGCCCGGCATGATAGAGCGGCGCCGGCGACAGATAGACGCTGCCCGGTCCCATGCCGAAGCGGGTTTGCGCGACACCGAGCAGCGGCGACGGGCGAGCGATCGGCAGATCAGGCACGAACGGCTGTTTGACGCCCTTGGGCCGGCCGGTCGTGCCCGACGAATAGAGCATGTCCGAACCGGCCATTTCATCGGCGATCGGCGTCGCGGGATAGATGTCGATCAGTTCGCCGAGCGGTCGCTGTTCGCCCTGCGGCGCGTCGACATACAGCACCGGACCGTCGAAGGCCGCGGCATCGATGACGGCCTGCGTCGCCTGCGAGCCGATGACCAGCTTCGCGCCGCTGTCGCGGAATATGTAGTCGAGGTCGTTACCCGACAGACGATAGGACAGGCAGGCGAAATAGACGCCCGCGCGCTGGGCGGCCCACGCCGATATGAACAGGCAGGGCGAATTCTCGAGGACGATCGCGATGGTGTCGCCAGGCATGACGTCCTGCGCGCGGAGGAAATGGGCCAGCTGGTTCGAACGCGCGTCGAGTTCGCCATAGGTCAGCGCTTCGCCGGTCTCCGCCATGATGCAGGCGGGCTTTCCGGGGTGGGTGGCGGCGTGGATCGAAGGATGCATCGTGCGGGTCTCAGGCGCCGATTGTCGAGCGGATCAGTTTGCGCACGGCATCGCCATAGGGCGGCCGCAAGGTGAGCAGCGGGCCGAGGTCGCGCTTGATCTGATGATAGACCGCCTTCTTGTGGCTGAATTCGAGGAAGCCGTCGCGGCCGTGATAGGCGCCCATGCCCGACGGTCCGATGCCGCCGAACGGCAGATTCTCCTGCGCGCAGTGCATGATGACATCGTTGACGCAAATGCCGCCCGAGGTGGTCTGCGTTTGCAGCACGTCGAGCTCTTGGGTGTCGGTGCCGAAATAATAGAGGGCGAGCGGCCGGTCGGTGCCATTCACCTGTGCGACGACGGCGTCGAGCGTGCGATAGGTCATCACCGGCAACAGCGGGCCGAAAATCTCCTCCTGCATCACCGCCATGTCGGGGGTCGCATCGAGGATGAGCGTCGGTGCGAGCTTGCGGTGCTCCTGCTGGTCGAGCGCTTCGTTTGCCGGGTTGATTTCGACGATCCTTGCCCCCTTGGCGGCGGCGTCGGCGAGATAGGATTGCAGCCGGCCAAGGTGCCGGTCGGAGATGATCGCCGTATAATCTTCATTGTCGCGGATCGTTGGCAGCATCTGCGTCGTCGCGGCACTGGCCGCCGCGACAAAGGCGTCGCGCTGGCCCTCGGGCACATAGACATGGTCGGGCGCGAGGCAGATCTGCCCGGCGTTCAGCACCTTGCCGGCCATGATCCGCGCCGCCGCGGTCGGCATGTCGACGCCCTTGCCGATGACGACCGGGCTTTTTCCTCCCAGTTCGAGCGTGACGGGAACGAGGTTGTCGGCGGCGGCGCGCAGCACATGTGCCGCGACCGATCCTGCGCCGGTAAAGATCAAATGATCGAAAGGAAGCGCGGCAAAGGACGCCCCGACATCGGGGCCGCCGGTCACCACCGCGAGTTCGCTCGCGTCGAAGCGCCGGTCGATCAGTGTCTGCATCAGGTCGGCGGTGCGCGGCGTATATTCGGACGGCTTGACGATCGCCCGGTTGCCGGCGGCGAACACCGATGCGAGCGGTGAAAAGACCAGACCGACCGGGAAATTCCACGGACTGACGACACCGACGACGCCTTTCGGCTGAAACAGGATTTGCGCCTTGGCGCCGAGCAGGCCGAGCAGCCAGGGATCGAGCGGGCGCTTTTCGGGCTTCATCCAGCCGCGTAGATGTTTGCGGGCATGCTGCAGCGCACCGACCGGCGTCATGATATCGGTGAGTGCCGAGGCGTAGGGCGAGCGATTGCCGAAATCGTCGCTCATCGCCTGCTCAAACGCCGACGAATTTTCCTTGAGCAGCGCGATGCAGCGATCGATCCGGTCGATCCGCAACGCCGCATCGGGCGGACCGTCGGCCAGTTGGGTGCGGCGCTGCCGCTGGAGAAGGGCGAGCATGTCGGTCATGGGGTTTCCTGCCGGATAGGGTCAGGCCGCGATGGCGGCGCGGGACGAGTAACGGACCGGCAGGCTTTTCAGCCCACCCACAAAATTGGTCTGGATCCAGCGTGGATCGCCGTCGAGTTCGAGGCGATCGATGCGCGCGAACAGCTCCTCGAAGAATATCCGCATCTCCATCCGGGCGAGATGCTGGCCGAGGCAGACATGCGGACCATAGCCGAACGCCAGATGCCGGTGCGGCGGTCGCCCGATGTCGAAGCGGTAAGGCTCGTCGAATACCTCTTCGTCGCGATTGGCCGAGGGGTAGCACATCATCATCGCCTGCCCGGCGCCGATCGTCTGGCCGCGCAGCTCATAATCCTCGGTTGGGGTGCGGAAGAAATGGGTGACCGGCGAGACCCAGCGGATCATTTCGTCGATCGCCGACGGCAACAGCGACATGTCGCCGCGCAGCCGGTCGAACTGCTCGGGATTCTGGAGCAGCGCGAGTGTGCCGCCCGCGATCGAGGCGCTGGTCGTATCGTGACCGGCGGTCGCGGCGAGGATGAAATAGGACAGCGCTTCCTTCTCGCCGATCTCGGCCTGCGCGAGCAGGGTGGCGAGGTCGTCGGCGGGCGCCGTGCGGCGCGATTCGAGCAGCGCGCGGAAATAATCGAAAAACCCCTGCACCGTGGAAATGACGTCGATCTTCTCGGTCTTGATTTCGGGGTCGTCGGGACCGAACAGCTGCTGCGTCATCTTGAGCATCAGGGCTTCGTCCTCGGCCGGGACGCCGATGATCCGCATGATGACGCGCAGCGGATACCAGCTGGCGACCGCGCGCATGAAATCGCATCGCCCGTCGCCGTCGAGGGTGCGGTCGAACAGGTCGCGCGCATAGCCGCGCAGTTCCTCGTCGAGTATCTTGATCCGCCCCGGCGCGAACCAGGCCTGGGTCAGCTTGCGATGCAGCCGATGTTCGTCGCCGTCCATGTTGGGCAGCTGGTTCAACAGGAAGGGGCGCCCGCCCGTCACCTTGCGGATCTGCTCGTCGACCGCCGTCTTGCGCAGCATCACGCGCGGGCCGTTGACGAAGATGTCCATCGCCCGCTCCACCTGCATCACATCGGCGTGCCTGGTCACGATCCAGAAAGGTGCATAGTCGTCGGGCTCGACCCAGAAGACCGGGGCTTCGGCGCGCAAGCGGCGCAGCAGCGCGTGATAGGCGGCGGGGTCGGAATGAAAGCGCGGATCGACGAGCAGATTGCCGACGGCTTTTGCCTCCAGGGCCGTGGAGGCCGGGTTGCAGGCGTCGTCCAGATCACCAGCGGGGTGTTCGCGCGCCATATCCATTTCAATCTCCCATACGGGTCTGAAGCCCATGTGTTGTCATATAACACTAATAGTCCTATGTCAAATGAAGGAGAATGGTTGAGCGACCGGGAAAAATCCTGTCAAAGACACATCACAGGAACATGGGGGAAATTTTGGGTAGCAATAAGAACCCGCTGACGCGCGAGCAGGTGATCGACGCGGCCACCGAATGCCTCGAGCATTTCGGCGTCGCGAAAACGTCGATGATCGACGTGGCGCGCAAGCTGGGCGTGACCCGGCAGACCATTCACCGCCTGTTCGAGACCCGCACGATATTGCTGGAGGCCGTGGCGGAGGTTCGGATTCAGGCCGCGGCGAAAAAACTCGTGTCGATGTTTGCCACCCATGACGACATCGAAGAGACGTTGGTTCACGGCACCCTGCAATCGCTCGCTGTGGGCCGAAGCGACAAGCTTCTGTATGAAATCCAGCAGCAGGCGGACCATGGCGTCGATCAATATATGTTCCGCGGTTCGCCGATGATCCAGCAACTGATGCTCGATATCTGGGGTCCCGTTCTGGATCGTGCGCGCGCGGAAGGACGGATTCGCGACGGCATCGACAACGACAAGATCGTGCAGTGGGTGCGCAACGTCCACGCGATGATCAACATGCGAAGCGACTATAGCGAGGCGCAGCAGATCGAAATGCTTCGCGACTTCTTCGTCCCGTCGATCGTCCGATAGACTGGACTATGCGCCGTTCAGGTCGATCGACCCCAGGTCGGCCATCGCAGCAGCGGTCCGCTCGACAAGCCGCCGTGTCGTCTGCTCGGGCTGCACCGCCTGACCCATGCTGTTGTGACCGATGGTGAAGGCCCAGGCGAGAAAGGCATAGGGGATATGCGCGCGATAGGCGTCCCATGCCGCGGCGGGATCGAGCGCGGGGCCGCCCGCCGCGGCGAGCTCTTCGATATAGGAGGCTAGCAGCGCGCGCTCCCAATCGCGGCGGTCGGCGACCTCCAGGCCGGTCGACAGGATATAGCTGACGTCCCACGCCCAGGGGCCGCGCAGCATCACCTGCCAGTCGCAAAAGCCCATGGCGCCATCGCCGGTGCGATAGGTTTGCGCGATATGCGCGTCGCCATGGAGCAGGGTGACATGGCCGTCGCGGGCATCCTGCGCGTTGCGGCGCACCACCCCCGCCCAGATATCGTCGATCCGTCCGCGCACGCCGTCAGGGATCAACTCGGGCGCCGCGTCCATGCCGACGCCCGCCCAATGCGCCATGCGCAGGAAGCGTTGATTGTCGCCCAGATAGGTCGGCGTGTCGCGCAGCCAGCGATGCTGCTGGAGTGATCGGTCGCGCCAGAAACGCGCATGCAGGCGCGCGAGACCCGACAGGAGGCTCGCCATCTCTTGCTGCGTGATCGCGTCGCCGGCCATGTTGAACTCGGCCTGCCGCGTCGCGACGACATCCTCCATCACGATCATCGAGCGCATCGAGCGCGGCGCGACACAGGCCCAATAGCCGCGGGGCGCCTCCATCTCGATCTCCGGGCGGAAATCGCGATAGAAGCCGACCTCGCCGAACAGGCAGTTCGACAGCCCGAGCAGCAGCCGCTGCATGAGGATCGGCGTCGACTTGGTGAAGATGCGGTCGGGCACGCCCGCGGCGCGCGCCGCATCGTTGAGGTCGAGGTCGAAGCCCTGCCGGGTCGACGATCCGACCGACCCCTCGGTGGCGCGCACGCCCAGCACCGCCCCGCCGGGGACGTCGCGGCACAATGTCGCCGAGAGCCATTGGGGCGTGATCGCTTCCCAGCTCCAGGGGATGTCGTCGATGCCCCGCGCCGCCGGCCGTGCGGCCGCATCATAGCGCGCGCGGAGCGCAATCTCGGCCTTGCGGAGCGGCAGGGTCAGGCTGGACAGCATTGGCGCATTCCCCGATCGAAAAGGTCAAAGGATCGAATAGCCCCCATCGACCGTCAGCTCGGTCCCGGTGACATAGCGCGCGGCATCGGAGGCAAGGAACAGGATCGCCCCGGCGACATCGTCGGTCTCGACCCAGCGGCCCATCGGGAACATCGTCGCGACATAGGCTTTGGCCTCGTCTTCGGACCGGAACCGTCCCGCAGCGATGCCGGGGGCAAGTCCGCTGCGGCCGAGGTCGGTATCGACCGGGCCGGGGTGGACCGAATTGACGCGGATGCCGTTCCCCGCGCGGCCGAATTCGACCGCCACCGCCTTGCTCAACATGCGCACCGCGCCCTTGCTCGCCGAATAGGCCGCTTGCATCGGGCCGGCGATCTGGCCGTAGATCGATGACAGATTGATGATCGAGGCCCCTCCCGCCTGCGCCATGAGGGGCGCGGCCGCCTGGATCGAGAACCAGATGCTGTCGACATTGACCGCCTGGACGCGGCGATATTCCTCGACCGTCGTCGCGAGCACGGGCTTGTTGAGGATCATCCCGGCATTGTTGACGAGGATATCGAGCCGGCCCTCGGTCGCGGCGATCGAGCCGATCACTTCCGCCCATTGCCCGGCATCGGTCACATCCTGGACGAGGAAGCGGCCGCCGTCGGGTGCGGTGCCGGCCGGATCGATATCGGTCGCGACCACCGTCGCGCCGGCTGCGGCGAGCAGCTTCGCGCTATGCGCGCCGATGCCCTTGGCCGCGCCGGTGACGAGCGCGACCTTGCCGTCGAGTTCAAACATGGCTCATTCCTTGGCTGTTGGCCGGTTCCGAAGGGGGAGGCGGGGAGAGCCGATATCCCCCTTCGGTCACTGACGCGTCAGAAATCGACCGACAGCTGCGTGCCCCACGTCCGCGGCCGGGCGTAATTGCCATAGTAGGCGCCGGTGACGAGGTAGGTCGCATTCTGGCGGTAAAGCTGGTCGGTCACATTGTTGACGAAGACGCGCAGCCGCACCTTGTCGTCGAGGGCGCCGAGCGTCGCCGACAGGTCGACGAGTTCATAGCCCTTCTGGACATCCTGCGGCTGGCCGAAATAGCGCAGCACCGTCTTGCTGCGATAGGAAGCGTCGGCGCGCAAGGTCAGCGACGACAGGAAGCCGCTCGAGAATTCGGCGCGATATTGCGCCCCGATCGACCCCGAGAAATTGGGCGCATGCGGAAGTTGCATGCCGTCGAGGTTGATCTGGCCGAGCGCCGGGCGCGCATCGTCGATCGACAGGAAGTCGCGGAACCGGGCGTGCAGCCAGTTCGCCGAGGCGTCGATCGTGAAGGCGTCGTCGACGCGGAATTTGAACTCACCCTCGAGGCCGTAGATCGTCGCCGGCGCATTCTGCACCAGCGTGACCGCCGGCGGCCGGGTGATCGTGACCTGCAGATTCTTGTAGTCATAATAGAAGCCCGCGAAATTGGCGGTCAGGCGGCGATCGTCGGTCTGCGTCTTGAGGCCGATTTCGAACGCGTCGAGAACTTCGGGTGCATAGATGCCCGCTGCGCCCAGAAGCTCGCCGCCGCCGCCGGGCAGGTTGGCGCCGCCCGATTTGAAGCCGCGCGAATATTGCGCATAGGCCGACACGCCGTCCGAGAAATCATATTGGAGATTGACCTTGGGCAGGAAGCGGTTGGCCTTGATCGACGACGGCACGTCGGTCGCCAGCGGCACGATCGTCCCGTCGGGCAGGCGCAGGAACAGGTCCTGCGAGAAATTCTTCTTTTCATGGTTGAACCGGAGGCCAAGGTTGATGCGGAACGCGTCGGTGACCGAATAGGTGCCGTCGGCGAAGATCGCGATCGAATCGGTATCGGTGTCGACGCTCTGCGTCAGCTGGGTGTCGGGCAGGACGCCGAAGCCGCCCGCGGCCGCGGCGCCAAGGCCGAGCGGCAGTGAATTGCCCGCCTTTTCGGTGAAATAATAGGCGCCGAGGATCCATTCGAACTTGTCGCCATCACCGATCAACGACAGTTCCTGGCCGAAGGATTCGGACGGCCGCTTGAAATTGGTGGCGTAGAAGAAGGGCACGTCGGTCGCATCGGCGTCGAAATCGACGCGGCTCTTGTGGTCGACATAGCTGGTGATCGAACGCAGCGCGATGCTGTCGGACAACTGTGCGTCGATTTTGCCCGACGCGATGAACGTCTTGGTGTCGAGGATATAGGGCCAGTCGCCGTAAATCTGGTTCGGCTCGGTGGTCTGGCCTGTGGTCGGGAGGAAGGTCGGCGTGAACAGCTGCTGATACGCTCCGCCGCCATTGGATTCCTCGTAACGCGCCCACAGGTCGATGGTCAGGTCACTGCTCGGCTCGAACTTGATCGCGCCCCGGACATATTCGCTGTTCTGATCGCCGATATGGCCGTTGCCGGGCAGCAGACGGACGAAACCCTTGTCTTCCTCATGGCCGCCGCTCACCCGGACCGAGAGAGTGTCGGACAGCGGGCCCGACACATAAGCGCTGGCGCCGAACGCGTCGTAGCTACCGGTCGACAGGTTGAAGCCGGCGGTGAAGTCGCGCGTCGGCTCCTTGGCGATGAAGTTGATCGCGCCGCCCGTGGCGTTGCGCCCATAAAGCGTGCCCTGCGGCCCGCGCAGCACTTCGATCCGGTCGAGATCGACCGCGCGCAGATAGCCCATGGTAGCGCGCGGCATGAAGACGCCGTCGACATAGGTGGCGACGGTCGGCTCGGTGACGCCCGAATCGACGATCGACCCGACGCCGCGGATCGAGATCAGGGTGGTGCCGGCATGCTCGCCGAAATCGAGATTGGGAACCGCGCTGGTCAGGCTCTCGATACTGTCGATCCCGCGCTGCTGAAGCTGCTCGCTCGACACGGCCGAGATAGCGGCGGGAATGTCCTGCAGATTCTGCGATCGTTTCAGCGCGGTAACGACGATTTCGCCGTCGCTTGATCCACCGTCGTCGCTGCTGGCCGCAGGCGCGGTAGCGTCCGATTGCGCCATTGCCGGCGTTGCCAATCCCGCCAGCGCCATCGCGGTGCCGGTGCACAGAAGCAGTCTGGTATTCATCGATACCCTCCCAATAGTTGTTTTATGTCGTTGACGGGTCGGCGTGGCTATTCGGCCGCGACCGCCCATTCGTCTTGCTCTTCGCCGCCGATCAGCCGTCCAGGCACCGAACCCGTTGGCTTGCCGTCGATAAAGGTCGTTTCCCCGTTCACTAGGACGCGGCTGTATCCGCCGGCGTCGACGAGGCGGCGCCAGTCGCCGCCGGGAAGGTCGTGGACGATCCGGTGCCGGCTGCGGTCGAGGTGCAGCGCGTCCAGATCATAAATGATGATGTCGGCATGATGGCCGGGCAGGATCGCGCCGCGCCCCTCGATCCCGAGCATCCGGGCGATCTTGAAGCTGAGCTGATAATGCGCCTCCTCGAGGCTCATCACCTTCTGTTCGCGCACCGTGCGGATCAGGAAGTCGGTACCATAGCATCCGCTGGAAAAGGCCTTGGTATGCGCACCCCCGTCCGAAACGCCGCAGGCGACCGCCGGATGCGCCAGCAGCCGGGCGCCGAGCGAGGCGTCGGTCGCCGAATAGGGAAGCGACTTGATCTGGAGCTCGAGGCTCGACCGCAGCGCGAGGTCGCACAGCGTCTCGACGACCGATTGGCCGAGCTCTGCGGCGATGCTCGCGAGGTCGCGGTTCAGATAGGGCTGCAAGTCGGGCGCATCGCCGACTTCGATGACGATCTGCCCTTCGAAGCCGCCGGCGCCATTCGACGGGCCGTTCTGCGCATAATCCTCGGCGAACTTACGGACGAAATTCTCGTCGGCGAGCAGCGCGCGGATGTCGTCGTCGGTCTGAGCGGCGATCAGGCGGCGAACCCCCCATAGCTGGCCGGCCGCCGTGTCGAGATCGCGAATACCCGCTTCGACCCAACCCGCATAGAGAAGGGTCGCGCCGCAGATGTCGAGCCCCTCACCGCGCAGCTTGTCGAGCCAGGCAAGGTCGGCATCGATGATCTCGGGCATGCCGTCGATCGCCAGGAAGATGTTGTGGATGATCCTTACGCCGCTGCCCTTGGCCATGCGGGCGACCTTTTCGGTCAGCCCCGGATTGCCGAAGCCGCCGATCTGCGCGAGCAACTGGATGATGCCTTCGCCGCGGTCGGCGAGCGCGCGGCAGATTTCGACGACATCGTCGTCGTGCATCGCGTCGGTCGGCATCGCCGTGCCGTCGAAGTCGAGGTGCGAATTGCCGTCGAGGCCCATGATCGACATCGAGATGCCGATCGCGCCGACGTCCATCGCCTCGTTGATCAGGCGATGCATCTCGGCGATCTCTGCCGCCGTCGGACGCCGGCTTTTCGCGGCGTCGATGCCCATGACATAGATCAGCAGCGGGTTGAGCGGTAGATAGGTCATGATGTTCACGCTCTTCGGCAGCGCGCGCATCGTTTCGAGAAATTCGGGAAAGCTCTCCCAATTCCAGGGCAGCGCCAGCCGCTGCTGCTCGACCGGAATCTGCTCGGTCGTCGAGAGCATCAACATGGTGCGCTCGCGGTCGGCGGCGCGGACCGGTGCGATGCTGAAGCCGCAATTGGCGTTCAGGATCGAGGTCACACCCTGCTCGCCCGAGTCCATGCACGACGGACTCCAGAAGACCGCGGCGTCATAATGGGCGTGCTGCGTGATATGGCCCGGCGCGACGATCTTGCCGGCGGCGTCGATCACTTCGTCGGCGGTGGCCGCGGACAGGTTGCCGATCTTGGCGACGCGCCCCGCGATGATGCCGACATCGCCGCTGCGCTCGGGAGCGCCGGTGCCGTCGATGATGCGGCCGTTGCGAATTACGCAGTCGAATTTTTGCATGTCACTCTCCCGGGCAGGCCCCCTCTGCGGGCGCTCTTACCGTCTTCGGAGATAGATCATATAACGATTAATGTCATGTGTCAAACGAAGAGCGTCCGAAGAGCGTCGGGCGCAGGACTAGGTCTCCCGGCGCGGTTTTCTGGGTTGCAGGGATAAGTCGTGGGTGGCGCCGGGTGTCAAAGTCGGGGACGTGGCGGAGCGCTATGTCGACGTGCGTCCTGAGATCCTCTGGGACTCGTCGTGCAGATTCTGCTTCACACGCCCCAGCAGCTCGACCAGCGTCCGGATTTCACAGGGAGACAAGCCGCGGCTTGCGACCCGGTCGATCTCACCCGCGACGTCGCCGAGCGCGAGCGCGACCGCGTAGCCGCGCTCGGTCGCAAAAACGAGCGTTTCGCGGCGATTGCTGCGGTTGACCCTTCGGTCGAGCAGGCCAAGCACTTCGAGTCGCCGCACCGCGACGGTGACGGTGGCCTCGGATATTCCGAGCCGGGCGCCCAGGATATGCTGGGCCAGGCCGTTTTCGGCCGAGAGATTGCAGAGTAGGCTCAATTGGCCGGCGGCCAGGCCATGACAGGAAATCCGCCGATCGACCG
This sequence comes from Sphingopyxis sp. Root1497, assembly GCF_001427085.1. Taxonomy (NCBI): domain Bacteria; kingdom Pseudomonadati; phylum Pseudomonadota; class Alphaproteobacteria; order Sphingomonadales; family Sphingopyxidaceae; genus Sphingopyxis; species Sphingopyxis sp. Root1497. The sequence continues at coordinate 1,118,206 of NZ_LMGF01000003.1, forward strand.
CCATAGAAAAGCGGCGGAACGCGATGCGGGCGAGATAGCCGATGCTGTCGTCGAGGCCCCAGAACTCGCGTCGCGCCCCTGCCATCCGCCGGGCCTCCTTAGAGGAGCAGCGAGTTCGGCGGCAGCCCGACCAGCGCGCGACCATGGAGTTCGGTCGCGACATCGAGGTCGTAGACGATGTGGCTCTGCATCACCTGGACGTCGCGGAGCAGGCGCTGCATCGGATTGTCGAGCGCGTGGACGCTCGACCCGACCGCTTCGCAGCAGGTCCGCACCGCCTCGACACATTGCTGGACGGCGATCGCGATTTCGGCGCGCAGGCGTATCCGCTCGGTCGTCTGTTCGGGCTCGTCGATTTCGCCAAGCAGCAGATTCTCGCGCGCCGCGGCGCGGATCGTGCGCTCGGCCGAGCGCGCGAGCAGGTCGGCGCGGGCGAGGCGCATTTGTCCTGCCGGCTTTTCGACACTCGTGCTCATACTGCCGAGCTTGACGTGCTGCCCGAGCCGCTCGCGGCACAGCTGCACCGCCTGCCGCGCGGCACCCAGGGCCGGGATGGCGGCGGTAACGCAAAGATTGGGCAGCATCGGCGATCCGTAGAGGCCGGGGCCATGGACCGCGCGGCCGTTGCCGCGGCCCGAGCGCACCGGCTGCACCGCGAACTGATAGGCTTCGGGAATGAAGACATCCTCGACGAGGATGTCGTTGCTGCCCGTCGCCGCCATGCCGGCCATCCGCCAGGTGTCGAGGACGGTCACTTCTTCGGCGCGGAGCAGCATCATGCGCACCACTGGGGGGCCGCCCTCGACGGGTTCGAGCGCGTTGAGCATGATCCAGTCGGCGTGCATGACGACGGTGCCCCATTTCCAGCGCCCGCTGAGGCGAAAGCCGCCGTCGACGGGGGTGGCGATTCCGGGCGGCGAGGCCGCGCTCGGGGCGACGACATAAGGGGTGCGGCCCCATACCTCGGCCTGCGTCGCCTCGGGCATCTGCGCGATCAGCCAATTATGCTCGGCCGCGAAGCAGGCGGTCCAGCCGGTCGAGGGACAGGCTTCGGCGATCGGCAGCGTCGCGCTGATATAGGTGTCGGGGTCATATTCGAGCCCGCCGAAGCGGCGCGGCACATAGAGGTAGAAATAGCCGCTTTTGCGCAGCGCGGCCCACACGTCGTCGTCGGGGCGGCGCTCTTTTTCGGCCGCCGCCGCACGCTCGGCGACGAGCGGCTTGAGCGCCTGCATCCGGGCGATAAGCCTTTCGGGGGTGATCGCGTCGATCTCGTCGCGCGAGAGGAAATCGTCGCCGGCGGGAATTCGGCGGTCGGCGAGGCGTTCGGGCATCATCATCTCCATCCTGTTTGCCACGGCATAGGGCGAAGGCAGGAATAATGTCAACTAGGTTGACTAAAATCCTTCGGGCGCGCATGGCGAGAGGATGACAGATCAGGCCAATATCTCGCCCGCCGCCGGTCTCCGCGCCGCGCTGCGCACGCTGGTGCGCCCCGTCGCGGTGGTGACCGCCGCGCATGCGGGGCAGCGCTACGCGATGGCGGCGACCGCCTTTTGCGAGGTCAGCATGGACCCGCCTTCGATGCTCGTCTGCATCAACCGCGCCAATGCGACGCATAGCGCTGTCGCGGCGGGCGCCGATCTTTGCCTCAACCTGCTCGCTGCGGACCAGGCCGACATATCGCAGCGCTGCGGCGGCGGCGTCGCGGCCGAAGAGCGTTTCGCGGTCGGCGACTGGCGGATCGCGGCCGAGGGGCCACCGCGGCTCGCCGACGCCTGCGCCAGCATCGTGCTGCGTCCCGCGTCGATCGTCGACCATGCGACCCATGCGGTGGTGATCGGCGAAGTCGTCGACGTGTGGCAGCGCGGCCTGTCGTCGCCGTTGGGGTTCCACGACGGCAGCTATCTCTTCCCGCTCGCGCACGCGGCGATCAATTTGGTTGCGCAATCGGCGCGGCTGGGCGAAGCGGGCGCGATGCAGGACGGCTATCTGATGCTCGACGTGATGCGCGCCTTCTATTGGTTCGACGAGGGTCTCCAGTCCGCGCTGCGCGCGCGCGGCTGGGAGGCCGTGTCGCGCTCGCAGTCGATGACCTTCGCCAATATCGCGCTCGGGGTGCGCCGCCCCGCAGACCTCGCCCGCAACCTCGGCATCACGCGCCAGGGGGTCAGCAAGATGCTGCAGGAGATGGTCGAGCGCGACTGGATCGTGATCGAGCCCGACCCGACCGACAAGCGCGCGTCGATCGTCGCCTTCAGCGAAAAATCGCGGCAGCTGCGTGCCGACGCGCTCGAGATATTGGGCAAGATCGACGCGGCGCTCGGCGAGCGGATCGGCAGCAAGGCGCTCGACGCGCTGCGCACCACGCTGGCGCGCGACTGGGGTCCGCCCCCCGAGATCCCCGAGCCCGCCGCTCAATAACCCGCGAGGTGGCCGTTGCCGCGCAGCTCATAGCTGAACGTCGACGGCAGATAGGGCAGCATGTCGCGGTCCCATGCCGCGAATGCACTTTTGAGCCGGTCGAAGGCCTCGGGCTGCACGGTCTTCAGATTCGCCACCTCGCGCGGGTCGGCGGCGATGTCGAACAGGAACTCGTGCCCGCTCATCGCCAGATATTTGAGCGAGCCTTCGATCGCCGCGCGCTGGTCCTGCGCCTTGTGGCGCCAGAAGAGTTGGCGCGGCGACCCCGTCGTCCCGTCGAGAAGCTGAGGCAGGAGGTTACGGCCGTCAAGCGCCGGCCAGTCTTTTTCCGCGATCCCCGCCGCCGCGAGCAGCGTCGGCACCCAGTCCATCGTGATCTGGACGAGCTCGCTGCGCGTGCCGGCCTTCACGCGTCCGGGCCAGCGCATCAGCGTCGGCACCCTGATCCCGCCCTCGAGCAATTCGCCCTTCATCCCGCGCAACGGCCAGACCTTCGAGAAACGCTCGCCGCCATTGTCGCTGGTGAAGATCACGATCGTGTTGTCGGCCTGGCCATTGGCCGCGAGCGCCGCGAGCAATTGCCCGACCCCGCGATCGAGGCTTTCGACCATCGCGGCGTAGACGGCGTTGCTGCCGCCGTCATAGTGAAACGAATCGCGGATCGTCTTAGCCACCTCCTCGTCGGCGGGCCCCTCCCACGGCCAGTGCGGCGCGGTGTAATGCGCGCTGAGCAGAAAGGGGCGCCCCGCCTCCTTGAAGCGGCCGAGTTCGGCGACGCAGCGTTCGGTGATGAGGTCGGTGAGATAGCCGCTTCGGCGGATCTCGGTCTCATTCTCCCACAGGTCGTGACGAAAATTGCCGCGGATCGTCATGCCATGCTCGAAATAATCGGCGCCGCCCTGATAGATGCCGAAGAAACGGTCGTAGCCGCTCTTGCGCGGGCCATGGTCGGGCAGGCCGCCAAGATGCCATTTGCCGACGAGCGAGGTGTCATAGCCCGCGCGCTTCAACAGGTCGGGCAGGGTGACCACCTCGTCGCCAAGCCCGAGTTCGGGGTGGACGCCGAGCGGTTCGTCGAGCCCCGCCGGAAAGCGATATTGATAGCGGCCGGTCATCAGCGCCAGCCGGGTCGGCGAACAGACGCTGCTGTTCGAATAGGAGCGATGCAGCGCGACGCCGCCGGCCGCGAGTGCGTCGAGCGCGGGGGTCGCGATATCGTCGCGGCCGAAACAGCCGAGGTCGGCAAAGCCGAGATCGTCGGCGAGGATGAAGACGATATTGGGGGCCGTGGCGGCCGCCGGACGGGCGACCGCCGGCGCACCGAGCAACCCGGTGATCGCCGATGCCGCACCTGCCTTCACCAAGGTCCGCCTGCTCAACATGATGCCATCCTCTCTCTCGTTTCCCGCCGCAATATCGGCCGGTTTTGCTCCGCGCGATCCGATTTTTCCGCGTCGCTTACGGCGAAGCGATCGAAATGAAATCGCGGCGGTTTTTGGCTCTTTCCTGGCCGAGCCATGCTCCCTCAGATCGAAAATTATGTCAACCTACTTTACAATATATGCTTAGAACACTAAACGAATGGTCGAAGCAACGGACCGCACCGGCAAAATCAGGGCGGCCAGAGGGAGAGAGTGGATGACGGCCAAGGCAGCGCAATTTCGTTCGGTCCGCCTGTGCTTGCTGGCGTCGGCGGGGGCGATGTTTTTCGCGGTCCCGGCACTGGCGCAGCAGGCCGACGACACCGCCGCGTCGGACGACAGCAACATCATCGTGGTGACCGCGCAGAAGCGCGAGCAGGATGTGCAGGACGTCCCGATCTCGATGACCGTCGTCGGCGGCGAGCAGCTCAGCGAGCTTGGCATCAAGGACTTCAACGAACTCGACCGCTACGTCCCCAATTTCTATGTCCAGACGACCCCGGGGAATAACGCTTTCTACATCCGCGGGATCGGCTCGACCCCGGGCAATCTGGCGTTCGAACAGACCGTCGGCCTGTTCGTCGACGGCATCTATGGCGGCCATGCGCGCCAGTTCCAGGCACCCTTCCTCGACGTCGAACGGATCGAGATATTGCGCGGGCCGCAGGGCGCGCTCGTCGGCAAGAATACCAGCGCCGGCGCGATCAGCGTCGTCAGCGCGCGGCCGACGCGCGATTTCCGCGCGACGCTCGAGGGTAGCTATGAATTCGAACTCGGCGGCACGCGGCTGTTCGGCATGGTGTCGGGGCCGGTGTCCGACGCGGTCAGCGTGCGCGTCGCGGCGCAATATGAAGACAGCGACGGTTATATCGAGAACACATTGCTCGGCGGCAACGAAACCAAGCGCGAAAGCCTCTTCGGCCGCGCCTCGGTCCTGATCGATCCGGGCAATGGCGCCGACCTGTTGATCCGCGTCGAGGGGGGCAAGGTCGACCTGACGGGTACCGCCGTCGAACGTTTCCTGACCGCGAACGATCCCGACCGCGAACGCCAGACCGGCGGCTTCCCCGGCTTTATGGACAAGGATTTCGACAACACCGACAATCTCAACGCCAGCGCGACCGCCAATATCGACATCGGCGACCATGTGCTGACCTCGGTCACCGGCTTCTCCTCCTATGATTTCGAGAAGAAGGTCGATGCCGATTTCGGGCCGAACCCGTCCTTCGCATCGAGCTTTGCCGAGAAGTTCAGCCAGATGTCGCAGGAAATCCGCCTCGCCTCGCCGACGACGGGCCGCATCGAATATATCCTCGGCGGCTATTTCCATGTGAACGACTATGACCTGTTCCAGACCACGCTGATCCGCTTCGGGCCGTTCAACGGGCGCTCCGACCGCAGTTTTCGGCAGGAAAATGTCGCGCTTTCGGGCTTCGGCAGCGCGACCTGGCACGTCGCCGACAGCCTGCGCCTGATCGGTAGCCTGCGTTACACCTATGACCGCAAGACCGCCGACCAGACGCGCGTCAACACGGGGGTTGTCCAGCCGACCTGGCTCGCGACCCCGCTGTCGGGGCATCGCGTCGAGCGCGAATGGGACCCTTCGGTCGCGCTGCAATGGGACGCGACCCCCGACGCGATGCTCTACGCCTCCTATGGCCAGGGCTCGAAGGCGGGCGGCTTCATCGGCGCGCAGGCGACGACGACGCAGGCGCAGTTCGAAATCGAGCCCGAGGCGGCCGAGACCTTCGAAGTCGGGGCCAAGCTCGCGCTCTTCGATCGCCGCCTGCGCTTCAACATCGCCGCGTTCCGGACCGATTTCACCAATTTGCAGGTGTCGTCCTTCGACGCGGTGAGCAACAGCTTCATCACCACCAACGCCGGCGAGGCGCGCAGCCAGGGTGTCGAGAGTGATTTCAGCTGGCAGATCGCCGACGGTGTGTCGCTCAACGGCTCGCTTGCCTATCTCGATGCCAAATTCATCGAATTCCCCGGCGCGCCGTGCCCGTTCACCAACCCGACCTGCGTGCCGGCGAACAACAATGCCGCCGGAAGGCCGCTGCCGCGCTCTCCCAAATGGAGCGGGACGCTGTTCGCCGATATTGCGGTGCCGGTTAGCGATTCGGTCGATTTCGTCGCCAACGGCGGCATGACCTATCGCAGCAGCGCGTTCCTCGAAGAAAGCTATAATCCGGCGGCGGCGCAGGACAGCTATGCCAAATTCGACCTTCGGCTCGGTATTCGCGCGTCGAACAAGAAATGGGAACTCGCGATTGTGGGCAAGAATCTGACCGACGAACTGACCGCGAGCCACGCCTTCAACACGCCGCTCGCGGCCGGGGTCATTTCGAAGTTCATCCAGCCGCCTCGCACGATCGCGGTGCAGGCGAAGTGGCAATATTGATTGGGTTTGGCTCCTGTCCGTCAACGCGGTGCGGGGTTAGATCCAATCCCGGCTTCCTTCCTGCCATGGCCGCTGAAGAGTTAGCCTTTTGCGATGCCTTGGCAGAGAATGGATCAGCCGGAGACTTGATGGAGCGCGAAACGCTCCGCACCCTCGCTCAACTGTTGGTCAAGACAATCCGCAGCGCTGTGACTGTCGATTGGACGCAGAAAGAAAATGTCCCCGCAAAAAGGCGGATTGAGCTTCGAAAGCTGCCGGTGCGTTATGGCTATCCGCCCGATTTGCAGAAGGCCCGTCCGATCAACGTTGTTTCTTGGCCGTGGTCGCGGTGAAATCGGGATCTTTTTTCGCCACCCAATCGACAAATTTGCGCACATTGGGGTGGGCCAGGAGGCCCTCCACATCCATCCCGTAGCGCTGCAGCTCGGAATTCGTGAAATTGGCGATCAGCGTCTGCTGGCAAATCGAATGCATGGGAACAACATCGCGGCCGCCCCGGCTTTTGGGGACGGGATGGTGCCAGACGATGGTTTTGCCGGTGGGGCGGCCGCAGAGCCAGCAGGACGGTATCGTCGCCGGCGGTGTCTCCTCGCGGTGCAGGTCTCCATAGGGATCATGTTTCGAATGTCTGCGGGCCATGGGTCTACCTGAAGGATCTGAATTTGCGCCGCACACCTATCCCGATGCGATGCGCATTGCCACAGGCGTATCTCCGGCCTGGCCGTTCACCGGACTGTCATCGCTACGGGTACGCCAGATGCTCAAAGGCGTCACGCTCCGCCATCGCTCCTAACGCCGTCCATTGCTGTAATCGATTCGGATCCTGACCCAACTGCCCACCATGGCCTGTCCACCGCGCCGCGGAGCCCGTACCCTGAACTGCCACGCCGCAGCGAGCACTGCGCGATTGATCTGCGATCCGGTGGGATATTCGTCGAGCCCGACGCAATCCTCGACACGATAATCCGGCGCCGTGCGGCAGGCGATCAGCCCCCAGCCGGGGCCGCTGGCGGTGGACAAATAGCCGCGCAACTCGTCATTGCTCGGCTCACGATACCAGGCGGCGGCATAGAGCGGCTCGCCATTGGGCGCCGTTCCCACCCGCGCCGTGTCGCTGGACGAGGACGAGCCTCCCTTGTTGGGCGGCCCATAGACAGCCCCGCCGGGTGGACGAACGCCGATCCGGGGAACCGTCGGCAAGGGTGGCAGTTCGGATGGCGGCGCCATGGTCGGCGCGGTCCTCGGTTCGACGGCTGTCGGGGGTAATGGTTTGGCCGGTTCGGCAGGCGTCGGCTGCGGCGGCACAGGCTTGTCCTCGGCCCGCTTGCTCTTCGGGCTACTTGGTTCGGGCGCTTCCTCGGCGATCTCGCTGGCCGGGAGGCTGACCATGCTGACATATTCTTCCTTCTTCTTCGGCGGCTGGTCGCGGCCAAAGGAGAGCAGCATAAGCAGCAGAAGCCCGGTGATCGATACGGTCAGGCTTATGGCAAGCGCACGGCGTCCCCGCCCGATGCTGAGCTGCTTGGCATAGGGCGTGGCTGGAACAGGGCTCAGCGGATGCTATCTTTGGTCGCGGCGACCGCTGGTCGAGGGGCCGGGGGCTGCATCCGCGCGGAATAGTGGGGCGCCGGGCCTTTGACAAGGGTGAGCGCCGACCGATGAACCCCATGGCGGCCGGCCGCCACCGTCCCGCGTCTCAGCCGATCGACAGGAACGCCGTGATCGTCAGCCGCCCCTGGCGCGGATCGGGCGACAACGCGGCCTCGGGCGAAATCGCGCCGCTGTGAAGGTTGCTGCTGCGATAGAGCAGCGCGCGGTTATAGCGCGCTTCGGCGACATGGGCCTGGGCGAACAGCGCCGTATCGCCCGCGACATAGGCGGCCGGCGGCGGGCCGCGATGGCGCAGTTCGGTGTCGAGCTGGCGGAAATAAAGCGCGCGCCGTTCCTCGGTCACCGTCTCGAACCCCGTTGAACGGTGGCGGAAAAAGGCGGTGCCATCGCCGCCTTCCGGGGAAAGATAATGGATGAAGGCGATGCGGTCGGGGGTGAAGGCATCGACATGCGGCAGGCGCTGCGCGATGCCGAGGGCTGCCGGCGGCGTGGTGACGATCGAGAAACTCGCGTCGATGATCGTGACCGGGCCGGTGCGGGCAAAGGCGCGCGCCGCCGCCTCGGCGATCGCGGGCAGGGCCGCGTCGAAATATCCGGGCGGCAGCGCGGCGCGGATGCCCGGATAATGATGGAGCGCGGGTTCGAACGCGGCGGTGGCAGCGAATCCGCGCAGGGCGTCGGGGTCGGGCGCGAAATCGTCGAGGATGCAGAGCGGCTGCGCCTCGTCGCCGATCGTCTCGATCCGGACGGGCATAGCCGCCATCATCGGCGCGGCGGGCGGAGCCGCGCCAGCCGCGCCGCGATCC
>NZ_LMGF01000003.1:1126880-1301546 GCF_001427085.1 Sphingopyxis sp. Root1497
GCCGCGTCCAAAGGACGTCGAAGGCGATATAGAGAAGCGCGAAGATAAAGAGGATCAGCGCATAGGCCATGACCGTCTCGGTCGCGTGCATGATCTGCGGTCCCGTCAGCTCGACGCCGGGCAGCCCCAGATAGTCGAGCGTGACGGGTTTCGAATCGGCGGTGGCGCTGGTGCCGCCGACGGCGGTGTCGCCGATCCAGTAGATCATCTGCCCGGCGCCGAAGATCCCGGTGCCGCCGAGCAGGATGTTGAACTGGGTCTCGCGCCGGGCCGCCGCGCGGTCGGCATCGGCCTGATGGCGCCGCTGCAGATCGCTGGCATGATCCTCGAGGCTCGCTACCGCGAGCGCCAGCGCGTCCTTCTTGCGCTTGGTGCCGCGCAGTTCCTCCAGCTTGGTGAAGACGTCGCGCTCGGTGTCGTAGCGAAAGGGGTTGGCATAACGGAAGCGCTCATACTCCCTGTACTCGGCGAGCTTGGCCTGGTTGATCGCGGTTTCGGCCTTGTCGAAATCGTCGTGACCGGTCAGCTGCTCCCGCAGGTTCAGCCGTTCGACCGCCGCGCTCGGCGGCGCGGGCGCTTGTTGCCGACGCTTGTCGGCCTGCCATTCGCCATTGGCGACATGCCATTCGATGCGCTCGATCCGCGCCATGCTCTTCGCTTCATGCTCGCGCGCGAGGAACTCGTTGTGCAGCGACATGGCGTGGATCAGGAACGCATAGGGGCAGGTGCCGATATAGTCGTTGCCGGTTTCGAGACTGCGGCTGCGCGGCACATAGCTGATCATCGCGCGGTGGTTGGCATAGCGGACGAAGAAGCGCTCGTCGGACTGTTCGCTGCTGTCGGGATAGATGGGGTCGATGCTGTCGAGGATCTCCGACGTGTCCTGGTTCATGAAATCGATGATATTCTGGTTGAATCCGGCGAGGAACAGATAGTCGAGGCAATCGGTCCGGCCGGCTTCGAAGGCCGGGATCCTGGGCATTGGGGTGACCGATGCGACCTGACCGCTCGCATCATATTCCGCCCATTCGGCGCCGTCGGCGCGGATCGCCTCAGCCAGCGCGCCGACGCTCGCGAAGCCGCCGCCGCCGACGGCCCGCAAATTCGGGCGGGCGCCGTCGATCCAGTCCGCATAGTCGGGCCGCGCCTTCACCCAATCCCAGAATGTCGTGTCGAGCTGGACGACGCCCTTGCCCTTCGACGCCTTGTCGACGCGCTCGGCGAGCTCGTCCTGATAGGGCTGGTAACAGGGTTCCTGCACCATCGCCTTGCGCGCCGCGCTCTCCCCCGACGCGGGATCGAGCGGCATCAGCCGTTTGAAGAAGCGCTCGTCGTGGATCAGGAACATGAAGCGCGATTTGGGGACCTTCAGCCCCGGCACCTCGATGAACGGCACCTTGTCGATCAGGACATCGCTCAGGTCGGCCATCGGCGTCGTGCCGGTGACCTTGGCAAGGCGTTGGAACAGCCGTTCGCCGTCGCGCAGCAATTGTTCGCGGACAAAGGGCCAGAACCGCTCGGCCTTGCCGCGCGCGCCGCGGACCGTGATATCGTCGAGCGGCGCGATCCCCAGCTTGTCGTCGAACACCGACGCCTCGCCGCCGTGGCGCGCGTCGAGTTCGAATTCCTTCGGCGCCGCAAGCTTTTGCAGCAGCGACAGGAAATAATAGGTTGCGGGATCATAGCCGCCTTCGTCGCCGGGCGCGGCGAGCGAGGCATAATGGTGGCTGAAGCTCAGATGATAGCTCAGCCCGCCATTGTTGTGCGCCAGCCAGAAGCGGCGAAAGCGCACCGCCCGATCGTCCTTCAGCCCCGGCGGCGCGGCGCGATAGGTCAGCCCTTCGGTCGACCATTCGATCGTGGGCGGCAGCTTGAAGATCAGCCGTTCGTGACGGCGGATCGCCCTGTCGGCCGCCTTGCGCCGCGCGCGCTCGCCCGCCGGGGTGGCGGGATAGTCGCCCGCGGGCGCATCGATCGCGGCGATCAGATGCTCCTGCACCTCGCCCTGCACCTCGCGGTCGGCGATGTCGTTGAACAGCGGGTCGATCGCATTGCGCAGCATCACCGAGGGCAGGTGGGCGCGCTGGACCGCGCCGAACTGGCCGTGCGCGACGGGCTTGCCCTTTTGCCCGACCGCCTCGGCGACGCGGTCGGGATCGATATAGAGCGACAGCGTCCAATAGAGCGTGCCCGACTTCGCGCTTTCAAAGCCCTGCGCATCGTCCCAGTCGCCCCGCAGCGCCATCGGCTAGTCCTCCCTCTCGTCCGCCGCCGCCGCGAGCGCGCGGAAGCCGTCATGGCCCGCGGTCCGCCGCCCGGCGCGCAGCCAGGCGATCGCCGGTTCCATCGGCAACAGCGCGACCGGGGCGGCCCGCGATGCCAGCGCCGCGAGCTGCGCCGCCGCCACTCCGCCCGGCGCCTCGTCTTCGCCCTTGCGCACCGAAATGCCGAAAAAGCTTTCGAGATGGTCGTGGAGCAGCCCCGCATCGACCGCATCGCCGGGATAGTCGACCGCCGCGTAAATCAGCCCGTCGTCGGCCTGCTGCTCCGTCGACAGCGCCGGCTGGATATAGGGAAAGTCGACGATGCGCGTGCCGACCCGCGCCCAGATCGCGAGGCGGTCGACCTGGTCGGTGCCCGAATGCGCGGTGTCGGCGGCATATTCCTCGGCGGTCAGCCGCAACGGGTCATTCTGTTCGATGAAGACCGCCGGCGCGGGTCCGGCAGGATCGAGCCCGAGCGCGAGGACCGCGAGCCGCCGCACCGCGCCGAGGATGACGCGCAGCATCCCGCGCCCGCGCGCCGCCTCCTCGACATAGACATAGTTGAGCGCGACCGCCGCCGGGGGCAGCGCGGCCCCGCGGTCGATCGCGGTCGCAAGGAAGTTCGCGCCGCCGAGCAACGTCCCGCCTTCATCCTCGAAGATCGCGACTAGCTCGCTATGGGTGCGGCCATAGGCGTGGCGATGGCTTGCGTTGAGCGCTAGGCACGCTGCGAACCCGCCCAGTTCCTCGCGCTCGTCGGGCAGCACGAAGGCGCGGTCGTAGCCCGAAAAGAAGCGCGCCAGCACCGGCGATGCCGGGTCGTCCGACGCGGTGACGCGTACCCCGCCCGGCAAATCCAGCCTTATCAATCGATTGTCCGCCCCGCCCATCATGCGCAAATCTTGCCATGCGGCCGGTCGCGCCGCAAGGCGCCGCTTCAGGTCACCCCATAGGCCGCCTGCACCATCGACCGGAACAGCCGCAGCTGGCGTCCCATCAGCCGGTGGTCGCCGAGTGCACGGGTGAGCACGATCGATCCTTCGATCACCGCGCTGAAACTGTCGGCGATCGTGTCGAGGTCGATCGGTGCGACGGGGCGATGGCGTTCGCCGATCGCGATGAACCAGATGCGGAACCGCGCACGCCAGCGCATCGCCGCCTCGAACAACAAGGCGCGCACCTCGCGGTCGAACGCCTGCTCCTGATAGATGATCGCGGCGACAAGGCAGCCCGGATGCACGTCCTCCATCTCGTCCATCATGTCGGCATAGAGGTCGAGGAAGATCAGGAAGCGCTGCATCGGGTCTTCGGCCAGGTCGTGCGCGCGGTCGGTCAGCACGTCCATCGCGGCGTCGTCCTCCTCCAGGAAACGCTGCAGCAATTGCCGGGCAAGGTCGCCTTTGTCGCGGAAATGATAGAAGAAACCGCCCTTGGTGATGCCCGCGGCCTCGACCAGTTCGTCGATCGAGGTCGCGGCAAAGCCTTTGGTCAATATCGCGTCATTGGCGGCGTCGAGCAGCCGCTCGCGCGTCCGCTTGCCCTTCGCCAGCGGCGCCGGGGACGCATCCGCCGCGGCGGACGCTCCACTATCCAATCCCTCCATCGCCGACGCCCCTTCGTCCTTGCTGGAATTTCCAGCATTTCTGCGGGAAAATAAAAGCGACCGCAAGTATACTATCGTCGTCCCGGACGATGCCATAGCAAGGCCGGACCAAAGCCAGCAGCCAGGGGGCACCGCGATGTTCGGCATCTATCATGTAATCGCGCTGTCGATGTTCGGGGTCTTCGCCGCGCTCGACCTGTTGTTTCGCGCGCGGAATTTTCCCGACGTGCCGCTGTGGCGCGCAAAGGGCCTCGTCTTCACCGCGCTCTATTTCGGCGTCACCACCTGGTCGCCTTTGCTCTGGGATACGACGCTCGGGCAATATCAGCTGGTCGACGGGTCGCGCTGGCCCTTCTGGGCGCAGGTCGCGATCGGTTTCTTTGTCTATGAATTCCTGATCTATGCCTGGCACCGGACGATGCACAAGGTCCAGCCGCTGTGGCGCTGGCTGCATCAGATGCACCACAGCGCCGAACGCGTCGACATCTGGGGCACCTTCTATTTCCACCCGTTCGACATGATCGGCTGGGCGCTCGTCGGCAGCTGCGCGCTGGTGCTCGGCATCGGCCTGACGGCGGAGGCGGCGCTGGTGGTGTCGGTCGTCGCGACCTTCTGCACCATCTTCCAGCACGCCAATGTCCGCACCCCGCACTGGCTCGGCTATCTGGTCACACGCCCCGAAAGCCATTCGGTGCATCACGAACGCGGGCTGCACGCCTATAATTATGGCGACATCCCGATCTTCGACATCCTGCTCGGCACCTTTCGCAACCCGCGCGAATGGCATGGCGAGGCGGGCTTTTTCGACGGCTCGTCGCGGCAGATGGGCAAGATGCTGGTCGGCAAGGAAATCGCGTGAGGAACAACAGGGGAGACGGGGGCATGAAAACAGGGATGATGATCGCGCTGCTCGCGATCGGGCTGGCCGGTTGCGGCGAATCGGCCGAGCAGAAGGCGGAAAAGGCCAAGGCGGCGTCGGCCGAGATCGACACCGCGGGTTATGACATCGCGGTCCGCTGCCAGGCCAGTTTCGACGCGGTGGCGCGGCTCTACAAAGTGTTGTCCGAGCAGGGCGGCGACGCGGAGATGGCGGCCACCGCGACCCAGCGCGCAGCGGCGGCCGAGGCCTATCGCGGCATCGCCCGCAATGTCGGGGGGAATATCGGTCACAAGCCCGAACAGGTCGACGCTGCGATCAAGGCGGCCGCCGACGCGGTCGACGCCGAGTTCCAGAAACGGCCGTTCGAGGATTTCGCGGTCTGGGCCGGGCAGGAGGCCGATCGCTGCCCGCCGCCCTCGGCCTAGGCGAGCGCGCTTCGACGACACGAAAGGAAGGATCATGGCCCACGACCTGCGCCCCGGTGAACAGGCGATCGACAACTGGACGCTCTTCTATCACCCGCCCGGCGGCGGCAAATATAATGGCAAGCTGACGGTGACGAACCAGCGCCTACTTTACGATGCGAAGCTGGAGGCGAGCCTGATCGGCGTGCTGACGAACCATGTCGTCGCGGGTCAGCTGGCGATCGAAAAGGACACGATCACCGACATCGAGGTCCAGCGCAAATTGTTCAGCAAGAAAGCGACGGTGACCCTCACCGACGGTAGCCGGCACATCTTCGACTATGGCGCGCTCAATATCGACAAATGCGTCGCGGCGATGGAGGCACGTTGAATGGTCCGCGGCGTGGCGGTGGCGGCCAAGACGGCCGTCGTCCTGACCGGCTGGCTCGTCGTCATCGACATCGTCGGGGNGATCTGGTTCGTCCTCGGGCTTTTCTGCGGCATGTTCGCCTATCAGAGTGCGGGGGCATGGGCCTTCGCCGACCGCGACGGCGAATGGAGCGACCAGCCCGGGGCGTTTCGCGCCGGCAACGTCATCGTCGCGACGGGCGCGGTGCTGGTCGGCCTGTCGCTGTTGTTTTTCCGGCATATTTACTGGAGCAGGGGCGTCGCGGGCGAATATTATGTACCCGACAGCGCACCGCATTCGATCCTGTTCGGGCTGTGTGTGTTGGTGGCGATGGCGGGCACGCATTTCCTGTTGCTGCCGACGCCGGGACAGGAATCCTGATGTTGCGCCATTGATCGATATTTTCGATCAAAGCGCCGGACTTTTTCACTTTCCGCACTGCAACAAACATGGCTAGGGGAGGGCTCCAACAACAAAAGGAAGCTCTCCCAATGTCCGTTCTGAACACGACCATCAAACCCTTCAACGCGACCGCTTACAAGGACGGCAAGTTCGTCGACGTCAGCGACGAGAGCGTCAAGGGCAAGTGGGCGGTCTTCTTCTTCTACCCGGCCGACTTCACCTTCGTCTGCCCGACCGAACTCGAAGACCTCGCCGACATCTACCCGACGCTGCAGAAGATGGACGTCGAGGTTTATGCCGTGTCGACCGACACGCATTTCAGCCACAAGGCCTGGCACGACACCTCGCCGGCGATCGGCAAGATCAATTACTACATGGTCGGCGACCAGAACCACGTGATTTCGAACAATTTCGAAGTCTTGCGTCCGGGCGTCGGCCTCGCCGACCGCGGCACCTTCGTGCTCGACCCCAATGGCGAAATCCAGTTGCTCGAAATCACCCCCGAGGGTGTGGGCCGCAACGCCGCCGAACTGCTCCGCAAGATCAAGGCGCTGCAGTATTGGGTCAGCCACCCGGGCGAAGTCTGCCCCGCGAAGTGGGAAGAAGGCGCCGAAACCCTCGCGCCCTCGCTCGACCTCGTCGGCAAGATCTAAGCCGACCGCATAATGCCGGAGGGGCGGCGGCATGATCGCCGCCCCACGGTTTCTCTCCCCCTCTCGCAGGAACGCTCCCCATGCTCGACGCCAATCTGAAGCAGCAGCTTCAAGGCCTCCTCACGAATCTTCGTGAACCGATCGAACTGATCTCGTCGCTCGGCGACGATGCCAAATCGGCCGAGCTGGCGACCCTGCTCGACGACATCGCCGCGCTCTCGGACAAGGTCAGCGTGACCCGGGCCGACGACGACGCGCGCCGGCCCAGCTTCCTCATCCGCCGCGCCAGCGATGCCGCGGTCGCCGTGCGCTTTGCCGGCATCCCGATGGGGCATGAATTCACCTCGCTCGTCCTCGCTTTGCTCCAGGTCGGCGGCCATCCGCCGAAGGTCGCGCCCGAGGTGATCGAACAGGTCGCCGCGCTCGACGGCGACTATCATTTCGAAACCTATTTCTCGCTGTCGTGCCAGAATTGCCCCGACATCGTGCAGGCGCTCAACCTGATGTCGGTCGTCAATCCGCGCATCACCCACACCGCGATCGACGGCGGGCTGTTCCAGGCCGAGGTCGAGGAGCGCAAGATCATGGCGGTGCCGACGATCTTCCTCAATGGCGAGATATTCGGTCAGGGCCGCATGGAGCTCGAACAGATCATCGCCAAGCTCGACAGCGGCGCCGAAGCCAAGGCCGCCGAAAAGATCGCGGCCAAGGACGCGTTCGACGTGCTCGTCGTCGGCGGTGGCCCCGCTGGCGCCGCGGCGGCGATCTATGCCGCGCGCAAGGGCATCCGCACCGGCATCGCCGCCGAACGCTTCGGCGGGCAGGTGCTCGACACGATGGCGATCGAGAATTTCATCTCCGTCCAGCACACCGAAGGGCCCAAGCTCGTCGCGCAGCTCGAGCAGCACGTCAAAGACTATGACGTCGACATCATGAACCTCCAGCGCGCCGAGAAACTGATCCCCGCGAAGGTCGAAGGCGGCCTCCATGAGGTGAAGCTCGCGAGTGGCGCGTCGCTCAGGGCGCGCACGGTGATCCTGTCGACCGGCGCGCGCTGGCGCCAGATCGGCGTGCCGGGCGAGGAGCAATATCGCAACAAGGGCGTGGCCTACTGCCCGCACTGCGACGGCCCGCTCTACAAGGGCAAGCGCGTCGCGGTGATCGGTGGCGGCAACAGCGGCGTCGAGGCGGCGATCGATCTTGCGGGCCTCGTCGCGCATGTCACGCTGATCGAATATGACAGCCAGCTGCGCGCCGACGCGGTGCTGCAGCGGAAACTGGCGAGCCTGCCCAACGTCCGGATCATCACCTCGGCGCTGACCACCGAAGTGCTCGGCGACGGCGAGAAGGTGACGGGCCTCAGCTATAAGGACCGCAACAAGGACACGGCACACCAGATCGAACTCGAAGGCATCTTCGTCCAGATCGGCCTCGTCCCCAACACCGAATGGCTCGGCGGCGACGTTGCGTTGTCGCGCCATGGCGGGATCGAGGTCGACCATCGCGGCGAAACCAGCCAGGCGGGCATCTTTGCCGCGGGCGACTGCACGACGGTGCCGTACAAGCAGATCGTCATCGCGATGGGCGAAGGCTCGAAGGCGGCGCTGTCGGCGTTCGACTATATGATCCGCCTGCCCGCCGAGGAAGAAGCCGACGCGGCCTGATTTTTCGTCACCCCGGACTTGATCCGGGGTTCCGCTTTCGACCAAGATGAGCGGGACCCCGGGTCAGCCCGGGGTGACGAGGTTGTATATGGTTAAAGAAAAGAAACCGCCCGCACCGATCCCGCTCTGCCGCTTCGAGGAACTGGCACAGCGTGAGAACCGGCTGCGCGACGAGGCGTCGCGCAAGCGCAAAAAGCCGGATGCCAAGCCCGCCTAGCCCGCCGCCATCGCAAACCGCTTCGGCGGCACCCCGACGTGCCGCGCGAACGCCGTGCTGAACGCGCTCGCCGATCCGTAACCGACCCGCTCGGCAATCTCCTCGATCCGCCCGGTGCCGCGGCGGAGCAGATCCTTCGCCAGGCTCATCCGCCAGCCGAGCAGATATTCCATCGGCGGCACCCCGACGATGCGCGCGAAGCGGTCGAAGAAGGCCGAGCGCGACAGCGCCGCCTCTTTCGCAAGGTCTGCGGTCGTCCATGACCGTGCGGGTTCGGCGTGCATCCGCCGGATCGCCGCCGCGAGCCGTGGATCGCTCAAGCCCCGCAACAGCCCCGGCGGGGTGTCCTCGCCGCCGACCGCGCGCAGCGCCTCGACCAGCAGGATCTCGACCAGCCGCGCGAGCAGCAGGTCGCGGCCCGGCCGCTCTGCGCCCGTCTCCTCGCGGACCATCGCGACCAGCGCGGACAGCCGCTCGGCGCCGCGGAGGTGGATCATCGCGGGCAATTGCGACACCAGCAGCCCCGCCTCGGGCGAGGCGAAGGCGAAATGGCCGCCCATCATCCGCACATCGGGTTCGCCATCCTGCCTCCCGTGCCGCACCTCGCCGCTGATCCCCGCCGTCGCATGCGGATCGAGCGCTATCGGTTCGGCCGCCTCGAAGCCCGACAGGGTGAAGCCCGGCGTCGCCGGCAACAGCACGAAATCGCCCGCCGCCAGCGTCACCGGCGCCTGCCCGTCGACCGCGAGCCGGCACGACCCGTCGAGGATGGTGCAGAAACCCGGATGGCCGAAATCCGAATAGCGCACCGCCCAGCGCCCCGCGCCGCTGATCCCCTTCGAAAAGACGGTGCTGGGCCGCAGCAAGGCGATGAGGTCGGACAGCGGGTCGAGCATATGGAGACGATCTATAATGAAATATGGACTTGAGATTGTAGATAGTCCTGATCTTCGCGTCCATAGGTCTTTCACCGCCAACCGAAAGGAACGACCTCCATGAAAACCATCCTGATCACCGGCTGCTCGTCGGGCTACGGCCTTGAAACCGCCCGCCATTTCCACGCCCGCGGCTGGAAAGTCATCGCCACCATGCGCACACCCTCCGCGGCACCTTTGCAGGCTTCCGAAAATCTCCGCCTCCTCCCCCTCGACGTCACCGACGACGCCAGCATCGCC
This sequence comes from Sphingopyxis sp. Root1497, assembly GCF_001427085.1. Classification (NCBI taxonomy): domain Bacteria; kingdom Pseudomonadati; phylum Pseudomonadota; class Alphaproteobacteria; order Sphingomonadales; family Sphingopyxidaceae; genus Sphingopyxis; species Sphingopyxis sp. Root1497. The sequence continues at coordinate 1,136,552 of NZ_LMGF01000003.1, forward strand.
GCCGCGATCGATGCCGCGGGTCCGATCGACGTGCTCGTCAACAACGCCGGCATCGGCCTGTTCGGCGCGCTCGAAGCCTCGCCGATGGCGAAGATCCGCGACGTCTATGCGACCAACACCCTCGGCACGATCGCGATGACGCGGGCGGTGATCCCCGGGATGCGCGCGCGCGGGTCGGGCACGATCGTCAACGTCACGTCCTCGGCGACGCTCGCACCCTTTCCGCTGGCGGCCGCCTATACCGGCAGCAAGTCGGCGATCCAGGGCTTCACCGGCAGCCTCGTGCATGAACTCGCGCCGCTCGGCATCGCGGTGAAGCTGGTCGAGCCCGGCTATGGCCCGACCACCGCCTTCGCGCAGAATACCGCCATCAGGCTCGAGGACGTGCTGCCCGAGCCCTATTGGACCTACGCCCAGCCGATTCTCGCGGGCATGGCCGAACCGGCGCTGTTCACCACCGAAGCCGATGTCGCCGAAGCGGTTTGGCAGGCTGTGCACGACGAGGGCGGACGCCTGCATTTCCCGGCGGGCGCCGATGCGCTCGCGATCATGGCAGGGGCTTAGCGCGGATATTCCGCGAGATGGGCCGTGAGCTTCGCCACCTCATCGGCGTTGAAATGCAGCCCCAGCTTGCTCCGCCGCCACAATATGTCGTCGGTCGTCCGCGCCCATTCGTGCGTCACCAGCCAGCCGACTTCGGCGGCGGACAGGCCGTGTGCGATTTCGCCGCCGAGTTCGTCCCAGCCCTCGGCCTTGCCCAGCCACGCCCGCGCCTCGGTGCCATAGGCCTTGACGATGCGATCGACCGTCGCGGCGGGCAGGAAGGGGTGGGCGAGCTTGATATCGGCCTTGAGCGCGGCGGCGCCGTTGGTCGGAAAATCACCGCCGGGCAGCGGTTTGGTCGCCGTCCAGCGCCGGACCGACACCGCCTCCAGATGATCGGACAGTTCGTCGACCGCATGTTCGGCGACATGGCGATAACTGGTGATCTTGCCGCCATAGATAGTGAGCAGCGGCGCGCCTTCGTCCATGTCGACGTCGATGCGGTAACCACGGGTCGCGGCCTCGGGGCGCCCCGACCCGTCCTCGATCAGCGGACGCACCCCCGAATAGGTCCACACGACATCGGCGGGAGTGATCGGCTCGCGGAAATATTGGCTCGCGCCTTCGCAGAGATAAGCGATCTCTTCGTCGCTCGCCTTCACCTCGTCGAGCGGTCCGTCGTGGTCGAGGTCGGTGGTGCCGATCAGCGTGAAGTCGCGCTCATAGGGAATGGCGAAAAAGATGCGTCCGTCGGGCAGCTGGAAAAAATAGGCATAGGCGTGCGCGAACAAGCGCCGCACGACGATATGCGACCCGCGCACCAGCCGCATCCTGTGGTCGGGTTCGGCATCGGCGCGCTTCAAGAGGTCGAGCACCGCCGGCCCTGCCGCATTGACGACGCTCTTGCCGGTGAAGCGATAGCTGCGGTCGTTGTCGCCACGCGCCTCGACGATCCACAGCCCGTCTTCGCAGCGCAGCATCTCGGCGCGCATATGCGTGCGGACCTTCGCGCCGCGTTTCGCGGCGTCGCGGGCGTTGAGCACCACCAGCCGGGCATCGTCGACCCAGCCGTCCGAATATTCGAACCCGTGCCTATATTGGCTTTGCAGCGGCTCGCCGGCTTCGTGGCGCCGCAGGTCGATCGAGCGCGTCGCGGGCAGTTTCTTGCGCCCGCCGATATGGTCGTAAAGGAACAGCCCGAGCCGCAGCAGCCAGCGCGGACGCAGCCCCGGCCGGTGCGGCAACACGAAACGCAGCGGCCAGATGATATGCGGCGCGATACTCCACAGCACTTCGCGTTCCTTCAGCGCCTCGCGCACCAGGCCGAATTCATAATGTTCGAGATAGCGCAGCCCGCCATGGATCAGCTTGGTCGAGGCCGAGGAGGTGCCCTGCGCGAGGTCGCCCTGCTCGATCAGCAGCACCCGCGCCCCGCGTCCGGCGGCATCGCGCGCTACCCCCGCGCCATTGACCCCGCCGCCGATCACGATGACATCATAGGGCTGGGCGCTGTCGGGCATGACGTTTCCCTATGCCAGCGCCGCCTGATTTGCCAAGGGGCGACGTCGCCAGCACCTTCGTATCCGGCCTACGTATGCGCGTTGCATTCACGCGGTCCCTCCGCCATTTCTGCCGACGGATATTCAAGGGGACGATTGTGAGCGTCAAAGTCGAGACATTGATCCTGTTCGGGGCAACGGGCGACCTTGCTCAGCGCATGCTCTTTCCCTCGCTCTATAATCTCCACCTCGACGGGCTGCTCGCCGATGGGCTGACGATCATCGCGTCGGGTCGCTCGCAAATGGACCGTGCGACGTGCCATCAAATGGTCCGCACAGCGCTCGGCGAGCACTTGCCCGAAGACCGGCTCGACAATGCGGCGATTGCAGCCTTTCTCGACCGGATCGATTATTGCCCGGTCGATGCGGGGGCGGGCACCGGCTATGACGCGCTCGCGGCGCTGCTCGGCGACCGGCTCGGCCGCCCCATCGGGGCCTATCTGTCGACCCCGCCATCGATGTTCGGGCCGATCGCGCAGGGACTGAAAAGCGCGGGCATCGCCTGCACCGAATGCCGCATCGCGATGGAAAAGCCGATCGGCCACGACCTCGCCTCGTCGCATGCGGTGAATGCCGAGGTCGGCGACGCCTTTGCCGAAGACCATGTGTTCCGCATTGACCATTATCTCGGCAAGGAAACCGTCCAGAACCTCCTCGCGCTGCGCTTTGCCAACATGTTGTTCGAACCGCTGTGGAACGCGCAGGCGATCGACCATGTTCAGATCACGGTGGCCGAAACAGTCGGTCTCGAAGGCCGCGTGTCTTATTACGACGGCGTCGGCGCGCTCAAGGACATGGTCCAGAACCATATGCTGCAACTGCTCGCGATCATCGCGATGGAGCCGCCGGCCAGCGTCACCTCGACCGCCGTGCGCGATGAAAAGGTCAAATTGCTCCGCAGTTTGCGCAAGATGAAGCCCGAGGATGCGAAGACGCACAGCGTCAAGGGCCAGTACGTCAGCGGCGCTGTCGGAGGCGCGGCGGTGACCGGATATGCCGACGAGCTGGGCCAGCCGTCGAACACCGAGACTTTCGTCGCGATCAAGGCGTTCATCGACAATTGGCGCTGGAAGGGGGTGCCCTTTTACCTCCGCACCGGCAAGCGAATGCCCGAGCGCAAGTCGGAGGTGCTGATCCAGTTCAAACCCGTGCCGCATAATATCTTCGCACGCGTCGGCGCGCCGAAGCTCGACGCCAACAGCATGATCATCAATCTCCAGCCCGAAGAGAATATCCGGGTCAAGGTGATGGCCAAGCAGCCGGGGCTGGATCGCGACGGCGTGAAGCTGAAAGAGGTGACGATGGACGTCTCGCTCTCGCACAGCTTTGCCGGCGAGCGGCGGCGCATTGCCTATGAGCGGCTGCTGCTCGACTTCATCGAGGGCGACCAGACCCTGTTCGTGCGCCGCGACGAGGTCGAAGCGCAATGGCAGTGGATCGATTCGATCCGCGACGCCTGGGCGGCGGTCGACCTGGCGCCGCAAAATTACACCGCGGGCAGCTGGGGACCGAGCGCGGCGATCGCGTTGATCGAACGCGATGGGGCGAGCTGGCATGATTGATCGGGCTTCTTCCCTTCTCCCCTTGAGGGAGAAGGATACGGAGCCTTGCGCCGCAGGCGCTAGGCGCAGTTGGATGACGGGTTGCGAGCCCCTGGCTCGCGCGGTCGCAGGGCGACCGCAACCCCTCACCCAGCTTCGACTAAGCGGCTACGCCGCCAAGTCTTCGCAACCCTCTCCCTCAAGGGGAGAGGGGATCAGGAAATACCCATGACCACCCTCCACCCCACCATCGCCGCGGTCACCGACCGCATCGTCGCCCGCAGCGCCACGCGCCGCGCGGCCTATCTTGACTTGATGGACCGTCAGCGCGAGGCGGGAACGAACCGCGGCAATCTGTCGTGCGGCAACCTCGCGCACGGCTTTGCCGCCTCGGGCGAGGACAAGCCCGCGATCCGGTCCGGCGCCGAAATGAACATCGGCATCGTCACCAGCTACAACGACATGCTCTCGGCGCATCAGCCCTATGGCCGCTATCCCGAGCAGATCAAATTGTTCGCACGCGAAGTGGGCGCGACGGCGCAGGTCGCGGGCGGCGTTCCCGCGATGTGCGACGGCGTGACGCAGGGGCAGGCGGGCATGGACCTGTCCTTGTTCAGCCGCGACAATATCGCGCAGGGCACCGTGATCGCGCTCAGCCATGCGATGTTCGAGAGCGCGCTGCTACTCGGCATCTGCGACAAGATCGTTCCGGGGCTGCTCATCGGCGCGCTGCGTTTCGGGCATCTGCCGCAGATTTTGATCCCCGCCGGGCCGATGCCCTCGGGCCTCGCGAACAAGGAAAAGCAGCGCGTCCGCCAGCTTTATGCTGAAGGGAAAGCCACTCGCGACGAACTGCTCGAAGCCGAGGCGGCGAGCTATCATGGCGCGGGTACCTGCACTTTCTACGGCACCGCGAACAGCAATCAGATGATGATGGAGCTGATGGGGCTGCATATTCCCGGCAGCGCCTTCACCAATCCCGGTACCAAGCTGCGGCAGGAACTGACGCGCGCCGCGACGCATCGCATCGCGCAGATCGGCTGGGACGGTGAGGATTATCGCCCGCTGTCGCGCTGCGTCGATGAGAAAGCGATCGTCAACGCGGTGATCGGCCTGCTCGCCACAGGCGGATCGACCAACCATGCGATCCATCTGCCCGCGATCGCGCGCGCGGCGGGGATTATCATCGACTGGCGGGATTTTGACGAACTCAGCCACGCGGTGCCGCTGCTGGCGCGCGTCTATCCGAACGGCGCGGGCGACGTGAACAATTTCCATGCGGCGGGCGGCATCGGCTTTGTGGTGCGCGAACTGCTCGATGCGGGTCTGCTGCATGACGACGTGTTGACCGTCGGTGGGACGATGGCCGACTATTCGGCCGAGCCCATGCTGGTCGAGGACGAACTTCACTGGCAGGCGGCGCCCGCGAAAAGCCGCGACGACGCCATCCTCCGCCCCGTCGCGACGCCTTTTTCGCCCGATGGCGGGATGCGCCTGCTCGCGGGCAATCTCGGCCGCGCGATCATCAAGACCAGCGCGGTCGCCGAGGATCGCTGGACGATCGAGGCGCCGTGCCGGATCTTCGACACCCAGGACGCGGTGCTCGCGGCGTTCAAGGCGGGCGAACTCGAACGCGATGTGATCGTCGTCGTGCGCTTTCAAGGACCGCGCGCCAACGGCATGCCCGAACTGCATAAGCTGACCCCGGCATTGGGCGTGTTGCAGGATCGCGGCTTCCGCGTTGCTCTCCTCACTGACGGCCGCATGTCCGGCGCCAGCGGCAAGGTGCCGGCGGTGATCCATTTGTCGCCCGAGGCCCTGCCGGGTCCTGACGGCATCGGTGGCCCGCTCGCTCTCCTCGCCGACGGCGACATCGTCCGCGTCTGCGCGCGCAAGGGGGAGGTGCTGGCGCTGGTCGATCCTGCCATCTGGGTCGCCCGCAGTCCTGCCGCGTCGCCACCACCAGCCGTGGGCGTCGGCCGCGAACTCTTCGCGCTGTTCCGCTTCCACGCCGACGAAGCCGAAAAGGGCGGGTCGGCCGTGTTGGCGGCGATGGAGCAGGTCCTTTAATTTCCCGTCATCCCGGCGAAGGCGGGAATCTCGACGGTGTAATATGACTCAACACAAAGATCCCGGCCTTCGCCGGGACGACGAGAAAGAGAAGCGAGTATGACCGACAAGTCCATCGACCAGATCATGCGCCTCGCCCCCGTCATCCCGGTGATCGTCATCGACCGGGTCGAGGACGCGGTGCCGATGGCGGAAGCGCTCGTCGCGGGCGGGCTGCCGGTGCTCGAAGTCACGCTGCGCACCGCCGCCGCGCTCGATGCGCTGATCGCGATGAAGGCGGTCAAGGGCGCGATCGTCGGCGCGGGCACCGTGCTCGACCCCGCGATGCTCGCCAGTGCGATCCATGCCGGCGCCGAATTCATTGTGTCGCCAGGGCTCACCGACAATCTCGGCAAGGCGGCGGTGGCGAGCGGCATTCCTTTCCTGCCCGGCACCGCGAACGCCGGCGATATCATGCGCGGGATGGACCTCGGCCTCGACCGCTTCAAATTCTTTCCCGCTGCGACCAGCGGGGGCATCCCGGCCTTGAAAGCGCTCGCGGGTCCCTTCGGCCAGGCGCGTTTCTGCCCGACCGGCGGCATCACCGCCGCGACGGCGCTCGACTGGCTCGCCCTCGACGCCGTGCTGTGCGTCGGCGGCAGCTGGGTGGTTCCGTCGGGGCCGCTCGATCCGGCGCGGATCGAGGGGCTGGCACGGGAGGCGTCGGCGCTTTCGCGCCATTGATTAACCCCATTTTACCTGTCATCGTGCAGGGATAAGCGGCAATATAGCCGTTCGTGGGGAGACAGGCGTGCCGAGACCGCAGCCGCATCTGGAAGAAGTTCTCGCGTCCGAGCCCGGGCCGCATATCGCCGCGCTGTTCGATTTCGACGGCACGATCATCTCGGGCTACTCGGCGACCGCGATGCTGCGCGAGAAATTCCAGCGCCGCGAAATGTCGGTCGAGGAAATCGCCGAAACCGCACAGATCATCGCGCAGCACAGCCTCGGCACGATCGGCTTTTCGGGGCTGATGTCGGGCGCTGCAAAGTTCATGAAGGGTGTCGACGAAGAAAGCTTCATCGAGTTCGGCGAGGAACTCTACAAGAAGCATATCGCGCGCAAAATCTATCCCGAAGCGCGCGCGATCATCGAGGCGCATCAGGCGAAGGGCCACCGCGTCGCGATCATTTCGTCGGCGACGATCTACCAGATCGAACCGACCGCGCGCGACCTTGGCATCGAACATATCAAATGCTCGGCCTATGAGATCGAGGATGGCGTGTTCACCGGCGACATCATCCGGCCTTTGTGCTTTGGCGAGGGCAAGGTGCTCGCCGCCGAGGAACTGGCCACCGAGTTCGGCCTCGATCTCGATCAGAGCTTTTTCTATTCGGACAGCGACGACGATATCGAACTGCTCGAGCGCGTCGGCAAACCGCGCCCGCTCAACCCGAACCTCAAGCTGAAAGCCATCGCCGAAGAAAAGGGCTGGCCGGTGCAGCGCTTCGGCAGCCGCGGTACCCCGTCGTGGGTCGACTATACCCGCACCATCTATGCCACCGGCTCGCTCGTCGGCGCCTTCGCCGCGGGCCTGCCGATCTGGGCGCTGACCCGTTCGCAGCGCGAGGCGGCGAATTTCTCGATCGGGCTGTTCGGCGATTTCGCGACCGCGATCACCGGCGTCGAGCTCGAGGTCGAGGACGAGAAAAATCTCTGGTCGTCGCGCCCTTGCGTTTTCATCTTCAACCACCAGAGCAAGGCGGACGTGATGATCCTCGCCAAGCTCATCCGCCGCGACATGGGCGGGGTGGGCAAGAAGGAGATCAAGGACATCCCCATCCTCGGCAAGCTGATGGAATGGGGCGGCACCGTCTTCGTCGACCGCGCCGACGGTAAGAGCGCGATCAAGGCGATGGAGCCGCTGGTCGATGCGATCCGGGTCGAGGGCAAGTCGATCTGCATCTCGCCCGAGGGTACGCGCAGCCTGACCCCGAAACTCGAACCGTTCAAGAAGGGCGCCTTCCATCTGGCGATGCAGGCGGGGGTGCCGATCGTCCCGATCGTGATCCACAATGCCACCGACGTCGCGCCCAAGAACGAGTTCGTGATGCGCCCCGCGACGGTACGCGTCACCGTGCTGCCGCCGGTCGACACGTCGGAATGGACGCCGCGGACGATAAATGGTCATGTTCGCGATGTGCGGAACATGTTCCTGCGCACGCTCGGCCAGCCCGAAGAGACGGTGGCGGAATCGGTCGCCACCGAACCCGCACCCGAGGCGCACGCGAAAAAGGCGCCGAAGAAGCCCGCCGCGAAACCCGCAGCCAAGAAAAAGCCGCCCGCGAAAAAGCCGGCGGCCCGCAAGGGAAAGACCGGCTAAGCGGTGGCCGACGGCACGCCCCGCATTCCGATCGTGGCGGAAGAGGCGGCCGACCGGCTCTATATCATCGACGCGCGCAATGGCGTCGAGCGCCGGTTGCTGCTTGACTGGATCCACGCGACCGCGGGGGACAGCGAGCCCGCCTGGACCAGCCTCGACATCGAGGATGACGATCATGCACTGCCGCTCGACATGCTGCGGGCGCGGCTCGACGGATCGCCGTCGCGCCAGGTCGTGCCGCTGCGCGTCGCCTGGCGCATCCCGGGGTTCGAGCGCGACCGTGCGCTCAAATTCCGCCACCTGATCTTCGGCGATCCGCGCCATCCCGGGCCGCTCCGCTCGCGCCTGATCCTGCTCCGCGACCGGCGGCGCGCGCAGATCCTGGTCGGCGAGGCGGCGTCGCTCGACACGCTGCGGACCCGCTATTGCGCGCAGACCGGCGGCGGCGATGGCGAGGGGACCGACAGCCCCGAATTCGCGGGCTTTGTCGCGCGGCAGGCCGCGCTCGCGCTCGATGTCGCCGAACGCGGGGTACGCGGCACGCGCTACAAGGTGCCGCGCTTCGTCGCCGACTCCTTACGCACCAATCCCAAGTTTCGCGCCGCACTTGCCGAGCTGGCCGTGACGCTTGGGCGCCCCGTCGGCGACCTCTACCGCGAGGCGCGACCGCTGATGAAGGAGGTCATCGCGCGGCCTTCGGCGCTGTTCCTCGACCTGCGCGCGCGCGTCGACCGCATGATGTTCGGCGGCTACGCGCCCGAGATGGAGGTCGACGCCGCCGAACTCGCCAAGCTGCGCTCGATCCTGCGCGAACATCCCACCGCGATCCTGTTCACCCACAAGACCTATATCGACGGCGCGACGCCCAGCCGGCTCGCCTATGAGAATGACCTGCCGATGCTGCACCTGTTCGGGGGTGCGAACCTCGACATCGCGGTGATGGGCGAATTCTACCGCCGCTCGGGCATGATCTTCGTGCGCCGCAGCTTTCAGGACCAGCCGGTCTACAAGCTGGTGCTGCGCCATTACATTGCCTGGCTGCTCGCCAAGCGCTTCCCGCTCAGCTGGGCGTTCGAGGGAACGCGTTCGCGCCTCGGCAAGCTGATGCCGCCGAAGTACGGCCTGATGAAATATGTCCTCGACGCCGCGCATGCGACGGGGACCAAGGGGGTGCATTTCGTGCCCTTCGTCACCAGCTTCGACCTGATCCTCGACGTCGAGGAATATGCCGCCGAGCAGACGGGGCGGGTGAAGAAGGCCGAAAGCCTCGGCTGGTTCGTCGGCTATATGCGCAACCTCAAGAAACCGTCGGGACGCATCCGGCTCGACATCGGTAAGCCGATCGTGATCGAGGATGCCCCGGGTCCCGAGGACAAGCGCGCGCTCGAAAAAATCGCTTTCTCGGTCGCGGTCGAGGCCAATCGCGTCACCCCGTTGACCGTGTCGTCGGTGATGTGCCTGATCCTGCTCGGTACCGCACCGCGCGGCGTCACCGCCGCGGAACTGCTCGCAACGATCGGAGCGCTCAAGGAATGGGCGCGCGCGCGCGGCATCCGGCTGAGCAAGGAACTCGAAAGCGCCGACGACCGGGCGCTGTCGAGCACCGTCGACACGCTGGTCGAGAGCGGGCTGCTGACCCGTTACGAGGCGGGCAGCGAAAATGTCTATTCGATCGACCCGGCCAAGCATCCGATGGCGAGCTATTACCGCAATATCATCGTCCATCATTTCCTCGACCGTGCGATGATCGAGATCGCGCTGTTTCAGCTCCGCGATGCCGACAGCGGCGATGCGACCGCCGCTTTCTGGGCGCATGTCGATCGCCTGCGCGACCTGTTCAAATTCGAATTCTTCTATCCGCCGCGCGACGAACATCATGCCGCGATCGCGGCCGAACTTGCACGCATCGACCCGACCTGGGCGAAGCGGCTCGCGAGCGGCGACCGCGGCGTGGCGCAGCTCATCCGCCGCTGCCAGCCGCTCGTCGGCCATGCGGTGCTGCTTTCCTTTGCCGAGGCCTATTCGGTGGTTGCCGACATATTGTCGCGCGCGCGGCCGGGCGAGGCGGTCGATGACAAGGCTATCGAGGCGGCCGCGCTGGTCGAGGGCAAGCAGGCCTGGCTGCTCCGCCGAATCAGCAGCGAGGCGGCGATCGGCAAATTGCTTTTTGCCAACGGCTTGTCGCTGATGCGCCATATGGGGCTCGCCGAACCCGCGACCCCCGGCATCCTCGCCGCGCGTCGCGCGCTGCTGATGGAACTGCGCGGGCTCGCCAACGTCATGGAATCGATGCGCCTCGCCACTCTGGCGCTCGCCGACCGATTGCCGACCACAGGAGGACAGGATGCTTAAACAGCTCAGCGCGCAGGACGCCCAGTTCCTCTACACTCAGACCGCGAACAATCTGACCCACATCATGGGCGTCTATATCTACGATCCCTCGACCGCGCCGGGCGGCTTCGTGCGCTTCAAGGACATCATTCGTCACGTCGAAAGCCGCGTCCACACCTCGCCCCTGTTCAAGCGGCGGCTGCACCGGCTGCCCTTCGACATGGACCATCCCTATTGGGTCGAGGACGAGCATTTCGACATCGAGGCGCATATGAGTCATGCGCGCCTGCCCGAGCCCGGCGACTGGCGGCAGTTCTGCATCGCGGTCGCGCGCTATTTCTCGAAGCCGATGGATATGAACCGCCCGCTGTGGGACATTTATATCATCGAGGGGCTCGACCGGATTCCGGGGATTCCCAAGGGCAGCTTCGCGATGCTCCACCGCGTCCACCATGCTGCGGTCGACGGCGCCTCGGGCGCGCACGCCTTCATCGCGATGAGCGACATCGACGCACAGGGTACGCCAGCGATTCCCGAGCCGCCGCCGTCGGAGGATCTTGGCCGGGCACCGTCGAGCGCCGAGACGCTGACCCGCGCCTGGTCGGCATCGATGCAGTCGCCGGTGAAGTTCGTGAACGCGCTGCTCAAGGTTTCGCCCGCGATCGTCGCCTCGGCGCGCAAGTCGATGGCCGAGCGCGGGATGACCGCCGGCGTTCCTGAAACGCGCTTCAATGCGCCCGTCGGCCCGCACAAGATGTTCGACGCGACCACCGTCGCGCTCGCCGATGTCGCGGCGATCCGCAAGAAGGTGCCGGGCGCGACGGTCAATGACGTCGTGCTCACCACCGTCGGCGGCGCGCTGCGCAAATATCTCGCGAAGCACAAGGAACTGCCGAAGGAGAGCCTCGTCGCCGTCGCGCCGATCAATCTGCGCGGCAAGGAAAAGGGAGCAGGGAAAGCATCGACCCCCGGCAACCAGGTGTCGGCGATGAGCGTGCCGATCCGCACCGACATCGCCGATCCGCTCGACCGGCTCGCCGCAGTGCGCGACTATACGGTCGAGGCCAAGGAGGCGAAGGCGGGGGTCAGCGCGCGGATCATGACCGACCTGTCGCAGCATATTCCGGGCGCGACGATGGCCGCAGTCGCGCGCATCCTGACCAGCGAACGCTTCGCGGTGCGCGGCACCAACCTCTTCATCTCGAACGTGCCTGGCGCGCAGGTGCCGCTCTATCTCGCGGGTGCGCAACTGGTGCAGCAGCATGGCATGGCGCCGCTCGCGAACAATATGGGGCTGTTCATCGCGACGCCGAGCTATAACGGCCGCATTGCCTTTTCGATCATCGGCGAGCGCGCGATTATGCCCGACATCGCCTTTTTCCGTGCGTGCATCGACGAAAGTTTCGCCGACCTGATGGCGGCGGAACCCAAGCCCGAAAAGCCCGCACCAACACCCAAAGCCGCTACGGCAAAGCCGAAAGTGGCGGCCAAACCCAAGGCTGCAGTGAAGCCCTCGGCCAAAAGAGGGACGAAACCCACCGCCAAGCCCGCACGGAAACCGGTTGCCAAAGGCAACGCAACCCGCAAGACTCCGAAAAAATAAACCATGTCTCGCAGGATCACTGAATGCTTTTCACCCCGACGCTCAGCGCCGACCGCGATCTCGTGACCGCGTCCGATTATATCGCCTGGACCAAGGCGGCGCGCGAGCATGACAAGAAATCGGGGATGCAGGTCTGGCGCGATGCCGACGAAAGCAAGCATTTCGATTATAAGGCGATCCGCGCGCGGCTCGAACGGCTGCGCAGCCTGTCGGCGGCGGGTGACGTCAAGGGGCTGCTCTTCGTTCTCAACGAGGGCATCCACGGCAATATCGACGGCATGGGGCACGAGCGCCTCTATTCGAAGGCGCGGTTTGGTACGAAGCGGCTGATCGAGGAGTATGTCGCAGAGGTTGTAGCGGCGCTCGACAGGATCGCGGCGTCGCGCAGCATCGGACGCGAAGAAAAACGCGACTTTTTCCGCCGCGCCCAGCATTGCTACGGCCGCTCGGCACTGTTGCTCTCAGGATCGGGAAGCTTTCTTTTCTTCCATATCGGTGTCGTGAAAGCGCTTTGGGAAGAGGGCGTGCTGCCCGCGATCATGTCCGGCGCCAGCGGCGGGTCGATCGTCGCGGCGGTCGTCTGCACCCGCAAGGATGCCGATATCGGCGCCTTCCTCGAAAGCGACCGCCTCGCCAACCCGGCGCGCGGCCCCGACACGAGGCGCCTGGCGCCCGACGAGGTCCGCGCCCGGCTCGCCGACCTGATCCCCGACCTGACCTTTCAGGAGGCCTATGAGGTCAGCGGCCGCCACCTCAACGTCTCGGTCGCGCCCGCCGAGAAGCATCAGAACGGGCGGCTGCTCAATGCGATCACCGCGCCGAACGTCCTGATCCGCGAAGCCGTACTCGCGTCCTGCGCGGTGCCCGGTGTCTTCCCGCCGGTGATGCTGATGGCGCGCGACGACAAGGGCGCGCGCGTGCCGTACCAGCCCGACCGGCGCTGGGTCGACGGGTCGGTGACGCACGACATCCCGACCAAAAGGCTCGAACGCCTGTATGGCGTCAATCATCATATCGTCAGCCAGGCGAACCCGATCGCGCTGCCCTTCGCCAGCGACACCCGCAAGCAGATGGCGCCGATCGAGGCCATCCAGCATGCGTCGATGGCGACCTTCAAGGCGTGGCTCAACGCCAATATGGTGATCTTCCAGAAACCGCTCGAGATGATCCCGCCGCTCAACAGCATCGCGAACATGGCGCGCTCGGTGATCAATCAGGAATATACCGGTGACATCAACATCATCCGCCCGCCCAAATTCTGGTCGCCGACCAAGATTTTGAGCGACCTTGCGCAGGACGATATCGACGAACTGATCGACACCGGCCAGCGCACCGCCTGGCCCAAGGTCGAAATGGTGCGCACCCAGACCGCGATCAGCCGCGCGCTCGAAGGGATTTTGGCGAAGCTCGACAAGGCGGGCGACGATGGTCCCGGCCACCGCAGCACGGCGCTGAAAAAGGCGGTGCGCTGACGATGGCCTCGGGCGCGCTCGTTCTGCCTCAAGGGTCAGCGGGCGCGGGGGCCGCGCTCTACGTTACCCACTGGCTGCCCGCCGGATTGCCCAAGGCGGTCGTGCTGCTCGCGCATGGCTACGCCGAACATGCCGGGCGCTATGAGCATGTCGCGAAGCGACTCACCGATGCGGGATATGCCGTCTATGCGGTCGACCATTGGGGCCATGGCCGGTCCGACGGGACGCCGGGCTTCGTGCCGCGCTTTACCGCGTTCACCGATGGCATGGCCGAACTGCTGACCCTCGTCGAGGTCAACCACGGCGATATGCAGCGGCTGCTGCTCGGGCACAGCATGGGCGGGCTGATCTCGACGCTGTTCCTGATCGAGCGGCAGTCGGCGTTCGTCGCCGCCGCTTTGTCGGGACCCGCGATCGTCCCCGGCGCGCCGCCGTCGCGCTTCACCGTCTGGATCAGCCGGTTCCTGTCGCGCTTTTTTCCACGGCTCGGGGTGCTGGCTTTGGATGCCAATGGCGTCAGCCGCGATCCCGCCGTTGTCGCGGCCTATCTCGCCGACCCGCTGGTCTATACCGGCAAGATCGGCGCGCGGCTGGGCAAGGAGTTCATGGACGCGATGGCTGCGGCGCAGGCCGGCGCGCCGAAAATCACGCTGCCGATCCTGCTCCAGCACGGCGAGAAGGACAGCCTGGCGTCGGTCGCGGGGTCGCAATATCTGTTCGACCATGTCGGATCGGCGGACAAGATTCTCAAAATCTATCCCGGCCTGTTCCACGAAATCTACAACGAGCCGGAACAGGGTGCGGTGCTGGACGATCTGGTGGGCTGGTTCGACGCGCATGTTCCGCCGCGTTGAGCTCACCGCAAATCGCGTTTGTGTCGAGCGTAGTCGAGACACGCGNTCTCGACTACGCTCGACACGAACGGATTGAGAGGACAGTCTTAAAGTCATGCGTATCCTCCTCATCCTGATCTTCGCGCCGCTGATCAGCCTCGCTTTGCTCTATTTCCTATTCCCCGGTCGCCTTGTCGCCTTCGCTCGCTGGGCGCTGCGCAAGCGCGGCGGCACGGTGCAGAAGAGCGTCGCGGTCGACGGCCGCGACTGGCCCTATCTCGAGGGCGGTGACCCCGCCAAACCCTTGCTGCTGCTCGTCCACGGCTTTGCTGGCGACAAGGATAATTGGTCGATGATCGCGCCTTACCTGACGCGCGACTATCATATCATCGCGCCCGACCTGCCGGGCTTCGGGCAGAACGAGCGCAACCCGCAGCTCGCCTATGACATCGCGGCGCAGACCGCGCGGCTCAAGCAATTCGCCGATGCGCTCGGCCTCGACCGTCCGCATGTCGCAGGCAACAGCATGGGCGGCTGGATCGCGCTACGCTATGCGATCGATTATCCGGACGCGCTCGCGACGCTGACCCTGCTCGACAACGCCGGGGTCAATGGCGCGAACGAAAGCGACCTCCAGAAACAGGCGGCGAACGAGGATTATAACCCGCTGATCATCGCCAATCTGGAGGATGCCGACCGGCTGGTCGCGATGGTAGTCCATAAACCGCCCTATCTACCGCCGCGGCTCAAGCCCGTCTTCTACGCCGACGCGCTCAAATATCGCGACCAGCTCGACGCCATCTTCTGGGTCATCGCGACCGAGGGCCGCGACCATCCGCTCAACGACCGGCTCGGCGAGGTCAAGGTGCCGACGCAGATCATCTGGGGCCGCCATGACCGGCTGCTCGACGTCAGCTGCGTGCCGGTGCTCGAAGCCGGGATCGCGGGGAGCGAGAGCCATATCTTCGAGCATGTCGGCCATGTCCCGATGATCGAGGACCCCAAGGCGACCGCTGCAGTGATGAAGGGCTTTCTTGCCAAGCACTGATTGAGCCGCCACTCTCCCGAAAAACAGGGAGAGGTTCATGCGGTTGAAGGTGGGGCTGCTCGGCGGGGGGAGCTGGGGCACGACGGTGGCGTCGGTGGTGTCGCGCAATGCGCCGATCACTTTATGGGCCCGCGACGCCGAAACGGTCGAGAGCATCAACAGCGCGCGCGAGAACCGCAAATATCTCCCCGGCATCACCCTGCCGTCGGCGCTCCGCGCGACGAACGACATGGCCGAGGTCGTCGCGGGTGCCGACGTCCTCATCATGGGCGTCCCCTCGCACAGCTTCCGCGGCGTGCTCGAAGAAGCCAAGGCGCATCTTCGTCCGTGGGTTCCGGTGATCAGCCTGACCAAGGGCCTCGAACTGTCGTCGGGCAAGCGCATGACCCAGCTGATCGAGGAAATTCTCCCCGGCCATCCCGTCGGCGTCCTCACCGGCCCGAACCTCGCGCGCGAGATCATGAGCGGGCAGGCGGCGGCGAGCGTCTTGTCGATGGAGGACGAGATCGTCGTGCGCGCGCTGCAGCCGGTGTTCCACTCGGGCCTGTTCCGCGTCTACACCAACACCGATCTGCTCGGCTGCGAGCTGGGCGGGGTGCTCAAGAATATCATCGCGATCGCGGTCGGCATGGGCGACGGGCTGGGGGCAGGCGACAACACCCGCTCGGCGTTGATGACGCGCGGGCTCGCCGAGATCACGCGGCTGGGCGTCGCGATGGGCGGGCGCGCCGAGACCTTCGCCGGGCTCACCGGCATGGGCGACCTGATCGCGACCTGCACCAGTCCCTTGAGCCGCAACCGCCATGTCGGGGTCGAACTCGGTAAGGGGCGCAAGATCGACGAGATCATCGCGGGCATGAACATGGTCGCCGAGGGGGTGAAGAGCGCGCCGACGGTGATCGCGCTCGCCGAAAAACACGGGCTCGCGATGCCGATCGCGCAGGATGTCTATGACGTGACGCAGGGCAAACGCGACGCGCAGGAGGTGTTTCGCGGGCTGCTGCGCTCGTCGGTCGGCGACGAAGCGCATCCCGGTTGAGGCGATTCCACCGCGAGCCGTTCCGAATCCCCGTCAAGCTGCGAAGAAAATCGCGGTCTGGCTCGTTCCTGTTCCGACCCCCGGCAACGGGGCGTGTCAATCAGGAGATGGACGATGAAAAAGTGGACCACCCTCGCCATTCTTGTGGCTCTCCCGGCCACCACCCTCGCCGCCGTGCCCTATGGGTCAAAGCCGCCGGGGTTCGAGACGCCGCACATCCGCACCGCGCCGATCGCGGGCGTCGTCAACCAATATTGGTATAATTACAAAGCCGACATCCTGGAGGCCGAAAAGGAACTGGTCAGCGACCTGCGCCATTCGACCGACCGCGAGGACCGCTGGGACGCGTGGGACGAATGGGAAACTGAAGTCGTCGATGCCGACAAGGATTATGTCAAGGAAATGCGCAAGAAGGGCTATCGCAGCGGCCGCGTGACGGTCGGCGGATAAGCTTTCGCAAGACTTCCCCAAGGGCTCGCTCTTGGGTCGCAAGGGAAGGGCGGGTGTCACATGGGGCGCCCGCCCTTTCTCATCTGGCCCTCAATAACTGCGCGGCAGCCCCAACACATGCTCGGCCACGTACGACAGGATCATGTTCGTGCTGATCGGCGCCACCTGATACAGCCGCGTTTCGCGGAATTTGCGTTCGATGTCATATTCGGCCGCGAAGCCGAAGCCGCCGTGCGTCTGGATGCAGGCCTCGCCCGCCGCCCAACTGGCCTCGGCGGCGAGCATCTTGGCCATATTCGCCTCGGCGCCGGCATTGTCGCCCGCCTCATATTTGGCGATGCCGTCATGGACGAGCAATTCGGCCGCGCGCATCTGCGCATAGGCACGCGCGATCGGGAATTGCACGCCCTGGTTCTGGCCGATCGGCCGCCCGAACAGCACGCGCTCCTTGGCGTAGCTCGATGCCTTGTCGATGAACCACTTCGCATCGCCGATGCATTCGGCGGCGATCAACAGGCGCTCGGCGTTCATGCCCGAGAGGATGTAGCGGAAGCCCTTGCCCTCCTCGCCGATCAGATTGGCGGCGGGGATGCGCATATTGTCGAAGAAGATTTCGGTCGTCGCATGGTTCATCATCGTGTCGATCGGACGGATCGACAGCGTGCCGGCGGCAAGCGCTTCCTTCATATCGACGAGGAAGACCGACAGGCCCTCGGTGCGGCTCGCGGCCTCTTCGCGCGGGGTGGTGCGCGCGAGCAGGATCATCAGGTCGCTATGCTCGGCGCGGCTGGTCCAGAGTTTCTGGCCGTTGACGACATATTCATCGCCCTCACGCTTTGCGACGGTCTTGAGGCTCAGCGTATCGGTGCCGCTCGTCGGTTCGGTGACGCCGAACGCCTGTAGCCGCAGCTCGCCCGTCGCGACGCGCGGCAAATAGCGCGCCTTCTGCTCCTCCGACCCGTGGCGCAGCACGGTGCCCATCACATACATTTGCGCGTGCACTGCGCCGCCGTTGCAACCCTGGCGCTGAATCTCCTCGAGGATCGCCGCGGCGGCCGACAGCGGCAGGCCGGCGCCGCCATATTGCTCGGGGATCAAGGCGGCGAGATAGCCCGCCTCGCCGAGCGCGGCGACGAACTCGCTCGGATAGGCGCGGACCTTGTCCTTCGCCTGCCAATAGGGGCCGGGAAACTGCGCGCAGAGCTTGGCGACCTCTTCGCGGATATCCGAATAATCCTGCATCATGCCGCCTCGAAGATCGCGGCGATGCCCTGACCGCCGCCGATGCACATCGTCTCCAGCCCATAGCGGCCGCCGCGCCGATGCAGTTCGCGCGTGAGGTTGGCGAGGATACGCCCGCCCGTGGCGCCGATCGGATGGCCGAGCGAGATGCCCGAACCATTGACGTTGAGCATCGCCATGCGGCTGTCGTCGTCGGACCAGCCCCAGCCCTTGAGCACGGCGAGCACTTGCGGCGCAAAGGCCTCGTTGAGTTCGACGAGATCGATGTCGTTCCAGCCGAGGCCATTGCGTGCGAACAGCCGCTCGACCGCCGGCACCGGGCCGATGCCCATGCGGCTGGGGTCGCAGCCCGCCGCTGCCGAGCTGTGATACCAGGCGATGGGTTCGAGCCCGAGTTCTTCGAGCTTGTCCTCGGCGACGACGAGGCAGGCGGCCGCAGCGTCATTCTGCTGGCTGGCATTGCCGGCGGTGACGACGCCGCCTTCGAGCGGGCGCAGCTTGCCGAGACTTTCGAGCGTGGCGTCGGCGCGATAGCCTTCGTCATGGGCAAAGACGACCGGATCGCCCTTCTTCTGCGGCACCGAGACGGGCACGAGTTCGTCGTCGAACAACCCCTTTTCCCATGCCGCCGCCGCGTTCTGGTGGCTGCGCACCGCATAGGCGTCGCACGCCTCGCGGCTGATGCCATAATCCTTGGCGAGGTTCTCGGCGGTCTCGATCATGCCGCTGATGACGCCGAAGCGCTCGACTGGCTGCGACATCACCCGGCCGCGCGTCAGCCGGTCGTGGAGCGTCAGATTGCCCGCGCGAACGCCCTTGCGGATGTCGGTGCTGTAATGCTCGACGTTCGACATCGATTCGACGCCGCCCGCGACGACGACGTCGGACATGCCCGTCTGCACCATCATCGCGGCATTGACGATCGCCTGCAGTCCCGATCCGCAGCGGCGGTCGAGCTGATAGCCCGGCACCTCGATCGGCAGGCCCGCGGCGAGCCACGACCAGTGACCGATGCACGGTGCCTCGCCATTACCATAGCCTTGCGAAAAGACGACGTCGTCGACGCGCGCCGGATCGATCTTGGTGCGTTCGACCAGCGCCTTCAGGATGACGGCGCCGAGGTCGCCCGCGGTCAGGCTCGACAGCGCGCCGCCGAATTTGCCGACGGGGGTACGGATGGGGGCGACGATGGCGGCGCGGCGAAGGGTCATGTCTTGGCTCCGGTTGGGATGATGTCGGTCGAAGTCTATCGGGCAAAAATTTCATCGTCACCCCGGACTTGATCCGGGGTCCCGCTATCCGATGGACGATTTGGCCTCACAAAAAAGCGAGACCCCGGGTCAAGCCCGGGGTGACGGAAAAGGGGCACCGCATATCAGGTGACACCCACGATACCGGCGTCGATCAGGCGTGCAATCTCGCCTGAGGGCAGCGACAGGCGCTCGGCCAGCACTTCTTCACTATGCGCGCCGTTGCGCGGGGCGGGGGCGGGCGGCAGGCGGTCGGCCTGCGGGATGGTCGCAAAGGCGCCCGCGGCGGGGTAGGTGAAGCCGCTGGGGTTCTCGACCGCGCCGAAGATCGGATTGTCCGCGACCAGCGCCGGGTCGTTCGCGGCGTCGAGCATCGTGCGATAGGGCGAATGGACGATCCCGCCCGCGTCGAACGCGCCGGCGAGGTCGGCATGATCGCGCGCTGCGATCGCCTTTTCGAACAAGGGATAAAGCGCATCACGATGGTCGAAGCGCAGCCCGTCGTCCTTCGCAAAGGAGACGCCACGCGCTGCCTCGATCGCGGCGACCGCGTCGCCGACATCGAGCGCGATGATCAGGTTCGCCCATTGGCGCGGGGTGACGACGACGATCATCGTCCGCTCGCCGTCGCGCGTCACGAAGTCGCGCCCGAACAGGCCATAGACGGCGTTGCCGAGCCGCGGGCGGTTCGCGCCGCCGTACATCACCTCGGCGATGCCGCCGAGATTGGCGACGGTGCCGATCGCGATGTCGGATAGCGGCAGCCGCACTTCGCCGCCTTCGCCGGTCGCGCTGCGCCGCTGGATCGCCGCCATCAGCGCGAAGGCGGCATAGGCGCCGGTCAGCAGGTCCCAGGCGGGCAAAACATGGTTGACCGGCTCGGGGCCATTGCCCGTGAGCATCGGATAGCCGACCGCATTGTTCACCGTATAGTCGAGTGCGGGCGAGCCGTCGGCCCAGCCCATCACGCGGACGGTGATCAGGTCGGGGCGGCCCTCGGCGAGCAGCTCGTGCGACAGGAAGCCGCCGACCGGGAAGTTGGTGACGAACTGGCCGGTCGCGCGGACCAGCGCCTGAAGCAACTCGCGCCCTTCGGGCCGGCCGAGGTCGAGCGCGACCGACTTTTTCGCGCGGTTGAGATTTTCCCAATAGAGGGAGTCATTATTCTCCGTCACCGGCCAGCGCCGGAAATCGGGACCGCCGCCGATCTGGTCGACACGGATCACCTCCGCCCCCATCTGCGCGAGATAGAGGCCTGCGGTCGGCGACGCGACGAAGGAGGAGGCTTCGATGACCGAGAGATTGGGGAGGAGGTTATACATGCATCACCGCTCCCCGGCGAAAGCCGGGGCCCAGAGCGTCATGGAGCCACGGCTGCCCGGTGCCGCATGGGTCCCCGCTTTCGCCGGGGAGCGGCATTAGCTCAGGCATCGGCTCGCCCGATGATCGCGATCGACGACACATTCTGGTTCGGCATGCCGCCCAGATTATGGCTGAGCGCAAACACCGGACTATCCTGCCGCTGCCGCTCGCCCGCGCGCCCCAAAATCTGCAGGTAATTTTCGTAAATCATCCGCAGCCCCGACGCGCCGATCGGGTGGCCGAAACATTTGAGCCCGCCGTCGATCTGGCACGGGATCGCGCCGTCGCTATCGTAGAAGCCGTCGAGCACGTCGCGCCAGCCCTGGCCTTCCTTCGAGATGTGCAAATCCTCCATCGTCACCAGCTCGGTGACCGAAAAACAATCGTGGACCTCGATCAGGCTCAACTGCGCGCGCGGATCGGTGATCCCCGCCTCGTCATAGGCCTTGGTCGCGGCGACGCGGGTGGTGTGGAAATAGCTGCCGTTCCAGCCCTGCGCCTGCATCTCCCACCCGTTCGAGGTCGCGAGCTGCAGCGCCTTCACCGTCACGATGTCGGTCTTGCCGAGTGCGCGGGCGATCTCGGGCGTGGTCACGATCGCGCAGGCGGCGCCGTCGCTGACCCCGCAGCAGTCGAACAGGCCGAGCGGTTCGGCGATCATCGGTGCGTTGAGCACCTGCTCCATCGTCACCGCTTTCTGCAGATGCGCCTTGGGGTTCTTTGCGCCATTGGCGTGGCTCTTGACCGACACATGCGCCATCGCGCGCTTGAGGTCGTCCTTGCCGACGCCGTGGACGCCGCGATAGGCGCTGGCGAGCTGGGCGAAATTGCCCGGTGCCGACCCGGTGATCCCGACCATGTCGTGCGTCGTGCCGCGGGTGCGGACGGGCAGCCCGCCATAGCCGGTGTCCTTCAATTTTTCGGCGCCCATCGCGAGCGCGATGTCGCACGCGCCCGACGCGACCGCATAGACCGCGCCGCGAAAGCTTTCGGTGCCGCTGGCGCAATAATTTTCGACCTTGGTCACGCCTATGTCGGGCAGGCGCAGCGCGACCGCGAGCGGGATGCCGCTCGGCCCGATATTCTGCGCGTCGAACGCGGCGCCGAGCCAGGCGGCGTCGATCTGGCTCGCCTCGATCCCGGCGTCGGCCATCGCCTCCTCATAGGCCTCGAGCATCAGCTGGTCCTCGTCCTTGTCCCAGCGCTCGCCGAACTTGGCGCAGCCCATGCCCAAAATGGCGACCTTGTCGCGAATACCCTTGGCCATTTGTCGTCTCCTATTCCCTCTCCCTCCGGGAGAGGGATGCAAAGACTTGGCAGCTTGCTGCCTAGTCGGCGCTGGATGAGGGTATTGCGACGTCGCTGCCCTCATCCAACTGCGCCTAGCCGCTTCGCGACAAGGCTGCGTATCCTTCTCCCGGCGGGAGAAGGAGCAAAATCAAAACGCCGGCGCGGCCTTCCAGAAATACCGCCGGAACCCGCGATTCTCATCAAACGCTTTGATACGGAACATCATCCGCAGGTCGGCGCCGACGTCGAGCGCATCGCTCGCAAAATCGGTGAACTCGGTCATCATGCGCCCGCCGCCGACGAAATCGATATTGCCATAATAGCTCGGCGGGTCGGGCGAGTAGGTGAGCGCGTCCGCGGTCCAGGTCATCACCTTGGCCGGCACTTCGGCGAGCGGATAATCTTCCTGCGTGCCGACCGCATGGTCGTTCGCGTTGACGCTGACCTCGCTCTTCGGGAACTGCACCGTCCCGGTCTTGGTGCAGCGCCCGCCGACGAGGCCGAGCACCGCCTTGCGGTTGCGCCACAGCGCGGTCAGCGCGGTCTTGCTGTCATGCTCGGCGCGCGCGCCGCGGTCGAGCTGGAGCAGCCCGCGATGGAAGAGATATTTGGCATAATTGGTCGATTCGATCCGCCGGGCAAGCCAGCCCGACAGGCCGAGCCGCGGCTTCAC
Source organism: Sphingopyxis sp. Root1497 (assembly GCF_001427085.1). NCBI lineage: Bacteria > Pseudomonadati > Pseudomonadota > Alphaproteobacteria > Sphingomonadales > Sphingopyxidaceae > Sphingopyxis > Sphingopyxis sp. Root1497. Next base: position 1,159,220 of record NZ_LMGF01000003.1, read on the forward strand.
CGATCCGATCGCGCCGGTGACCTCAAACAGGATAAGGTCGCAGCCCTGGCCGAAGCTCGCGAGCAGGATGCGTTCGCCCGGCTTCGCCGTTTCGAGCGCGGCGGCGAGCATCACCAGCGCATGCGCCGCGCCGGCATGGCCGAGGCTGGCCCCGAGCGTGTCGGCGACCGCGCCCTCGCCGATGCCCGCCTTCTTCGCGAGCATCTCGGGCACGCCCTTGACCGCGACGGGGACGAGGAAATGGTCGATCGCCGCGCCGTCGCTGCCCGCCTTTTTGAGCAGCGCCGCGATCGCGGGTTGCATGATCCGCGCGAACCCTTCGTCGCGCACCCAGCGCGCTTCCCAGTCATAGTCGTGCGCTTCGCCCGCTTCGCGGAAATGGTCGACGAAATCCATCGTGACGCTGTGGCTCGCGATCAGCGTCGCGATCGGGGTGCCGGTGCCGACGAGCACCGCCGCAGCCGCGTCACCGCTCGTCATCTCGCGTTCGGACGCGGGCTTGGGCGTCGTGATTTCCGCCGCCGTGACCAGCGTGGTTTCATTTCCGCCAAGCGCGGCGAGCAGCGCCGAGGTCGCGGCACGCTGCGATCCCGCCACATCAAGCGCGCCGACCGCATCGGGCAGATTCAGTGCCTCCTTGACGATCCCCGCATTCTGCCGGTCGGCGAAGGGTAGGGTGGTCGAGGCGATGACAACGCGCTCGACCTTGGTCCGATCGATGCCGTCCAGCGCATCGCGCGCGGCCTCGAGCGCCATGGTGACGCTGTCCTCGTCCCAGTTGGCGACCGCCTTCTCACCCTTGGCGAGCCCGCGCAGGCCGCCGGCGAACCAGGAGTTGGTCGCGTGGATCGCGCTGCGCTGCAGCCGGGTGATCGGCACATAGGCGCCGAAGGACAGGATTCCGAACTCGCTCATGCCGTCTCCGCATAGCCGTTGGTGAAAACAATCTTGTCGCGCTCGACGACGCGGGCGCGGAAGGCGAGCTTGCCACCTTCCTCGTCCCAGATCGAGGTCTCGATCGTTTCGCCGGGATAGACCGGCGACGAAAAGCGGCCGTCGATGCGCTTGAGGCGCGCCGGATCATTGCCGCAGCGCGCCGCGAGCAGCGCGCGGCCAATTACGCCATAGGTGGCAAGGCCATGCAGGATCGGTCCGTCGAACCCCGCACCCGTCGCGACGTCGCTATCGATGTGCAGCGGGTTGAGGTCGCCCGACAGCCGATATATTTGCGCCTGGTTCGCCGCGGTTGTCAGCGTCACGACGCTGTCGGGCGCACGGTCGGGCACCGGGTGCGGCACCGGCGCGCCCTCGCTCGATCCGCCGAAACCGCCGTCGCCGCGCAGGAAGGTCACCGCGCGCGACGTCGCGAGATGCGTGCCCGCGCCATCGTGGATCTCGCGCGCCACCAGCGCCAGCGCGCCCTTGTCGGCGCCCTTGTCGAACAGCGCCTCGATCCGCGTCGATCCGGTAATTTCGCCCTCGACCGGCAGGGCTGCGTGCAGGATCGTCGACTGTTCGCCGTGCAGCACCTTTTGCCAGTTCGCCCCGAGCGCGGGATCGCGCCAGATGAAGCCCGGATAGCCGAGCGTCACCGCCATCGTCGGCAGCGCCTTCAGCCGTTCCTCGAACAGGAAGTCGAGTTCGCTCGCCCCGACGCCGAGCGCGTAGAGGATCGTGTCGCGCTTGGTCAGCGTCTGCCGCGTGACGATCGGCGGCATCGACAGCAGCTTGTCGGGGTCGATCGCCATCAGATCGGGTCGTAGCCGAACACATCCCCCGAGCGTTCGGCCGGATCGGCGAAGCTGCCGCGGAACGCCGGCAGCATTTCGTCGGCGATCGCCTGCGGCGTCCAGCCCTCATTCTTCTGCATCGAGCGGATCGGACGCGGTTTCGAGAAGAGGAAAATCTCGTTCTTGCGCACCCCGAACACTTGGTTCGACACCTCCTGCGACGCGTCGCTCGCGAGGAAGGCGACGAGCGGCGCGATCTTGTCGGCGGTCATCGTCTTCATCCGCTCGATACGCAGCGCCTCGGCCTCGTTGGTCGCGGGGATCGTCGCGATCAGCCGGCTCCACGCGAAGGGCGCGATGCAGTTCGAGCGCACCCCGGCGCGCGCCATGTCGAGCGCGATCGATTGCGACAGCCCGACGATGCCCAGCTTCGCCGCCGAATAATTGGCCTGGCCGAAATTGCCGATCAGCCCGCTGGTCGAGGTGAAGTGGATGAAACTGCCCGACCCCTGGTCGCGAAAATAGGGCGTCGCCGCCTTCGACACGTTGAAACAGCCGTTGAGGTGGACGTCGATGACGGCGTTCCAATCCTCGTGGCTCATCTTGTGCCAGATGCGGTCGCGCAGGATGCCGGCGTTGTTGACCACCGCGTCGATGCGGCCGAACGCCTGCACCGCATCCTCGATGATGCTCGCGGCGCCCTTGGGGTCCGAGACGCTGGCGCCGTTGGCCAGCGCCTTGCCGCCGGCGGCCTTGATGTCGTTGACGGTTTCCTGCGCGGGGCTCAGGTCGGCGCCTTCGCCCTCGGCGCTGCCGCCGAGGTCGTTGACGACGACCGATGCGCCTTCCTTGGCGCAGAGCAGCGCGATTTCGCGCCCGACGCCGCGTCCCGCGCCCGTCACCGCGACCACCTTGCCGTCCAGCATACCCATGCGACTCTCCCTTGATTGGCTGAGGATCGGCTAGTTGAGCTTTCCGGAATATTCAATATAAAGAATAGTGATTTCATATTTGTGAAAAGAGGCGCGTGTGGCAGGTGAAGTTCGGTCGGTGTCTCAGGCGTTCGCGGTGCTGCGGCTGCTCGCCGACAGCGATCCGCTCACGCTGTCGGACATCGGCCGCTCGCTCGGACTCGGCGCCTCCTCCTGTTTCAACCTGCTCGGGACATTGGTCGCCGAAGGTGCTGTGGTGCGCGACCAGCCGGGCAAGCGTTATCGCCTGTCCGACGGCTGGGCGCGTGCGGGACTGCTCCGCGACGGCGACGCGCGGCGGATGATCGACCGGCTGCGCCCGCTGATGGCGCGCTTCGCGCAGGCGCATGAAGTGACCACCGGCCTGTGGCAGGTCGCGTCGCGCGACCGGCTGCAGCTCGTCGCGCATGCCGAGAGCAGGGCGGTGCTGCGCATCCACCTCGCGCAGGGCCAGCGCCAGCCGCTCGGCGGCGGCGCCGTCGGGCGCGCGATCGCGGCGGCGCAGGCGCCGGGCGACGAGGAGGTCGCACGGCGCTTTGCCGCGGTGCGCTGGGAAAAGGCGATCGCCTTCGCCGACTATGCCGAACAGGTGCGGATCGCCGGGCGCGCCGGCTTCGCGGTCGACGACGGCTATACCCATATCGGCATCTGCACGCTCGCGGCGGTCATCCCGCAGCGCGGCGCCGAATATTGCCTGTCGGCGAGCTGCTTCGCGGGGGTCCGAAAATCGGCCGACCTGACCGCGCTGGGTAGGGCGCTGGTCGATCTGGCGGACTCGGCGGTCGCCTAGACCCCGGCCTCGGCGAGCAGCGCCTTCGCCTCGGCACCCTGCCAGTCGATGGCGCCGATGATGCGCCAGACCTCGCGCCCCTCGGCATCGTAAAGGATCGTCGTCGGCAGCGCGCTGTTATAGGCGAGGAGCAGGCCGTTTTCGGGATCGATATAGGGCTGGAGCGTCGTCAGTCCCGCGGTCTGGAACCACGGATCGACCACCTTGGCGCCCTGCAGATCCTGTGCGACCGCGATCACCGAGAGCTTGTCGGCCTGCGCGGCGGCGAGCTTGTCGAGCGTCGGCATTTCGGCGACGCACGGCGCGCACCAGGTCGCCCACAGATTGACGAGCAACGGCTTGCCGCGGAACGCCGCGAGCGTCGTCGGCGCATCGTCCGGGCCGGCGAAGGTCGCGGCGGGGGCGGCCTTGCCCTTGTTCTCGCGCATCACCTGGTGGACGAAGCGTTCGACGCCCGCACCCTTCGCTTGCGCGCCCGAAACATTTGCTTGGCCCGCTCCCGCTTGCTCCCCCGCAGCCTTTTCCCTATCGCAGCCCGCGATCGATCCGGCCAGAAACACGGCGAGGATTGCAGGGACAAGGCTTGGGACGCGGCGGATGGCGGAATCTCCGAACAGCAACAGCATGTGGGGCGGCCGCTTCGGTGCCGGTCCCGCGGCGATCATGCAAGAGATAAACGCGTCGATCCCCGTCGATAAGCGCCTGTGGGAAGAAGATATCGCCGCGAGCCGCGCGCATGCGGCGATGATCGGCGCGGCCGGGATCATCGCGGCCGACGATGCGGCGAAGATCGACGCCGGCCTCGCGCAGATCGCGGAGGAGTTCGCGGTGAACGGCGTGCCCGTCGACCTCGCGCTCGAAGATATTCACATGACCGTCGAATCGCGGCTGAAGGAGATCGTCGGCGAGGCCGCCGGGCGGCTCCATACCGCGCGTTCGCGCAACGATCAGGTCGCGACCGACTTCCGCCTTTGGACGCGCACCGCCTGCGCGCGCATCGACGACGGGTTGAAGGCGATCCAGACCGCGCTCCTCGCACGCGCCGACGAACATGCCGCCAGCATCATGCCGGGCTTCACCCACCTGCAGGTCGCGCAGCCGGTGACGCTCGGCCATCATCTGCTCGCCTATGTCGAGATGTTCGGTCGCGACCGTTCGCGCTTCGCCGATGCGGCGAAGCGGCTCAACGAATCGCCGCTTGGCGCCGCCGCGCTTGCGGGCACCAGCTTCCCGCTCGATCGCGCTGCGACCGCCGCTGCGCTCGGTTTCGACCGCCCGATGGCGAACAGCATCGACGCGGTGTCCGACCGTGACTTCGCACTGGAGTTTTGCGCCTCGGCCTCGATCGCCGCGATCCACCTGTCGCGGCTCGCCGAGGAAATCGTCATCTGGGCGAGCCAACCCTTCGGATTCATCAGCCTGCCCGACGCTTGGTCGACCGGCAGCTCGATCATGCCGCAAAAGCGCAACCCCGATGCCGCCGAACTGGTGCGCGGGCGGGCCGGCTTGCTGCTCGGGGCGTTCCAGCGCCTCGCCGTGATCGTGAAGGGCCTGCCGCTCACCTATTCGAAGGATCTGCAGGACGACAAGGAAACCGTCTTCGGCGCCTTCGACGCGCTCGCGCTGTCGCTCGCGGCGATGACCGGCATGGTCGAGACCCTGACCTTCCGCACCGACCGCATGCGCGCGCTCGCGGCGTCGGGCTTCTCGACCGCGACCGACCTCGCCGACTGGCTGGTGCGCGAGGCGGGGGTGCCGTTCCGCGAGGCGCATCATATCGTCGGCGCCTGCGTGAAACGATCCGAGGAACTCGGCGTTGAGCTGTCGGCGCTGCCCGCCGAAGACGCCGCCGCCATCCATGCCGCGGTGACGCCCGCGGCGCTGGCGGCGCTGACCGTCGAGGCATCGGTCGCCAGCCGCACCAGCTATGGCGGCACGGCGCCCGAACGGGTAAGGCAGGCCATCGCAGCGGCGCGCGCCGCGCTGGAGGATTAGGATATGGCAACGGCGAAAGCCCTCGCTCTGCTCGCGGCCGGTGCCGTTTGCGTCGCGGCGCTCGGCGCCTGCGGCAAGCAGGCGGACCTGAAGCCCGTCGCTGGCCAAGCCCCGCCGCCGCTGCCCGTCGGTGCCAAGAAACAACCAACCACGGAGGAACTCACGACGCCTGACGCGCAGGCCCGGCCCGCGCGCAGCGACGAACTTCTCAAACGGTCGGAACAGCGCGAACCCGACGATTTTGATTTGCCCCCTCCGGGCTGAGTTTCAGGACTTTCTCCAATGAACCATTTTGACCTTCGTGACGGCGTGATGCACGCCGAAGATATTCCGCTGCCGCGCATTGCCGAGGAAATCGGCACCCCCGTCTATGTCTATTCGCGCGCCACGCTGGAGCGCCATGCGCAGGCGTTTCGTGACGGGCTGAAGGATGTGCCCAGGAAGCACCTCGCCTTCGCGATCAAGTGCAATCCCAACCTCGGTGTGCTGCGCGTGCTCGCACGGCAGGGCTATGGCGCCGACGTCGTGTCGGGCGGCGAACTCGAACGCGCGCTCGCGGCGGGCATGGCGGCGGAGGACATCGTCTTCTCGGGCGTCGGCAAGACGCGCGCCGAGCTGGCGCAGGGACTCGATCGCGGCATCGGCCAGTTCAACATCGAACATGAGCCCGAGGGCGTCGCGCTCGCCGAAATCGCGCTCGCCAAGGAAATGACCGCGCCGGCGGTGCTGCGCGTCAATCCGGATGTCGATGCGGGCACCCATGCCAAGATTTCGACCGGCAAGGCCGAGAACAAGTTCGGCGTCGGCATCGACGTCGCCCCCGAAATCTTCGCGCGGCTGTCGGCGCTGCCGGGGCTCAACATGCGCGGGATCGCCGTCCATATCGGTAGCCAGCTGACCAGCCTCGACCCGCTCGAAGCCGCCTTCGAACGCGTCGGCCAGCTCGTCGCCGAACTGCGCGCCGCCGGCCACAGCATCACCCATGTCGACCTCGGCGGCGGTCTCGGCGTGCCGTACAAGGCCGACGACAACCCGCCGAGCCCCGCCGAATATGGCGCGATGGTCGCGCGCGTGACCCGCGACTGGGACGTCACGCTGATGTTCGAACCCGGCCGGGTGATCGCGGGCAACACCGGGGTGCTGCTGACCGAGGTGCTGTGGGTCAAGCCCGGCGCGGCCCATCCCTTCGTGATCGTCGATGCCGCGATGAACGATCTCGCGCGCCCCGCGCTCTATGATGCTTACCATGACTTCGTCGCGGTGAAGCCGTCGGGCGAAAGGATGACCGCGTCGATCGTCGGACCGGTGTGCGAGACCGGCGACACCTTCGCACGCGACCGCGAGACCGACAAGGTCGAGCCGGGCGACCTCGCGGTCTTCCGTACCGCGGGTGCCTATGGCGCGACGATGGCGTCGACGTACAACAGCCGCAGCCTCGTTCCCGAAGTGCTCGTCGACGGCGACCGCTACGCCGTCGTCGCCGACCGTATCACCGCGGGCACGATCATGGCCGCCGAACGCGTGCCCGACTGGATCGACTGAGGCCGTGAAGCAGCTTCCCATCTTCCTAAACCTGTCCGGCCGCACGGTCGTGCTGGTCGGGGAAGGGGAGGCTGCCGATGCCAAGGCGCGGTTGATTGTCCGCGCGGGCGGGCGGATCGTGCCGGTGTGGGAGGCCGGCGCGACGATCGCTTTCGTCGCGCTCGCCGACGATGCCGAAGCCCGCGTCGCCGCCGAAACGCTGCGCGCGCGCGGCCTGCTCGTCAATGTCGTCGACCGCCCCGATCTGTGTGATTTCACCACCCCCGCGATCGTCGATCGCGCGCCCGTGACGATCGCGATCGGGACGGGCGGCGCGTCGGCGGGGCTCGCGAAGGCGGTACGCCAGCGGATCGAGGCCCTGTTGCCTGCCAGGCTCGGTGCGCTCGCATCGGCACTTTTCGCTGCCCGCGACGCGATGAAGGCCCGCTGGCCCGCCGCCGCCGACCGCCGCCGCGCGATCGACGCGGCGCTGGCGCAGGGCGGTGTGCTCGATCCGCTCGCGGCCGATGCGGTGGACGGGGTCGAAACCTGGCTCGCCAGTGACGTCGCGTCCACGCCAAGCCGCTTCGAAACCATCCACCTGACCGGCTCCGACCCCGACGACCTCACGCTGCGCGCGGCGCGGCTGCTGGGCGAGGCGGATCATATCTTCCATCCGGCGGACGCACCCGTCGCAATCCTCGCCCGCGCCCGTGCCGATGCGGTGCGGCATATTGCCGATACGCCGCCCACCGAGCCGCCATCGGGGCTGTCGCTTTGGATTGAAAGCCAGGCAACCTGGACGGTTACAAGCGACCCGCAGACGGCGTGATATCCTCCCTGCGGCGAAGCCGTGGGGAGGGGGGCCGCCGCGAAGCGGTGGTGGAGGGGCCGCGGCTTGGCACCGCCGCCTGCCGGCGTCGGCCTCTCCGTCAGCGCTTCGCGCTGCCACCTCCCCATCGCTGCGCGACAGGGAGGATCGGCAGGGTCCTCGCCAAACCCGAAACAGCCGTTCGCTAAGGCGCGATCGCCAGCCCGTCGCCATTTTTGCCCGCCGCGATCCGGCGCAGCACTTCGCCGCTCGCGACGTCGATTTCCGCGATCATGTCGTGCCCCGTCTCGGCAGCGTAAAGCCGCTTCGAATCGGCGCTGAACAACAGGGTCACCTGTCCCTTTTCCTGCTCGCCAGATACCTTGATCGTCCTGACCGGCGCGCGCGTTTCGGCGTCGAACAGGCTGATCGTTCCCGCGCCGATATTGCTCGTCGCGATCAGCCTGCCGTCGGGGCTGGCGAGCACGCGGATCGCGACCGGATCCACGGGTAATTCGACGATCTTCTCGCCCGTAGCGACATCCCACACCGACACTCGCGGCGCTTCAAGGTCGCCGATCCACAATTCGCGCCCGCCCTTCGTCAGCGCCAGCCCCTCGGGTTTGCCGCCGACGGCCAGGTCGCGCAGCTTTTTCGCGTTCTTCAAATCGAGCACGCTCACCGTGCCCGACGCGATATTGGCAGTGTAAGCCGTGCGATTGTCGGGTGCGACGACGATCATGTGCGTGCCCTGTTGCCCTGTGGCAATCGACGTCACCGCGCCGCCGGGCGCGACCACCGCGACCGACTGGCTCGCCTCCGCCGTCGCGACCAGCCGTCCGTCGGACAGCCACACCAGCCCGTGTGGTCGCTGGTTCGGGCTGAGGTCGATCGTCCGCAACTTCTTGCGCCCCGCGACATCGAACACGTCGATCGTCTTCGCGCCATACGCGACCACCGCCGCCTGCTTGCCGTCGGGAGAGATGGCGATCTCGTGCGGCATCTTGCCGGTCGGCAGGCGCGCCACTTCGGTCCCCGTGTCGAGCGCGACGAGGCTCAGCGTGTCCTCCCCCTTGTTGCCGATCAGCAAGGTTTCGGCCGCGACCGGCGCCGCGGCGAGCAGCAGGGTGGAAAGGACGGTGATGGCGTGGCGCATGGAGCGTCTCCCGGTGACTGTCGCCGCCATCCTAGGCGCCGTGCCGGTGGCGGCAACCGCGCTTCGACGAACGGCCTTGCTCCATATTACGATAAGTTAACTGGCGTCGGCCCCGCCTGCTTCGCACCGTCTGTCGGCGGCCGATCCGCGCCGCCATTGACTGGGGAGCGAAGCTATGAACCTGCCATCCATCGACATCGACGCCATACCGTTGCTCGACACCGCGGTCGGGCTGTTCGGCTCGCTCGCGGCGCCGACCGCGTCTTCGGGGCCATCGGTCTTCGAGGTGTCGGTCACCGTCGTGCTGATCATCTACGACTGACCGGGTTGCGGGCGCGCTTCGATGCCGCGCCCGCATTCGGTGACCGCGCTATGCCCGTCCCGTCCCGTCACGATCATTATCCGCGCGCCGATGCCCTGCGCACCGCCGCGATCCGTGCCACCGCGAACGACCTCGCCGCGGCATGGCGGATCGGTGATACGGCGCCCGCCGGCCTGCTCACGGCGCTCGCCGCCGCGAGCGATGCCGAACCCGACCAGGCCATCGCGCGCCTCCGCCCATGGCTCGCCGACCCGCGCTGGCTCGGGGTACGGCTGGCCGAGGCGCTTGCCCTGCTCGCCGCCGATCCGTTTGCTCGGCCGCCGCTGCGCATCGTCGGCGGGGGCGGCGGACCGGGCGGTCTGATCCTTGCCGAATGCGGCGCGATCCGCCTGTCGCTGCAATTGCTGCCATTCGAGGCGATGGCAACGCCGACGACTGCGCTCTTCGTGCCCGGCCGCGCCGCGATCCGCGTGCTGGCCGCGGGCGGCGCGCGGCTGACGCTCCACCATGTCGCGCTCTCGGCCGCCGAGGAGGTCGGCGCCTTCACCGCCGCCGCTGCGTCGCCCTGTCGCAGCGACCCGCCGTACCCGCTCGTCGCCGGCGACATGCTCGATCTCGACACCGCGCGCACCAGCTTCACCATCGCCGGCGCGACCGGCGACGTCCTGCTCCTCGAACTCGCGGTGCAGCCGCCGTCGCCGCTGCCGATGCGTACATACGAACTGGTCAGCGGCCGCCTAACCCACCTCTCCGCCTCCCGCCGCGACACCAGCTTCCGCGCCATGGCGCTCGCCCTGCTCCGCGCAATGGACCGCCGCGACGCCGCCCCGTTGTTCGTCGAAGCCACGCTCGCCGACGATTTCGCCGCCCGCTGGAGCGCGATGCGTGATTTCGTCGCGCTCGACCCGGAGCCTGCGCGGCCGTGGCTCGCTGACATGGCGACCAGCGACCCGCACCCCGAAGTTCGCCGTGCCGCCGCCGCGACGCTGGCGCTCTTCATGCCAAAGGTTTCCGACCCATGCCCCGCCTGATCGACCCACCCACTGGCGGAGCGCTCGACCTTGAAGAGGTCACCGCCCGGCTCGACGAAACGGGCGTCGATCTCGGCGACGAAGCGAGTCTCGCCCACGCCGCGCACCTCCTCGCCGGCCTCGCGCGCAACCGCGACTTTCTCCCCGACCGGGTGATAGCCGAACTCAAGGCGAGCTTTGCCGGCCAGCTCGAACTCAGCCGCTATTCGGCGCAAGTATTCCTGCTCCACCGCAGCCCGCGCGGCCATTTCCTCCGCGCCAATCTCTGGCCCGCCGCGACCGACGCCGTCTACGCCGCCAGCGGCGCGGCGGCCTTCGCCTATGGCCTGCCGCACGACCATAATTTCAGCTTCCTCACCACCGGCTATTGGGGCCCCGGCTACATCAGCGATTATTATGACTATGACGCCGAGGCGGTCGACGGCCGTATCGGCGAGCCGCTGAACCTCCGTTTCGTCGAGCGCAGCAGCTTAAGCGAAGGCAGGATGATGCTGTACCACGCTCACCGCGACATCCACAGCCAGCTCCCGCCCGAGCGGCTGTCGGTCAGCCTCAACATCATGGAGGAAGGCGAGCATATCCCCTGGCGCGACCAATATATTGTCGACCTCAAGCATGGCACGATCGCCCGACGCCCGACGCTGACCCAGGCCGAAATGCTGCTGCGCTGCGCGGTGCACTTGACCGACGACGGCAAGGACGTGGCGGAGCAGTTCGCGAAGGTGCACCCGGTGCCGCGCGTCCGCGCCAACGCCATCGCCGCGTTGGCGGCGGTTGAAGAAGGCAACGTCCGCGCGGCGGTGCTCGAACGCGGATTGCACGATCGCGACGCACGGGTGCGCGACGATTGCACGCGCTGGTTGGGGTTGTAGCTTCGGCTGCTGACAGCGCGGCTTTCCGCTGCTAACGGCGCGGCATGACAACTTCTCTTTCGCATATCCGTAATTTCTCGATCATCGCGCACATCGACCATGGCAAGTCGACGCTCGCCGACCGGTTGATCCAGTTCACCGGCGGGCTGACCGCGCGCGAGATGTCGGCGCAAGTCCTTGATAACATGGACATCGAGAAGGAGCGCGGGATCACGATCAAGGCGCAGACGGTGCGCCTGTCGTACAAGGCGCACGACGGCGAGACCTATGAGCTCAACCTGATGGACACGCCCGGCCATGTCGACTTCGCCTATGAAGTGTCGCGCAGCCTGGCGGCGTGCGAGGGCGCGTTGCTCGTCGTCGACGCGGCGCAGGGGGTCGAGGCGCAGACGCTGGCGAACGTCTATCAGTCGATCGAGCACGATCATGAAATCATCCCCGTTATCAACAAGATCGATCTGCCCGCGGCCGACGTCGACAAGGTCAAGGCCGAGATCGAGGATATCATCGGGCTGCCCGCCGACGACGCGGTGCTCGCCAGCGCGAAGGCCGGCATCGGCATCGAGGAAGCGCTCGAGGCGATCGTCACGCGCATCCCGCCGCCGAAGGGCGACGCCAATGCGCCGCTCGTCGCGATGCTCGTCGACAGCTGGTACGACCCCTATCTCGGCGTCGTCATCCTGATCCGCGTGATCGATGGCGTGCTGAAAAAAGGCCAGCAGATCAAGTTCATGCAGGCGGGCACCACCCATCTGATCGACCGCGTCGGTTGCTTCACGCCCAAGATCGAGCAACTGACCGAACTCGGCCCCGGCGAGATCGGCTTCATCACCGCGCAGATCAAGGACGTCGCGCAGGCGCGCGTCGGCGACACCGTGACCGACGCCAAGAAGCCCGCGGCACAGGCGCTGCCGGGGTTCAAGGAAGTCCAGCCGGTCGTGTTCTGCGGCATGTTCCCGACCGACGCCAACGACTTCGAGAAATTGCGCGAATCGATCCAGAAGCTCCGCCTCAACGACGCGAGCTTCAGTTTCGAGATGGAGAGCAGCGCGGCGCTCGGCTTCGGCTTCCGCTGCGGTTTCCTCGGCCTGCTCCACCTCGAGATCATCCAGGAGCGGCTGACCCGCGAATATGACCTCGACCTGATCACCACCGCGCCGTCGGTGGTGTACAAGCTCAAGCTGGGCCATACCAAGAATGAGGCGGCGAAGGAGATCGAGCTCCACAACCCCGCCGACATGCCCGACCCGAACCGCATCGACGAGATCGAGGAACCGTGGATCGAGGCGGTGATTTACGTGCCCGACGACTATCTCGGCCCGATCCTGAAGCTGTGCCAGGACCGCCGCGGAGTGCAGAAGAATTTGACCTATGTCGGCGGCCGCGCCCAGATCACCTATGAACTGCCGCTCAACGAGGTGGTGTTCGATTTCTATGACCGGCTGAAGAGCATCAGCCGCGGTTACGCCAGCTTCGACTATCACCAGATCGGCCACCGCCCCGGCGACCTCGTCAAGATGAGCATCCTCGTCAACAACGAGCCGGTCGACGCGCTGAGCATGATCGTCCACCGCGGCACCGCCGAGACGCGCGGCCGCGGCATGTGCGAGCGGCTGAAGGACCTGATCCCGCGCCACATGTTCAAGATCCCGATCCAGGCCGCGATCGGCGGCAAGGTGATCGCCCGCGAAACCATCGCCGCGCTGCGCAAGGACGTGACCGCCAAATGCTATGGCGGCGACGCGACCCGCAAGAAGAAGCTGCTGGAAAAGCAGAAAGAGGGTAAAAAGCGGATGCGGGAATATGGGAATGTGAACATCCCGCAGGAGGCGTTTATTGCGGCGCTGCGGATGGGGGATGATGCTTAACTGCCAGTTTGCGCCCGTTCTAAGCCCTAGTCGGCCGTGCGGCGGCCGCCTGAAAGCCGCCGTTCGCGCATGTCGGAGCAAGGTGAGCGAATGATCGCACGGTGGGAAATCGACGTCGCGAGATTGGCGCTGCCACTTTAGTTCTCACCGACAGCCTGCGCGTGTTCATCCCGAACCGAAGCTCGCACTTGCCTCCGCGGTAAGAAGTCCAACCGCCTAAAACTCTTGAGTAGGTGCCAGTTTAGGTCCGGCTGAAGGATTAAGAAGGCTTTCTAAGACGAGTTTCATTTCGTTCAGTCCGTCTGGTGAAATACGTCGATCCGACTCGAACACATCGCGCGAATTGTCCGCGAGAAGTTCAGCTCGGGCGGCCGCCTCACGCAACACCGCTGCAATCTGCTCTATGTTCACTCCCAAATCTTTATCGACAGCTCGTTGTCGCCACGATTCGATAGCTGCTGCAGTCATGCCGGCAAGCGGAACAACCGGACCAACGTGGCCATTGACCGGCACGAGGAAGTCGCGTTCGACCCTCACTCTTTCTTCGAATCTCGTCCTACGCGTAGATCCGTCCATCACTTACTCTCCAGTTTTTCGCGTATCTCTGCGATCCATGGCGCAAGCCTAGCATAAATATTTCCTACCAGCGATGGACCAAACGGCGCCGGAGGGGCGAACCCGCGTTGCCCGGCCATTCTGCACGACATGGCTAAATCATATTCGTCGTGAGAAAGCGGAACCGGAGGAATACCGGTCAGTCGAAACGGTGAGTACCTCGAAAAGTCAGGTCTATCGCACAGCTTCGATGACGCAGCCATACAGATGTTGCGAAGACAGACGTACACCAGCCCTAGCTCATAGAAAGAGTTCTCCGGCGATGCGTCAAGTTGATCTGGTATGCGCGAAAGGACCTTCTCAAATGACGCCACGTCGGCGACGGCATCTTCATAAGGCGACGGTTTTCCCAACATCGCAATTATAGGCCGTCGTTCGAAAAGAGGTACCGCCTCCTGATACAGGTGCCATCCAAATAGCTCGCCGTTGGCGAACATTTCTCCCAGCCGCCGAGCGCCATACCATGATATTGAAGGCTCCAGTTCCGACAGTTCAGATGGTACGTGAGCGTACACCTGCTGCTCCTCAACCTTGCCATGCCCATCCGCCACGACGGCTAAAAGATCCAAATCGCTGCGAAGATCTCGGTCACCTCGAGCAACTGATCCAAACACATATACGCCGTGCAGTACCCCCATCAGCGGTGCGATATCGACTTATATACAACCGAGATAAATAGCCCGATGTACAGATACCGCATTCCGATCAGGGCGTAGTCGACGATCAAAAACCCTCTGAAATTTTTGTCTGGGTTATAATCCCAAAACAGATCGAAACAGTACCTTAGTATCTCTAGACCGGCGCGGCTCTCCTCCCACCCTACCTTTGGCACCACGGCCCAAAGATTGATGAGACTCAGACCAAGAACGAGGAAAGCGGCGCTTCCGATCATTCGTAGTGGTCGCTCTCCATGCCCCCATAGCAACCCGCCGATATATAAGCCGACGTAAACCAATCCCGCTCTAGCCTTATCCAGAAATCCTGGATACTTTCTACGGTAGTAGTCCCCGGAGCCTTCCCACGCACGTGCCTGATGATCAACCGCCGCAGCGATCTCGGCTAGCACGAAGTCCCGCTGACTCGAAAAATCACCGATCTCAGCTGCGTTGGCCCGCAGGTTTTGAAGAGTATCTCGCCGGAGGTTTGGCTCATGCGGAAGCAGAGCTAACATCTCTTTGGGTTCGATGAGAGAGCGATGAAACGTGGCATATTTGAAGTCGGAAGCCGGAAAAGAAGCTCCACGAAGGTTGCAGTCGTAAAAACGGCAACCGACGAATTTACAGTTGCTGAATACTGCCGACCGAAAATAAGCCCTCTCGAAAATCGAGTAGGAAAAATCACAATCGACGAATCTAGCGTTATGAGCGTTAATATCGTCGAAACGGCGATGACGCAGGTCCAGCTTCTCGTAAGGATCTTTTGAAACGGGTGCCCGCACGATCGGCACCCCCAAAATGTGATTAGTCTCGGCAGGGAGAACCGATACATTTGCCAAGGGCTTGCAGTGCTCATTCGAGCTAGCCAGCCGCCTCAGAAAATCAATGATCATGTGTCGCTGTAACTCGTTCTGCTTGAGGTCGCTAGTAACGAAGAATTCTAAAAGCTTCGTTGAAACCGTCACCTCCCAAGCGACGGTGTTGTCGCAACTGATCTGTGATGCAATGCATCATGTCTGATGATGCCGAATATCTCGCCAACTATCGTATCGACGAGTTCTATGTTCACCCCTCACGCGACGGAGCATTCGCCAGGATAGTGGCAGAAGGCGGAGACGTTCCCGTTGGCGAGATAGGCGTTACCTGAAGGTGCAGGCTCGGTGATGCGTTGGCCCCGGCGGAAGGCGTCGAAGTTTAACCAGCAAATCTCGATATCCTAGAGACAGAGCGGTCTAGCTTGTGGAGGAACGTCCGCTCTGTCTATTTGACACCTAACAGCGGCAAGTCTCCAACCTGCCATTAATCGCCGGTTTCCTCCAACCGCACGATCCGCACCACGCACCGCGCCGGAATCTCGATCACCCCGCTGAGCATCACGCGCTGCTCGGCGCCGACGATCATCGCCGATCCGGCGATGATCTTGACGCAATCATCGTCGTGGACGAGGCGGCCGACCGAGTAGCAGGTCTGGACCGGCCGGGACTCAAGGCCCGCATAGTCGGTCCAGCCGCCCGCGGGTTCGGGCGGCTGGATCCATTCGATGGCGACATTGCGGCCGAAGCGCGCGGGGCGGTCGGGGTGGTGCCCTTCGTGCAGCTCCTGTTCGAGGCTCATGCGCCGTCGCCTTCGGCCGGGGTGCCGCCGCCGACCTCGCCCGCCTGCCACGCGGCCCAGCTTTCGTCGCTGTAGGCGGCGGCATATTCGCGTTCGAGTTGCCGGATGTCGCGCTCGACGCGGCGGCGGGTGGCGTCGCGATCCTTGAGGGTGGTGCCGCCCCGCATATGGTCCGCTTTCGGAATGCCATAGGGGCGGTCGAGGACGGGAGGGCGCGCGGCCTGCCAGGCCTCGGCGCGGTCGCGGACCGTGTGGGCGACGGCGCGCATGTCGCCGCGGGTGATCGTGCCGTCGAGGAGGTTGCTTTCGCCATAGGCGCCCTCGACGATATGGTCGCCATAGTGGCCGAACCAGATCTCGTCGGTCTGGCCCTTGCTGCCGTCGGGGTCTTCGGCGGGCGCGTGCCATTCGACGTGCGACAGGTCGCCGCCTTCCTCCGCCTCCCAGTCGATATTGCCCGCGCCGGCGGCGAGCGGGACGATCATGTCGGGGTGGTGCATGTGCCACTCATGCTTTTGCGGGTGGAGGAAGGCGTCGGCCTTTTGCACCGCGTCCCAATCGGTGCCGGGGCCGGTGAGCATGTCCCACGCGGCGCGCTTGACCGGGTCGTGCGAAATCTTGCGCTGATAGGCGGTGCGGATGATGCGCAGGCGATCGTCGAGGTCGGTCTCCTGCCGGTTCTGGTTGCCGTTGTTTTCCTGGATGCGCGCCTGACGCTCGGCCTCCCACTCGGCGCGCCACTTGTCGCGCAGGCGGCGGATGCTGTGCGGAACCGCGGTGTCGGGGCCGTCGACGGGGTTGATGCCGGCGCCGAACCCCTCGGGAAAACGGCTCGCGGCGATATGCTGCATCGCGCGGATGTTGGGGCGGCGGCGTTCGAGGATGACGCGGCCCTCCTTCGACAGCGTTTCGGGGACGCCATAGATCGCATATTCCATGAGCAGGTCGGCGACGCGGCGCGCGCCCGTCTCGACCGCGCGGTCCCACGCCGCGGCGAAGCTGTCGGCGCCGGCGCGCTTGCGCAGCTGGTAGAGCGCCGAGCTGCTGTGGCCGATCGCCTGCGCCGCCATGCTGACCGCGCCGGTCGCGGCGAGCCGGGCGATGAAGATGCGCTGTTTCTGGGCGTTGATGCCGGTCCAGGGCTTGCCGTGCTGCGCGACGGGGGTGAAGGCGAGCTCTTCGGGCAGGTCTTCGTCGTCGAACATGGCGGCGGGATCGGCGGGGAGCGGCGGGAGGATTTCCTGTGTCATCGGTGAGACTCGCTTTCGGTTCGTGTGATTCGCATAACGAACCATATAGGAATAAAATAGGAAAGCGTTTTTTCCATCGGGGTGCGGGCGCGCGCGGGGTGGCGATTGCCAGAGGGGGCGGCGCGGCCTAGGTTGGCGGACAGGCGCGGCAGCGGAGGCGGCGATGGCACAGGGACAGCGGCAGGCACTGACCGACATCGTCGTGCACAGCCGGCTGAACGACGGCACCGCGGTGTGCCTGCGCACGATCACCCCCGACGACGCGCCGTTGCTGCGCGCCGGGATCGCGACGCTGTCGGCGGAGTCGCGCTATCTGCGGTTTTTCTCGCCGGCGGCGGTGTTGCCCGAGCCGGTGATCGAGCGGCTGGTCGATGTCGACGGGCACGACCATATCGGCTGGGGCGCGATCTGTACCGAATGCGCGGGCGAGCCGGCGATCGGCGCGGTGCATGCGGTGCGCGACCGCCACGACGGGCCGGTGGGCGAATATTCGGTCGCGGTGGCCGACGCGTTCCAGGGGCAGGGGCTGGGGCGGATGCTGACCGCGGCGCTGCTGATCGACTGCCGTGCCGAAGGGCTGGAGGCACTCGACCTGCATGTCCTGTCGGAGAATGGCGCGGCGCGGCATCTGGTCAAATCGCTGGGCGCGACGTGGAAGGGCGAGAGCGCCGGGGTCGCCGACTATCGGCTCGACGTCGCGGCGGCGCTGGCGGCGCTGCGCTCCGACGGCGCGGCGCAGGGGGTGCAGGATGTGTTCGCGCAGCTCGCGGGTTAAGGGGGTGACGATGCGGATGACCGCGATGGCGATGCTGACGGCGGCGCTGGTCGGCTGCTCGGCGCCCGCGGCGACGGAAGAGGGCGCGGCGATGCAGAAACCGATCATGGGGTGGGGCGATTTGCTGAACCGGCCGCAGCCGAAGCCCGACGCGAGCTTGTCCTATGGCAAGGACGCGTTGCAGGTCGTCGATGTCTGGGTGCCGACGGGGGAGGGGCCGTTTCCGGCGGTGATCATGCTCCATGGCGGGTGCTGGCAGACCGCGGTCGCGGAGCGCGACATCATGAACTGGATCGCCGACGACCTGCGGTCGCATGGCATCGGGGTATGGAATATCGAATATCGCGGGGTCGATCGCGGCGGCGGCTATCCGGGGACCTATGACGACGTCGGCGCGGCGGCGGATCTGTTCGCGCGCGCGGGGGCGAAATATCGGCTGAAGACCGACGCGCCGCGGATCGCGATCGGGCATAGCGCGGGCGGGCATCTCGCGCTGTGGCTGGCGCGGCGGCCGGGGCTGGCGGCGGACGATGCGCTGCGCGGGGCCGACCCGATCCGGATCGACGTCGCGATCAGCCAGGGTGGACTGCCCGACCTGCGCGCGGGCGCGGCGAGCCGCGGCCATGGGTGCGGGGCCGAGGCGCCGGCCGCGATGGCACGCGGCGAATATACGCGGACCTCGCCGCCCGAAATGCCGGTGGGGGCGGCGGTCGAGATGCAGTTCAACAACGACCGCGACCCGATCACCCCGCCCGCGACCGGGGCGGCCTATATCGCGGCGATGGCGAAGCGCGGGCGGACGGTGACGATGGCGGTGACCCCGGGCGAAGGGCATGTCGAACTGATCGCGCCCGACAGCGTCAGCTGGGGCAAGCAGCGCGCGGCGATCCTGCAGGCGCTGGGGATGGCGGCGCCATGACGACGCTGGACGAGGCGCGGGCGATGGACGCGGGCGATGCGCTGGCGCCGCTGCGCGCGCGCTTCGCGGCGCCCGAAGGGCTGATCTATCTCGACGGCAATTCGCTGGGCATGCTGCCGGCGGACAGCGTCGCGGCGAGCGCCGACATGGTGACGCGGCAATGGGGCGAGCGGCTGATCCGCAGCTGGAACGAGGGGTGGATCGACGCGCCGGCGCGGATCGGCGGGCTGATCGCGCCGCTGATCGGCGCCGCGACCGACGAGGTGATCGCGTGCGATTCGACAAGCGTGAACCTGTTCAAGCTGATCGTCGCGGGCCTGCGCGAAGCGGGGCGCCGCGATCCGAAACGGCGGGTGGTGGTGAGCGAGGCGGGCAATTTCCCGACCGACCTGCATATCGCGGCGGGCGCGGTCGGCTGCGTCGCGGGCGCCGAATTGCGCGTCGTGCCGCGCGACGGGCTGGCCGAGGCGCTGGGCGACGACACCGCGCTGCTGCTGCTCACCCACGTCCATTACAAGAGCGGCGCGCGCTTCGACATGGCGGCGTGGACCGCGCGGGCGCAGGCGGCGGGGGCGCTGATGTTGTGGGATCTCAGCCACAGCGCCGGGGCGGTGGCGGTCGACCTGAACGGCGCGGGTGCCGATCTGGCGGTCGGTTGCGGCTATAAATATCTGAACGGCGGGCCGGGGGCGCCGGCGTTCCTGTTCGTCACGGCGCGCTGGCAGGCGGAACTGGCCAATCCGCTGTCGGGATGGATGGGGCATGCCGCGCCCTTTGGTTTCGCCGACGGCTATGTGCCCGCCGACGGGATCGAGCGCTGGCTGACCGGAACGCCGCCGATGCTGGCGATGGGCGCGCTCGAGGCCGGGCTGCGGCTGTGGCAGGGCGCCGATCTGACGGCGGTCGAGGCGAAGTCGGCGGCGCTGTTCGATATTCTGCTCGCGGCGGGGACGCGGGCGGGGCTCGAATGCGTCACGCCGCGCGACCCCGCAGCGCGCGGCAGCCATATCAGTTTCCGCCATCCCGAGGCCCATGCCATCGTCCAGGCGCTGATCGCGCGCGATATAGTCGGCGATTTCCGTGCGCCCGACGTCGCGCGATTCGGGCTGACGCCGCTGACGCTGAGCCATGAGGCGGTGTGGCGCGCCGGCGAGGCGCTGGTCGATGTCATCGCGACGGGCGCGTGGGACCGGGCGGAATATCGGGCGCGGGCGGCGGTGACGTGATGGAGGCTAGTCCCTCCCGCCGCCGCGGGTCGCAAGACGGCGGCGGGAGGGTGTAGCGGTGGCCGGTCGGGCAGTGCCCCCGTCCACATCACCCGATTAGCCGGCGCGGAGGCACGGCGCGGTGACGCGCGTCACAGGTCCGGACATTGTCCGAAAAAATCGCGCGCACGACAAAGGGCGCCGGAATCGATCCGGCGCCCTTCACCCTGCCCTTTAGGGGAGGCAGCCCTGTTATTTCTTTTCGGGCGTCGCGCCGGGCACTTCCGACGGGGCGATTTCGCCGTTGTCGTCCATAGCGTTCGCCTTTTCTTCGCCCGCTGCTTCGACCGCGTCGGCCTTGGCTTCGGTCGCTTCCTTCGCGGCGCCTTCGGGCATCGCGTCGGCCTGGGCGTCGATCGCGTCGGCCTTGGCTTCGGCCTGGTCTTCGACCTTGTCGGCGGCCGGGCTCTGGCAGGCGCCGAGCGCGAGGGCCGAGGTGGCGGCGAGGGTAATGAGGATCTTACGCATAGTCGGTGACTCCCGTGGTTGACTTGGGGGGTTAACGCCGGATGAATGATTGGGTTGCAAAGAAAATGTCAAATAGCGGGAATTGCGTGGATTTCCGTCGCAACTTGAGGAAGGACCCCGCCAGCATGGGACGGACCAGGCGTGGGATTGGCGATACGGATCGTCCCTGCGCCGGCCAAAAGGCGCGATGGTGCGATCTCACCTTCGGGTGGACGGAGCGCCGCGCGCGCAACCCAGCGACGAGGCCTGCGTAGTGTCGGCAACCCCGTCTTCTGAACCCGCTCGTCTCACGGCGATTCAGGAGACGGGGCCACCGTGCGGCGTCGGCGGCGTCTGTCGTTTCCCCGATACCGCGCGTTGTGGGGGCTTTATCCACACCGGTCGCGCGACGTCCCGGATCACATGCGTCGATCTGCCCGCTCGTTCACTCCTTTGCCTCCGCGCGGGTCGCGCGGACCAGATTGTCGCGGAGCCTGATCACCGATTGCTGCACGGCGCGGAAATCGTCGCCGAGGCCCGTGGCGTCGAACAGCGCGGCGGAGCCGGGGTCCTGGTCGACCAGCGTGCGGCCGGCGGGCGTCAGGCTCAGCCGGACCTGGCGTTCGTCGGCGGGGTCGCGGCGGCGGCGGATATAGCCCGCCGACTCGAGCTTTTTGAGCAGCGGCGTCAGCGTGTTCGATTCGAGAAATAATTTCTCGCCGAGCGCGCCGACGGTCTGCTCGTCGCCGTCGCCGAGTGCGACCAGCGCGATATATTGGGTGTAGGTCAGCCCCAGTTCGTCGAGGATCGGCTTATAGGCGCGGCCAAAGGCGAGGTTCGCCGAATAGACGGCGAAGCACAGGAAGTCGGCGAGTCCCGGCGCTTTGGCGGGGAATTTTTCGGGGGCGGTCATGGCGGTCTCCACGGCGGATTCGGATGCCGTATATAGATCGTATACGATTAAATCGGAAGAGGGTTGACATCGGATATCGGGATATGTATTTAAATCGTATCCGATCTAATCGGGCACGATTTAAATACATATCCCCCTCTTCGAAAGGAAACGACCATGACCGATAAAATCCTGTTCAGCGGCTCCACCCACACTGTAGGCGGCGCCGAAGGCTATGCGCGCAGCACCGATGGCGCGTTCGAAATCGAGCTGCCCGAACCGCATCCGGCCGCCGAGCGGCTGTTCGCCGCCGCCTGGTCGGCGTGCTTCCTCGGCGCGGTCGGGCTCGTCGCCGGCCAGCGCAAGATCGCGCTGCCCGAAACCCCCTCGATCGATGCGACGATCGACCTGCTCCACCGTGGTGGCGGTTTTGAACTGCGTGCGCGGCTGGACGTCGCCGTTCCCGGGATCGACCGCGACGTGGCGCGCGAACTGATCGAAGCCGCGCACAAGGTCTGCCCCTATTCGAAGGCGATCGCGGGCAATATCGAGGTCGAGCTCAACCTCGCCTGAGATCATTCGCCCGTCATCGACGGACAAAAAAAGGGCGCCCCGCGGGCGCCCTTTTCCTTTTTTTTTGCTCGCGCGATCAGAAGCGCTGCTGGCGCTCGTAGAGGTCGCGATAGTGCTGGATGCGCGTGACGCGCAGGCCGGGCATGCCGCTGCGATCGATCGAGCGCTGCCAGCTCGCGAATTCCTCGAGCGTCAGCGAATAGCGTTCGCACACCTCGTCGACGGTCAGCAGGCCGCCGTTAACGGCCGCGACGACCTCGGCCTTGCGACGCACGACCCAGCGAGTCGTGTTCGGCGGCGGCAGCGAATCGATCGTCAGGGGCTCCCCGAGGGGGCCAATGACTTGAGCCGGACGGATTTTCTGATTTTCGATCATTGTCATTCCATTTTTTCGCCGTCGGACAGGGGGGCATCCGACGCGAGCATGTCTACTGTGGAGGAGTTCAACATCGGCTGAAATCCTCTGGTAAACAGGCTGTTCACAGTTTCCGGCAGAACGGTCACTTCTTCCGACAGGTCGAAAAAGCGTGCCGGCCGCGGCCCGAACGCCCATGATCCCGCCATCGTTCCACACAGCATCGCGCGCCGCGCCGACGAGAGGTCGGCGCGACCGTCGCGTGCTGTCCGCTCATGCAGCAGACCGGCGGTCGGCAGCATCGCCTGACGCGCGGCGGAGACGGCCAGGATGATATCGAAGCCGGGCTTCGACAGGCTGGCCGCACCGGCAAGGCGCGGAAGGTCGGACGGGGCGAGGTTCATGAGGCCGGTCTACCCCCGACCGCCTAAGGTCCCGTAAATGCCCGTTTCATCCCTCGTTAGCGAAGCTTAACCCGCGTCAATATCTTGACAGGTGGCGCGGAAAAGCTGGTATTTTCGGCGCATCGTCCCTAGATGGCGGCGATCATGGCCACGCTGATTTCTTCCCCCGCCGGGCTCGCCCGGGCCGACTTCCAGCTCGCCGAGCCGCTGAAGAATCGGCGAATCGTCGTCGCGATGTCGGGCGGAGTCGATTCGAGCGTCGTCGCGGCGCTCGCGGCGCGATCGGGCGCCGAGGTGATCGGGGTGACGCTGCAGCTTTACGACCATGGCGCCAAGGCGAAGCGCGTCGGCGCCTGCTGCGCCGGGCAGGATATTCGCGACGCGCGCGCGGTCGCCGACCGGCTGGGTTTCGCGCATCATGTCTATGACCATGAAAGCCGCTTTCGCGACACGGTGATCGACCAGTTCGCCGATGAATATCTGGCGGGGCGGACGCCGATCCCGTGCGTGCGGTGCAACATGGGGGTGAAGTTCACCGACCTGTTCGCGCTGGCGAAGGAGTTGGGCGCCGACTGCCTCGCGACAGGCCATTATGTGCGGCGGGTGATGGGCCCCGCCGGCGCCGAGCTGCACCGCGCGGTCGATCCGGCGCGCGACCAGAGCTATTTCCTGTTCGCGACGACGCAGGACCAGCTCGACTTCCTGCGCTTTCCGCTCGGCGGACTCGAGAAGAGCGTCGTGCGCGAGATCGCGCGCGAGCTGGGCCTCGGCGTCGCGGGCAAGCCCGACAGCCAGGACATCTGCTTCGTCCCCGACGGCGACTATGCGACGCTGGTCCGCAAGCTGCGGCCCGAGGCCGACGACCAGGGCGAGATCGTCCATGTCGATGGTACGGTGCTCGGCGCACACAAGGGCCTTATTCATTATACGGTCGGGCAGCGGCGCGGGATCGAGATCGGCGGGCAGGCCGAGCCGCTGTACGTCGTACGCCTCGATGCGCCGGCGAAGCGGGTGATCGTCGGACCGCGACGCGCGCTGGCGGTGGCGGGCGCGCGGCTCGGCGAGGCGAACTGGCTCGGCTCCGTCGACGGGCGCGACGTGCTGGCCAAGGTCCGCAGCATGGCGCGGCCGGTGGCGGCGCGGGTCGAAAGCGAGCGGCTGATCTTCGCCGAACCCGAATATGGCGTCGCGCCGGGGCAGGCGGCGGTGCTTTACGATGCCGGAGACGCGTCGCGGGTGCTGGGCGGCGGCTGGATCGAAGAGACATTTGCCGCGGAATAGATTGCACATTCGCTCCTGATGCCGCAGCCTGCGGGCCGGACAGGGGAGAAGAAAATGGTCAACTGGGTCTTGCGCGGCGCCGTCCTGTTGTGGGCGGTGTTTTTCTTCATGATCGGCGCGCGCGGGGTGATCGATCCGGCGAGCTATTCGGAAACCTTCGGCTTCACGATCAGCGGCGTCGCGATCAACACATTGCGCGCCGACCTGTCGTCCTTCTTCCTCGTGTCGGCAGGATCGGCGGCGCTTGGTGTGCTGATGCCGGGGTGGGTGCGGGCGTTGCTGGTGCCGGCGGCGCTATATGGTACCGCGCTCACTGGCAGGCTGATCGGAGTCGCTTTGGGCGATCCGACCAATTTCGGAATCGTGCAGGGGATGATCATCGAGGCGCTGTCGGTGCTGTTGATGGTCGGCAGCTGGTGGGTGCTGTCGCGCCCGGCGCCGGCGCCGGCCGATCCCCTCGGCTGAACCGGATTAACCATTTTTCATCGCCCTTCTGCGATGGTCCTCTTCTTGCCGTGGGCGGTAAAGGAGGGACCAGATGGAAACCCAACAGAACAAGCGTGGCGGCCCGGGGCGCCGTGCCGAGGATCGGCGCCAGGCGCACGACCCCGATTATCGCGGACCCGAACGTCGTTCGGGCGTCGATCGCCGGTCGGGAACCGATCGCCGCATCGTCCTTTAGACGGTTCCGATCGGGGGTGGCGTCCGGAAATTCGGGGGGCTAGGCTGGGCCAGTGAAAGGCCCCGTCATGACCCAAGCCCCGCTTCCGCGTCTCAGCGTCGATATCGTGTCGGACGTGATGTGCCCCTGGTGCATCATCGGCTGGCTGAAGTTCGAACAGGTGATGGCGCATTTTTCCGGGCGGCTGGAGTTTCGGGTGCAATGGCATCCCTTCGAGCTCAACCCCGACATGCCGCCCGAGGGCGAGGATGCCGCCGCCCATGTGATGCGCAAATATGGCGTCAGCGCCGAACAGAGCCGCGCCAACAGCGGCAAGATGGCGGGGGTCGCGGCCGACCTCGGTTTCGCCTTCAACCGCGGTCCGGGTTTCCGGATGCGCAACAGTTTCGACGCCCACCGGTTGCTGACCTGGGCGGGGTCGCGCGAGGACCCCGAGCAGTCCGAGCCGACGGGGGTGCAGACCGCGCTCAAGCTCGCGCTGTTCAAGGCGCATTTCACCGACAACCGCGATGTGAGCGATCATGCGGTGCTTGCCGATGTTGCGGCGTCGGTCGGGCTCGATCGCGCGCGCGCCGCGGCGATCCTCGGCGGCGACGAGTTCGGCGAGATGGTGCGCACCGAAGAGGCCTATTGGGCCGACCAGAATATCACCGGCGTGCCCGCCTTCATCCTCGGCGGACGGATGCTGGTGCCCGGCGCGCAGGACCCCGAGGTCTTTATCCGGGTGATCGAGCGCAAGGTGCTGGCCGACGCCGCCTGAGGAACGGAGGGCGCGCGCGGTGCGTTGATCGGTCATCCCCATCAAGGAGCCGGCCATGATCGACGAACCCCGCGAAGACCAAGCCCCCGAAGCGGTCAACCGCGAGCAGGAGGATGAGGAAGCGCAGGCGCAGACCGTCGCCGAGGCGGCGCGCCGCGCGCGGCCGCTGGGCGACAGCGTCAAGGCGAAGGGGCCGGGCGACAGCGACGACATGCAGGATCTGGTCGATCATATGCGCCAGATGGAACGCTCGGGCCGTATCGACATGGGCGCCTATCGCGGCGAACGCAGCGACGACGACGAGGATGGCGAGCTCGGCGAAGGCGGCATCGAGGACGATGAACCGCGCGGCGCGCCCTGACGCCCGTTTTCGTCCTATCCGGCACCGCTGCGGCGCAATCTGACGGCGGTCGCCGCCATAGCGGAGCGGGCCTGTCGGGATTTTGGTAAGCGGGTGATGGCAGGGTCGCGGCATGGCCGGACCCGATTTTCTTTCCACCCATCGCCGCCAGCGGCGGTATCGCAAAACGGCACGCTCCAGCGGTGGAGTCGGAGCGATCCGGTGGATCACGCCGATCATGGCGTTGGGCTTTCTGGGAACGCTGGCGGCGCTGCAATTCTCCCCCGCTCTCGCCGATGGCGCCAAGGCCGACGGCCTTGTAGTTCGGGCCGCGCCGGTGATGCCGGGTGACCGCCATGCCGCGCGCTTCGGTTTCTGTCATAGCGGGGGCGGGCGCGACTGTGTCGTCGACGGCGACACCTTCTGGTTCGCGGGCGAGAAATACCGCATCGCCGACATCGATACGCCTGAGACCCACCCGGCGCGCTGCGCGGAAGAGGCGGCACTGGGCGGGGCGGCGACCCGGCGGCTGCAGGCGTGGTTGAACGCCGGGTCCTTCAGCCTCGAAAGTGCCGGGCGTGACGGCGATCATTACGGGCGCAAGCTGCGCATCGTGACGCGCGGCGGCGCGAGTGTCGGCGATGTGCTTGTCGGCGAGGGGCTGGCGAGGCGGTGGGAAGGGGCACGGCGGCCGTGGTGCTGACGGTTCAGTCTTCGGGCGCCGGCGGCAGTTCTCCGCGCAGCGGCGGGTTCGGACCCGCGAGCTGGCGGCCGATGTCCTGCGCCATCAATTGCGCGACCGGATCGTCGCCCAGCGCACCCCAAAAAGCGCGGCGTTCGGTGAGCGCCGCGTCGCGCTCGGCCTCGGGCAGCGCCTGAACCTCGAGATAGAAGCGCACGAGCCGCAGCCAGGGCGCATCGTCGATGAGTACGTCCTCGGCCCAGCGGCTGAACGCGCCGCCGGCTTCGCGCCAATGGCCGTCTTCTTTGGTCAGAAAGAAGAGGACGCGCGATCCGCTGGGGAAGGCGTAGCGGGTGCATGATCCGGTGTAGCTTTGCGGATGCGCCTCGTTCAACTCATAGGGGTTGCTGAGCATCGCCTCGGCATCGGTCGCGATCATCGCCGACAGCGCCAGCGGGCCGTCGGGGATCGTCCCCTTGAGCGCTGCGACGGGTTCCAGCAGGATTTGCTGGGTCGGCGGGCCGTCGGGTTCGAAATCGCCGGGACTCACCGTCGCGAGCAGGATCAGGTCGGCCTGTCCGACGAGCTCCATATTGGTCGGCACGCGGTAGCCGGGGGCGGGGGAGCAGGCGGCGGCGGGGGGCGCGGCGAAGAGCGCGAGGGCGATGAAGAGGGCCGGGAAACGCATGCGCCGAGCTTAGCCGCTTCGCGCCCGAATGAAAGGCGAACGCGGCTTTGGGGCGGATCGTCGAAGCTGGTGGATCGAATGCCAGGATCGGGCGTATCATGCGCAGGACTCGCCCGGAACAGCCCCCGCGAGCGGCAAGGAGACTCCCCATGGCAGAGCATGACCATAGCGCGATCAAGGAAAATATGAATGTCGTCGGCGCCGACGGTGTCCATGTCGGCACCGTCGACCATCTCGACGGCGAGCGCATCAAGCTGACCAAGGCCGACAGCCCGCAGGCCGAAGACGGCGAGGGCGGCAAGCATCATTATCTGCCCGCCGGGCTCGTCGCGTCGGTCGAAGGCGACACGATCCGCCTGTCGGCGACCGCCGCCAATGCGGTCGACCTGTTCGAGGAGGCCGAATAAGCAAGAGCGGATTGGCGGCGCGGACCGCGCGCCGCCACGGCATCGAAACCGGCCCATCCCGCCGACGCGCGGGGTGGGCCGTTTTCGTTGCTAGCCGACCGCGTGGACCACGAGCGCGACGACGCCGAGACCGTAGGCGAGCAGCTGGAGTCCGTAGAACCGGCGGAGTCCGGGGGCATAGCTGTTGGGGGTATCGACCTTGTCGCTGCCCAGTTGTCCGGCGATCGCGCCGAGCGCCATCAGCCCGCCCAGCACACTGAACGCCAGCAGCATCAGCCCGATTCGGACCCAGAGGTCGGCGGGGCCGAAGTCGATGCCCGCTTTGGCGCCGTCGTCGAACAAGGCGATCGCGCCGCCGATCGACGCCGTCGCGAGAGCCAGCAATTGCTTCACCGTGTCGCTCGCCGCGCCGAAGGCGGCGCCGATGCGCTCGTCGAAGGCCATCAGCAGAAAGGCCAGATCGGGCAGAGGCGTGCGAGGGCCTCGCCGAGGGTGACTTCGCCGATGATGTTCGATGCGAGCCGGTCGGGATCGTCGGCATAGGCCGCAGGGCGCGCGGCGATCATCGCATCGATCAGCGCGCGCGCGTTGGCGATGGCGAGGTCGAAGCCTTCGTCGTTCGCCGCGCCCGCCAATTGCCGCGCGGCGTCGTCGGATCGTTCGCGAAAATGCTGGTCGGCGCCGTCGCCGAGGCGGAAGCCGCGGCTTTGGGCGTGGGCGATCGTGGCGGCGTACAGCCGCTCGCCCGCGTCTTCGCTGTCGGCTGCACCGTTCATCGCGTCGGCCTCCTCATCGTCGCGCCGGCCTATCCTATCGCAACGGGGGCGGGCAGGCCAGCTTGCGGACGCGGCACATCTTTTTGCTATTTTTCAACGAGTTTGCCCTAATTCGGCGCGCGTATGGCGAATTGGGCGAAACAGCGACGACCGCAGGGCGCAGCAAGCGGGGCATGGCGGGCCGCCGCCGGGCTACTGTTGTTTGCGGCCGGCTATGCCGTCGCCAACCGGTATCAATTGACCCACGACGTCGTCTATCGGCTCGCGGCGGGCGACCCGCGCAATGCCGTCGGCGCCTTTGCCGTCCTCGCGGCGCAGGCGACCGGTTTGCTCGCGGCGCTGGTCTGGTTGCCGCGGCGCTGGGCGATGCTGCTGCTCGGGCTCGCGGGGGTCTCGATCCTCGTCAACCATGGTTATAGCGGGCTGGTCAGCGAACTGATGGGCGCGGGCACGCTGGCGTGGATGGCGGCCGAGGCACGGCAGGCGGGCAATGCGGCGGGTGCATTCGGCGGGGCGTTTATGCTGGCGGGCGTGCAAGCGGCGGCGGCGGTCGCGCTGTTCGCTGGGGCGCGGCATTTGCTGCTGCGATCCGGACGACTGCCTGCCGGGCGGACATTCGCCTGGGCCGGCGCCGCGTTGTTCCTGTTGCCTGGATTGCTGATCCGCCCGCTCGACCGCTGGCCCGAAGGCGCCGAGCGCAATCTGTACGGGCTGACGTGGGAGCTGGCGAGCGCGGCGCCGCCACCGGCGCGCGAAGCGGTGACCCTGGTGCCCGATACCGGCGATGCGCCGCGGCATATCGTCTGGCTGGTCGACGAAAGCGTCGCGGCGGCACCCTTCGCTCGGCTGATCGCCCCTTCGCTACGCGGTGTGGCGCATCGGGATTTCGGGGTGGCGGCGGCGCTGGGGCATTGCAGCGCACCGGCGCAGGTCGCGCTGCGGTCGGGGGTCGACGTGCGGCATGTCGGAAGGGACAGCGACCTGCGGGCGACGCCGTCGATCTGGGGCTATGCGAAGCGCGCCGGGTATCGCACGATCCTGATCGACGGGCAGACCGCGGGGGCGCCGCAGAATTTGCTGCTGCCGCCCGAACGCGCGCTGATCGACGATTTCCGGTCGATGGCGGGGGGCATCGACACCGACCGGCGGATCGCCCGGACGCTGAACGCGCAGATGAAATCGCCGGGAAAAAGCTTTGCCCTGGTGGTGCTGCGCGGCGTCCATTTCCAGTATCGCGATCATTATCCCGAGGGCACGATCCCCGCCGACGCGCCGGTCGCGCGCCAATATGACACGGCGCTGGCCTGGTCGAAACGGAGTTTCTTCGATACGCTGCTCGCCGGGGTCGACCGCGAGGCGGTGGCGATCGTCTATACGTCGGACCATGGCCAGAACCTGGCCCCCGGGGCGTTGCCGCATTGCAGCCAGGCGCCGGTCGCCGACGAGTTTCGCGTGCCGCTGGTGGTCTTCGTGCCCGACCGGCTGGCGGCGCGCTATGCCGCGGCGCCCGGGGGCGGGCGGTCGGCGAGCCAGATCTTTCCGGCGACCCTGGGGTGGATGGGGTATGACCGCGCGGCGGTGGCGGCGCGCTACGACCGCGACCTCGACGCACCGACGGCGCGCTATGTGTGGTTCGGACGCAGCGTGATCCCGGTGCGCGAAGGCGGCGAGATCGCGGTCAGCGCGGGCCGTGCCTTTCCGGGAACGGCCGCGGATGTGCCGCCGGTCGATTGAACAATATTGATTTGGCTTTCTAACCTTTTTCGCTCATTCTTCCGATCGGTGAAAAAATACTGAGTCGCGACGCCATAGATTTTTAGGGGAGCGTTGCCATGACTATATTTACCGAAAAACTTGCTCAGATTTGTCTCGCAGAATATGCCCGTTGGGACAACGGTGCGGGACGCGAAACCCAGGGNAACATCAACAATCTGACGGGCCGGACGGTCCAAGGCGGCATCCGGCCGGCCTGGTCGTCGGCCTTTGTTTCTTTCTGCATCCGCAAGGCGGGGGCGGGCACGAAGTTCAAATATAGCCAGGCCCATTGTCACTATATCGACGCCGCGATGAAGGCGAGCGCGGGGACCAACGCCGGTTATGGATATCGAGCGATGAAACCCGCGGCCTATACGCCGAAGGTCGGCGACATCATCTGTGGCGGGCGGGAATATGCCAAAACCTATGATTACGACCAAGCCAAGATGATCTATCAGGCCGACAGCTTCTATCCGTCGCACGGTGATATCGTCATCGAGGTGACGACGACCCATGCCATTACCATCGGCGGTAACATCATCCACAATGTGGACCGCAAGAAGCTATCGCTCGATGGCAATGGACGACTGCTTCCGCGCAAGGACGGGAGCAAAAGCTATCCGTGGATAGCGGTGCTCGCCTGCGAAATCTGACTCAGGCGACGACCCAAGCCTCGGTAACATCGCGAAAGCCAAAAGGGAGCCGGGTGCGCACCCGGCTCCCGATGCGTGGCGACGTCCCGGCACGCGAGGGGTCGCTGTCGCCGGTCAGTTGCCCTTGACCTCGGCGCCCGCGACCGCGCGCGCCTTGATCTCGCCGGGCGACAGCTTGGTCACAAGGCCGTTCGCCGTGCCGCTCGCGTCGTGGTAAATGTCGGACAGCGGGATATTGTAGAGCTTGCCGCCGCGCACGACGACCGCGGTGTCGCCCTCGACGCTCTGCACCGTGCCGATGCTGTTGCCGCGGCCATCGCGGATGTCGGCGCCCGCGCGCACCTGTTCGCGCGTCGCGACGCGAAGGTTGGTGCTGTCGACGGTGCGGTTCACGGTGCCGTCGACGCGATCGACGGTTCCCGACAGACGGTCGCTGACGGTGCCGAGCGTCGCGCCGGTATCGACGCCGACCTGGCCGCCGACCCCGACTTGCCCGCCGACGCCCGCGACCTGCGCGAGGGCGGGGGCGGCGAACAGCGCCGTGCCGGCGGACAAGGTGATGAGGACCTTACGCATGATATAACTCCCGAAATGGATTTGCCGTGCCGTCGAAACGGCGGTGCCGGCGGCGCGTTGCGCGCGCTGCGGGCGAATCGGACGGGGCGCCGCGAAGGTACGACGAAGGGTCTGGTGGGGGCCGCAATTGCCGGTGCGATGGCCCGTCGTACCGGTTAATCACGCGTTCACTACACGCTTTTCCGCGCTTTTCGCGGGCGCCTCCGCCCCTCGGTTCGTCGCACGAGGAAAACGCTTTACCGTTGCATTTTTTGCATCCATCACGACGTTGGTTTCAACAAGGGGGAATACCAGTGAAAGCGAAAATTTCTGTGGCGGTCGCAGCAGCCCTGTCCTTCGGACTCGGGGGTTGCGCCACGGTAGTGAACGGCACCAAGACCGATTATTCGACCGAGACGAACCCGGGCGGGGCGCTCGTCAAATTCACCAGCGGCGACAGCTGCACGACGCCGTGCAAGCTCGAGTTCAAGCGCAAGAATGATCAGCGCGCGGACATCACGCTGCCGGGTTACAAGCCGACCTATGTGCTGATCCAGTCGAAGCTCGGCGGTTCGGCGTTCGGCAACATCCTGCTCGGCGGCATCGTCGGCGGTGTGGTCGACGGCAGCAACGGGGCGAGCAACCGCCTCTATCCGCG
The DNA here is from genome assembly GCF_001427085.1 of Sphingopyxis sp. Root1497. Taxonomy (NCBI): domain Bacteria; kingdom Pseudomonadati; phylum Pseudomonadota; class Alphaproteobacteria; order Sphingomonadales; family Sphingopyxidaceae; genus Sphingopyxis; species Sphingopyxis sp. Root1497. The sequence continues at coordinate 1,191,289 of NZ_LMGF01000003.1, forward strand.
CCCGCTGATCGTCAAGCTCGCGCCCGAAGGCTCGAACGAGGAAGCGGTGCTGCTCGACAAGGACGGCAAGGTCGTGATGACCGTCGCCGAACATAATGCCTCGGTGCGCGTCGACGTCGCCAAGACGATCGGCCCGAAGCTCGCCGGGCTCGAAGAATAAGCCAGCGACGCGCCGGCGACGCCGGCGCGCCTTTGTAACAGGATCGGCGGGGTGCGCGGTTTCGGCCGCCGCCCCGCCTTTCTTTTGCCCGTCGCGCGGGTCAGTGTCGCTTCGTCGGGACCGTGACGAGCTTGCTCAGCGTCGCGAGACGGCGGCGCGCGGCGCTCCAGTCGCGTTCGGGATGCGCCTCGATCTGGTGCAGCAGCACCCGGATTTCCTTGCGGCGGTCGTCTTCGGTTACGGCCTGCATGGGCTGTCTCCTTCCGCCACCGGCATAGCAGGATTTCGCGGCGCGCGGCGGCGGCTTGTCGCGCCGGTGAGGCGGTCAGTCGCTGTGAGGGGCCGAGACCGGAATCGGGGCTTCGGGGTCGATCGCGCCGCGGCAGTCGATCGCGCCATCGCCGCGGCCGATCGCCCAGAGTTCGGCCGCCTCGCGCAGCGTGGCGACCTGGTTGCCGCGAAAGGTGACGAGCCAGGCGTTGCGGCTTGTTTCATAATGCGGATCGGGTTCGTAGACGGGCATCAGCAGACCGTCATCGCCCATATAGCGGGTGAGTTCCCAGCGATCGCGTTCGACCGTCGCGACATAGAGCGCGCGTGTCTTGTCGCCGCCGTCGTCGAGGCGGCGCAGCGAGAGCAGGCGGAGCGGCACGCGGTCGGGCTGGCCCGCGTGGCTGCCGAGTTCGGCGGCGAGCGCGGCATTGTCCTCCCACGTCGCCGTGCCGAGCGCATCGGTGGTGACGCTGACGCCGAGCAACGCGTTGGGGCGCGGGCTGGCGTTTGCGACGAGCCCGGCAAGCACGTCGGCGGCGATCGCGCAGGCGCGGTCGATCCGGTGCGACGGGGTCGCGACGACAGAGGTGGCGACGGCGGGCGGTGCGAGGAGGAGCAGCGCGGGCAGCAAGGCGGTGGCGGTGCGGTGGCGGACGGTCATCGGTTGGTCTCCCTCCGGCGAGCGGTGCGGCTGCCCGTATCCGGGGTGCGCCCGTCGCCGTCCCGCTGTCAAGCGCGCGCCGTTTACCGATCGATCAGCAATTTGTGCGAGGAGGAGGACGGGGCGTTTGGACCGGCAGGGGGATGGCGATGGCGGAATATAATGGCGACCTTTACGCCTTTTCGGACGTGCGTTTCGAACGGCGCGACCAGAAATCGATCCTGGTGGCGTATCTGCTGTGGTTCTTCCTCGGCGGGGTCGCGGCGCACCGTTTCTACCTCGGTTACAACAACAGCGGCATCGCGATGGTGCTGCTGCTCGCGGGCACGCTGGTCGTCGGCATCGCGGCCTTCCTGTCGCCGATCCTCTATATCGGGCTGATCCTCTGGTCGCTGTGGGTGCTCGCCGACGCGGTGATGATCCCGTTCATGGCGCGCTGAGCGCGGCTCGACTTCGCGGCGACGCCCGGCTAGCCTGCGCGACCTGTGGCGGGGAGAAGGCGATGAAAAGCGGCGCGATTCTGGGGGCGATGGGCGCGCTGGCGTTGGCCGCGGCGCCGGCGGCGGCGCAGTCGCTGGCGAAACCGCCCATCCCGAAGAGCAATCAGGCCCAATGGGTAGATATCATGGGCGCGTCGCAGGAGATGCAGGACCGGCTGGTCGGCCAGCGGCTGGTCATCGCCTTCACACTGGCGGTGGGGCCGCATGGCCGCCCGACCGAATGCACGCATGAGGGCGAGGGTGCGCTGGGCGCCGAATTCGGCGCGCTGACCTGCACGCAGGTGATGCGCCGCGCGCGCTTTACCCCCGCCACCGATGACGTGGGCAATCCCGTTGACGGCAGATGGTCGGGCCGCGCGGTGTGGTGCTATGGCGACAGTTGTTTTTAGGACGGGTTAGCCGGGGCTGGCCGGCGCCGATGGCACGGGCGCGGCGATGGCAAGCGCGCGCTCAGTCGGCGGTATCGCGCAGCGTCGCACCGCCATAGACGCGGTCGATCAGCGCGAAGAGCAGGGGGTCGTAGGCGCGCAGCTCGGTGCGGGTGTTGCGGTCGTTGTGGACGCCGTCGCCGCCCGGCGGGCCTTCGCGATTGACGTCGAAATAGGCCTGCACCCCCTCGGCCCAATATTCGTCGCGGCTGCTGCCCGCGTAAGTGTTTGCCCACAGCCGCGCCTTGCGGGCGTGGTCCCAGGCGGCGGTCAGGCCTTTCGCAAAGGCGGGGTCGGCGGCGAGCGCCATTTCGGCGACGCTGTGCGCGAATTCATGGACGAAGACATTTTCGTCATTCTGGCCGTCGATCAAATTCGCCTCCGTCCCCGCGACGATCGGCAGCGTCGGCGTCGCGCCGAAGCCGCCCCAGAAGCGCTTGTCGAGCGAGCGGTCGGGAAAGGCGGCGCGATATTCGGGGATGGCGCCGACACTCTCGCCGCGCGCGAGGATGACGACGCGGACGCGCTGCGAGCGCAGCCGCGCCGCGACCCCGGGGCGCGTCGCGAGCAGGGTGAGGACATTGGCGCGCGCCTTGCGCAGCGCGGCGTCGCCGACCGCGGCCGAGCCGAGGACGGGGATGCCGCCGGCGTCGAGATATTTGGCATAGGCACGCGGGGGGAGGTCGAATTCGGCGCGAATCGCCGCGGGAACAGGGGTGACGGTCTGTGCGGCGGCGGGCGCGGCGAGGAGGAAAAGAAGGGCGGCGATGGCGCTTAAGGGCACAAAGTTCCCCGGCGCGCGCAGCGAAATTGTGCCCTTTGTGCCCTTAAGCGGCCCGGCGTCGGACCGGGGGGTGGCGAGAGGGCGTGCGGGCGCGTGCGTCATCGCACCGGGTGAAGCATGGCGGAATAAATTAGGAAAGCCGCGAATGGCCGGAGCCGATCCTATTTCGTCACGCGGCTCTTTATCGGCTTCGTGCGGCCGCCGTCTGGCGCTGCCGCATGGGCGTGCCTATCTAGGCGCGCGATGAGAACTGGGGACCGGATGACGATCGTGATCGCGCGGCTGAGGCCGAAACCGCTGGCGGCGGGGCAATTGCTGTGCGCGCTGGCGCTCGCCGCGCTGGTCGCCATGCAGGCGCGCGGCGACACGGTCGGCGAGGCCGTGCGGCACATAGTGTTCGGCGATGTGGTGATGACCGCGCTGATGGCGGTTGCGCTATTGGGCTTCGTCTATTTCCGGCGGCTGTGGCGGTGGCGGAACGCCTATGTCCGCCACGACGGGGTGACGCTGTACCGCGGCGGCAGCGCGCGCTGGCCGCTGGCGCTGGTCCGCGACGTGGTGCTGGCGAAGGACGGGGTCGGGGTGGAATCGCTGCGGCTGGTGGTCGACGACGACAGCGAAGTGACGCGCGAACTGGTGAAGCTCGCGCTGCTGGAAGACACGCCCGAGGCGGTGCGCGGCGGGGTGATGTTCGCGGCGGCCGGGATGCGCGGGGTGCCGAGCGGGGTTACGGTGAATTGAGCTTTGGTTGGACCTAACGCTGAATTCTATTCTTCTATATACTCACAGAATTCTATCGAATATATTTCAACTACGTCATTGTAGCTCAGTTTCGCTTCAATTCTTGTCCCATCTTCAACGTCTATATTGTGAAGAGGCAGACTTATAACTAGCAAATTTTCTTCATCGCTATTTGTATTCAACATTTCATCAGAGAATCTTCTACTATAATTTCTTGATTTTTCTTTGTTTGTTGGGCTGGATCCCGAAACCTTAATATCGAGATTTACCACGACATCAATATCTCGCAGAGATGCATAAAATAGCGAAACAAAGTTTAGAGATCTAATTTTCGAGGGGAGACCAGAAATTTCAAATTTTGGAGACATAAGCCCGATGAGCATGGGTTGCCCAGACTCTTCCATGCGAAGGTCTTCACAAAAAAAANACACCCAATGCGGATTGAAGCTTTATCAGTTTGTCAAAGGATGGGCGCTCGCAGCCGGATTCTAGGCGCGCTATAGCTGGTTGAGAGCTTCCAATTTTCGCCGCAAGTTGAGCTTGGCTCATGCCCTTGCTCATTCTAAGCATTGCCGGAGTAAGTATCTGCCCTGCTTCAAGCGCCTCTTTTGATCGGCGGACTCGGATATCCTTTAGGGTCTGACGATCTGGATCTTGAAAGTGGTCGCCGATGAACTGACGAAGTGACACAAATCCTGGCGGCAGTGCTTCAAATTCGGCGAATGAAACCCTCCGATTTAAAAGATGTTCTTTCGCTATCGGGGAAGGCTTTCCAGCCCAGTTTCCAAAGCCGCGACTAGATCGCCGTAAAGCCGAGCGTGTCATAGCTTCTCCGTAGCCTCTCAGAAAATTCTTTGTCAGATTGATAGTCTTGATCACGTTTCATAATTGCAAGTATTGCGACGAGCCTCTTTTGATGATCGGCGGCGGTAATAATTCTCCAGCCCTGCACATCATAAAATTTGACGCGATATATATTCTTTTTTTCATCTTGAAGGAACCAGATGGGTTCTACGCTTTCGATTTGGTTGTCTGAGTAGTGAGGGTCCACGATCGACTGGCACCAAGATACATCGCCTTCCAAGTCTTCGAAGAACACTTGAAGTTCATCATAAGCTTGTTTGTCCTCACGCTCGACACGAATCAAATCGGCCGCAACCTCCTCGTCAACAATGAGGCGGAAGCGGCGATTGACTTCACTCATATACAGATTCCGGTATATCCGGCAAGTGGCTTGACTCATTCAGCTGTGGACGGTGCATTTGCAATTTAGCCCGCGCTCGCGGCTGCGTCACCTCAAACTGAAAACCCGCCCGAATTGCGCCGGTTCGAGCTCGCCGCCAGCACCTTCTTGCCCTGCGGGGTCAGCGCCCATTTGGCGCCCTGTGCGACCACCAGTCCCAGCGTGACGAGTTCGTCGCGGATCGGGTCGGTGGGGAGTTGGGGGCGGCGGTTCGACAGGCCTTCGAGCGTCGCGCGCTGCGGCTGGCTGAGGATGAGGAGCTTGGGTTTCTTGTCGGTCATTGTCTTTGCCTTGTTCTGTTTATTGGGCGGGGGCCTGTGCCCTGAGGTTCCTGGCCCACCCCGCTGCGCTAAGCCAGCAAGCTGGCAAGCTTCGCTGCCCCTCCCCTGAAGGGGAGGGGTTCGTTATCACTCTGCGGCGATCCCGGCCTTGGCGAACATGTCTTCGCCCTCGTCGCCGGCGTCGTTCACCGCGGGGGCGTCGTCGCTGGTCTTGGCCTTTTTGCGGTTGTCGAAGCTCGACCACACGCTGTTCCATTCGCCGCGGGTCGCGCCCTTGCTGTATTCGGTCGCGCGCGTCTCGAAGAAGTTGGCATGCTCGACGCCGTTGAGCAGCGGGGCGAGCCAGGGGAGGGGGTGTTCGTCGATCATGTAGATCGGCTGGAAGCCGAGCTGCCCCAGGCGCCAGTCGGCGATGTAGCGGATGTAGCGCTTGATCTCCTTGGGCGTCATGCCGGGGACCTGGCCCTGTTCGAAGGCGAGGTCGATGAACGCATCCTCGAGCCGCACGGTCTTCTGGCAGGTGTCGATGATGTCTTCCTTCACCGCCTTGGTCAGGCAGCCGCGTTCCTTGGTGAAGGTGTGGAACAGCTTGATGATGCCTTCGCAGTGGAGGCTTTCGTCGCGGATCGACCAGCTGACGATCTGGCCCATGCCCTTCATCTTGTTGAAGCGCGGGAAGTTCATCAGCATCGCGAAGCTGGCGAAGAGCTGAAGCCCCTCGGTAAAGCCGCCGAACATCGCGAGGGTGCGCGCGATATCCTCGTCATTCTCGACCCCGAACTGCTGCATATAATCATGCTTGGCGCGCATCTCGTCATATTCGAGGAACATGCCATATTCGCTCTCGGGCATGCCGATCGTGTCGAGCAGGTGGCTGTAGGCGGCGATGTGCACGGTTTCCATGTTGCTGAACGCGGTCAGCATCATCTTGATCTCGGTCGGCTTGAACACGCGGCCATATTTGTCGTGGTAGCAATCCTGCACCTCGATATCGGCCTGGGTGAAGAAGCGGAAAATCTGGGTGAGCAGATTGCGTTCATGGTCGCTGATCTTCTGCGCCCAGTCGCGGCAATCCTCGCCCAGCGGCACTTCCTCGGGAACCCAGTGGATCTGCTGCTGGCGCTTCCAGAAATCGAACGCCCACGGATATTCGAAGGGCTTGTAGGTCTTGCGGGCTTCTAGAAGGGGCATCAGTCTATCCTTGCGTTCGAACTTCATTCCCTCTCCCCTTGTGGGAGAGGGAGGGGCCCAAGGCGTCAGCCTTGGGAGGGTGAGGGGGCCAGGGCGGCGTCGATTTGTGCCAGCACTCCCTCGATATTCGTCATCACATCGTCATTCCAAAACCGGATCACCCGATAGCCTTCGCCTTCGATAAAGCGCGTGCGCGCTTCGTCATAGGCGACGGCTTCGCCATGTTGTCCCCCGTCGATTTCGATCACCAGCCGTTCGGCGTGCGATGTGAAATCGGCGAAATAGGGCCCGAGAGCTTGCTGGCGGCGGAACTTTGCGTGAGGGAAGGCCTCCCGCAAGGCGCGCCACATGCGCTTCTCGGCGTCGGTGGCTTCGCGGCGGAGCTTACGCGCTCTTTCGGTTGTCCACCAAGGGAGGTCGGCACGCTTGCCTCGCCCCCTCACCCTCCCATCGCCGCTCACGCGGCGAAGGGCCCCTCCCTCTCCCACAAGGGGAGAGGGGTTTTATGCCTTATTGGCAGGCCAGACACTCGTCGTAGTCGGTGCTCTCCAGCTGATACACCGGCGCTTCGGCGGTGTTGTCGGCCTCGACCCCGCCCGCGAAACCGGCGCGCTGGACCGACTTCGAGCGCAGGTAATAGAGCGATTTGATGCCGAGTTCCCACGCGCGATAGTGGAGCATCAGCAGGTCCCATTTCTCGACGTCGGCCGGGATGAACAGGTTCAGCGACGCGGCCTGGTCGATATAGGGGGTGCGGTCGGCGGCGAGTTCGAGCAGCCAGCGCTGGTCGATCTCGAAGCTGGTCTTGTAGCAGTCCTTCTCGTCCTGGGTCAGGAAGTCGAGGTGCTGGACGCTGCCGCCTTTTTCGAGGATCGAGTTCCACACATTGTCGCTGTTCTTCGCCTTGTCGACGAGCAGGCTTTCGAGGTGGGGGTTGCGGATCGAGAAGCTGCCCGAGAGCGTCTTGTGGGTGTAGATGTTCGCGGGGATCGGCTCGATGCACGCGCTGGTGCCGCCGCAGATGATGCTGATCGACGCGGTCGGCGCGATCGCCATCTTGCAGCTGAAACGCTCCATCACGCCCTGATCGGCGGCGTCGGGGCAGGGGCCGCGCTCGTTGGCGAGCAGCATCGACGCCTGATCGACCTGGGCGCGGATATGCTTGAAGACGCGCAGGTTCGACGATTTCGCCATCGCACCCTCGAACGGCAGGCCGCGTGCCTGAAGGAAGCTGTGGAAGCCCATGACGCCGAGGCCGACCGAACGTTCGCGGCTGGCGCTATATTTGGCGCGCGCCATTTCGGGCGGGGCGCGGTCGATATAGTCCTGGAGGACGTTGTCGAGCATGCGCATGACATCCTCGATGAACATCTTGTCGCCGTTCCACTCGTCCCAGGTTTCGAGGTTGAGCGACGAGAGGCAGCAGACCGCGGTGCGATCGTTGCCGAGATGGTCGCGGCCCGTCGGCAGCGTGATTTCGCTGCACAGGTTCGAGGTGGTGACCTTGAGCCCGAGATCGCGGTGATGCTTGGGCATCATGCGGTTCACCTGGTCGATGAAGATGATGTAGGGTTCGCCGGTCGCGAGGCGCGTTTCGACGAGCTTCTGGAACAGGCTGCGCGCGTCGACGGCGCCGCGGACGCTCTGGTCCTTGGGGCTGCGCAGGTTGAATTCGGTGCCGTCGCGGACGGCCTCCATGAACTCGTCGGTGATCAGCACGCCGTGGTGGAGGTTGAGCGCCTTGCGGTTGAAGTCGCCCGAGGGTTTGCGGATTTCGAGGAACTCCTCGATCTCGGGGTGGCTGATGTCGAGATAGCAGGCGGCCGAACCGCGGCGCAGGCTGCCCTGCGAGATGGCGAGGGTGAGCGAGTCCATCACGCGGACGAAGGGAATGATGCCGCTGGTCTTGCCGTTGAGGCCGACGGGTTCGCCGATGCCGCGCACGCTGCCCCAATAGGTGCCGATGCCGCCGCCGCGCGAGGCGAGCCAGACATTTTCGTTCCACGTCTCGACAATGCCTTCGAGGCTGTCGGGGACCGAGTTCAGATAGCAGCTGATCGGCAGGCCGCGGCCGGTGCCGCCGTTCGACAGCACGGGGGTCGCGGGCATGAACCACAGCTTCGAAATATAGTCGTAGAGGCGCTGGGCGTGGTCCTGATCGTCGGCATAGGCCGAGGCGACGCGCGCGAAGAGATCCTGATAGGATTCGCCGGGGAGCAGATACCGGTCTTCGAGCGTTTCCTTGCCGAAGTCGGTGAGCAGCGCGTCGCGGCTGCGGTCGGTGACGACCTCGAACCGGCGCGCGTGGACTTTCGCCTCGCCGCTGTCGTTGAGCTTTGCCGTTGCGGGCGAATCGCCCTTTGATTCGGGGGCCGCCTGCGTGTCGTTTTTCGTCAATTCCATCGTCGCCACGTCGCTCGTCTCCACCCGGTCCGTTTCCCGAAAATCCATGTATCACGCCCTCGATTACACCGGCGCGCATCGCGCGCCTGTTCCTGTCTTGTTCGACTCGGGACGAAACCCCAGCCTAGCATCTAAACGGTCCTCGGGGGCACATATTTTTGGGCGCAAAACGCTCTTTCCCGTGCCCATGTCTCATGAGCGACGGAAAACCGCCATTTCCAGCCAAACACTATTTCTTGGGGTGCCCCCGTGGTCTACCCACCATCCATAGTGCCACGTCGGCGCTGAGACGCAAGAGAGTAAATGACAGATTAGGGACTCGACTCGTCGCCATTTTGATTCGTTTCGTCGATGGCAAAGCACGCTTCGCGGAGTCGGGCCGCGGCTTTCCGCGGGTCCGGCGCGGGCGTGACAAAAGTGCCGCACCGGCAAAAATTATTTCGGGTGACACAAGATATGGGGGAGCGGCTTTTCATCGCGGCACGCAGCCTTTAGGCGGTGTGCCCTGGAAGCGCGTTGGGGGACAGGCACTTATGCTGGTGGGGATCGATCTGGGGACGACGAACAGCGCGGTCGCGGTGTGGCGCGACGGCGGGCCCGAACTGATTCCCAACGCGCTCGGCGACCTGCTCACCCCCTCGGCGGTCAGCGTCGGCGACGACGGCGCGCTGCTCGTCGGCCTCGCGGCGCGTGAGCGGCAGGCGACGCATCCCGAGGCGACCGCGACGATCTTCAAGCGGCGGATGGGCACGACCGAGGAAGCGCGATTGGGCAAGCGCCGCTATCGCCCCGAAGAGCTGTCGGCGATGGTGCTCGGCGCGCTCAAGGCCGATGCCGAGGCGTTTCTGGGCGACCCGGTCACCGGCGCGATCATCACCGTTCCTGCTTATTTCAACGACCGCCAGCGCAAGGCGACGCGGCGCGCGGGCGAACTCGCCGGGCTGAAGGTCGAGCGGCTGATCAACGAGCCGACCGCGGCGGCGCTGGCCTATGGCATCCACGAGCTCGAGGAGGAACGGCCCTTCCTCGTCTTCGACCTTGGCGGCGGCACCTTCGACGTGTCGCTGGTCGAGATTTTCGACGGGGTGATCGAGGTGCGCGCCTCGGCGGGCGACAACCGGCTGGGCGGCGAGGATTTCAACGCGGCGATCGTCGCGCTGGCGCGCGATGCGCTGGGCGAGGGGCTGAAGGCGAAGCCGGGCGACAGCGCGATGCTCGACGAGGTGATGCGTGCCGCCGCCGAACGCACCCGCCGCGCGCTGAGCGACGCCGACCGCGCGCCGTTCCAGATCGTGTGGAGGGGCGAGGCGTTCGCATGCGAGATTACCGGCGAGGCGTTCGAGGAACGCGCGCAGCCGCTGATCGACCGATTGCGCGACCCGGTGCTGCGCGCGCTGCGCGACGGCAATGTGCGGGCGGAAGGATTGTCGGAGATCGTGATGGTCGGCGGCGCGACGCGGATGCCGCTGGTGCGCCGCGCGGTGACGCGGATGTTCGGGCGCTTTCCCAATGCGCAGATCAACCCCGACCATGCGATCGCGCTGGGCGCGGCGGTGCAGGCGGGGCTCAAGAGCCGCGACGCGGCGCTCAAGGAGATCCGCCTGACCGACGTATGCCCCTTCACTTTGGGGGTCGACACCGGCCACCGCGATGCGGGCGGCAAGGTGACCACCGGGCTGTTCTCGCCGATCATCGAGCGCAACACGGTGATCCCGGCGAGCCGCAGCGAGGTCTATTCGCCGATGGAGGCGCACCAGCAGAGCGTGACCTTTGGCATCTATCAGGGCGAATCGCGCTTCGTGGCGCAGAACGTCAAGCTGGGACAACTCGACGTGCCGTTGCCGCAGGGGCATGGCGGACAGATCGGCATCGCGGTGCGCTTCACCTATGACGTGTCGGGGCTGCTCGAGATCGACGTCGAGGTGCCGGGCACCGGAACGCGGCGCCAGTTGGTGATCCGCGACGAGGAGGATCGCGAGAGCGAGGCCGATTTCGCCAAGCGCCGCAAGGCGCTGGAGGCACTGAAGATCCATCCGCGCGAGGAAGCCGCGAACGCCGCGACGCTGGCGCGTGCCAACCAGCTGTTCGAAAACCGGCTGGGCTATGAGCGGCAACTGGTCGGCGAATGGATTGCGCAATTCGAAGCGGTGCTGGCGCGGCAGGAACCGCGCGAGATCGAGGCGGCACGGACCGAACTCGACAAGGCGGTCGACGGCATGGACGGAGAGCAGTTCCTGTGAGCCGCCGCCGGCCGCCGTGGAGCAGCCTGGGGATCGATCCGACGAGCGACGAGCGGGCGATCAAGCGCGCCTATGCCGGGAAGCTGAAAGAGATCGACGTCGAGGCCGAGCCGGCGAAATTCATCGCGCTGCGCGGACGTCTGGAAGACGCGCTGCGACAAGCGCGGTGGATATATGACGGCGACGCGATCGAAGACGCAGGCGACGACGGACCCGAGGATGCGCCGGACGACCCGGCGATGTCGGAGGACAGGCTGGCGGAGAGCGGCTGGTCGATCCTGTCCGGCGATCCGGTAGATGAGGCGGCGCTATCGATCCGGTCGCCCGAACGGATCAATCCGTGGACGGCGCCCGCGGTGGATCCGGTCGCGGCGCGCTTCGCGGCGATCGAGGCGGCACTGGTGGCGGGCGGCGAGGCGCGCGAGCGGACCCTCGACCGCGAGATGCGTGCGCTGTGGGCCGAACCCGCGCTGGAGACGGTCGATGCGGCGGAGGATACCGAGCATCGCCTCGCCCATCTCGCGCTCGACCATGGCGCCGACGCCTCTTATCTCTTGCGGCTGGCGAGCTGGCATTATGGCTGGGTGCGGCGTTCGCAGCGGGTCGGGACCGACTGGGCGATCCGTGAAGTCGGGCAGCGCGCCGCGGCCGAGCATTGGTTCCATCAGATCGGCGAGGGCGTCATCGCCGGCCATGCGAAGCAGGTGATCGACGATATCGAACAGGCGCCGAGCGGCCGCTGGTGGCGCGACTTTTTCCCGAAGCGGCGGATCACCGCTTTCCTCGACGAACTGCGACGGCGGCATCCCGAGGGCGAATACCGGTTCGATGCCGACATCGTCGCCGCGTGGGAGCGGATGCGCAATCCCGGCCTTTCGCTGGGATCGTTGTTCGGACTCGTCGTGCTCGGCGCCATCTCGGCGATCGCGGCGAGTTGGATCGACCTCGATGCCGCCGCCGGCAATGCCGCCTTCTGGGGTTTTTTCCTGGCCGGACTGGTCGGGCTTGCCGCGTATCGCTGGGGATTGCGGCGCATCCGCCCTACGCGCCCGTCGCGCTATGGCGGTCCGCTGGCGGCGCGGCAGGCGGGCGCGCTCGCGCTGATGCTGGTCGTGTTCGCGCTTGCCGTGCTGCTGCCGCCGCACTGGGCGATCGGCATCGCGCTCGCGCTGGCGAATGTCGCGCTGTTGCCGCTCAGCGGGGCGGCGCTGCCGTCCGAGGACGAGCGCGATCCGGCGCTGTGGGGCCTGTACAACGGGCGCTATCCGATCATGGCGGCGGGGCTGTTCGGCGCCTTTGCGGTGGTCCATGCGCCGGGATGGGTGCAGGCGATCGCGCCCGGGCTGCTGGTCGTGGCGGCGGCGCAGTTGCTGCGCGAACGGCTGGTGGCGACATGGGAGGTCTTGCCCGCGACGATGCTCGGTGCGGTGCGGGTGGGCCTGTTGATCGCGGCGGTGATCGTGGTCGTTGCGGGGGTCAAGGCCATGCCCGACCTGCCGGCCGCGCCGGTGGTGCTGGCGGGGATATTGCTGCTGCTGGTGCAGGACGCGGCGGTGAACGCCTGGCGTCCGCCGTTCTCCACCGCCTTCTACTTCGCCTATATCGTGCTGATCGTGCTGTTGATGGCGTTCCCTTTGCTCGTCCCGATGGCGCTCGTCGTGCGGCGGCTTGCCGACCGGCTGTTCATCAAGGGGTGAGGGAAGGGAGGATTGTATTGGGAAAGACGCGGACGGTTGTAACCTCGTCATCCCGGACTTGATCCGGGACCCGCCGTTCTTCCTCAGAGCGGTAAAGGCTCGAACCCGAAATCCTCGGCGAGCTTGCGCCAGGTCATATTCGAGGATCGCAGTCCTCGCTTGATCCGCTTGTCGCGCAGGATCGCCGCGTCATCCTCGCGGGAAAAGGCAAGGCAGGCCCCGGGTCAAGCCCGGGGTGACGATGGTGGCCAATGTCCGCAGCCCGTCGCTTGAAGAAGAAGCAGGGCCGCAATCGGTCGAGCGCTGCCAAGCCTCGTTCCGCCCGCCCGGTCGATTTCCACCACCCCAAACGAAAAAAGGCCCCGGCGATGCCGAGGCCCTTTCTCTATTTCGTTTGGATTAGGCTTGGCCGCCACCGCTACCGGTGCCGCCGCCGCCCATGAACCGCCAGAACCAACCCATGTGCTGTCTCCTAGATGCATCGCGTGCACTGCCCAAGCAGAGCAGTTAACAGGGCGTATACCCTAAGAGACGTGGTAAATCGAGTCTTAACTAGTTTTGGTACCATTTTGGTAACGATTAGGCGGAGCGGCTGTGCGGGGTGGTCGCGAGCGAGGTCGTGAGTTCGGTAAATAGTTGCGGCTTGCCAAGGTGATAGCCCTGACCAACGTCGCAGCCGAGTTCTTCGAGCAGCGCCATGGTGGGGGCATCCTCGATGCCTTCGGCGACCGCGACGGCGCCGAGGCGGTGCGCGAGGTCGATCGTGGACTTAACCACTTCGAAGTTGCGCTGCGAATCGCGCATCGTCATCACGAAGCGCTTGTCGATCTTGATTTCGTCGGCTTCGATTTCGGTCAGATATTCGAGGTTCGACTGGCCGGTGCCATAGTCGTCGATCGACAGGCGGATGCCCGCGCGGCGCAGTTGCGCAAGGGTCTGGCGCGCCTGGCGGCTGTTTTCGATCTGCGCGGTTTCGGTGATCTCGATCGTCAGCATTTCGGGCGGCAAATGATGCGCGGTCAGCATGACGCGGATCGTGCCGACGAGGTCGGCGTGGTCGAGGAGGGTGGCCGAGAGATTGACCGACATGTTGATCCGAAGCCCGCGGTCGCGCAGTTGCGCCGCCGAGCGGATCGCCTGGTCCATCACGAACAGGGTGAGGCGATAAATGTCCTGGCTCTTTTCGGCCTGGACGATGAATTCGTCGGGCGGGATCGGCCCGCGCGTCGGGTGGGTCCAGCGCGCGAGCGCCTCGACCCCGACAAGCTCGCGGGTGCGAATCTCATATTGCGGCTGGAAGGCGACCCAGATGTCGCCGCCGGTGAGCGCGTCCTCGAGCTGCGAGTGGAAGCTGAGCTGCCAGCCGGCGTCTTCCTTCTGGCGCGGCGAATATTTGGTCCACAGCGCGCGGGTGCGGATCGCGCGTTCGGCGGCGACGAGCGCGGCGGCGAGGCGCTGCGCGTTCGATCCCTCGAACTCGTCGTTGACCCCGAAGGCGATCGCGACGTCGACGCGCAGCTCGCCGATCGTCAGCGGCGCGTTGAACAGCGCGGCGAGGCCGGCGAGATGCCCCTCGATCTGGCTGTGCTGATAATAGGGGACGAGCCAGGCGAAGGTGCCGTCGAGGTCGTGATGGAGCTGGGTGCCGTGGCACGCGAGCGTCAGGCGGCGTGCGACCTGGTCGACGAGCTGCTGGCTGCCCTCGCCGGGGAGGAAGGCGGCGAGGTCCTCGAAATTGACGAGCTTGGCGGCGATAACCGTCGCGCTGCCGAAGGCGAGCTGCGTGCGCAGCGCTTCGAAATTGGGCAGGCCCGACACCGGGTTTTCGCGCTGGGCGGAGAAGCGGCGGCGCTTGCGGCTGACATTGGCGCTGACCGCCGCGATCAGGAACAGCGAGGCGCCGATCGAGGTGGTGATGAGCAGCGTCGTGAGCAGGACCTTGCCGACGATCGCGATCCCCACCGCGGCGAGCGCGACCGGGGCGTACCAGCGTTGAAAGCGCGGCAGCAGCGCGGCGAGCAGGAGCAAGGCGACGAACGCCAGCGGCGGCGCCCAGCCGATGTCGACCGGATTGCCGCGCTTCAGCGTCTCGCCCGCGATCAGATGGATATAGGCACCGGGGACAAGGTCGTGGCCGGGCAGATAATGGGCGTCTTGGAAGGTCGAAGCGGTCGGCGCGAAAATGACGTCCTTGCCGCGGAGCTGCGCCGCGCCGACGCGGCCGGCGAGCAGGTCGGCGGCGCCATATTGCGGGATGCTGTTCGTGTTGTAGGAGAAATCGAGGCGGAAGCTTTTCGGTTCGGCCGACGTTTTGCCGCCGAGCAGCGACGCGAAGCTGGGCAGCTTGCGGCCGTCGGCGACATAGGTGATCGGCACGTTCCACACCTGCCAATATTCGAAATCCCACGCGATGCTGGCGAGCTGCGCCTTGTCGCCGAACGCCGGGTTGGGAAAGATCGAGCGGCTGCGGTCGGTGCCGGGCATCGACTTGGTCGCGACCGCGAGCACGGCGCGGTCGCCCATCTTGCGCACCGCGGCGGTCAGCCGCGAGAAGTCGGGGTCCGATTCGCGGCGGTCGAAATAGAAATCGAGGAACATGCGCTTCGCGCCGGCCTTGTCGATCGCGCTGATCACCTCGCCATATTGGGTCATCGAAAAACTGCCGCCGGGGGTCTGGCCCAGCGTGCGATCGTCGAGCGCGACGATGACGATATCGCCCGAAACCGGCCGGTCGCCGACCCGGCTGGTCACCATCGCGATCAATCGGTCGGGAAGTTCGCCGATGCCCGACACGCCGACCGCGATGCTGAGCAGCAGCGCGAGCCCGAGGGTGCGCCAGCTGACGATCATCCTGTTGACACCAATCGGCACGCGCGCACGTCTCCCAGCGACTACCCCACGTGCCTAGGCCGCGATGGTTATCATCGCGTTAATCATGGGAAGGGTGGCTGGTTTGGGCGTGTTATCCCAGCGCAGGAAGCGCCGCGTCGCCGGCGAGAGCCGACGGGGCGAGGCCGACGGCGGCGGGGACGATCTGTTGCAGGTAGAAACGCGTCGAGGCGATTTTCGCTGCGAGGAAGGCGGCGTCGCCCTGGCCCTCTTCGAGCGCGGTTTTCGCCGCCTTGTGCTGCAGCGCCATCAGCCAGCCGCAGGTCGCGGTCGACAGCATGGTGAGATAGGGATAGCTGCCCGCGAGCCGGTCGCCGGTGGGGGCGCTGACCATCCAGTCGGTGACTGCGCGGCACGCGTCGACGAGCTGCTGCAATTCGGGGAAATCGGCCGCGCCATGGGCGATGTCGTCGATCAGTCCGCGGACGAGGTCGCCGCCCGCCATGCCGAGCTTGCGCCCGACCAGATCCGCAGCCTGAATGCCGTTGGTGCCTTCGTAGATCGGGGCGATGCGCGCGTCGCGATAATGCTGCGCGGCGCCGGTTTCCTCGATGAAGCCCATGCCGCCATGGACCTGGATGCCGAGGCTGGCGACCTCGCAGCCGATGTCGGTAGCATGCGCCTTGACCAGCGGGATCAGGATTTCGGCGCGCATCGCGGCGCCCTCGTCGCCCAATTTGCCGAAGTCGATCTGGGCGGCGGCATAATAGGTCAGCGCGCGCGCGGCTTCGGTCTGGGCGCGCATCCGCCACAGCATGCGGCGGACGTCGGGGTGCTGGTCGATGGTGACCGGATTGCGGTCGGTGCCGCCTGCGAGCGCCGACTGGACGCGCTCTGCGGCGAAAGTCTGCGCCTGCTGGGTTGCGCGCTCGGCGATCTGGACCCCCTGGCAACCGACCATCAGGCGCGCGTTGTTCATCATCACGAACATCGCCCGCATGCCGCCCATTTCGGCGCCGACGATCTCGCCAAGGCAATCCTCGTCCTCGCCGTAAACCATCACTGCGGTCGGCGACCCGTGGATGCCGAGCTTGTGCTCGATCGACGCGCAATGGACGCCGTTCGAAATCGTCGAATTGCCGGCGGCGTCGAGGCGATATTTGGGGACGAGGAACAGCGAAATGCCGCGCGTTCCCTCGGGCGCGCCGGGGGTGCGGGCGAGGACGAGGTGGACGATATTGTCGGTGAGGTCATGCTCGCCGAAAGTGATGAAGATTTTTTGCCCGCGGATCTTGTAGAGGCCGGCGTCGGGGCCTTCGGTGATCGCTTCGGCGGTCGAACGCAGCGCGCCGACATCGCTGCCGGCGCTGGGTTCGGTCAGGTTCATCGTGCCGTTCCATGCGCCCGACACGAGGTTCGGGAGCCAGGCCCGGCGCTGTTCTTCGGTGCCATAGGCCATCAGCGCGTGGATCGCGCCGGGGGTCAGGATGTTGCAGAGGGTAAAGCCCATGTCGGCGCTACCGAGCGCCTCGATCACTACCGTGGCGAGGGTGAAGGGCAGGCCCTGCCCGCCATATTCGGTCGGGCCGTCGATGCTGCCCCAGCCGGCGTCGACGAACGCCCGATAGGCCTCCTTGAACCCCGGGGGCATAGTAACCTTGCCATTGTCCCATTTGGGATTCTGGACGTCGCCGACGCGGTTGAGCGGCGCATAGACCTCTGCCGCGAATTCGCCGATCCCGGTGACGATCGCCTCGACCATGTCGGGGGTCGCGTCGGCGAAACGTTCATGCTGCGCCATCGCGTCGATGCGCGCGATATGGTCGAGGACGAAAAGTTGCTCGGTGGTCGGCGGCGTATAGGTCATGTCAGGCTCCCCTTTTAGGGATGATTCCACAGGTGGCGGCGCTATAGCGCGGCATGGCCGAGGGTCAAACAACACCGCTTACCACCACCGATACCCGCGCTTTCTCCGCGGATGCAATCGCGCGCGCCGGGGGGCTGATCGGGGAGGGGCAGCCGGTCGCGGTGCCCACCGAGACGGTTTACGGGCTCGCCGCCGACGCGCGCAACGCGGCGGCGGTGGCGCGGATTTACGCGGCGAAGGGGCGACCCGACTTCAACCCGCTGATCGTGCATGTACAGGACCTCTCGGCGGCGGAAAAGCTGGGGGTGTTCGGCAAAGTCGAGCGGGCGCTCGCGGATCGCTTCTGGCCGGGGCCTTTGACTTTGGTGGTGCCGCGCACGGCGGGCTGCCCGGTCGCGAGCATCGCGACGGCGGGGCTCGATACGATTGCGCTGCGGGTGCCGGGGCACCGCGCGATGCAGGCGCTGCTGGCGGCAAGCGGTGCCCCGCTCGCGGCGCCGAGCGCCAATGCGAGCGGCGGAGTGAGTCCGACAAAGGCAAGCCATGTGCTCGCGACGCTCGACGGGCGGATCGCGATGGTGATCGACGACGGGCCGACGACGGCGGGCGTCGAATCGACGATCGCGCGGGTGCGCGACGGCGCGGTCGAAATCCTGCGGCCGGGGCCGGTGACGGCGGCGATGCTGGCCGAGGCGTCGGGGCTGGCGGTGACCGGCGTCGAGGGATCGGAGATCGTCGCGCCGGGGATGCTCGCGAGCCATTATGCGCCGGGCAAGCCGGTGCGGCTGGGCGCGACGGGTTTTGCGCCGGACGAATATGGGATCGGGTTCGGCGCGGTTTTGGGCGATTACCAGCTGAGCGCGGGCGGCGATTTGACCGAGGCGGCGGCGCGCCTGTTCGATGCGCTGCACGCGGGGGCGGCGAGCGCGAAGACGAAGATCGCGGTGGCGACGATCCCGCAGGACGGGCTGGGCGCGGCGATCAACGACCGGCTTTCGCGCGCGGCGTCTTAGTCCCCCTCCCGCAAGCGGGAGGGGGACTAAGACGCCGCCGGCTCGACGGGATCGTCGTGCGGGACCTTGCGCGCCACGATCAAACACGCTGCGACGATCAGCAGCGCGCCGGCGATCGTCGGCCAGGTCACGCGTTCGTCGAAGAAGAACCAGCCGAACATCATCGCCCACAGGAAGCCGGTATATTCGGTGGTCGCGAGGATCTGCGCCTCGGCGCGGGCATAGGCCCAGCTCAGCAGCAGCAGCGACAGGGTCGCGAGGATCGCGGCGCCGAGGATATGCGGCGCATGGTCGCCGCCCGGCACCGCGAGGAACCAGGGCGCGCCGAGCGCAATGATCAGCGCGACGAAGAAATTCTGGAAAAAGGCGATTTCGAGCGGCTCGGCCATCTTCGCCTGCCGCCGCGCCAGGATGAGGTTATAGGCGTAGAGCATCGCCGAGAAAAACACCGCGCCGACCGCCCATAGTGCCTCGGGCGCATAGTCGCCGCGGCCCAATTTTCCCGCGACGATGACGAGCACCCCGGCGATGCCGAGCAGCGACGCGGCGATCGAGCGCGGGCCGATCTTCTCGCCGAGGAACAGCGCCGCCATGTAGAGCGTGAGCAAGGGCGCGACGAAGGCGATCGCGATCGCCTCGGCCATCGGCAGCCGCGCGAGGCCCCAGAAGAAGCTCAATGCCATACCCGCGACGAACAGCGAGCGGACCGCGTGGATTTTCATCGTGGCGCGGTCGGGCATCGTCGGGCGGCTGACGGCATAGATCGCGCCGCTGACCAGCGCGCCGGTGCCGGTGCGCCACAGCACCGCGTTATACGCGCCGATGTCGATCGACAGCCCCTTCATAAGCACGTCCATCGCCGAGAAGGTCGCAATGCCGGCGCACGCGATCAGGAAGGGGATGGTAGGGGAGGGCGAATCGGGGCGCATGGCGGGGGCTGTAGCCGACCTTCTCCCTTGAGGGGAGAAGGATAGGAAGCCTTATCGCCGCAGGCGATTAGGCGGACTTGGATGAGGGTGAGCGGAGCTTTGCTCCGCGCGAGCCAAGGGCTCGCAACCCCTCACCCNTTCGCAACCCTCTCCCCCAAGGGGAGAGGGAAAGCCTTACCGGAACGTCGCCATCCCGGCCCCGTCGATATTGAGCTTCTGCCCCGAGCAATAGGGGTTGGCGTCCGACACGAACCATAGCACCGCCGCGGCGACATCTTCGGGCAGCGAGACGCGGCCGAAGGGGAATTTGGCGTCGAGGTGATGGATGTCGTCCTGCCCGGTGATCGCGCGCGCGAGCTTGTCGCCCATGTCGCTGACAGTCAGCGAGGGCGAGACGATGTTGACGCGGATGCCGTTCGCCATCTCTTCCTTGGCGAGCGTCAGCGCGAGCGCCTCGCCCGCGGCCTTGCCCATATTATAGGGCGCGCCATTGGCGCTGTGGCTGAGCGTCGCGACGCTGGAGATGACGATGATGTCGCTGCGCTTGTGGGTTCGCAACTGCGGCAGCGCGAGGCGGCTGACGCGGTGCGGGCCAAGCGCGTGGGTCGCGATGACGCGTTCGAGTTCGGCGGGATCGGTGTCGGCGACGGTCCGGCCGCGGCTGGCGATGCCGGCATTGTTGATCAGGATCGACAGCGGACCGAGGTCGGTTTCGATGTCCGCGACCATCGCGGCGCAGGCATCCTCGTCGGTGACCGATGCCTGATACGCCTTGGCCTTGCGCCCGAGCGCCTCGATCTCCGCGACGGTTGCGGCGGCGGCGTCGGCGTCGCGGGTGTAGTTGACCGCGATGTCGGCACCCGCCCTGGCCAGTGCCAGCGCGATGCCGCGGCCGATGCCGCGCGACGCGCCGGTGACGAGCGCGGTGCGCCCCGCAAGGTTGATCTCGGCCATGTCTCTCTCTCCCTATTGCATCAATTCGGTCTGGATTTCGGTCACATTGCGGCTCGCGGCGTTGCGCCATTTGGGCGCCGCCTTGCGGTTGAGGACATGGCCGCGCGCGTCGAGGATCGCGACCGTGGGCGTGCCCTTGATTTTCCTGAAGCCGAAGCGTGTCGGGATTTCCGGGTTCCGGCCGCGCCCGACCTGCGGCATGCCGATATCGACGAAGACGATATGGTAGCGGGTGGCGAGGGCGGCGGCGAGGTCGGCGCTGGTCACCGCATTGGCGAGCCAGGCGCTGTCGTGGCAGTCGTTCGCCCCCATCACGAGCAACACGCGCTTGCCCGACCGGCGTGCCGCATCGAGCGCCGCGTCGACCGCCGCCATCGCGTCGGCATCGGGATCGAAGGCCGTGGTTTCATAGGGGGTGGCGACGCCGGGGATGCTGCGGAGCGGTGCGTCCTCGCTCGCCGAAACGGGCGTCAGCGGGAGCAGCAGGGCGGCGAAAGCGAGGGCGATTTTGCGCGTCATGGACCGACGATAGGTTTCGCATGACGTTTCCGTCAACGTAAGATAGCCTTCCTCCCATGAGCTGGAAAAAAGAAGTCGACGAACTCGCCGCGCGCCGCGCCATGGCCGAGAAGATGGGCGGGGATGAAAAGGTCGCGCGCCAGCACGGGCGCGGCAAGATGGACGCGCGGGCGCGGCTCGATGCGATCGTCGATCCCGGCAGCTTTCGCGAGATCGGCAAGATTGCGGGGCGTGGGGAATATGGTCCGGACGGCGAACTCGAAGATCTGGCGGCGTCGAACTTCATTTTCGGGCGCGCCAATATCGACGGGCGGCCGGTGGTCGCCAGCGCCGACGATTTCACCGTGCGCGGCGGCGCGGCGGATGCGGCGCTGCACCGCAAATTCGTCCAGTGCGAGGCGATGGCGCATGAATATCGCCTGCCGCTGATCCGCATGATCGACGGCACCGGCGGCGGTGGGTCGGTGAAGACGCTCGAGGATATGGGCTACACCTATATCCCGCATGTTCCGGGGTGGCATGAGATCATCGCCAATCTGGATACCGTGCCGGTGGTGGCGCTGGCGCTGGGACCGACCGCTGGGCTGGGCGCGGCGCGGGTGGTGGCGAGCCATTACAGCATCATGGTGCGTGGGCTGTCGCAGCTGTTCGCGGCGGGGCCGGCGGTCGCGGCGGCGATCGGCGATACGCTCGACCGCGAGGAACTGGGTGGGGTCGACGTGCATACGCGCAACGGCGTGGTCGACGACGAGGTCGCGAGCGAGGCCGAGGCGTTCGCGGCGGCGCGGCGCTTTTTGTCGTATTTGCCCTCGTCGATCCACGAGCGCGCGGCGCGGACCGAATGCCGCGATCCGGTCGACCGGCGCGAGGAAAGCCTGCTCTCGATCGTCCCGCGCGAGGCGAAGCAGGTCTATTCGATGCGGCGCATCGCGGGTGCGGTGTTCGATCAGGGCAGCTTTTTCGAGATGGGCGCGCGCTGGGGGCGGGCGGCGATCACCGCCTTTGCGCGGCTCGATGGCTATCCCGTGGCGGTGCTGGCGAGCGATCCGTCGTTCCTTGGCGGGTCGTGGGACGCGAAGACGAGCGAGAAGGCCGAGCGCTTCGTCAAGATGGCCGACCAGTTCCGGCTGCCGATCGTGCATCTGGTCGACAATCCGGGCTTCATGATCGGCGGCGAGGCCGAGCGCACGGGGACGATCCGTTACGGCGTGCAGGCGATGAACGCCATTTACCGCGCGACGGTGCCGCTGGCGTCGGTGGTGGTGCGCCGCGCTTACGGGATCGCGGGCAGCGCGATGTCGAACGCCGAACGCTTCCAGTACCGTTTCGCCTGGCCGTCGGGCGACTGGGGCAGCCTGCCGATCGAGGGCGGGGTCGAGGTCGCGTACAAGAGCGAGCTCGAGGCGGCGGCGGACCCCGCGGCGCATCTGGAAGCGATCCGCGAACGATTGAACCGCGTGCGATCGCCGTTCCGCACGGCGGAGAAATATGGGGTGGAGGATATCATCGACCCGCGCGATACGCGGCCGCTCTTGTGCGAGTTTGCCGAACTGGCGTGGCGGGTTCTCCGGTAAATTCGTCATTGCGAGCGCAGCGAAGCAATCCAGGGTTGCGTAACCCGCTCTGGATTGCTTCGCTGCGCTCGCAATGACGGGGTGAGGGGGCCGATGAGCACGCAACGCCATTACGGGATGGACTGGCTTCGCATCGGGGCGTTCGCGCTGCTGATCCTCTATCATATCGGCATGTATTTCGTGCCCTGGGGCTGGCATGTGAAGATCGCCCAGCCGCTCGATTGGGTGGCGATCCCGATGCTCGCGACGAACAGCTGGCGGCTTGCGCTGCTGTTCCTCGTGTCGGGTTATGCGAGCGCGGCGCTATTCGCGAAACTTGGCGGGGCGGGCGGTTTCGCGCGGTCGCGCAGCGCGCGGCTGTTGATCCCGCTAGTGTTCGGCATGGCGGTGATCGTCCCGCCGCAGCCGTGGATCGACCTCAAGGGCCAGCACGGCTATCCGCACGGCTTCCTGTATTTCTGGCTGCACGATTATTTCGGCTTCCGGTTCATCGATGGCATCGCGCTGCCGACCTGGCAGCATCTGTGGTTCGTCGTGTACCTGTGGGTCTATACGATGCTCGCGGCACTGTTGCTGGCGCTGATCCCCGCCGCAGCGCGGGCGCGGATCGCCGACGGTGCGGCGCACCTTCTCGGCGGGTGGCGGTTGCTGGTTCTGCCCGCCTTGTGGTGGATAGCGCTCTACCTCGCCTTTCCCAACCATGACGAGACGCACGCGCTGTTCGACGACGGGCCGTCGCACCTTCATTATCTCGCCGCCTTCGGCATCGGCTGGCTGCTGCGCGTGCGGCCGATATTGTTCGAGGCGGTCGCGCGCTGGTGGAAGGTGGCGCTGGCCGTCGGGCTGCTCGCCTTCGTTCCCATCGCGTGGATCGAAGGGACATGGCCGGGCGACACGGTCGCGCCCGATTGGGTGTTCCTGCCCTATCATGTCGCGCGCCACATCAACGGCTGGCTGGTGATCGTCGCACTGGTCGGGATTGCCGATCGCTTCTGGAACCGCGACCATCCGAGCCGCGCGACGCTCGCCGAGGCGGTGTTCCCATTCTACATCATTCACCAGACGATCATCGTTGTGGTCGGCTGGAGGCTGTTGCAGGCGGGGGTCGGTGCGTTGCCGTCGTTCGTGGTGTTGCTCGCGGCGACCGTCACGGGATGCTGGCTTTTCTACCGGATCGGGCGCAGCATCACCTGGCTGCGGCCGCTGATCGGACTGCAGCGCCGATAGGGGAGAGCGGGCATGGGTGCAGCGAAGGGCATTATCGCGGTCATAGGGATCGCGGCGATCATGATGGGCGGGCTGTGGATCCTGCAGGGGCTCGACATCGTGCGCTGGCCGGCGAGCAGTTTCATGCTCGGCGACACGACCTGGACGCGCAACGGCACGGTGCTCGCGGTGGTCGGCGTGTTCCTGATCTGGTTTGCGCGCAAGAAGCCGTGAATCGCGTTCGACTACAAATGTAGTTGATCTGTATTGATGATGTGATACACCTTCGTCCGACCGGGGTTGGATTGGAGACCAAGATGATTCGTTCGCCGCGCCTTTTTCCTGCCCTTTTGCTTGCGGGGATGGCGGCGTTACCGCTTGCCGCGTCATCCCCGGCGCTCGCCGCCGACGAGGCCGCGCCGGTGAGCGGCAATGCCGTCGCCGAAGCCTATGCCGCGCTGCTGGCGCGCGACTATGTCTATCCCGAGACCGGCGAGCGTTATGCTGCCGCGATCCGCGCCGCGATCAAGGCGGGCCGCTATGCGCCGCTGACCGGCGAGGCGCTCGGCCGCGCGATCGACGCCGATATCAATGCGGTGTCGCCCGACGGGCATCTGCGGTTGCGCACGCCGCTCGCCGCCCCGCCGGCGGGAGCAGTGCCCGGCGCGCCCGCGCCGATGCCGCGCCCGAAAAAGGTCCCGGTCGAGCAGCCGGGCTGGATCGCCCCCGGCATCGCCTTCGTCCGCTTCAACGTCTTTCCCGACGATGCCGCGGTGACCGCCGAAGCCGCCAAGTTCATGGCCGACCATGCCGATGCGAAGGCGATCATTTTCGACATCCGGACGCATAATGGCGGCGGGCTCGCGCAGATGGACGTCATCTTTCCCTGGCTGTTCGGCCAGGAGACGCGGCTGGTGACGATGGCGACGCGCGCCTCGGTCGATGCGCGCGGCGGATCGCCGATCGACGGAGTGCCGTCGATGCGGCCGGTCACGGGCGATGCGGCGATGGTGACGCGCGAACATTGGGCGACCCCGAATAGCGACACGCGGCTGCGCGATGCGAAGGTCTATGTGCTGACCTCGGGCGCGAGCGCGTCGGCGGCCGAGCATTTTGCGCTTGCGATGAAGCATACCGGGCGCGGCGTGCTGGTCGGCGATCCGACCGCGGGTGCCAATCATTTCGGGTTCGGCGAGGATCTGGGCGGCGGCTATGGCGCCTTCATCCCGGTCGGGCGCACCTATGATCCCACGACCGGCAAGGATTGGGAAGGCAGCGGCGTGCTGCCCGACATCCAGGTCGCCCCCGCAGAGGCGCTCGAACGCGCGCTGACCGAGCTGGGGGTCGATGCCGCCGAGGCGAAGCGCCTGTCCGACGCGCACAAGCCGGGCTGGCCGATGGAGCGGCGGCGGCCCAAGCCCGCGGGCTGACCGCACCCCGATTTGACGGATTGATCCGCGTCGTTGGTGCGGTCCGCCGCGCCGTTCGTCCGTTCGTCGGCACCGCAGGTGTGTTGGCAGAATAATACACGCTTGACTTGTGCAAATTCTCTATGCCGCGCGTGCATCCGATCATCGGGTTGCTGGCGTCTAGCTGCTGTCATCTGTCGCCACAAAGGGAGGAATATCATGTCGCGTCCGGCACTGCTTCGCAGCACCAGCTATTTTTTCGCCGCCTTCGGGCTTGCCGTCGCCGGGGTAGCGGTCGCGCTGCCGGTCGAACCCGCGCACGCGCAGGTCGCGGCGGTCGAGCCCGGCCGCCCCGCCGCCGACAAGGCGCAGGATGTGAATCGCAAGCCCGGGATGATGGTCAAGTTCGCGCGGATCAAGCGCGGCGACACCGTCGTCGAAATCCTGCCCGGCGAGGGCTATTTCACCCGCATCTTTTCGAACGCGGTCGGGCCGAAGGGCAAGGTCTATGCGACCGAGCTGCGCGACCCGGCGAAGGCGCAGGCGATCGCCGCCGAACCGGGGCGCGGCAATATCGAGGTGTTCACCGGCAAGCTCGACGACATTGCCCCGGCGGGTGTCGCCGACGTCGTCTGGACGTCGCGCAACTATCACGACCTGAAAGGGCCGAAGGTCCCCGCCGATGGCGCCGCGCGGATCAACAAGGCGGCGTTCGCGGCGCTCAAGCCTGGCGGCTATTATGTCGTGCTCGACCATAGCGCCGCGGCCGGATCGGGGCTGCGTGACGTCGACACGCTGCACCGCATCGACGCCGAGGCGGTGAAGGCCGAGGTACTCGCGGCGGGCTTCGTGCTTGAGGGTGAAAGCCCGATGCTGATCAACAAGGCCGATACACGCACGCTGCCGGTGTTCGACGATGCGATCAAGGGCAGGACTGACCAGTTCGTGCTGCGGTTCAAGAAGCCGGGGTGAGATTTCCCCTCCCTGCAAGGGGTGGGTAGGGCGGACAGCGCGGACGCTCGCTTTGCTCGCGACCCACCCCCAACCCCTCCCTCGCAGGGAGGGGAGTTAGCTGCCTGCCAGCCTGGTCAGCGCGTCGCCGTCGACGCGCATCACGGTCCATTCGTCCATCAGCTTCGCATCGAGGCTCCGGTAGAAACCGATCGCGGGGGCGTTCCAGTCGAGCACCGACCATTCGAGCCGCGCACAATCGCGCTGGGTGCAGAGCTTCGCGAGATGCGTGAGCAGCGCCTTGCCGAGCCCCGATCCGCGCGCGGCGGGGCGGACGAACAGATCCTCGAGATAAATCCCCGGCTTGCCCTCGAAGGTCGAAAAATTGTGGAAGAACAGCGCGAAGCCCTGCGGCGCTCCGTCGATCTCGCCGATCACCACCTCGGCATAGGACCGCGCGCCGAACAGGCGGTCGCCGAGCGTGGCTTCGTCGAAGCGGACTTCATGGGCGAGCTTCTCATAATCGGCGAGGTCGCGGATGAACTGCGCGATCAGCGGCAGGTCGGCGGGCGTGGCGGGGCGGATGGCGAGGGTCATCGCCCCCCTGTGTCGGGCAGGCCTGCGCCTGTCAAACCCTTCAGCCACCGTTGCCGCTCTTCGCGGGCGCGTTGGCCGACCCGACCGATCCGTCGGCGAACACGGCATTGATGCCGCCGGTGCACAGGCGCGATGTTTCGGCGACGCAAGCCCGGGGTCAGTCGCGCTGTCCCTTCGGCCGGCGCGGATAGGTGTTTTCGGCTTTCGCTCTGGCGATGATCGCCGCGGCGGCGTCGCGTGCGGCGATGCTGAGTTCGGAGCCGTCGTCGAGAAAAGATCGGCGTTCGGGAATCACGTCGGCGTCGTCGATCGCCTTTTCTACCGCTGCGCTCATCCCCTTGGCGGCTTCCGATGTACCGTCCGCGTTTTCGAGATCAAGCGCCTCGATCGGCGCATAGATACCGGCACTCGCCGTGAATTCTTCGGAGTGGCTGCGGCGATAGCGCGCCTGGTCGCAAACGACTTCGAGCTCATCGGCGGCGTCGGTGAACAGGTCGCGCGGCTTGTCGCCGAAGCGCGCGCATTCGTGCTGGTAGGCGGCGTCGTCGGTCGCGAGCTTTTGGATATGTGTTGCCAAACGTTCGCTATGGAACCGAACGCAGGCCATTTCGAGCGTGCCGTAAGAGGCGCCGTCGCCGAGCGATTTACAGCGTGGTTCGAGGGCGACAGGGTCTTCGAGCAATGCCTTGATGGCGCGCTCATCGCGTAGCGCCTGCGCTTGCCCGCAGGCCGGAAAGACGCGACGATCACGGTCGGCTATGTCGTAAGCGACCTCCTCGCCGCAGATCACCGTAAAGCCCGCGGAATCATCGACGAGCATTTCGCCAAGCTGCGACTCCACAAGAATATCGTAGGCGACGCAAGCATGGAAAAGCGCGCCCTTGCGCTCGGTTTCGGGCGTCGCTTCGCACGTCGCGGCGGTGGCGCGGCCCTGCATCGCGAGCGCGTCGCCTGCGGCTCGGTCGCGCTCGGCCTGGGCGCCGTCGCAGGCCTGCGCGAGGCCGGCGCTGCGTTCGCCCGCTGGGGTGGCGGCGCACAGCCGGTCGCGGTTTTCGGGATCGTCGCCTAGCGCCATGGCTTCGTCGAACGCCGCCTCCTGTCTGTCGGCGGCGGCCTTGCGGCGCGCACAGGCGGCCTTGGTCTTGGGGGTGTTCTGATCATAGGGCGGATACGGGATCGCGCCCGTGCAAATATCGTTCGCGATGCGCTGATCGAGCAGGTCGACCGGGAAGCGATCGTCGTCGCGCTCGGCGATGGCGGTGCGCAGCGGATCGACGAAGCTTTCAATCCGTATCGTTAGCTCCGTGCCGGGCGGGGAGTCGGGTAACGGATAGGCGCTGTCATTGGCGTCGAGGCGCGCGAGCGCTTCGTCGAAGCGGCCGAGTTCGCGCAGCGCGTTGACGATATAAGTGCTGTAAAGGCGCCGGGCGTCGGCGGATTCGTCGAGCGCGTCGATCAGCGCCGGGCCATCGGCGGCGAATTGCTCGACACGGCGTTTGCGCAGCATCGGGTCGATCGTCGCCCACGTCGAACGCTGGAGCAGATGGAAGCGCGTCGAGGCAGGGCGGCCGAGCTTCGTCGCGAGCCAATAGGCCTGAGCGTGGCGATTGTCGGATTTGAGCGCAAGATAGGCGGGGTCGGCGATCAGCCCGGGAAGTCGCGCGCGTTCGGCGACGCTGTAATCGCCATAGGTCATGCGCTGCTCGTCGCTCGCTTCCATAGCCGCATAGTCGGGCAGGATGACGAGGCCATTGTCGGGACAGACTGGAATCTGCACATCCATCAGCGCATCGCCGAGCCAGCTGCCATCGGGCAGGGTGATCAGCGGAAAGGCCGAATAACCGACCTCGTGCGTGAACGTCTTGCCGCCGAGCGGGCAGGTGAAGCTGCGCTTGTCGAGGTTCTCGTCGCCCTGTGCTGCAGCGACGGGAGCGAGCGTCGCCGACAATAGAAAGAGAAGGATGAGGCGAAGGACGTTCGTCATGCGCTTGTCAAACGCCGCGCTTGATCCGCCCGCGTGCGCCAAGGATCGCGAGCGCAGCGATGACGAGCGCGGGCTGGCCGATCACCGCCGGGGCGTCGGCCCAGAAGGTCGCGGGGCCGCAGATGCCCGCCGCGACCTCATAGATGTGGAGCGCGCCGTGGAGCGCGAGCCACAGCCCGCCGACGATCGCGGCGCGCCAGCGGCGGATCGGGTTGGCGGTCGCGTAGAGCAGGATCAGGCCCGAGCCGATATAAGCGAGGCCGATGTCGCGGATGAAATGCTGGTTCGGCGGGCCGGTGGTGACGACGGTGGGCACGAACACATACCAGTCGAGCGGCCTAGCCAGCATGAAGAGGCCGTTGGCGATGGTGGTGACCGCCGCGACCAGCAGGAGCAGCTGGACAAGGCGGTCTAGCGCGTCAAATCTTGTTTCGGTCATTCCAAAAATCCTCCTCGACCGGACCCCTGCTTCGATAGCGACAACAGTCCCAAAGCCATCGCGCCGGGACCTATGAACAGGGCAGCCAAGGCGAGCATTGCCATACCCATCTCGCGGCCTTGGTTCGGATGATCGATGAGGATGAGGAGCGCGCCCCCCAAGCCCCATATCCGGCGTTTCATCAGGCGCTCCCCGGCGATCCGACGCCCTTGTAGAAGCGATCATAGGCGACGAACAGCGCCGCGCCGACCGACGACGCCATCAGCCCGACGACGAGCGAGTCGAAAATCATCAGCGCCCAGACCATGGCATCGGGAGCGCCGAGCGCCCATTTGTGGTTCATCCCGTGCAGCCACGATAGCGGCGCGAAGAGGAGCGGCAGGAGCAAGGCGAGCAGGAGCAGCCACGGCCAGCTTTTGGCGATCAGCGCCTTCATCGGGGTGACACGGTCGCCGAACAGCCCCGCGAGCATCACGAACAGGAAGGGCAGCGAGAGCAGGCTGAAGACGATCGAGACCGCGACCCGCGCTTTCCGGTCGGCGATCAGCGCAAAAAGCTCGCCGATCGATCCGATCGCCATGAACAGCACAAAACCGATCACCAACCGTACCCATGCGAGCCGGCGAATATCGTACCAGCGCCCGCCGTGCGCGCGGCACCACCAGAAGCGCGCCGAGGCGATGAAGGTCAGGACGAGCCCGGCGATCTTCGCATAGCCGAAGGCCCAGCGCAGCGGATCGTTGCCGGCGAGCTTCGCGGCGGCGACGCTGTCGAACATGCCGAGGTGAATTTCGGCGACATGCTGCGCGAATTCGGGAACGACGACGAGTGCGACAACGATCGGGCCGACCCAGAACAGGCTGACGCTGAGCGTGAGATATTGGGCGACGGCCGAGAGGATCGTGCGAAGGATCGTCATGGCCTTGGATGCGGTGGTCATTCGGGCTGTTCCCCCTTCAGCAATTCGCCGACCGTGACGATGCGATAGCCTTTGGCGGCGAGTCCGTCGAGGACCAGCGGCACCGCCGCACGCTCGACCCTGTTGCCGCGGTACATCGGATGGATCAGGATGATCGACCCCGGCCGTGCGCGCGACACGATGTCGCGGGCATAGGTTTCGGGCGTGATGTTGTGCACCGCGTCGTCGGCGACGTCCCAGGTGATGCTGCGATAGCCTTCCTGCTCGACCGCGAGCGGCAGGCCGGCGAGGCGGCGGCCGAAGGGCGGGCGGAACAGCGTCGGATGCGCCACTCCGGCTGCGCGCAGCAGCGCATCGGTGCGCGCGATCTCGTCGCGATAAAACGCCTGCGACCGCCCGATCATGCGCTTGTGCGACCAGCTGTGGTTGCCGAGTTCGTGCCCCGCGGCGAGCAGGCGCTTCGCCTGTTCGGGATAGCGCGCCATCTTGCTGCCGATGAGGAAGAAGGTCGCATGGACGCGGCGCTTCGCCAGTTCATCGATGACCGCATCGACCCCCTCGGGCGTCGGGCCGTCGTCGAAGGACAGGGCGACGATCTTTTCGCCGGTCTCGACGCGGCAGGTGACCTCGCCGACCATCTGCCAGCAGGGCAGCTTGGTGATGCGCCAGAGCGCGATCGTGATGACGAGGAGGAGCAGGAGCGCGAGGAGGGCGAACCGGAACGGTTGCCGCACGGCCGCGCTCCGGGGCATGTCAGCGCACCATGTCTTTCGGGAGCATGGGCGATCGCTGTGCTTTCGACGCGGCGACGATGCGTTCGGCATCGGTGCGTACGAAGGACGTCAGCGGCCGCAGGTCCTGGCCCGCGGATTCGTCGAAATTTGCCGCGACGGCCGCAGCGGAAGAGCAGGGGAAATGGGTCCCTGCGCCCGGCAGCACGATATAGAGTTCGACGCATTTCGCCTTTTGGGCAGGCACGGCATTGGCGCTCAGCCCCTGCATGTTCGAGCGGATTTCGGTCGCGACCGAGCAGCGTGTTTCATAAGGATGGCCGTCGAGCGGCACCGTGTCGCCGAGGAAGGGCGCGTAATAGCCGCACTGCGCGTCATAGGCGGCGGGGTTCGACACCAGGTCGATCAAAAGCGCGCGATCCTTTCTGACGCGGTGGTTGAAGCAGGCCATGACCAGCCAGATGTCCGCATCGGGACCTTTCGCCGCGCAGCGACCTTCGAGCGTCGAGGGATCTTCGAGCATTTGGCGAATGGTCCGGTCCTGCCGAAATTCGAGGGCGAGGCGGCATCCGCGGCCGAGGCTGTCATCGTCGGGACCGCCGCTTTCGGGTCCGCACAAGATCGCGCGAGCGGGCTCGTCGTTGGCGAGCAATACCCCGATCCGGTCCTCGAGCGCCCAATAATAGTCGGTGCAGAACGCCGACAGGGCGGCGTCGCGGTCGTCGTCGATCGTCGCGTTGCATCGGGCGATCTCGGGTCCCGGGTTCGCGGAGAATTTCGCCTTGGCGTTGCTGATGTCCGGACGGTCGCGCGTCACGCACGCCGTGATCAGCGAGACGTCGGCGTTCATCGGATCGAGGTCGGCGCACAAGGTCGACAGGTTCGCCTTCTGGATTTCTGCCGCCGCGACGCGCTGGCGGTGTCGGGTGCAGGCAGCGGGCGAAGTCGCCGCTTGCCAGGCGCCGAGCACATTATCGAGCCGCGCGCCGCCGCAAATGGCGTCGGCCCATTCGGCCGGCATGATCTGAAGCGGCCAGCGATCGCGATCGCCCGCTTCGATCAGTTTTTGGAGGTCGAAAAAGGGGCCGATGGTCGAATGGCCATCGTCCGCTTTCAGCATGTCGAAGGTTTGGGGAGTGAGGCGGTCATGGTCCTGCTGCGCCTCCGCCATGCGACCGATTTCGCGCTGCGCGTTGATGACGGTCCGGCGGGCGATGAACTCGTCCGCGCCGGTCAGCCGCGCGGCGGCGATCAGCGCCGGCCCTTCGTCGGCGATGCGCGTCATCAGCGCGGCGCGCTCGGCGGGGTTGCGGGCGGCCCAGCTCGCCTGGATCAGGAGGATATATTGTTCGCCTGCGGGGCGGCCGACGCGCGGCGCGAGCCACAGCAGGCGGACGAGCCGGGTTTCGCCGGCGAGCGCGCGATAGTCGGCGCTGGCGATGAGGGTTTCGGCGAGGCCCAGCTGCGCGGGCGTGTAGGCGAAGCGGGGATGGAAGACGAAGCCGTTGCCCGGACATTCGGCGACGATGGTATCGACCTTTTCGTCGCCCGGGCGGCTGCCGTCGGGCCAGCTTTCGGTCAGGTCCGAGATATAGCCGGTTTCCTGCGCGAAGCGTTCGCCGCCGATCGGGCACACAAAGTCGGTGACCGCGATGGGGCCGGGTGCGGCGTGCGCCGCCGTCGCACTGCCGAACGCCAAGGCGGTGAGAAAAATCGAAAAGATTCTGCGAAAAATCTTGCTCACGCGGCCTTGCCGTGGAGGGTGTCCATGCTCACCGCGCTGCCCGCGTCGATCTCGGCGGCCTTGGCTTCGACGAGCTTCACGACATGCGCGATCATGTCGGCATCCTGGACATGATGGTCGGTGACGCCCGAGAGATAGACCATATGCTTGCCGTTGCCGCCGCCGGTGATGCCGATATCGGTCTCGCGCGCCTCGCCGGGGCCGTTGACGACGCAGCCGAGGACCGAGAGTGACATCGGGGTCTTGATGTGGCCGAGGGCCTCTTCGAGCGCCTGGACGGTGCGGATGACGTCGAAGCCCTGCCGCGCGCAGCTGGGGCACGACACCACGCGGACGCCGCGGGTGCGCAGGCCCAAGGATTTGAGGATTTCGTAGCCGACGCGCACTTCCTCCTCGGGTTCGGCCGAGAGGCTGACGCGGATCGTGTCGCCGATGCCGGCCCAGAGCAGATTGCCGATGCCGAGCGCCGACTTGACGGTGCCGCCGATGAGGCCGCCCGCCTCGGTGATGCCGAGGTGCAGCGGGCAGTCGACCGCATCGGCGAGCTGCATGTAGGCGGCGACGGCGAGGAAGACGTCGCTCGCCTTCACCGCGACCTTGTATTCGTGAAAATCATGGTCCTGGAGCAGCTTGATATGGTCGAGCGCGCTTTCGGTCAGCGCCTCGGGGCAGGGCTCGCCATATTTTTCGAGCAGATCCTTTTCGAGGCTGCCGGCGTTGACCCCGATGCGGATCGCGCAGCCATTGGCCTTGGCGGCGCGGACGACCTCGCCGACGCGTTCGCTGCTGCCGATGTTGCCGGGGTTGATGCGCAGGCACGCGGCGCCGGCGTCGGCGGCTTCCAAGGCGCGCTTATAGTGGAAATGAATGTCGGCGATGATCGGCACGCGCGCGGCGCGGACGATCTTGCCGAGCGCGGCGGTCGAATCGGTGTCGGGGCACGAGACGCGGATCAGGTCGGCGCCTGCCTCTTCGCAGCGGCGGATCTGGTCGATCGTCGCGACCGCATCGCTGGTCAGCGTGTTGGTCATCGTCTGCACCGTGATCGGCGCGCCGCCGCCGACGGGGACGGTGCCGACCATGATCTGGCGGCTGGTGCGCCGCGCGATGTCGCGCCAGGGGCGCAGGCCGGGGTTGTGATCGCTCATTCTTCGGTCCTCGGGAGGGGGTGGGAGGTCTTTAGAGCAGGATTGTGGCGGGATGAAGCTTTCTATTCATCGTCGCCCCCGCGCAGGCGGGGGCCGCTGGAAGAGTAGCACAAGGCAGATTGCGGCCCCGCCTGCGCGGGGGCGACGGATTAGGTTGCGTCGGCCATCGCACGCCGCCAAGGTCGCGCTCCCCCCAAACACCCCAAGGATTTTCCATGCTTCGCCTGCTTGCCGTCCCGGCGCTCCTGTTCGCCGTTCCCGCCGCCGGGCAGGAGATCGCCGACCCGCCGTCGAGCGCGCTGTCGGTGTCGGGCGGGGTCGATCTGGTGTCGGACTATCGCTTCCGCGGCCTCTCGCTGTCGGACAAGGACGTCGCGGTGCAGCCGACGATCACGGTCACCCACGATAGCGGCTTCTACCTCGGTGCCTGGGGATCGAATATCGATGCCGGGCCGGCGCGGGGCGATGTCGAGGCGCAGCTTTATGGCGGCTATGAGACCCAGATCGCGTCGGGCACGCGGCTCGACCTGGGGGCCACCTATTATTGGCATCCCGACCGCGACAAGGCTTTTGGACCGAGCGATTTCGGCGAAGCGAGTGCGCGCCTGTCCTATATGCTGGGGCCGGTCGAGGCGACGGGAACGGTGGCTTATGCCTGGGACCAGGCGGCGCTCGGCGATGCGGACAATCTCTATCTGAGGCTCGGCCTGTCGTCGGGCATTCCGAACACGCCGGTGACGCTGAAGGCCAGCGTCGGTCATAGCGACGGTGCGCTGGCACCGGGGGGCGATTATCGCGACTGGTCGCTCGGCGCGAGCGCAACCTTCGACCGCTTCACCCTCGGGCTGAAATATGTCGACACCGATGTGCGCAAGACCGGGGTGAAGGCGATCGACCGGCGCTATGACGCGACGGTCGTCGCCTCGCTCGGTTTCTCCTTCTAGCTCTTTCTGGCCGACGTAATATTGTTTCGGGTGAAACCGGTCCGACGCAAGGTAATTGTTGCATAATTGTCACATCGGCCCTTTTTAAGACAGGGGCGGTAACTTTTTCGATTGTGCGGCGCAGCAACTTGCCCAAAAGAGACGCACGCATGACCGGACCGGCCCGATACAGAGGCTGGCTGTCACGCAGCAGGCAGGGACGATCCGTTTTTCCATTTGGGGATCTGTCCATGAAGAAACTCTCCCGCGCATGCCTCGGCATGCTTCTCGCCGCCGTTGCCGTTCCGCAGGCCGCCTACGCCCAGGACGCAGAAGAAGACACCGACGGCATCACCATCACCGGTGGTGCAACGGTGGTCAGCGACTATCGTTTCCGCGGTTTCAGCCAGTCGAACGAAGAAGCGGCGATCCAGGGCACTTTCACGATCACGCATGAAAGCGGCCTCTATGTCGGCACCTGGGGTTCGAGCATCGGCTTTAACAACGGCACCGAAATCGACGTCTATGGCGGCTATTCGACCGAACTGACCTCGGGCCTCGTCGGCGACATCGGCGCGACGCTCTATCTCTATCCCGGCGTCGGCAACACCACCGTGATCGAACCCTATGCGTCGCTGACCGGCACCGTCGGCCCGGCGTCGATCAAGGGCGGCGTCGCCTGGGCGCCCGGCGGCCAGGATTCGCTCGGCGACGCCAGCGGCATCTATCTGTACAGCGATGTCGGCGTCGCGATCCCCGATACCCCGATCAAGCTGAAGGGCCATCTCGGCTATGCCAAGAGCGACAGCTTCCTCGGCGGTCTCGACGGCGAAGTGTTCGACTATTCGGTCGGGGTCGACTTCACCTGGAAGATGCTGACGCTCGGCATTTCCTACGTCAACACCGACGCTCCCAAGACCCTTGGCTACAAGGAAGCCGTGGGTGCCGACGGTGCGGTCCTCTTCTCGCTCGGCGCCTCTTTCTGACGCCGGGCCCGGAGGCGGCCTCTGGGGGGAGGCCGCCTCCCTTTTCTCTCTCGACGGAAAGGGCCGGCGTTCGCCGGCCTTTTTCTGTTTAGGAGTGACAATGGGCGGAAATGGGCAAGCCGCCATATAAACTTCGCTCGACACGAACGGAAGAGGGGGCGGTCTGGGGAAGCCACCCCGGACCGGTCGGTGCTTCCAGGCTAAGGCTTCTTCGCCGCCAGCGCGTCGCGCGCGCCGCGCAGGCCGAGGAATTGTTCGGCGAGCATCCAGTCCTGGCGTGCGAGCTTGGGGTCGGAGAGGCTGACCGCCTTCGCCTGATCGAGCAGGCCGGCCGCCTTGGTCGCGGCCTCGCCGCTCAACAGCGGATAGCTTTTCCCCAGCGCATAGACTTCCCAGCCGAAGGGGACGTGGCGATATGTGTCGACATAGGTGTCGCCGCCGGCGCGGATGACGTTGACATCGTTCGAGATATTCTGGTCGACCGGCGACAGCTTGTCGATCCCCGCGACATAGGTTTCGGCGATCTCCTTCGCCTCGCCCGCGCCAACCTCGGGCAGCAGCGCGAGCGTCGCCATCGCCGACACCGACGGCGCCTCGGTGCGCAGGCTGTTGTCGGGATAGTCGGACCAGTTGACCCCGGCACGCGGGCGGCGTTTCTTGAGCCATTCGACCGCGCGGGCGCGCGCCGCCCTGACCTTCGCCTGCAATGCCGGATCGGCCTTCAGCACCGGGTCGATGTCGCGCAGCGCGATGACCGACAGCGCGGTGATATAAGTGGCGGCATTGTCGGGGCGGTCGGCGGCGTCCATCGTGCTCGACCACCAGCCTTCGCGATTTTGCGCGGCGAGCAACGCGTCGACCACGGGCGCCGGGGGCGCGCGGTCCATCACGCCATAAGCGGTCAGCGTCCAGGTCGAGACGATGGTGAAGGGCGCACCCTCGACCATCACGCAATGGCAGGGGCCGCCGAGGAATTTGGTCACCGCCGCCTCGAAGCGCGCGAGTTCCTCGGCGCTCGGCGATTTTTCGACCGCGATGAGCTGGGCGAGCGCCCAGAAGACCTTGCCGTTGTTGGTGGTCTCGACGTCGTTCAGCGCGCTGACAAGGGCGTTGGCCATGACGGGTTCGGTGGTCTTGACCGTCTTGTCGAAGCTCGCGGCAATGGCGGTCTGGTCGAAGGACGGGCCACTCCCGGCAAAATACCAGCCGCCGCCACCGACCGCGGCGATCGCGAGCGCGGCTGCGCCGCCGAGCGCGAGCGGGGAGAAGCGGCGCTTCTGCGGGCCTGCGGGGCGAATGTCGTCGGTTGGCGGCGCGGCGCCGGTCTTCTTCAGCCGCCGGTCGATCGCGGTCAGCACGCGCTGCCACGCCGGATGCGCCTCGCTGCCGTCGAAGCCCGACATGTCGAGGACGTTGACGTTATAGAATTCGGCGGGCAGCGCCTCGGGATCGATCTTGTCGAGCGCGATCGCGACGAGCGAACCGCGGTCGAGCCCGATGCGGCTTTCGATGCGCACCCAGCGGCGCTGAATCGCGGCGGGAGTCCAGCAACCGAGCACGACCCCGGCGCCCTTGACCGCGCGGTCGATGACGTCGGGAAATTCGGCGCCGGCGTCGATCCCCTCGGCATCGAAAAACACATGATGGCCGCGCGCGAGCAGCAGGTCGCGCAGTTGCATCGCCTTGTCCGCATCGGCGCGGCTGTAGCTGACGAAGATGTCGTAGGGGCGCTCGTTCGACGCGTCCCCCTCTTGCGCAGTCATGGTCGTCGCAACCTTCTGTCCCCCGTGCGTCGCGATACCCCGATGCAGCGATAGCATTCCCGCGACACATCGCAAGTCGCTTGACGATGTCGATGAACCGTTTATTTCCAGCGACGAGTTGAGCGAGAGGAGTCCCCCATGCCCCAAGCCGCGTCCGTTCCCCCCGTCCCATCATCCCCCAATCCGCCCCGCGAAAAGGGCGAACGCTCGCCGGGCGTGAAGCTGGTGATCGCGGTGCTCATCGCGGTCGCGCTGATGGTGCCGCTGCTGATGGTCTATGGGCTGCTGTGGGACCGACAGGAACAGGCGCAGACCGCGCAGGCGTCGATCGGGCAGGGCTGGGGCGGGCAACAGACGATCGCCGGGCCGGTGATCGTCATCCCCTATCGGGCGACCGAGACACAGACGGTGACCGAAAATGGCCGCGATGTGACGCGGTCGGTGACCGTTCTTCGAAACCTCTATCTCTCGCCGCAGGCGAACAAGGCCGATGTCGTCATCAAGCCCGAGAAGCGCAAGAAGGCGATTTACGAGACCGTCGTCTATGAAAGCCAGATTTCGGGGAGCGCCGATTTCGTGCTGCCCGCCGACATCGCGCGCTATGGCGTCGCGCGCGAGGCGCTGCTGCTCGACCGCGCCGAACTGCGGCTCGGCGTCAGCGACGCGCGCGGCCTCGTCGACGGCAACAGCCTGGCGGTGAACGGCACCGCGGTGCCGCTGCAGCCCGGCAAGGGGCTGCTCTCGACCGGCAATTCGGGAACCTTCGCCTTCGTCGACTGGACCGGCGGCGCGCCGATGAAGGTCGATTACAAGATCGGGGTGCGCGGCCTCGGCGATTTCCGGCTGGTCCCGCGCGGGGTCGATACGCGCTGGACGGTCAAGTCGAGTTGGCCGAACCCCAGCTTCGGCGGCGATTTCCTGCCTGCGACGCGCAGCGTGACGGAGAGCGGCTTCACCGCGACCTATGCGATTCCGAACCTCGCGCTGGGGCAGGCGCAGGTGCTGACCGGCGATCTGTCGGCGCCGCAGGTGAGTTATGGCGGCGGGCGCGAGCAATATGTCGAAACCGCCGCGGTCGAAGCCGTTGCGGCGGCGGCCGACGGCGCGAGCGAGGCGTCGGGCGGCTCCGCCAAGGCGATCGCGATCAGCCTGATCGAACCCGTCGACCTCTACAGCCAGGTCGATCGCAGCATCAAATATGGTTTCCTGTTCATCGGTTTCACCTTCGTGGCCTTCCTGATGTTCGACGTGATCGCGGGCGCGCGCGTCGCGGCGGCCGAATATCTGCTGACCGGTGTGGCGCTCGTGTTGTTCTTCGTGCTGCTGCTGGCCTTCGCCGAGGTGATCGGTTTCCTGTTCGCCTATCTGCTGGCGGCGGGCGCGATCATCGGGTTGCTCGCGGCGTATAGCGCGGCGGTGCTCAAGAGCTGGAAACGCGCGCGGTTCCTCGCGGCGATGCTGCTCGGGCTTTATGCGCTGCTGTATGTGCTGCTCAACCTCGAGGCTTATTCGTTGCTGATCGGGTCGGTGCTGATGTTCTTCGCGCTCGCGGGCGTGATGTACATGACGCGGAATATCGACTGGGGCGGGGTCGGGAAGAAGACGGAAGAGGTGGCGTCTACCTAGGAAATCGATACGCTATCCGCGATGATCCGAACCATGTTGTCTTTCGCTCTTGGTGCACTGATCGCCAGCATTGGCTGGGGGCTATATGTCGGCAATCTGCGCCAAGAGTTGGAAGGCAAAATCATCTCGAACGTCTATTACGAAAGTCCGTTCGAAACAGAGGCGCTGAAGCTTTGGAGCCTCGAAAATCATCTGAGTGTCGATCAGTCACGGGAGCGCCGCCTCCCCGTCGCCTTTCAGCTTGGCGACGATGAGTGCGTGACGCTTGAACCAAAAAAAGGCGTTATAGGCAGCACCGAGATTTTCTGTTTCAGCAAAGACGACAAAAAGTTGGTAAAAAGAGAGTCGCACGGCGAATAGCCTACCGCCAGCGCAGGTTGTCGCGTGACAGGTCGGCGAGGCTTTTCGCCCCCATCAGCTTCATCCCGCGTTCCATCTCGGCGCGAAGCAGGGCGATCGCGCGGCTCACCCCGTCCTCACCCGCCGCCGCCAGCGCGTAGAGATAAAGCCGCCCGCCCGAGCAGGCCTTGGCACCGACCGACAGCGCTTTCAGCACATGCGTCCCGCGCGTGATGCCGCCGTCGCAGATCACCTCGATCCTGTCGCCGACCGCGTCGACGATCTCGGCGAGCGCGTCGAAGGGCGCGCGGCTGCCGTCGAGCTGGCGCCCGCCATGGTTCGACACCATGATCGCACTCGCGCCGATGTCGACCGCGCGGCGCGCATCCTCTACCGCGACGATGCCCTTCAAACAGAAGGGACCGTCCCATTGTTTGCGGATCGCCTCGGCGCGCTTCCAGTCGAGACTCTGGTCGAGCATCGAGGTGAAATATTCGGCGACCGATTTGGGGACGCTCGACCCTTCGGAGACATGCGTCGCGAGATTGGGAAGGCTGAATTTCTCGCGCAGCACATAGTTGAGGCCCCAGCCGGGCTTGATCGCATAGCTGAGCATGTTGCGCGCGGTGAAGCGCGGCGGCGAGGTGAAGCCCGAGCGCAGGCAGCGTTCGCGGTTGCCGCCGACGATCGTGTCGACGGTGAGCGCGACAGCGTCGAATTTCGCGGCGCGCGCCGCGTCGAGCATTGCCGTGTTGAGCCCCTCGTCATGATGGACATAGAGCTGGAATAGTTTCGGACCGTCGGTGAGCGCGCCCGCTTCGGCGAGGCTGATCGTCGCGAGGCTCGAGATGCCGGCAACGGTGCCGGCGTTCGCCGCGGCGCGCAGCACCGCGCGCTCGCCCTGCCAATGGAACAGCCGCTGAAGCGCGGTGGGTGAAAGGAAGAGCGGCATTGCCATCTCGCGCCCGAACAGGGTGGTGCGCATGTCGATGCTCTCCACCCCTGCGAGCACGCGGGGGATAAGGTCGCAATCGTCGAAGGCGGCGCGATTGCGGCGGCGGGTGACCTCGTCGTCGGCGGCGCCGTCGATATAGTCGAACACCGGCCAGGGCAGGCGCCGCTTCGCGAGGGCGCGGAAATCGTCGATATTGTGGCAGTCGGTGAGTTTCATTTCGGTCCCGCTTTTACCCCGTCATTGCGAGCGTAGCGAAGCAATTCAGGGCGGTTTTACGCAGGCTCTGGATTGCCGCGTCGCTTCGCTCCTCGCAATGACGAAATTAAAAGACCGTTCTTGCCGCGACCGTGCCCTTGGTGGCGAAGCTAAAGCGCGGTTCGATGGGCAGGTTTTCGTCGAGGATATGCGCGGCGACGCGCTTGCCCACCGCGGGGCCGTTCTTGAAGCCGTGACCCGAGCCGCCGCCGACAAGCCAGACATGCGGCTGGCCGGGGAAGCGGTCGATCAGATAGTCGCCGTTCGAACTGTTCTCATATTGGCAGACGCGCCCGCCGATCAGCGGCGCGGTCGCGAGGCCGGGGAAGCGGCGCGCGACATAGGCACGCGCCTCGGCGATGCCCGCGGGGGTGAGGGCGCGCTCCTGCGTGTCGGGGTCGACCACGGGACCATTCACGTCGATCGCGATCTTGAACCCCGCGCCTTCGAGGTCGGGGATGCCATAAACGATACGGCCGTTGTTGAAATCGGCCCACACCGGCAGGTTCGGCGGGGCGAAGCGGGTGTCGCCCTGCGGCGCGCCGAAATGATAGACCTCCTGCCGCGTTGCGACGATCTTGCCCATCAGATGCTGGGGGAAGATTTCGGCGAGCCAGGGTCCGCAGGCATAGACGAGATGGTCGGCGGTGCCGCCGTCGGGCAGCGTGTGGCGCTGGATCTTCTTCGACAAGAGCGGCGCGGGCATGACGACGGGTTCGACCGTAATCTGTGCGTCGGCGATCACTTCCTGCACGCCGCGTCCGGCGATCAGCGCGCCGGTTTCGGTTTCGAGGATGCCGTTTTCGCCCTGGTAGAACTGGATCTGGCGATATTTATTTTGGAGCCAGCTCACGTCGCCCTGTTCGTGGCCGATGCGGTTCGCCTGGAGCCAGGCGAGCGACTGCGCGGTATAGGCGTCGCCCTGCGGCGCGAACCAGAGCACGCCGGTGTTGTGGAAGATCGGCGCGCTCGCGCTGTCGGACAGCTCCTTCCAATAGGGCAGGGATTCGCGCGCCATCTCGGAATAGATGGTGTCGGCGCCATAGCCCATGCGGATGACGCGGCTTTCGCCCGCCGACGAGGCGCGCGCATTGGCGGCGCCATAGGCGTCGAACAGACGCACCGATTTGCCCGCGCGCAGCAGGTGCCAGGCGGTCCAGGCGCCGAACACCCCGGCACCGATCACCGCGACATCGACATGCTGGACGGTCGGTTTGGCGTCCTTTCGCTTTTTCGAACGGCGCTCCTTGCGCTCGGCCGCCGCGACGGCCGTCGCCACGGGGAGCGCGGCGAGACCGGTGAGGAGGGCGCGGCGCGTCGTCATCGCGTCGCCCAGGCGATCAGCGCGCGGCCGGCGCCGCCGAGTGTCGCCAGATCGGCGATGTCGTCGAGCAACCAGCATTCGCCGGGCTGCCATCGACCGGCGCCGACCGTGCCGCCGCCGTCGATGGGGATGAACCAGATAGGGCCATGGGCGCCGAGTTGGGGCAGCGCGCCGAAATCCTCGCTATGCGCATCGATCAGCACGAACTTTGGGCCGTCGACGAGGCGGTCGATGCCGACAGCGATCGGCGTGCGCAGGTTCGCGGCGAGATAGGGACCGGCGTTGGCACAGGTCATCGCTTCGTCGAGATGCAGATCGCGCGGGCGGCCATAGTCGTAGAGGCGATAGGTGATGTCGGCATATTGCTGGACCTCGATCAGCGTCAGCCCGCCGCCGATCGCGTGGATCGTGCCGGGGGTGACGTGGAAATGATCGCCCGGCGCGATCGCTTTCCAGTCGATGAGGTCTTCGATGCTGCCGTCGAGCGCGGCAGCGCGGAGCCGATCGGGTGACACACGCTGTTCGAGGCCGAGCCCGATCACCGCGTCATCCTCGGCGTCGAGGATCACCCACGCCTCCTCCTTGCCCTGCCGCGCGCCGGCGGCGCGCGCTTGCGCGTCGTCGGGGTGGACCTGCACCGACAGCGCTTCGGAGGTGAAGAGATATTTGACGAGCAGCGCGGGTTCGGGCGAGCCCGCAGGCAGTTCGAACCAGATTTCGCCGATCCGCTCGCCACCTGCATCGAAAAGCGGGCCGATGTCGTCGCGGCCCCATGGCTTGGCGACGCGGCGCGGGATCAGACGGGTCGCTGGCACGCCGTCAGTTGCCTTTCTTGTAATAACGATAGCCGCCGATCCAGGTTTCGAGCGGCAGCATGCGGCGGATCTCGTCGGGGCTGGCGAGCATCGGGTCGCTGTCGACGATCAGGAAGTCGGCGCGCATGCCGGGCATCAGCGTGCCGATGCGGTCCTCGGCGAACCCCGCATAGGCGGCGGTGCGGGTGAAGCCGTCGAGCGCGGTTTCGCGGTTGACCGCCTCCTCGGGGCGCCAGCCGCCGAAGGGCTGGCCGCTCGCGTCGGTGCGCGAGATCGCAGCGGCGATGCCGGGGAAGGGGTTGGCGCTTTCGACCGGCACGTCCGACCCGAAAGCGAGGCGGGCGCCTGCGGTTTGCAAGCTGCGCCAGGCATAGGCGCCCTTCAGCCGGTCGGGACCGAGCCGCGCCTCGGCCATCAGGCGGTCGCTGGTCTGGTGAACCGGTTGCATCGAGGCGATGACCTTCAATTGCGCGAAACGCGGGATGTCGACCGGGTCGATGATCTGCGCATGCTCGATGCGCCAGCGGCGCTCGCCGGGCAGGTCGGCGTTGAGGTCGGCGATCGCGTCGAGCGCTTCGGCATTGGCGGCATCGCCGATCGCGTGGATCGCGACCTGGAACTTGTCCATCGAGGCACGCACCATCTTGTTGCGCAGCTGCGCCGGGGTGAGCAGGGGCAGGCCCTTCTGCCCCGGGGCGTCGCTATAGGGCGCCTTGAGCCAGGCACCGCGCGAGCCGAGCGCACCGTCGAGATAGAGCTTCACCCCGACCATGCGCAGGCGGTCGTCATAGAGCCAGGGCGTCGGTTCGCCGCCGGCGATCAGCGTCATATTGTCGATGTCGCCGCCATAGCTCATGATCCGCACCGCGAGCTGCTTCTTGTCGCCGGCGCGGCGATACGCCTGCCATTCCTCGATCGTCGTGCCCATGTCGGCGATCGCGGTGATCCCCTGTTCAAGCAATTTCTGCTGCGCGAGATAGAGCGCGCGGTCGACGTCGCGGGCCAGCGGTTTCGGCTTGGCATTGTCGACCAGCGCCATCGCGGCATCGACGAAGACCCCGCTCGGCTTGCCGCCTTCCATCTCGATCCGGCCGCCCGCGGGCGATTTGCTGGTGGCGGTGACCTTCGCGGCGGCCATCGCCGCGCTATTGGCCCAGCCGGCATGGCCGTCGACGCGCGATAGCCAGACCGCGCGGTCTGGCACCGCGGCGTCGAGGTCGGCGGCGGTGGGGAAGCGGCCGAGGCCCCATTTTTCCTGGTTCCACCCCGATCCGATGATCCAGGGCATTTCGGGATTGTCGGCGGCATATTTGCGGATCGCCGCCTGTGCTTCCGCAAGCGATTTCGTTTCGCTGAGGTCGAGCAGCATCAGCTGGAAGCCCATCGAGATGACATGGCCGTGCGCGTCGATCAGCCCGGGGATCAGCGTCCTGCCCTTGCCGTCTTCCTTGAAATCGGGGCGCTCGGGGCGCTTGTCCTTGCGGTCGAGCAGCTGCTTGACCTTGCCGTCGGTGCCGATGACCATGCCGGTAAAGCGGACGAGCTTGCCGTCCTTGTCGAGCGTGATGCCGTTGACATTGTCGACCAGCGTGTCGGCGTGCGCCGGGGTGGCGAGGAGCAGGGCCAACGATGCGAGGAGGAGACGCTTCACTTCGGCAGCCTCGTCACGAGCGAGCTGGTATCGCGGCGGCC
The DNA here is from genome assembly GCF_001427085.1 of Sphingopyxis sp. Root1497. Classification (NCBI taxonomy): domain Bacteria; kingdom Pseudomonadati; phylum Pseudomonadota; class Alphaproteobacteria; order Sphingomonadales; family Sphingopyxidaceae; genus Sphingopyxis; species Sphingopyxis sp. Root1497. The sequence continues at coordinate 1,235,382 of NZ_LMGF01000003.1, forward strand.
ATTGCCCAGTTTCTGCACATCGGCATAGAATTGGTCGACGAGGCTGGCGACCGGGATCGTCGCGCCGTTCGAGCGTGCTTCCTCGAGCGCCAGCCCCAGATCCTTGCGCATCCAGTCGACCGCGAAGCCGAAGTCGAACTCGTCCTTGGCCATCGTGCCCCAGCGGTTGAGCATCTGCCAGCTTGCCGCGGCGCCGCCCGACACCGCCTCGAACACCTTGTCGGTGTCCAGCCGCGAGGCTTGCGCGAAACGCAGCGCTTCGGACACGCCCTGCAGCGCGCCGGCGATCGCGATCTGGTTGACCATCTTGGTCGTCTGCCCCGCGCCGGGGCCGCCGATATGGACCATGCGCGCGGCATAAGCCTGCATGATCGGCGCCGCGGCCTCGAACGCCGCCTTCCTGCCGCCGCACATGATCGACAGCGTGCCGTTTTGCGCGCCGGCTTCACCGCCCGACACCGGCGCGTCGACGACGAGCAGACCGGGTTCCTCGGCCTCGACCGACAATTGCCGCGCGATGCGGGCGGAGACGGTGGTGTGGTCGATGAACAGCGCCCCGCGCCGCATCGCGCGGAAGGCGCCATCGCGGCCGAGCGTCACCTGCGCCAGATCGTCGTCGTTGCCGACGCAGGTCAGCACGACGTCGGCGCCTTCGGCGGCTTCGGCGGGGGTCGCCGCCGCCGCTCCGCCATATAGCGCGACCCAGGCGTCGGCCTTGGCGCGGGTGCGGTTGTAGACGGTGAGGGCGTGGCCGGCTTTCGCCAGATGGCCCGCCATCGGTCCGCCCATGACGCCGGTCCCGATGAAGCTGATGCGCAATGTTTCTTCGCTCATGGCGAGGGGTCATAACGGCGGTTTGCGCGGCGCGCCAGATAGGCTAGGGCCAGCCGCGTTATGACAGAGCAACTCACCCTGACCTCCGCCGCCGATTATCCGGCGATCACATTGGACGATGTGCGCGCGGCGGCGGAGCGAATTAACGGCGCGGTCGTGCGCACCCCGACGCTTCATTCGCAGACGCTGTCCGAAATGGTCGGCGCCGAGGTGTGGCTGAAGTTCGAAAATCTGCAATTCACCGCGGCCTACAAGGAGCGCGGGGCGTTAAACGCGTTGCTGTTGCTCGATGACGAGCAGCGCGCGCGCGGCGTGATCGCGGCGTCGGCGGGCAATCATGCGCAGGGTCTGGCCTATCATGGCAAGCGCCTCGGTGTGCCGGTGACGATCGTGATGCCGAGCACCACGCCGCAGGTGAAAGTGTCGCAGACCGCGAGCCATGGCGCGACGATCGTCCTCCACGGCGAAAAGTTCGACGACGCCTATGCCCATGCGCGCGTACTCGAAAAGGAACGCGGGCTGACCTTCGTCCATCCCTTCGACCATCCGCATGTCGCGGCGGGGCAGGGGACGGTGGCGCTCGAAATGCTCGAGGATGTCCCCGAACTCGACACGCTGATCGTGCCGATCGGCGGCGGCGGGCTGCTCGCGGGCATGGGCACCGCGGCGCGCGGGATCAAGAACGACATGCGCCTGGTGGGCGTGCAGGCGGAACTTTATCCGTCGATGTACGCCGAGTTGAACGGCGTCGACATGGCGTGCGAGGGCGACACGCTGGCCGAGGGTATCGCGGTGAAGGAGCCGGGGTCGTACACGCGCAAGCTCGTCGCCGAACTCAACGACGATATCGTGCTGGTGGCGGAACGCCATCTGGAGCGCGCGGTGAGCTTGCTGCTCCAGATCGAAAAGACAGTGGTCGAGGGCGCGGGCGCGGCGGGGCTCGCGGCGATGCTCGCGCATCCCGAGGAGTTCAAGGGCCGCAAGGTTGGCCTCGTGCTGACCGGCGGCAATATCGACACGCGGCTGCTCGCCAATGTGCTGCTGCGCGATCTCGCGCGCTCGGGGCGGATCGCGCGGCTGCGCATTCGCTTGCAGGACCGTCCGGGCGCGCTGTTCAAGGTGATGAAGCTGTTCGACGAGAAGCAGGTCAACATCATCGAAATCTATCACCAGCGCATCTTCACGACGCTGCCCGCCAAGGGGCTGATCACCGACATCGAATGCGAGGCGCGCGACCGCGAGCATCTCGACAGCCTGGTGACCGCGCTCCGCGATGCGGGTTATATGGTGACGACGGTCGAGCTGGCTTAACCGCCAGTCCCATCGTCATTGCGACCCCGGCGAAAGCCGGGGGAAGCAATCCAGAGCGGTTTACGCAGGCTCTGGATTGCCGCGTCGCTTCGCTCCTCGCAATGACGAGGCTTTTTGTCGCCAGGCGCCGAGGCTAAGCACGTCCAATGAAATCCTTCACCCTCTCCCTCACCGCCACCCCCGACAGCATCGACGAGCTCGGCCATGTCAACAATGCCGTCTGGGTCCAATGGATCCAGCAGGTCGCGACCGGCCATTGGGACGCCGCGGCGCCGCCATCGCACAAGGACGCCTATATCTGGGTCGTGGTGCGCCACGAGATCGATTACCTCCGCGCGCTCGGCCCCGGCGAGACGGTGACCGCGCGGACGTGGGTCGCCGACAAGCCGCAGGGCGCGAAGTTCGACCGTCATATGGAGTTCACCGGCGCCGACGGCAAAGTGCATGTCCGCGCGCGCACCGTGTGGGCGCTGCTCGACAAGGCGAGCGGCCGGCCGTTGCGCGTGACGGCGGAGGTGGTGGCGCCGTTCCTCGGTCCGGAAGCGTGACGCTTTCGATCCGCCCCGCCACGTCCGACGATGCCGCGGCGATCTGGGCGATTATCGAACCGGTGATCCGCGCGGGCGAGACCTATACGCTCGACCGCGACATGCCTGAGGCCGAAGCGCTCGCTTATTGGTTCGCGGCGGACAAGGCGGTGTTCGTCGCCGAGGCGGATGGCGTCATCCTCGGCACCTATTATCTCCGTGCCAACCAGGCCGGCGGCGGGGCGCATGTCTGCAATTGCGGCTATATGACCGGCGCCGCCGCGACCGGGCGCGGGGTGGCGCGGGCGATGGCGCTGCATTCGTTCGAGCAGGCAAAGGCGCGCGGCTTTCGCGCGATGCAGTTCAACTTCGTTGTCGCGAGCAACACCCGCGCGGTCGGGCTGTGGCAATCTTTGGGGTTCGACATCGTCGGGCGGCTGCCGGGGGCGTTCGACCATCCGGCGCTGGGCTTTGTCGATGCGCTGGTGATGTTTCGGGCGCTGTGATCATTCCCTGGCGCGTTCGCTGAGCGGCCTTGCTTCGAGCGCGTTCAGCGCTCTCAATATTGCGCCATGAACATCGCCAACCTCTTCGAAGAGCGTGCGGTAAACGTCGCTGATCCGCTCGCTATAGGCGTCGATGCGCGCAAGCTGGTCGCGGCCCGCGTGGGTCAGCCGAAACATCTTGCGCCGCGCGTCGCCGGGGTCGGGGTGCTGGGTGATCAGCCCGAGGCGTAGCAGCGCCGGGCATTTCTGCATCACCAGCTGGTGCGACTGCCCAAGCGTGCGTGCGAGTTCGGCGGCAGACGCCTCGCCCGCCTCGCCGAGCGCGGTGAGCAGCGAGCAGGAGCGCACCGGGACGGTGATGCCGGCGGCGTCGAACAGCGGACGCGTCTGTTCCTCGATTCGCGTGCTCAGCGCTTCGCTGAGGCGGCCGAGGAACGAGATGTCGTCGAGATCGGACGCGGTATCAGGGGAGGCGGGCATAGTCGGTCGTCGTTCCGTCGCGGTCGATGCGGGTGAGCGCGACGATCTTGCCGCCTTTGCGCGCGATGCGAAAGCGGAAGTCGCGCACCCCCTCGATCGCCAGCAGGTCGCCGCCCAGCGGTTCGAGCGTGAGGCGGAGCCGTTCGCGCCAGGTATAGAGCAATTTGCCATCGACCAGGTCGATGCGCCGGCCTTCATAACGGCCGGCGATCGCTTTCAGCGCTGCCGCGGTCGGCGCGGGGCGCGGGGCGAGCATCGGCGCGAGCCAGTCGGCGTCGGCCTGTTTCGCCGGATCGGCTTTGGCGAGGTCGGCGAGCGCGAGACGGTGCGCGACGGCGAGCGCGTCGGCAGAGGGTACGAGATGGTCGGGCGCGACCCCCTGCCCCTCGAAATCGCCACGATCGATGGGGTCGCGGATCTGGCCGATCGGGACCTGCAGGAAGAAGTCGGTGCCGACGGGCTTGCGGTCGACCGGATGCGCGCCGCCTGCGGTGCGCTCGCCGACCAGCGTCGCGCGGCCGAGCTTCTTGAGCGTATAGGCGAACCATTCGGCGGCGGAGAAGCTGGTCGAACCGGTGAGGACATAGACGGGCTTGCCGGTCAGCCGCTTGGCGGGCAGCGCGGGGAGCACCCATTGGCCGCGCGCGACGCGGCGACCGTCGAGGTTGTAATCATAATCGAACAGTTCCTGGTCCTTGTCGCCGGGGAAGAGCTGGCTCGCGAGCAACTGCGCCATCTCCAGATAACCGCCATTGTTGTAGCGCAGGTCATAGATCACGGCGTCGCCATTCTCGACGAAACGCATTGCCGCCGCGGCGGCGTCGTAGCCGAGTTCCGGGTCGGCGAAATGCGACAGGTCGACATAGGCGATATTGCCGTCGAGGTAGCGCAGTCCGGTGAAGCCGAAATTGGTTCGCGCTTCGTCGCGGCGGTCCTGTTCGCGCAGCGCGGCGGCGCGCGCCGGGTCCTGCTTTGCGGCATAGTCGGCGACCCATTCGGGATCGACCCCGACCGAAAAATGCAGGTCGTTGCTCGCGGCGATCAGGTCGTCGGTGAGCTCGCTCGCGAGCTTGCGCCGGTCGGTCGCCGCGTCATAGGCGCCGGCGTCGAGATTGCGGCGCAGCGTCGCGGCGATGGTTTTCGCCTTGTCGGGAAAGGCATAATTCGCCTCGAGCGTCGCGCCCAGCTGTTCGACGACGGCGCGTTTGTCGGCGGCGGTCAGCGGGGCTTCGTCGGCCATGGCTGGCGTGACGAGCCATGCGGTCGTGGCAGCAAGGAGGATGATCCAACGCTTGGTCTTCATGGCGATTTCACCTGCGATTCGATTTATACAATATGTTGCGCAATATATTGTATAAATGTGCAACGCAAGCGACCTTATGGTCCGGGCAGCGGGTAGGCGCGGGAACCATCACACCGCCGAACGGGTTTTTGCCGACAGCAGGCGGGCGTGTGAGAGGATTTTTCCATGGAAACGCAATTGCTGCACCGCGGCCGGCTGATCGACCATATCCAGCTGGTGGTCGCCGACCTCAAGGCGAGCCGGACTTTTTACGACGCGATCTTCGACGCGCTCGGGGTGCCGATCGGCGGCGCGGGCGAGGATTATTTCTGGATCGACGAATTGTTCGTCTCGACCGCCGACAGCGACGCCGCGCAGGGCAAGCTGACAGGGCGGCACCATCTGGCTTTCCAGGCCATCGACCGCGCGATGGTCGACGCTTTCCACAAGGCCGGGATGGCAGCCGGCGGCACCGACCATGGCGGGCCGGGCGAGCGCCCCTATCACCCCGGCTATTACGCGGCCTTCCTGCTCGACCCTGACGGCAACAATATCGAAGCGGTCTATCATGGGGACCATGAGCGAAGCGCGCTGTCGGTGGAGATTCGTTTCTAGCTCGCCTCAGACATAGCCCACCCAGCCGCGCCAGGTGAAGGCGGCGTAGAATTGCTCGACCCTGGTGAAGCCCGCCGCGCGCAGCACGGCTTCGTCGGCCTCGGGGCTGAGCATCGCGACATGGGTGGCGACCGCCTCGCGGCCCTTTGCGACCTGATCGGGATCGCCGCCCGACGCGATGGCGAAGGCGGCATAGCGGTCGAGCCAGCGGTCGCGCTCGCCCGCGCCTTGCGGGAAGCTGCCATGCGCGGCGACAAACGGCGCGCCGGGTTTCAGGCGGCGGCGGATTTCCGACAGGGTGCGGGTGCGTTCATCGGTTGCGAGGAAGTGGAGGGTGAGCAGGCACACCGCGCCGTCGAAGGGGCCGGCGGGGGCGTCGTCGATCACGCCCTCGACCAGCTCTGCGCGATCGGCGTTCGCGCCAAGCGTCTGCGCGGCCAGGCGCAGCATCGCCCCGGCGGGATCGACGCCCGTGAAGGTCCAGCCGGGATAGGCGTCGGCCAGCGCCTTCAGCTCAAGTCCGCCGCCCGCGCCGAGCACGAGGATATGCGCATCAGCGGGCACGCGCTCGGCGAGCAGCAGGCCGGTCATGCGGTGCAGCGCGTCGAGGCCGGGGACGAAGCGCCGCGGCCCTTCGGTGTAGCGCGCGACCGCGGCCGGATCCTTGAAGCTGTCGAGGAAATGTTGCGCGCCTTCAGCCATGACTATGCTCCTGTGCAAGGTGGGATCGCTCCGCCATGCGCGCGTGGAAATCGGCGCTGAGCTGCGCGAGCGTGACGTCGGCGAAACGATCGAGCAGCAGCGCCTCTGCCTCGCGGAAGCCGCTGTCGAGCGCGGCGTTGACCGCTTGTTCGACGAGGCAGCCGGGCGCCTCGCTGCGATTGCCCATTGCCATCAGCCTGGGGCGGCCGATCGCATCATAGACGTCGCGCATCGTGATGGCTGACAGGTCGCGCGCGATCGTCCAGCCGCCGCCATGGCCTTTTTCGCTATGCACGAACCCCGCGTCGCGCAGCCCGCCGAGGATGCGGCGGATGACGACCGGATTTGTCTGCATCGCTCTGGCGAGCTGTTCCGACGTCATCGGCGTTTGATGCTCCGCCATGTGGAGCAGGACGTGCAGGACGCCCGAGAGTCGGCTGTCTCGTTTCATGTAACTTTAAATAGTGCGTGATTGAACAATGTCAACCAAGCTGAGTTGTTAGAATAATACAGTTGTTGACCGGCACGTGCCGAATCGCATAGATGCTCCCGCCCGGGGATTTTCATTGGGGCGATGATGCGATGAAGATTCCAGCGATATTGGCGATGCTCGCCGCGCTGTCGGCTTGCGCCGCAAATCCCGCCGTTCCGGCTTCTGTTTCGGTCGCGGCGCCCGCCGCCACCGATGTCGAGATCGTGCGCGACGACACGGGCTGGCAGGCCCGCTTCCATTTCGCCGAAGATGCCCCGATCTGGGCGTTCGAGCGGTCGGCGCTGCTCCGCCGCGAAGAAACGCCCTGGCGCCCGAAAAGCTGGGAGGTGGCGACGCCGGGGGTGTCGCTGGTCCGGATCGGCGACTTTGACGCGCTGGTCGCCGACACGGGGACCGTCCCGCGCGAGGTTGTGATCCGCTTCCGCCCGCTCGCCGAGGATATCATCGCCGATTATGATCCGGCGATCATCCTGTCGGACGGTTCGCTCGCCATCTACGGCGGGCATTTCAACGCTTTCCCGATGGACAGCCGCGAGGCGGTCGCGGCGCTGCGCGAGCCGAAGGAATATCCGACGCGGATCGCGCTGACCGCTGCGGGCGCGCCCCTGCTGTTCGACGGCCAGCGCGTCACGCGCGCCGAGGCGGTGGGCGATCGTTATGTCTATGTCGGCGACGTCGCGCTGGCGCCGGGCGACCCGGTCGCGACGATCCTCGATCCGGGCCTGCCGGGCTGGATTTCGGGACAGCTGCGCGATTTCACCCCGTCGGTGTTCCGTGATTTCGAGGCGATGCTGGGCGCACACAAGAGCAGCCGGCCGATGGTGATCGCGAGCTGGGCGGGCTCGGAGTTTCGCGGGGCCAGCACCGGTGGCAGCGTGTCGCCCGGGCTGATCACGATGCGGCTCGAAGGCACGCAGCTTTTGAAGGAGACGCCGGGCGCGCTCCACCGGATGCGCTGGTTCATTGCGCATGAGGCGGCGCATTTCTGGCTGGGGCAGACGGTCGGCTACGCGACCCCCGACGAGGCGTGGATCACCGAGGGCGGTGCCGATTATCTGGCGATGGGCGCCGCGTTGCGCGCCGATGCCGGGTTCGATGTGATCGACTTCCTGGCCAAGGCGCGCAGCGACTGTGCGGCCGCGTTGGCCAAGGGGCCGCTCGCTGATGCAAGGCGTCGCAATGATCAGCGCGCCTATTATGCCTGCGGGTCGCTGTTCGCGGCGGCGGTCGAGGCCGCGGGGCGGCCGCGCGGCAAGGGCTTCGCCGATTTCGTGCGCACCCTGATCGCCACCGACAAGGACGGCAAGCTGACCGCACAGGAGTGGCTGACCGCCGCGCGCAAATTCGGGGTGTCGTCCGAACAGATCGCGCGGATCGAAACGCTGCGCGCAGGGATGCCCGATGCGGTGCCGGTGATCGCGGACCTGCTTGGCGATTGACCGGGGCGGGCAAAGCGGTTAGCCACGCCCGCGATGACCGACGCCCTGCAACCCCGATTCAAGGCATATTGGCGCTCCTTTACATAGGAGCGGCATGGCATCACCTTTGACCATCGCCGCCGTGTTCGGACAGGCGAATGGTTATCCATCTTTTCCCCCATCCGGTCACGGCGCGCGCATTCTGGAAGACGCGACATGACCGATACATTGCTTGCCCTCTCGACCGACCGGTGCCGTATCGCACCGCTCCACGCCGACGATGCCGCCGCGCTCGCCGCGATCACCGATGCGTCGGTGACGGCGCAGGTACATTTCCTGCCCGCCCCCTTCACCGAGGCCGACGCCCGCGCGCTGATCGCCGGGTCGGGCGGCGGCGATGTGTTCCATGCGGTGCGCGACCGCGGCGAGGGACGGCTGCAGGGCGTGATCGGGGTCCACCGCCGCGACGCGCGCGAGGTCGAGGTCGGTTACTGGTTCGCGGCCTCGGCGCGCGGTCGGGGTTTGGCAACCGAGGCGGTCAATGCGGTGGTGCGCGAAATCGCCGGCTCGCGTCCGGGGGCGGCGATCGTGGCCGAATGCCATCCGGACAATGAACGGTCGCGCGCGCTGCTGCGGCGCGTCGGCTTTCTCGCGACGGGGCAGATCGGACGGCGGCCGGGTCGAGTGCTGATGAAATGGCGTCCGGGATCGGGGATCGACGTGTGCTGATCAGGCGGCGGGTGCCACCTCTTCCATCAGCGCCTTGACGATCGCCGCGACCGAGGTCGGCGCATAGGCGAAGCCCATATGGCCGCAGTCGACCTCGACCTGGCGGTCGCTTTCATGCGGGGCGCCGCGCGCGCTGTTGACCGCGACGACGCCGTCGTGCGCCGACCACAGGGCGAAGGTCGGCATTTCGGGGCGCGGCGCGGGGTGGAAGTCGATCGGCGGATTGTCGACCGGGTGGCGCGCGATCAGATGATAGAGCCGCCAGGCGCGGTTGGCGCGGCGGCTGCCCGAAAAGGGCGAGCCGAGGGTGACGACGCGCGCGACCCGCGCCGGGTGATGCTTGGCATATTCGCGCGCGTAAATGCCGCCGAGGCTCCAGCCCACGAGCGCGGGGGCGTGGCCGGTGCGGTCGATGATCCATTGCACGCGGGTGTCGATGCGCTCGATGATGTCGGCGGTGGCGCCGCGGTTGAAGCCGAGACCCCAGCCATAGCAGCGAAAGCCCGCACGGCGGAGATCGCCGCGCAGCGCCTTGGTCGCCCAGTCGCCCGACAGGAAACCCGGCAGTACCATCACCGGCGGATGCTCGCTGTCGGGGTTGGGTTCGGGCGGCATCGCGCGGACGCGGCCCCACAGCGCGCGCAGCAGCGACGTCGCCTCGCGCCAGAGCAGCCCGAGCGACGGCGGCGCGTCGGGATCGGCGATGCGCGCCGGCCATTCGGCGCGCCGGGCGAGGAGGTCGCGGAGCATGTGGGCGATATAGTCATTACTGTTACCCGGTGAAAGGCGTCCGGAGGCACGGGACTCCGGGCGCGGTCCAGCAGGATTGCGCAAACTTTCCTGGGCCCCGGCGTTCGCCGGGGCCCATTCAACCCTTGGGGACGAGCTTCACCAGCTTGCCGTCGCTGCCGTCGGTGAGTAGCCAGACCGATCCGTCGCTGCGTATCTCGACCTCGCGAATGCGCTTGCCGAAGTCCCAGCGGTCCGATTTGTGGAGTTTGTCGCCGTCTACGCCCATGCGAATCAACCCTTCGCCCGACAGCGCGCCCATCAGCAGGCTGTTCTTCCAGCCCGGATAGACGTCGCCGTGGTACCAGGCGAGCCCGGCGGGCGAGACCGAGGGGTTCCACCACAGTTTCGGCGCGGCGAATTCGGGACGCGTCGGGTGATCGGGGATATCCTTGCCGTCATAATGGTCGCCGTTCGAGACGATCGGATAGCCGTAATTGGATTTCGCCGCGACGAGATTGACCTCGTCGCCGCCCTTTGGCCCCATTTCCTGGTTCCACAGTTTACCCGACCCGTCGAAGGCGAGGCCGAGGATGTTGCGGTGGCCGAGCGACCAGATTTGCGCCGTGACGCCGCCTTCGGACGCGAAGGGATTGTCGGCGGGGACGCTGCCGTCGGGATTGAGGCGCAGGATTTTGCCGAGATTGGCCTTCATGTCCTGCGCGGGGTCGAATTTCTGGCGCTCGCCCGACCCGATGAACAGATATTGGCCGTCGGGCGAGAAAGCGAGGCGGTGCGAGAAATGGCCGCGGCCGCTGACCTTCGGATCCTGTTTCCAGATGATCTGCAGGTCCTTCAGGGCAGGGGCGCCGCTCTGGTCGAACCGGGCCTTGCCGACAACCGCGCCATAGGTGCCGCCGCTGCCTTCCTCGACCCAACTGAGGTAGATGGTGCCGCTGGTCGCGAAATCGGGCGCGGCGATCACATCGCCGAAGCCGCCCTGGCCGCCATAGGCCACGGTCGGTACGCCCGCGACGTCGATGGGCGCGCCGCGCTCGCTCCATAATTTCAGCTTGCCTGACTTTTCGGTGACGAGCGCGAAGGGGGTGCCAGGCAGGAAGGTCATCGCCCAGGGTTCGTTGAAGCTCGCGACCTCCTGCACCGTGAAGGGGGCATCGGCGAGCGGTGTCGCGGGCTGCGCGCCATTGGCGTCGATCGTGGCCGTGTCGGTCGCAGCGGCGGCGTCGCTAGGCGTTGCGCCCGAGGTGCAAGCACCGACCAGCATTGCGGCGGCAAGGACGAAATGAGAGGCGGTTTTCATGGCTGAGCTCGCTTGGCTGGGGGGAGGGGCGGACAATCTGGCGCGCCCGGCCCGCAAAGTCGAGGGGTCAGCGGCCCAGCGCTTCGTGGCGCGCGGCGATCGTTTCGACGCTGTCCATGATCGCGTCGATCGCCTCGCTCGCGGGGGCCGCTTCGGCGCGCTTTTGCGAGAAATGGCCGCTGTTCATGATTTCCTCGAGCGCGTGGCGCGCGCGCGACACGCGGCTCTTCATCGTGCCGAGCGCGCAGCCGCAGATGCTCGCCGCCTCCTCGTACGACATGCCGCCGGCGCCGACGAGGATCAGCGCCTCGCGCTGGTCCTGCGGCAATTCCATCAGCCCGCGCTGGAGATCGGCCATCTCGCCCGATTCTTCCTGGCTGGCCGGGGTCGACAGCGTACGTTCGACCGCGGTCTCGTCATAGTCGCCGACGAATTTGTTGCGGCGCATCTGCGACAGGAAAGTGTTGCGCAGGATGACGAAGGTCCAGGCCTTGATCGAGGTTCCCGCCTCGAACCGTTCGCGCGACGCCCAGGCCTTGACCATCGTGTCCTGCGTCAGGTCGTCGGCGAGGTCAGGATTGCCCGACAGGCTGCGGCCATAGGCGCGCAAATGGGGGATGACCCCGGCGAGCAGAGTCTTGAACTCGCGGTCGGACAGACTTCCCCCCTCCCGCGATGAAACGGCACTGGCCTGGGTCATTCCTGATCGGGCGCTTTCTGATCGATCTGCGAGAGAAGGTCGAGCATGCCGTCGGGCAGGGGTTCGGCGACGATATTGCCGTAGATGATGCGCAATTTGTTGCTGACCGGTTCGGGCGCCTGCCGCCCGGTGAGCGCGCGATACCATTGTTCGCTGCCGGTTCCGGGAAAACTGCCCGGACCCGACCGGCGCTCCATCGGAACACGCTGCGGGGCGCCGTCGCTTTTTGTCCTATGTTCGCCGTGCGTTGCCATGCCCGAGGAACGAAGAAGAAGGCCCCAAGTTCCCGGGTAAGGTCGTTTTTTGCGACGGATCGCGGCAGCGACAAAAGATTCGCGCGATTAACGCAAGTTAGCATAAGCCAACCGGCGGGCGTGTAGGGGTCGGCGATGCAGCGGGGCATCGCCCCGGCACGTGGGAGGGTCGTTTCTTGCTTTCTGTGATTTACGTCAGCGTGGCTGACCCCGGACTGGCGCCCGGCGATATCGCCGCGATGGTGGGCGGCGCGCAGGCGAACAATGCCCGCGACGCGCTGACCGGCGCGCTGATCTACAACGGCCAGAACTTCATGCAGCTGCTCGAAGGACCGGTACCGAAGGTCGAGGCCTGCCTCGCGCGGATTCGCGCCGACCTGCGCCACAACGGCATGATCGAGATCCGCCGCCGCCGGATCGAGGAGCGCGAGTTCGCCGACTTTTCGATGCTGTACAGTCCCTTGTTCCGCGACCACGACCAGGATCTGGCACGGCTGGCGGCGCGCGGCGTGCTCGACCCGCAGGATGAGCGGCTGATGGCGAACTTCCTTGCGCTCGGCCGGCGCAGCGGGGCGGGGTGATCGCACCCGGTTGGGAAACGCCGCCCGCGCCGCCCGCGCGCCATATGGGTTTGCATCGGTCACCGAACGGGGTAAGCCGGGACAAGATGATGTTATTCTTCAAGGCAATGCCCAAGCGTCGGGAACGACGCGCCGGATGACCAGCGACACCGCCCAGCCGCTCGACGACGCGACCTTCAAGCGTGAACTCGCCGCGATGCTCCCGCATCTTCGCGCCTTCGGCCGCAGTCTGTGCGGCAACGCCGACCTCGCCGACGACCTGGTGCAGGAAACGATGCTGAAGGCGTGGAAGGCGCGCGCGCAATATATTCCCGGGCCGTCGAGCATGAAGAGCTGGGCCTTCGTCATCCTGCGCAACTGTTTCCTGTCGCAGATGCGGCGCAAGAAATTCACCGCCGACTATGACGAGCTCGCCGCCGAGCGGCTGCTCGTCGCGCCCGACGACCAGGACGACAGCCTGCATCTCGCCGACGTCCAGCGCGGGCTGCTGATGCTGCCGGTCGACCAGCGCGAGGCGCTGGTGCTGATCGGCGCGGGACAATTATCCTATGAGGAAGCGGCAGCGATCTGCGAGTGCGCGGTGGGGACGATGAAGAGCCGCGTGTCGCGCGCCCGCACCGCGCTGCAGGAGATATTGGAGGGCGGGCAGATGCCGCTGCGCAGCGCCGACACCACGGCGGCGAGCGACGCCTTTCGCGATATCATGGACGGCGTCGACAAACTGACCAGCGAGGGACCGAGCGCGGGGTAAGGAGGTCCCCCTCGCGGGAGGGGAGAAGCGGCGTCCGTGTTTAAATCGCCAGCTGCGGGGTGAACAACAGGCTCTGGCTGATCGCGGCGCGCACCGTATTCTCGCGAAACGGCTTCGAGATCAGGAAGGTCGGCTCGACGCGGTTGCCGGTGAGCAGCCGTTCGGGGAAGGCGGTGATGAAGATCACCGGCACCGGTGCCAGGGCCAATATGTCCTGCACCGCGTCGATTCCCGACGATCCGTCGGCGAGCTGGATATCGGCGAGCACCAGCCCGGCGTCGGTCGCCTCGAACGCCGCGACGGCGTCGTCGTGGGTGGTCGCGATGCCGGCGACCTCGTGACCGAGGGCACGGACGATCGCTTCGAGCTCCATCGCGATCAGCGGTTCGTCCTCGATGATCAGCACCGAGGTGCGCGATTCGCGGTCGAGGTCGCCGACCGCTTCGGCGAGCAGGCTTTCGACGGTCGGTCCGTCGGTGCCGGTGATGATCGCCGCTTCCTCGGTCGAAAAGCCTTCGAGCGCGGTGAGCAGCAATATCTGGCGGCCGAGGGGGGTGATGCGCGCGAGACGGCGGTTGGCGGCGCGGACGATGGGGTCTTCCGCATCGTCGCTCCCCTCGCCATCGTCGATGAAGGCGCTTTCCCAGATGCGGTGAAAGGTGCGGTAAAGGTCGATGCGGATGCCGTTTTCGGACCGGAACTCGTCGGGAGCGGCGACGATGACTTCGAGCATCGTGTGGACAAAATTGTCGCCGTGCTGCTGGGTACCGGTCAGCGCGCGCGCGTAGCGGCGCAGAAACGGCAAATGGCCGCGAATTTCATCACCCAGGCTCATGCAAAGACCTCCCACTCAATGACGTCATACGCCGCGCCGCGCGATCGGGTTCCGATTGCTGTGCTAAATCTGCGCAACTTGTTGGCGCGCAATGCGTAAGACACCGCGGGACGCTATCAGGCTGCGGCGCGAAGGGGCGGATTTCCGCCTTTCTTCGATCCGGGTGGCCACCATGCTTTTTTGAGGACCGGTTTCATGGCACAGCGACCCCAGGGCACGGCGCGATGACGCCAGGGGACGACAGGGGGGCAAATTTGGCGGACGGTGAGGACAGGGACCTCGCGCACGATGAAAGTCGGCGGCTGCGGACGCTGCGCGAATATCGCATCCTGGACACGGCGCCCGAACCGGCATTCGACCGGGTGACCAAACTCGTCGCCGACCTGTTCGACGCGCCGATCGTGCTCGTGTCGCTGATCGACGACTGCCGCCAATGGTTCAAATCGGCCTTCGGCCTCGACGTGCCTGAAACGCCGCGCGACATCAGCTTCTGTCAGTTCGTCGTCGCCGAGGGCCGGCCGGTGGTGGTCACCGACGCCTCGACCGATCCGCGCTTTCGCGACAATCCGCTGGTCACCGGGGCGCCTGACATCCGATTCTATGCCGGGGTGCCGCTCTACGCCTATAACGGGGCCATACTCGGAACGCTGTGCATCATCGACCGCAAGCCGCGCTCGGCGCTGACGCCCAAGGAGCTCGAACGGCTCGCGGATTTCGCCTCGATCATCATGGCCGAGGCCGATCTGCGGCGGATCGGCATGGAGCGCGACGCCGCGCGCCACATGCTTGAGCGTGCGCTCGATTTTTCGGGGGTCGCGACCTGGCAGCTCGACCCGCGCACCGATGTTTTGCAATGGCACGGTGCGGTCGCGGAATTGTGGGGCGCCGATCATGACACGGCGCTCGCCAGCGCCGCGCTGGCCTTCGAGCGCATCCACCCCGAAGATCATGCGCTGGTGCACGCGGTGCTCGACGATTCGATCGCGAACGGCACCCCCTATTCGGTCGAGCATCGCATCCTGCACCCCGAACACGGCATTCGCTGGCTGTCGATCCGCGGCGACTGGGACGTGCGGTCGAACGACGCGATGCTGACGGGGGTCAGCATCGATATCACCGAACAGCGCAACCGGCGCGACAACGACACGATTTTGATGCGCGAGTTGCACCACCGGATGCGCAACCTGTTCGCGACCGTCGGCGCGATCATTTCGCTGACCCGCCATGCCGCCGTCGATGTCGACGATTATGTCGAGCGGATCAGCAGCCGGCTCGATGCGCTCAACCGTGCGCAGAATGTCCTGCTCGGCGCCAATTTCCTGACCGGGTCGATGCACGCGCTGCTGCGTGAGGTCGAGGCGGCCTTTCCGCGCATCACCTGGTCGGGTCCCGACCTTGAGCTGCCCGAAAATGCGGTGGTCGCGATGGCGCTGTTGTTCAACGAACTCGCGACCAATGCGGTCAAGCACGGGGCGCTCGCCAGCGAGACCGGGAGTGTCGATGTCGCCTGGTCGCAGGATGCCGAGGGCGACGCCGACCGGCAGTTCCGCCTGATCTGGACCGAGAGCGGCGGCACGCCGATCGCCGGTCCGCCGCAGCGTACCAGCTTTGGCACCTTGTTGATGGAGCGCAGTGTGCGTAATAACCTTGGCGGGACGATCGAGCGACGCTGGGAACCCGGCGGCCTGGTCTGTACCATCACATTGCCCGCGCGGTGGCGCGAAGCTTAACGATCGAGGCGGGGGCTTTATGACGTTGGAAGCGCTGGTAGCGCGCTTGCAGTTTTACAGTGACCTCGGCGCGCACGACCGCGAGCAGATGCTCGCGCTCGGCGGCAAGGTGCGCAGCTTTGCCGCGAACAGCGAGATCGTGACCGCCGGCCAGCCGATGGACGCGGTGCTGGTGATGCGCGAAGGCTGGGCAGCGCGCTACAAGGAGCTCGAGGACGGTCGGCGCCAGATCCTCAACATCCTGCTCCCCGGCGACATCTTCGACCTGCAGGTGCTGGTGGCGGCCGAGGCCGACCACAGCGTGCTCGCGATCACCCAGGGATCGGCCTATGCGATCGCGCCGCAAGCGGTGCGTGACCTGATGTCGGGGTCGGGCGCTCTGACCATGGCCTTCTGGTGGACGCAGGTGCAGGAGGAAGCGTTCCTGCGCGAACAGATCGTCCGCAACGGGCGCCAGAGCGCGCAGGAGCGGATCGGCCATCTGCTGCTCGAACTCCATCGCCGCGCGCAAATCGTCAAGCTGGCGGGCGACGATACGCTGCGCCTGCCGATGACCCAGACGCAGATCGCCGACACATTGGGGCTGACCCCGATCCACACCAACCGCGTGCTGCGGCGGCTGGTACGCGAGGGCTATATCGAGATGAGCCGGCAGTGGATCCGCTTCCTCGATCCCGATGCGCTGGCGGCGATGTGCGATTTCGACCCGAGCTATTTTCACCTCGACGCGTTCCGGATGCGGCTGGGGCGGGGGTGACCTGCGCCTAGCGGCGATCCGTCGCGACGCGGCGCTCGTCGATCCAATCACGGATGGTGAACCAGGAATAACAGAGCACCGCGAGCATCAGCGCCGCGAAGACCAGATACATGGCGATGTTGAAGGCAAAGCCGAAGGGATAGTCGGCCCACGATACGGTCCAGTTCCGCGCCACGAGCAATATGCCTTTGTCGAGGCCGATCGCCAGCTGGTAGCCCCAAAAACCGAGTCCCAGGATCGCAAATGGCGCGCATGCCACAGCCCAGACGAGATCCTTTCGCGTCGGCGGCGCGTCCATATCGTCCATATCGGCCGCACTGCGGCCCGAAAAATAGGCGGAAGCCCAGCAGGCCGCCAATGTCGAGACCATCAGCGACAGACCGGGCGTTCGCCCGGTGATCAGGCTCCAGAAAGCGATGAGCGTCATCGCGACCAGCGGAGCCCAAATGTATCGCCGCGTCCTTGATCCCAAAGCTCTCGCTCCAAACGAAAAACCCCGCGGCCGCATCATGCCGCACGCCGCGCCCGCCAACAAGGTCGGACACCGCCGAAGCGCCTTAACCTAAGTTTGTTCTTTATTTGTTCCGGATGCTATGGTGGCCGGCATGAGCAGCAAGACGATTCTCCAGAAGCTCGCGCTACTCGCCGACGCCGCCAAATATGACGCGTCCTGCGCGTCGTCGGGGACGGTGAAGCGCGACTCGACGGCTACCAAAGGCATCGGGTCGACCGAGGGCATGGGCATCTGTCACAGCTATGCCCCCGACGGGCGCTGCATCTCGCTGCTGAAAATCCTGCTCACCAATTTCTGCGTTTACGACTGCCGCTTCTGCATCAACCGCGCGTCGAGCAATGTCGAGCGCGCGCGGTTTTCGCCGCAAGAGGTCGTCACGCTGACCCTCGATTTCTACAAGCGCAATTATATCGAGGGGCTGTTCCTCTCCTCGGGCATCATCCGTTCCGAAGATTATACGATGGAGCAACTGGTCGAGGTCGCGCGCATCCTGCGCGAGGAGCATCGCTTTCAGGGCTATATCCATCTGAAGACGATCGCGGGCGCCGATCCGGCGCTGGTCGCGCTCGCGGGTCTCTATGCCGATCGCCTCTCGACCAATGTCGAGCTGCCGACCGAGGCGGGACTCGAGAGTTTCGCGCCCGAAAAGAAACCCGCGACGATCCGCAAGACGATGGCATCGGTGCGCGTCGGCGCCGACGATGCGATCGAGGCGGCGAAGAGCCGGCTGATCGGCAAGGCGACACCGCCGCGCTTCGCTCCGGCGGGACAATCGACCCAGATGATCGTCGGCGCCGACGCGGCGCGCGACGACGATATTCTCGCGGCGGCGGACAATCTCTACTCGGGCTATCACCTGCGCCGCGTCTATTATTCGGCGTACAGCCCGATCCCCGATGCGAGCAGCGCGCTGCCTCCGGTGCGCCCGCCCTTGATGCGCGAGCATCGCCTGTACCAGGCCGACTGGCTGCTGCGTTTCTATGGCTTTGCGCGCAGCGAGATCATGGAGGGGGCGAGCGAGGGCATGCTCGACCTTGCCATCGACCCCAAGCTCGCCTGGGCCTTGATGCGGCGCGAGATTTTTCCGGTCGATATCAACCGCGCGCCGCGCGAATTGCTGCTGCGGGTGCCGGGGTTGGGGACGCGCGCGGTCGACCGCATCGTCGCGGTGCGGCGCACCGGCGCGCTGCGGCTCGGCGATCTGGCGAAGCTGACGGCGTCGGTGAAGAAGCTCTTGCCTTTCATCGTCACGCTCGACTGGCGACCGGGCAAGCTCACCGACAGCGCCGACCTGCGCGCGCGCTTCGCGCCGCCAGCCGAGCAACTGGCGCTCGCGCTGTGAGGGAGGCGGTGCTGCGGACGCCCGGCGATTTCGCCGAGTGGCGCGCGGTGGCGCGCGGGTTGCTGGCGGGCGGGGTGGCGCCCGAAGATGTGAACTGGCGGGGATCGGAGGAGGGCGCGTCGCTGTTCGGCGCCGAAGCAGTGCCCGCCTCGGCGGGCGTGGTGTCGTTACCGCGCGAATTGCTCGAGATGGCCGACCGGGTGATCTGCCACCGCGACCCGCAAGTGCCAGCGCGGCTCTATCGCCTCGTCTGGCGCGCGGCGCGTGAGCGGCAGTTGCTGGCGCGAACGACCGACGCCGACGTCGACTGGCTGCGCAGGACGGACAAGGCGATCCGCCGCGACATTCACAAGATGCACGCCTTTGTGCGCTTTCGCCGGCTGGGTCAGGAGACGGAGCGCGAAAGTTTCGCGGCCTGGTTCGAGCCCGATCATCGCATCTTGCGGCTGACCGCGCCTTTTTTTCAGCGGCGTTTCTATGGCATGGATTGGGCGATCGTGACGCCCGATGCGCGGGCGATCTGGCAGGGCGAGGTGCTGAGCTATGGTGCCGGCGGCACGCGCGGCGAAGTGCCCGACAGCGACGTCGTCGAGGATCAGTGGCGCACCTATTATGGCGCGATCTTCAACCCGGCGCGGGTCAAGATCGACGCGATGCGCGCCGAGATGCCGAAGAAATATTGGCACAATCTGCCCGAGGCGCAGGATATCGCGTCCTTGCTTGCCGGGGCCGGGGCGCGGGTGGAACGGATGCGCGAGACCGCCGTTTCGCTAGCGAACCCGCAAACCGACAAATGGCGAACCCGCGTGATCGACGACCTGGCCCAGACCGACGATATCGGCACGCTCGCCGACCTCGCGCGCGGGGTCGGCGGCTGCACACGCTGCCCGCTTCATTGCGACGCGACGCAGGCGGTGACGGGCGAGGGTCCCGGCGCGGCGCGGATCATGCTCGTCGGTGAACAGCCGGGCGATCGCGAAGACCTCGAAGGGCGGCCTTTCGTCGGCCCGGCGGGGCAATTGCTGAACGAGGTACTCGAAGAGGCGGGGCTCGACCGCACGTCGGTTTTCCTCACCAACGCGGTCAAGCATTTCAAGTTCGAACCGCGCGGCAAACGCCGGCTGCACCAGAATCCGACGACGGGCGAGATCGACATCTGCCGCTGGTGGCTCGACAAGGAGCGCGCGCTGGTGCAGCCCGACCTGATCGTCACCCTGGGCGGCAGCGCGCTGCGCGGGGTGACGGGGAAGAGTGCGAGCATCACATCGATGCGCGGCACGGTGCACGAACTGGCAGGGGGCACGAAATTGATCGCGACGATCCACCCCTCCTTCTTGCTGCGCCTGCCCGACCACGATCGCGCGGCCGAGGAGCGGACGGCGTTCGTGGCCGATCTGGCCCGGGCGCGAAAGCTCGCCGCCTGATGGCGAAGGCCAGGACCTGGATCGAGCCGCACCCGAGCGGCATCTACGTCAAGCCCGCCGATGTGTGGATCGACCCGTCGCGCCCCGTCGAACGCGCGGCGGTGACCCACGGCCACGCCGACCATGCGCGCAGCGGCCACGCTTCGGTCTATGCGACCCCCGAGACGCTGGCGATCATGGCGCTGCGCTATGGCGTCGATGTCGAGGCGAGCCACAATGCGGCTTTTCCCTACGGCGACGGATTCGAGCGCGGCGGGGTGCGCTTCAGCTTTCATCCGGCGGGGCATGTGCTGGGCAGTGCGCAAATCCTGATGGAATATGCCGGCGAGCGCATCGTCGTCACCGGTGACTACAAGCGCCGCGCCGATCCAACCTG
This sequence comes from Sphingopyxis sp. Root1497, assembly GCF_001427085.1. Classification (NCBI taxonomy): domain Bacteria; kingdom Pseudomonadati; phylum Pseudomonadota; class Alphaproteobacteria; order Sphingomonadales; family Sphingopyxidaceae; genus Sphingopyxis; species Sphingopyxis sp. Root1497. The sequence continues at coordinate 1,255,593 of NZ_LMGF01000003.1, forward strand.
CGCGCCGTTCGAGGTGGTGCCGTGCGACATCTTCGTCACCGAGGCGACCTTCGGCCTGCCGGTGTTCCGCCATCCGCCGACGACCGACGAGATCGCCAAGCTGATCGGCGCGGTGCGTGCCGAGCCTGATCGCTCGGTACTCGTCGGTGCTTATGCCCTCGGCAAGGCGCAGCGGGTGATTGCCGAACTGCGCGGCGCGGGCTGGGACGCGCCGATCTATATCCACGGCGCGCTCGAAAAGATCTGCCAGCTTTATGCGATGCACGGTGTCGATCTTGGGGAACTGCGGCTGGTCAGCGAAACCGACAAGACCGAAATGGCGGGACAGATCATCGTCGCGCCGCCGTCGGCGCTCAACGACCGCTGGTCGCGGCGATTGCCCGATCCGGTCACCGCGATGGCGTCGGGCTGGATGCGGGTGCGCCAGCGCGCGCGGCAGCGGATGGTCGAACTGCCGCTGGTGATTTCGGACCATGCCGACTGGGACGAACTGACGACGACGATCGCGGAGGTAAACCCCCGCGAGACGTGGATCACCCATGGCAGCGAGGACGGGCTGCTGCGCTGGTGCGAGCTGCATCAGCGGAAAGCGCGCGCGCTGCATCTGGTGGGCCGTGATCTGGAGGAGGAGGGGTGAAGCGCTTCGCGGCGCTGATCGACCGGTTGATCTACACCCGCTCGCGCAACAGCAAGCTGGCGCTGATCGCCGATTATCTGAAACACACCGCCGACCCCGATCGCGGCTGGGCAATCGCCGCGCTGACCGAGAGCCTTGATTTTCCGGCGGTGAAGTCGGCGATGGTGCGGACATTGCTGGCGACGCGGGTCGACGAGGAATTGTTCCGGTTGTCGCGGCATTTCGTCGGCGATACCGCGGAGACGGCGGCGTTGCTGTGGCCCGATGCGCCGGGGGTGGAGGGTGATCTCAGCGTGTCGCAAGTGGTCGATGCGCTCGCGGGCGCCAGCCGCAGCGATGCGCCCGCCGTCGTCGCATCGCTGCTCGACCGGCTCGACGCTGACGGACGCTATGCGCTGCTCAAGCTGGCGCTCGGCGGCATGCGCGTCGGGGTGTCGGCGCGGCTCGCGAAACAGGCGTTCGCTTTGGCGTTCGATGTGCCGGTCGATGACGTCGAGGAACTGTGGCACGCGATCCCGCCACCCTATGCACCGCTCTTCGCCTGGGGCGAAGGCCGCGCCGAGCGGCCCGATCTCGCCGACGTCGCCTTTTTCCGCCCCTTCATGCTCGCGCATCCGCTAGAGGAAGAAAGTGTCGATCTCGCCGACTATGCCGCCGAGTGGAAATGGGACGGCATTCGCGTCCAGATCGTCCATGGCGGCGGCGAGACGCGCATCTACAGCCGCGGCGGCGAGGAGATCAGCGCCGCCTTTCCCGAACTGGTCGCGGCGTTCGACCAGGATGCGGTGATCGACGGCGAATTGCTCGTGCGGGGTGATGCGCAGGGGGGCGAGGCGGCAAGCTTCAATGCGTTGCAGCAACGGCTCGGACGCAAGACGGTGTCGAAAAAGATGCTCGCCGATTATCCGGCCTTCGTGCGCGTCTACGACCTGCTCGCGGTCGATGGCACCGATTTGCGCGCCCTGCCGTGGACCGAGCGGCGGCGGCAACTCGAGGCCTTTGTGCCGCGACTCGCCGACAGCCATTTCGACCTGTCGCAGGTCATTGACGCTGCCGACTTCGACGACCTTGCCGAGCGCCGCGCCGGCGCGCGCGATGCGGCGATCGAGGGGGTGATGCTCAAGCGCCGCGACGCGCCCTATGTCGCGGGGCGCCGCGCCGGGCTGTGGTACAAATGGAAACGCGACCCGCTCACCGCCGATTGCGTGATGATGTACGCGCAGCGCGGCAACGGCCGCCGCGCGAGCTTCTATTCGGATTACACCTTCGGCTGCTGGTCCGACGCGGGCGAATTGCTGCCGGTCGGCAAGGCCTATTCGGGCTTCACCGACGAGGAGCTGAAATGGCTCGACAAGTTCGTGCGCGACCACACGCTGAACCGCTTCGGCCCGGTGCGCGAGGTCGAAAAGTCGCTGGTGCTCGAGGTGGCGTTCGATTCGATCCACGTGTCGAAGCGCCACAAGTCGGGGCTGGCGATGCGTTTCCCGCGGATATCGCGGATCCGGCGCGACAAGCCGGCGGAGGAGGCGGACCGGGTGGCGACATTGCTGGCGATGGCGACCTGATTCACATCGTCATTGCGAGGAGCCGGAGGCGACGCGGCAATCCAGAGCGTGCGTAAACCCGCTCTGGATTGCTTCGCTTCGCTCGCAATGACGAGGTTTTGGGCGCCAAGGTTCTGAAAATTTGCCCCTCAAACCTTGCAACCTCGGCGCGCTATCCCGAGTTAAGGGGCCCATACTCCCCGATAAAAAAGGAAGACTGCCATGACGATCGCTCTCACCGTCCTGCCCTATGCCGAGGACGCGCTCGCGCCGCATATTTCGGCCGAAACGCTGCAGACGCACCATGGCAAGCATCACAAGACCTATGTCGACAAGCTCAACGCCGCGATCGAGGGCACCGAACTCGCCGACAAGAGCCTCGAGGAAATCATCCACCATGCCGAAGGGTCGGGCAACAAGGGCATGTTCAACAACGCCGCCCAGTCGTGGAACCACGGTTTCTACTGGAACAGCCTGACCCCGAATGCGACCGCGCCCGAGGGCGACCTCGCCGCCGCGATCGACCGCGATTTCGGGTCGCTCGACGATCTGAAGAAGAAGCTCAAGGAAACCGCGATCAACCATTTCGCGTCGGGCTGGGCGTGGCTCGTCTCGCGCGACGGCACGCTGTCGGTCACCGACACCCACGACGCGGGCACCGAACTGACCGCGGGCATCAAGCCGCTGCTCGTCGTCGATGTGTGGGAACATGCCTATTATATCGATCGCAAGAATGTCCGCCCCGACTATGTCAATGCGACCGTCGACAATCTGCTGAACTGGGATTTCGCGGCGGAGAATTTCGCACGCGAAGGCACTTGGACCTATCCCTGATCCGATCGGGCGGGCGGCGCATGCCGTCCGCCCATCCCCCCTTTCCCAAATGACGCCAAGCGGCTAGGTCCGGGCCGCCGCGCGGCGCGCGCGCCGGCCAGCCTATTTGGGGGATCATGCAGTATCGCAACGACATCGCCGGACTGCGCGCCCTGGCCGTCCTGCCGATCCTGCTCGTCCACGCCGGGCTCACCGCGATCCCCGGCGGGTTCGTCGGCGTCGACATCTTTTTCGTCATCTCGGGCTATCTGATCAGCCGCATCATCCTGAAGGAGATGGACGCCGATCGCTTCACCCTGACCGGTTTCTATCGCCGCCGTGCGCTGCGCATCCTGCCCGCGCTGCTCGTCATGCTGGCGGTCGTGCTCGCGGTCGGCTGGTGGCGCCTGTTCCCGCAGGATATGCGCGACCTGTCGTGGAGCGCCGCGGCCACCGCGCTGTCGGGGTCGAACATCTGGTTCTGGCGCACGGTCAATTATTTCGGGGACGCCGAACTCACCCCCTTGCTCCACACCTGGTCGCTGGGGGTCGAGGAGCAATTCTATATCTTCTACCCGCTGCTGCTGATCGCGCTGCGCCGCTGGCTGCCGCGTCATATCGTCGCGGCACTATGGGTAATCGCCGCGGTGTCGCTGGCGATCGGCTATGGGCTGATCCACATCAACAAGGCGCAGGCGAGTTTCTATCTCCTGCCGTCGCGCGCCTGGGAACTGGCGCTCGGCGGGCTGGTCGCCACCGGCGGCTTCCCCACGCTTGGCCCGCGGCTGCGCGCCGTCGCGACCTGGACGGGCCTTGCGATGGTCGTCGCGGCGCTGTTCGTGATCGAGGAAGAGATGGCGTTCCCGGTGCCCTGGGCGTTGCTGCCGTGCATCGGCACTGCGCTGCTCATCGCCTATGGCGAGACCGGCGGCACCGCGAAGCTGCTGTCGCTCGCGCCGATGCGCTTCGTCGGCGATATCAGCTATTCGCTTTACCTGTGGCACTGGCCGGTGATGGCCTTCTGGCGCTTCGAGCGCGGGCTGACGCTCGACGCGGGCGAAATGGCCGCGACGATCGCGATTTCCTTTGCGCTCGCCATCCTCAGCTATCGCCTGATCGAACAGCCCTTCCTTCGGCGCGGCAGGGCGTGGGCGACGCCGCGCGTGTTGTGGGCCGCGCTCGCCGCGATGCTGCTCGTCGCGGGCGCCGCGGCACTGCTCGCGGTGCAGGCGGCGAAGGAGCGGATCGCCGATCCGCGCATCGCGCGCGTGCTGACCTATCTCGACTATGACTATGCGCCCGAAGGAATTTTGCAGTTCCGCAACGGCATCTGCATGGCGAACAGCGACACGCCGCATTTCGACGTTGCGCGGTGTGCGACGCTGCGTCCCGACCGGCCGAACATCATGATCCTCGGCGACAGTCACGCCGGGCATCTGGCGCGCGCGCTGGGCGAGCGCCTCGCGGATATGAATGTGATGCAGGTGACCGCTTCGGGGTGCCGCCCGGTCTGGCCGACGGCGGGCGACAAGCGCTGCACCGAAGTGATGGAGATCGGCTTCGGCACGCTTCCGGGTACGGGCCGGCTCGACCGGGTGATCCTCTCGGGCCGCTGGCGCGCCGATGAGATGGACGGCCTGCTTCGCGCCATCGCGCATGTTCGCGCCAAGGGCGTGCCGGTCACCGTCATCGGTCCGACGGTCGAATATGACGAGCCGATGCCGCGCCTGCTCGCGCGCGCGATCGCCCGCGACGATTTCGCGCTGGTCCGCAGCGGCCGCGACCCCGAACGGATGGCGCTCGATCGCGAGATGGCGCGGCGCGTCGGGGCGGCGGGTGCGACCTACGTGTCCTTGCAGGATCTGGAATGTCCGAAAACCGTCTGCCCGCTGTTCGCGTCGGACGGTTCGCCTTTCCATTTCGACTACGGCCATTATACGCTGCAGGCCTCGCGCGAGATCGTCGCGAAATTCCCCCTCGAAGCGATTGCCCCGGCAAAACCATGACCATCAGCCTGTTCGAATTGTTCAAGATCGGCGTCGGCCCGTCGAGTTCGCATACCGTCGGCCCGATGGTCGCGGCGCGGCGCTTTACCGTGTGGCTCGACGAGCAGGGGCTGCTGACGAAGACCGCGCATGTCGAAGCCGACCTTTATGGCTCGCTCGCGCTGACCGGAAAGGGGCATGCCGCCGACACCGCGATCGTCGCGGGATTGGCGGGCGAAATCCCGGCCTCGACCAGCCTCGCCGCGATCAAGGCGCATTGGGACCGCGCCGAGGGCGAGGGTTTCCTCTATCTGCTCGGCCGCCAGCGCGTGCGGTTCCAGCCGGCGCGCGACCTGCATTTCCAGATGCGCCAGCGCCAGCCGTTCCACAGCAATGCGCTGAGCTTCACCGCGCGCGACGCGGGCGGAGAGATTTTGGCGAAGCGCATGTATTTCTCGATCGGCGGCGGTTTCGTCGTCGACGAGGACGAAGCGGGGCGCAACAGCCGCGGCGCCGAGGACGAGGTGAGCCTGCCCTTCGCTTTCACCTCGGGCGCCGATTTGCTGAGCATGGGCGCCGCGGCGGGCAAGAGCTTCGCCGAAATGATGCTCGAGAATGAGCTGGTGCACCGCAGCCTCGACGAGGTGAACGCCGGGCTCGACGCGATCGCCGGCGCGATGGACGCCTCGATCGACGCGGGCTGCTGCAGCACCGGAATCCTGCCCGGCGGGCTCAAGGTCAAGCGCCGCGCGCCGCAGATCGCCGCCGACATCCGCAACCGCCACGAACAGAATCTGACCGATCCGCTCGCGATGATGGACTGGATCAACCTGTGGGCGATGGCGGTGAATGAGGAAAATGCCGCGGGCGGCAAGGTCGTCACCGCGCCGACCAACGGCGCGGCGGGGATCATTCCCGCGGTGATCCGCTTCTATCGACGCGGTTATCGCGGCGATGATGCGGGGGTGCGGACCTTCCTGCTCGCCGCGGGCGCGGTCGGCGCGCTCTATAAGCGCAACGCCAGCATCTCGGGCGCCGAGGTCGGCTGCCAGGGCGAGGTCGGCGTCGCCTGCTCGATGGCGGCGGCGGGGCTGACCGCGGCGCTCGGCGGGACGAACGCGCAGGTCGAAAATGCCGCCGAGATCGGCATGGAACATAATCTCGGCCTCACTTGTGATCCGATCGGCGGTCTGGTGCAGATCCCGTGCATCGAACGCAACGCGATGGGGTCGATCAAGGCGATCGACGCCAGCCGCATCGCGATGATTGGCGACGGCACGCATGTGGTGAGTTTGGACACGGTGATCGCGACGATGCTGCAGACCGGCCGCGACATGCGGGATAAGTATAAGGAAACGTCTAAGGGCGGGCTGGCGGTCAGTGTGGTGGAGTGTTGAGTCTTTTGCCGAATTGAACCCTTGGTAGCACAGGATAGATAGGTGCGATGACCACGCTAAATATTGCAGAGATTCCATATGAGGGCGGCGGGATACGATTTCGCTATTCTCGAAAGATGTCAGTCGACGGCTCTCGTTGGATAAGGGACGGCCTCTTCCAAGCATTCCATGAAAATGGAGCGTTGGCATCGGAAGGTCACTACATTGACGGTGCCGAGAATGGCCTTTGGCGGGATTTTCATAGCAATGGGCAAATAGCGGCGCTGGGGACATATAATCTTGGCGCCGAGTCTGATGATTGGCGCTACTGGTCAGCCGATGGCGCCGAAGATCAAGCTCCTCGCGAACGATAGGCAATTTCTGCTGGCTTTGAAAACTCAGGCCAGCCCGCTCCGCTGCAGCGCCCCCGGCAATTCCTCGCGGAGCTTGTCGATCAGCACCGCACCTTCGGCAACAGGCGCCGGCGCTGCGGATAGAGGACCCAGATCGGTTCTTCCTGCTGGCGAAGCGGGTCGAGGAGCGAGACGAGCGCAGCCTTCATTTCATCGTCACCCCGGACTTGATCCGAGGTCCCGCTGGCGACGGTGAAAAGCGGGACCCCGGGTCAAGACCCGGGTGACGGTTATGCGAGTTTCGCGCGCTCATTTCGGGTAATCTCCGCCGCCGAAGCTTCCTCGCATCTTGCATTGCCGCCCCATTTGCCTGATTGGAGCCGCCGAGAAGGAGACCCGCCCATGAAGACCCGCGCCGCCGTTGCGTTCGAAGCGAAGAAGCCGCTCGAAATCGTCGAACTCGACCTCGAAGGCCCGAAGGCGGGCGAGGTGCTGATCGAGATCATGGCGACGGGCATCTGCCACACCGACGCCTATACGCTCGACGGCTTCGACAGCGAGGGCATCTTCCCGAGCGTCCTCGGTCATGAGGGCGCAGGCATCGTGCGCGAAGTCGGCGCGGGGGTGACCAGCGTCGTTCCCGGCGACCATGTCATCCCGCTCTACACCCCCGAATGCCGCCAGTGCAAAAGCTGCCTGTCGGGCAAGACCAACCTCTGCACCGCGATCCGCGCGACGCAGGGCAAGGGGCTGATGCCCGACGGCACGACGCGCTTTTCGTACAAGGGCCAGCCGATCTTCCATTATATGGGCTGCTCGACCTTCTCGAATTTCACCGTGCTGCCTGAGATTGCGGTCGCGAAAATCCGCGAGGACGCGCCTTTCCAGTCGAGCTGCTATATCGGCTGCGGCGTCACCACCGGCGTCGGCGCGGTGATCAATACCGCCAAGGTCCAGGTCGGCGACAATGTCGTCGTCTTCGGCCTCGGCGGCATCGGGCTGAACGTGATCCAGGGCGCGCGCCTCGCCGGCGCCGACAAGATCATCGGCGTCGACATCAACCCCGACCGCGAGGAATGGGGCCGCAAGTTCGGCATGACCGACTTCCTCAACACCCGGGGTATGAGCCGCGAAGACACGGTCGCCGCGATCGTCCAACTGACCGACGGCGGCGCCGACTATACCTTCGACGCGACGGGCAACACCGAAGTGATGCGCACCGCGCTTGAGGCCTGCCATCGCGGCTGGGGCACCTCGATCATCATCGGCGTCGCCGAGGCGGGCAAGGAGATCGCGACGCGGCCGTTCCAGCTCGTCACCGGGCGCAACTGGCGCGGCACCGCCTTCGGCGGCGCCAAGGGCCGCACCGACGTGCCCAAGATCGTCGACATGTATATGACCGGCAAGATCGAGATCGACCCGATGATCACCCATGTCATGGGGCTGGAAGAGATCAACAAGGGCTTCGACCTGATGCACGCGGGCGAGAGCATTCGCAGCGTCGTGGTGTTCTGATCCGGGCATGACCGGACCCTATTTCCTGACCTTCAGCTGCGGCGACGCGGTCGGCATCGTCGCGGCGGTGACGGGGCTGCTCGCGGAGCGCGACGGCTTCATCCTCGACAGCCAGCAATATGCCGACCTCGACACCGGACGCTTTTTCATGCGCGTCGCGTTTCGCGGTGCGGGGCCGCGCTTTCCCGATGGGCTTGCCGAGGTGCAGGCGGCGTTCGCTTCGGTCGTCTCGCGCTTTGCGATGGATGCGCGGATCAGCGACAGCGCGGTCAAGCCGCGCTTCGTCATCGCGGTGTCGCAGGGCAGCCATTGCCTCAACGATCTGCTCCACCGCTGGTCGACCGGCAATCTGGCGATCGATATCGCGGCGGTGGTGTCGAACCACGAGCATCAGCGGCGGCTGACCGAATGGCACGGGGTGCCGTTCCACCACCTGCCGGTGAGCGATGCGAACCGCGCAAGCCAGGAGGCCGCGATCCTGCAGGTGATGGCCGATGCGCGCGCCGAATATCTGGTGCTCGCGCGCTATATGCAGGTCCTGTCGGGCGACCTGTCGACAAAGCTCGCGGGGCGCTGCATCAACATCCACCACAGCTTTCTGCCGGGCTTCAAGGGCGCCAAACCCTATCACCGCGCGCACGAGCGCGGGGTCAAGCTGATCGGCGCGACCGCGCATTTTGTCACCGGCGACCTCGACGAGGGGCCGATCATCGAACAGGCGGTCGAGCGCGTCGACCACCGCGACGGGATCGACGACCTGATCCGCATCGGCCGCGACGTTGAGGCACAGGTGCTGGCACGCGCGGTACGCTGGGTCGCCGAGCAGCGGGTGCTGATCGACGGCCGCAAGACGGTGGTATTTCGCTGACAAAGCGGGCAGCATGTCCGTCTGGATTCGCAACGCTTAACGGGACTTCACGCGATGACCGAGAGATTGCTGGGCACCGCCCTCGCGCTGTTGCTCGCCGGGCCGGCGTTCGCCGCCGAAAAGCTCGACGCCGGCCCGGCACCCGACACCAGCTATGTGACGACCAAGCACAGTGCCGCGCGCTTCGAATCGAAGGACGGGCGCGTCGCGGTGCAGCAGGACAATATCGCCACGCTGATCTGCCCCGAGTGCGTGACGCCGGCGCAACTGCCGGGCCTGCTCTATCACGCGCGCAACCTGAGCAAAAAACCGGTGTGCTTCATGCTCGACATGCGGATGGACGAGACGCGCCCCGGCCAGCTGATCGAATGGGGCGCGAACAAGGCGCATTATCTGAAACCCGGCGAATGGTATTTCAAGATCATCGGGGTCACCCACTCGATGGCGAACCGCGAGAGCGCCGATCTCGGCTGGAGCGGCGGTATCCGCGTCTGGGACCCGGTGCGCGCCGGCGGCTGTAGCACGCCGTAGCGCCCCACAAAATCAACGAAGAGGAGAGAGACATGTACAGTCACAACATGGTCGGGTCGAACGACCTTGAGGCCGCCCGGAAATTCTATGACGCGACCTTTCAGGCGATCGGCGGCAAGCCGGCGATCCAGGACGACAAGGGCCGCCTGATCTATATGCACAATGGCGGGCTGTTCCTCGTCGGGGCGCCGATCGACGGCGAAGCGGCGACGGTCGGCAACGGCTGCACCATCGGTTTCGCGATGGAAGGCCCCGAACAGGCAAAGGCGTGGCACGATGCCGGCGTCGCCAACGGCGGCACCTCGATCGAAGACCCGCCGGGCGTTCGCGAAGGCGGCTTCGGCCAGCTCTACCTCGCTTATCTGCGCGATCCGTCGGGCAACAAGCTCTGCGCGCTGCATCGCGTCGTCTGAGAAGGAGTCATGCGGGGCGAAGCGGGATTGCTGGCGGATCTGGATGCGCTTGCCATTCCCTTCGCCTCGTTCGAGCATGTCGCGGTGTTCACCGTCGCCGAGAGCGACGAGGTCAACGCCGCGATTCCGGGTGCGCATACCAAGAATCTATTCCTGAAGGACAATGGCGGGGCGTATTGGCTCGTCACCGTGCCGGGCGAGGCGCGCGTCGATCTGAAGGCGCTGCCCGCCGCGATCGGCAGCAAGCGCGTCAGCTTCGGCAAAGCCGAGGATATGGGACGGCTGCTCGGAATCAAGCCGGGGTCGGTCACGCCGCTCGCGGCGATCAACGCGTCGCCGGGCAGCATAACCGTCGTGATCGACGCCGGGCTGGCGGCGGCGGAAACAGTCAACGTCCATCCCCTGCGCAACACCGGGACGCTGGGGCTGTCGGGCGCCGCGATCCTGGACCTGCTGCATCATTGGGGGCACCCGCCGCTGGTCGCCGCCATCCCCCTGCAAAACGGACAGTGAAAAGCCGCCGAAGCGCTTGGGCTTCGACGGCTTCTTCATCCGGGAAGTCCCGGCGGCGTTGTTAAGCCTGGGGTTCGGGCGCCGGCTCTTCGCTGGGGGCCGGTTCGTCGCCCGGCGCGGGTTCGTCGGTCGGGGCCGGGGCCGGGTCGGCGGTCGGCTCTTCGCTGGGTGCGGGGGCCGGTGCCGGTGCCGGTGCCGGTTCTTCCTTCGGTGCCGGCGCGTCGGGTTCCTGGGCACTCGCCAGCGGCGCGATGAACAGGCTTGCCGCCGCAGCGGTCACAATCGAAATCTTACGCATAAATTCCCCTATCGTGGAATGATGGAAGGGACCGAACGACCGGCCCGCAATGACCATGCCCGCCGTTTCCCGCAGACTGTGGCATAGGGCAAAGCCTTGGCATCATTCGAAAGTTGCTCGCTTCGCCGCAAAATGTCCGTTCGCAGGACGAACGCACTCGAACGCGGGGCGAGCCGAGCCGTCCCGCAACGGTTCGGCCGGTGGTCCGCGGAGCTCAGCCCGCCGCCATCGCCATCCACATCGCACCGATCAGCGCGAAGGAGCGCGGGTCGCCGGTCAGTCCCACCTCCATCCTGTTCATCACGTAACTGAAGGTCGCGCGGGCATCCATGTCGATGATGATCAGCGAGCCGCCATAACCGCCCCAGAAGATCGTGTTCGGATTGGGCAGCGGCACCAGTTCGCTCGGCAGGCCGAAACCCATGCCATAGCGGATCGGGACGCCGAGGATCATGTCGGTGCCCGCGATCTGGAGCTCGAGCGCCTTGCGGCACCCCGCTTCGGACAGCAGACGCTTGCCCTTGGCGACGCCGCCGTTGGCAAGCAGCGCGTGGATTTCGGCGACGCTGCGCGCGTTGCCTGTGCCGCCCGCCGCCGGAATTTCGGCGCCGCGCCAGGCGCGGGTGCCGGTTGCCGACACGTCGATGCCGGGATTGACGAGAGTCTTGCGATGGACGTCGCCGGTGAAATCGATGGTCATTTCGGGCGGCGGGATCAGGTCGGCGACGCGGTGATCCTCCGACGCGGGCAGGCCGATGTGGAAGTCGGCGCCAAGCGGCTCGGCGATCTCCTCGCGGAAGACGGTTCCGAGCGACTTGCCGGTGGTGCGGCGAACGACTTCGCCGACCAGATAGCCTTGGGTGATCGCATGATAGCCGGGCGCGCTGCCGGGCTGCCACCACGGCGCCTGCGCCGCGAGCAGCGAGGTAACCTTGTCCCAGTCGTAGAAATCCTCCGTCGTGATGGGGGCTTCCCAGCCCGACAGGCCGGCACTGTGGCTCATCAGATGCGCGACGGTGACGCCGTCCTTGCCGTTGGCGGCGAATTCGGGCCAGTAGCGCGCGACCGGCGCCGCGAAATCGAGGTCGCCGCGATCGGCAAGCAGCAGAGCGGTCAGCGCGGTCATCGTCTTGGTGGTCGAATAGACGTTGACGATCGTGTCGGCTTGCCACGGCCGCGTCTTCGCCGCGTCGGCGTGGCCGCCCCACAGATCGACCACCGTTTCGCCCTCGATCGTCGCGCAAAAGGACAGGCCGACGTCGCTTCCCGCCGCAAGGCTGGCGGCCATGCCGAGGCGGACGGCAGCAAAGCGGTCCTGACACGTTCCGTGAATGCTATTATCGAACACTCGGCGCTCTCCCCCTTTTGATTTCGGGCCAGCATGAACTAGGCTCGCGAAAAGACAAGCAGGACAAAGATATGACCATCGAAACCCTCTCCTCTGTCCGCAGCCATGGCGGCACGCAGGGTGTGTACAAACATGCCAGCACCACGACGGGCACCGACATGGCCTTCGCGGTCTTCATTCCCGATCATGCCGAGGGCGCGAAGCTGCCGGTGCTCTGGTATCTGTCGGGGCTGACCTGCACCCACGCCAATGTGATGGAAAAGGGCGAATATCGCGCCGCCTGTGCCGAGCATGGCGTGATCTTCATCGCCCCCGATACCAGCCCGCGCGGCCCCGATTCGAACGGAAACGCCGTGCCCGACGATCCCGAGGGAGCGTGGGACTTCGGCCTCGGTGCGGGCTTCTATGTCGATGCGACCGAGGAGCCCTGGGCGCAACATTATCGGATGCGCTCGTACATCGAGGACGAACTGCCTTCGCTGGTGCTGCGCAATTTTCCGGCCGCCGACCTGTCGCGGCAGGCGATCACCGGCCATTCGATGGGCGGGCATGGCGCGCTGACCATCGGGCTGCGCAATCAGGACCGGTTCCGCTCGGTCTCGGCCTTCTCGCCGATCGTCGCGCCGCTGCAATGCCCGTGGGGCGAAAAGGCGCTGTCGAACTATCTCGGCGACGCGCGCGAGGATTGGCACGCCTATGATGCCTGTGCGCTGCTCGATCAGGGGCTGCGCGTCCCCGACCTGCTGGTGGATCAGGGCGACGCCGACAATTTTCTCGTCGAACAGCTCAAGACCGAATTGCTGGTCGATGCCTGCGAGCGCAACGGGCAAAAGGCCGAGATCCGCATGCAGCCGGGGTATGACCACAGCTATTATTTCATCTCGACTTTTCTGGCCGAGCATGTCGCCTGGCATGCGGAGCGGTTGAAGGCGTAACCGTCGCCCCTGCGAAGGCGGGGGCCGCTAGCCATTTACGCCGCCGCGCTGGGCAAGGCCGCCAGCGGCCCCTGCCTTCGCGGGGGCGACGTCACGGAATCAGCACCGTCGACCCCGTCGTTCGCCCGGCCTGCAAGTCCGCATGCGCGCGCGCCGCGTCCTGCAACCCGTAGCGCTGGCCCACGGTGATCTTCACCGCGCCGCATTCGATCATCTCGAACACCCGAGCGGCACCCGCGGCGCGTTCGCCGGGGTGGAGGTAATAGTCGAACAGGGTCGGCCGGGTCACGAATTGCGAGCCATGCTGCGCGAGGATGCCAAGGTTGACGCCGGTCACCGGACCGCCGGCATTGCCATAGCTGACGATCAGCCCGCGCCGCGCGGTGGCCTTGAGCGATACCTCCCACGTCGCCATGCCGATGCCGTCGAAGGTCACCGGCACGCCCTGACCATCGGTCAGTTCGCGGACATGCGCCGCGACATCGTAGGATTTGTACAGCAGGACATGGTCGGCGCCCGCCTCGCGTGCCGCCTGCGCCTTGGCTTCGGTGCTGACGGTGCCGATCACCGTCGCGCCGACCGCCTTCAACCATTGGACGAGGATTAGCCCGACCCCGCCCGCAGCGGCATGGACGAGCACCGGCCAGCCCGCCTCGACCTTGGCGCACCGCTCGACGAGCATCTCGACGGTGCAGGCCTTGAGCAGGCCCGCGGCGGCGGTTTCGTCGTCGATGCCCGGCGGCAGCTTGAACAACGACGCAGCGGGGAGGAGACGGGCGCTGGAATAGGCGTTGCGATCGGGGCCGAAGGTCGCGACGCGGTCGCCGGGCTGGAGGCCGAGCACGCCTTCGCCGACGGCGATGATTTCACCGGCCGATTCGACGCCGAGACCGCTGGGTAGCGCGATCGGATAGGTGCCGTCGCGGTGATAGGTGTCGAGATAGTTGAGACCGACCGCGGTCTGGCGCAGCAGCACCTGGCCCGGCCCGGGTGCGCCGAGCGTCACCTCGCGCCAGTCGATGACTTCGGGGCCGCCCTGCGTTTCGATGAAGGCCTGGACTGCTTGCATGATCGCGCTCCTGCTGTCCCGCCCATCTGGTGGGGCGGGCGCGGGAGCGCAAGGGCAGTCGTTCATTGCCATCGTCATTGCGAGGAGCCGCAGGCGACGCGGCAATCCAGAGCGGTACAGGGCCACCCCTGGATTGCTTCGCTACGCTCGCAATGACGATGTTTTAGATCATAGCCTGCCGCTTACTTCGACGGGCGGCGCGGGCTGCGCTGGCCGAAGGGCTTGGGCTTGTAGCGTTCGGTGTTGCCGCCGGGGCCGCCCGGACCACGCGGTCCGCGGGGACCCGATCGATCGCCGCCGGGGGCACGACCAAGCGTCGCGCGCGGTGCCCGGTCGCCCGATCCCTTGTCGCGGCGCGGCGGGTAGGTCGGGCCGTCGGGCGCGGGGGTGATCGCGACGCCGCTGTCGTCCTCGCCATCCTCGTTGGCGCTGCGCACCACCGCTTCTGCGAAGCGGTCGGCGATCGCGCGGGGGATGTTGAACATCGTTTCCTTCGGCCCGATACGGATCGCGCCGATCTCGCCCTTGGTCACATGACCGCGGCGGCATAGCAACGGCAGGATCCAGCGCGGGTCGGCGTTCTGGTGGCGGCCGATGTTGAGGCGGAACCAGACGCTATCCTCGAACCCTTCGCGGCGGTCGCCGCCGCCTTCGCCGCGATCGGGACGCTCGAACCGCTCGCCGCGTTCGGGGCGGCCGGCGCTGTCGCGGCCGCGCGCGCTGTTGTCGATCAGATCCTCGGGCGCCGGCATCAGCGCGCGGTGGGCGCGGACGAGCGACGCGGCGATGTCCTCGGGCGAGCGTTCGGCCATCAGGCGCTGCGCGAGTTCGATATCCTCGGGCTCATGCTCGACCGGGGCGAGCAATTTCTCGATCAGCCGTTCCTGATCCTTCAGACGGACATCGGCGGCGGTCGGCGCTTCCATCCACTCGGCGTTGATCCGCGCGCCGCGCAGCATGCCGTCGACGCGGCGACGACGCGGATAGGGAACGATGATGACTGCGGTGCCCTTTTTGCCCGCGCGGCCGGTGCGGCCGGAGCGGTGCTGGAGGGTTTCGGCGTCGCGCGGGATTTCGACGTGGATCACCAGCGACAGGCTGGGCAAGTCGATCCCGCGTGCGGCGACGTCGGTCGCGACGCAGACCTTGGCGCGGCGATCGCGCAGCGCCTGCAGCGCGGCGTTGCGTTCGTTCTGGCTATGCTCGCCCGACAGCGCGACGGCGGCGAAACCGCGATCGGTCAGGCTGGCGTGGAGGCGGCGGACATTGTCGCGCGTGGCGCAGAACAGCATCGCGGTTTCGGCGTCGTGGAGGCGCAGCAGGTTGATCACCGCGCCCTCGATATCGGCGGGGGCTACGGTCACCGCCTGATAGCTGATGTCGCCGTGACCGCGATCTTCGCCGACGGTCGAGATACGCAGCGCGTCGCGTTGGTAACGCTTCGCCATGTTCGCGATCGGCTTGGGGATGGTCGCCGAGAACATCAGGGTGCGGCGCGTCTCGGGGGTCGCGTCGAGGATTTCTTCCAGGTCTTCGCGAAAGCCCATATCGAGCATTTCGTCGGCCTCATCGAGCACCGCGACGCGCAGCGCGGTGAGGTCGAGCGCGCCGCGTTCGAGATGGTCGCGCAGGCGACCGGGGGTCCCGACGACGATCTGCACACCCTGGTTCAGCGTGCGGCGTTCCTTGCTGGCGTCCATGCCGCCGACGCAGGTCGCGATGCGCGCGCCGGCCTTGGCATAGAGCCAGCTGAGTTCACGGCTGACCTGCATCGCGAGTTCGCGGGTCGGGGCGATGATCAGCGCAAGCGGCGAGGTCGCGAAGGGCAGGCGGCCGTCCTCGATCAGCTGGTCGGCCATCGCGAGGCCGAAGGCGACGGTCTTGCCCGAGCCGGTCTGCGCCGAGACCAGCAGGTCGCGGCCAACCGCTTCGAGTTCGACGACGTGGGTCTGGACGGGGGTGAGATTTTCGTAACCGCGCGCGGTCAGAGCGTCCGCAAGGACGGGAGACATCGTTTCGAAAGGCATTATTGTTCTTCTTATCCTGTGCGGCGATATGCCGTTTTCCTGGGTATCCTCGCCGCCATCAGGCAATTGATGCAAAGCGGCCGGGCCATCGCCCAGCCAGCATCCCGAGGAATATTCTTGGTTTTTTCCTAAAGCGCCTGTCCGGCAGCGTGTCCGCTGGCCCAGGCCCATTGAAAATTATAGCCGCCCAGCCACCCGGTGACGTCAACGGCTTCGCCGATCGCATAGAGGTTTTGGGTGCTTTTGGCCATCATTGTTTGCGACGACAGCCCGGCGGTTGCGATTCCGCCGATCGTGACCTCCGCTTTGGCCAAGCCTTCGGTGCCGTTCGGGCGGAATGCCCAGCTTGCCAGACGCGTCTCGGCGTCGGCCAATTTGCGATCGGTCAAGGCGCCGAGTTCGCCGGGCAGCGCCAGCCGGTCGGCGAGGGTTTCGGCGAGACGGTCAGGAAGGTGGGCGCCGAGCGCTGCGCGTAAGGTGGCGCGCGGGCGGCTGCGTTTGGCGTCGGTGAGCCAGCCTTGTGGGGCGCCCGGCAGGAAGTCGATCGTCACCGGCTCGCCGTGCCGCCAATAGCTGCTGACCTGCAGGATCGCGGGACCCGACAGGCCCTTGTGGGTGAACAGCGCCGCCTCGCGGAACGCCCCTTTGCCCGCGCGCGCCTCGACCGGGGCGGCGATGCCCGAGAGGGTGCGGAACAGCACATCGTCGCCGCCGAGCGTCAGCGGGACGAGCGCGGGGCGGGGTTCGACGACTTTCAGGCCGAACTGGCGCGCGAGGTCGTAGGCGAAGCCGGTGGCGCCCATCTTGGGGATCGAGGGGCCGCCGGTGGCGATGACGAGGGCGGGCGCGGAGAAATGGAAGTTGCCGAAAGTGCCGCGGAAAATGCCGTCGCTATGCTCGACCTGTCTTATAGGTTCGCCGCAGCGGACGTCGACGCCGCCCTTGGTGCACTCCGCCAGCAGCATCGCGACGATCTGTTTCGCCGAGCCGTCGCAGAACAGCTGGCCGAGGGTTTTTTCATGATAAGCAATGCCATAGGCATCGACGAGCGCGATGAAATCGGCGGGGGTGTAGCGCGCGAGCGCCGATTTGGCGAAATGCGGGTTCGCCGAGATATAGCGGTCCGCGCTGGTGTGGATGTTGGTGAAGTTGCACCGGCCGCCGCCCGAAATGAGGATTTTCTTGCCGACCGCATCGGCATGGTCGAGCAGCAGCACGCGCTTGCCGCGCTGCCCCGCGACCGCGGCGCACATCAGCCCGGCCGCGCCGGCGCCCAGCACGACGGCATCATAGTTGGCGGCGGACATGGCGGATCAGTGCAGCTTGGCGATCGGCAGGCCGTCGGCCTTGGCGCGGGTCTTCACCGATTCCTCGCTGCGCGTCAGCGCCTTGGCGATGGCTTTGAGCGCTATGCCCTTCTTCGCCAGCGTGTGCAGCTTGTCGATCTCGGCCGCGGTCCACGGCTGTTTGTGGCGTTCGAACTTGTCTTTCATGCCCATGTCTCCGGATCGGTCGCGGCGGCGAGGATCGTCAATGCGTCCTCGCGGCCCTGATATTCGAGCGTCTCGCCAACTTCGGCGCCCATCAGCGCGCGCGCGATGGGCGCCGAAAAGGCGATGGTGCCCTGCGCCGGATCGGCCTCGTCATGGCCGACGATGGTCAGCGTGCGTTCGTTGCCGTTCAGCGCGAAAATCACCTTGCTGCCGATGCCGACGACATCGTCGGCGGGCGCGGGCTGCACCTCGGCGGTCGACTGGCGGGTGTGGACATAGCGTTGCCGACGCAGCAATTTCTTGCGCGCTTCCTCTTCGGTCGCGCCCGCGATCGCATCCGCGAGCCGCGCCGCTTCCTCGCCGAGCAGCCGCAAGCCGCGCGGCGTGACCAGGTTCGGGCCGACCGGGATCGGCCATTCGAACGCTGGTTCCATATGCTCGTCGTCGCTTTCGCGACGGAATGCGACGCTCATCGTCAGTCTCTCTGGTCCAGGGGGAAGGGCGCCTTTGCCCCACGAAGGTGGCGACAAGATGGCGCGAAATTCCGGCGCGGGCGTAACCCGGCGCCCGAGTCCTGCGAACAGCACCCTGATGCCATCCCCCGCATCAAGGGTTCAAACGGAGTATCCACCATGTCGAACAGCCTCAAACTCTCGCTCGCCGCCTCGGCCGTCCTTGCTATGGCCGCCGGTGCCTCGCTTTCCGGCCCCGCCTTCGCCGCCGATGGCGCCAAGGAAAAATGCTATGGCGTCGCGCTGAAGGGCAAGAACGACTGCGCCGCGGGCCCGGGCACCAGCTGCGCCGGCACTTCGACCGTCGATTATCAGGGCAATGCCTGGAAGAATGTCCCCAAGGGCAGTTGCGTGAAGATGGGCGGCACGCTGACCGCGCACAAGGGCAACGCCAAACCGGTCGCCAGCAAGGGCTGACCGGTCCGATCATGACACCCCCCCGCTCGTTCCGCGACCTGCCGCGACGCGCCGGCTTCGGGCTCAAGCCCGAGCATTATGCCGATGTGTTGGCGGCGGCGGAGCGGGCGACCCTGCCCGCCTGGGCCGAAATCCACCCCCAAAATTATTTCGGCGCAGGCGGGCCTCCGCATCGCTGGCTGACCGCGATTGCCGCGCATCTGCCGCTGAGTTTCCATTCGGTCGAGCTGTCGCTCGGCTCGGCGGCGGGCGTCGATGCGGAAGAGCTCGAAGTGCTCGCCCGGCTCTGTGACCGCTATCGCCCCGCGATGGTGTCGGACCATCTGAGCTGGAGCAACGGCGGCGATGACAAATTCCCCGACCTTTTGCCAGTTCCTTACAGCCACGCCGCGCTCGACCATTTTGTGACGCAGGTCGTCCGGGTGCAGAACCGGCTCGGGCGCCCCATGCTGATCGAAAATCCGTCGCGCTATGTGGCTTTTGCCGGGGATGATTGGGCGGAGGTCGATTTCCTTCACGAACTCTGCCGCCGCAGCGGTTGCGCGCTGATCCTCGACATCAACAATGTCGAGGTGTCGGCCCACAATCTCGAACTCGATCCCGACGCATGGCTCGCCGCCGTCGATCCCGCGCTGGTCGGCGAAATCCATGTCGCGGGCCATGCGGTCCAAGATGACGGGATGGGCGGGACGATCGCGATCGACGATCATGGTTCGCCGGTGCGGGCCAGCTGCTGGGACCGGCTCGCCAGCTTCCTGCGCCGCGCCGGGCCGAAACCGGTGCTCGTCGAATGGGACAGCAACGTCCCCGATTTCGCGACGCTGATGGCCGAGGTCGGGATCGCGGATGCGTTGCTCGACGCGGCGTGCGTTGATGCTTGAGCGCGACCAAGCGGCGATCGCGGCGGCGCTGGTTGCAGGACCCGCGCATTTGCCGCCCGACCTGTTCGCGGGCGAATGGGCGCACGTGCTGCGCGCGATGACGGTGCACGCCAACACGATTTCGCACGCGCGACTCGTCGCGCTCGAAAACACATTCCCGCGTACCCGCGCCTGGCTGGGCGAGACCGAATTCAACCGGCTGTCGCGCGATTTCGTCGAGCGTGGCGGAGCGAAGGGAAGGGCGCCTGCGCAGATCGGGGCGGGCTTTCCCGATTTCCTGACGCGCGAAAGCGGCGCGCTCGCGGCGGATATGGCGCGCGTCGAATGGGCTTGGCTTACCGCCTATCACGCCGCCGACGCCCCAGCGCTGACGCTCGTCGACCTCGCCGGGCAGGACGACGCGAGCCTGCTGGCGCTGCCGGTGCGGCTTCATCCCGCTGTCATGACAGTGGCGCTGACGAGCGATGCCGCGCCGATCCTCGATCCCGATCTGCTTGCCGGCACCGCCGCGCTGCTGATCACCCGGCCAGAGGCAGAGGTGCGGCTGTTGCCCACCACGCTCGCGACCCTCGCCACGCTTGTGGTTGCACAAAAGATCACACCTCTCGGTAACCTGATCGAACGCCTTGCCGAACATCAGGACGGAGACGGCGCTGCCGTCGTGCCGCTGATCGCGGCGGGTGCATTCGAGAGGGTCCGACGATGACGAAAGTGATGACGCTGTACGACCGCGCGGTGAGCATCGCCGGCGCGCGCGTCCCGGAGGGCCTGGCGCTGTTGCTGTTGCGCGTCGCGCTGGCCGGGGTGTTCTGGCGTTCGGGCCGGACCAAGGTGGTCGAGGGCAGCTGGTTTCGGATCAACCCCGACACCTATGACCTTTTCCGCACCGAATTTTCCGGCCTGCCGCTCGACCCGTCGATCGCGGTGCCGTTGACCGGCTTTGCCGAACATGTCTTTCCGATGCTGTTGCTGCTAGGGCTGGCGACGCGCTTATCCGCGGGCGCGCTGTTGGTGATGACGCTGGTGATCCAGATTTTCGTCTTTCCCGATGCCTGGTGGCCGGTCCACAGCCTGTGGGCGGCTATGGCGGCGGTGCTGATCGTGCGCGGCGGTGGGCTGTTCTCGCTCGACGCGCTGGCGCTGAAACTGCGCGGCCGGTGAGCATCGACGAACCGTCGCTGGCGCGGTTGATGGCGGCGTCGCAGCGCGGCGACCGTGCCGCCTATCGCGCGCTGCTGACCGATTGCCGGCGCTGGCTGGCACGCTATTTCGCCCGCCGCATCGCGCCGCACCAGATCGACGACCTGGTGCAGGAAACGCTCGTGTCGATGCACCGCAAGCTCGCGACCTGGGACAGCCGCCGCGCCTTCCTGCCCTGGCTCGCGGCGATCGCGCGCTATCGCTGGATCGATGCGCTGCGCCGCCAGCGCGATGCCGCCGAACTCCACGACGACGACGCCTTTGTCGACGCCGAGGACGAAGCGGTCCACGCGCGGCTCAGCCTCGACCGCATGCTGACGCAGCTGCCCGCGGGGCAGGCGCAGGCGATCACTTTGGTCAAGATCGAAGGCGCCTCGATCGCCGAGGCTGCGCAGATTTGCGGCCAGAGCGAATCGCTGGTCAAAGTGAATATCCATCGCGGGCTCAAGAAGCTGGCGCTCCTGATTGAAAGTGAATGAGATGACCGACGCATCGATCGACGAGCTGATCGACGGCCTGGCCGGCGACCTGCGGCCGGTGAAACCGCGCCGGATCGTGCGCGGCTCGCTCTGGGTTGCCGCGGGCTGGCTGGTCGGGGCCGCCGCGTTGTTGTGGCTGACCGGGATGCGCCACGACCTTGCGGCGGGCACGATGATGCCCGCGTTGCCGCTGCTCGCCTTTTGGACGATCGTCGCGCTCGGCGTCGCGGCGGCGTGGAGCGCGCTGCGCATGGGATTGCCCGGGGTCGGCCGCGATTACAGCGGCTGGCACTGGGCCGGGCTCGCCGCGCTGGCGCTGCCGGTCACCGCGATCGTTATCGGTTTCGGCGACCATCACGCCGCGATGGAGGCGGCGCGGCCCGAAAACGGCATGCGCTGCATGATCGAGGGCGTGGTGTCGGGGCTGGGCGTCGGCGTGGCGCTGTTCGCCTGGCTGAAGCGCGCCGCGCCGACCTCGCCGACGCGCGCGGGCTGGGCGATCGGCATCGCCGCCGGGGCCGCCGGGGCGACGATCGTCGCGCTCCACTGCGCGTCGAACGACATGATGCATATCGCGCTGTGGCACGGCCTTGCGGTCGCGCTGTCGGGGGTCGCCGGGCGCATCCTGCTGGCGCCGCTGCTGCGCTGGTAGCATCTGGACAGGTCCGAACCTGTGTGTTATTCATGCAATACACAAAGGAGATTGGACGATGCGGAACTGGACGATGGCGGCGCTGCCGCTGGGCTTGGCTCTAACCCTGTCGGTGACGGTGACCGCATGCAGCGGCACGGTGACGACCGAGAACAGCGACAAGGTCGAGACGCGTTCGGGCGACGCCGGTCCGCCGACGACGCAAAGCTATGCGCTCACCGGTTTCACCGAGGTCGAGGTGACCGGTCCCGACGATGTCACCATCCGCCAGGGCGACAGCTTTTCGATCATCGCCAAGGGGCCGAAGGCCGAGGTCGAGGAGCTCGAGATCAAGCTCGACGGCCCGACGCTGTCGGTCGGGCGCAAGCGCGAGGGGTTCAGTTTCCGCCGCGGCGACCATGACGGGGTCCAGATCGCGATCACCATGCCCCGGCTGAACAAGGTGCGGCTGACCGGATCGGGTTCGGTCGATGCCGATGCCGTGGACGGCGACAAGGTCGAGGCGGCGCTGACCGGATCGGGTGACCTCAAGATCGCGAAGCTCACCGGAAAGAGCGCCGACCTGACCGTATCGGGGTCGGGCGACATCGGGATCGCGGGCGGCGCCATCACCTCGGGTGAGATCGGCGTCACCGGATCGGGCGACGTCGACGCGGGCGGGCTGGTCGCGCAGACGCTCGATATTTCGGTCACCGGATCGGGCAATGTCGGGGCGCAGGCGACCGGCAAGGCCGATATCCGCATCCTCGGTTCGGGCGACGTCGACCTGACGGGTGGCGCGACCTGTTCGACCAAGACCATGGGATCGGGCACCGCGACCTGCAAATGATCGGCCGCTGGCGCCGCCCGCCCGGACGGGGTAGGACGGCGCCATGGCTTCGATGATCCGATGCGCCGCGCTCGCGGCCTCCGCCCTGCTCGCCGTCGCCTCCGCATCGGCGGCGGAGAAGCGTTTCGGCCTGACCAGTTTCGAGGCGATCGAGGTCAATGCCGACGTCGTCGTCGAGGTGGTGACGCGCGCGCCGGTGGGCGCGGTGGCGAGCGGATCGCCCGACGCGCTCGACCGGCTGACCGTCGAGGCGCGCGACGGCAGGCTGGTGGTCGGGCAGAAAATCTATGCCGGCGACGAGAATCGGCGCCAGCCGCTCGGCCCGCTGACGCTGCGCATCAACGCCGCGAACCTGCGGTCGGCGACGCTCGTCGGCGCGGGATCGCTGCAGATCGACAAGCTCAAGGGGACAAGGGTGACGATCGGGCTGCGCGGGCCGGGGCGGCTCATCGTCGGCGCGGTGACCAGCGACCGGCTGGCGGTCGCGATGGTCGGCAACGGCACGATGACGCTGGGCGGCGCTGCCAAAACGGCGCAGATGTCGCTGTCGGGGGCGGGTGTGGTCGACGCGGGCGGCCTGACGGTCGACGAACTGATCACCGACAGCGAAGGCACCGGCGACCATGTCTTCAGCGCCGTGAAGAGCGCCGCGATCACGACGCGCGGGGTCGGCAGCACGGTGGTCCTCGGCAAGCCGGTGTGCACTGTGCGCAATGCCGGGACCGGGACGGTGCGGTGCGGGGTCAAGAAATAAACGGTTCCCCTCCCGCTTGCGGGAGGAGAGACGCTATTGCCCCGCCGTCCCCAGCCCGTCGATCTTCTTCGACTGCTTCGCGATCAGCCCGGGGAACCAGCGCGCGAGGCGCGACAGGCGCTTGGCCATCTTGCCGACGGTGACATGGACCTTGTCGCCATGCACGGCTTCCCACGCCGCTTCGCCGACGCGTTCGACGGGGACGATCTCGAACCCGCTCGACGACAGGCGGTCGCGTGCGGGTTCGTTGCTGTCGGCGCTGACCTGGTCGAGCAGGGGCGTGTCGATGAAGCCGGGCATCAGCGAACGCACCTTGATGCCATATTTGGCGAACTCGATCTCGAGCGCCTCGGTCAATCCGCGCACCGCGAATTTGGTCGCCGAATAGATGGCGAGCCCCGCGACGCCATAGAAGCCAGAGGCCGAGCCGGTGTTGAGGATTGTCGATCCCGGCGTCGCGCGGAGCAGCGGCAAGGCGCTGTAGATGCCGTTGACGACGCCGCCGAAGTTGATCGCGATCAGCCGGTCGGCCTCGGCCGGCGGCATGTCGGCGAACTGGCCGCCGGTGCCGATGCCGGCATTGTTGAACAGCACGTCGAGGCGATCGCCGCTGGCCCTGGCGAAGTCGGCGAGCGCCGCCGCCCATTGGTCGCGGTCGCGCACGTCCATGATATGGCGCGACGAGGCGCCTTCGGGAAGCAGTGCGGCGGTCTCGTCGATCCCTTGCGCATTGAGGTCGGCGATCCCGACGAACCAGCCCTGCGCGGCGAAATGGCGCGCGGTCGCGCGGCCGATGCCCGATCCGCCGCCGGTGATGAAAATTGCCTTCCTGCTCATCCGCGCCCTCTCCTTACATTCTTGTCAGCGGCAGATGATGCGATGCCGGCGGCGAGGTCAAGCGGCAATCGTGGCTTGGCAAGGCGGAGAGAGACTGGCAATCCGATGCCCAGGGCAAATGGGGGTATGGCGTGCGAATTTTCCTGGGGGTTTTGACCATGTTGGCCGGCGCCGCCGCCGCGATCGCGGCACCGGGCGATGCGCCGCCGCTCGCGCGGATCACCGACCTGTCGGAGCCGCTGGCTCCTGCGGGCAACCCCGGAAGCTGGGCCACCAACGACGATTATCCGACCGGCGCGATGCTGGAGGGGCGCGAAGGGACGAGCGGGTTCCGCCTGACGATCGACAGCAGCGGCAAGCCGACGGCCTGCGAGATCGTCAGCCCGAGCGGTCATGCCGACCTCGATGCGGCGACGTGCCGGCTCGTCCTCGAACGGGCACGCTTCAAGCCGGGTGCCGACGCGCGCGGCAAGCCGGTGGGCGGTACCTATAGCAACCGCATCCGCTGGCAGATTCCCGCCGGGCATCGCCATTTTCCCGACGGCGGCGGGGTCGGGCTGAACGCGATGCTCGAGGGCTGGCCGCGACCGGCGTTGCCGACGCCCGAGACGACGACGATCAGGCCCGCCGACCATTATCCGGCAGCCGCGCTCGCCGCGGGTGAAGAGGGCGAGGTGCGCATGATGCTGTCGGTCGATGCGGGCGGGGCGGTCACCGATTGCATGGTCACCGGCGGCAGCGGGTCGGACGATCTCGACAATGCGGCCTGCGCGCTGATGCGGCGCGAGGCGAAGTTCGTGCCGGCGCTGGACGGCAATGGAAAGCCGACGGCCGGCCGCTTCGTCATGGATTACCAGTGGAAGCTGCCTGTCGTCGCGACGCCGGACGAGGCCGAACTGGCCGACGCGCTGGGTGAACTGCCC
Source organism: Sphingopyxis sp. Root1497 (assembly GCF_001427085.1). Taxonomy (NCBI): domain Bacteria; kingdom Pseudomonadati; phylum Pseudomonadota; class Alphaproteobacteria; order Sphingomonadales; family Sphingopyxidaceae; genus Sphingopyxis; species Sphingopyxis sp. Root1497. Next base: position 1,280,795 of record NZ_LMGF01000003.1, read on the forward strand.
AGGAAGCGGGTCCCGCAATTCCCGATGAGCGAACCCGCCACGGGCTCATTCTCGATCGTGATCAACGCCGACGGCAGCGTCGGCGCCTGCGATTTTGCGGTGAAGGGCGCCAATGCGGCGATGCCGCAGGGCGCCAATCTTTGCGACCTGCTGGGAGGCAAGAATCGCTATGCGCCGTTCCTCGACGCTGCGGGCAAGCCGGTCGCGCGGCGCATCGTCCTGACCACCGACCTTAGTATCGGCGACGTGCCGACGGTCGAGGCGACGACGAAGTGACACCGGCTAACCCCTAGACGTCGCGGGCCTTTCACCCTATGTTCAGCATCCAGCGTGCTATAAACCGCGCACTGGACGAAAAAGGGGCTTATTTCTTTGCGTTTGTTGCTGACCCTGTTGGCTTTGCTTACCGGACTCGCCGGCGCCGATCGCGCCATGGCGGCGCCCGCGACGCCGGCTGCGATGGGGTCGATGCTGTTGCTTGCCGAAAGCGGGCAACAGAGCGAAACGACCGACAATGACCGCCGCCCCGTCACCACGACGCCGCCCCGGCGGACCGTCACCTCGGGACGCAAGCCGCGCAAGACCGCGCCGCCGCACCTTCCCGGCCTGCTCATCGGCAGCGACCGCGCGCTCGAATAGCGTCTGACCTCCGGGCGCTTCGGCGCCCGACGCCTATTGCGGCCGAGCGTTTGACGCGCGGCCGGACGACCGCAGCTGCGGTCCGCCTCTTCATCATATCCCAAGGAAATCCGCTATGTTCGGCAGCATTGCCAAGAGCCTGTTCGGCTCGTCCAACGACCGTTATGTCAATTCGATCCGCAAGATCGTCGACAAGGTCAATGCCTTCGAACCGACGATGCAGTCGTTCGACGATGCCACGCTGCAGGCACAGACCCAGAAATTCCGCGACCGGCTCGAAGCCGGCGAGACGCTCGACGACATCCTGCCCGAAGCCTTTGCCACGGTGCGCGAGGCGGCGGTCCGTACGCTCGGCATGCGCCACTTCGACGTCCAGTTGGTCGGCGGCGTCGTCCTCCACCGCGGCGAGATTGCCGAAATGGCGACCGGCGAAGGCAAGACGCTGATGGCGACGCTGCCCTGCTATCTCAACGCGCTCGAGGGCAAGGGCGTCCACGTCGTGACCGTCAACGACTATCTGGCGACGCGCGATGCCGAATGGATGGGCACCGTCTACAGCTTCCTCGGCCTGACCACCGGGATCATCGTCCCCAACCTCAACGAGATGCAGCGCCGCGACGCCTATAACAGCGACATCACCTATGCGACGAACAACGAACTCGGTTTCGATTATCTGCGCGACAATATGAAGTTCGACCGTCAGCAGATGGTCCACCGCACCTTCAACTTCGGCATCGTCGACGAGGTCGATTCGATCCTGATCGACGAAGCGCGCACGCCGCTGATCATCTCGGGCCCGACCGACGACAAGTCCGAACTCTATATCCGCGTCAATGAGGTGGTCCACCAGCTCGTCGAGGACGACTATGAAAAGGACGAAAAGTCCAAGTCGATCAGCCTGACCGAGGACGGCACCGAGCATGTCGAGCGCCTGCTCGAGGCCGCGGGCCTGCTCCAGGGCAGCAACCTCTACGACATCGAAAACACCCAGGTCGTCCATCACGTCAATCAGGCGCTGAAGGCGATCATCATGTTCCGCATCGACACCGACTATATCGTCAAGGACGGCAAGGTCGTGATCATCGACGAATTCACCGGCCGCATGATGGACGGACGCCGCTGGTCCGACGGCCTGCACCAGGCGGTCGAGGCGAAGGAAGGGGTGCAGATCGAGCCCGAGAACCAGACGCTCGCGTCGATCACCTTCCAGAATTATTTCCGCATGTATCCCAAGCTTTCGGGGATGACCGGCACCGCATCGACCGAAGCCGCCGAATTCTTCGACATCTACAAGATGAACTGCGTCACCATCCCGACCAACCGCCCGATCGCGCGGCAGGACGACGAGGACGAATTCTACAAGAATATCACCGACAAGTTCGGCGCCATCGCTAAGACGATCCGCGAAGCGAACGAGCGCGGCCAGCCGGTTCTGGTCGGCACCGTGTCGATCGAAAAGTCGGAACTTTTGTCCTCCTATCTCGAAAAGGAAGGCGTGCCGCACAGCGTCCTCAACGCGCGTTTCCATGAGAGCGAGGCGCATATCGTGGCGCAGGCGGGCCGCACCGGCGCGGTGACCATCGCGACCAACATGGCGGGCCGCGGCACCGACATCAAACTGGGCGGTAACGAAGAATTCCGCATCGACGACGAACTCAAGGACCTGCCCGAAGGTCCCGAGCGCGACGCCGGCATCGCGCGCATCCAGGCCGAGGTTGCCGCCGAACGCGAGGCGGTGAAGGCCGCGGGCGGGCTGTTCGTGCTCGCGACCGAACGCCATGAAAGCCGTCGCATCGACAACCAGCTGCGCGGCCGTTCGGGGCGTCAGGGCGACCCGGGCCTGTCGAAATTCTACCTCTGCCTCGACGACGATCTGCTGCGCATCTTCGGCCCCGACACGCTCTTTTCCAAGATGATGAACAAGAATCTCGAGGATGGCGAAGCGATCGGGTCGAAATGGCTGTCGAAGGCGATCGAGACCGCGCAGAAGAAGGTCGAGGCGCGCAACTACGACATCCGCAAACAGGTCGTCGAATATGACAACGTCATGAACGACCAGCGCAAGGTCATCTACGAGCAGCGCGGCGAGATCATCGACAGCGAGACCGTTGACGAAGTGATGTACGCGATGCGCGCCGAGACGGTGAACGCGATCGTCGCCGACGCGTGCCCGCCGGGCAGCTATCCCGAACAGTGGAATGTCGAGGGCATGAAGGAGCGCGCGCTCAACGTGCTCGACCTCGACCTGCCGATCGAGGCGTGGATGGAGGAAGATGCGGTCGACCCCGAGGTGTTCGAGGAACGCATCCAGGAACGCGCCGACGCCACCGCGGCCGAAAAGGCGGCGCTGGTCGATGCCGACACCTGGAAGAGCATCGAGAAATCGGTGCTGCTGCAGACGCTCGACCATCAATGGAAAGAGCATCTGGCAACCCTCGACGCGCTGCGCCAGGTTGTCTTCCTGCGCGCCTATGCGCAGAAACAGCCGATCAACGAATATAAGCAGGAGGCGTTCGCATTGTTCGAACGCATGCTGTCGACGATCCGCGAGGATGTGACGCGTACGATCGCGCGGATCGACCTGCGCTTCGAAGAACCCGAACCGATGCCGCTGCCCGACCTGCCCGATTTCCTGACGACGCACATCGATCCGTTCACCGGCGACGACAACAGCGCCGATATCGACGGCGGGTCGTTCGGGGCGATCGCCAATACGCTGCCGCCGATGCAGATCCCGCGCCCCGACCTGCCGCAGGGGGAAAACCCCTATGCGGAACTGGAAATCAGCCGCAATTCGCCATGTCCTTGCGGATCGGGCCGCAAGTACAAGCACTGCCACGGCGCACTGTGATGGCGGACGCCGGCCGGATCGAGCTTCGGCTGCGCATCCGGCTCGGCGACGCCATCGCGATGGGGCCGGGCAAGGCCGACCTGCTGGGCGCGATCGATGCGCACGGATCGATCTCGGCCGCGGCGCGCGCGATCGGCATGAGCTATCGCCGCGCCTGGCTGCTCGTCGAGGAAATGAACGGCTGCTTCGCGGCGCCATTGGTCGAAACCCGGCCGGGCGCGGGCGCGCAGCTCAGCGAGGGCGCGCGGGCTGTCCTGGCTGCGTTCCGGCGGGCCGAGGTGGTGGCGGTCGAGGCGGCTGAGCGCGAGCTGGCGGCGGTCGGCGAGTTGCTCAAGCCGGAGTGACGACGGGATTGGGGGTAGGAGGCGAAAAAATCGCAGCATCTCCCGTTCGTGTCGAGCGAAGTCGAGACACCCATCAAAAGCACTTGCCTTCGGGGTGTCTCGACTTCGCTCAACACGAATGGAAAGAGAGGGCGGTCTCGTTTCCACCCCCGACCGGTCAACCGGCCCGGGCCTGCAAAGCCGCTACGGCGCCCTCACCACCAGCACGCGCACGCTGGCGGCTTCGCCCTTCGACAGCGCCAGCTCATAGGTCCCGGGCTTGAGGTCGAACCACACCACCTTGCGGATGCCCGAACAGGCGGGGCCGTGGCCATGCTCGACCGATGTCTGCGCGGTGCCGCCCGCGACGAGGTCGATCCACACCTTGCTGCCCGCCGCGAGGCCGTAACGCCCGGCGGTCGTGATCGTCAGCGGCCGCGACGCGGCGCCGTCGGCGAGCGGCAGGGTCACCGGCGTCCCGATCGCGAGCGCCGCCGCATCGCCGTCGGCAGTCGCCCAGGCGGCGTAGGGCGTCTCGCCGAGGTCGGCGGGGGCGGCGCAGGACGCGGGGTCCGCTGCGAGCGCGGGCGCGGCGGTGGATAGCAACAGGGCGAGAAGCGCGGCGCGGTACATGAGGGCGGAGTCCTTCGGTCTGGCAAATCTATATTTCGATGTATATGGCTTGGCGCTACAGGCAAGGGGGATTTCATGGGCTGGCTGGCATTTGCATTCGGGGTGACCGCGCTGCTCTATGCCGCGGTCGGGTTTGGCGGCGGGTCGACCTATACCGCACTGCTGCTGCTCGGCGGGGTCGCGGTGGGGCTCGTCCCCGCGATCAGCCTCGCGTGTAATGTCATCGTCGTCACCGGCGGCACGATCCGCTTCGCGCGATCGGGGGCGATGCCGTGGGTGAAGGCGCTTCCCCTCATCGCCGTGGCGGCGCCGCTGGCGTTCCTCGGCGGGCTGACCCCGGTCAAGCAGGGCGTGCTGGTGATCCTGCTCGGCGTCTCGTTGCTGGCCTCGGCGATCGCGCTGCTCGTCCAGCCGCAGACGGCAAAGCCGGTCAAGCTCTCGCCGAAACTGCTGCTGCCGATCGCGGCGGGGCTCGGCTATCTCGCTGGCGTCGTCGGCATCGGCGGCGGCATCTTCCTCGCGCCCATCCTCCACCTCGTCCGCTGGGCCGAAGCGCGCAGCGTTGCCGCGACCGCGAGCCTGTTCATCCTCGTCAACAGCCTGTTCGGGCTGACCGGCCAGCTGATCAAGGGCAAGGGCGGCGAAATGGTCCACGCGGTCGCCGACCATTGGCCGCTGCTGGTCGCGGTGTTGATCGGCGGCGCGATCGGCACCCAGATCGCGGTGAAGACCGGGCCTGCGGCTCTGATCCGCCGACTGACGGCGCTGCTGGTGGGCTTCGTCGCCGTGCGGCTGCTCTTTGGTTTCTGACGCCTTTTACCCATCTTGCCTTCCCGCGCCGGAGTGCTAGCATCGCGCCTACAAGCTTGGCGGCCATGTAGCCGACAGGCGCGCAGCAGCTGGAACTCGAGGGCGCCGCACCCGTTGCGGTGAGCGAAGGCGTGTTGCGTGGAAAGGGCCGGCTCCATTAATTTCTTTGACGAGATGCAGGGCCAGGGGGGCGACGTCCGGACGCCCTACAGCGAATTTTGCGAGTGGTTCGATGCCGAGGAACCCGCGCGCATCCACCGCAAGGCGCAGCAGGCCGAGGCCTTTTTCCGAACCACCGGAATCACCTTCAACGTCTATGGCCAGGACGACGCCGACGAGCGTCTCATCCCCTTCGACGTCGTGCCGCGGATCATTTCGGCGAGCGAATGGCGCCGGCTGTCGCGCGGCATCGAGCAGCGCGTGCGCGCGCTCAACGCCTTCCTTCACGACATCTATCACCGGCAGGAGATTCTGCGGGCCGGCCGCGTCCCGATCGAGCTGATCTCGCGCAACGAGGCCTTTCTGCCGATGATGATGGGCATGGACCCGCCGGGCGGCGTCTATACCCATATCAGCGGCACCGACATCGTCCGTACCGGGGCGAACGAATTCTATGTGCTCGAGGACAATGCCCGCACCCCGTCGGGCGTGTCCTACATGCTCGAAAATCGCGAGACGATGCTCCAGATGTTCCCCGAGCTGTTCGCGAAAGTGCCGGTGCGCGAGGTCAGCGATTATCCGATCAACCTGCTGCGTTCGCTCGCCGCCTGTGCGCCGCCGATGTGCGGCGGCACACCGACGGTCGCGGTGCTGACCCCGGGCATCCACAACAGCGCCTATTTCGAACACAGCTTCCTTGCCGACCAGATGGGCGCCGAGCTGGTCGAGGGGCATGATCTGCGCGTCGTCGGCGGCCGCGTCGCGATGCGAACGACGCAGGGCTATAAGGCGATCGACGTCCTCTATCGCCGCGTCGACGACGACTTCCTCGACCCGCTGAATTTCCGGCCCGACTCGGTGCTCGGGGTGCCGGGGATCTGGGACGTCTATCGCGCCGGCGGCATCACCATCGCCAATGCGCCGGGCACCGGCATCGCCGACGATAAGGCGCTCTATTCCTACATGCCCGACATCATCGAATTCTACACCGGCGAGCGCGCGCTGCTGCCCAATGTGCCGACCTGGCGCTGCAGCGAGCCCGAGCATCTGCGCGAGGTGCTCGACAAATTGCCCGAGCTGGTCGTCAAGGAAGTCCATGGATCGGGCGGTTACGGCATGCTCGTCGGCCCCGCCGCGAGCAAGAAAGAGATCGCCGCCTTTCGTACCAAGCTGGAGGCGAACCCGCGCAACTATATCGCGCAGCCGACGCTGTCGCTGTCGACGGTCCCGATCTTCACCAAGAGCGGGCTCGCGCCGCGCCACGTCGACCTGCGCCCCTTCGTCCTGATGTCGCCGCAAGGCATCACCATCACCCCCGGCGGGCTGACCCGCGTCGCGATGACCAAGGGATCGCTGGTGGTGAATTCGAGCCAGGGCGGCGGGACCAAGGACACCTGGGTGCTGGAAGACTGATGCTGGGAAAAACCGCAGGCAGCCTCTTCTGGATGGCACGCTACCTCGAACGCAGCGAGAATAATGCGCGGCTGATCGACGCGGGGTTCCGCATCGCGCTGACCCGGTCGAGCACCGCCAAGGCCGAATGGAAATCGATCCTGATCACTGCGGGGTCGAACCAGGCCTATGCCGCAACGGGGCAGGAATATAGTTCGGCGAAGGTCGTCGATTTCATGCTCCGCGATCCGCACAATCCGTCGAGCATCATTTCGGTCGTCAAACAGGCGCGCGACAATGCGCGAACCGCGCGTACCTATCTCACCCGCGAGGTATGGGAGGCGGTCAACACCAGCTGGATGACGTTGGGCAGCCTGCTCAAGCGGCAGGTGCGCGACGACGATTTGCCCGATGTCCTCTCGGCGATCCGCCAGCAGAGCGCGCAGGTGCGCGGCGCCTGGACCGGCACGATGCTGCGCAACGACGGCTATAATTTCGCGCGCCTCGGCACCTTCCTCGAACGCGCCGACAACACCGCGCGCATCCTCGACGTCAAATATTACCTCCTGCTGCCCTCGGTCGCGCACATCGGCAGCTCGATCGACAATGTGCAGTGGGAAACGATCCTGCGCTCGGTGTCGGCGCACCGCGCCTATCACTGGCTGTATGGCGCGGAGATCAGCGCGCTCAAGATCGCCGAATTCCTGATCCTCTATAAACAGATGCCGCGCAGCCTCGCCTTCTGTGCGCAGAAGATGCAGGACAATATCGGCTGGTTGCAACGCGGCTATGGCGAGGAGGCCGAGGCGGGACGGATGGCCGACGCGCTGCTCCACAAAAAACTCGCGGGTCCGATCCAGGCGATCTTCGACGGCGGCCTCCACGAATATATCACCGACTTCCTCCGCGCCAATGCCGCGCTCGCGCAGCAGATCGAGCGCGACTATCGCTTTGTGGTTTAGGGTTTTTTATGCGCCTGCGCGTCGAACACACCACCCGTTATGAATATGATGGCCCCGTCAGCTATGCCTTGCAGCAGCTGAAACTGACGCCGAAGGAGCGGCCGGGGCAGCAGTTGATCCACCATTGGGCGATCGAGATCGCGGGCGGCACCAACCAGCTTCATTACACCGACCATCACGGCAACGGCGTCGATCTGGTCGCGGTCGATGCCGGCGCGCGCGAGCTTGTCATCCACTGCGTCGGCGAGGTCGAGCTGATCACCTGGGACGGGGTGATCGGGGTCCATCGCGGTGCGATGCCGCTGTGGACCTTCCTGCGCCCGACCCCGCTGACCCGCGCCGGGCGCCATGTCCGCGCGCTGACGGCCGAACTGCGGCGCGATTTCGGATCGGACATCGAGCGCGCGCACGCCTTGTCGGCGCTGATCCTGGAAAAATTGCCGTACAGCATCGGGGTTACCGGCGCCGACACCACCGCCGAACAGGCGCTCGGCGGGGCGGGCGGGGTGTGCCAGGACCATGCCCATATCTTCATCGCGGCGATGCGCCACCTCGGCCATCCGGCGCGTTATGTGTCGGGCTATCTGATGATGAACGACCGCACGCACCAGGATGCGACCCACGGATGGGCCGAGGCGCATTTCGACGCGATCGGCTGGGTCGGCTTCGACGTGTCGAACGGCCATTCGCCTGATCAGCGCTATATCCGCGTCGCCACCGGTCTCGATTATCACGACGCCGCCCCGGTTCGCGGCATGCGCTATGGTGCAGCGCAAGAAAATATGGTTGTCCAATTGCAGGTGCAGCAATAAGCGATAGCCTGAGCAGGATTGGGGGACCGAAAATTATATGACCTATTGCGTCGGCATGCGTTTGAACAAGGGGCTGGTGTTCATGTCGGACACCCGCACGAACGCGGGCGTCGACGACATCGCGCAGGTCCGCAAGATGCGCAGCTGGCACCTGCCCGGCGAGCGCGTCATCACCTTGATGTCGGCGGGGAATCTCGCGACGACGCAGGCGGTGGTCAGCCTGCTCGACGAACGCACCAAGGCGCCCGAGGAACGGCATCCGTCGATCCTCGCCGCGCCGTCGATGTTCGCGGTCGCGACGATCGTCGGCGAAACGCTGCGCCAGATCGTCACCCGCCACAATCCCGCCGGGCCCGCCGCCGAATCGCTGTTCCGCGCCTCGCTCATCGTCGGCGGCCAGATCAAGGGGTCCGAACCGCGGCTGTTCCTGATCTATCCCGAGGGCAATTTCATCGAGGCGGGCGAGGACAATCCCTTCTTCCAGATCGGCGAGACGAAATATGGCCGCCCGATCATCGTGCGCTCCTATGACCCCGCGATGTCGTTCGAGGATGCGGTGAAGCTGCTGTGCGTCTCGTTCGATTCGACGATCCGCGCCAATGCCGGGGTCGACCTGCCGATCGACCTCAAGATCCACGAACGCGACGATTATGTCGGGGTCCACGAGCGCCGCTTCGAGCGCAACGACGCCTATTTCCAGAGCGTCGCCGACGGCTGGGCCGAGGCGCTGGGCATCGCGCTGGCGGAATTGCCGGATTTTCACTTTTAGGCATAGGCTACCGGCCGTCTGATGACGGATGTTGGTTTCCGTTCCCCGGCGAAGGCCGGGGTCCAGAGCTTGACAACGCAACGGTTGCTTTCGGCCGCTCTGGGGCCCGGCCTTCGCCGGGGAACTGCTTGGGAGGAGCGCCCGCTCCCCAGCGCCAAAGCTGCCTTTCGCTATGTCCTACCGCGCCAGCGGCACCACCCGGAATTTCGGCCGGTCGCCGTGCATTTCGGCGTGGAGCATCGCATATTCGGGCACCGGCATCCATGTCGCGCTGTTCGACGACAGCGGCTCCGACGCGACGATAATCGCGCGCGGCTCCTCCTCGCCGCCGACCATCTGCCACTCGCCATCGTGCAGGCCGTAATCGCGGCCGGTGGTGAACCACATCGACAGGAAATTCATGTTCGCCTCATGCACTTGGTCGGGCGACCCGGTGCGGTAATGGCCGAAGTCGAAACAGTGACGCAGCCCGAGGATCTGGCGCCCGGTGGTCAGGAACAGGTTGCAGCTCGACGAGATGGCGATGCCATGGTGGCGCCGCGCGCGTTCCAATATGTCGACGGTTGCCTGCACGGCAGCGATCAGCGTGTCGCCGTCGGGCTCGACGCGCCAGTCGGGAAGCTGCGAGAGCAATAGCGCATAGACCCATTCGCTGTCGGTCGATCCCGAAATCTGCGCGAGCAGTTCGGGGGCGATGTCGGCCATCAGCACCCCCTTCATCTCGCCGATGCGATAGATGTCGCCATTATGCGCCATCGCGACCGCGGCGCCGGGGAAGTGGAAGGGGTGGGTGTTCTGCTCGCTGACCTTGACCGTCGTCGAGTAAGCGACGCCGCGGACATGCGCGATCACGCATTCGGCGCGGGTCTTGATCGCCAGCGATTTGAGGTTGCCGTCGAACACCGGCAGCGACGGCGAGCGATATCGGTGCGGCTCGTGCGGGGCGTGCGACGCGGCGTCCCACGCCATCATCCCGAACCCCGCGAGGTTCAGCATGTGCAGCATCTTGGGCATATAGGCCTGATTGACGAGGCTGGAGTCGGGTTTGAACAGCAGGTCGTCGAGCGTGACCCGCTCGCCCAGATACATCATCGCCCGGCACATCGGCTATCCCCTTGCCCCACCGGGAGGGATGCTACACGAGGGCAGAGGACCTGGCGAGAGGGCCTCGTTCAGGCCAGCACCCCAGGATAGAGCGTCCGCTTCACCTCGACCGGGTCGAGCGCATAATGATGCGCGACGGCGTCGGCGATCATGCTTTCGAGGCCGCGCGTCGGTTTGAGGTCGCGCCCGTCGAGCAGCGCCGCCGTGCCCAGCCCGGGCCAGTCGGCCGCGACCGTACCGCCCTTCGCCAGCCGGCCGCCGAAGAGCAAAGCCGCCGATCCGGTGCCATGGTCGGTGCCGCCGCTGCCGTTAATCGCGACGGTGCGGCCGAATTCGGTGGCGACGATGACCAGCGTGTCCTTCCACGCCGGCCCCAGCCCCGCCTTCAGCGCGCCGACCAGCTGATCGAGCCCGCGCAACTGCGCCGTGATGCGGCTGCGCTGGGCGCTGTGCGTGTCCCAGGCGCCGGTTTCGACCATCATCACCCGCGCGCCGTCGGCGGGCAGCATCAGCGAGGCGGCGAGCCGGCCGAGGTCGGCGCCGTTGCGGCCGTTGTTGCCGCCGATCTCGCCCGCCAGCTCCTGCGTGCGGATCGCGCTTTCCCACAAGGGGTGCAGCAGCGCGTCCTTTTCGTAGAGCGCCGACAGCCGCGCGATCAGGTCGGCATTGGCCTGCGGCAGGCGGCTGGGGACGTAGGTGGCGACGGGCAGGGCGCCGCGCAGGGCGAGCGGGACGGACGGGGCCACCGCGAGCGCGCTGCGCCCGTCCGCCGGCAGCAGCGACAGCATCCGGTTCATCCAGCCGTCCGCGCGGCCATAGGGGCGCGTGCCGCCGCTTTCGAGCATATTCTGTCCGTCGAAATGCGACCGGTCGCGATAGACGGTCGCGACCGCATGCGCGACATGCGCCTCGCGCGCCGCGAACAGCGCGGCGGCGCTTTCGAGCGCGGGATGCAGCGTGAACAGGCCGTCGAGTCGCGCGCCGGTCGCGGCTTCCTCGACCAGCGCGGCGCGGACCCCGGCGAAGGCCGGGTCGCCGGTCGGAGCCGCGATCGCCAGCCCGTCGGCGGCGCCGCGCTGGATGACGAAGATCAGCCGCCGGTCGGTGGGCGCGGCGGCGAACGCCATTGCCGGGAAGACGGCGGCGCCGATGCCGGCGGCGATGACGGTGCGGCGGGTCAGGATCATCGTCTATCTCCGCAAGAAGGCAGGGCTGCCGAAGAGCATCGCGAGACCCTGTGCCGGGCTGTCGGCGCCTGCGATCGCTTCGGCCAGATCGGCGGTGAGCGCGTCGCCGAGGATTTGCGGCGCGAGCGCGCGCGCGTCGACTCGATCGCCGATCCGGGCCGTGATGCGGCTGGCGAGATCGACGCGCTGCATCAGCCCGCCCGATCCGGCCCATGTCGCGACGGTATCGCCAAAGCCGGCGGGCGATTCGGGCCGCCATATCTGCTGGCCGAGCTGGCCGAGGAGGTCCGGGACATTCTGGCGCTCGCCGAACATCGGCACGGGCAGTCCGCGGGCCATCGACACCGCCCAGTCCCACGGCGACTTGAACATCACCGGGCCGCCCTGCCAGGGTTCGGGCGAGGCGATGAGGGTGCGGTAGAGCGACGGGAGATCGCCGCCGCTGCGCAGGAAGTCGGCGGCGAGGCGGTCGACCAAAGGCGGTGGCGGGTCGTCGGCGGTGAAATGGCGCGCGAGCCTGGTCGCGATGTGGCGCGCGGTCGCGGGATGCGCCGCGAGGTCGCGCAGCACCGCTTCGGCCTGTTGCGGGCCGGTGTCGGGGTAGCGCCTGCCGAGGATCACCTGCTCGCCGGGCTGGTGCCGTTCGGCGATATAGATGCTGTCGCCGGGCTGCGAGCCGTCGGGGACCAGCTGGCGCAGCGCACCGCGACCGAGGCCGGCGACCGACAGGCCGGTGAGCGCGCGGGCGAAAGCGGTGACGTCGGCCTGCGTATAGCCGCTGCGCACGCCGAGCGTGTGGAGTTCGAGGATTTCGCGTGCGAGATTTTCGTTGAGCCCCGGCCGGCCGCGCGGACGGCTCTGGCGGACGGCGAAGGGGCTGTCGGGCCCGACGCTGAGCACCTGGTCCAGGTAGAGCTGCATCGCGGGATGGCGGATCGCGGCGATCAGCAGGTCCGAAAAGCGGCCCATGATGTGCGGGCGGATCGCGCTGAACTCATAGTTACCCGCCAGGCCTGACACGAACTGCTTTTCGGTCGAGACGGCGAAATGATTGGCCCAGAAATGGACGAGGCGTTCGGCGAAGGGGGTCGGTGAGGCGACCGCGGCGGCGAAGCGCGCGGCTGCGGCGTCGATGTAGAAGAGGCGGATCGCCTCGCGCGCCTCGCGCCGGGCGGCGGGCTCCCTGCCGCGCTCGTCGGCGGTGGTCGCCGCGCCGGTCTTGCCGGCCATCGCGTCGCCCTGCTCGCGAAAGAGGATGTAGGTCTCGGCGATCTCGCGGGGGCCGGGGAGTGCCGCGATGGCTTGCGGCGACGGCTCGAAGGCGCCCAGTTGCCGCTCCAGCGCCGCCTGTGCCGCGCGCGCCGAGGTCGACGCCGCGTCATCGGGATGGTGGCCGAGCCCGAAGCGGTTGGCGGCAAGATAGTCGATCGCCATGCGGCACCTTTCCAGCCCCTCTTGCCCCGCCTATAATCGCGGCAAGATGTCGCAAAGCTGTACCGGCCGTGCGGCGCGGCACGGTTCGTCTCAGGCCAGGGGCTTGTCGTAGATCTGGTACACGCGGTTGACCTTGGCCTCGATCGCCCCGGCGACCGCATTCATGCCCTGATTGTCGTCGAGCACCCAGCCGATGTCGCCGAACTGCGTACCATAGTCGCGCACCGCGTCGCGGCGGATGAATTCGATCATCATGAAGGCGAGGGTGCTCGCCATGCGGCTGTTCTGCAATTTCGTGGCGACGCCCATCAGCGGCACGCGCAGCGTGCGGCTCTTGGGCTTGCGCAGCCACCAGAGCAGCCGCGCCCAGTTGAAGGGCCATAGCGAACCCTCCATGTCGATCAGCAACTCGTTGATATTGGGCAGCACGATCATGAAGGCGACGGGTTCGCCGTCGAGTTCGGCGACGCGGATCAGGTCCTCGAAGACGATGTCCTTCAATTTCTTGCCGATGAAGGCGATCTCGCTGTCGGTGAGCGGGACGAAGCCCCAATTGTCCGACCAGGCGTCGTTGAGCAGCCCCATGATGAGCTTCGCCTCGGCGTCGAACCTTTTCTTGTTCACCTTGCGGATGCGGATGCGTTCGTTCTTTTCGCCCGCCGCGACGATGCGGTTGACCAGCGACGGGAAGCCGTCGTCGACGCGCACGCCATAGTTGAGCAATTGCTTGACCGGGTTGTAGCCCGCGCCCTCGATCCAGCCGCGATAGAGCGGGCTGTTGTGGCCCATCATGATAGTGGGGATGTCGTCGAAGCCCTCGATCAGCAGTCCGGGTTCGTCCCAGATCGAAATCGACAGCGGGCCGAGCGACCGCGTCATGCCCTGGCCGCGCAGCCAGTCCTCGGCGGTGACGAGCAGCGCGCGCGCCACCTCTTCATCCTCGGCTTCGAGCAGGCCCCAGTTGCCGGTGCCCGGACCCATGCCCTGTTCGGCGGGCTGTTCGAGCGCGAGCGTATCGATATGCGCCGATATGCGCCCCACCGTCCGGCCGTCGCGGCGCGCGGTGAAGAATTGCGCTTTGCCATGTTCGTACCAGGGGTTCTTGCCCGGGGTCAGCAGGTCGAAAACCTCGCCCTTCAGCGGCGGCACCCACGCCGGATCGCCGCGATTGAGCCGATAGGCGAGCTCGACGAATTCGCGCGTGTCGGCCTTGGTCTTGACGGGGTGGATGGTGACGGGGCCCTGATGATGTGCGGCCATGGCTGGTTTCCTGAACGATGTGTCCTATATCTGTGGCGAGGCATTAGGGCATAGCTGTGGCGCTGGCGACCCGCATTCGGCCATTTTGCTGCCACGAAATTCTGGTGTGTGAACGCTTATGACGACGATCAATCCCCCCGCCGATCGGCTCGCGACTCCCTTCGTGTCCGGTGCGGCCAAGACGCCCCCGTCGGCGGACGCCGACAAGAATCGGAAGTCGGCGATTGCCGACGACAAGGCGATGCTGCGCGCGGCGTCCGAACTGACGCGCGATCTGTTGAATCCCAGCGCGCGCATCTATTGGACCGACTTCCTCGCCTCGACCCTGCTCGGCTATGGCGGCGTCGCCGCGGCGATCCTCGCGCCGTCGACGGGCTGGATGCTCGCCGCCGCGCTGGTCGCGGTGCTGGCGCTCTATCGCGCGGGTAGCTTCATCCACGAACTCACCCATATCCGCAAACAGGCGCTGCCGGGCTTTCGCCTCGCATGGAATGCGCTTGTCGGCGTGCCGATGCTGATCCCCTCCTTCCTGTATGAAGGCATCCACAGCCTGCATCACAACCGCACCAAATATGGCACGGTCGAGGACCCCGAATATCTGCCGCTCGCGCTGATGAAGCCGTGGACGGTGCCCTTGTTCGTGATCGTCGCGGCGTTCGCGCCGATCGCGCTGCTGTTCCGTTTCGCGGTGCTGACTCCGCTGTCCTTCCTGATCCCGCCGCTGCGCAAGCCGGTGATGGAACGCTATTCGGGCCTCATCATCAACCCGCTGTTCCGTCGCCGTCCGCCCGAGGGCGAGTTCCGCCGCCAATGGGCGTGGCAGGAGGGCGGCGCCTGGGCCTGGTCGACCTTGCTGATCGCCGCGGGTGTGCTCGGCTGGATCCCGCTGCGTGCGCTGCTGATCTTCGGCGCGATCGCGTCCACGACCCTGGTGTTCAACCAGATCCGTACTTTGGTCGCGCATCTGTGGGAGAATGACGGCGGCGAACTGACCGTCACCGCGCAGTTCCTCGACAGCGTCAACGTGCCGCCGCCGGGGCTGCTGCCCGAACTCTGGGCGCCGGTGGGACTGCGTTACCATGCGCTGCACCATCTGCTGCCGGGCGTGCCCTATCATGCGCTGGCCGAGGCGCACCGCCGCCTGAAGGACGCGCTGCCCGCGGATTCGCAATATCATGGCGCCAATTACGACGGCCTGCCGGGGTTGGTGGCGCGGCTCGTGCAGGGGTCGGCGCGGGGCGGGGCTGCGGTCTGAATCCCTGCGGCTAATCGTGGCGGCGGTCGCCGTCCGCAATCGGGCGTATTAGCACGCGACTTCCGGACCGCGCCGCGATACGAACCGCTTCGACGAAGCCGACGCCTTGGCCTTCATATATTTGTTCGAGATGGCGCCAGTCGTCGTCGATCAATGTGGCGCGATAGATTCCGGTGAGCGCCGGTGCGACGGCCATGAAACTTGTTGTCGGCCCCTGCCGGCAAGTCGTGCAGGCGCTAATATAGCTGCCGTAATGAACGATCGTCTCGAACTTCGACGACCCGCAGTCGTCGCAGCGGAAATCGTCGTCCATGCTATTCTTCGGTGCGTATGAGGATCATCTCGCCGATCAGGGCGAACAATATGAACGGTCCCCACGCCGCGAGGAAGGGCGTGTAGGCGCCGAGGTCGCCCATCGCGAGGGCGAAATTGTCGGCGACGAAATAGGCGAAGCCCAATGCCATGCCGAGGATGGCGCGGACGAACAATTTGCCCGAGCGCGCGAGGCCGAACGCCGCGACGGCGCCGAGCAGCGGCATCAGGATCGCCGACAGCGGTCCCGAAATCTTGTGCCACAGCACGCCTTTCAGCGCGTCGACCGGGCGGCCTGCGGCCTCGAGGTCGGCGATCGCGCTCTTGAGCTGGAGGAAGGGCATCTGGTCGCCCTTGACCTGCGCCAGCGTGAACTGGTCGGGGGCGACGCCCTTGGCCGCGACGATCGTGCCGAGCGGCTGGATCGTTCCCGAGCGGCGCACGAAGCGCTTGGCGTTGGTGAGTTCCCAGCCGCCATCGACCGCGCGCGCGCTGTCCGCCGACAGGATCGACGACAGCACCCCGCCGGTGCGTTCATAGATGGTGACCTTGTTCAATATGACCACCGGACCGCCGGTCTGCACCGTGCCCGCGTTGATCAGGTCGTTGCCGGCGCGCACCCATATGTTGCTGCGCACGCCATTGTCGATCGGCACCTTTGCATATTGGACCTTTTGCCAGGCGGCGAGCGCCCCGGTCGAACGCGCGACGATGCGTTCGTTGAAGGCGAAGCTGATGCCCGCGACGAGGAAGGCGGCGAGGAACAGCGGTGCGAGCACCTGATGCGCCGACATGCCGGCACCCTTCATCGCGATGACCTCGCTGTTCTGGTTCAGCGTCGCGAGGGTCAGGATCGTGCCGAGCAGCACCGAAAAGGGCAGGAAGGTCTCGATGATCTGCGGAATACGCATGCCGACATAGCGCCAGACCTCGGCATCGCCATTGCCCGCGACCGCCAGGATCTTGCCGCTTTCGCCGAGCAGGTCGAGCGTCTGCAGGATTAGCACCAGCGCGAACAGGATCGCGAAGGTGCGGACGAGGAACAGGCGCCCGACGTAAAGCGCCATGGTGCGCGAGGGGAAGAAGGAGAGCTGGTGCATCAGTCGGCCGCCTGAACCGCGCGCGGCTTGCGCTGGAACAGCGTGATCAGCCCGCGGATGCGCTGGCCGGCCTTGGCGGCGACGCGTTCGAGCGCGCCGATCGGCTGGCCGCCGGGCACATGCGCGACGGTATAATACATCCAGATCGCGAGGCCCGCGAAGAGCAGGAAGGGCACCCATAGCGCGATCAGCGGATCGACGGTGCCGCGCGCGCCCATATCCTCGGCATATTCGTTGATCTTGTGCTGGGTCACCAGCAGCACGATCGACAAGAAGATGCCGAGCGACGACGTCGATCGTTTCGGCGGAATGGCGAGCGCGATCGCGATCAGCGGAATCAGGAACATCGACACCACCTCGACGATGCGAAAATGGAAATTCGCGCGCGATTCGAGGCGGGTTTTCAACGGTTCACGCTGGTCCTTGCCGGCGACGAACAGTTCGGGGATCGTCTTTTCGCGGTCGGCGCCGCCGCGGGTGCGGAAGGCGTCGATCTTGGGCAGCGGGATCGGCAAATCATGATTGTCGAAGGTCAGGACGCGCGGCACCGCGAATTTGGGCGATTCATGGATCAGCACGCCCCGGGTCAGCCGCAGGATGATCGTGTCGGGATCGTCGGTGGCGAGGAACTGGCCCTGCGCCGCGGTCGCCGACACGCTTTGCCCGTCCTTCTGCTCGCCGCGCACGAAGATGCCGCGCAGGCTGCGGCCTTCGTTCGAGCTTTCCTCGATCCGCAGCGTCATGCGTTCGCCCAGCTTATTGAACTCGCCGACCTTGATCGACGCGCCGAGCGCTCCCGAACGCAGTTCGAACTGCAGTCCTTCATAGGCATAACGGGCGAGCGGCTGGATGAAGCCGACGATCGCGAGGTTGAGCAGCGCCAGCGCCAGCGCAAAGGCATAGGGCACGCGCATCAGCCGCCCGAAACTCATGCCGACGCCCTTCAGCACATCGAGTTCGCTCGACGTCGCGAGGCGCCGAAAAGCCAGCAAAATGCCGAGCATCAGCCCAATCGGAATGCCGAGCGAGAGATATTCGGGGATGAGATTGGCGAGCATGCGCCAGACGACGCTGACCGGGCCGCCTTCGTTCGCGACGAAGTCGAACAGCCGCAGCATCTTTTCCAGCACGAGCAGCATCGCGGACAAAACCAGCGTGCCGAGCATGGGGAAGAAGATGAGCCGCGCGATGTAGCGGTCGATGGCGGGCAATCTATTCAAGCTTTCGTCGCCCCATCACCATGATTTGGCCGCAAATGATTCCGATATGCCGATTCAAGGGCGACAGGGACCCGTGCCGGCTTTGGCTGGCATGGCTATAGCCACTGGGAGCTAATGCGTCATGTCGAAATTTGTATCGACGTCACTCTGCATCATTCTGCTGGCGGTCACGGGACCGGCACATGCAGAGGGGCAGGTTCTGTCGAACGACCTGTCGAAATGCCGGAGCGGTCCGTCCACCCTTGTCCAGATCAGCGGCCTCAAGGCCGGAACGGGCCGGGTACGCGTCCAGGCCTATCGCGCCACATCGGCCGACTGGCTGGCCAAGGGCCGCTGGATCAACCGGATTGAGGTGCCCGTGCGCGCCGCGTCGATGACCGTGTGCGTGCCGCTGCCGGCCGCCGGCAGCTATGGCATCGCGGTGCGCCACGACGTCAATGGCAACGGCAAGACCGACCTGTCATCGGACGGCGGCGGCATGTCGAACAACCCGAGCATCAACATCTTCAACCTCGGCAAGCCGAGCTACAAGAAGACGGCGTTCGCGGTGGGCGATGCGCCAAAGACGATCTCGATCACCATGAAATATATGTAAGGAACTATGGCCAGCGTCGCGCTCCTTTCCAATCCACGCTCGACCGGCAACCGTGCCCTGTTGCCGCGGGTGCGGGAAATCTGCGCGGCGCATCCCGACATCTTTCACTATGAGGTCGAGGACGTCGACCAGATCGGCGAGGCGATCCGCACCATCGCGATGGTGTCCCCGCGCATCATCGTCGTCAACGGCGGCGACGGCACCGTTCAGGCGGCGCTGACCGAACTCTATTCGGGCGATTATTTCGGCGGTTCGCCGCCGCCGGTCGCGGTGCTGCCCAACGGCAAGACCAATTTGATCGCGCTCGACCTGGGCGCCGAGGGCGATCCGCTGAAGGCGCTCGAACGCGTGATCGAACTGGTCGAGACCGGCCGGATCGAGGATCATGTGATCCAGCGCCAGCTGATCTCGCTCGACAGCGGCGGCGAAGCGCGGCCGGTGCTCGGCATGTTCCTCGGCGGCGCCTATCTCGCCGATGTGATGCTCTATTGCCGCAACCGCATCTATCCGCTCGGCCTGCCCAACGGGCTGTCGCACGTGCTGGCGGCTGTCCTCGGCCTGTTCGCGATGCTGCTGGGAATCGGCGGCGGGCGGTTGCCGCCCAAGCCGCAGCCGATGATCGTGTCGTTGATCCGCCAGGGCGAACTGCACGGCAAATTCTCGCTGTTGATCGTCACCACGCTCGAAAAGCTGCTGCTCAGCATCCGCACCAACGACAGTCCCGGCCCGCGCGGCCAGATGAAGCTGCTCGCGGTCGAGCGCGGCGCCGGCGCGCTGTTCCGCATGCTCGGCGCCACCTTGCGCGGAACGCTCGGGCAAAATCCGCTCGAAGGCGTGCATTTCCAGCAGGGCGACGAAATCCGGATCGAGGGCGAGCGGTCGAACGTCATCCTCGACGGCGAGATTTTTATCGCCAAGTCGGGGCGCCCGATCGTCCTGACCTCGACCCAGCCGGTTCCCTTCCTGCGGCTCGCCGCCTGAGCCTCGTCATGCACGACAGCCTGACCGATCTGGTCCGCGCCGAACTCGCCACCCCCGTCGATCCGCGCGCGCGCATGATGGCCGCGGCGATCGCGGCGCAATATCCCGGCTCGGCGCGCGCGGTGCTGTTTTACGGCAGCTGCCTGCGCGAAACCCAGCTCGACGGGCTGATGCTCGATTTCTACCTGATCGTGTCCGACTATGGCGACGCCTATGGCCGGCGCTGGATGGCGGCGGCGAACCGACTGATCCCGCCGAACGTCTTTCCGTTCCAGCACGACGGGCTGATCGCCAAATATGCGGTGCTGAGCGAAGCCGACTTCCACCGCCTGAACGGGTCCGAGACGCGCAACGTGTCGGTCTGGGCGCGCTTCGCCCAGCCGTCGCGGCTGGTGTGGGCGGTCGACGACACCGCGCGCGATCGCGCGATCGCCGCGGTTGCGCGCGCCGCGCCGACGTTGCTTGCCGCCGCCGGCGCGGTCGATGGCGAGCAACCGCTCGACTGGTGGCGCCGCGCCTTCGCGCTCACTTACTCGGCCGAGCTGCGCGCCGAACGCACCAGCCGGGCGCAGTCGGTGGTCGACGCGACCCCCGAACGCTATGCGCGCTTCAGCGCCGCGGCGATGGCCGCGATCCCGGCGAATGCACGCGCCGGCGGCTGGATGCGCCGCCGCGCCGAAGGCAAGGCGCTGAGCATCGTCCGCCTCGCCAAGGCGAGCCTGACCTATGCCGGCGGCATCGATTATCTGGCGTGGAAGATCAACCGCCACGCGGGGACCAAGATCGAGATCAAGCCCTGGCAGCGGCGATGGCCGCTGGTCGCGGCGCTGACGCTGGTGCCGCGATTGATGCGGAGCGGGGCGATACGGTAACGGCCGCTAGCGGGCGTAGATCCTCCCTGCGGCGAAGCCGTGGGGAGGGGGACCGCCGCGAAGCGGTGGTGGAGGGGCCGCG
>NZ_LMGF01000003.1:1301553-1436289 GCF_001427085.1 Sphingopyxis sp. Root1497
CCATCGCTCCGCGACGGGGAGGATCGCCAAGGTCCGCTTCCCACCCCCGACCAGCCACTCAGCCTCAGCCGAATGCCGCGATCTTTTCCGTCGGCCGCGGTTCACTGCTCCGCCGGATCGCCTGATCGAGCTGGGTCAGGGTGAAGGGCTTGCGCAGCACGTCATGGTCGCCGAACGCCGCGACCTCGCTCGCGTCGCCGGCGAAGCCGGTCACGAACAGCACCGCGAGACCGGGCCAGCGCTGTTTCAGCTCGGCGACTAGCTCGGGGCCGGTGAGGTCGGGCATCAGCACATCGGACAGGATCAGGTCGAAGCCGTGTTTTTCGACCAGCGCCGCGGCGTCGCGCGGATCGTTGCACGCGACCGCGCGGTGCCCCAGTTCCTCGACCGCCTCGACCGTCGCGGTGAGCACGCGCGGATCGTCCTCGACGACCAATATATGCAGCGCTTCGCTTGCGGCCTCGGTCGCGGCCACCGGCGATGCGACGATTTCGGTCGGCATGGCTTCGGGCCGTTTGATCACCGGCAGCAGCATAGCGACGCTGGTGCCTTCGCCCTCGGTCGACTGGATCTGCACCTCGCCGTCGGACTGGCGGCAGAAAGCGAAGACCTGGCTCATGCCGAGGCCGGTGCCCTGTCCCGCGGGCTTGGTGGTGTAGAAGGGGTCGAAGACGCGTTCGAGCACATCGGGCGACATGCCGCAGCCGGTGTCGATTACCTGCACCGCGAGCGCTGCGGGTTCATCCTCGCCGTCGCCGAGCGTGCGGATCGTCAGCGAACCATGGCTCTCCATCGCATCGCGCGCATTGACCGCCAGGTTGAGCAGCGCATTTTCGAACTGCTGGCGGTCGAGCCACGCCGCGAGTCCCGGCGCCTGCAGGTCGAGCGTCAGCGCGATGCGGTCGCCGATCGTGCGTTCGATCAGTTCGGCAAAGGCGGCGATGCTGTCGTCGACCACCATCATCTCGGGCCGTGCGGGTTCCGACCGCGCGAAGGCGAGCAGGCGGCGGGTCAGGTCGGCGGCGCGGTTGGCGCCGTCGAGCGCATTGTGGATGTGTCGCTGCGCCTTGTCGGGCGCGTCGGCGAGCCAGCGCTGCGCGAGTTCGAGCCCGCCAACGACGACCGCCAGCATATTGTTGAAGTCGTGTGCGATGCCGCCGGTCAGCTGGCCGACCGCCTCCATCTTCTGGGCTTGGCGCAGCTGGTCCTCGGCCACCGCGCGCTCGGTCATCTCGTTGCGCAGCGCGAGGTTCGCCTGAGCCAGCTCGGCGGTGCGGTCGGCGACTGCGGCTTCGAGCTGGGTTGCGCGGTCGGTCTCGGCGAATTGTTCGCGGCGCGCCAGTCGGCGATCGCCCTCGGCGCGGATTAGCGAAAAGGTTGCGGCGATGGCGATGATCGCGGCGGCGGCACCGAGCAGCGAAAATAGCAGGATCGCCTGGTTGAGGCTGTCGCGGTCCGAGGCGGCAAGGCGATTGCGCTCGGCGAGCAGGGTGCGCTCGTTCTGGATCAACTGGGTCAGCAAGCGGTCGATGCGGATCAGCGCGACGTCGTGGCCCGCGGCGTTATATTTTGAGATCGCCGCGATCGTCTGCCGGTAGTTGGCGCTGAGCGCCGCGTCGCCGAGCTGCGCGCCGCGGCGGTCGAGTTCGGTCGTCAACTGCCCGACCAGTTCGGCCGCCTTGGGATTGTCGCGGACGTTGCGCCGCAGCAATGTCAGATATTGGCGCGCGAGGCCCCATTGCTGCTGATAGACGCGGCCATCCTCTTTCTGCAGCCCGACCGCGAAACGCCCGAGCGCCGCCTCCGACCGCGCGAGCGCGGCGTCGAGGCTTCGCGTTTGCGATATGACTTCGAGGCTGTGGGCCTGCCAGCCGAGCGAGCGGTCGTAATTGTCGTTGGCGCGGGTCACGAGCAGGACGAGCGCGACGACGACCCCGACGAGGATGGCGCCGACGCCGATCGTCAGCCAGAAGCGGAGACGCTCCCGCCGGCCATCGTTTTCGCTGTCATAATCCCGCTCGAACACGCGGCGCTTGTACCGGACAAGCGCCGCGTGGAAAAGCCGCGAACGGGTCGCCAGGCGTTGGCCCCGTCAACTCGCCCCGAAAATGAGTCCGCTGGTCGGCCAGCCCACTCGATTCAGCCGATAATGCCGACGCGTTTGCCCGCACGTTCGAAGCGGCCGAGGATTTCGCCGACCTGTTCGCTGCTATGCTCGGCGCAGAGCGAACAGCGCAGCAAGGTCATGCCCGCCGGGGTCGCGGGCGGACGCGCGAGATTGACGTAGAGTCCCTCTTCGAGCAGCGCTTCCCACATCATCGCGCCCTGTTCGAGGTCGGGCATGATGACCGCGATGATCGCCGACTGCGGCTCTTCGGTGCCGAGCGTGAAGCCGAGATCGCGCAGACCCTTGTGCAGCAGCTTCGAATTTTCCCACAGATGGGCGCGCTTGTTCGACCCGTGCATCAGCTTGCGGATGCTCGTCGCCGCGGTCGCGACGACGCTCGGCGGCAGCGAGGCGGTGAACACATAAGGACGGCAGACGAGCCGCAGGATTTCGAACTTCGGGTGGTTCGAAACGCAGAAGCCGCCGACGGTGCCGACGCTCTTGCTGAACGTGCCGATGACGAAGTCGACGTCGTCGAGCACGCCCTGCGCCTCGGCGACGCCGCGGCCATGTTCGCCGATGAAGCCCATCGAATGCGCCTCGTCGACCAGTATCATCGCGCCGGCCTCCTTCGAGACGCGGATCATCTCTTTCAGCGGCGCGATGTCGCCGAGCATCGAATAGACGCCCTCGAGCACGACAAGCTTGCCTGCCTCAGGAGGCAGGCGCTTCAGGCGCTTTTCAAGCGCTTCGACGTCGTTGTGGCGGAACGCGACGATTTCGGCATTGCCCATCGCGCAGCCGTCATAGATCGACGCATGGCTGTCGATGTCGAGGATGACATAGTCGCCCTTGCCGGCGATCGTCGAAATGATGCCGAGATTCGCCTGGTACCCGGTCGAGAACACCATGGCATGATCCATGGCGTAAAATTCCTTGAGCGCCTCTTCGCACTCCTTGTGGCCCTGATAGGTGCCGTTGAGGACGCGGCTGCCGGTGGTACCGCTGCCGAACTTGTCGAGCGCATCCTTGCCCGCGGCGATGACGTCCTCGTCGAAGGTCATGCCCATATAATTATAGGTGCCGAGCAGGATCGTCTCGCGCCCGTTGCAGATCGCGACGGTCGGAGAGACGACTTTCTCCATCACCAGATTATACGGATCGGTGACGCCTGTCGCGAGCAGATCCTCGCGCTGCTGGATCAGCGGATCGAATTTCGAAAAAAGGTCGGTCATTTTTGGTCTTCCGTGTTCCCCGGCGAAAGCCGGGGTCCAGATGAGTGGCGCGATATCGCATGGGCCCCGGCGTTCGCCGGGGAACACAAAGCTATCAGCCCTGCAGCTTTTCGACGGCGGCGATCAACTGGCCGACGGTTTCGATCTCGGCCTGCATGTTCATGCTGATGATGATGTCGAAGGTGTCCTCGACCTCGGCGACGAAATCCATCACCGTCAGGCTGTCCCATTCGAGATCGCCGGCAAAGGTGGTGGCGTCGCTCAGCTCGACGCCCTTCTTGTTGAACGGTTCGATCAGGCCGTGGATCTGGTCGGTGAGGGCGGTGCTCATAGGGGTGCGTCCCTTAAAGAAAGAATGTTGCGCGCGGGCATGCCGCGCTGTCCCCTGCTTGGCAAGCGAATGCGGCGGGATTCGGGCAGCATCTTGCCCGCGCCGGACGGACGTGCCATCGCTGCTGCGGGTCGCACCACACAGGCATGGCAGGGGCAAGCCGATGGACGACAAGGCCAGCGAGACCAGGAACCCGACCGGGGCGGCAGCGCCGCCGCCCGCGATCAGCTTTCCGCCGAACGCGGTCCATCTGGTGCGCACCAACCAGCAGATCACGCTGACGCTGTCCCAGATGGCGGACCAAAAGGCGTCGATCCTGATGGGGGCGACCTTCGTCGTCTTCACCCTCGCGATCGGCCAGGCGCGCGCCGGGGCGGGGGCGCTCGCCATACCGCTGGCGATCCTCGCGACCTTTTCCTTCCTGTCGGCGCTGCTCGCGATCTCCGCCGTCCTGCCGCGCGTCGGCAGGGCGCCGCCGATCGTCTACAAGGACGGCAAGGACCACAGCAATATCCTGTTCTTCGGGCGCTTTTCGCAGATGGAGGAGGATGAGTTTATCGACGCGGTGAAGACGCGGCTGCGCACCGAGGAAGATATTTACGAAACGATGCTGCGCGACACCTATCAGAACGGCATCGTGCTGGCGCGGCGCAAATATCGCTATCTGGCCTATGCCTATCGGCTGTTCGTTGTCGGGCTGACCGCGACCTTCATCGCCTTTGCGGTCGAAATGGCGATGCTGTGGAGCAAATGACGGCGTGAAGCATTAGGCCAAAGATGACCGACGTCTTCATCAGCTACAAGCGCGAGGAGCGGGCGCGCTGCGTCGCGATCTACAACGCGCTCGTCGACCTGAAACTATCGGTGTGGTTCGACGCGCATATCGAACCCGGTACCGATTTCGACCGCGAGATCGAGCGCGAGGTGCGCGGCGCCAGCGCGGTGCTCGTGCTCTGGTCCGAACGCGCCGCCGACAGCGACTGGATCCGCGCCGAGGCGCGTAGCGGGCGGCAGACGAACCGGCTGGTCGCGATCCGGCTCGACGATTGCCTGCCGCCGCTCGAATTCGCGTCGGTGCAGGCGATCGACCTGTTCAACCATCGCGATTTTCAGGCGAGCGAGGGCTGGCGCCAGATCGTATCGCGGATCGGACGCCTCGTTGGACGGCTGGGGCTCGGTGATTATGTCGGTTGCGAACAGGAGACCGACGCAGATCGCTGGCGCGCATGGATTGCGGACAACCCCGGCGATCCGCTGGTCGACAAGGCGAGGCAGCGGCTGGCGCTGCTGATCCGGCCCGAGCCCGCCTTATCCCTGGCGCAAGCCACGGCGCCCGCAGCCGATATCGCGCCGCCGGCGACCTCCATCCCGACACCGGCACCAGCCGAATCCGCCGCCGTATCCCCGCTATCATGGATAGGTCGTCACGGCTGGACCGTCGCAATCGCCGTGCTGCTGTTGTTCGGTACGATCGCGCTTTTCGATCGTTTCACGACCAGCGACAAGGCACAGAATGCGGCAATCGACGGCCCGCTGTCCGAACGTCCGTCGCAAGGCGTGCCTGTGCCGAACAATCCCGCCGCCGCCCCGGCCGCGACCGGGGTGGCGGGAAAGGACAAACCCGCGCGGTGCCCCGGAACCAATCCCTTTCGCATCGCCGCCTTGCCCGGGCGTACCGATCTGCAACCGCAATGGAAGCAGGCGGCCGACAGCGCCTGGCTCGCATGGCGGAATTGTCCGGGTCTGGTCGTTGTCGAGGGTCATGTGGAAAAGGGCGGTAACAGCCGCGACGCATCGAACATGGCCATTAAAATGGCGGAACAACTCGCGCTGAAGGGGATTCCGGAAGGAACATTGACCTGGACCGGCAAAGGCGCGGAGACACCGCTGCCAGGCCGCGACCCAGGCGATGCGGCGAACCGGCGCGTCGAAATCTATCTGATGGAGCCCTATCACCCCGGCCTGCGCTGATCGCTGAATGTGGCCAATATGCCACCATCGCCGACAATCTTGGGCCCGGCACCAACGCTCGATTGAAACCCCCTGCGGCCGCGCCTATTCGGGCCGGCTGTGTTGCAGACCGCCACCCCCCTGACCGCGGATGTTCCGTCGGGTCTTCGCACCGAATTTCGGGCGACGCTGGCGCTCGCCTGGCCGCTGGCGGCCGCGAACCTGTTGCAGATGCTCGTCCATGCGATCGACGTGATCTTCGTGGCGCGGCTCGGCGACGCGGCGCTCGCCGCCTCGTCGCTCGGCGTTTCGATCTTCGGGTTGCTGTTGTGGACCGGCTCGGGACTGGTCGGGGCGTCCGCGCCGCTGATCGCCGCCGAACTCGGCCGCCGCAAACATGCGGTGCGCGAGGTGCGGCGCACGGTGCGCATGGCGCTGTGGCTGAGCGCGCTCGTTGCCACGGTCTTTATGGGTATCTGTGCCGCGGGCGGGCCGATCATGATCGCGACGGGGCAGGGCGCCGACATGTCGACGCGCGCCGCCGGGTTCCTGCTCATCTTGATGTGGGGCATGTTCCCGATGATCGCGGCGAGCGTGCTTCGCATCTTCGTCTCGGCGCTCGGCCGGCCGACGATCGCGACCGCGATCACCTTTGGTGCGCTTGGGGTCAACGCGCTCGGCAACTGGATGCTGGTGTTCGGCAATCTCGGCATGCCCGCGCTCGGCCTTCATGGCTCGGCGATCTCCAGTGTGATCACCAGCACGCTGATGCTGCTCGCTTATGTCGTCATCATCCAGTCCGACCGGCGGCTGCGGCGCTATCACCTGTTCGGCAATTGGTGGCGCAGCGAATGGACGCGCTTTTTCGAAATGTTGCGCATCGGCGCGCCGATCGCACTGACCATTTTGGCGGAGGCAGGGCTGTTCACCGGCGCGGCCTTCCTGATGGGTCGCATCGGCGAGGCGCAGCTTGCGGGCCATACCATCGCGCTGCAGGTCGCGGCGCTGGCTTTCCAGATCCCCTTCGGCGTCGCACAGGCGGCGACGATCCGTGTGGGCCTGGCCTATGGCGCGGGCGACCATCGCGGCATTTCCTATGCCGGGACCGCTGCGATGATACTCGGCATCGGCTTCATGGGCGTCACCGCGCTGACGATGTGGCTGTTCCCGTCGCTCGTCCTCTCGATCTATGTCGACGTCGACGCCGCGAAGAACGCCGCGCTCGTCGGCTTCGCGATGCAGTTCCTGGTGGTCGCCGCCGCCTTCCAGCTGTTCGATGGTGCGCAGGCGGTCGCGGCGGGGGCGCTGCGCGGGCTGCAGGACACGCGCACCCCGATGATCATCGCGATCTGCGGTTACTGGATCGGCGGTTATGGCACCGCGATCTACCTCGGCTTCTGGACGCCATGGGCCGGAGTCGGGGTGTGGATCGGGCTGGCGGTCGGGCTGGTGCTCGTTGCCGGGCTGCTGCTGCTGCGCTGGCGGATGCGCGCCCGGCTCGGCCTGTTACCGGCCTGACGCAAAAACTTCACAAGAATCTTGTGGGAGTCGCCTTGACGCCTATCTGACTCCCACCCATATGCCCGCCTGTTAGCACTCCCCCGTGGCGAGTGCTAAAGGACTATAGTTCGTATCATTTGGAGGGAGTCCCATGGCTCAATTTCGTCCGCTGCACGACCGCGTGCTTGTCCGCCGTATCGAAGCCGAAGAAAAGACGGCCGGCGGCATCATCATCCCCGACACCGCCAAGGAAAAGCCGCAGGAGGGCGAAGTCGTCTCGGTCGGCACCGGTACCCGCGCCGATGATGGCAAGGTGACCCCGCTCGACGTCAAGGCGGGCGACCGCATCCTGTTCGGCAAATGGTCGGGCACCGAAGTCAAGGTCGACGGCGAAGAGCTGCTGATCATGAAGGAATCGGACATTCTGGGCGTCATCGCCTGAACCGTCCCCGCGTCCCTTGCGGATGCGATTTCAGTGTAAAGTTGCGCGGTTTTCCGTGCATTTCAAAGGAACAAGCACATGGCTGCTAAAGACGTCAAATTCTCGCGCGACGCGCGCGAACGCATCCTGCGCGGTGTCGACACCCTCGCCGACGCGGTGAAGGTCACCCTCGGTCCCAAGGGCCGCAACGTCGTGATCGACAAGAGCTTCGGCGCGCCCCGCATCACCAAGGACGGCGTCACCGTCGCCAAGGAAATCGAACTCAAGGACAAGTTCGAAAACATGGGCGCCCAGATGCTGCGCGAAGTCGCATCGAAGGCGAACGACAAGGCCGGCGACGGCACCACCACCGCGACCGTTCTCGCCCAGGCGATCGTGCGCGAAGGCATGAAGTCGGTTGCCGCCGGCATGAACCCGATGGACCTGAAGCGCGGCATCGACCTCGCGGTCACCAAGGTTGTCGAAACGATCAAGGCACAGTCGAAGCCCGTTTCGGGCACCGCTGAAATCGCCCAGGTCGGCATCATCTCGGCCAATGGCGACACCGAAGTCGGCGAGAAGATCGCCGAAGCGATGGAAAAGGTCGGCAAGGAAGGCGTGATCACCGTCGAAGAAGCCAAGGGCCTCGATTTCGAGCTCGACGTCGTCGAAGGCATGCAGTTCGACCGCGGCTACCTGAGCCCCTACTTCATCACCAACCCGGAAAAGATGCTCGTCGAGCTGGCCGATCCGTACATCCTGATCTTCGAAAAGAAGCTCTCGAACCTGCAGGCGATGCTGCCGATCCTCGAAGCCGTGGTTCAGTCGGGTCGCCCGCTGCTGATCATCGCCGAAGACATCGAAGGCGAAGCGCTCGCGACGCTGGTGGTCAACCGCCTGCGCGGCGGCCTGAAGGTCGCGGCCGTCAAGGCACCGGGCTTCGGCGATCGCCGCAAGGCGATGCTGCAGGACATCGCGATCCTCACCGCCGGTGAAATGATCAGCGAAGACTTGGGCATCAAGCTCGAAACCGTCACGCTCGCCATGCTCGGCCAGGCCAAGCGCGTCACCATCGACAAGGACAACACCACCATCGTCGACGGTGCCGGTGAAGCCGCAACGATCAAGGGCCGCGTCGAACAGATTCGCGCCCAGATCGAAACGACGACCAGCGACTACGACAAGGAAAAGCTGCAGGAACGTCTGGCGAAGCTCGCCGGCGGTGTTGCGGTGATCAAGGTCGGCGGCGCTTCGGAAGTCGAAGTGAAGGAACGCAAGGATCGCGTCGACGACGCTCTCCACGCAACCCGCGCTGCGGTCGAAGAAGGCATCGTCCCCGGCGGCGGTACGGCGCTGCTGTACGCGACCAAGGCCCTCGAAGGCCTGTCGGGCATCAACGAAGACCAGACCCGCGGCATCGACATCATCCGTCGCGCGTTGCAGGCTCCGGTTCGCCAGATCGCCGAAAACGCGGGCTTCGACGGCGGTGTCGTCGCGGGCAAGCTGTTCGACCAGAAGGACACGAGCTTCGGCTTCAACGCCTCGACCGACGTCTATGAAGACCTGGTCAAGGCCGGTGTCATCGACCCGACCAAGGTCGTCCGCATCGCGCTGCAGGATGCCGCCTCGGTTGCCGGTCTGCTGATCACCACCGAAGCCGGCATCGCCGAAACGCCCGACGACAAGCCCGCCATGCCCATGGGCGGCGGCGGCATGGGCGGCATGGGCGGCATGGACTTCTAAAGTCCTTGTTGCACCCATCGCTCGGCGCAAGCTGACAGGAAGGGCCGGGGAGGAAACTCTCCGGCCCTTTCCCTTTGTCCCTCGCGCTTGCGGGACAAGCGAGGGAAGGGCATGGAGGCGGCATGACGACCGCCACGCCCATCGACCGCCTCCGCGCCGCGCTGCTGGCCGATGAGGCGGCGCAGCTCCGGCTTGCTCCGCTTGCCGATACGGCGACCTTTCTCGACGCGATCACGGCTTATGCCGCCGAACTCGGCCTGCCGATCGCCCGCGATGCCTTTGCCGCCGGCCTTGCCCGCGCCGCGACGCCGCAGATGGAGCAGGAACTGCCCGCGCTGCGGCTGGCCGAGGCGCCGCCGCGCCACTGGTTGCCGGTCGAACTCAAACCCTATCAGGGTGCGATCGTCATCGAATGGCTGCATTTCGCCGGCCTGCCGCTGACCGATCCCTTTTTCGAAGAAACATGGCGCAAGGTCCGGCTGCTGCCGTTCAACCGGCTGATGCGCACCGCGACCCCGCTGTCGGCGATCGAGCCTTTCGTCGAGGCGTCGCCGCCCGACGGACTCGTCTTCCACATGTCGCGCTGCGGTTCGACGCTCGTCGGCCAGATGCTCGGCGCGGCGCCCGACCATATCGTCCTCGCCGAACCGCCGGTCCTCGACACGGTGATCCAGCTTGTCGGACTGGGGCAGGTGTCGCCCGCTGCGATCCGCGCGATGGCCGGCGCGCTGACCCGCGACCGCGGCGGCGATGCACGGCATCGCTTCATCAAGCTCGACGCCTGGCACGCTCTCGTGCTGCCGTTGCTCCGCGGTATATGGCCCGACACACCCTGGACCTTTCTCTACCGCGATCCCGTCGAGGTGCTGGTATCGCAGCAGCGCCGACCGGGGATGCATTGCCGGCCCCGGGTGCTGCCGCTCGAGGCCTATGGTGTCGATCCGGCGGAAGGCGCGGCGGCGGAGGATTATCCCGCGTGGATCCTCGGACGCATCTGCTCGGCCGCGGCGGACGCGGTCGACGGCGATTGCCTGCTGCTCAACTATGACCAGCTTCCCGCCGCCTTGACCGACGCGCTCCTGCCGCATTTCGGGGTCGCGCCCGATGCGGCCTCGCTCGACAAGATCGTCGCGGCGGGTGGGCGCTATTCGAAGGCGCCCGGACAGGCCTTCACCGGCGATTCCGCGGCCAAGCAGCGCGAGGCGTCGCCCGCGCTGCGCGCCGCCGCCGCACCCCTGCTCGCGACTCATGCGCGGATCGAGGAACTGCGGCTCGCGGCCAAGACGCCGTCGGAGCCGGTGGCATGATCGCGTCGCGCGTGCTCCTGATCGCTGCGGCGGCGCTCGCGCTGCCCGCCGTCGCCACCCCGCCCGCGCCGGCCCCCGCGCCCGCCGTGGCCGAGCCCGCACTGCCGACGGTGCCGCGCTGCGGCTATCGCATCGTCGAGACCTATCCGCACGACAAGGACAGCTTCACCCAGGGGCTCTTCTGGCACGATGGCTATCTTTACGAAGGTACCGGCCAATATGGCCGCTCGCGCCTCGCGCGGCTCGACCTTGCGACGGGCAAGGCGCTCGCCGAAACGAAGCTGCCCGTCGACGAGTTCGGTGAGGGCATCACGCGCTGGCGCGACCAGATCATCGGCGTCACCTGGCAGGGCGGCGTCGGCCATCGCTGGCGGCTCCAGGACCTGAAACCGATCGGCGATTTCCGCTACAAGGGCGAGGGCTGGGGGGTCACGATGGTCGGCGACGATCTCGTTCTCAGCGATGGCACGCCCGACCTGCGCTTTTTCGATCCCGCGACAATGACCGAAAAGGGCAAGGTTACGGTGCGCTTCGCCGGCCGGCCGCTGGCGATGCTCAACGAGCTCGAAACGATCAAGGGCGAAATCTGGGCCAATGTCTGGATGACCGACGCGATCGTGCGCATCGACCCCGCAACGGGAACCGTCAAATCATATGTCGACCTGACGGGATTGAGCGCGACGGCAGGCGTTGGCGATCCCGACGCGGTGCTCAACGGCATCGCGTGGGACGCGAACAAGAAGCGCTTGTTCGTCACCGGCAAATATTGGTCGAAGCTGTTCGAGATTGCGCTGACCGACTGCCGCTAGGGCGGCGTCAGCGCCGCCTCCATCCGCGCCGCCGCCGCATCATAGACCCGCGTCTTCAGACCGGCGGTAATCGCGGCGGGTGTCCGGTCGGGATGGCCGCCGGCGAAGGGCGGCGCGGGGTCATATTCGATCGCAAGCTGGATCGCTTGTGCGACGGCCTCGCCCTTCAGCCGCGCAATCAGGGTGAGCGCGAAATCGAGGCCCGAGGTCACGCCGCCGCAGGTGACGATATTGCCATGTTCGACGACGCGTGCTTTCACCGGTTCGGCGCCGACGCGCGGCAAAAGATGGGTGTAGCCCCAATGCGTCGTCGCGCGCTTGCCCGCGAGCAATCCGGCGCGGCCGAGCAGGAAGGCGCCGGTGCACACGCTCGTCACCCATGCGGCGCCCGCCGCCTGCCGCGCGATGAAAGCGATCGTTGCCTGATCGCCCAAAGCGTTGACGACGCCGTGGCCGCCGGGAACGCAGAGAATGTCGGCTTGCGGCGCCGAGGCGAAATCATGCGTCGGCAGGATTGAAAAGCCACTGTCGGTGACGATCGGATCGAGGTTCGCCGCCGCACCGACGAGTGTGGCCCCGGGCATGCGGCTCAAGGCCTGAGCGGGCGCGGTGAAGTCAAGCTGGGTGATACCGGGGAACAGCAGGAAGACGATGGTGATCGGCCGGATATCGGTCATGGGCGTGTCCTTGCGCTGGCGATGGATCACCCAGGCGCGCGGCTCGCAGGACCGATCGGTCCGTCCCGCTTCCCGATGGGACTCCATCTTCAGCGCCAGTCGCGGGACGCCTCCATTCTAGCGCCGCGGCGGCGCGGACGGAAGGCGGTTATTTCTTCGCCTGATCCCGATCGGCGGCGGTCGCGTCGGGGGGCGCCGTGCCATCGCGGCTTTCGAGCATGTCGGCGGCGTCGTCGAGCGCCTTGGCCTCGCCGACGGTCACGCCGCCCGGGCCGGGTTCATTGTCGGTGCCGCCGCACCCGGTCATCAGCATCAGCGCTGCGGCAACGGGGGCCAGCGTAGCGGTCCTGCGGTTCGGCATCGTTTCTCTCCCGCAAAAAAGGGCTCCATCCGCTTTGGAATGGAGCCCTCTTTTTGATGCACGCGTCAGCGCGCCAACGACTTACTTCTTGTCGTTGGCTTCGGCCTTGGCGGTTTCGTCCTTGATCTTGTCGCCAGCGGCGGCAGCGGCGTCGCCGGCGGCGTTCACGGTGCCTTCGACGGCGTTGCCGGCCTTGTCGGCGGCAGCGGCGGTCGCGTCGGCGGCATCGGCTGCACCGGCGGCAACGGCATCGCCGGCAGCGGCGGCGTCATCGGCGACGGCGGCGCCGGCTTCCGAGGTTTCTTCCTTCGCCTTTTCCGAGCAGGCGGTCAGGCTGAAAGCCGCAGCGGCGATCGACGCGATGATAAGTTTACGCATGGTAATTCCTTTCGAATGCCAAGGTGACCGGCATCCGGTCCCTGACGGCAAGGACTAACCCCCCGCCGTGCGCTTGGCAACCGTAGAGCAGCGGTGCGGGGCGCTGGCCCTTGTTCCAAAACGGAAAAGGGCCGCCGGCTTGCACCGGCGACCCCTTATTCCTTCAGCCGAAAGGCTGGCGGAACGCTTACTTCTTGGCAGCGTCGACAGCAGCCTTGGCAGCGTCGGTCGCTTCGGTAGCGGCCTTGGCAGCTTCACCGGCCTTGTCGGCAGCTTCACCAGCCTTGTCGGCGGCGCCGGTCGCGGCGTCGGCAGCTTCGCCAGCGGCAGCGGCGGTCGCGTCGGCGGCACCGGCAGCGGCGTCCATCGCACCGTCGGCAGCACCTTCGGTGGTGGCTTCGGTCGTCGCTTCGGGGGTTGCGGCTTCGTCAGCCTTCTTTTCGCCGCAAGCGGCGAGGCCCAGCGAGGCGGCGAGGACGAGCGACAGAGTGATCGACTTTTTCATATGGGAATACCCCTCTCGATTGAACTGATCGGTAGCATTCCGGAGACGGTCCATTCCGAACCCGGCGAGTTGCCAACCGCCCTTACCGCTACAATTTCGCAGAATCCGGTGCAACGGGCTTTTTGCGTGGTCTGGCGCAAATGAGACGAGGCGGTCGTTCATCTTTGGGAAAGGCGCCGGAAATGCGGCACCGCGCTCGGTTGACTGGATATAAAGAAATCTTTATATGTGTGTATGTGACCGAGCTTATCGACATTTTCCGTGCCTTGGCCGACCCGACCCGCCTGCGAGTCGTCGCCTTGCTGCGCGAGATGGAACTGGCGATCGGCGAGCTTGCGGTCGTCCTCGAACAAAGCCAGCCGCGTGTGTCGCGCCACGTCCGTATCCTTGCCGACGCCGGGATCATCGAGCGCCGCCGCGAGGGGAGCTGGGTGTTCCTGCGTATCGCCGAGGGTGGTCCGGTCGGCGAAATCCTGGCGCGCGCCGAACTCTGGCCCTTCTCGCCGCGCGAGGCGCTGATCATCGGCTATGACGCGCAGCGGCTTGCCGCGGTTCGCACCGAACGCGCCGCGGTTGCCGAACGCTATTTCGCCGATCATGCCGCCGAATGGGACGCGATCCGTTCGCGCCATATTCCCGAAAGCGAAGTCGAGGCGGCGATGCTCGCGCTGGTGGCGGGCCGCCGGCTCGGCCATCTGCTCGATATCGGCACCGGGACGGGCCGGATGGCGGAGATTTTTGCGCCGAGCGTGCGCCGTATCACCGCGCTCGACCGCAGCCCCGAAATGCTGCGCATCGCGCGCGCCAAGCTCGCCGACCAGCCGGTGCCGATCGACCTGGTGCAGGGCGATTTCCTGAACCTGCCGCTCGACGACGCGACGATCGACAGCATCGTGATCCATCAGGCGCTGCACTTCGCGCACGAACCCGACCGCGTGATCGCCGAGGCCAGCCGGGTGCTGCGGGGCGGCGGGCATCTGTTGATCGTCGATTTCGCGCCGCACGAGGATGAGGAAATGCGCAACGTCGCCGCGCACGCGCGCCTCGGCTTTTCGGACGCGCAGATGCGCGGCTGGTTCGCCTCGGCGGGCATGGTGCTCGAAAATTCGCAAACGCTCGAAGGCGGCGATCTGGCGGTCAAGCTCTGGCTCGGCCGCCGCCGCTCGGACGAAGATCAATCCCCCGTTCGCGAGGACGGGCAGCGCAAAAGGCTTGCGGCATGACGACCAATCTCAACTCGCTGGCGGAGGCGCATCGCGCCGCCGCGTCGCCCTTGTTTGCCGGACTTGCCGGCGACATCGGCATCAGCTTCGAATTTTTCCCGCCCAAGACCGATAAGATGGGCGAGACTTTGTGGGACTCGATCCGCACGCTCGAACCGCTCGGTCCGCGCTTCGTATCGGTGACCTATGGCGCGGGCGGGTCGACGCGCGAGCGCACCCACGCGACCGTCGCGCGCATCGTTCAGGAAACGGGCATCCCCGCCGCCGCGCACCTGACCTGCGTCGATGCCAGCCGCGACGAGATCGCCGAGGTTGCGCAGGCCTATTGGGATGCCGGCATCCGCCACGTCGTCGCGCTGCGCGGCGACCCGCCGGTGAAGGGCGAGAGCTTCCGCGCCCACCCCGATGGTTATGGCTGCGCCGCCGATCTGGTGTCGGGCCTGCTCGAGATCGCGCCGTTCGAGATCTCGGTTGCCGCCAATCCCGAGATGCACCCCGAGGCGCTGAGTCCGCAGGCCGATCTGGACAATCTCAAGCGCAAGCTCGACGCCGGGGCGACCCGCGCGATGACGCAATTCTTCTTCGAACCCGATACCTTCTTCCGTTTCCGCGATGCCGCGGCGGCGGCGGGCATCACCGCGCCGATCCTGCCCGGCATCATGCCGGTCAGCAATTTCGCCGCGATCCAGCGCATGTCGGCGATGTGCGGCACCGACGTGCCGCGCTGGCTGGCTTCGTTGTTCGAGGGACTCGACGACCTCCCCGCCGCGCGCCAGCTCGTCGCCGCGACGACCGCCGCCGAACTTTGCCGCCGGCTTTATGCGGGCGGGGTTCGCGACTTCCATTTCTACACGCTCAACCGCGCCGAACTCAGCTATGCGATCTGCCATATGCTGGGGGTTCGTCCGGCGGCGCCCGCGACGGAGAAAGCCGCATGACGACCACCGCCCGCGAAGCCCTGATCGCTGCCGCCAAGGAACGCATCCTGCTCACCGATGGTGCGTTCGGGACCGAGATTCAGAACTGGAAGCTGGCCGAGGCGGATTATGCCGGGTCGCTCGGGCTGAGCCATGACCAGAAGGGCAACAACGACATCCTCGCGATCACCAAGCCCGAGGTGCCGGAGACGATCACCCGCGCCTATCTGGACGCCGGATCGGACATCGTCTCGACCAACACCTTCTCGGCCAATATGATCAGCCAGGCGGATTACGGGGCCGAGCATCTGGTCCGCGATATCAATGTCGAGAGTGCGAAAATAGCGCGGCGGCTCGCCGACGAATATGCCGAGAAGGATGGGCGCCCGCGCTTTGTCGCCGGCGCGATCGGGCCGACCAACAAGACCTTGTCCCTGTCGCCTGACGTCAACGATCCCGGGTTTCGCGAGATCGACTTCGACCATCTCAAGACCGTCTATCTTGAGCAAACGATCGCGCTGGCCGAGGGCGGCGCCGACTTCATCCTGATCGAAACGATCTTCGATACGCTCAATGCCAAGGCGGGCATCGCCGCGGTGATCGAGGCCGAGGCGAAGGTCGGGCGCGAGCTGCCGCTGATGATCTCGATGACGCTCACCGACCTGTCGGGCCGAAACCTGTCGGGGCATACGGTCGAGGCCTTCTGGTACGCGGTGCGCCACGCCAAGCCGTTGACGATCGGGCTCAACTGCTCGTTCGGCGCGGCGCAGCTGCGGCCGCATGTGAAAGTGCTATCGGAAATCGCCGACGCGCTGGTGATGGTCTATCCCAACGCCGGGCTGCCCAACGAACTCGGCGAATATGACGAGATGCCCGACACCACCGCGGGCCTTGTCGGCGAATGGGCCGAGCATGGCCAGGTCAATATTCTCGGCGGCTGCTGCGGTTCGACCCCTGCGCATATCGCGGCGATGGCAAAGGCGGTGACCGGCCTCACGCCGCGCCACCTGCCGCAGGTGCCGGTGCGCACACGCCTCGCCGGCCTCGAACCCTTCACGATGGCGGCCTAGCCCCCTCCCGCCTGCGGGAGGGGGCTAGGGGAGGGCCTGTCTCACCCCGCACCGACCGACGATGATTGAACAAGCCCTCCCCCGACCCCTCCCGCAAGCGGGAGGGGAGAAGATGGATCAGATGACCGAAACCGCTTCCTCCTCCGCCACCAATTTCGTCAATATCGGCGAGCGCACCAACGTCACCGGCTCGGCGGCGTTCAAGAAGCTGATCCTCGCCGACGACTATACCGCGGCGGTCGAGGTCGCGCGCCAGCAGGTCGAGAATGGCGCGCAGATCATCGACGTCAACATGGACGAGGGTCTGCTCGACGCCGAATATGCGATGACGACCTTCCTCAAGCTCATCGCCGCCGAACCCGATATCGCGCGGGTCCCGGTGATGATCGACAGCTCGAAATGGAGCGTGATCGAGGCGGGGCTGAAATGCGTCCCCGGCAAGCCGATCGTCAATTCGATCAGCATGAAGGAGGGCGAAGAGCCGTTCCTAGAACATGCGCGCAAATGCATGGCCTATGGCGCCGCGGTCGTCGTCATGGCGTTCGACGAGGTCGGACAGGCCGACACGATGGAACGCAAGATCGAAATCTGCGAGCGCGCCTACAAGCTGCTCGTGGGTATCGGCTTTCCGCCCGAGGACATCATCTTCGATCCCAATGTCTTCGCGGTCGCGACGGGATTGGAAGAGCATGACAATTATGCCGTCGATTTCATCGAGGCGGTCAAGGTGATCCGCGTCCGTTGCCCGCACGTCCATTTTTCGGGCGGGCTTTCCAACCTGTCGTTCGGCTTCCGCGGCAACGAGACGGTACGCCGCGCGATGCACAGCGTCTTTCTTTATTATGCGATCCCCGCCGGGCTCGACATGGCGATCGTCAACGCGGGGCAGCTCGACGTCTATGACACGATCGACCCCGAACTGCGCCAGGCGTGCGAGGATGTCGTGCTCAACCGCAAGGTTGAAGGAGAGGTGGAATCGCCGACCGAGCGGCTGATCGCGCTCGCCGAACGTTACAAGGGCAGCAATCCGGCGCAGGAGAAGGCCGCCGAGGAATGGCGCGGCTGGCCGGTCGCCAAGCGGCTCGAACATGCGCTGGTCAAGGGCATCGACGCCTATGTCGTCGACGATACCGAGGAAATGCGCCTGCTGCTGCCGCGCCCGATCGAAGTGATCGAGGGGCCGCTGATGGACGGCATGAACGTCGTCGGCGACCTGTTCGGATCGGGCAAGATGTTCCTGCCGCAGGTCGTGAAATCGGCGCGCGTGATGAAGAAGGCGGTGGCGCATCTGCTGCCCTTCATCGAGGCGTCGAAGGAGCCGGGCGCGAAGGGCAAGGGCAAGGTCGTGATGGCGACCGTCAAGGGCGACGTCCACGACATCGGCAAGAATATCGTCGGCGTCGTGCTCCAGTGCAACGGCTTCGAGATCGTCGATCTCGGCGTCATGGTGCCCTGGTCGAAAATCCTCGAGGCGGCGAACGAGAATGACGCCGACATCATCGGCCTGTCGGGGCTGATCACGCCCTCGCTCGACGAAATGGTGACGGTGGCCGAGGAGATGCAGCGCGCGGGCATGACGATGCCGCTGCTGATCGGCGGCGCGACGACGTCGAGGGTCCACACCGCGCTGCGCATCGACGTCGCGTACAAGGGGCCGGTGCTCCATGTGCTCGACGCGAGCCGCGCGGTCGGCGTTGCGACCGCGCTGGTCAGCGACACCGGGCGCGACGCTTATGTGCAGGGCTTCAAGGACGACTACGCCCATGTTCGCGACGTGCGCGCGGGCAAGGGACAGAGCGTGCTGCATACGCTCGAAGAGGCGCGCGCCAATTATTACGACGCCTATCTCAGCGACAAACCGCCGCCGCCGCTCCAGCCCGGGCTGCACCGCTTCGACGACTGGTCGCTCGAGGATTTGCGCGATTGCATCGACTGGACGCCCTTCTTCCGGGCGTGGGAATTGCACGGCACCTGGCCGTCGATCATGAACGACGAGATCGTCGGCGAAACCGCGCGGGCGCTCAAGGCCGACGCCGATGCGATGCTCGACCAGTTGATCGCGGAGAAATGGCTGACCGCACGCGGCGTCTGCGCCTTCTGGCCCTGCGCCCGCGACGGCGACAGCGTAACTATCCACCTCGCCGAGGAAGAGCGCCATGTGACGCTCCCCTTCCTGCGCCAGCAGATCAAGAAGAGCCGCGACCGCGCCAATATGTGCCTTGCCGACTTCATCGACCCGGCGGGCGACTGGATGGGCGGTTTCGCGGTCGGCATCCACGGCATCGAGCCGCATTCGGAGCGCTTTCGCGCCGACAAGGACGATTATTCGGACATCTTGCTGAAGGCGCTCGCCGACCGCTTCGCCGAGGCCTTTGCCGAGCGGCTGCACCAGCATGTTCGTACGACCTTGTGGGGTTATGCGCCCGGTGAGCAACTGACCAACGAGGCGCTGATCAAGGAGGAATATCGCGGCATCCGTCCGGCGCCCGGCTATCCGGCGTGCCCCGACCACAGCCTGAAACCGATCCTGTTCGACCTGTTGCAGGCGGGTGACACGGCCGGGCTGGTGCTCACCGAAAGCTATGCGATGCTGCCCACCGCTGCGGTCAGCGGTTTCTATTTCGGCCATCCCGAGAGCCAATATTTCGGGGTGGCGCGGATCGGCAGCGATCAGCTTGCGGACTATGCAGAGCGGCGCGGGGTCGATATCGAGACCGCGACGCGCTGGCTGCGCCCCAACCTCGACTGACGAAGGCTGTCCATGTCCGAAGTGCTTGAAATCGCCTGTCTCGAGGAATTTTGGGCGTCGCACAGCGGCAAGGGACCGCCGCTCGACGAGATGGTGGGAAAGCTGCTGCTCGACACGCTGGGCCTCGGCAACCAGCAGGTGTTCGAACAGCTTTATCAGGTGAAACCCGACTATGCGGGTTTCCAGGCGTGGATCCTCGAAACCGCCGGTCCGCCCGACCCGCGCCTCGTCGATCGCTATCACGCCTGGCTCTATGAAATGCCGCCGGGCGGGGACGCGCAAGCGCAACTCGACGCGATCGCGGCGATGCCCGACGTGCTCGACGCCGCCGCGCTCGCCCATTGGGACGCGCATGGCTATGTGATCCTGTCCGACGCGATCGGTGCAGACGAGATTGCGGCGGTCAAGGCGCTGCTCTGGGGGGTGATCGACGCGTCGCCCGACGATGTCGAAAGCTGGTTCACGGCGAAGACCAACGGCATCATGGTGCCGCATTTCCAACATCCCGCGCTTGAGGCCGCGCGGCGCAGCCCGCGCGTCCATAAGGCCTTCGCCCAATTATGGGGCGGCGAAAATCTGTGGGTGACGATCGACCGCATGGGTTTCAACCCGCCCGAGCGCGCCGACCGGCCGTTCGCGGGATCGGACGTGCATTGGGATGCCAGCCTGGTCCAGCC
This sequence comes from Sphingopyxis sp. Root1497, assembly GCF_001427085.1. Classification (NCBI taxonomy): domain Bacteria; kingdom Pseudomonadati; phylum Pseudomonadota; class Alphaproteobacteria; order Sphingomonadales; family Sphingopyxidaceae; genus Sphingopyxis; species Sphingopyxis sp. Root1497. The sequence continues at coordinate 1,321,514 of NZ_LMGF01000003.1, forward strand.
GATCCCGTTCGGAACGCAGGCGGTCCTCTATCTCAGCGACACTGCCGAGGATCAGGGCGCATTCCGCTGCGTGCCCGGTTTTCACAAGCGCATCGATGGCTGGCTGGCGGGCCTCGACGGCGCCAACCCGCGCGAGGCCGACCTCTCGGCGGACGTGAAGCACATCGCGGGCAAGGCCGGTGACCTGATCATCTGGCGCCAGGACCTGCCCCATGCGGCAAGCCCGAACCGCTCGGACAAGCCGCGGCTGGCGCAATATCTGACCTATTATTCGCCCAATATGACGATCCGACCCTGGCGGTAAGGGGTGGGTTTCGGACGTTTGCGGTCATGCTGCTAAGGTGGCAACTAATCAAAGATGCGCACCCAAATCGCGATTTTGCTGTTCTTGCTCGTGTCTTGCACCGATGCGCTCGGCGGCTCTTCTCGGGACGAAGTGGCTTGGGCTAAATCGCCTGATGGGCGCGTTCATGCGATCTTGCTGGAAACAAACGGCGGCGCCACGACCTCCTTCGGTTACCTGATTGAGCTTCACCCGGCGGACCATCGAGGTGAAAAGCCCGTCAATGCCGGCAGTTTATACGGCGCCGTTCGAAGTGATTGTGCATATGGCATCGACCTTCACTGGAATGACGCCAACACGCTGGTTCTCCGATTTGATAGTGCGAAGAAGATGGACGTCCCCGCATCGGTTACAGTTGCTGGCAAACGGATTCGCATCGCAGTTGAGGACGGTATGAAAAACGAGTCTGCGCCATGCGGTGGAATGGCAGCAAACCGAGCTGCAGCGAATGGCAGCTAACTGTCCCAAACCTGCCCTTAACCCATAGCACGTCAACCGTCCGCTTTCGGGACGGCGCCGATATTAACCAGCCTTGCAAACGACTGCCCCGCCCCCGTCGCCTATAGGTGCGCGATGATCCGCATTCGTCCCAGCCTCGTCACCGCGCTGCTCATCGCCGCTGCGGTTATTGCCGCCCCCGCGCCCGCGCAAACCGGTGGCGGTGCCCCCTACAGCATCGACGGCCGGGGCTTCTCGCGCCTGCAGGATGCGGTCGACGCGATCGGTGAGGGACAGGGGACGATCACCATCGCGCCGGGCTATCATCGCGACTGCGCGATCCAGACCGCCGGGCGCATCGCCTTCGTCGCCGCCGAACCGGGCCGTGCGATCTTCGACGGTGTGACCTGCGAGGGCAAGGCGGCGCTGGTACTGCGCGGCGCGGGCGCGAAGGTCGACGGGATCGTGTTCCAGAATATGCGCGTGCCCGACGGCAATGGCGCGGGCATCCGGCTGGAGAAAAGCGACCTCGAAATCGCCAACAGCCTGTTCCGCAACAGCGAGGAAGGCATCCTTACCGCTGACGATCCCGAGGCGACGCTGACCATCGACCGGTCGACCTTCTCGCGCCTCGGCCGCTGCGACCGCGGGCTGAGCTGCGCGCACAGCGTCTACACCGGCATTTACGGCCGTGTCGTCGTCACCCGCACGCGTTTCGAAAAGGGCAGCGGCGGCCATTATTTCAAGTCGCGCGGCATCCAGGTCGATGTGCGCGACAACAGCTTCGACGACACGCAGGGCACAGCGACCAACTATATGATCGACCTGCCGTCGGGATCGGTCGGCCGGATCGCGAACAACATGCTGATCCAGGGCCGCGACAAGGAAAATTACTCCGCTCTGATCGCGGTCGCCGCCGAGGAGCGCAAGAACCCGTCGCGCGGGCTGGTGATCGAGGGCAATCGCGCGACCCTGCCCGCCGGCATGGACCGCAAATCGGTGTTCGTCGCCGACTGGAGCGGCGAGGCGCTGGCGATCGGGCAGAATGAGCTGGGTGCGGGGCTGACGCGGTTCGAGAAGCGCTAAACGAATCTCTCAACCCTTTTGTGTCGAGCGAAGTCGAGACACGCTGATATCGTGCGCGCCTTCACCTGTCTCGACTTCGCGCTACACAAACGGAATAGGGGCGGGCGTCAGGCCTCGCCGCGCGTTTCGATCAGCGATGCCGCCAGCGCTTCCGCCGGGCTTTTGCCGCCCCACAGCACGAACTGGAACACCGGGTAAAAGCGCTCGCATTCGTCGATCGCGCTTTCGATCAGCGTCTCGGTCAGGTCGAGCGGCAGCGAGGCCTCGCTGCCGAGCAACAGGCCGTGGCGGAACAGGATCGTGCCGCTGTTCGACCACAGTTCGAAATGGCCGAGCCAGAGCTGTTCGTTGATCAGCGCCAGCGCTTCGTGCGCGACAGCGCGCTTGTCCTCGACGACGCGGATGTCGGGAAAAGCGAGCAGCTGGATGACGCCGTCGTCGGCGCGCCAAACGGCGCGCAGTTCATAGGTCGTCCAGCTGCCCTGCGCGGTCGCGACGATCTCGTCCTCGCCGACCATTTCGTGCGGCCAGTCGTGCGCGGCGAAATAGGACGCCAGCATTTCCATCGGCGCCGCGTCATGGCCGTCGTCTTCGTCGTAGATATCGTCACTCATGCGCGCGCCTTTAGCGACAAACGCGCAAGGTGGCGAGTCGCTGCGTCAGGCCTTGGGCTTGCGCGCCGCGGCGGGCTTGGCCGCCGGTTTGCCCGGGGGCGTCCTGACGGTATCGGCCTTGCTCACGCCTTCCAGCTTGTCGAGCCGCGCCTTCAGCGCTTCGGCCTCGGCGCGCGCGGTGGCGGCCATTTGTTTCACCGCCTCGAATTCCTCGCGGCTGACGAAATCCATGCGGCCGATCCATTCCTTGGCGCGCTCGCGCATCGCGGTTTCGGCCTCGCGGCCGGCGCCGGCGACGGTTCCGGCAACGCCATTCACCATCTTGGCCAGATCATCGAAAAAGCGGTTTTCGCTCTGCATGTCTTACTTCCTTCGTCGGGGGAGAGACCCCTTGCCGGGCTATATCTGGGTGCTTGCCGCGTGCGGGACAAGGGCTTCGGCGTCGGGATTGCGCTGATCGATCTGGAAATTGAGGATCGCGGCAAAGCTCAGCCAGATCATATAGGGGACGAGCAGCCACGCCGCCGCCTTGCGGATCGGGGCGAAGGCGAAGGCGGTGGCGATCGTCATCAGCAGGATGAACACGATCAGGTAAAAAGCCTTGGTCACCTCGTGCGCGCCGAAAAACAGCGGCGACCAGGCGAAATTGGCGATCAGCTGAACGAAGAAGAGCAGCAGCGCCATGCCGCGTCCCTTCGCCCCGCGCGCATGCAGAACCATCGCGAGCGAGAGGCCGAGGCAGATGTAGAGCGCGGGCCACACCGTGGCGAAAACCCACCCCGGCGGTGTGATCGCGGGCAGGTCGAGCGATGCGAACCAGCGATTGCCATAGCCGCTGTTCGACAGCAGCCCGGAGAGGCTGCCGAGCAGGACGACCGCTGGAACCGTCACCAGCGCCCAGCGCAGATAAGACATGCGTAGCTGACCCGGCGTGGCGATTTCCGTCATCCCCGCAATACCCCTCGCTTGCGATTCCGTTGCAGCGGTGTCGCGATTGCGCGGCGCAGCGTCAAGCGGGACCTTTGACGGCGGCGATCAGGAATTCGACATTGCCCTCGGGTCCGGTGATCGGGCTTTCGACCAGATCGACGACCGACCAGCTTTCGCCTTCGAGCCAAGTTCGCACTTCGGTGCATATACGCGCATGCACAGCCGCATCGCGGACAACGCCCTTCTTGCCGACCTCGCCGCGTTCGGCCTCGAACTGCGGCTTGATGAGCGCGACCATCCGCGCGCCGTCCTTCGCGAAGGACATCGGCACCGGCAGGACCTTCGACAGCGCGATGAAGCTCGCGTCGCAGACGATCAGGTCGATGGGTTCGGGGATATGCGCCGCCGTCAGGATGCGCGCGCTCGTCTGTTCGTGGACGATGACGCGGTCGTCCTGCCGCAGCTTCCATGCGAGCTGGTTGGTTCCCGAATCGACCGCATAGACGCGGGCGGCGGCGCGGCTCAGCAGCACGTCGGTGAAGCCGCCGGTCGAGGATCCGACATCGATCGCGACGGCGCCCGCCACGTCCCAGCCGAGATGCGCCAGCGCATGGTCGAGCTTGACCCCGCCGCGCGACACCCACGGATGGTCGCGGCCCTTGACGCTGATCGCGGCATCCGCGGCGACCTGTTGCCCCGCCTTGTCGACCTTGCGATCGCCGATGAAGGCGAGCCCGGCGAGGATCAGCGCCTGCGCCCGCGTCCGGCTTTCGGCGAGGCCTAAGTCGACAAGCAACTGGTCAGCGCGGATCTTCGCCATCAACCCAATCCCGTCATTGCGAGGAGCGAAGCGACGCGGCAATCCAGGGTGGCGTAAACCGCTCTGGATTGCTTCGCTGCGCTCGCAATGACGAACGGAAATGTCATTTTGTGGCCAAATCCGTCAGCGTGCCGGGGGTCAGGATCTGCGGCAAAATCTCGGGCTTGTCGGCGCCGGGGGCGTACCAGAGATAGAGCGGCACGCTGTTGCGGCCATGTTCGGCGAGGGTCCGCGTGATGACGGGGTCGCCATTGGTCCAGTCGCCGACGAGGGTGACGACGCCCTTCGCCTTGAAGACCTCTTGCACCGCCTCGCGGTTGATCGCGCCCGCCTCGTTCGCCTTGCACGACAGGCACCAGTCGGCGGTGAAATAGACGAAGACGGGCTTACCCGAGGCGCGGGCAGTGGTGAGGGCTTCGGGGGAAAAACGGTCGCCAGCGATGGTCGATTCGGCATCGTTCCGAGCGGCATGGACCAGCCCTCTTCCGCTGATCGCCGTGATGGCGACCGCGACGAAGAGGAAAAAGAGAACAGCCCGCCAGCCCGCCTGTCCGCGCTGTTGCCGTCCGAGCGCGTTAAAGAACACGATGGACCAGATGATGGCGGCGAGCGCCGACTGCCATCCTGCGTTACCCGCCTGTCGCCACAGCAGCCACGCGAGCGCCAGTGCCGTCAGCCCCATCGGCAGCGCCATCCATTTGCGGAAGGTTGCCATCCACGGTCCCGGCTTGGGCAGGCGGCGACGCAGCGCGGGAAGGAAGCCGATGGCGAGGAAGGGCAGGGCGAGCCCCAGCCCCAGCCCGCCGAAGATCGGCAGCGCGGCCCATGCTGGGAGCACGAGCGTCGCGCCGAGCGCGGCACCGAGCAGCGGCCCGCTGCACGGCGTCGCGACAAAGGCCGCGAGCGCGCCGGTCCAGAAACCGCCGGCCGCGCCGCCCTGGTCCGCGAGCTTTTGCCCGCCGCCGAAGGAGGGCAGTTCGTAAGTGCCGAGCAGGTTGAGGGTGATCGCGATCGCGAGCAGCAGCAGGATGAACACGCTCAGTGGATGCTGGAGCTGGAACGCCCAGCCGACCTGCTCGCCCGCCGCGCGCAGCGCGAGCAGTAGGCCGCCGAGCGCGAGGCTGACCAGCACCGCGCCCGCGGTATAGGCGAGCGCTTCGACCTTCGCTTCGCGCGCATTGCCGCCCGAGCGCGCGAGGCTCAGCGCCTTGAGGCTGAGGATCGGGAACACGCAGGGCATCAGGTTGAGGATCAGCCCGCCGAGGATCGCGCCGCCGAGCGCCGTCCAGAACAGCCCCATGTCGATACCCGGCTTGGCGACCGCGATCGGTTCGCCGGCCGCACGCACCGCGGCCGGTTCGAACGTCACCGTCAGCCCGCGCCCGTCGGCGAGCTTGACCAGCCCCGCCACCTGCCCGGTGGCGTCGCCATTGGCGCGGGTTTCGACGATGATCCAGTCGCCGTTGCGGCTGAAATTTTGCGGGGCGGGATAATCGATCAGATTCTGTGTTTCGAGGAACAGGTGCGGTGCATCGATCGCGGTACCCTCGGGCAGGGGGATGCCGAAGCGCAAGGTCTGGCCGCGGCGCTCCCACGTCCCCGGCCGGTCGAGCGGCTGCGGCAGCCGCGCGCGCCACGCGTCGAAGCGCGCGCGCGACGCCGCCGCGACCTTGCCGTCCCCTGCGGTCAGCTTGACCGACACCACCGCCTTTTCGGGCACGCAGATCTTGTCGGTGCAGGCGAGCCAGTTGGCGATACCCGACAGCGTCAGGTCGGTCCCCGGCGCGACGCTCTGGTCGACCCTGATATCGGCGAGCAGCGCATAGGGATGCTCATAGACATGGTTCATCATGCCGAAGAGCATCAGCGCCTCGGGCACCGGATAGCGGAAGGGGGCGACGGTCACGCCTTCGGGCAGGTTCCAGTCGACCGACATGCCGAACCCGGCATCGCCGCCGTTGAGCCAATAGCCGTGCCAGCCCTTGCCGGGCGTCATGCTCAGCGCCAGCGTCGATGTCGTGCCCGGCGCGGGCGTCGGCGACTCGGCGATCAGTTCGGGCGTGATGTTCACCGGCTGCGCGCGGGCGGGGGCGAGGGCGAGCGTCGCCAGCGCCAGCATGGCGAGCAGCGTGCGCCAAGCCCCTGTCACAAAAGCGTCCCTGCTGCGATCCATGCCCGTCCTATGTCCATCCATCGTTCGAGGCTTGCCATATAGGCGGCTTTCGTCGAGAGGACAGCCCGCGCTGACACCCCCTGTATCGGAGAAGCCGCCCGTGAAGATGAAATATCTCAACACCGCCCTCGCCGCCGCGCTTTGTGTCGCCGGAGCCGGTGCCAGCTTCGCGCAGGATGCGGCCGCGCCTGTACAGAAGGTCACCGCGCAGACGCCGCCGCCCAAGCTGATCGTCATGGTCGCGGTCGACCAGTTTTCGGCCGACATCTTCGCCGAATATCGTGGTAAATTCACTGGCGGCCTCGCGCGGCTTGCCTCGGGCGTCGTCTTCCCCGCAGGCTATCAGTCGCATGGCGCGACCGAAACCTGCCCGGGTCATTCGACGATCCTGACCGGCAACCACCCCGCGCACACCGGGATCATCGCGAACAATTATTTCGACCTGTCGACGCCGCGCGACGACAAGCGCGTCTATTGCGCCGAGGATGAGAGCGTGACCGGCACGACCTCGGGCAGCGGAAAATATGCCGCATCGGTCAAGCATCTGCTCGTCCCGACGCTCGGCGACCTGATGAAGGCGCGCGATCCCCGGACACAGGTCGTGTCGGTCGCGGGCAAGGACCGCGCCGCGATCATGATGGGCGGGCACCAGGCCGACGAGCTGATGTGGCTCGTCCCCACCGGGCTCACCAGCTATCGCGGCACGGCGCTGTCGCCCGTCGCGACGCAGGCCGGCGCGGCGATCGCCGCGGCGATGGCGCAGCCGCGCCCGCCGCTGCTCCTGCCCGCCGATTGCGCGGCCAAGGATATCGCGATTCCGATCGACAAGGGCGGGACCGTCGGCACCGGTCGCCTCGCGCGCGATGCCGGCAATTTCCGCGGCTTCATGGCCTCGCCCGAAGCCGATGGCGCGGTCCTCGCGACCGCCGCCGCGCTGCGCCAGACGCGCAAGATGGGCGAGGGGGACACCACCGACCTGCTCATCGTCGGGCTGTCGGCGACCGACTATGTCGGCCACACTTATGGCACCGAGGGCAGCGAAATGTGCCTGCAGATGGCGGGTCTCGACCGCGAACTCGGCGATTTCTTCGCGCGGCTCGATGCAAGCGGCATCGATTATGCAGTCGCGCTGACCGCCGACCATGGCGGCCACGACCTGCCCGAGCGCAACCGCCAGAATGCCTGGCCCGCCGCCGAGCGCGTCGACCGCGGTCTCGACGCCGACCAACTGGGCAAGGCGGTCGCCGAAAAGCTCGGCCTGCCGCAGCCTTTGCTCTATAGCGACGGCCCGTTCGGCGACATGTATCTGTCGAAGGCGCTGACCCCGGCGCAGCGCAAGGCGGCGTCGGCCGAGCTGCTCGCGCGCTGGCGCGCGCATCCGCAGGTCGAAGCCGTCGTGACCGGTGAGGAACTGGCGAAATATCCAATCTCGAAGCGTTCGCCCGACGTCTGGTCGATGATGGACAAGCTGCGGGCGTCCTACAATCCGCAGCGTTCGGGCGATTTCGTCGTCGTGCTCAAACCGCGCGTGACCCCAATCCCCGAATCCGGCCTTGGTTATGTCGCGACGCACGGATCGGTGTGGGATTATGACCGGCGCGTACCGATGCTGTTCTGGCGCAAGGGGCTGGCCGGTTTCGAACAGCCCAATGCGGTGATGACGGTCGATATCCTCCCCACGCTGGCGGGGCTGATCGGACTGCCGGTGGACGCCACCAAGATCGACGGCCGCTGCCTCGACCTGCTTTCGGGTCCGGACAGCAGCTGTCGGTAACAACGAAAAGAAAAGACCATGACCAAGACATTGCGGACTTTTTCCGGCCAGCTGTTGCTGGTCGGCTGCGGCAACATGGCTGGTGCGATGCTCGACCGCTGGCTGGCTGCGGGGCTCGATCCCGCGCAGGTCGCGATCGTCGATCCGGCGGCGGCCCCGCGCGAAGGCATCGTCCAATATGCCGCACTCGCCGAATGGCAGGCGGCGGGCGGCGATGCCGACTGGATCATGCTCGGCATGAAGCCGCAGCAACTCGGCGAAGTCGCGGGCGAACTCGCGCCGCAGGTGACCGACGACGTCCATCTGCTCTCGATCCTCGCCGGGGTGTCGTTGACCGATCTTGTCGCGCGTTTTCCAAATGCCCGCGCACAGGTGCGTATCCTGCCGAACCTCGCCGCGCGGATCGGCGCCGGGGTGTCGGCGGTCGCCAGCCTTGGCCGGACCGACGACAAGGCGGTCACCGCGCTTCTGAAACCCCTCGGCCAGGTCGTGCCGCTCGCCGACGATTCGACGATGGATCTGGTCACCGCCTTCACCGGCAGCGGCCCGGCTTTCGTCTTTCGCCTGATCGAAGCCTATGCTGCGGCCGGCGAACGGCTTGGCCTGTCGAGCGAGGACGCGCTGGCGCTGGCGCTTGCGACCTTCGGCGGCTCGACCGCATTGCTCGCCGACAGCGAGGACAAGCCGGGGGTGCTCGTTGCACAGGTCGCGAGCAAAGGCGGCACGACGCAGGCGGGACTCGACATCCTCGACGAGGGCGGCCAGCTCGTCGCGCTGATGACCAATGTGCTGCGCGCCGCGCGCGATCGCGGCCGCGAACTCGCCGATATCGCGCGCGGGGAAGGCTGACGTCGCCCCCGCGAAGGCGGGGGCCGTTGTCGGCATATCTCAGCCTCGCCGTGTCGAACTTCTAGCGGCCCCCGCCTACGCGGGGGGGCGACGCTCAGTTTTCGCTCCCCAATTTGCCGACCCGTTCGCGCTCGCGGGCCGGAAGCAACGCCTCGCTGACCTGCCAGAACCCCGTCACCGCCTGTTGCCCCGCATGGGTATAGGCGCGGCTCATCGCGTCGCGCAGAAGTGCGAAGATCGCCGCCTCGATCGCGCGGCCTTCGTCGGTGAGCCGCAGCTCCTTTTGCCGCCGGTCGCGGCCGCCGGGACGCGTCGTCAGCAGTTCGCGCGCCTCGAGGTCCTTCACCACACGTCCCAGCGACTGTTTGGTGATGCCGAGCAGCGCGAGCAGGTCCGAAATCGCGAGGCCGGGCTGGCGCGCGATAAAATAGAGCGCGCGGTAATGGGCGCGGCCCAATTCCTGCTCGGCCAGCCGCGCGTCGATCGTGCGCCATAGCGACGCATGGGCGAAAAACAGAAACTCGATACCGCGGCGGACCTCTTCCTCGCGCAAGAAAAGGGCCGAGGCACTGGGGACTTGTGAAAGAAAATTATCGTTCGGCATAGTCACCAGCGTTGCGCGAAGGGCCGCGCTTTGGCAAGAGGCGGCCTCGATTCACCCCCTGACCGAGTAGGTTCCCGCATGTCGCTCCCCGCCTTCACCCACCTGCCGCACCCCAGCAAGGTCGCGGACGAGGTACGCGCGGCGGCAATCGCGGACCCGGTGTTCGGCCGCGTCTTCACCGACCATATGGTCTCGATCCGCTATTCGGAGGAGAAGGGCTGGCACGATGCGCAGGTGATGCCGCGCGGCCCGCTGACGCTCGACCCCGCGACCGCGGTGCTCCATTATGCGCAGGAAATCTTCGAGGGGCTGAAAGCCTATCGGCTCGACGACGGGTCGATGGCGCTGTTCCGCGTCGATGCCAATGCGGCGCGTTTCAACGCCAGCGCGCGTCGCATGGCGATGGCCGAACTGCCCGAGGAGCTGTTCATCGCCGCGGTCAAGGAAGCTGTCGCCGCCGATGCCCACTGGTTCCCGCCGGTCGACGGCGGCGCGCTGTACCTGCGCCCCTTCATGTTCGCGAGCGAGGTGTTCCTCGGCGTCAAGCCGGCCGCCGAATATCAGTTCCTCGTCATCATCTCGCCGGTCGGCAATTATTTCCGCTCGGGCGCTCCCGCGATCTCGCTGTGGGTGTCGGAGGATTACACCCGCGCCGCGCCCGGCGGCACCGGTGCCGCCAAATGCGGCGGCAATTATGCGTCGAGCCTCGTCGCGCAGCGCGAGGCGATCGCCAAGGGTCACGACCAGGTCGTCTTCCTCGACGCCGCCGAGCATCGCTGGATCGAGGAACTGGGCGGCATGAACATGTTCTTCGTGTTCGACGACGGCAGCATCGTCACCCCGCCGCTGACCGGCACGATCCTGCCCGGCATCACCCGCGACGCGATCATCACGCTCGCCCGCGACGCCGGGCTGACGGTGCGCGAGGAGCCCTATGCGATCGACCAGTGGCAGGCCGATGCGGAAAGCGGCAAGCTGACCGAAAGCTTTGCCTGCGGCACCGCCGCGGTGGTCACCCCGGTCGGCAAAGTCACGCGCGGCGACACCGCCTTCACGATCGGCGCCGGCGGCCCCGGACAGGTGACCGCGATGCTCAAGGACAAGCTCGTCGACATCCAGCGCGGCCGTTCGGCCGACCCGCATGGCTGGGTGACGCGGCTCTAAGCCTGCCTTGCCATTCATGCGCCCGGCGCTATAGAGCGCCCTCGCACCGGCCCGTTGGGGCGTCGCCAAGTGGTAAGGCAGCGGCTTTTGATGCCGCCATTCGCAGGTTCGAATCCTGCCGCCCCAGCCAGCCGGTGTGACCAGGCCTTGCGGCTTTGCACAGGGCGCCTTGCGCTCCATCTGCGCTGTTCGCGCCCGCGTTAGGCGCGCTCCCGAGAGCGGCTATTTTCGACCAACAATCGAATATCGGCGCTTCGGCATTGTCTCGCTCAACAGTCTATTGGGGCGGGTCGGCATGAACCACGTTGCCGTGCCAACTGCGGAACTCATGCTCGCGTGTGTCGACGATGAACTCGTGCCGGTGCGTCGGATATTTGTTGACCTGCCGAAAAGTGACGCGTGTCACGCCTTCGATACGATAGATGTTTTCGATCGTGGCGGTCATCGCGCGCTGATCCTTGGCATACATATGCGCGAGCAGGTTATATGCTCCGGTCTTCATCGCGCAGCCCGAGCAGCGATCCATGCCGGCGATTGCCTTGTACGCCGCGCTCAGATGCAGGGGATGCACCTCGATATACATCCAGCCGAATATCCGCATGTTCGTGGCGGCGACGTCGATCAGCAGCCCATATGTAATCAGCCCGGAGTCGGTGAGGCGTTTCAGCCGCTTGCGAATGGCGGCTTCCGACAGTTCGAGCTGTCGCCCGATCGCCCGGTTGCTCGTTCGCCCATCGTCATGAAGCAAGGCCATGATGCGCCGGTCGATCGCGTCGGGGATGAAAGGCCCGCTCACAGCGATGCGATGCCCTGCTTGATGCACGCTTCGCCGATCGAAACATCCGCGGCGATTCCGCTGACCCCGGCTATGGTACCGATCCTGTTCTCGATCAGGTCGCGAAGGTCGGCCGCGCTCTGCACGAACACCATCACCTGAAGGAAGGGATTCTCGAAAAAAAGCGAGATCGAAAAGACGTTTTCGATCTTGCCGACTTCTTCCGCAATCCTTTCGGCTTCCCCGAATGCGCAGCTCACATCGATCCAGCCCAATACGCCATAGCCAGCCTTGGCGATATTTTGCTGAACCGAAAGCTTGATCACCTTCTCGCGGATCAACGTGTCGACGCGGACCGATATGGTACTCTCGGCCACGCCGAGTTTTACCGCCAGGTCACGGTTGGACGTCTGGGGCGCGTGCGCGAGAATCGCGATGATTTGCCGGTCGATCGAATCGAGGCGTTTATTCGAACCCATATGCCTCCCTCGACGTCACCGCGAGCCGGATCGCCCGAGGCGGGCATGATACCAAGCTGCCCGTAACTCAAGAAAATTCTGCGATTATCGCATGTGGTACCATTTATACGAATTATGCGTTCCAAAAACCATTTGACAGGTTCGCATACATCGGAGAACATGGGCCTCGACAAAAGCTCGACAATGAGCAGTGGCCGCGATGGGAGCGGCTGACACAGCCGCCGTAGCGCGGCGGTCGATGGGAGAGGGAAAGCCATGAATCCGAAATCCGTGCACCAAGTCCGCTTTTTGCTGGCGAGCAGCCTGCTGTCGCTGGCCCTGGCATATCCGCTGGCCGCCGAGGCGCAGGATGCTGCGGCACCCGCGGACGCGGCCGACACGTCTCCCGACGCCACCGACGGCGACATCGTCGTCACCGCGCGCCGGCGCGAGGAAGGGTTGAGCCGCACGCCGGTCGCGGTTTCGGTGCTGACCAGCGACGCGTTGCAGTCGCGAAGCATCAATTCGGAAGCCGACCTGCAGACCGCGACTCCCGGCCTGATCGTTCGTTCGACGCAGGGTAGCAGCCAGTTCAGCTATGCGATCCGCGGCCAGTCGATCGATGCGTTCAGCGTGTCGCAGCCCGGCGTGTTGACCTATGTGAACGAGTTCCAGACCAACGCGCTGAGCGCGGGATCATTGTACGATCTCGCCTCGGTACAGGTGCTCAAGGGGCCGCAGGGGACCCTGTTCGGGCGCAACACGACCGGCGGCGCGGTGCTCTTTTCGACGGCGGACCCCGAATTCGATGCGGTTCGCGGCTTTGCGCGCGGCCGCGTCGGCAATCTGGGAGCCTGGCAGGCCGAGGGGATGCTGAACGTCCCGCTCGGCGACAGCGCTGGCCTCCGCGTCGCGGGCATGATCGACCAGCGCGACGGCTTCGTTCGCAATCTGGTCAATGGCGAACGCCTCAACGATATCGATCGCTGGTCGGTGCGCGCCTCGCTCAGTTTCGAGATCGGCGATAAGATCGAGTCGAAGTTCGTTGCGCAATATGGGCGCACGAAGGGCAATGGCGATCCGCTGCTGGCCTTCTCCGCAAACGAACCGGGGTCGGTCGGGCCGAATGGGCAGGTGCTTCCCGCGACGCTGACCACTTTCTACAGTCCGATACTCGACACGCTGGCCGGACCGGGCGCCTATGCGGCGCTGCGGGCCGCCTATCCGGGAAGCCCGGCGGGCGGTTACGGCGAATATGTCTCGATCCAGCGCGCACTGGGCAATCGCGCCACCTATCTTGACGCCGACACCGGGCTCGACGCCAAAAGCGCCTTCATCATCAACACGACCACGATCGCGATCTCGGACAGCGCCGAGATCAAGAATATCGCCGGCTATTCGTACAACCGCAATATCTCGCTGTTCGACCAGGACGGTAGCCCGCTCCCCTTTTACGGGCGCGTGCAGACGCTCAATCGCGTCGAATCGCTGTCCGAAGAATTGCAGCTGTCGGGCGAGGCGATCGACAACCGGCTGAACTATATCGTCGGCATCTATTATTCGAACGAGAAACGGACGAGCGGGCAGGACTTCAACTATTTCGACCTCGGCCCCGTTGCCAATCCGATCCTCGGCCCGGTGTTCGGCGGCAGCCTGCCGCTTGGCAATCGTCTCGAGGGCGATTTCGACATCTCGAGCATCGGCGCGTTCGCGCAGTTGTCGTTCAAGCTCACCGACGAACTGAGCGCGACGGGCGGCATCCGTTACACGCAGGAGCGGAACAAGTTCACCGAGGTGTCGGGTTTCGCGCCCTTCTATCCGGCGGGGATCGTTGAAAAACGCAAGGACAGCGAACCGAGCTGGACGCTTGGCCTCGAATATCAGGCGACGCCCTCGCTCTTCTTCTACGGCACCTATCGTGGCAGCTGGCGCGGCGGCGGCTTCAACTACAACGCGCCGCCGGTGAACGCGATCGCCGAACTCGGCGGCAATACCTTCAACCCCGAGAAGATCGAGGATGTCGAACTCGGTGCGAAGTTCAACGGCCATCTCGGCACGGTGCGCACGCGCGCCAATCTCGCCGTCTATAAAAGCTGGGTCGATGGCATCCAGCGCATTGCTTATCTGACCTTCCCCGATGTCGGACCGGGCGGTGCGACCGTCAACGCCGACGGCGCCACCTTTCAGGGGGTTGAGTTCGATGCCGAGGTCACGCTGGCGCCCGGCGTGGTGATCGGCGGTTCGTTCAACCACACCGATCCCAAATATCGCGGCGACACGCAGCAGACGCTGTTCGGCACCTTCATCGATTTCACGACCTTCGCCGACGTGACCAGATATTCGGGCAGCGGCTACATCGACGTGACCACGCCGCTCGGGGGGAACACGGGCGAACTGCGCGCGCGCCTCGATGTCTATGCCCAGTCGAGCCTCTATTTCTCCAACTATGGCAAGAGCGGCGCGCCGGGGACGCTGCTTCCCTCCTACGAGTTGGTGAACGCGCGGATCGGGCTCGACAATATCGGCGGGTCGGGGGTCTCGGCAGCCTTTTTTGCCAAGAACATCTTCGACAAGGAATATTTCGTGGGCGGCATCGGGCTCGGCACCGCGGGCGGATACAATCTCGCCGTGCCGGGCGAGCCGCGCACCTACGGCGTCGACGTCAGCTTCCGCTTCTGACTCCTCCCCCTGTCCCGGCCAGCGCCTGGCCGGGACGTCTTTCCCCAGGAGTGAAATCCATGATCGAACTCGATGCGATCGTCATCGGTGCCGGCATGTCGGGCATGTACCAGCTTCATCTTCTGCGCGGCCTGGGACTCACCGTCCAGGCGCTGGAGGCGGGCAGCGAAGTGGGCGGCACCTGGTACTGGAACCGCTACCCCGGCTGCCGCTTCGATTCCGAAAGCTACAGCTATTGCTTCTCGTTCGACGAGGAGATGCTTCAGGAGTGGGACTGGAGCGAGCATTTCGCGCCGCAGCCCGAGACGTTCGCCTATCTTCGGCGCGTCGCCGACAAGCTCGACCTGCGAAAGGACATCCGCTTCGCGACGCGGGTCGTCTCGGCGCACTGGGACGAGGCGGACGGTCGCTGGGTGGTGCGTTGCGACGACGGCTATGCAGTGCGTGCCAAATATCTGGTGACCGCCATCGGAATATTGTCGATCCCGGTCATTCCCGATTTTCCGGGACGCGGCAGTTTCGCGGGGGCGTCCTTCCACACGTCCGACTGGCCGCGCGGCGGCATCGACCTGTCCGGAAAGCGGGTCGCCGTGGTCGGTACCGGCGCGACCGGGATCCAGGTCATCCAGGAGGTGGCCAAGATCGCGGGCCACCTTACCGTGGTGCAAAAGGAGCCCAATTGGAGCAAGCCGCTCTGCAACGCGCCGATCGCGCCCGATGAAATGGCGGACATCAAGGCGCGCTATGCCGATATTTTCGAGTCCTGCCGAAGCAGCGACGCGGGCTTTCTCCACAATTGGGACCCGCGTTCGACGTCGGACGTCAGCGATGCGGAACGCGAGGCGTTCTACGAACAAAAATATGGCGAGCGCGGTTTCGCCTTCTGGCTGAGCAATTTCGCCGACCTGTCGGTCGATGAAAAGGCCGCGCGGCTCGCGAGCGATTTTCTGGCGCGCAAGATCCGCGAGCGCGTGACGGACCCTGAAACGGCCGAGAAACTGATTCCCACCGACCATCTCTTCGGCACCCGGCGGGTGCCGATGGAGACCGGCTATTATGAGGTGTTCAACCAGCCCAATGTCGATCTCGTCGACGTCAACGCCGACCCGCTGCGCGCGATCACGCCGGGCGGCATGACATTCGACAGCGGGTTCGTGCCGCTCGATGTCATCATCTATGCAACGGGCTTCGACGCGGTACGCGGGGCGTTCGACCGCATCGAGATCATGGGGCAGAGCGGCCTCACGCTGCGGGAGAAGTGGGACGACGGTCCCGTCACCTTCCTCGGGCTGCAGAGCCACGGCTTTCCGAACTTCTTCATGATCGTCGGCCCGCACAGCGGCGCGACCTTCTGCAACGTACCGCGCTGCGCCGAGCAGAATGTCGAATTCATCGCCGACCTTGTCGGGCATATGGAGCGCCGCGGCCTGGCACGATGCGAGGCCACGGTGGCGGCCGAGCAGGACTGGACAAAACAGGTTCTCGACCAGGCCGACCTCCTGCTCGCCGGCAAGACCAACAGCTGGTTCACCGGGATCAATCACAACATCGCCGGGCGAAACGAACGGAAGATGCTCCTCTACACGCTGGGGCAGCAATTTTTCCTGCAGGTCTGCCGCGAGACGGTCGAGCAAGATTATCGCGGTTTCGACATGGCGCCCGCGCGTTCGGCCGCCTGAACCGCCGCAAAGGAGAGGACCATGCCCAGCGACGCCTTCCAATCCCTCGTCGAACAATTGTTCGCCTCGCCCATGCCGACCGACATTATGGAAATGCGCGAGGCGTACCGCGCCATGGGCGACGCCTTCCCGCTCCCGCCCGATGTCCTGGTCGAAAAGGCGACGCTCGGCGGCCGGCCTGCCGAATGGCTTAGTGTGTCGAAGGCCCCCAGCCACGCGATCCTGCTCGTCCACGGCGGCGGCTATTGCATCGGCGGGCTGGACTCGCACCGTCACCTCGGCGGCGAGATCGCGCGGCAGACGGGCAGCCGGGTGGCGGTGATCGACTATCGCCTTGCGCCCGAACATGCCTATCCCGCCGGGCTCGAGGATCTGAAGCTGGCCTATTCGGACCTGCTTGCAGGGGCGGGCGGCGAGAAGATCGCCCTCGTCGGTGACAGCGCCGGCGCGGGGCTGGTGATGGCCCTGGTGGCCGAACTGCTGCGCGAGCAGCGCCCGCTGCCGGCAAGCATCTATTGCATGTCGCCCTGGGCCGACCTTTCGGACACCGCGACATCGCGAACCTTGAAGCGCGACGTCGATCCGCTTGCCAATGCCGACCTGCTCGCGCGGATGGCCGGCTTTTACGCCGGCGACATCGCGGTCAGCGATCCGCGCGTCTCTCCCGCCTTCGCAGACTTTCGCGGCTGCCCCCCGGTCTTCATCCAGGCGGGAACCGCCGAGGTGCTGATGGACGACGCGCTCAACCTCGCGAAGTCGCTGGGGGATGCCGACGTCGATGTCGATGTCGAACTGCGCGCGGACATGGTCCATGTCTGGCCCTGGTTCTTTCCCGCGATCCCCGAGGGCGCCGAAGCGCTCGCGCGCGCTTGCCGCTTCCTCTCGCGCCACTTTGGCGGGGGCGCCTGATCATGGCGCCCGCTGTCCGCTGTCCCCCGCAGAAAGGCCTCCCCGATGCTTGACGATGTGATGCCCGCCGCCGAGGACGATCTCGAATGGGCACGCGCCAAATATGGTGCCGAACGTGATAAGCGTGCGGGACGCCGCGGCCGGACCGCGTATCGCACGCCCGATACCGGGATCGCGATCGACCTTGCCGACACCTATGTCCCGCGCATCGAGCGCGCGGCGCGCGACGAACAGGTCGAGGCGCTTGTCATCGGCGCGGGTTTTGCCGGGCTGATCGCGGCGATCGAGATGCGCCGATGCGGGGTCGGGCCGATCCGCATTCTCGACACGGCGGGGGATTTTGGCGGGGTGTGGTACTGGAACCGCTACCCGGGCGCGCAGTGCGACGTCGAATCCTACATCTATCTGCCGTACCTTGAGGAAACCGGCTATATTCCCAGCGAGAAATATTCGCACCAGCCCGAAATCCTCGCGCATGCCCAGCGGTTGGGGCGGCATTTCGACCTTTATAAGGATGCGCTGTTTCATACCGGCGTGACCGACGTGCGCTGGTCCGACGCCGAGCGCTGGACGGTGCGCACCGACCGCGGCGACACGATCCGGTCCAATTTCGTCGTCATGGCGGGCGGTGGCCAGGATCAGCCGCGGCTTCCCGACCTTCCGGGCCTCGACGCCTTTCGCGGTCGCATCTTTCACAGTTGTCGCTGGGACTATGAGTATACCGGCGGCGACGCGTCGGGCAATTGCACCGGGCTGGAGGGCAAGCGGATCGCGGTTGTCGGAACCGGCGCTTCGGCGGTGCAGGCTGTTCCCTATATCGCGCCGTCGGCCGCGCATCTTTATGTCCTACAGCGCACGCCGGTCGTCGTGGGCGAGCGGCTGAACAAACCGACTGACCCCGCCTGGGCGGCGACGCTCGAACCCGGCTGGCAGGACCGCCGGATGCTCAACTATTCGACGCTCGTCCTCGGCGGCCAGCAGGACGAGGATCTGGTCGACGATGGCTGGACGCACGCGACCGCGGAGCTTGCCAGCGTCTATGGCGGCGACCGGAAGGAAAGCGATGTTTCGGCCGAGGCAGCCGCGGAAGCCGCCGAGCGCGCCGACCTTCGCTATATGGCGAAACTTCGGGGTCGCATCGACCGCGTGGTCCACAAGGACGCGGCCGCCGAGCTGCTGAAACCATGGTACCGCTATTTCTGCAAGCGACCCACTTTCAACGACCTCTATCTGCCCGCCTTCAACCGGGACAATGTCGAACTCGTCGACGTGAGCGGAGCCGCCGGCCTGGAACGGCTCACCGAAACAGGGTTCGTCGTCGACGGGAGCGAATATCCCGTCGATGCGATCATCTTCGCCTCGGGCTTTGCCAGCGACCTGTCCTCCCGCAAGGGCTATGAGATCGCCGGGCGTGGCGGGGTGACCTTGCGCGAACATTGGCGCGACGGCGCGCGCTCACTCCACGGGTCGCTGATCCACGGCTTTCCGAACCTGTTCCTGATGGGAACGGTGCATGTCGGGCTCACGATCAATTATACCGAGATGATGCTGCGCCAGGGGCGCCATCTTGCCCGGACGATCGAGCTGGTGCGCGAACGCGGCTTCGACGAAATCGAAGCGAGCGCACAGGCCGAGGATGATTATGTCGAAGCGATCGTGGATGCGCGCGAGGCCGATGTCGCCTTTCACGCCGCTTGCACGCCGGGTTATTTCAACAACGAGGGCATGCCCGTGAAGCGCGGCAAGGGACTCACCGACGCCGTTTACCCCGGCGGTCTCTTCGCCTGGGTCGAGATGGTCACCGACTGGCGCGAGCAGCAGGGCTTTGCCGGCGCGACGCTCCGGTGACGGCGCGGCGCTATCTGGAAATCGACAGGAGAGGCTGATGACATTTGACCGGATCGAGCGTTCGACGATTGCCGGCACCATATACGGGCATGTGGATTCCGCTTTTGCAGAACTGGCGGATATCTTCACCGCGAACTTCGAGGCGCGGGGCGAGGTCGGCGCGAGCCTCTCGCTCTTTCACGAAGGGCGGCTTGCGGTTGATCTCTGGGGCGGTCGCAAGGCCGTGGGCGGCGACGCGTGGGACGAAGACACGATCTCGATCGTGTGGTCGAGCACCAAGGGCATCGCGGCGATCGCCGCGCATCACGCGGTCGAGAGGGGCCATATCGACCTCGACGCGCCGATCGCCCGCTATTGGCCCGAATTCGCCCGCGAGGGGAAGGAAGATGCCACCGTCGCGATGATCCTCGATCATTCGGTCGGGGTTCCCGCGCTGCGCGATCCGGTGAAGCCGGGGGGCTTCGCGGATTTCGACTATATGTGCGACCGCGTCGCTGCCGAGCGCCCGTTCTGGGTTCCGGGAACGCGCCACGGCTATCACGGCCATACTTATGCCTGGACGCTCGGCGGGCTTTTTCGCCGCGCCGTCGGCGTGCCGCTCGGCGAATATATCCGCAGCGAGCTGGCGGTGCCTCTGGGTGCCGATTTCTGGCTCGGCCTGCCGACCAGCGAACATCGGCGGGTGGCGCCGATGGTCTATCCGACCGATCCGCTGTTCGGCGGCCAGTCGCGCGCCAACCAT
Organism: Sphingopyxis sp. Root1497; assembly: GCF_001427085.1. Taxonomy (NCBI): domain Bacteria; kingdom Pseudomonadati; phylum Pseudomonadota; class Alphaproteobacteria; order Sphingomonadales; family Sphingopyxidaceae; genus Sphingopyxis; species Sphingopyxis sp. Root1497. Next base: position 1,341,399 of record NZ_LMGF01000003.1, read on the forward strand.
GCGATCGAGAATGAACCCGGTGCGCCCTTCACGCTGATGATGACCAACGACGGCGCCTATGACTGCAACGACCCGGCCTATTGGCCGGTCGAGATCGGATCGCTCAACGGCATGACCAATGCGCGGGGGCTGGCCACCCTCTATTCGGCGCTCGCCAATGGCGATCTGCTTGCCGCCGATACGGTCGCCCGCATGGGGCGGACGGCCAGCGCGAGCCACCTCGATGCGACGCTGCTGATGCCGATGCGGTTCGGGCTGGGTTTCATGAAGACGACCGACAACCGGCCGGCTTCGCATCTCGTCGACTGTACGCTCCTCCTCTCCGAGGATGCGTTCGGTCATGTCGGTTTTGGCGGTTCGGTCGGCTTCGCGGATCCCGCGGCGCGCATGGGGTTCGGCTACACGATGAACCGGATGGGCGCGGGCGTGATGGTCGGCGATCGCGCGCAACTGCTCATCGACGCCGCCTATCGCGCGCTTGGTTACCGATCGAAAGCGAGCGGCGCCTGGGTGTGAGGGCGCCGACAAATCCGAAACAGGGGCCGGGCCGGGCGAACCATCGAGCGCACGGAGCAATGACATTACCGCCGCGTAATTTGTTGGCCATGCACCGGCAGCGCTGACGCAGCTATGCGGTGTCCTGCACGCGCAGGATATCCGCGGCTCCTTCGGTTGCGCGTCCTGCGGAGGATGACATGGCCTTGCCCGTTTCCAGCGCCGAGCTCGACGAGCGCACGTGCCGGCTGATCTGCCCGATCGCGGCGGCGATGGTCGGCGTCTGTTTGACGGGGATCGGCATCTTGCAGGTCAGCATCAGCGTCGCCCGGCGCACGACGGCCGCCGACGATTTGCTGGCGATCGACGCGCTGCTGTTCCTCACCGCGATGCTGTCATCCTATTTCGCCCTGCGGCTGAATTCGTCGCGGCGGCTGCATCGGCTCGAGCAACTCGCCGATGCCAGCTTCATCGCTGCGATGCTGTTGATGACGATCGCCTGCTTCGTCATCACCTATGCCGTGCATATCTAGGATAGGTGACGCTCGGCGGCGATCGGCAAGGCCAGCCGCACCAGCAGCCCATGCGGAGAATGGGATTCGAGTCGCATCGTGCCGCCGTGCAGGTGGGCGATGGTTTCGACGAGCGACAGGCCAAGCCCCGCTCCGGTGCCGCCGCGCGCCGGGTCGAGGCGGACAAAGCGCTGCGCGGCTTCGGCCATCTGCTCGCTGGTCAGGCCCGGACCGTCGTCGTCCACCGTCAGGTCGATGGTGTTGCCGTCCATCGGGTGTGCGCCGATCCGGATCGTCGACCCGCCGGCGGCATATTTGAGCGCATTGTCGACAAGGTTCGACAGCGCGCGCATCAGCAATTCGCGGTGGGCGAATATGTCGAGTTCGGTGGGCGCATCGACCACTATCGCAAAGCCGCGATCCTCGGCCAGCGGGCCATAGACCTCCGCCGTGTCATCGAGCATCGGACGCAGGGCAAAGCGCGTGAACTGGTCGCGGCCGATACCGGCCTCGGCCCGGCTGATCTCGAGCGCGGTGTCGAGCAGGCGGTGCAGGCTGTCGGCTTCCTCGATCGCGCCGGCGATCGCGGCCTGCGCCTCCGCATCCTTTGTCCGCCCGAGCGCCTGTTCGAGGCGCGCCTTCATCCGCGATACCGGCGAACGCAGATCATGCGCCATCGAATCGGTCACCATGCGCAGTTCGCGCACCAGCCCTGCGATGCGGCCGAACATCGCGTTGATCGAGAGCGCCAGCCGGTCGAAGGCATCGCCGGTTTCGTCGCGCTCGACGCGGGTGTCGAGCTTGCCGCCGACAAACGCGTTGGCCGCGCGTGAGAAGACATCGATCCGGCGCGCCAATATCCACGCCACGAGCGCGGCCATCAGCGCAGCGATCAAAAGCCCGACGGCGAGCGCGTAGAAAAAGGCCGTCTCGCTGGCCTCGGCCAGTTGGCGCTGCGCTTCCAATGTCTCGCCGGTCAGCAGGGCATAGCCGCCGGGCAGGCGCGCGGTGACCACGCCCATCGGTTCGGCGGCGGTGGCGCCTTCGCGGGTGAGCGACCTTTGTCGCCAGTGCGCGGTGTCGGCGACGGTCGCCGGCCATTCGCGCAGATTGCCCGCCAGGCGCTTTCCGTCCGGCGCTTTCAGCAGGACGATGAAATTGCGATCGTCGCGCGCCTTCAACCGGTAATCGATCGCCTCGATCAGGCCGGGCAGGCCGAGCTGGCGGTAATCGTCGATCAGGTCGTCGCGCGCGACTTCGGCGGCGGTGCGCGCGTCGGACAGGATCGTCGCCGAGGTGAATCGGTGGATGACGGTCAGCCCCAGCGCCAGCGCCGCGACCTGCGCGAGCACGAGCATCAGCGTCAGGCGGACGATCGTGCTGTTGCCCCAACGCATACGGCCTAGTCCGGATCGCCGAGCATATAGCCGGCGCCGCGAATGGTGTGGACGAGCGGCTTGTCGAACCCATCGTCGACCTTGCGGCGCAGCCGGCTGACATGGACGTCGACGACATTGGTGCCGGGGTCGAAATGATATTCCCAGACGCCCTCGAGCATCATCGTCCGGGTCACCACCCGATCCTTGTGACGCAGCAGATATTCGAGCAAGCGGAACTCGCGCGGTTGCAGGTCGACGCGCTTGCCGGCACGGGTGACGCGGCGATTGAGCAGGTTCATCTCCAGGTCCTGGCACGCGAGAATCGTTTCGGCGGTCGTCGCGCCCGATGGCCTGGCCATCAGCAGTTGCAACCGGGCGAGCAGTTCCGAAAAGGCGAACGGCTTGGTGAGATAATCACTTGCACCCGACGTCAGCCCTTCGACCCGCGCATCGACCGCGCCGAGCGACGAGAGAATGATGACGGGGGTGGCGATGTGCGCGGCGCGCATCGCGGCCAGCACCGCCATGCCGTCCATGCCGGGCAGCATGCGGTCGAGGACGATCGCGTCGTAACTGCCGTCGGTCGCATGGAACAGGCCGTCGCGCCCGTCGCTGGCATGGTCGACCAGAAAGCCTTGTTCGATCAGGCTTTTGCAGACGAAATCCGCCGTCGTCCTATCGTCCTCGATCACCAATATCTTTTGCGACATCGCGAAACTTTCCAACCCGGAGCGGTGTGTCCGACAGGCGTCTATACGCGCTTGCATCGTCATGGCGAAGATGAAGCCGCAGGCGCGGGGTCGCGCGCCGCTGGCCTGGCGGCTGCGCGCTCCTCCTTCGTGCGGGCGGGGCGCGAGACGATGTGATGCACAGCGGTCATGCCGCGGGCGAACGCCATGCCGCGCGATCCGGCGATATAGCGTGGTTCCCAATGCGTCGCGAACTTGGCCTTGTAGCTTCGCAGCCCCTCGAAGCCATAAAGCATCTCGCCGTGCCGGAACAGGAAAGCGGCGCCGCGCGCCCACGCCGGCGCCAGCTTGCGCCCGTCGATCCCCGACAATGGTGCAATCCCCAGCGTGAACCATCGATAGTCCTCCGCCTGCGCATATTGGATCAGGCGAACGAAAAGATAATCCATCGCGCCATAAGGAACATCGCGCGCATGGCGCATCAGGTCGACCGACATTTCCGCTCGGTTCGGGGTCGCAAGGATGTTGGCAAAAGCGACGATGCGCCCGCCGACGCGCACGACGGCGCAGGGGAAGTGCGTCAGATAGGCGGGGTCGAAGCTGCCGAGGCTGAACGCCTTTTCGCGCTGTTTTTTCGCATCGAGCCAATCGTCCGACACGGCTTTGAGTTCGGTCAGATGTTGTGGAACTTCGGCCGCCGGGATGATGGCGAAGGTGGCGCCTTCCTGGATCGCGCGACGTTCCGAATGGCGCAGCGATTTGGCCTGCGGACCGGCCAGCGAAAAGGCGGCGAGGTCGACCCGCGCCTCCTCGCCATATTTGACGATCGACAGACCCAGATCGATCGCGGGCGGCAGGCACGCGGCGCTGATCTGATAGAGCAGGATGCGGCCCTGCGCGGCGTCGGCGCGTTCGCGCAGTTTCCACAGCAGGTCGGCCCAGCGCTCCTCGCGCCCGACGGGGTCGCCCATCACGATCCAGTTTGCGTCCTGCACCCGGTACATCAGGAAGGCGTCGCCCTCTTCGGCGAGCAGGAAATTTTTGTCGCCGGTGAAGGCGAGGAAGGCGTCGCTATGGTCGGCGACGGCCAGCGCGGGTCCGAGCCGGTCGAAGCCGATCGTCGTGTCGCCCATCGCCCGCGACGATGGCGCGAGCAGCCTCCACAGCGCGAGACCGGAGACCAGCACCGCGACACCGAACAGCGTGCGCAAAAAGCGCGGCGCATCGCCGTTCAGGCTGAACTGCCACCACAGGCTGCTGGTGTAGGCGACATGTTTATAGGCAAAAAAGCCCGCGAAGGCCGACGCCATGACGGCGGTCATCGCGGCAACGATCCAGCCGCTCGACAGCGGTGCATCGAGCAACGATGTCCTGCGGTAGAAGGCGGGCCGGCTCCATTGGAGCGCGGCGCAGATCGCCGACAGAATCAGCGCTTCTTCATAGTCGAAGCCCTTGGCGAGCGAAAAGACGATGGCGGCGAGCAGCAGCGCGCGGGTCGCGACAAAGGCGCCGTCGAGGCGGCGGAGCAATCCGGGGGCGAGGAAGAGCAGCAGCGTCCCCGACAGGCTGGCGGCGATATGCGACGCCTCGACAAAGGGCAGCGGCAGGATAGGCTTGAGGTCGTGCATGCGGCTGACCTCGGCAGGGGTTGCACCCGACAGCAGCAGGATCAGCCCGCCCGCGAACACGAGCGCGGCCAGCAGCGGCGGCGCGAGTTCGCGGAGCAGCGACTGGCCCGCTTGCGCAATCTCCCTCGCCGGCGGCCGCCAGGCCTTGCTTTCGTGCCAGGCGAGCAGCAGCGCCGCGACCAGCAAGGGCAGCAGGTAATAGAGGACACGGTAGGCGAGCAGGGCGGCGAGCAACTGCGCCTTGTCGCCGGGTACCGTCGCGATCACCACCGCCTCGAACACCCCCAGCCCGCCGGGCACATGGCTGATCAGCGCGGCGATGATCGCGAGCGCATAGCCCAGGAAAAAGGCGGGATAGGCGGCGGGGTCGGGGGCAGGGAGCAGGACATAGAGCGCCGCGCTGGCGGCGGCGAGGTCGAGCGCGGCGACCGCGGTCATCCCCGCGCTGCGCGTCAGGTTCGGCAGCGGGGTGCGCCAGCCGCCGATGTCGACGACCTTCAACCCGAAATAGCGCAGCAGCAACGGAATGAGGCACAGCGTCAGCACGACCAGCCCGGCGAGATGCAGCCAGTGGAGCGACAGCCCCCAATCGAAGAAGGGCAGGATATGCGTGCTTGTCACGGCGGCGAGGCCGGCCAGCAGGATGACGCCGTTCCAGAAACTGAGGCTGGCCAGCGCGATCACGCTGCCGATTTCGCCGCCGCTCAGCCCCGCCGCGCGATAGACGCGATAGCGCGCCGACCCTCCGGTGAGGAGCGCCAGCCCCAGATTGTGGCTGAGCGTATAGCTGGTGAACGACGCGAGCGCATAGGTTCGCCAGGGCAATGTCCGATCGATGACCCGCAGCGCGAACCGGTCGTAGAGCGTCAGCATCAGATAGCTCGCGACCGTCAGCAGCAATGCTGCACCGATCTGACCCGCCGACAAGGCATCGAAGGCATGGCGGACCTCGTGCGGCCGGACCGAATGGAGCAGCCGGAACAGCGCGGCGAGGCCGAGCGCCGCGACGAGCAGCGCGGCACCGATCGACAGGATCCGCTTGTTGTGCCGGACCCACACCATGCCATTCTCGAATGCGGTCACCGCCGCGTCCACTCCTGATGCTTGCAGATCAGTCCGCCGAGGATACAGCCGGATATCCGCAAGCTGTTTGCGCTTTCTAATTCGATCGTCGAATAAAAGCGACGTCCCTGATCGGGGACGTAGACCTGTCCGGTCCAGCGGCCGCGACCGTTTGCGCGATAGTCGGAGAGCAATTCGGTGCCGACCAGCGACTTCACCCCGGCCTCGCGCGCGTCGGCGATCGCCTTTGGACCGGCCCAGACGATATTGCCGCAGAGCAGTGGGCCGCAGCTGTGCGTGCGCACCAGCAGCGTCCCCTTGGGATTCTGCCACAGGCCGAACGGTGTCGCGGTGGTTGCGGCGTGGGCGCCGCCAGATAGCGCCAGAAGCAGCGCCATGGCCAAAACTCTCATGTCATATGCTCCTTGCTGACTGTGCACCCCGGATCGCGGGCAGGATCGCCGCTTCGAGCGCGCGGGCGTCCGAATTAAGCTTGTGCCCGCCGGGCAGGGTGATGCGACGGACGTTCGGCAACTGAAGTTCGGGGCACAGGCTGCCCGCTTCGTCGGCGCCGTGAATGCAGGTCACGGGCACCCAGCGGAGCCGCGATGCGGTCGGATAGGCGCGCTGATCGGGGGTTTCGAGGCCGGCGAGTTCGATCGGCGAGGCGCGGAAGATGATGTCCTCGCCGGGCACGATCAGCACCACCGACCGGATCGGTTGGCGCGCGGCCGCGGAGAATCGCGCGAGGCCGGCGTGGAGCATATCGGCGCCAAAGGACTGGCCGATCAGCACGACATGATCGGTCTTTCCCAGCTTCATCGCCCGGACCATCGCCGTCTTGATCAGTTCGGCGGTTTCCTCGGGCGTCCGGCGCGGCGAGAAATAGGTCAGCGAGTTGACGGTGACGATCGCATAGCCGCGCGCGCCCAGCCGCGCCGCAACCCTGGGCGTCATCCCGACCCGGTTGCCCATGTCGCCCGAGAGCATGACGATCGCGGGTTTGGCAGGGCCGGCATCGGCGGCCGGCATGTCGTGGAACAGCGGACCGTTATAATAGCCGGCATGGAGATAGGCCGCCGACGCGATGGCGAAGGTGAGGAACAAAGCAAAAAGCCATTTTTTCATGGGAGGTCCTTCGCAATCGGAATGGTCATCGCGCTTGGCTCCCGTCGGTTGATGGGGCGACAATAGGCGCGCGGGTTCGTCCGGAAGCTGGCGCGAGGATTACGATATTGTCATGTCGCGGCCATGCCCCGGTTGGATCGGCCGGCCTAGAAAAAGGGTGTCCAAGGCGGGACCATCCCCCCCTGACTCCCTCTGGCCCCGGTCCCGCCTGGACACCCCGGATCGTCCCGTCCGCACCCATGCGGATTTCTATGGAGAGAAGAATATGGCACGCTTTCGTACCCTCATCGGCTTCGGCCTTGCGTCGACGATGATGATCGCCGCTCCGGTCTTCGCATCGGCACCGTCCGCTTCGACGACCACCGCCAAACCGGCAGCGACGCACACCCTGGCGAAACAGACCGTGGCGCCCAAGGCCGCCAAGGCCATCAAGGTTGCGGCGCCCAAGCGGGTCGCGTCGACCCGGCAGAATACCCATCTCGCCAAGGCGACGCTGAGCAACGGCAAGAAGGTCACCTATGACTGCCGCCTCGCGGGCAACAAGAACAAGCAGGCCTGCAAGGGCTGAACCCCGGCACTCGCCAGCTTGAGCCGGCCCGCTGTCCGACCAGTTCCCGAAATCCTCCGGAACTGGTCGGTTCGGCATGTCCGGAACGAACCGCGGATCGCGGTGCCGACACCCTGGTCAAAGACGATTTGGTCGATGACGTCGCAGCAACGCGGACCCGTCAGCCGCGATCCCGAACTTGCCGAATCAAAATTGGCAGTCCGAATGAAGGAGTTTGCAGCGATCGGCATGCCGGGCCGTTATCTCCCTTAGCTGTGCGCTTGAGATACAGGCTGGTCTTGAGTTTTCGTACCGCGGGCCGGTTCCATCGAGACGGTGCTTCTCCATCGTCCTCGGTGGCCGGCCGAGGGGCCGTGCAGCCTCGAATATACGCAAATATTGGAATGGTGGGACTTTCGAAGTCATCGTGAGCATTCGTCAGCCGAGCGCCGCATTGCCCGATGGAGCCAGCATCTTCGTTACCAAGGCGAAGGGGGATTCCAGTGGTGCGTAGATCGTCCGAACGCCCGACGACCACAATCGGCGCACCCAGTAAGCGATGGACAGATGCAATGGTCCAAATCGCATCTTGATCGGCTTTGGCAAGACGAAGGACGTTCAAGCATAAGCGACCCGATGAGGGGGCGTTAGCACCCGAAACAGGACCATCCAAACGCCGACGATCGGCACCGACGCGGACATTTAGCCTCAAAAGATTAACCCGCCTGCTATAGTCCCGCCGCGCGAGGGGAAGGCGATGGACATGACAGCCGAGGAACGAGTCGGTCCGGCCGACGATGCGCCCATGAGGCTTGGTCGCTGGACGATCGGACGCAAGTTCGTCGGCTTGTCCGTGGTATTGTTGTCGATCATGCTGGTCGCGGCGCTGTGGTCGTTCATGCAGGCGGCGCGCGTCAATCGCGAGACGATATTGCTCGAACAGGTCCTTGAACCGCTGCGCCGGGAAATCGCGGCGATCGAACAGGAAACCGCGAACGAGGAACTCGCGACCGAAAGGGCGCTCCGTTACGGCGGCCCGCCGCTTCGCGATCCGGCGCGCCACGCCGCGGAACTGGCGCGGTTTGAAGAGCTCAATGACGATGTCGATCGTCGACTGACCATGCTGCAAAAGGCGATCCGGCGATACCAGGGCACCGAAATTCCCGTCGAGGTGGCGATCATCCTCGGCCGGCTGCAGCTGGAAAGCGAGTCGGTACAGCGCGACCATGCCGCCTATCGGCGCAGCGTCGGCGCCTATATCGACCCGGCCGCGCCCGCGATGCTGAACGGCAATATCGAACGCGAGGCCGCCGCGACCGGCGATGAAAAGCGCGTGCTGGCGTCGCTCGAACGCATGGGAACCGAATCCGACGCGCTGGCCCGGGCGCATGAAGAACGTCTGGCGGCGATGGAACATCGCAGTTTCATCATATCGGTCGAAAGCCTGTTGCTGGCGATCCTAGCGTTCCTGATCGGCATTATCCTGTCGCTGATGATCACCCGCCGGATGATGGTCCCGGTGCAAAGCCTGATCGATGGCGCCGAAGAAGTCGGTCGCGGCAATCTCGACGTCTCGCTGAAATCCCAGTCGCGCGACGAGATCGGCCAGTTGGCCCATGCCTTTTCGTCGATGGTCGGTGAGCTGAGGACCAAGGCCGCGATGAAGGATACATTTTCCAGCTACCTCGATCCGCGCGTCGTCGACCGCCTGCTGGGTGAGCGCCGCGCCGAACTGGAAGCGGGCGAGAAGCGCGAGATGACGGTGTTCTTCTCCGACCTTCAGGGCTTTAGCGCGATTTCGGAAACCCTGACCCCGACGGCCCTGGTCAAGCTGATCAACCGGTATCTCTCGCTGGCGGCCGAGCCGATCCAGCTTCATCGCGGGGTGATCGACAAATATATCGGCGATGCGATCATGGCCTATTGGGGGCCTCCGTTCACCCCCGACGACCCTGCGCTCTCGGCCGTCCAGGCCGCGCTGGAACAGCGTGCGCAAATCGATCGGCTCGAGCTGGAATTGCCCGAGTTGATGGGGCTGCGCCGCGGCGCTCCGCGGATCGCGGTCCGGATCGGGCTCGCGTCGGGCGATGTCGTCGTCGGATCGATCGGATCGACCGCCTCGCGCAACTTCACCATCATGGGCGACACGGTGAACATCGCGTCGCGGCTGGAAGGAGCGAACAAGGCCTATGGCACGATGATCCTCGCCGACGAAGCGACGGTGCGGCAGGTTTCGCACCGGATCGAAACGCGCGAGATCGACCTGTTGGCGGCAGTGGGCAAAAGCGAAGCGGTGCGGGTCTATGAGTTGCTGGGCGAGGTCGGCGAGGTCGGCGACGCGATGCTCGATTTGCGCGAGACGTTCGAAAATGGTCTCGCCGACTACCGGGCGGGTGACTGGGACCGAGCCGGGAGCGCCTTTGCCCGGTGTCTGGAAATCGCACCCGGCGACGGGCCGGCGCAGGTTTTCGCAGATCGGGTCAGAGCCTTTCGCACAGCTCCACCGGCCGCCGATTGGGGCGGCGTGTGGCAGAGTGTCGGGAAGTAACGTGCCGACAACCTGCCGGAGGATGGCCGACGAAGGCCGGTAAGCGCCCGCGTCTCACTCCCCCATCACCGCTGCCCAGTGCGCATCGCCGAACATGTTCGACCATAGCCGAGTGAGCGCGCCGGCCAAAGTCGCTGCGGGTGACGCATGACGAAATTTGCGACTGCCTGAAAGCTTGCACGGCGGGTTCACCGCGCTCATTGTCGCGCAATGGCGGTGCCATGCTGAACAACTGGCTTCCCTGGGCCCTGCTTTCGGCTTGCTTCGCCGCGCTCACGGCCGTTTTTGCCAAACTCGGGGTCGAGAAGATCGACCCCAATTATGCCACGTTCATCCGCACGCTCGTGATCGCGATCTTCATCGCCGCGCCATTGCTTGTGACCGGCGGCTTCCAGTCGCCCGCGACCTTGCCGCTCGCATTCCGGCCGGCTTGAGCGTGGCCGCGCCGGCGCGTCGACCGATTTTTCGTCCTGCGGTGCGGATTCTGTCCCGCAGCGGCGTCAACAGCCCAATGTCGATTCCGCGCGATTCCAATATTGTGAATGATGTCGAGGTGTTAATGGCGTGCGTCCGGACGCGAAAGGGCTATCGTTCGAGAATGACCACGCGGTTCTGCACCTTCTCTACAGCGTTGCTGCTCTTCCCGCTGGCAGCCTGCGCTCATTACGAGCCAAAACCGCTCCTCGTCGATGCCGCTGCTGCGCCGTCGCTTCAGGCCCCGCTGAACGACATCCTGTCGCGCGATGCTGCGGCGATTGACCGGCCTTATCTGAAGCCAGTCGCGCTCGACCTTTCGGCGCCGCTCGACCCCAATGGCATCGCGATCCTCGCGGTGATCGCCAATCCCGATCTCAAGGCGCAGCGCGCGCGTGCCGGAGTTGGTGACGCGCAGGTTTTTGCCGCCGGGCTGCTGCCCGACCCGACCTTCAGCTTCGGCGTCGACCATATTCTTTCGGGGCCGGACCCGCTCGACAATATCGCGGGCACGCTGGGGTTCAGCCTTAATGCACTCCGCACGCAAAAGGTGCAGCGCGCGCAGGCCATCGCCGAGGCGCGGCAAGTACGACTCGATCTTGCCTGGGCCGAGTGGCAGACGGCGTGCAATGCACGGCTGCAGGCGGTGCGCGTTCTCGCGCTCGAGCAGGCGCTCGCCAATACGGCGACCAGCGCCGACGCGAGCGAAGCGCTTCTCGGCCGCTATCTGAAGGCGGCGGGCCGCGGCGACATTTCGCCCGACCAGGTCCAGTCCTCGCGCATCGCCGCGCTGGACGCCCAGAGCAATTTTCGCAGTGCCCAGACCAATCTTCAGGCCGCGCGCTCCGAGCTTCACCGTCTGCTTGGCTTGCCGCCGGACTATGCGCTGCGGCTGGCTCCGACGCCGATGCCCGCGACGGTGCCCGACGCGAATCGCCTCTTCGCGATGGCGCTTGCCGGGCGTAGCGATCTCGACGCGCTGCGTGCCGGCTATGATGCGCAGGAAGCTGCCGTGCGCCGCGCGATCCTTGAACAGTTTCCGAATCTCGATCTCACGATCAGCGGCGCGCGCGATACCGGCGGCAACAAACTGCTCGGTCCGTCGATCGGCTTCACGCTTCCGCTATGGAACCGCAATCGCGGCGGTATCGCGGTTGCCGAGGCCACGCGCGAAGCGCTCCATCAGGAATATGATGCACGCCTGTTCCAGACCCGCGCCGATATCGCCGCTGCGGTGTCGGGCCTCGCGATCGCGCGCCAGCAATATGAAATCCTGCGCGCGGGCATGCCAGCCATCGAAAGCTTTGCGAAGGCGAGCCGCCGCGCCGCGCAGCGCGGCGACCTTGCGCTGGCGACCGCCGAGGTCGCCGAGCAAAGCCTTCGCGACCGGCAACTGCTCCTTCTCCAGTCCGAGCAGGCGATCGCCGAACAAACCATTGCGCTCGAACTGCTCGTTGGCGCCCCGCAGGAATCCTGGACCCTATGACCAGCCGGACATCCCTCGCTCTACCGCTCGCCTTCGCCTGCCTTCTGGGCGGCTGCCAATCCTCGACCGATACGGCCGCGACCGCCGATCCGGTCGCGACGATCGACGTCGCCACCGCGACCACCGGCGATATCGACGAGAAGATCACGCTCTATGGCGCGGCCGAGGCCAATGGCGCGGGCAAATATACGCTGTCGGCTCCGATGGAAGCGATCGTGCAGGCGGTCGACACGCCGGTCGGTAGCCGCGTGACGCGTGGCCAGATCTTGGTGCGGCTGAGCCCGAGTCCGACCGCGCGGCTCGATCTCGCCACCGCCTCGGCCAATGCCAACGCCGCCGATCTCGCGCACGCCCGGGCGCGGCGCCTTCGCGCCGACGGGCTGGTGAGCGATGCCGAGGTCGAAACGGCGCGCGCCGCGAAACAGGCGGCCGACGCATCGCGCGCGAGCCTCGCGACCCGCAACGGGGCTTTGGTGCTCCGAGCGCCGGCAAGCGGCACGGTCGAGGTGATCGGGGCAAGCGCGGGCGAACTCGTCGCCGCCGGGGCGACGATCGTATCGCTCGTCAAGGAGGGCGATTTGCGCGCGCGCTTCGGGGTCGATCCGGCGATCGCGCGGCGCATTCCCAAGGGGAGCTATGTCGAGGTTACTGCGGCAGGCAGCAAGCTGGCCTTCAACGTCCCCGTACTGTCGGTCGACAGCGTCGTCGATCCGGTGACGAAGCTGGCGTCGGTCTATGTCCAGATACCGAATGAGCGCGGGGTCGGCGCGGGCGAAAGCCTGACCGGGCGGGTGCTGCTTGCCAATATCGCCGGCGGCATCACCATTCCTTATGCCGCGCTGCTCGACGACGGCGGCCAGCCTTTCGTCTTCGTCATCGCGAACACGATCGCCAAGCGGCGCGATATTGTCGTCGGGCCGCGCACCGGCGACCGGATCAGCGTCACCTCGGGGCTGAAGGCCGGCGAACGCGTCGCCACGGTTGGCGTAACCGCGCTTGAGGACGGGATGAAGACCCGCATCCAGGGCGCGAAAAAGTGACCGACATCATCAGCAAACATGCGCGGTCGATCTGGCTCGCGGTGATCCTGCTTGCGCTCGCGGGCGTGGTATCGGCGACGCGCGTGCCGGTCGGGCTGTTCCCCAACATCGATTATCCGCGGGTCGTCGTCTCGGTCGATGCCGGCGATCGCGACGCCGCGCAGATGGAAGCCGAGATCACGCGCCCGATCGAGATCGGGCTGCGCGCGGTGCCGGGGGTGACCAATGTCCGTTCGGTCACGAGCCGCGGCAGCGCCGAGGTCGCGCTCAATTTCCAGTGGGGCGACGATATGGTGGCGGCCGCCCAGTCGACGCAGGGGGCGCTGGCGACCTTGCTTCCGACCTTGCCGGCCGGCACGAGCTTCAACGTGCGGCGCTCCGATCCGACGATCTTTCCCGTCACCGGCTTTGCCTTGACCTCGGACAACCTCAGCCCCGAGGCGCTCCGGACGATCGCCGATCTCAAGATATTGCCTGCCTTGACGTCGGTCGAGGGTGTCGCGGGTGTCGATATCCTGGGAAGCAGCCCCCGCGAGTTCGCGGTCGATGTCGATCCGGCGCGGCTGCAATCGCTCGGCATCAGCCTCACCGATGTCGTCACCGCGCTCGGCAAGGCCAATATGGTCCGCGGCCTCGGCAAGATCGAGGATCGGCACCGCCTGTATCTGGTGCTGATCGAAAACCGCGTCGCCAATGCCGACGATCTTGGTGCGGTCCCGATCAAGGCCGCCGCGGGCGGGGCAGGGGTTGTCACGCTCGGGCAGATCGCGACGATCTCGTCATCGACGGCTCCGGCGTTCAGCCGCGTCACGTCGGACGGCAAGCAGGCGGTGCTCGTCAACGTCCGCCAGGCGCTCAAGGGCGACACCGTGGCGATCGTAAAAGCGGTCGATGCGCGGCTCGCCGAGCTTCATCTGCCGCCGTCGGTCAAGGTCACCACCTTCTATGACCAGTCCGAACTGGTCGTCGGCGCGGCGAACGCCGTGCGCGATGCGATCCTGATGGGGGCGCTGCTCGCCGGGATCGTGCTCTTCGTTTTCCTGCGCTCAGGGCGGCTGATGGTCATCACCGGGCTGATGCTGCCTGCGGTGCTCGCCGCCACCTGCCTGCTGCTTTTCGCCTTCGGCATGAGCTTCAACATGATGACGCTCGGCGGTATGGCGGCGGCGGTCGGGCTCGTGGTCGACGATGCGGTCGTGATGCTCGAGCATATGATGCGGCGCATGCAGGAGCAGCGGTTGACCGAACCTGGGCCGCTCCTCGCTGCGGCTGCCGAAATGGGCATGCCGCTGCTCGGCTCGACCACGGCGACGATCGTCGTCTTCCTGCCACTTGCCTTTATCAGCGGCGTGACCGGCGGATTTTTCAAGGCGCTGGCGATCACGATGGTGGCGGCGCTGGTCATCTCCTTGCTCTTCGCCCGCTTCGTCATCCCGCTCGTGGCGGCCCATTGGCTCCGCGAGAAGGATGCCGAGTCCGCCGATCGTGCCAACAAGGTCCTCGATCCGCTGCTCGACCGTTATGGGCGCGCGAGCACGCGTGCCTTCGGACGGCCGGTCCTGTTCGCGGCGCTTGTCGCGGCGCTGCTTGCGGTCAGCGGCTATATGGCCTGGCGGAGCGTGCCGTCGGGGTTCATGCCCAAGATGGACGAGGGCGGGTTCGTCCTCGATTATAAGGCGCAGTCGGGCGCGTCGCTCGAAGATACCGACGCGCTGCTGCAACGCGTCGAGACGATCATCAGCGCGACGCCCGAGGTCGCGAGCTACTCGCGGCGCACCGGTGTCCAGCTTGGCGGCGGTCTCACCGAAGCCGACGAGGGCGATTATTTCATTCGTCTCAAGGGCGGCTCGCGGCGCGATATCGAAGCGGTGATGACCGACATGCGCGAGAAGATCGCCGCCGACGTGCCGGGGCTCGAAGTCGAGCTGATCCAGCTCATGGAGGATCTCATCGGCGACCTGACCGCGGTCCCGCAACCGATCGAGGTCAAATTGTTCGGCGACGACACGGCGGCGCTGGAAGCCGCGGCAAAGGCGATCGGCGAGCGCATCGGCAAGATATCGGGCGTCGTCGAGGTCGTTGATGGCCTGCGCGTGGCGGGTGACGCGATCAGCATATCGGTCGATCCCGGTGCAGCGGCCCAATATGGCCTCGACCCCGACAGCATCGCTTCGCAGCTCGAAACCGCGGTCGGCGGCACCCCGGCGACGCAGGTCCGCATCGGCGCGCAACTCATCGACGTGCGCGTGCGTGCGCCGCGGGATTTGCGCAGCGATGTCGCGCGGATCGAAAACCTGCCGCTTATCGCACCCGACGGGAGCAGCATCCGGCTTGCCGCGGTCGCGACCGTGTCGGTGCAGAGCGGACAAAAGCAGCTGACGCGCGAGAATCTCGCGCCTTATATCGCCGTGACGGCGCGGCTCGATGCCCGCGATCTCGGCTCGGCGATGGCGGAGATCAAGAGCGCGGTCGGCCAGCTCAAGCTGCCCGCCTCGGTCCGCGTCGACTATGGCGGGCTTTATGCGGAGCAGCAGAAGAGCTTCGCCGATCTCTCGCTGGTCTTCGGGGCTGCTTTGCTGCTCAGCGCGTTGCTCATCACCCTGTTGTTCGAGCGCGCTGGCTGGACGGTGGCCGCGATCGCGACGGTGCTGCTCACCGCGGCGGCGGTGATGATCGGTCTGTGGATCATGGGGATCGAGCTGAACATATCGGCGCTGATGGGGCTCACCATGGTCGTCGGAATGGTCGCCGAACTCGTCATTTTCTTTCTCGCCGAGATCGATCGCGACAAGCCGATGACGTCGGCGGCGCTGCTCGAGGCGGGCCGGAAGAGGCTGCGCCCCATTCTGATGTCCGCGCTGATCGCGGTGCTGACCCTCGCGCCGCTCGCGCTCGGCCTCAGCCGGGGCGCCGGCCTTCAGCAGCCGCTGGCGACCGCGATCATCTTCGGCCTGATTGCCGCGGTGCCGCTGGTCCTGTTCTTTCTTCCCGCGATGCTGCTCGCGCTCACGCGGCGCGAGCCGAGGCCCGCCGCCTGAGGCCGGCGTCCGGTCAGACGATCGAGCGGCGCCTCGGCGAGTGGAGCGCGAGCGCGCGGGTAAGGCGATAGGTCACGCCATAGCCGACATGATCGGAGAGCATCGTGCCGTCGCGCTCGCGGCCGAACGGCACCGCCATCGCGATCGCCTGGATCGAGGCGTCATAGCCCGGCGAAAAGAACTGCCAGTCACGACCCTTCTGAAATACGGTCGCCGCGATGGTTGGGATCGTTCGCCCGCAAGGTGCATCCGATTTGAGGCAATGCTGCAGCGCATTGTCGATCGGAAGCCGGCGTTTCGTGGTCCAGTTCGCTGCGCTGTGGGCGGTGAGGTAAGTTCGCCGTTCGGCCGAACTCGCGTTGAAATCGCCTGCAAGGATCACGGGCAGATCGGGGTTGCGGTACCGCGTCAGGAAATCGTCGATCACCTCGACCTGCCGCCGATAGGCATAAAGCGAGCGCGTCTGGCTGACGCCGGAGGCCTTCTTGCTGTTCATATGGGTGGTGACCACGGTCACCGGGGTCGTGCTTCCGGGGACGGCGATCGTCACCATCAATATGCCCTTGTTGGCGAGGCAATCATACCCTGCGCAGGCAAAGGCGGGAAAGGCTTCGCGGCGCACCGAGAGGATCGGATAGTCCGACGCGAGGATCAGTCCTGACGAGACCTGCTTGCCCGACCGCTCGCCCTTGAAAAAGCTCGCGCCTTCGATGAATTCTCTGTCGCTCTCCTGCGGCTTGACCGGGCTTGTGAGATCGCGAGAAGGCCCCTCGACGACAAAGCGATAGCCGCTATGCCGCGCGATCGCTCTTGCCGGCGCAGT
The DNA here is from genome assembly GCF_001427085.1 of Sphingopyxis sp. Root1497. Taxonomy (NCBI): domain Bacteria; kingdom Pseudomonadati; phylum Pseudomonadota; class Alphaproteobacteria; order Sphingomonadales; family Sphingopyxidaceae; genus Sphingopyxis; species Sphingopyxis sp. Root1497. Next base: position 1,358,248 of record NZ_LMGF01000003.1, read on the forward strand.
GAACGCTTCCTGCAGGATGACGACGTGCGGCTGCGCGTGCTGCGCCCGCATGGCGAGAAGCCGTGCCTCGATACGCGCGAAGTCGGCGCTTCGATCGGAGGCAAGGGGCCAGGGCAGGCCTTTGACATTATAGGCCATAATCGAGAGGCCGGCCGGCGGCGCCTTCATCGGCGCCTGCTGCTCCGCCTTGGAAGCGGCTGGCAGGGCCACGCTGCCCAATAGCATCGGCATCATCGCCATCAGCACGCCCGTCCCTGCCATCTTCTTGTTCACGCGCGCTGCTCCTGTCGGTTCGAGGTCGGCTGATTGACGCCGCGGGGCTCCCCGATCCGCACTTCGTCGGGGGAGGTGTGGAAAAGCGAGGTCGATGGCGTCTGATCCCTCGAGCGCCTGGCTGGCAGGCGCCCCACGAACCCGGGGGATATGTCATGAGGGTTTTGGCGACTGGTGCCGCTGCGATGAGCGCCCTGCTGTTTCCCGGCTCCTTGATGGCGCAGGAGGCAGCGCCAAATATTGCCGTCACACATGTGGCGCTGTCCCATCCCGCCCGCTCAGGGGAGAGGGCGCCGCTTGCGATCCTGCCGGCCGAAGATTTGGCAACAAGCACGTCCGAGGCCATGACGACGAGCGGCGGCGTGGCCGCCCTCGGGATCGTCAAAAGTCACGCGGTCGGCCGCGAATGGGAAGGCGGTGCCTTCCATCTCGCCGCCATGCGAGGACGGTCGGAGTCCGCGAGAACGGCAGCGCAAAGTTTCGATTATCAGCGCTTCGCGATGATGGCGATCGGTGCCGACGTGTCCCAGGATATCTCCGATCGCGACACGCTGACGCTTGCCGGCACCTATGCTGCCGAGCGGCGGCGCCCGGCGTTCATCGTCGGCCCGCACCGCTATTATCGTACCGACGAGCGCGCCGCCGTCCTTCACTGGACCCGCGATGATCGCCTCGATCTGGCGGGCACCCTGTTCGACACCGGCCCGGCGAAACCGCGGACGGCAGCCGAGCGCTTCGCCGATCTTGCCGGCGGCGCGCCGCGCGCGGTTCGCGGCTGGGGACTGACGGCCAGCCTTTACCCCACGGGTGAACCCGACCGCTTGTCGGTCGGCATCGATTTTCGCGACCAGCAGGACCGCGACATCGGGCACCGGGACGCACGCGTCCAGATATTCCTGAGGAAGAAATTCTGACCATGACCCATGCCGAGCATATCGCGATCATTCTCCATGATTTCTCGACCGGAGGCAGCGAACGTATCGCCATTCGCCTTGCCAATCGCTGGGCGGAACGGGGCCGGCGGGTGACGATCATTTGCGGAACGCAGATGGGCGCGGCACGCGCGCTCGTCGGCCCCGGCGTCGCGGTCAAGACCTGCTCGCCCGAAACATGGCGCAGCCCCTGGTCGCGCGTACAGCTCGGGTGGCGCATGGCGCGGATCGTGCGGGCCGAGGCACCCGACATCGTCTTTTCGCCGGGCAATTTCCACCTCATCATTCTCGCCTTCCTGGCGCGCCAGCGCTTCGCCAAACGGCCGATCTTCGTGAGCAAGCTCAGCAACCCGATCCGCCGTGGCGGGCTTCGGCGCCTCATGCGCGGACTCGCCGATGCGGCGATCCGGCTCGCCGCCGCGCCGACCGATATGCTGGTCGCGATGTCGCCGTCGCTGTTCGCGGAAGCCCGGTCGGTGTTCCCGGGCCACGCCGTTACCGAAATCGCCGAACCCATCCTCGAGGATGATATCGCCGCGGCGCATAGCCGCGCCGGCCTCGAGCCGGCACCGCTCATTCTCTGCGCGGCGCGTCTCGCCCCGCAGAAGGACCTGATCACCGCCATCCGTGCCTTCGCCGAACTCCCTCCGGCGCTGAAGGCACGGTTGCTGATCCTTGGCGAAGGGCCGCTGCGCGGCCGGCTCGAACGCGAAGCCGAAAGACTGGGCGTCGCGGCGCGGGTCGAGATGCCGGGCCATGTTCCCGATATCGCGCCCTATCTTGCGCGCGCCGACCTCTATCTGATGAGCTCGCATTATGAAGGCTATCCCGCAGTCCTCGTCGAAGCGATCGCAGCGGGGGTCCCGATCGTGACGACCGATTGTTCGCTCGCCTTGCCCGAAATCTTCCCGTCGCCCGAACTGGGGGCCATCGTCCGCCAGCGTCAGCCCGAAGCCATCGCGGCAGCTATCGTCGCGCAGCTTCGCCGATCGCCGCCCTCACCAAATGCCGCGCGCAAGGTCACCGATCGGCACAAGCTCGGTGCCTCGGCGGCCGACTATCTCGCGCTCTTCGACCGGCTGGTCCTGTGACCGCGCGACGTCTTCTTGCCTCGATCCACGATGTCACCCCGGTTCACGCCGAGCGGCTCGATCGACTCGTTCCCATCGTCGAAGCGATCGTGGGTCCGGGACGTTACGCTCTCCTCGTCGTTCCCGATTTTCATCGGCAGGGGTTGCTGACGGGACATCCGCAGTTCGTCCGCCGTCTGCGCGGCTGGGCCGACGCGGGCTGCGAAATATTCCTGCATGGCTTCACCCATGTCGACGAGAGTCGCCACGCAGGTGTCGCGGCGCGGCGGAAAGCTTCGCGCATGACGGCGGGGGAGGGCGAATTTCTCGGCCTCTCGACGCGCGAGGCCGAAGCGCGAATAGTGGAAGGCCGCGACATGATCGAGCAGTCGATCGGCCGGCCGATCGCCGGCTTCGTCGCGCCTGCGTGGCTCTACGGCGAGGATAGTCTTGCTGCGCTCGCGGCGCAGAATATCCGCACGATCGAGGATCATTTTCGCGTCTGGAATCCCCAGAATTCGGAAGTATTCGCGCGGGGGCCGGTCGTGACTTACGCCAGCCGGTCGCGCATGCGTATCGCGAGCTCGATCCTGTGGTCGCGCCTCGCGACCGTGCTGCTCGCGCGCGCATCGACGGTGCGCCTTGCCGTCCATCCGCACGACGTCGATTCGCCTCGGCTGATGCGCGAAATTGCGCGCGCGCTCGGTACTTTTGCGCGTTCGCACCAGCCGGCCACCTACGCCGACCTGGCGTCCGGCCGATTTTCCTGAATCGCTGGTGCGGATTTGCCGGGGGCTCGGCGTCAGTCCCTCAGTTACCGCTGCCAAAAGGTGATCGATGGCTTCTCAAGCATTGGGTGCAACGCCAAATAGATGGGCAGAGCGCCTTCGCCCTCTCCTCCAAGAGCAACATCCCTGGCAAAAATATCTTTCTCTCGGCCTGTCGCTCGCGCTCCTTGCCGCGCTCGGTTCGAAGCTTTCGAGTATCGGCCTGGCCGGACTCGTGCGGGGTGTCCCCGCGTCGCCGGTCTTCTGGATAGCCTTTGCCGCTTATTATCTCGCGCTGCCGGCCTCCGAATGGCTGATATTCCGGCGCCTGTGGAACATTCCGCGCGCCGGTTTCGCCGCGCTGCTGCGCAAGCTTGTCAGCAACGAGATATTGTTCGGCTATAGCGGCGAGGCCTATTTTTACGGCTGGGCGCGGCGCCATGCGAAGATGGCGGCGGCGCCTTTCGGCGCGATCAAGGATGTCAGCATCCTGTCGGCGGTCGCCGGCAATCTCGTGACGCTCGTGATGCTCGCGCTTGCCTGGCCGGTTGTTGGACAGGTCGCTCCCGAGTTCCACGGCCGAACCGTTGCGCTGTCCGCGGCGGTCATCATCGGTCTCTCACTGGCGCTGCTCGCTTTCAGGCACCGCATCTTCTCGCTCTCGCGCCCGGAACTGCGCATGATCTTCGGCGTGCACATAGGACGACTGATGCTGACCACCTTGCTGTCGGGTGTGATGTGGCACAGCGCGCTGCCTGCCGTGTCCATGGGCTGGCTGCTCATCCTCGCCACACTGCAACTGCTCGTGACGCGCCTGCCATTCGTGCCGAACAAGGATCTTGTCTTCGCCAGCGTTGCGCTCTTCCTGATCGGCCATGATGGTGCGATCGGGCCGCTGATCGCTATGATCGCCGGGTTGATCCTGCTCGTGCATATTGTTCTCGGTGCGATTCTGACCTTGGCCGAGCTTGCGACGGCGCATCGGTCGTGAAGGCGGTGATTGCACCCATGGCGCTGCTGCTGATCGCTGCGGCGCCCGTCAAACCCGACCCATCGCTCGGCAAGGCCGAGGCCGCTTGCCGGACGCATGAAACAGCGCCCGCGGTGCTCGTTTCGGTGACCGGGCTCAAGGATCGCAAGGGCCTCATACGCGCCGAACTCTATCCGGCTAACGACAGCGATTTCCTCGCCGACGATGCGGTCCTGATCAACGCGCAAAAGACCTTCCGCCGTGTCGATCAGGACCTGCCGGCATTGGGTCCGGTCACGCTTTGCCTCCGCGTCCCGGGGCCGGGGCGCTACAGCCTGTCGGTCCTCCACGACCGCAACCGCAATCTCAAATGGGACAAATTGTCCGACGGCCTCGGGTTTGGCGGCAATCCGAAGCTCGGCTGGTCGAAACCCAAGGCAGTGGCCGCGTCGGTCGTGGTCGGCACCGGGCCGACACGTACCGAGGTCGTCATGAATTATCTGAGCGGCCTCAAATATAAGCCACTGGAGCGTCAATGAAGATCGTCGACGTCTGCGCCTTTTACACGCCGCACGGCGGCGGGGTAAAAACCTATATCGACCGCAAGCTCGCGACCGGCGCGGCGATGGGGCATGAGATCGTCGTCATTGCGCCGGGTTCGCACAACCATGTCGAGCGGCGGACGGAAGGCGGCAGGATCGTCCATGTCGCCAGTCCGCAGTTGCTCGTCGACCGGCGCTATCGCTATTTCGAAGACGCGGGCGCCGTCCATGCCCGGCTCGATGCCGAGCGCCCCGACATGGTCGAGGCGTCATCGCCCTGGCGGACCGCCAATATCGTCGCCGACTGGCAGGGCGACGCGCCCAGAGCCCTGATCATGCATGCCGATCCGCTGGCGGCCTATGCCTATCGCTGGTTCGGTCGTTTCGGCAGCCGCGAGACGATCGACAAGGGCTTCGACCTCTTCTGGCGCCATTTGCGGCGGCTCGGCGCACGGTTCGACTGCGTTGTCAGTGCCAACCGTCATCTTTCGGCGCGATTGCAGGCTGGGGGCGTGGCTGGCGTGGAGACGATTCCGATGGGGGTCGATCCGGATATCTTCTCGCCGATACACCGCGATCCCGGCCTGAGGCGCGATCTGCTCGCGCGCTGCGCGCTGCCCGAAAGCGCGACCCTGTTGATCGGGGTCGGCCGCCACAGCGGCGAAAAGCGCTGGCCGCTGGTGATCGATGCCTGCCTCGCGGCGTCGCAGCATCGTCCGATCGGACTGGTTCTCGTCGGCGACGGTCGCGATCGTGCGCGGCTTGTCCGCCAGATCGGGGACAATCCGCACGTCCATCTCCTGGCGCCGGTCGCCGATCGTGCCTTGCTGGCGCGCGTAATGGCCAGCGCCGACGCGATGATCCACGGCTGCGAAGCCGAAACCTTCGGCCTTGTCGCGGCGGAGGCCGCGGCATCGGGTCTGCCGTTGATCGTCCCCGACGAAGGCGGCGCTTCGGACTTTGTCCGCGGCGACAATGGCGAACTCTACGAAGCGGGCGATGCAGGTGCGGCGGCGCGTGCGATTGGCCGGCTCCTTGCGCGCGATCCGGCGGCGCTTGCGGCGGCCGCCGCCCGGCGCGCCGCGGACATCCCGCTCATCGACGATCATTTCGGCGCGCTGTTCGGCCGTTACCGTTCGTTCGCGTCGCTCCGCCGGGCCGCCTGATGTCCGCAATCGATCGCTATATCGCGCGGCGGCTCGCACGACCTTTTCTCGCGGTCAGCGTGATCATCGTCCTGCTGCTGACCCTCGAGAACAGCCGCCGGCTGATGACCCTGCTCGGCAATGTCGAGCAACCCGTGGCCGTGCTGATCAAGTTGATGCTCTACCTCATCCCCGAATATCTCGGGATCGGCCTGCTGATTGCGGTGTTCGTATCGGTCGCGGTCGTTTTTCGCGGCTTCGCTCTTCAGGGCGAGTTCGACATATTTGCGTCGATCGGTCTCTCCCCCGGCCGCTTGCTGCGCGTGCCATTGATGTTCGGGCTGGCGGTAGCGCTGCTTCATGCCGGCCTTCGCGCTTATATAGAACCGGCCGGCGAGCAGCGGCTCGATGCGCTTGGCACGTCGATCGCGCTCGGCAATCTCGGCCTTTCCATCGCGCCGGGCGAGTTTCTGCGTCCCCGACCCGGAACGATGTTTCATGTCGATGCCGTCGACCGGGCCACGGGCGTTTTTCGCGGGCTTCTTGTGCAGAGCCGCAGCCTGACGGTTGCCGCGCGCGAAGGGCGGGTGATCAACGGCGGACACGAGGGCGTCTTGCTGCGCCTGTTCGATGGCCATGTGGTCGCGACGCGCGCCGGCGGCCGGCTCGAAGCCACGTCTTTTCAAGCGATGGCGATGCCCATAGCGTTGATGGCGGCCAAGCCCGTCCATATGACGCCGCGCCATCGGAACGACCGGCTCATGTCCGGTGATCTGTGGCGCGCCGCATTTGACGCCCGGACGGGCTCCGAACGCGCGGCGGCACGCGCGGCGCTCGGTAATCGCTTTGTGACTGCCGCCTTTATCGCTCTTGTCCCGCTCTTCGCTTTTGCCCTCGGCGTTCCGCCCAAGCGATCGACGTCGGCGCTTGGGCTGGGCCTTGGCATCCTGCTGATCGTGGGCTTCGTCCAGACGATCGCCGCGATCGAGGATGGCGCTGACGCGTTCGCTCCCCTTTATCAGATCGCGGTCCTCCTCGGCTTTGCCTGTCTTGCCCTCGCGATGCTGCGCGCCCAGACCAATCGCGGGCCCGGGGCCATAGAGGCGATGCTGGTGTCGGCGAGCCAACCCGCGCGCCATCTGTCGTACTGGTTCCGGTTCGACCGCTTGATGATGCGGCTGCCCACCGACCGGAGGCCGCTATTGACGACAGGCCGATGACGGAGGCGGGCCCGCGGGACGGTCTTCTACCCTGTTCGTCGGCGCGGCCTGGCGGCGGTTCGCGCGATGTGAACGCCTTCCATTGGCTGCCACATGCGCCCGCCTGGTGGAACCTGCTGCGCTTCGCGACACGCGACTGCCGGAACTGACGGCCGTTCGTCAGCCGCTTATCGCACGCCGCTCGCGTAGGCGTCTTGCGGGCGCTGTCTTTGGCTGGCGCCAATCATAGACCGTCCATCCACGCCGCAGCGCCAGATGGAGCAACCGCCGCGACGGATTGACCGCCACCGCTTCATCGGCCCATTCGAAGGTGGGAAGGTCCGAGAGATCGTCCGAAAAGAAGCGGATATGGACGTCCGCGCGATCGATATCCTGTCCCGCAAGCCAATGTTCGAGCATCCGGCGTTTGTCCGCACCATAGCAATTCGCGCCGGCGATCCGCGTGGTGAGGTCGCGCCCGCGCCATATCGATGCGGTACCCACCACATCGGTGACGCCGAGCCGTTCGGCGATGGCCTCGAGATAGAAAAGATGGGCGGCCGAGGCGATGACGACGCGCCGTCCGGCCGCGCGCTCGGCGGCGATGCTCGCGATGGCATCCGGATGGATATTGTGCGCGAGGCTCTGCTCGGCATAAGCCCGCGCAAGGTCGGTCACGGCGTCGCGATCGACGGCGCTTCCGAGCATCAGGCGCTGCATCGCCTGTTTGAGCTGTTTGCGCGAAAGCAAGCGTGCCTTGTACGCTGCCATCAAGGCGACCACGAGCGGCGCGAAGACAAGCCGCCATGGCGCACGCCTCCGCGCCGCGAAAAGCAGGAACGGCGACCAGGTGCCGTAGATGGTCAAAGTGCGGTCGAGATCGAAGATCGAGAGCGGACGCGATGATGTCATGGGCGATTTCCTCCGCAAGGTAGGACGCCGCCGGAATTATTTTCCGCACTTGCTGCGGATATCGCGCCGCCGCGGCGTCGTTCCCCCATGCGGATCGGCTTTCTCTTCAACCACGACCAGATTCACCAGATGGCGCACAGCTTGCCGGTTGCGATGGCGCTCGCGCGTGCGGACACAGGCGCCGAGATCATCGTCGCAACCACCAACGACCTGCTGGCGCACGAGGCGATCCGGTTGATGGGTGGTGCCGTGCCGGTTGGCATCCGCCTTATTGCGCTCGGGTTGCGCTCGCCCGCGTCGCGGGGCCTCAACGCGGTGCTCGGATCGATTCTCCCGGCCGCCAAATTGCTGGTCTACCGCGATAATCTCGATTTCTTCCGCTCGCTCGATTTGCTTGTCGTGACCGAGCGGACGTCGCTCATCCTCAAGACGCGCTATGGCCTCTCATCGCTCCGCATGGTGCTGACCGATCATGGCGCCGGTGACCGGGCCATCGGTTTCGGCAAGTCCGCGGCGCTGTTCGACCATATATTGGCGGCGGGTCCGAAGATCCGCGACCGGCTGACCCGGGAAGCGGGGGTGTGTCCGGATCGCCTGACGATCACCGGCTATCCCAAGTTCGATATCACGGCGGGGCAGGGGCGACCGATCAAGTTTCGTGGCAGCAATCGGCCGATCGTGCTCTACAATCCCCACGTCTCCCCCCATCTCTCATCCTGGTACACACAAGGCCGGGCGGTGCTCGACTATTTTCTCGGGTCCGACCGCTACAATCTGATCTTCGCACCGCACATCATGATGTTCGAAAGGCGGATGGCGGTGACGATCGACAAGCTCCGTTTCGGGCTGCCCGGAAAGCTGCACGCCCGCTACGCGTCGGCGCCGAATATCCATATCGATCTCGGCAGCGCGGCGCTTACCGACATGAGCTACACCAATGGCGCGGACATTTACCTCGGCGACGTGAGCAGCCAGATTTATGAGTTTCTGAAATCGCCGCGGCCCTGCCTTTTCCTCAACAGCCAAGGCATCGATCCCGACCGGGATCCCAATTTTGCGCACTGGCAGTCAGGGCCGGTGATCGCGGAAGCCGGCGATCTTGATCGCGGTCTGGAGGAGGCCGTGGCGGATCATCCGGGCCGCTATCGATCGGTGCAGCGCCGGCTCTTCGATCATACATTCGACCTCACCGCCGAGCCATCGTCGGCGCGCGCCGCTCGCGCGATCGCTTGCCTTGCTCGCGGCGATTTACCCGACGGCAGGTCCGCCGATGGCCGCCTTGCTCACTGAGGCCGCAAAGGCGCCGTCGGGGCCGGTTCGCCGCATCTACGAAAATCTCGGGCTCCTGCTTGGCGGCAAGGCCGCCGCCGGCCTGATCAGTCTCGTCTATGTCGTCGCCGCCGCGCGTATCCTTGGCCCCGAACAATATGGCGTGCTGGTGCTCGTCAATTATTTCGCGATGCTGGTCGGCGGCCTGATCGCCTTTCCGGGCTGGCACGCGATCGTTCGCTACGGGGTCCAGCCCGCCGAGACCGATCATGCGAAGCTCATCCGTCTGCTTCGCTTTGCCGGCGCTATCGAGCTGGCGGCGGGCGTCGCTGCCGTCGTTGTCGCAGCGCTTGCGGTGCCGCTCGTCGGTCCGCTGCTCGGATGGTCGGCGGACGCGCAGGCGCTCGCGGTCCCCTATTGCTTTGCCGTTCTCGCGACAGTGCGCGCGACGCCGGGCGGCTATCTCCAGATATTGCGGCGCTTCGACCTCCTCGCGCTTCACAATCTGGTCACCCCGGTGATGCGGCTGCTCGGCACCCTGATCATCATATTCTTCGATCTGGGGCTTACCGCCTTTCTCGTCGCCTGGCTGCTAGCCGCGCTCGTCGAGGGGGCGTCGCTGTGGATCGCTGCCGCCTATCTCGCCCGACGGCATATGCTCGATGAGCCGTTGCTGGGCGCTGTCGCGGACGCGCGGCGCGAGCATGAGGGCCTCGGCCGCTTCATGCTCACCGCCAACGCCGATATCATGCTCGGCGATCTCACCGGCCGGCTGACGCCGCTCATTGTCGGGGCGATGCTCGGTCCGGCGGCGGCGGGCCTTTATTCGATCGCCCACCGCGCGACGATCGTCATTTCGCAGCCGGCGCAAATGCTGGGGCAAGCCGCCTATGCCGAACTGGCGCGGCTCGCCGCCGGTGGCGGAGCCGGGCGGGCCATCCGGCAAGCGCTTGGTCGCTGTCTCGGCATCGCACTCGCCACGGCGCTGCCCCTTCTCGTCATCCTGGCTTTCTTCTCGCGCGAGATAGCGGTGCTGATCGGCGGGCAAGCCTTCGCCGGCGCCGCCTCGGTCATGCTCTGGCTGACGCTTGCCCGCGTGGTCGCTATGACGGGACCACCGACAAGTGCAGCGTTGATCGCTATCGGGCGGCCCGGCCTGTCGGTGACGGCCAATATGATCGCCGGGCTTGGCCTCATGCCGCTGCTGCCTCTGTTTACCCGCTTCGCCGGACTCGTGGGCGCCGGCTATCACGCCTTGCTGCAGGCGGTGGTCGCCGCCGGCCTGCTCGGCTTCGCTCTGTGGCGGGTGACGGATCGTCCGCAATGAGCGCGCCGCTCGCCCTGGCCGCTTCGCGCCGCCTCACGCCTTTCATATTCGGGCCATATGAGGCAGACACTATGCCTTGCCGCAAGGGCGAAGACGGAAGAGCGCAGCGTTTGATGACCAAAGTCGGCGGGCTCGAAGCGATTTTCATGGCCAATCGGCTGGCTTTGTCGCGCTATCTGCGTGTTCGTCTCCGCGGCGATGGCGACGGCGAGGACATCCTGCAGGAACTGTGGTTGAAGCTCGCCGATATCGACGCGAACCTGATCGCCGAGCCGCTGGCCTATCTCTATCGAACCGCCGAAAATCTGGTCCTCGACCGGCGCCGTTCGGCGCAGCGTCGTACCGCGCGCGAGCAGGAATGGACGAAGGGGCATATCGACGGCAGCATGGCCGCGCCGCGCGATGCCCAGCCATCGGCCGAACGCATGCTCGTGGCGCGCGACCAGCTCAGGCGGGTCGATGCGGTGCTCGACGCCTTGCCAGAGCGTACCGCCTTCGCCTTCCGGGCGGTGCGGATCGACGGCATGCCGCAAAAGCAGATCGCCGCCCAAATGGGGATCAGCGTAAGCGCGGTCGAGAAGCATTTGCAACGGGGATACCGCGCGGTTCTGGAGCTCAAGCAACAGCTGGATGTGGATATCGACGCGCCGCAACGTCAGGTGGCCGAAGGAATTGATGATGGGGACCGGTAGCATCATGGACGAGGCCATCGCATGGCATGTGCGGTTGCAGGGCCCGGCAGCCGACGGTGTTCTGTGGGCCGAGTTCACGGCATGGATGGAAGCCGATTCGGCGCACGTCGATGCTTATGATGCCGTCGCTCTCGCCGATGACCGTCTTTCGGACGAACTGGCCGAGACCAGGGCGTCCGAGAATGATGCACCGCTCGCGACCAATGATAATGAGCCCGGTGCCCGTCCCTGGTATCGCCGCACCGCATTTCTCTCGATCGCAGCCAGTCTTATCCTTGCGCTCTTCCTGTCGCCGATGCTGCTGCGGTCGCCGGGGATGGAGGCGATCACGACCCAACCGGGCGAAACGCGCGAAATCGCCCTTGGCGACGGATCGACGATCGGCCTCAACGGCGGAACCACCATTCACCTCGATCGCAAGGCCGAACGCTTCGCGCGCCTCGACAGCGGCGAGGCGATCTTCACGATCAAGCATGACAGCGCGCGGCCGTTCGTCGTCGAGACGGGAGACGGAACGCTCCGCGACCTCGGCACGATCTTCAACGTGCGCCAGTCGGCAAGCGGCCTCGAGGTCGGCGTGTCGGAAGGCATCGTCCAATATGATCCGGGCGCCGCGGCGGTCACGGTAACGGCAGGCAAGCAGCTCCGCGTCCAGCGCGGCAAGTCCAGGGCGGTCGTGACGGCCATCGACCCGGCCTCGGTCGGCGGATGGCGGCAGGGGAGGCTGAGCTATCATGATGCGTCGCTCGCCACGATCGCGCTCGATCTCACGCGTTCGCTTGGCACGCCGGTAACGGTCTCGCCGGACCTCGCAAGCCGGCGCTTTTCAGGCGTCATCCGCGTCGATCGCGACGAAGCGAAGCTCTTCCGGCAACTGGAGTCCTTGCTTGGCGTCCATGCGCGCCATAGTGCCAAAGGATGGCAATTGACGCGCTAGTCCGGTGACCTGGAACCATATCCTCCCCGTTGCGGCCATCGCCATCGTTGCCGCTAGCCCGGCGGCGGCAGCGGAAAGCCGCAACTTCAATATTCCTGCCCAGCGCCTCGACAATGCGCTCATTGCACTCGGGAACGAGACACAAATTTCGATCGGCGGCATCGACCAGCGTCTGGCGGGCGCGCGCAGCAAGCCGGTTCGCGGCCGCATGACGATCGCACAGGCGCTCACGACGATGCTCCGGGGTACCGGCTTCACCTATCAGATCGTCGATGCCGAGACGGTTCGCATCGTTCCGGTGCCGAAACCCCGCGCACGGCCGAAGCCCGTCCCGACGCCAAGGCCGACGCCAGTCGCGCCGCGTATCGAAGCGCCGATACCGCCTCCCGTCGAAATCGTCGTCACCGCGACGAAGCAAGGCCAGCCGCTCGACAGCTATCCAGGCACCGCGCATATCGAATCGATAGGGAGCGCCGGTCTCGGAGAGAGCCAAGGCACCGCCGCGTTCGTCGCGCGCATCCCGACCTTGACCTCGACCAATCTGGGGCCGGGCCGCAACAAATTGTTCGTGCGCGGGATCGCCGACAGCAGCTTCTCCGGACCGACCCAGTCGACCGTCGGCATCTATCTCGGCGACCTTCGGCTCACCTATAATGCGCCCGAGCCTGATCTACGCCTCTATGACATCGACCGCATCGAAGTGATCGAGGGGCCGCAGGGGACGCTCTATGGCGCCGGGGCGCTCGGCGGGATTATCCGGATCGTTCCGAAAATGGCCGACGCGGGCGCCTTTCACGCTTCGGCGACCGCAGGTCGATCCGCAACGCGCGGTGCTGCACCGGGCTATGATCTTGGAGGGATGGTCAATATCCCGATCCTGACCGATCGAGTGGCGCTCCGCGTTGTCGGCTACAAGCAGGTCGAAGGGGGCTATATTGACAACAGCACCCTTGGAACCGAGAACACCAACCGGACGCGTCTCGACGGCGCACGCGCGAACCTGCGGATCGAGCCGGGCGACAACTGGACCATCGACGTCAATGCGTTGCTCCAGAATATCGACACGCGCGACGGCCAATATGCCGAAACCGATCAGCCGCGTCGCACGCATGCCGCCAACATCGCCCAGCCGCACGACAATGACTTCAAGGCGGCGGGAGTCGAAGTGGCGAAGGACTGGGGCGACCTCAAACTCATCTCGTCGACGGGCATCGTCGACCATGATCTGTCGGAAGTCTTCGATGCGACAGGCTATGGCGGCAATTCCGAGATCCAGATCTTCGAGGGCCATGAGGCCATTCGCCTGCTGACCCACGAGACGCGCCTCTCGCACCGCGGACCGTCTGGTAACAGCTGGGTCGCGGGTTTCGGTCTCGTCCGCAACATCGATCGCATCGATCGCCGCCTCGGCCCGCTCGACGCGCCCGCAACGCTTGCTCGGCTGCGCAACCAGAAGACCGAAATAGCGGTCTTCGGTGAGGCGACACAGCGCATTGCCTCGCGCCTGTCGGGAACGCTCGGCGCACGTGTCGTCTTTGCCGAGACGATCGGCGAACTGATGGGCGGATCGGGCGAGGATTTCGAACCGAAGCGGCGGCAGGTCCGTTTCCTGCCAACCGCAGCGCTGTCCTGGAAACCCAATTCGGATCTTCTGACCTTCCTTCGCTATCAGAGCGGATTCCGGAGTGGGGGGATCGCCATCACCGCTGGCCAAACCAATGCCGCGCAGCGCTTCGATTCGGATTCAATCCACACCGCCGAACTCGGGATCAGGCTTGGCAGCGAAAGCGATACCGCCAGCCCCCGCTTTTCTGGGGGCGTCACAACCTTCTATTCGATCTGGACCGACATTCAGGCAGACCTCATCGGATCCGACGGACTGCCCTTCACCGAAAATATCGGACGCGGGAGGATTTATGGCGCTGAGATCAATGCGCGCTGGCGCGCTAGCGATCACCTGTTCTTCGACGGAGCGCTGTTCGTCAATCGCAGCGCGCTGACTAACCCCGCCGAAGGACTCGAAGAAGCCGACGAACGGCCGCTGCCGAATATTGCGCGGACCGGCGCGCGTTTTACGGCGGCTTGGGAGATGCCATTGTCCTCCAGCCTGACGTTCAAGCTCGACGGTACGGTCCGCCTGATCGGCGCGTCGAGCCTGGGCACGACGGCACCGCTCATCCTTGAGCATGGCGAAACGACCCAGGTCGACCTGTCCGCATCGCTCGTCGCATCGCAAGGCTGGGCCATCTCGCTCGACGCCACGAACCTGCTCAACGCCAGCGGTAACACCTTCTCCTACGGCAACCCTTTTACTGTCGCCGACGGCAAGCAGATCACGCCGCTGCGACCGCTCACGATCCGATTGGGCATTCGAGCCGGCTTCTGACGTGCGCACCCCGTGTCAAAGGACAGGCCGATGTTTGAACGACCCATGCCGCGAGAGATACGAAATTGAAGAAGATCCTGAAACTGCTGAACTCGGAGCGATTGCTGGCGCGTCGGCCGGATATTCTCCTTACGGCGGCGATGGCGCTCGCGGCGCTCGTCGCGCTCGGTATCTTCAAGCTGGCGTCGGAAATCGCCGAGGGTGAACTCAATGCCTATGATACCCCCGGGCTGCATTGGGTGCGGGCCATATTCGGCGAGAGCAGCGGCATGCGCGCGGCCATGCTCGATCTGACCGCATTGGGCGACGTCACCACCTTGACGCTGGTCGTCGTTTTTTCCGCGGGCTTGCTTATGACGCTCAAGCGGGGACAATTCGCATTGTTCCTCGTCGCCCAATGCGTATCGGGAGCGCTTGTGATGAGCTTGCTGAAGGTGTGGTTTGGAAGGGCACGGCCGACGGTCGTCGAGCATTGGGCCTCTTATGGCAGTGCGAGCTTCCCGAGCGGCCACGCAGCGAATTCCGCCATCGTCTATTTGTCCATCGCCATTCTCGTCGCCGGATTGGCGCCGAGCCGGTCGAGCCGCATCTATGTCGCGGGAGCCGCGGGATTGCTCGTCGTGTCGATCGGCATCTCGCGCCTGTATCTCGGCGTTCATTGGCCGAGCGACGTCCTCGCCGGTTGGGCCTTCGGTGGCGGATGGGCCCTGATGTGCTGGAGCATCATGTGGAGGATGGCGCCGCTCACGGCTCGCGCGGCCATCAACTTGGCGACTTTCCCTGGACGCCGAAATCAGTGAAGAAGAAGGATCTCGATGGTCGAGCGGCGGTAGCGATTGTGGACGCCACGGAATTTTGGGGCGTCTGCACAACTTTGCATCGAACCATCGAGCAGCGTGCAGAGGGTTGGGTGTTGCGGGCCAGTTTCAGTGATCTGGCGCTTCACCGAAGCCGTAAATATGTCGATCTTGCCAGCCTTCCCGACATGGTGGCTGCGGTGTCTTTGATCCTTGCCGTTGATGCCGAGCGGATCCTTCGACGCGCAACCGAAGCAGATTCTCTGCCCAAGGTTACGATGGAAATTTCGCAGGGCGATCTTCCGGAAGATATGAGAGATTATTTTGCGCAGGAGATCGCCGATATGCTCACCCGCCGCGCGGTTGCGATAGAGCCAAAAGGCGAGGGAGGGACGGCGAGTATCGTATTGGGCTAGGAGAACCTGGTACTTCCAGATTGTTCCAGCATTGCGTCCTAGCCGACCATTTGAGAGATTGATGTCTCGGCTACATGGTCTTCTATGCGCCTGATGTCGGTCGTTCGGATCGTAGCCAATTGAGGCCTGAAAGCTGCCGTTCAGGCGCCGACGCCGCTGAAACTTCTCAACCTTTGTTGAAGGATCGCGATGGCTAGGCATTGAGATCGTCTCGGTCTATCTTTGAAAGCAGATATCGATCCCGCTGCGCGCGAGCCAACGCATCTCGGATGAGGAATGACGTCGTCACGATTGCCCTCCTCGTCGAACATCGCTTTCCTTCCCCTGTTCCGGCCCCGTACGGCCACGATGCGCAGTCGCCTTTTTGGGGTTCGGGCGCCGTTGAGCAACTTTTTGGGTCGCGGCTCCCTGAAGCGGCACAGATCCTGTGCGACATCTCGATGGGCACTACCATCCGTGCGAGCTTCGAAACCTCGGTGCACCTTCCAATACGTGTTTGAAGCATCGCAATATCGTCGCAGCCAATGCCGAGCGGATCATCGCGGAACCGTCAATATGGGAAGGTGGCGTTCGGATGCTAAAAGCCGGAAGCCCGGACGCATGGCGGGCCATCTCCGATGCCGCTGAAATGCGGCATCAAAACAAGAACATGATCGAAAATGCGAGAATTGGCGCCAAGGAATCGCAAAAAGCTGTGCGATGCGCCGTGAGGACCGAGCCTCGCTAGAACCCTATGATCCGAATTGACCCGAACGGTGTTTCCTCGGTTCCTGAAGGCAAATTGGGCCATGGGCTGCTTCGTAGCGATCAAACTCTTGTGCCGACCGAGTTCAGTATTAAAACCGGGCCATGAGCTGCCCCTGCTCCCGTCGGACGCTGCCATGAGGGGCTACTTATCCCCTTGGGTCCCTGTCGCAGTGCGATCAGCGGACGCTGCGCCACGGTCGCACCGGTGACCGGCTTCGCGCGCTTGCCGTTTGAAAGGCAGAAATTGCTGGTCACGGCGACGCTGATGCTCGCCCTTGTCGCCTTGCTGCGCCGCTTTTTTCCCTTTCGCGCCATCGCCGC
The DNA here is from genome assembly GCF_001427085.1 of Sphingopyxis sp. Root1497. Lineage (NCBI taxonomy): Bacteria > Pseudomonadati > Pseudomonadota > Alphaproteobacteria > Sphingomonadales > Sphingopyxidaceae > Sphingopyxis > Sphingopyxis sp. Root1497. Next base: position 1,374,950 of record NZ_LMGF01000003.1, read on the forward strand.
GCGGACGCGGCATCCGGACGCGCCCCATGCGGCCCCGGCGCGGCAAGAGGAACTGATCGCGGCGATCCGCTGGGCGATCTGGGCGGCGGCCCGGCGCGTTCCTTGGCGCGCGCAATGTTTCGAGCAGGGCTTCGCCGCGCAATGGTTGCTGACGCGTCGGCATGTGCCGACCACCCTCCATTATGGCGTGGCCAACCGCGCCGACGAAGGCATGGTCGCGCATGTGTGGGTGCGCGCCGGGGATGTCGACGTTGTCGGTTGCAACGGGATCGACGAATTTACCGAGCTGGCGCGGTTTCCGCTGGCACCGGCGGATCGATCCACAGCCTGACATTCGCCATGTCGTGCTGGCCGAGGACGGGAATGTCCTGCCCGTCCTGTGGGTCGAGCATGGTTTCGAAGGCGTGGAACACCGCCGCCCAGGCCGAGGGGGGCGCTTCGGTCGACGGCCGGTTTTCATAAGCGGTGACGCCGTCCATATCGAGCGTGATCCACTGGACCAGGCCGTTGGCCGGTTGTCCTGTCGCGCGCAGCGTCGCCTGCGCGCGGTCGCCGCTCCATGGGGCGGTCGAGGTGAAATCGAATGCGAACAGGTCGACGGCATCGCTTGCCAGCGTCAGGCCGCGACGATTGGTGGGGATACGGAAATTGGGTTCGCGCAGGTCGTCGAAGGCCGACAGGTTGAAGCCCGACACCGTACCGATCGTCCTGGGGAAATCGGCGAGATGCGCGAGCGCGACGCGGATCGTGCCCTGTGCCGGAATGATGATCCCGCCCGGCTTGACGAGGCGCGCGATGGCATCTTCCATCGCAGGGAGCACCCCTTCGCCGAGCATTTCATTGCTGACGATTTCGGAGACGAGGATATCGACCGGGCCGTCCAGCTCGCCGACATCGACATCCTTCGAATGTTTGTCGATCACGGTGATTCGGTGGGCAAATCCGTTGCGCGCGACAATTTCGCGCGCAGTCATCGCCACCGCCGGTTCCATTTCACAGGTATAGACATGCGCCGCCCCGGCGCGGGCCGCCATCATCGCGAGCAATCCGCTGCCCGTCCCGATTTCGAGCACCCGGCTGCCCGGCGTCACCGCGCGTTGCAGCGCCTGGTCATAGGCAAGGTTGCGCGCCAGATCGGCGACGATGACGAAATGCCATTGCGGCACGTCGGTCGTGATGACGTGGCGCGCGATCGTGCGCGCCGCCACATCGCTGTCGGGCAAAGCCAGCACCTGCGCCGCGATTTCGCCCGCGCGCGATTTCCAGCCGTCGCTGCTGAACAACAGGGAAAGGGCGGCGAGCGCGGGGGCGTTGCCGTCGGCCTGGCGGACGAGGGCTTCAAACCCGTGCAATCGATCATCTTTGTTCATCGGCGCAATATATCGGGACGCGGCATCGCCACCAGCAAAAGTTGCGGCTTTACGCCGGGACGGTTGTCAGGAAGAAGAGTCGGTCATGGTGGAACCCAGCCTGGTATGCCCGCTCCGGATCGGCATCGCGCGAACCGAGGTCGACGAGAGCGACGCGACGATCGCCGATATGCGCGTGGCGCTGCTGCGCGATGGCGCGGTGTCGTTCCGGCCGGCGTGGGACGACGGGCTGCTCGACACGCTGCTGCAACTGTGCCGGGCCGCCGACTTCCTGCCCGAAACCATAGCGCGCGTGGGGGAGCGGACATATGAGGGGGGCGACAAGGCGGGGCGGCTGCTGCGCTTCCTGCTCGAGCGGCCAAGCTTCCTCCTTTGGGCGCAGGCGATCGCCGGCTGCGAAACGCTGCATCATGTTACCGGCCTGATCGGCGAAATGGCGCCCGGGACGCAGCAGGGGCTCGACTGGCACGACGATCTGAACGACGGCGGATTGCGCCGGCTGGCGGTGACGGTTCACCTGAGCGATGCGCCCTGTGAGGGCGGCAGTTTCGAGATTCGCGAAAAGGGTTCGGATCGCACGCTGTTCCGGCAGGATGCCCAACCCGCCGGGACGATGACGCTGTTTCGCATCGGTCCGCGGCTGCACCACCGCGTCACCCCGCTGACCGGCGGCGGACCGCGCCGGGTGTTCGGGGGCTGGCTCAGCCGATGACGGGCTGCAGCGCCGGCGCCAGATAGGCCGACCCGTCGAGGGTCAGATGCCCCTGATTGCGATAAAGCAGCCGCCCGTCGATGGCGGCGGGGCAGCGGTCGTGCGGACACAGGCGGTCGAGCGGCGACCAGAGGCGCACATCGGGGCGCTGGGTCGCGATTTCGTCGAGGGCGCGATCGACCGCGGCGGCACGACGCTCGATCGCGGCGCGCGGCTCGGCGCAGCTGTCGGCGCCTCGGCGGACCGTGCAGCGCAGGACGTCGCGGCTGTGCAGGGGCACGTCGCGCGCGATGATCACGCGCAGGCCCAGGCGTCGCGCGGCGTCGACGTCGGCGGCGAGCTGCCGTTCCCATCCAGCCTGCCGGGCGTCCCAGCCGCCCGCGAACAGCAGGGTGCGCAGATTGCGATGGCCCCGTAGACCGGCCAGTTCGGCGCGGACCCGATGTTCGAATGCGGCGCATGCCATCCAGCGCGGATCGCCCCGGCGGACACCAAGGGGCGAACCGCCCGGCGCGCAGCCCGGTTCGGTCCGCGTCAGGATGTGGATGCTCGCCTGCCTGCCCGCGAGGTCGAGCGCGTGGCCGAGCTGGGCGGCATGCGAATCGCCCCATAGCAACAGCGCCGGCCCGCCCGCCGGAGCGCCCGACGCGCAGGGCGCGGGATCGTTGCAAAAGGGAAAGTCGCGCACCGCGCCGCTGCGCGCCGCCCGATATTGCGCCATCAGCGATCCCGCCGGGCTCGGCCGGGCGGCCCAGACCCACAGCGCCGCAGCGAGCGCAAGGCCCGCGACGAGCAGCGCACCGCCGCTTGCGAGCGAGCGGGTGGTGTCGCCAAACCCCGCCACGCGCCGCTCGCGGATCGGCATTTCGACCCGGTGGTACATGATGATGGCGAGCAGCAGGGCGAGCAGGACGAGGCCGGTGTCGCGAACGACATGGATGCCGCCGCCCCATTGGATGCGGACGAAGGCCAGCAGCGGCCAGTGCCACAGATACCAGCCGTAGGAGACCTTGCCGAGACCGGCGATCCAGCGCTGCGACAGCAATCGCGGCACGGCCCCGCGCGGGTCGGCGCCGCCGGCGGCGATCAGCGCGACACTGCCGACGACAGGCAGGGCGGCACGGAAGGAGGGAAAGGGGGTGTGGGCGTCATAGACGAGGATGGCGAGGAGGATCGCCGTGACCCCGAGCGGGGCGAGCCAGCGCGCGCGCGCGGCCGATAGCGGCGGGGCCATGGCGAGCAGGCAACCGGCGCCGAGCTCCCAGGCGCGGGCGGGCAGCAGGAAGAAGGCCGCGCGCGAAGGACCCTGCACGATCGCGAGGGCCAGCGAGGCCGCGACGGCGGCGATGAGGAGAAGGCGCAGCGCGGGAAGGACAGGCCGGTTTCGCCGTCGTGCCAGCGCCGCGGTGCCGGCAAACGCCAGCGGCCAGAGCAGGTAGAATTGTTCTTCCACGCCGAGCGTCCAGAGATGCTGGAGCGGGAGCAGTGTGCTGGCGGGCTCGAAATAGCCGGTCCCGACGGTCCAGAAATGGATATTGGCGGCAAAGAGCAGCGCCATGATCGCCGATCGGGCGAGCGCGACCTGTTCGTCGGGCAGCAGCCAGAGGAAGCCGGCCACCAGCGTCGCGGCGACCACCAGCAGCAGCGCGGGCAGCAGGCGTCGGACGCGCCGCGCGTAGAAATCGGCGAGGCCGATCCGTCCGTGCGCATCATATTCGTCCGCGAGCAGCCGCGTGATCAGAAAGCCCGAGATGACGAAGAAAATGTCGACGCCGACAAATCCCCCGGCGGAGAAGGGCAGGTTGATGTGGCAGGCGACCACCGCCGATATCGCGATCCCGCGCAGGCCGTCGATATCGGCACGATGTTCGGTGGTCCGCGCGATAGGGTTTCGCTCCAAGAAGATGCCGGGGATCGAGCGGACAGGATTGGCGGACTTGTCGCGCACTGTTATCGTCAGGTCAATTCCGACAAGATGTCGGTCGAATGCCAGACCGGGGATGCATGACGTGGACGGAGATGAGCGGCGTTTCGCCCCGAGCAAGGCAATGGTGTGGACCGACAATGGCGGCCCGATCCTGTTGTTCGACCAGGACCGGGGCAGCTATCACTCGCTCAACAAACAGGCGTCGGAAATGTGGCGGATGATCGCTGACGGCGCGAACCGCACGCAGATCGTTGCGGCGCTGGCGTCATCCTATGAAGCGCCGGAGGGCGTCCTCGCGGCCGATGTCGCCGATTTTCTGGACAGCGCGACGGCAAGCGGCCTGATCGTCGTTCGCGCATGAGCGGTATCGCCGGGCTGGTCTTTGCGAGCGGGCGGCCGGTCACGGCGGACATGCTGGACCGCCTGGCCGCCGCCACCCCGCACCTCGGGATCGACGGCGTCGGCCGCTGGCACGACGGCCCTGCGGGTTTCGTCCGCTTTGCGCTGCACACCACCCCCGAGGCGACGACCGAAGCGCAGCCGCACGCCGATCGCGCGTCGGGCGCGGTGATCCTGTTCGACGGGCGCCTCGACAATCGCGACGCGTTGCGCGAGGCGCTGGGTCCCGCCGATCCCGGTGCGGCGGCACCCGATTGCGTCATCGTAGTGGCCGCGCATGGCCGTTTCGGCGACGAGCTGCCGCAACGGCTGGTCGGCGACTATGCGCTGGCGATCTGGCAACCAGGCACGCGCCGCCTGTTTGCGGCGCGTTCGCCGGTCGGGATGCGCCCCTTTTTGTGGACTCGGCAGGACGATTTTTTCGCCTTTGCGAGCGAGCCGTCGACGCTGATCCGCGGGCTCGGCTTGCCGAAGCGCCTGAACGAAGGCGCGATCGGCGAGCATCTGGCGGCGCGTTTCGTGACCGATACGGAGACTTTGTGGGACGGCATATACCGCCTGCCGCCGGGACATGCGCTTTGCATCGACGATGGCAGGGTGCGGAGCTGGTGCTGGAACGCGGGGCCGTTCGCGGACCATATGGACTTGTCCGAATCGGAACATGTCGAACAGTTTCGCACGCTGTTCGACCAGGCGCTGATCGCGACGACGCGGTCGGAGCGACCGGTCGCGGCGCAATTGTCGGGTGGCCTCGATTCATCGGCGGTCGTCTGCCGCATCGACCAACTCGTCCGCGACGGGCATATCGGGGCGATGGTCGAGGCGGTATCGGCGCGCTACCCCGGCGAAATCTGTGACGAAGGCGAATGGATCGCCGAGGTCGAGGCGCAATGCGGGATTCGATCGACCATGGTCGAAGGGGCACCGTTCGATGCGATGAAGGCAGCGACATGGTGCGCGCAGACGCTGCACCTGCCGCTGCGCCCCAACACGGCGGGGACGGTCGAGTCGGTGTGCCGCCATATGAACGATCGCGGCCTGCGCGTCGCCCTGACCGGCGAGGGCGGCGACGACTGGCTGGCCGGATCGCGCGCGCACTGGCCCGACCTGTTCCGGCGCGGAAGATGGGGCGGCCTGGCAAGCGAAGCCGGGGCCGCCGGCGCGGGATGGGGCCGGCCAGTGCGCGCGACGCGGGCGATATTGGCCGGTGCGGTAGGACCGTTGCTGTCACGATCGCGGCGCGAACGGCTGTTGCGCCCGCATCTCGATTTTTCCCAAGACACGCCGCCATGGCTTTCGCCCGACTGGGCCCGCCGGATCGACCTTGCGGATCGCTGGGCCGACGCGCCGCGCCCGCCGGCGCTCGGCTCCTTCTCGCAGACCCAGCGCTATCGCGTCTATTCGCTGGCGCGGCGGCACATCAACATGGACAATGTATTCAGCTATGCCGCGAGCCGGGGCATCGAGTTTCGCCATCCCTTTCACGATCTGCGGCTGACGCGTTTCCTGATGGGCGCGGCGGGCGACATGTTGCGGCGCGGCGACAGCAAGAAATATCTGCTGCGCGAAGCGATGCGCGACGCCCTGCCCGAAAGGATCCGGCAGCGGACCGACAAGGCCAATATTTCGGCCCCGATCATCGACGCGGTGACGGAAAGACTGGAAAAGCGCCCCTTTCGCGATATGCATGGGGTCCGCAACGGATGGGTCGATGCGGCTGTTCTCGAGCAAATCCAGGCCGAACATCTCGTCTGGCGCGGGGCGGGCGGCGGCGCGCCGCCCGTGTCGGCCTATGCGGCGGTCTGGAACATGGTTGCGACCGACATGTGGCTTGAATATGCGTTCGAAAATGAACGCGGCGAATGAAGGACGATCCCGATGATGACAGAAACCAGCGTGGTGGCGCGTGTCGATACGATGGTGTCGTCGGAAGTCGATGGCGAGGTCGTCATCATGAGCATCGAGAGCGGCCATTTCTTTCGGCTGAATCATAGCGCGTCGCGCATCTGGGACCTGCTCGATACACCCAAGGACTTGGCGACCCTGTGCCGCCATCTGGGCGACCGGTTCGAAATGGATGCCGCCGACGGGCAGGCGGACGTGGTCGAATTCGTGAGCGCGATGCAGGCGAAGGGGCTGTTGACGGTCAACTGACCGGCGGCGCGTCATGCCGTCCGGGCGGCATGGTCCTCGAGGAATTGCAGCATCAGGGCGTCGCTGGTGCCGTTCGACTGGCGCCGCATCCGCTGTGGCAGGGGCACGGGGTTCGTCGCCCCCAGATCGACCAGCAGCGCACCGATGACGCCTTCGGGATCGGCGACCATATCCTCATAGGCGATCATTCGCGGCGCGATGCCATTGGCGGCGAAGAAGCCGCGCCAATGGCCATGGCTGAACGCGCCGAAGGCGAGCAGGGCCATGATGCGATCATAATCATAGGCGGCCTGCCCCGAGGCGGGCCTGCTCTGCGATCCGTCGATCACGCGCCATATCCCGGTCTGCGTGGCGACCAGCGACGACACCGCCTGACGCAGGCCGTCGCGGCGATAGAGATAGACATAGTGCGGATTGGGCAGGATGGCCGTCAGCATCGCCGCCATCGCGCGATAATCCTCCGCCGGGACCGCGTCGGCGGGGCGTTCCAGTCGCGCCGGGTCGTGATCCGGCTGCGTTTCCAGAACGAGTTCGGCGATATCCTGCCAGAACATTTTGATCGACAAGGTGCCATTGGCGTCGGTGCGGTGGCGGTGCATCGCGGCGACGTAGCGATCGAGATCGGGCGTCTGCCACCGTTCGGCGAGGGTGGGACGAAATCCGCGATGCAGATATTCGAGCGGGCATCCCAGCCCGCCGGCAAAGGCGATGGCTTCGCCGAGCAGCGTGCTGCCCGATCGCGGATGGCTGGCGATGATCAGGCTTTTGCGCGGCGCACCGGCCCATGGCGCATAGTCGGCCGCGGCCAGCGAAAGGTCATATTGGGTCACGCCGCCCGCCGATCGATCAGCGGCGCGACCGTGTCGACGACGGCGGGCAGCATGGCATAGGTGCGGGGGTAGGACAGGGCAAAGACGGGCACGTCCGCCGCGACCCGATTGAAGCGGCGCATCAGGTCGGCGTTTTCGACGGGGTCGCGCGGATTGAACGGGACGATCTGCGAGCAGATCATCACCAGCACCTCGGGCCCCGCCAGCGGTTCCAGTCGGATCGCGCTGTCGTCGGTTGCCGCCGACAGAAGAATGATGGCGTTCAGCGGCAGCGGAGCCGACGGACCCGCCGCAGGACGATAGGCATATTTTCCTTCATATCCCGCCATCGGCGACAGATGCGCGGCGGAAATATCCAGCCCGTCGACTGCATCCTGCCACAGCGACACGCCGGGCACGCCGCCAAGCGCCAGCGGGCAGTCGCCATCGTCGAGGATCGACATGTCGTCGCTGAAAATCCGCCAGCCGAGATTGCGCGCGAGGGCCGCGGTCGTCGTCGACTTGCCCGAGCTGGAGGCTCCAAGCAACAGCAAGGCACCGGCGTCGTCGCCTAGGGTCGCCGCGTGAATGGGCAGGCGGCCGTGCAAATAGCAAAGTTTGGGGAGGATGCGGCGCACCAGGATTTCAGCAAGCAGCGACAGATCCGATGGTTGCGGACAATGACAGACCAGCCGCCGCCCCGTCGCATCGACACGGACGCCGGTCGCCCGATGGCGAAAAATCCAGTCCGACCCGAAGGAATGGAGCGCCAGACCATAGCGGCCGGCCGACTGATGGATCAGGCGCCCGTCGGGCAGATCGTCGAACGACAGTTCGATATGGATGTCGGCGATGGCGCGAGCGATGGTGGCCGGCAGCGCTACCAGAAAAGGCAGGGGGAATGACGACGACAAGTGCAGGCCGCCGAATTCATAAGAGCATACGGCCGCCGGTCGATCACGAACGGCCCGCGAGCAGGCGGGATCGGTCAAAACACAAGCCCCTGTCTAGGGCTTTGGTGCGGCTCAGCTCAGGTTGCTGATGCCGTCGCCGATGCGGTAGCTGATCCCGCGGGCAACCGTCACCGGCTGAAAATCGGCGATTTCCGGCTTGATCCACGCTTCCTTCGCACTCGCCAAGACTTCGTTCGTGTTGTGAACAATGTCTGCAGTTTCTTTGTTGGACATGCCGTTTCCCCTAGTGAACTCGGTTACCATAAGCGGGGATTGCCGGGTGCACAAGCGATTACGCCAGTTACAAACTATGACCGATTGTTGATGGTTCGGGATTGCGGTTCGGCTGCCCCGAACCGTGATCTGTGCTTGAGAGAATTTTCTGCATCATCATCAGTCTCAGGACCTAGGCGAACCCCAATTGGCGACTATCGAACCACGGTCTACCTTCGCATCGCCAAGAGGGCTCCGTCTCGCAGGGCCCCTCCCTAAGCTGCCACGGTGCGTGTTGAACGGCATCGTCTGACGAGCCGATCTGTGCCATTGGATGTTGGCCTTGTCAGCGGCGCCTGGTCCTCGATGGTGCGAGCGGAAACGGCAGCAGCCATTCACCTTCCCGAAACCTGCCAGTCCGCAACCGGCCAAAGATTTCTCAGCTGTGGTACAGACGCACCGGGTACTTAGCGGCCTCGGCGTCGGACGGAGTAAATACGGTCACGGCGGCAGGAAGCACGCGGAAATGGGCGGGTGTCGCGGTCACGATCTCGCCGTCGGTGTTGATCGGCATTGGGAGCCGCGTTTCAATGTCGAACTCCACACACCTTGCGGTGCGAACCTCCTTCCACGCGCCGTGGGTGCCGGTCCGAAAGGCGCGGACCATGACGGCCAGCTTCCAGAGATTTCGCATCTCCAGGCTATAGAGGTCGAGCGTGCCGTCATCGATAGCGGCCGTTTTCTCAACGACATTGCCGCCGCCGTATAGGCGGCCGTTCCCGATCGCGATCTGGTAGGTTTTGACTATCGTCCCGCTTCCCTTTTCGACGATCCTCGCGCGAAAACGCCGGGCGCCCGCCAGGATGCGGAGCGCGGCAACGGCATAGCCGAGCCGCCCGAAGCGCTTCTTGATGCCGGGATCAAGCCTTTGCGCCAATTCGCTGCTCAACCCGATGCTCGCGACGTTGAAGAAGGCATGGCCGTTCACGGTGCCGACGTCGATCTGTCTCTTATGGCCGGCGACGATAACGTCTGCGGCGGCGGCGAAGTCGAGCGGGATCGAGAGCGTCCGGGCCAGATCGTTGGCCGTACCCGCGGGGATAATGCCGAGCGGCAGCCCGCTATCGATGATCGCCGGCGCGGCCGATGAGATCGACCCGTCGCCGCCGCAAACCACAACAGCGTCCGCGGTTCGATGAAGGCGCGTGATGTCGCTCGCAATCTCGGGGAGATTCTCGAAGGGTTCGACGGTGACGGTAAGGCCGCCGGCTTCTAGCCGGCCACACACCGGTTCGAGCGCGCTTTCGCCTTGCCGCGCTCTCGCATTGTGAAGCAGCAGGACGCGCTTGCCTGTTTGTGATGGCATTGACCGAACCTTCGGGGAAAGATGCGCCGGGCCATGCCGGCTATACCCAATCCGCATCCAAGGCCAGAAGGTATGATGGGTGCCGGTAGGGGTTATAGCTCGATCTCGGCATATCGGGCACCCGGGACGCGTTTCCTGTTCTTTCCTAACGCCGGTCTTTCTACTCCATAGCCCTATCAGTCAATTTTGCCTTTGGAGAGCAAAGCAAACTACGATAATTTACGTGCAAATAGGACTGGCATCGATTGTCGACGCCGACGAATCAAATCGGGGCTCGACGAGCCGCAAACCACGCAAAGCTAGGGTGCTTTGGCGTAGGCTTTCGTATGTCTGGAAAGAAATGGCTCCCCGGGTAGGATTCGAACCTACGGCCGCTCGATTAACAGTCGAGAGCTCTACCGCTGAGCTACCGAGGAACATGCCGGCGAGCCGGACAAGGCGGCCCCTTTGCCGCCGCGCGCGGCATTTTGCAAGACCTCAAACGATAAATTGTTCCATCGCGATGCGTTCGTCGAGCCCCTGGTCGGGATCGAACAGCAAAGTCAGCGGGCGGCTGCGGTCGGTGGTCACCAAAACCGTCTTCACATCGCGGATTTCGCGCTGGTCGGCGACCGCGCTGACCGGGCGTTTGGCGGCCTCGCGGACGTTGAAGCGGATGCTCGTCGATTCGGGGACCAGCGCGCCGCGCCAGCGCCGCGGGCGAAAGGGGCTGATCGGGGTCAGCGCCAGCATCTGCGATTCGAGCGGCAGGATCGGGCCGTTGGCGCTGAGGTTGTACGCGGTCGATCCCGCCGGGGTCGACACCAGCACGCCGTCGCATGCCAGTTCCTCGAGCATCGTCTTTTCGTTGATCATCACCTCGAGCTTCGCCGCCTGGCGCGTTTCGCGGAGCAGCGAGATTTCGTTGATCGCGGGCAATATATGGCGCTCGCCGCTGATCGTGGTGATGTCGCCCGACAGCGGATGGATGAGGAAGGGCCGGGCTGCGGCGAGCCGGTCGAGCAGCCCTTCGACGCGAAACTCGTTCATCAGGAAGCCGATGGTGCCGCGGTTCATCCCGAACACCGGCAAGCTGCGCCGCTGGTCGAGCAGCTGGTGCAGCATGTGGAGCAGGAACCCGTCGCCGCCGAGCACGATCAACAGATCGGCGTCGTTGAGTTCGACGAAGTCGTAGAGCGGGCGCAATTCGGCCTCGGCCTCCATCGCGACGGGCGAATTCGACGCGACGAGCGCGATCTTGCGTTGCATATTGGTCAGGTCCCCGTGCCTTTAAACTGGGGCGGGGTGTCAGCCGCCCGTTGCACTCATATGACGCGCGACCGCCGGTTTGGACTTTCGGTCGATATGAAAGTCATGCGCGCGGGGTTTGCCAGCCAATGCGCCGTCAATCAAGCCGTCGACTGCATGCGCGCCGCCGTCGCGCAGCGCGGCGCGCAGGTCGACATGATCCTCCTGGCCGAGGCACATATAGATGCGCCCCTCGACGGTCAGGCGGATGCGGTTGCAGGTCGTGCAGAAATTGTCGCTGAGCGGGGTGATCAGGCCGAGGGTCACCGGACTGTCCTCGACCGCGAAATAGCGCGCCGGGCCGCCGGTCTTTTTGTCGATCGGGAAGATCGCGCGTTCGGCCCGCAGCGGCGCGACGAACGCGTGGAGCGGGATATAATGGTCGCTGCGGTCGTCGGCGATGTCGCCGAGCGGCATGGTTTCGATCAGCGTCAGGTCGCAGCCGTTGGCGGCGCACCAGGCCAGCATCGGCAGCAACTGATCCTCGTTGAGTCCCGCGAGCGCGACCATGTTGATCTTGACGGCAAGGCCCGCATGCCGCGCCGCGGCGACGCCCTTCAGCGCGACGTCGAGGTCGCCGACGCGCGTGATGTGGCGGAAGGCGGCCGGGTCGAGTGTGTCGAGGCTGACGTTGATTCGGCGCACGCCCGCGGCGGCGAGTATCGGCGCATATTCGGCGAGCCGCATAGCGTTGGTGGTCAGCGTCAGTTCGTCGAGTCCCTCGCCGATCAGCGCGCCGAGTCGCTCCGCGAGCGTGTCGATGCCGCGCCGGACCAGCGGTTCGCCACCGGTCAGGCGGATGCGGCGGATACCGCGCGCGACGAAGCGCTCGGCGAGCTCGGCCATTTCCTCGATGCTAAGAACTGCCGATTTTGGCAGAAAAATCATGTCCTCCGCCATGCAGTAACGACAGCGGAGGTCGCAGCGGTCGGTCACCGACAGGCGCAGATAATCGATCCGGCGGCCATGGCCGTCGGTAAGGGGTACCGGGGACGAGGGTGACAACGGAGCCATCTTTGTAAACCTTGCTGCAAAATGCAGGGGATTGGCAAGCAATGCCTGCTATGGGAGCGCCGATGAATCGCGCAGTTGACACCTTCTCCGCCGCCGTCGGCCACCTTGAATCGCTTCATTTGCGGCATGATGCCGATGTCGGCGTCATCCTGGTCCAGGTCGACCAGCTCGCGCGGATCAACAACAGTGCCGGCACCGCGGCGGGCGATGCGGTGCTCGAAGAGATCGGACGGCGGCTTGAAAATTTCGCCGGCGACGAGTTCGGACGGGGATCGCACGTCGACCGGCTCGACGGCCCGCGCTTCCTGATCGTCCCCGCCGCCGCGCTGTCGCTCGGCGCGCTGAGGGCGCAGGAGCGTGCGCTGCATGTCGCGCTCGCCGAACCGATGGTCGGCGATCCCAACGGCCGGCTGGCGATTCGCATCGCAGCCGCGCAGATCGTCCGCGAGGAATCGGTCGCCGAACAGTTGCGCACCGCGAGCGACCAGCTTGCCCGCCCCGCGTCGGCGCGCGACGGCGCGATGGTCAAGGCGGCGCTCGAGCGCGACGAGGTCGTCATCTTCTACCAACCGCAATATGACGTCGCGACCGGCGAAATGACCGGGGTCGAGGCGCTGCTGCGCTGGCAGCATCCCGAACTCGGGCTGCTCGGTGCCGGGGCGCTGGTCACCGCGGCGCGCGCGGCGCGGATGGAATGCGAACTGACCGAACAGGCGCACAGGGTCGCGATGGCCGAGATGGCGAAATGGCCCAAGCCGCTGTCGAAGCTGCGCGTGTCGCTCAACATCACCGCCGCCGACCTTGGCGATCCCGATTTCGCCGATCGGTTCGCCGCGATGGCAAAAAGCGCGGGGGTTGATCCCGACCGGCTGACCCTCGAACTCACCGAACAGGCGATGCTCAGCGATCCCGCGAGCGCCGCCGAACAACTCGCGCAGATCCGCGCGCTGGGTAGCGCGATCGCGATCGACGATTTCGGCACGGGCTATTCCAGCCTGTCGCTGCTCGCGCGGCTGCCGATCGATTATCTCAAGATCGACAGCGGCTTCACGCGCACCATCGACGGCAGCGACCGCGACCGAATCGTCGTGCGGGCGATCGTCGACCTTGCACGCGCGCTGGGGTTGCTGGTGGTGGCCGAGGGGATCGAGAATGAGGCCCAGCTCGTCCGGCTGGGCGAACTGGGGGTTGCCACCTGGCAGGGATTTTTGAAATCGGGGCCGGTGCCGTGGGATCAGTTGCTGGCGCTGATGGAATAGCCCTCGTCGCCCCCGCGAAGGCGGGGGCCCGCAAGGTGGCTGGCGGCCCCCGCCTTCGCGGGGGCGAAGCTAGCCCGCCTGCTTCGCCAGCTTCCCCAACCCCTTCGACAATTGCAGCGCGCCGTTCAGCCGCGCCCCAGTGCTCACCCAATCGCCGCTGATCGACAGCTTGTTGTCGGGGCGAATGCGCGCGCGGCCCTTCAGCCTTTCGACATAGGCAATCAGACCGGGAACGTTGGCGAATTGGTCGCCGTGGAAGCTGACGAGGGCGCCCTTGGTACCGACGTCGAGCTTGGCGATGCCGGCGGCCTTGGCATTGGCCTTGATCTCCATCAGCTGGACGAGGTTCGCCGTCTCGGGCGGCAGCGGGCCGAAGCGATCGATCATCTCGGCCGCGAAGGCGTCGAGCGCGGGGCGATCCTGCGCGTCGTTGAGGCGGCGGTACAGCGCCATCCGCAGCGGCAAATCGGGGACATAATCCTCGGGGATCAGGATCGGCGCGTCGACGGTGATCGTCGGCGACAAGGCTTCGCGCGGTGGCAGCTTTCCGGCGCCCTCGGCCTTGGCGACCAAAATCGCCTCCTCCAGCATCGACTGATAAAGTTCGAAACCGACCTCGCGGATATGCCCCGACTGTTCGTCGCCCACCAGGTTGCCGGCACCGCGGATGTCGAGGTCGTGGCTCGCGAGCTGGAAACCCGCCCCCAATGTGTCGAGGTCGCCGAGCAATTTCAGCCGCTTTTCCGCGGTGTCGGTAATCGCGCCATGTTCGGGGGTGGTGAGATAGGCGTAGGCGCGCGTCTTCGCGCGCCCGACGCGGCCGCGCAGCTGATACAGCTGGGCGAGGCCGAAACGGTCGGCGCGGTGGATGATCAGGGTATTGGCACTCGGAATGTCGAGACCGCTCTCGACGATGGTGGTGGACAACAGCACGTCATATTTGCGGTCGTAGAAGGCGCTCATCCGGTCCTCGACCTCGGTCGGGGTCATCTGGCCGTGCGCGACGACATATTTGATTTCGGGAACGCGGTTGCGCAGGAATTCCTCGATATCGGGCAGGTCCTTGATCCGCGGCACGACGAAGAAGCTCTGCCCGCCGCGATCATGCTCGCGCAGCAACGCTTCGCGCAGCACGACCGCATCCCACGGCGCCACGTAAGTACGCACCGCCAGGCGATCGACCGGCGGCGTCTGGATCACGCTGAGTTCGCGCAGGCCCGACATGGCCATCTGCAAGGTGCGGGGGATTGGGGTCGCGGTGAGCGTCAGGACGTGGACGTCGGTCTTGAGCTGCTTCAACCGCTCCTTGTGGACGACGCCGAAGCGCTGTTCCTCGTCGACGATGACCAGGCCGAGGTTCTTGAACTCGACCGATTTCGCGATCACCGCATGGGTGCCGACGACGATGTCGATCTGCCCGCTCGTCAGGCCGTCGCGTGTCTTCTGCGCCTCGGCGCCTGGGACAAGGCGCGAAAGACGACCGACGTTGATCGGAAAGCCTTTGAAGCGCTCGACGAAGTTGGTGAAATGCTGGCGCGCCAGAAGCGTGGTCGGACAGACGAGTGCGACCTGCACCCCCGCCATCGCCGCGACGAAGGCGGCGCGCAGCGCGACTTCGGTCTTGCCGAAACCGACGTCGCCGCACACCAGCCGGTCCATCGGGCGCCCCGACGCCATGTCGGCGAGCACGTCGCCGATCGCGCGGTCCTGATCGTCGGTTTCCTGATAGGGGAAGCGGTCGGCGAAGGCGGGGTAGGCGGCGTCGGCGGCGAGCAATTCGCCCGAGCGCAACGCGCGCTGCGCCGCGGTCGCGAGCAATTCGCCCGCGATCTCGCGAATACGCTCCTTCATCCGTGCCTTGCGGCGCTGCCAGGCTTCGCCGCCCAGCTTGTCGAGACCGACGCCGTCGCTCTCGCCGCCGTAGCGCGACAGGACGTCTAGATTTTCGACCGGGACATAGAGCTTGTCGCCGCCCGCGTAAGTGAGAGCGACGCAATCATGGGGGCTGTTGCCCACCGGGATCGAGGTCAGCCCCTCATACCGCCCGATGCCATGATCGAGATGGACGACGAGATCGCCGACGCTAAGCGTCGCAAGTTCGGCAAGGAAGGCATCGGCGCTCTTGCGGCGCTTTTGCCGCCGGACAAGGCGCTCGCCGAGGATGTCCTGCTCGGTGAGCAGACTGATCGCGTCGGACGCGAAGCCATGGTCGAGCGGCAGCACGACCATCGCGGTGGCGCCGCCGGTCTCGGCCGAGGCGGTGCCGAGCGCGTCCTGCCAGCCGTCGGCGGGGGCGAGCGAGGTCACGCCATGATCGCGCAGCAGCCCCGACAGGCGATCGCGCGCGCCGACCGAATAGCTGGCGATGATCGTCCGGCGCCCCTTGCGGCGTTCGTCCGACAGATGATCGGCGACCTTGTGATAGACATTGAGGTCGGCGGCGCGCTCGGGGGTGAAATCGCGCGCGGCGAAGGTTTCGAGATCGATGATCGTCGCCGCGGGCGGAACATCGAAGGGCGTGACGATGTGGATCGGGCGGCTGGCGGCGGCCGCGCCCCAATCCGTCTCGGTCAGGTAGAGCGTTTCGGGCGTCAGCGGGCGGTAGCTGCCCGGCGATTCGCGTTCGGCGGCGACGCGGTTGGCGTGATAGTCGGCGATCGCGGCGAAGCGCGTCTCGGCGGTCGCCTCGGTGCGGTGCCCACGCAGCACCGGGGTCGCGGGGTCTATATGGTCGAACAGGGTGGCGAGCCGTTCCTCGAACAGTGGCAACCAATGGTCCATGCCCGCCTGCCGCCGGCCCTCGCTGACCGCCTGATACAGCGGATCGCCGGTCGACTGCCCGCCAAACAGGTCGCGATAGGCCGAGCGGAAGCGCTTGATCGTCGCCTCGTCGAGCAGGGTTTCGGACGCGGGCAGCAGCTGCAGCGCCTTGGCTGGGCCGAGGCTGCGCTGGTCGGCGGGATCGAAGCGGCGGATGCTTTCGATCTCGTCGCCGAAGAAATCGACCCGCAGCCCGTTCTCCTCGCCGGCGGGGAACAGGTCGAGGATACCGCCGCGCACCGCGAACTCGCCCTGGTCGGCGACGGTGTCGACGCGGCTGAAGCCGTTGGCGACGAGCAGCTCGGCCAGCGCGTCGCGGTCGATCCGCTGACCTGCCGCCAGCGTCGTCGCGAGCTGGCGGATGCGGAACGGGGTCAGCGTGCGCTGGGTGATCGCGGCGACGGTGGTCAGGATCAGTTCGCCGCGTTTGGCGGGCTGTTGCAGCGCGGACAGCGTCGCCAGCCGGTCGGCGCTGACCCGCATCGACGGTCCGGCGCGATCATAGGGCAGGCAATCCCACGCCGGGAAGCGATGGACGGCGAGGTCGGGCGCAAAGAAGGGCGCAGCATCGGCGATCGCCTGCATCGCGGTATCGTCGGTCGCGACATAGACCAGCCTTTTGTCGCTGGCGCGCGCGAGGTCGGCGAGCAGCAGCGGCAGGAACCCGTCGGCGGCGCGCGCCAGTGTCAGCGGTGCGGGGGCCGACGCGATGGCGGCAAATATGTCGGCGGCGCTTCGCGTCATGGCAGCGGGATATAGTCCAGCCGGCGCATCGCGGCGATCATCTCGGGGCGGTCGAGATGCGCGGGCGGTTCGCCGGTCCCGAGCGCCCAGCTCATGATGTCGACATCGTCCTCGTCGACGACGATTTCGTACCAGGCGATCTCGTCTTCGCTCCATTTGGCCGAATAGCGGTCGAAAAAGCCGCCGATCATATAGTCGGCCTCGCGCGTGCCGCGGTGCCAGGCACGGAATTTCAGGCGTTTGAGGCGGTCGGTGGCGGACATGGCGCGAATCCCGATAGCCCATGTCGCCGGGAGTGGCGCACGGGGCAAGCAAGCGATAGATGGGACGCAGTAGCCATGCGACCCGAGATACTCAATCCGCTCTTTGCCGCGCTGACCGACCTCAAGGGCGTCGGACCGCAGCTTGCCAAGCCGCTGACGCGGCTGGGGCTGGAGCGCGTCGTCGACGTGCTGTTCCACCTGCCTACTGGACTGGTGCAACGCTACCCGATCGATCGGCTCGACGATGCGCAGGTCGGGCAGCAGATCATCGTCACGCTGACCGCGCAGGAGTATCGCTCGGGCCGCAGTCCCCGCGCGCCGTTCGGGGTCGAGGCGTTCGACAGCGCGGGCGACCATGTCCGGCTCGTCTATTTCGGGCGCACTGCGGGGCTCGCCAAAAAGCTCTTCCCGCTCGGCGAGGTAAGACGGGTCTCGGGTCGGCTCGACAGCTATGGCGACATGCGCCAGATCGTCCATCCCGACCATGTTGCCGAGATGGACAGCGCGGAAGCGATCGCTACCAGCGAGTCGGTCTATCCGCTGACCGAGGGCCTCACCAATGCGCGGCTGACCCAACTGGTCGAGATCGCGCTCGAACGGCGGCCCGAGCTGACCGAGTGGATCGACGGACCGCTGCTGGCGCTGCGTGAATGGCCGGCGTGGAACGAGGCGCTGACCCGCGCGCATGCCAGCCCGCACGACGCGGCGGCGCATGACCGGCTCGCCTATGACGAGATTTTCGCGAGCCAGGTTGCGCTGATGCTGATCCGGCAGGGGCTGCGTAACCGCAAGGGGCGCGCGATCGTCGGCGATGCGCGGCTCACCGGCGCGCTGCGCCTGCCGTTCGGGCTGACCGGCGCACAGGAGCGGGTGGGGCGCGAGATCGCCGCCGACATGGGCCGCGACACCCCGATGCTGCGGATGCTGCAGGGCGATGTCGGGTCGGGCAAGACGCTCGTCGCGCTGCGCGCGATGCTGGCGGCGGTCGAGGCGGGAACGCAGGCGGCGCTGCTTGCGCCGACCGAGATCTTGGCGCGCCAGCATTATGCGACCTTGCAGGCGATGCTCGCGGGTCTGCCGGTCACCATCGCGATCCTGACCGGGCGCGACAAGGGGCGGGTGCGCGAATCGACGCTGATGGGCCTCGCCGACGGCAGCATCGACATCCTTGTCGGCACCCACGCGATTTTCCAGGAGGCGGTGACCTATCGCGACCTCGCGCTCGTCGTGGTCGACGAACAGCATCGTTTCGGCGTCGCGCAGCGGCTGATGCTCACGGGCAAGGCGGCGCGTCCCCCGCACCTGTTGGTGATGACCGCGACCCCGATCCCGCGCACGCTGCTGCTCGCCAACCATGGCGAGATGGACGTGTCGCGGATCGACGAAATGCCGCCGGGCCGCACCCCGGTCGACACGCGCGTCGTCTCGGTCGATCGACTCGACGAAGTGGTCGACGGGCTGGCACGGCATCTCGCCAGCGGAGCGCAGGCCTATTGGGTGTGCCCGCTGGTCGCCGAGAGCGAGACCAGCGAACTCGCGGCGGCGGAGGAACGCGCGGAACTGCTGCGCCTGCGGCTCGGCGCCGATCGGGTCGGGCTGGTGCATGGCCGGATGAAGGGACCCGACAAGGATGCGGTGATGGCGCGCTTCCAGGCGGGCGAGATCGGCGTGCTCGTCGCTACCACGGTGATCGAGGTCGGGGTCGACGTGCCGGCGGCAAGCCTGATGGTGATCGAGCATGCGGAGAATTTCGGCCTCGCCCAGCTGCATCAGCTGCGCGGCCGCGTGGGGCGCGGTACCGCGAAATCGGTGTGCCTGTTGTTGCGCTCGCAGGCCCTTTCGGAAACCGCGCGCGAGCGGCTGGCGCTGATGCGCGACACCAATGACGGGTTCGTGATCGCCGAGAAGGATCTGGAACTGCGCGGCGGCGGCGAACTGCTCGGGCTCAAGCAGTCGGGCGATGCCGATTATCGCGTTGCCAGCCCCGAGCAACTGGTGCGCTTGTTGCCGATCGCCCATGACGATGCGCGCCTGTTCATCGAACGCGACGGCGGCATCGAAGGGACGCGCGGGGAGGCGGTGCGTCTTTGTCTCTATCTGTTTGAGCGCGATGCGGCGGTGCCGCTGCTGCGCAGCGGTTAGGCGTCGCCGCGGGCGCCCATCGCGCGGATCATCGGCAGATAATCCTCGACCGCGATCATCTTTGCGAACTGCACCCCTGTCTTGCCGCCGAGCGACCAGATCACGCTGGCGGCGATGCGGCCGATGATCGGCATGCGGAACACGATCATGTCGCCGATCTCCAGCCCGCGCTCATAGCGCATCAACAGGCCGTCGGCGCTGATATTGACGCAAGTGCACATTTCCTGGCCGCCGTCGGGCAGGATGAAGGGCAGGCGGCAATAGACGTCGCTACGCGCCGCGAGGCGCTGGTCGAGGCCGACATAATGGGCCTTGTTGGTGTCGATCTTACGCATGACGATGCCTTTGCTGGTCAGGCCGGGAGCATCGGACAGATTTCGCTAAGAATAGGTAAACGCTGCGGCAAGGTGTTAGCCGGTGACGAGGCCGTGCTTCTTGGTGCCGAGGCTCACCGGGACCGGCTCGGCGGCGGGCAGGATGACATGATTCGCGTCGCGGATCACGACACCGCCCACCTTCACCGCGCCCTCGTCGAGCTTGCGCCGCGCTTCCTTGTTCGATGCCGCAAAGCCGAGTTCGCGCAGCGCGTCGAGGATGCGAATCCCCTCGGCGGGCGCCGCGACCTGTGGCAAGTCGCCGCCGATCTGGCCCTTTTCAAAGGTTTGCGCGGCGGTTTCCGATGCGGTCCGCGCGGCTTCTTCGCCGCGGCACAGCGCGGTCGCGGCATCGGCGAGGATTTTCTTCGCGTCGTTGATCGCGGCGCCCTCGAGCGTTTCGAGGCGCGAGATCTCGTCGATCGGCAGGTCGGTGAACAGGCGCAGGAACTTGCCGACGTCGCGGTCGTCGGTGTTGCGCCAGAACTGCCAATAGTCAAAATGGGACAGTTGCGCGGGATTGAGCCACACCGCGCCGGCGGCGGTTTTGCCCATCTTGGTGCCTGCGGCGGTGGTCAGCAGCGGAGTCGTTAGCCCGAACAGGTCGGCGCCGTCCATGCGGCGGCCGAGTTCCATGCCGTTGACGATATTGCCCCACTGGTCGGAGCCGCCCATCTGCAACCGCACGCCCATTTGCTTCGACAGGTGGCGGAAGTCATAGCCTTGCAGGATCATGTAGTTGAATTCGAGGAAGGTCATCGGCTGTTCGCGCTCGAGCCGCAGCTTGACCGAATCGAAGGTCATCATGCGGTTGATCGTGAAGTGGGTGCCGACTTCCTGCAGCAGTTCGATATAGCCGAGCTGGCCGAGCCAGTCCTGATTGTCGACCATCACCGCGTCGGTCGGGCCGTCGCCGAAGGTCAGATATTGCTGGAAGATGCTGAAGATCGACGCGATGTTCGCGGCAATCGTCTCATCCGACAGCATCTTGCGGCTCTCGTCGCGCCCGGTCGGGTCGCCGATCCGCGTCGTCCCGCCCCCCATCAGCACGATCGGCTTGTGCCCCGTCTGCTGCAGCCGACGCAGCATCATGATCTGCACCAGGCTGCCGACATGCAGCGAGGGTGCTGTCGCATCGAAGCCGATATAGGCGGGAATGATCTGCTGCGTGGCGAGGGCGTCGAGACCGTCGGCATCGGTGGTCTGGTGGATGTAGCCGCGCTCGTCGAGCACGCGCAGAAGATCGGATTTGTAGGTCATAGCGGGCGGGCGCTTAGCATGCGCGCGAAATTCCTCAAACCCGTCATTCCCGCGTTCGTGCGATTGGCGTAGGGATGGGTCATGCTGTTGACTTGCCATCCCGACACGCCTTGCTCGGCCGACCTGTTCCTTTCGGTCGATGCGGTTCGCAACCAGCCGGGATCGCTCTACCTGCGCTTCATCATCGACGGCGAGATGGACAGGATCGTCATGCCGCCGCGCCGCGCTCTCGGGCGCACCGACGGGCTGTGGCAGACGACCTGCTGCGAGGCGTTCGTGAAGCCTGCGGGGCGCAGCGACTATCTGGAATTCAACCTGTCGCCCTCGACCGCTTGGGCGTCCTATTGGTTCGACGATTATCGCGCCGGGATGCGCGAGGCCGATGTGGTCCCCGATTTCGACCGCGTCGGCGGCATAATTCAGGCGCTGTTCGACTTTTCGGGCCAGCCCGGCCTCGACGATGCCGACTGGCAGGTCGGCCTGTCGGTGGTGATCGAGGAGAAGACCGGCACCAAAAGCTATTGGGCGCTGGCTCACGCCCCCGGCAAACCCGACTTCCATCATCCCGATTGCTTTGCGCTGACGCTTGGGGCACCCGATCCGGCATGACTGTCCAATTCGGTATCGACCGCCTGCTCGCCGACCCTGCGCTTCGCAAACCGCTCGAGGGCCAGCGCGTCGCGCTGCTCGCGCATCCGGCGTCGGTCACAGCCGACCTGACGCACAGCCTCGATGCCTTGGTCGCAGCCGGGATCAACGTCACCGCGGTATTCGGGCCGCAGCATGGCGTGCGCGGCGACCTGCAGGACAATATGATGGAGTCGCCCGACTTCACCGACCCGACTTACGGCATGCCGGTGTTCAGCCTCTATGGCGAAGTACGCCGCCCGTCGGGGCAGTCGATGCACACGTTCGACGTGATGCTGGTCGACTTGCAGGATCTGGGGTGCCGCATCTACACCTATGTGACGACCCTGCTCTATATCCTCGAAGCCGCGTCGGAGCATGGCAAAGCCGTGTGGGTGCTCGACCGGCCGAACCCCGCGGGGCGCCCGGTCGAAGGGACGTTGCTGCAACAGGGCTGGGAGAGCTTCGTCGGCGCAGGGCCGATGGTGATGCGCCACGGATTGACGATGGGCGAGATGGGGCGCTGGTTCATCCGGCAATTCAACCTCGACGTTGATTATCGCGTGATCGGGATGGAGGGGTGGCAGCCCGATGGACCGGGCTTTGGCTGGCCGGCCGACCGCGTGTGGATCAACCCCAGCCCCAATGCCGCGAACCTCAACATGGCGCGCGCCTATGCGGGGACGGTGATGATCGAGGGTGCGACGCTCAGCGAGGGCAGGGGCACGACGCGCCCGCTCGAACTGTTCGGGGCGCCCGATATCGACGCCAAGGCGGTGATCGCCGAGATGCAGCGGCTCGCGCCCGAATGGCTCGCGGGATGCAGGCTGCGCGACATCTGGTTCGAGCCGACCTTCCACAAGCATATGAAGGTGCTGAACAGCGGAGTGTTCATCCATGCCGAGGGGGCGTGGTACGACCATGCCGCGTTCCGGCCCTGGCGGGTGCAGGCGCTGGGGTTTAAGGCGATCCGCTCGCTGTACCCCGACTATCCGATCTGGCGCGGCACCGACTTCAAATATGAATATACCGACGATGTGCTGGCGATCGACGTGATCAACGGCGGCAGCGGCTTGCGCACGTGGGTCGACGATGCCGGGGCGGTGGCGGGCGATCTCGATGCGCTGGCCGGACCCGACGAGGCAGCGTGGCGCGAAGAGATCGCCGACCTGCTGATCTATGTATGAGGGGATGACGATGCAGCGGCGCCACTTTCTGGGAACTGCGGCGCTGACCGGGCTGGCGACGACGTTGCCGGCATCTGTGCTCGCGGTCGACACGGCGGGTCTGCCCAACCTCGCGGCGAAGGCGGTGCCGATCGGCAAGGCCGAGCGGCAGGCGCGGATCGCCAAGGCGAAGGAACTGATGGCGGCGAACGATATCGGCGCGCTGCTGATTGAGCCGGGGTCGAGCCTCATCTATTTCACCGGCGTGCAATGGTGGCGGAGCGAACGGCTGACCGCCGCGGTGCTGACGCGCGAAGGCGAGGTGGCCATCGTCACGCCGTCCTTTGAGGAGCCGTCGGTGCGCGAGAGCCTGGGCATCGAGGCCGAAGTGCTGACGTGGAACGAGGATGAGAACCCGCTCGCCGCGGTTGCCGCCTGGCTTGGCAAGCGCGGGCTGGCCAAGGGACGGATCGGGGTCGAGGAAACGGTGCGCTATTTTGCGGTCGATGGACTCAAAAAGGCGATGCCGGATGCGACGGTGGTCAACGGTGCCCCCGTGGTGCGCGGGTGCCGGATGCACAAATCGGCGGCTGAGATCGCGCTGATGCAGGTCGCCGCTGACATCACGCTCGCTGCTTATCGCCACACCGCGCCGCGGGTCGAGGTGGGGATGACCCCGGCCGATATCGGCGGACTCATGAAGGCCGCGACGCAGGCGCTCGGCGGGCAGAGCGAGTTCGAGCTGATCCTGCTTGGTGAGGCGAGCGCCTATCCGCATGGGTCCGGCAAGCCGCAGGCGGTGAAGGACGGCGAGGTCGTGCTGTTGGATTGCGGCGCGACCGTTCATGGCTATCAGTCCGACATCTCGCGGACCTTCGTCCACGGCAACGCAAGTCCCCGCCAGCGGCAGGTGTGGGACCAGATGCGCAAGGGGCAGGATGTCGCTTTCGCTGCGGCGAAGCTTGGTACGCCGGCGGGCCAGGTCGATGACGCGGTGCGTGGCTTTTATCAGGGGCTTGGATGGGGGCCGGGGTACAAGCTTCCGGGAACCTCGCATCGCACCGGGCATGGCATCGGGCTCGATGGGCACGAACCGGTCAATCTGGTGCATGGCGAAACGACGCCGTTGGCGCCGGGCATGTGTTTCTCGAACGAACCGGGAATCTACATTCCCGGCGAGTTCGGGATCCGGCTCGAGGATTGCTTCTACATGACCGAGAGCGGGCCGCAATGGTTCAGCGAACCGCCGCCGTCGATCGACCGGCCGTTCGATTAACCCGTCGCCCCCGCGAAGGCGGGGGNGCGGTTTACGCGTCGATGCCGAGCAAGACCGACAACGGCCCCCGCCTTCGCGGGGGCGACGGTTATCCAGCGGTATCCGGCGCCTTCGGTCGTTGCACCAAGCTGACCAGCACGAACGAGATGATCATCAGCAGATACCAGCTGCCAAGCTTCTCGACGCCGACCATATGCCAGCCGTCATTCTGGCTCGGGTATGTCCAGGCGCGGGCGAAGGTCCCGATATTCTCGGCGAACCAGATGAACAGCGCGACGAGGCCCCAGCCGACCAGCAAGGGCATGCGGCGGCGGATGTGGAGCGGGCGGAACCACACCTGGCAGCGCCAGAAGAGCAAGGCGGTCGCGGCGAAGAGCAGCCAGCGGATATCGGGCAGCCAATGGTGCGCGAAGAAATTGATATAGATCGCGGCGGCCAGCGCATAGGTCGCCCAGGCTGGTGGATAGCCAGTGAAGCGGAAGTCGAAGATGCGCCAGACGCGGGCGATGAAGCTGCCCACCGCGGCATACATGAAGCCCGAGAAGAGCGGGACGGCGCCGATGTGGAGCAGGCTGGCCTCGGGATATTGCCAGGACCCGGCGGCGGTCTTGAACAATTCCATCACCGTGCCGACGATGTGGAAGATCAGGATGACGACGGCTTCGCGCGGTGTTTCGAGCCGGAACGCGAGCATGCCAATCTGGATCAGCACCGCGCCGATGGTGATCGCGTCGTAGCGGTGGATCGCCGCATTGTCGGGCCAGAAGAGATGGGTGCCGAGCAGCAGAGCGAGCATCAGCCCGCCGAACAGGCACGCCCAGCCCTGTTTGAAGCCGAAGACGAGAAATTCGAGGAACCAGCCGCGCGGCCCGGGTTCGACCGCCATCGCCTCGAGCCGCAAACGGACGGCGTGGAAACGCGACTGGCTGCGCCGCATTTCAGACATGCACGGCGACGTAGGCGATCAACAAGGCGGCGGGGAGGAGCAGCGCCTGGGCGAGAATAGTGCCGGCAAGGCGGCTGAGCGAAATGAGCATGATCGCGCGGCGGAAGTCGGCCTCGGCGACATGGCCCTCGACCGCGTCGTCGGTCATGACCGAGAGCTGCGGATCGATGAAGGCGAAGAGCAATATCGTCGCGAAGCCGTTGATCAGCGCTGACAGCTGCGACGCGGTGACGCGAAATTCGGGGGCGAGATAGCCGGCGTAGAGCGAGGCGACGACGCCGACGGCGAGCAGCGACTGCGCGAGGCAATTGGCGATCAGCACGCCCCAGCCGATCCCCTTGGGCATCTTCCAGCTTTTGAGGTGCGCGAGGCTGGGGAAGCGGAGCGACTGGCGCAGGGTGCGCAACCCGCTCGGGCTCAGAGCCTTCAGCGCCAGTTTCGTCGTCGAGCGGTTGGTCTGATACCAGCCGATCGCGGCGGCGAACATACGCTGGCCGGTGGGCACGAGCAGGATGCCGACCAGCGTCGCGACGCTCGCCGCGGCGAGCACGAACTGCATGTCGATGAACAGTGAGGCGCCGCTGCCGTCGTGGATGCGGGTCTCGATCCGCTTGGCGAGGAAGGGGCCGAGGAAGCTGTTCGAGGTGCGCGAGAAGAGCACGAGGATGTTGAACAGCGCGAAGGACATCGCGATGCGCCGGGTGCGTACGCCGGCGATGCGCGCGGCATAGGCGAGCGCGCCGATCAGGTTGATGAACGCGGTCAGCAGCAGGATGGTGACGAGGGGGAGGTCGATCATTGCGGCGCCCCTACTCCAAGCAATCGCTACGTCAATGCTTTCGCGTCAGTTCGCGCGTCGCCTTGTCGAGACCTTCGAGGGTCAGCCCATACATGCGGTCATTCATCAGCTGTTTGATCAGCTTGACCGACTGGGTGTAACCCCAATGCTGTTCGGGCACCGGGTTCAGCCACACCGCGGCGGGATAGACATGGGTGATCCGCTGGAGCCAGACCGCGCCCGATTCCTCGTTGAAATGTTCGACGCTGCCGCCCGGATGGGTGATTTCATAAGCGCTCATCGACGCGTCGCCGACGAATATCACTTTGTAATCATGTCCATATTTGTGGAGAATGTCCCACATCTGGTGGCGTTCGGACCAGCGGCGCTTATTGTCCTTCCACACGCCTTCATAGGGGCAATTGTGGAAGTAGAAGAATTCGAGATTCTTGAATTCGGTCGTCGCGGCGCTGAACAATTCCTCGCACAGCTTGATGAACGGATCCATCGAGCCGCCGACGTCGAGGAACAGCAGCAGCTTGACCGCATTGCGCCGTTCGGGGCGCATCTGGATGTCGAGCCAGCCCTGGCGCGCGGTGCCGTCGATCGTGCCGGGAATATCGAGTTCGTCGGCGGCGCCCTCGCGCGCGAATTTGCGCAGGCGGCGGAGCGCGATCTTGATGTTGCGGGTGCCGAGTTCCTTGGTGTTGTCGAGATTGGCGAACTCGCGCTTTTCCCAGACCTTCAGCGCGCGCTTATGCTTGCTTTCGCCGCCGATGCGCACGCCCTCGGGGTTATAGCCCGAATTGCCGAAGGGCGAGGTGCCGCCGGTACCGATCCACTTGCTGCCGCCCTCGTGGCGCTTTTGCTGCTCCTCGAGCCGCTCCTTCAGCGTCTCCATGATCTTGTCCCAGTCGCCGAGCGACTCGATCGCCGCCATTTCCTCGGGCGTCAGAAACTTCTCGGCGACCGCCTTCAGCCAGTCGGCGGGGACGTCGACGGGGTTCTGGCCGTAATCGGTGAGCAGGCCCTTGAAGACCTTGTTGAACACCTGGTCGAAGCGGTCGAGCAGCCCCTCGTCCTTCACATAGATCGCGCGGCTGAGGTAATAGAATTGCTCGGGGCTGCGGTCGATCGCCTCGCGGTCGAGCGCCTCCAGCAGGAGCAGATGCTCCTTCATGCTCACGGGAATGCCCGCGGTGCGGAGTTCTTCGAGGAAGCCGAACAGCATGGCTATGGCCTATCGTGTCGCGGGGGCGGGCGCAACTGCTTTACGTAAACGGAAAGGGCGTCGCGTCGGGAAGAGGAAATGGCGGAAAACTGGGCAACTTCATTCGCGAATTGCGGTGGCGACGTGGATTGGCTGCTCGCATAAAGCCACAAAAGCCCCGCATGAACGCGCTCCAAGTGAGGCCTTTGTGGCCTTAAGGNGGAGATCCGGGAAATGGGGGTCGGGTTGCGAGGCCGGGTCATCCAACAGGGTAGATCATGGCGGGATTTATTAGGAAAGCGGTTTTTGATCGGGTTGGCGCAAATGGCAGCTAACGACCGATAGCGGACGTGCTGGATTCAACGGTGTGGACGTGCCGAACTATTGATCACTTTAAGAAGGGATCATCGACGTTGAGATGATCCAGACCCGCGACTTCAAAAGCGCACTTCCGAAGTTCTCGAACGGCTGCTGCGGAGCCATCCAGTGAGAAAGCAGACACCTTTTCTTGCCCTGTTAGAAAGCCGATCGCGGTTGCCCTCGCGAAGTTTTCGACCGTGGAAACGGGAAGTTTCTCCGACCAAAAATAGCGGGCGCCTGATTCAATGACCCCGACGTGAAATTCCCTACCGATCCAATTTTCGCTAATGCTGAGTGGCTGCATCAAGATACGCAACGAGACCTTATCGCCCGATTTAAGGGACGTGGCCTTGCTATTCGAGAAGCCTACAGTGGCGAATTTCCCTACCGCGCTGTAGCTAATGTAGACATGTGAGGGATTGCCCGTCTCGCGATTTCGAAAGTAGGATGTGGCTTTACAAGCTTTCCCCGTCACTTCCGAGATTAACCATCCATTCACGTTAACGTCTTCTCTGGNCCGATCAGTACTCTCATGGACAACCTACCCGAAACCCCCATCCACTACGAAATTCTGTCGGTACCACAGTAATTTCGTTGGTGACTAAACGCTATCGCGAATGTCCGCTCCCCACCCCAAAGCCGACCTTTGACGCTCTCCGCCCCATTGACCCCGCGTTAACCATTATCGGTCATCACCTGCAGATTAATCCAAAGGTGGGTGGCGCAATGAAATTCGAGTCCATAAATCCGGCGGCTCCGATCCTCGACCAGTCGGTCGCGGGCGACTGCGGCGAGCTGGCCGTCGGGTGCAGCGAGGCGGCGGGGCGGATCAAGCGCTCGACCGACCAGATGGATCGCCAGATCGTCGAACTCGGGCGGCTCGAGGAGTTCGTCGTCAGCCTCGAGGCCGACCAGCGCCAGATCGCCGATTCGACCGACGAGGCGAAATTGCTGTCGGCGCGCGCCTGCGAACAACTCGATACCGGCGCCGAGCGCGTCAACACCGCGGTCACCGAATTCCGGTCGGTCATCGACCTCGTCGCGCGCCTCGGCACCCACGTCACCAATTTCGCCGCGGTGATGGCGCAGGTGCAGCAGGTCAGCCAGTCGATCGAACAGATCGCCAAGACCACCAACATGCTGGCGCTCAACGCCGCGATCGAGGCCGAGCGCGCCGGCGACGCCGGGCGGACCTTCGCCGTGGTCGCCGCCGAGGTGAAGAAGCTGGCGCAGAACACGCGCAGTGCGACCGACGAAATCCGCCGCAGCATCGGCAGTCTCGCCGCCGAGGCGGGCGGGCTGGTCACCGAGATCCAGTCGGGGGTCGAGCAATCGAGCCGTGCCGAAGCGCAGTTCGAGACGATCACCGACGCGCTGCACGATGCGACGCATCTCGTCGCGCTGCTCGACGACCAGAGCGACCGCATCGCGCAGTCGAGCGCGATGGTCCATGCCAATGGCGCCAAGGTTCGCGACGCGGTCGACCGCGTCGTCACCTCGGTGCGCGACAATAGTGCCACTTTGGGCGGGACCCGCGATTCGATCCTGAAGATGGAAAATGTGTCGAACCGCATGTTCAACGCGGTGATTTCGGCCGGGGTCAGCCCGCGCGATTCGGCCGTCGTCGACCTTGCCGCGCGGGTGCGCGACCAGTTCGTCGCCATCGCCGAGCTGGCGGTCGCCAAGGGCGAGCTTTCGATGGAGCAATTGTTCGACCAGAATTATGTCCGCGTGCCGGGGTCGAACCCCGAACGGTTCCGCACCAGCCTGTGCGATTGGGCCGACACCAATTGGCGGCCGCTGTTCGACCATATCGTCGGCAACCATCCCGAGGTGAAGATGTCCTCGGCGGGCGACATGAACGGATTCCTGCCGACCCACATCACCGACTGCTCGCGCGCGCCGACCGGCGACGTCGTCCATGACACCGCGCACTGCCGCAATGGCCGCATTCTGTTCGACGACACCGACAAGGCGGCGAAAAAGAGCCAGGCGCCCTATTTCATGGCGGTCTATCGCCAGGAAGGCGACGGCACCAATTATGTCACGGTGCGCAACGTTTACATGCCGGTGGTGATCAACGGGCGCCGCTGGGGCGACGTCGAGGTGGCGTACCAGCTTTGAGATTATCCTCCCTGCCGCGAAGCGGTGGGGAGGTGGCAGCGCGAAGCGCTGACGGAGGGGCGATGGAACTACCGTCGCGGCCCCTCCACCACTCGCTTCGCGAGCGGTCCCCCTCCCCATCGCTGCGCGACAGGGAGGATTTTAATCAGCTACCCTGACGGCGCGCCATGAAGGCGAGCTTTTCGAACAGCATCACGTCCTGCTCATTCTTGAGCAGCGCGCCGTGGAGCGGCGGGATCGCCTTGCCGACGTCACGATTCTGGAGGACTTCGATCGGCATGTCCTCGTTGAGGAGCAATTTCAGCCAATCGATCAGTTCGCTGGTCGAGGGCTTTTTCTTGAGGCCGGGGACGTCGCGGACTTCGTAGAAGATGTCCATCGCGCGGCTGACCAGCGTCTTCTGGATGCCCGGGAAGTGAACCTCGACGATCGATGCCATCGTGTCGCGGTCGGGGAATTTGATATAATGGAAGAAACAGCGGCGCAGGAAGGCGTCGGGCAGTTCCTTTTCATTGTTCGAGGTGATGACGACGATCGGGCGTTCCTTCGCGACGATCGTCTCGTCGGTCTCATAGACGTGGAACGCCATGCGATCGAGTTCCTGAAGCAGGTCGTTCGGGAATTCGATGTCGGCCTTGTCGATTTCGTCGATCAGCAGCACGGGCAGCTTCGGGGCGGTGAACGCCTCCCACAATTTGCCCTTGCGGATATAGTTGCGGATGTCGTGGACGCGCTCTTCGCCGAGTTGGCCGTCGCGCAGGCGCGCAACCGCGTCATATTCATACAGGCCCTGCTGCGCCTTGGTGGTCGATTTGATATTCCAGGTGATCAGCGGCGCGTCGAACGCTTTCGCGATTTCCTCGGCCAGCACGGTCTTACCCGTACCGGGTTCGCCCTTCACGAGCAGCGGGCGGCGCAGCAACGTCGCGGCGTTGACCGCGACCTTGAGGTCGTCGGTGGCGATATAAGCGCTGGTACCTTCGAAACGCATGGCCGGAGAGCCTTTCCCTTAACGTGAACGTCAAGGGGCATAGCGAGGGTGTCGGGGGCGCGCAAGCGCGCCTGACGAAGCGTCAGCTAATCGCGCGGCTCGCGGCGCGGGCTTCGAGCAGGTCCCACAGGCCGCTGTGCTGGGCGACCAGCTGCTGCGCGCCGAACAGCATGGCGCGTTCGGCGGCGGGGGTGTCGGCGACCGCGCCGGCGAGCCGCGCGGTATCGCGCAGGTCGGGCAGTGTGCAGCGCGGCGGTGCCATGTCGAGCCGCTGGGCGCTGATGTCGAGCAGCACGCGGATCGTGCGCCAGTCGAGCGTCAATGCGATCGCCGCGCCGACGGCGCAGCCGTGACGGTCCGATTCGGCGAGCATGTCGAGCGCCTTGCGCTGCGCCGCGACGGCCGCTTCGCACTGGTCCTGTCCCTGGGTGCTCGGTACCGGGCCGACCGCGGCGGCGATTTTCGACAGGAAGGCGCGTTCCTCGACAAAAGCTTCGGCGGCCTCGTCCATCCATACGCGTGAAACGGGGTCGACGGCCTTGCGCGCCGCGCTGTCGATCACGCCCGGATGGCGGCCATGGAGCAGGCACAGGAAATGCACGGCGTCGGCGAGGTTGCGCATCGCGTCGGGGCCGTTCGACAGTCCGCCGCTGCGGACGTGGCGGTGCGCGCCGGTGCCGTCGCTGGCGACCAGCGTATCGAGCATTTCGGCGACGCTGCGCGTCTGCGGCTGGAACTGGGGCGATTGGCTCAACGCTTCATCCTTGGCTTCGGGCAGCATCGGCTGCCGAACTTCAACCACCAGCCATAGAGCAACGTCGTAAACACCACGTTTATAGGCGGCGCGCCAATCGACGAATCCTTGTGTCAGTCAGAGACACAAGAGACCGGCAAGCGGGGGATGCTTGCCGGTCCCTGGTGCTGCACCGGCCCGTTTTGGGGGCGGTGCGGATCGGTGCGCGGGCGGGCGCGGGGGAGAGGGAGAGCCCGCCCGGGCGCCGGTCAAGCCGCGAGGGCAAATTCCTTGCCGTCTTCCTCGGCGCGTTCGCGCGTCGCGACCGCGGTGAGCGCCGGCTGTGCGGCGGCAGCGGCCTTCTTCGCGGGGAAGATCAGGCGCGAGGCGAGGACGATCAGGCCGAGGCCGAAATAGACGGCGAAGGTCTGAACCGGGAAGAAGAAGAGCGGCGCGATGAAGGCGACCCGGAACCATGTCGGGTTGATCCCGAAATCCTGGCCGAGGGCCTCGCAGATCCCGAACATCGTGTCGCGGCGGCGGAAGAGGTTGGTTTCGGTTTCCATTTTTTCGTCTTTCCTGGGGCCGCGGGGGCCGCCCCGCGTTCATGCCCATAGCTAAGCAACGGGCGTGCCAATTTTACTCTTTCCCGAATTTCCTAGGCTTTTTCGTCGCGCTGGCGCGGCGATGACCGCCTGGGTCCGGGTGATTTCCCACCGAGTGGGAATATCGGCCATTTGTTCGGAGCGTGCGTGCGGCAGCTCCTATCGCTGTCGCGGCGCCGCGTCGTCGCATCGGCCGGGCCGCTATTTGGGAGGCGAAGGTGAAGATTATAAGACCGGCAAGAAAAATAATTGTGCAGCGCACAAAATCTGGTGGTCAGCCTTGCCGACTCTCGCGCCACAGCCGCTTGTTGTTGCGTTCGATGCGCAGATATTGGCCGAAGGTCGGGGTGGTGAAGTGCCGATCGGCCTTTTGCGCCGTTGCCGCCGCGGCGTGGGCGTCCCAGTCGGCGAGCAGCGCGGCAAAGGCCTCGGGCAATTGCTCGCGCACCTTGTCGTTGGTGCGACGGATCGTGTCGGCGAGTTTCGGCTGGAAGTCGATGTCGACCGCGCGTTTGTAAAGGATCTCGCCGGTGTCGATGCCCTTGTCGATGCGGTGGATCGTATAGCCGGTCTGGGTCCGCCCGAAATAGATCGGCCAGATCACGCTCTGCGCGCCCGGATATTCGGGGAGGAGTTCGCCGTGGAAATTGACGAAACCCTGATGCGGCACGGTGAAGACGCGCGAGGCGATATAGCTGTTGCCGACCGACAGGCCGACATCGGGAGCATATTGCTTCAGCGCCGCGACCGTTTCGTCGCAATTGACCCGCGGCACGGTGACGACGGGAATGCCATGCGCCTTCGCGACCTCGCGCGCGTCGGTGCGCATGTCATGGCCGAACCATTTGCGGATTCGGATGCCGTTGAGCGCGCCGAGCAGGCCGATCTTCCACATCTTTTGCAGCATCTTCTTGCGGCTGCGTTTGGCGACGACGGTTTCCGACACGATCAGGCAGACAAGTTCGATCTCGGGCACGCGGGTGAGCCGGTCGAGCACGACGCCCGAGCCGCCGACCGGGCCGCTGGTCATCAAAGCGACGCGCAGGGTCATGCCTCGCGAAACCCCCGGGCCCAGACCATCAGTTCGTGGAGCGGCCAGTGGAATTCGAGCTGGTGGCGCGGGATGTTCATGACGTCGGTCGCGCCCGGCCGGACGGCGCCGCGCACCGCGCTGAAATTGCTGGTGAAGCCTGCCGCCGCGATCGCCGCGCGGCCCGTGTCGTCGATGTCGCTCGCGGTGCCATAGGGCCAGGCGAAGCTGTCGCATGTCTGGCCGACATGGCCTTCGATGATCGCCCTGGCGCCGGCGATTTCGTCGGCGAGCCTGGCGCCGTCGCCCGATATCTTCGACAGCCGTGCATGGGTGCGGGTGTGGCAGCCGATCTCGCCGATCCCCTCGGCCGCGGCTTTCGCCTGCGGCCAGTCGAGGGTGCGGACGCGGGCGCGATAGGCGGGCATATGCGCGAAATAGCGGTTCAGCGTGTCGGGGTCGGCGTCGATCAGGTCGGTCGCGACGAACATGGTATAGGGGACGCGCTCGTCCTCCATCACCGGCCCGCCGTCCTCATAGACGCTGGCGAAGCCGTCGTCGAAGCTGAGGTGGAAGAAGCGGCCGTCGGACGGCTTGCCGTCGGCGATGATCGTGCGCAGCGTTGCAGTATCGACGAACTCACCCTCCTGCTTCGCGGCGCGCAGGAAGGCGCGAAAGGTCGGCACCGTATCGGAAAACACCGCATGGGCGTAGAGGCAGCGCACGAAGGGCGTCGTTGCCGGCCCTTGCCGCAGCGCCTCCAACCGGATGCGCGCCGCGCGCGCCGCGCCGCGCGCTTTGGCGCGCCAGCCGCTGACGGGCGCCCAGGCTTCGGCGGCGGTTTCGGCGAAGATCGTTGGGTCGCGCATCGTCACGCCAATGGCAAATCATCGGCGGGCGCACAAAGCATTTGTCGCGGCGCTTCGATCGACGCGCGCATGAAATGGCGCCGGTACGGGATCGTTTGCATCGGTTCGCCGCACGACGCGCTCCAATTATCCCCATCGGTCTTGCCGGAAATATTGATGTGCCGGAAAGGGCGAGGCGACACGCGGGGGCGGCTTTGCAGGAGTAGCGTATGAGTGCCGTTTCCAAAAGTCCGAGAATTTTTCTGTTGGCGGCGATGCTGGCCGGGACAGCGACGATCAGCGTGGCGGCGCAGCCGCAGGACCCGTCCGAGGGCGAGGTCATGACCACCGTCTATGGCACGCTGCCTTCGCCCGAAGAGATGACCGAAGGACCCAAGGTCGAAGGCATCATCTCGGCGCGCAGCGACGGCCGGATGCAGGTCACGACCGCCGACGGCAGCAACACGACGATCGCCATCGCCGACTATACGAAGATCAAAGGTAAGGGCGGGTTCCTGGGCCTCGGTCGCAGCAAGCTTGCGGCGGGTTCGCTGCTCAACGGTCTGCCGGTCGCCGTCGAGACCCTGCAGTGGGACGGCGGCCTGGTCGCGAACCAGATCGCGCTCAAGACCAAGGACCTCAGGACCGCGTCGATGATCCATACCGGCACCGACCAGCGCTTCGGCGAACAGGCGGCGGCGACCGAAGCGCTCCGCGGCCGTGTCGGCGACATCGACCAGTATAATGTCAAAAGCACGACGAACGTGAACTTCGACACCGGCAAGGCGGTGCTGTCGGCGCAGGCGCAATCCGATCTCTGCGCCGCCGCCTCGCAAGCCGAGGGCATGGATAACGCGCTGCTGCTGGTCGTCGGCTATACCGACGCGACCGGAAGCCAGGAATTCAACCAGGAGCTTAGCGAAAAGCGCGCGGCGCGCGTCGTCAACTATCTCCAGCAGTCCTGTGGCTGGAAACCCTATCGCATGCTGACCCCCACCGGGATGGCCGAAGCGGACCCGGCGGCGGACAATTCCACGGTCGAGGGCAAGGCCCAGAACCGCCGTGTTGCGGTGAATATCCTGGTCAGCAAGGGTCTGGACGGCATTTAGGACGCGCGGGGTGGGCGTCGCTCACCCCGTATCGAACGCGCAAAGGAAAAGGCGCGGGCATCACGCCCGCGCCTTTTTTTAACCTTCGTGTCCCGTCGCCCGAGAGCGACCTCGCTTATTGATCGAGGAACGAGCGCATCTTGCGGCTGCGGCTCGGGTGCTTCAGCTTGCGGAGCGCCTTCGCCTCGATCTGGCGGATACGTTCGCGGGTCACGCTGAACTGCTGGCCGACTTCCTCGAGCGTATGGTCGGTGTTCATGCCGATGCCGAAGCGCATGCGCAGCACGCGCTCCTCACGCGGGGTCAGCGATGCCAGGACGCGGGTGACCGTTTCCTTGAGGTTCGACTGCACCGCGGCATCGACCGGGATGACGGCGTTCTTGTCCTCGATGAAATCGCCGAGGTGGCTGTCTTCCTCGTCGCCGATCGGCGTTTCGAGGGAGATCGGCTCCTTGGCGATCTTCATCACCTTGCGGACCTTTTCGAGCGGCATCGACAGACGCTCGGCCATTTCCTCGGGGGTCGGCTCGCGGCCGCTTTCGTGGAGGAACTGGCGGCTGCAGCGCACCAGCTTGTTGATCGTCTCGATCATATGGACCGGAATGCGGATCGTGCGCGCCTGGTCGGCGATCGAGCGGGTGATCGCCTGACGGATCCACCAGGTCGCATAGGTCGAGAACTTGTAGCCGCGGCGATATTCGAATTTGTCGACCGCCTTCATCAGGCCGATATTGCCTTCCTGGATGAGGTCGAGGAACTGCAGGCCGCGGTTCGTGTATTTCTTGGCGATCGAGATGACGAGGCGCAGGTTCGCCTCGACCATTTCTTTCTTGGCGATGCGCGCTTCGCGTTCGCCCTTCTGGACCATGTTCACGACGCGGCGGAATTCGGTCAGGCTCATGCCCGCGGCCTGGGCGATTTCGCTGATTTCGATGCGGATACGGTCGACCGCGCCGGCTTCGTTCTCGGCGAACGCCGCCCATTTCTTGTCGATCGAACCCACGGCTTCGAGCCAGGTTTCCTCAAGCTCGCGCCCGACATAATTGTCGAGGAAGGCCTTGCGCGGCACCTTGTGGCGCTCGGCGAGGCGCAGCATCTGGCCGCCGAGTGCGGTCAGTCGGCGGTTGTAGCTGTAGAGCTGGTCGACGAGATATTCGATCTTGGTGTTGTGGAACTGCACGCCTTCGACCTGCGCGGTGAGGTCCTCGCGCAGCTTGTGATATTTCTTTTCCGACGCCGCGGGGAATTCGCCGATGCCCGACAAGGCGTCGAGGCGGGTTTCCTGCAGCTTCGAGAAGGCCTTGAAGCTCTTGGTGATGTTGGCGAATTTCTCGAGCGCGTCGGGCTTGAGCAATTCCTCCATCGCCGCGAGGCTGAGGGTATTGTCTTCCTCATCCTCTTCGAAGTTCTCGCGCTTGCCCGACGAGCCTTCGCCGTCCTCGTCGTCGCCGTCTGCGGCGGGCTCGTCCTCGACTTCGTCTTCGTCCTTGAACGAAACGCCGGCGGTCTTCTCGCTGATCTCGCCGTCGTCGGCTTCTTCGGCGTTCTCGAGATTCTCGGGCGCGGGGTCCTTCGACAGCATCGCTTCGAGATCGACGATCTCGCGCAGCTGCATGTCGCCGTTGTTCAGCGCGTTCGACCATTCGATGATCGCGTTGAAGGTCAGCGGGCTTTCGCACAGGCCGAGGATCATCGTGTCGCGGCCGGCCTCGATGCGCTTGGCGATCGCGATTTCGCCCTCGCGGCTCAGTAGTTCGACCGCGCCCATTTCGCGCAGGTACATGCGAACCGGGTCGTCGGTGCGGTCGACGACTTCCTTCTTCTTTTCGATCGCGGGGTTCGACACCGAACCCGAACCGGCGCTGACATCGACTTCGTCGTCGGGTTCGGCGTCGGCCTCTTCCTGCACATCCTCGTCGCTTTCGACGATGTTGATGCCCATGTCGGAAATCGCCGACATGATGTCCTCGATCTGTTCGGACGACATTTCGTCCTGCGGCAGCGCCGCGTTCAGTTCGTCATAGGTCAGGTAACCGCGCTTCTTGCCACGCGCGATCAGCTTTTTGACGTCGGCCTCGTTGAGGTCGATCAGCGGGCCGTCGGTATCGGCTTCGGTCTCGGCGGCGGTGTTCTTGGTGGCCATTCGTGGTTCCTGCCTAAAGGGCTCTAAATTTCAGACTTGGTGGCTGTTTTCGGACAGCGCGGCCAAGCGGCGGGTCAAATCCTCGTCCATCGCGCGCAGTTTCTGCTGCCGCGCCAGGCCTTCGTCGTCCATCGTGCGCTGGAAATCCGCGGTCGCCTCGGCGAGTCGGGCGCGGATTTCGGGCTGCGTCACGAGCACGCCGATATATTCGTCGAGGTCGCGAAGCGCGGTTTCCCGTGCCGTATCGGCCCCATCCTTGCTGTCCAGCATGCGATTGAACGAGAAGTGCATTCCATCGGCTCTGAGCAATGTCGTCGCCCTATTATACACTTTCATTGGCTCCAATATGGCAAGCAAGCCCTCAGTATCAAGCCCTTCTTGCCGCATTACCGTGTCAAGCATTGCGCCGAGCAGTTCGGCGTCGCCGGGATCGGCCACCGGGAGCCGGCTCAGCGCTTCCTCGTGACGGCGCAGCATCGCCGGATAGCGCAGCAATCCGCCGAGCAGCGCGGCGAGCAGGTGGCCCGCGATACCCGCCTGCCCGATGCTGCGCGTTTCGTCGCCCGGGGGCTGCAATCGCGGGTCGGGGGCGAAGCGGCGGTTGCCGCCGCGTGGAGCCTGCGGTGCCCAGGGAACCCGCGGCCCGCGCTCGGGCTGCTTGCGCGCGAACAGCCCGTCGAGCCGTTCGCGGAACGCCTCGCGATAATGGTGGCGGACGTCGGCGTCCTCGATGCCGTCGGCATGCGCGAGCAGGCGGGTCTTGAGCGCGGCACGTTCCTCGGGGGTCGCGAGCGGCCCGGCCGCGACCTCATGCGCCCAGAGGCGCTCGACGAGAGGCTGCGCCTCGTCGAGCAGCGCGCCGAAGCCCTCGGCACCGCGGGCGCGGACGATGTCGTCGGGGTCCTGCCCGGCGGGCAGGGTCGCGAAGGCGAGGCTGAAGCCGGGGCGCAGCAGCGGCAACGCGCGCATCGCGGCGCGCATCGCGGCTTTCTGTCCGGCCGCGTCGCCGTCGAAGCAGAGAATGGGGACGGGGACCATCCGCCAGATCAGCCCGAGCTGCGCCTCGGTCAGCGCGGTGCCGAGCGGCGCGACGGCGTCGGCGATCCCCGCCTCGGCGAGCGCGATGACGTCCATATAGCCTTCGACGACGATGATCCGGTTCGTCTGCCGCGAGGCGGGCGACGCCTTGTCGAGATTGTAGAGCGTGCGGCCCTTGTCGAACAAAGGCGTGTCGGGCGAATTGAGATATTTGGGCTCGCCATCGCCCAATATGCGGCCGCCGAACGCGATCACCCGCCCGCGCGCGTCGCGGATCGGGATCATAAGGCGCCCGCGGAAGCGGTCGTAGGGGTCCTTGTCGTCGACCGAAATCAACATGCCCGATTCGACGAGCATCGCGGTCGGGAATTTCTTGAGCGCTTCTTTCAGCGCGCTGCGGCTGTCGGGGGCGAGGCCGAAACCGAAGGCTTGGCGTGTCGCGTCCGAAATGCCACGCTTCTTGAGATATTCGCGCGCCGGGGCGCCGTTGCTGCTGCCGAGTTGCTGGGTGAACCAGTCGGCGGCGCCCTGCACGACGTCGCGCAGGCTCGCCGCCTCCTCGGCCTTTTTCGCGGCGCGCGGATCGGCGGCGGGGACCTCCATGCCGGCCTCGCCGGCGAGTTCCTTGACCGCGTCCATGAACGACAGCCCGCGCTGGTCGGTCATCCAGCGGATCGCGTCGCCGTGCGCCGAGCAACCGAAGCAGTGGTAGAAGCCCTTTTCGTCGTTGATCGTGAAGCTGGGCGTCTTTTCGTTATGAAATGGACAGCACGCCTTATACTCGCGGCCGGCGCGGGTGACCTTCACCGTGCGGCCGATGAGGGTCGACAGCGTGACGCGCGAGCGGAGTTCGTCGAGCCATTGCGGGGTGAGGGTCATGGGTTCCCCTCCCGCTTGCGGGAGGGGTTAGGGGAGGGCATGTTTGCGAGAGCGCACTCGATTTCGCTTACAACCCCATCGATCCGCTCGATCACAACATTGTTCCAAAAGCGGATCACCCGATATCCCTGCGATTCCAGATAGGCCGAGCGCGCGGCATCTTTTGCTACCTCAACCGCGTGCTGGCCGCCATCGACTTCGATGATCAGTTTGGCGCTACGCGAGACGAAGTCGCAGATGAACGGGCCGATCGGGAATTGGCGATTGAAGCGGATGCCTGCGATCCTGCGATTGCTCAACTGCGCCCACAGCGCCCGTTCAGCTGGCGTCGCTTGGTTGCGCAATTCGCGGGAGCGCGCAGTCGGTCGCTTGTAGCCCTTGTCCAACAGGCCCTCCCCCGACCCCTCCCGCAAGCGGGAGGGGAGAATATGCGCTTGCGGCCCAACCCAGTTCCCCTCCCGCTTGCGGGAGGGGCTAGGGGAGGGCGTGTTTCAGCTCAAAGCCGCCTTCACCCAACCGCTCGCCTTGCTCATGTCGAGCTCGGACCCGTGCCGTTCCTTCACCGCCGCCATCACCTTGCCCATGTCCTTCAGGCTCGCCGCGCCCAGTTCGGCCGCGATCGCCTTGATCGCTGCCTGCGCTTCGTCGTCCGAAAGCTGTGCGGGCAGGAAATCCTCGATCACCACGACTTCCGCCGCCTCGATGTCGGCGAGTTCCTGGCGGCCGCCCTGTTCGTACATGGCGATCGACTCGCGGCGCTGCTTGACCATTTTCTGCAAGACGTCGGTGACCAGCACATCGTCGTCGGCCGGCGCGGTGCCGGTGCGCAGTTCGATGTCCTTGTCCTTGATCTTGGCCAGCATCAGCCGGATGGTGCCGAGCCGCGCCTTGTCGCCGGCTTTCATCGCGGCGACCTGCGCAGCCTTGATGTCGTCACGAATCATTACGTGTTCCCATGCGCTGCAAATTTCGGAAAGGCCCTCTCTAACGGCAATTTTCGAAATTCGATAGCTTGTGAATCACATTTTTGCTGCCTAGTTGATCGGCCGTTTAGCCCATCGTCCGGAGCATGTTGAATGGCACCAGCCAACCCCTCTGCCGCGCCCAAAAGCCAGCCTGCCGGCGCGACCGGCGTTCTCGTCCTTGCCGACGGGACGATCCTGTGGGGCATCGGATATGGCGCCGCGGGCGCGGGTGTGGGCGAGATTTGTTTCAACACCGCGATGACGGGCTATCAGGAAATCCTGACCGACCCGAGCTATGCGGGGCAGATCATCACCTTCACCTTTCCGCACATCGGCAATGTCGGCGCGAACCCCGAGGATATGGAGCGCGACAAGCGCGCCGCGATCGGGTGCATCACCCGCGAACTGCCGACCGCGCCGAGCAGCTTTCGCAGCGTCCAGACGCTGCCCGACTGGATGAAGGCGCAGGGGCTGATCGGCCTTGCCGGCATCGACACCCGCGCGCTGACCCGCCGCATCCGCGATGGCGGCGCGCCGACCGGCGTCGTCGCGCACAGCCCCGACGGCCAGTTCGACATCGACCGGCTGCTGCTGCTCGCGCAGGGCTGGCCGGGGTTGGAGGGGATGGACCTCGCCAAGACGGTGACCCGCGAACGCCAGGGCGCGTGGGATGCCGGGGTGTGGCACTTGGGGTCGGGCTATGACGTCTCTGCGCACAAGCGTGCCGATGATGCCGCGCCGCATGTCGTGGCGGTCGATTATGGCGCGAAGGACAATATCTTCCGCAATCTGGTCAAGGCCGGCGCGCGGGTAACGGTGGTGCCCGCGAAGACCAGCCTCGACGAGATCGTCGCGCTGCGCCCCGCGGGGGTGTTCCTGTCGAACGGTCCGGGCGATCCGGCAGCGACGGGCGACTATGCGGTGCCGGTGATCAAGGGGCTGCTCGAACGCAATGTGCCGATCTTCGGCATCTGCCTCGGCCACCAGCTGCTCGCGCTCGCAGCGGGCGCGAAGACGGTCAAAATGCATCAGGGCCACCGCGGCGCGAACCACCCGGTGCAGCGCGTCGGCGGCGATGATGGCGACGGCGTGGTCGAGATCACCAGCATGAACCACGGCTTCGCGGTCGACGCATCGACGCTGCCGGGCGGCGTGGTCGAGACGCACCGCAGCCTGTTCGACGGGTCGAACTGCGGCATCGCGATCACCGGCAAAAACGCCTTCAGCGTGCAATATCACCCCGAGGCGAGCCCGGGGCCGCAGGACAGCTTCTATCTGTTCGAGAAGTTCGTGGGCGGGCTCAAATGAGCTTTGCCGACCAGCTCGACGCGCTCGCCGCCGATGCGGCGGCGCATCCCGAGCGCTGGGGCGCGGGGGTGCGGCTCAACATCACCTGCGCGCGGCGCCTGCCCTATGAGGCGGTGCAGCTCGCCGAGGCGCGCGGGTTCGGCGAAGCGCGCGGGGTCGGGCGGCATCATCTGATCTTCGAATATGAGGATGTGGTGCCCGATGCGGGATGGGTCGCGGCGACGG
Source organism: Sphingopyxis sp. Root1497 (assembly GCF_001427085.1). NCBI lineage: Bacteria > Pseudomonadati > Pseudomonadota > Alphaproteobacteria > Sphingomonadales > Sphingopyxidaceae > Sphingopyxis > Sphingopyxis sp. Root1497. Next base: position 1,416,377 of record NZ_LMGF01000003.1, read on the forward strand.
CGCGGCCGGTGCTCGACTTCATCGCCGAGGTCGGTGGGACCGACCCGCAGATCGGCGTCGATCGGAATGTGCAGTGAGGCGAACGCGCCTTGTCTGGCTTGCGATCGGTATCGTGGTTGGGTTGGTCGCGGCGACGCTGCCTGCCATGCTGTCGGCGTCCGACGCCGATAATGTCGCCTATGTCAGGCTGGACGGCGACGAGTTGGATCCGAAATCCGACTCGTCGGCGATGAAGGCCGTTTGGGCCTGCGGCGGGCGCGATTTCGCCACTACGCTTACACATAGCGTCGGGGTCGCTATCCCGATCGAACCCAAGAATTTCAAGACCATCGATTGCGCCATCAAGGCTGCAAGCGGAACCAACATCACCGTTACCATATCGGACAAAGAATTCTGATGCCCAAAAGAACCGACATAAAATCCATCCTCGTCATCGGCGCCGGCCCGATCGTTATCGGTCAGGCGTGCGAGTTCGACTATTCGGGGACGCAGGCGATCAAGGCGTTGAAGGAGGAGGGCTATCGCATCGTCCTCGTCAATTCGAACCCCGCGACGATCATGACCGATCCCGACCTCGCCGACGCGACGTATGTGGAGCCGATCACGCCCGAGATCGTCGCGAAGATCATCGCCAAGGAGCGCCCCGACGCGGTGCTGCCGACGATGGGCGGGCAGACCGCGCTCAACACCGCGCTGGCTTTGTTCAACGACGGCACGCTGACGAAGTACGGCGTCGAGATGATCGGCGCTGATGCCGAAGCGATCGACAAGGCCGAGGACCGGATCAAGTTCCGCGACGCGATGACCAAGATCGGGCTGGAGAGCGCGCGCAGCGGCATCGCGCACACGCTCGACGAGGCGTTCGCGGTGCTCGAGCGCACCGGGCTGCCCTCGATCATCCGCCCCAGCTTCACGCTCGGCGGCACCGGCGGCGGCATCGCGTATAACCGCGAGGAGTTCGAACATATCGTGCGCGGCGGCCTGATCGCCTCGCCGACCACCGAGGTCCTGATCGAGGAATCGCTCCTCGGCTGGAAAGAATATGAGATGGAGGTGGTGCGCGACCGCAAGGACAATTGCATCATCATCTGTTCGATCGAGAATGTCGATCCGATGGGCGTGCACACCGGCGACAGCATCACCGTCGCGCCGGCGCTGACGCTGACCGACAAGGAATATCAGATCATGCGCAACGCGAGCATCGCGTGCCTGCGCGAGATCGGGGTCGAAACCGGCGGGTCGAACGTCCAGTTCGCGGTGAATCCCAAGGACGGCCGCCTGATCGTCATCGAGATGAACCCGCGCGTGTCGCGATCGTCGGCGCTCGCGTCGAAGGCGACGGGCTTCCCGATCGCCAAGGTCGCGGCGAAGCTCGCGGTCGGCTACACGCTCGACGAGATCATGAACGACATCACCGGGGTCACCCCGGCGTCGTTCGAACCGACGATCGACTATGTCGTCACCAAGATCCCGCGCTTCGCCTTCGAGAAATTCAAGGGCGCCGAGGCGACTTTGTCGACCGCGATGAAGTCGGTCGGCGAGGTGATGGCGATCGGCCGCACGATCCATGAATCGATGCAGAAAGCGCTGCGCGGGCTGGAGACCGGCCTCAGCGGCTTCAACTTCGTCGATCGTCTCGTCGGCGCGAGCCACGACCAGTTGCGCAGCGAACTCGCCCAGCGCACCCCCGATCGGCTGCTCAACGCCGCGCAGGCGATCCGCGAAGGGCTGCCGCTCGCAGAGATCAACCGCGTCGCGGGTTACGACATGTGGTTCCTCGAGCGCATCGCCGAAATCGTCGCCGCCGAAAATGCGGTGATGGAAAACGGCCTGCCGCGCGATGCCGAAGGGCTGCGCGCGCTCAAGGCCATGGGCTTCTCCGACAAGCGCCTTGCCTATCTGGCGCTCAAGTCGGCGCATCTGCGCCCCGGCGCCGCCCGCGCGACCGCGCGCGGCAGCGGGCTGATCCACGAAGCGGTGAAGGCGATGACCGGCGGCGTCACCGAAATGGAAGTGCGCGCGCTGCGGCACAAGCTCGGCGTGCGTCCTGTCTTCAAGACGATCGACACCTGCGCCGCCGAATTCGCGGCCAAGACGCCCTATCTCTATTCGACCTACGAAGCCCCGACCTTCGGCGAACCCGAATGCGAGGCCAATCCGTCGGACGCCAAGAAGATCGTCATTCTCGGCGGCGGTCCGAACCGCATCGGGCAGGGGATCGAGTTCGATTATTGCTGTTGCCACGCCTGCTTCGCGCTCGAAGAGGCCGGCTATGAGACGATCATGATCAACTGCAACCCGGAGACGGTGAGCACCGATTATGACACGTCGGACCGCCTCTATTTCGAACCGCTGACTGCCGAGGATGTGCTCGAAATCCTCGCGGTCGAGATGACCAAGGGCACGCTCGTCGGCGTCATCGTTCAGTTCGGCGGCCAGACTCCTCTCAAGCTCGCGCAGGCGCTGGAGGATGCCGGCATCCCGATCCTCGGCACCTCGCCCGACGCGATCGACCTCGCCGAGGACCGCGAACGTTTTGCGGCGCTGGTCAACAAGCTGGGTCTCAAGCAACCCGAAAACGGTATCGCGCGCAGCCGCGAGGAAGCGATCGCGGTCGCGACGCGCATCGGTTACCCGGTGTTGACGCGGCCGTCCTACGTGCTCGGCGGCCGCGCGATGGAAATCGTCGACGACCAGGCGCAGCTCGAAAATTACATCGAGACCGCGGTGCAGGTGTCGGGCGACTCGCCGGTGCTGATCGACCGTTACCTGCGCGATGCGATCGAGGTCGACGTCGATGCCTTGTGCGACGGCACCGATGTCGTCGTCGCGGGCGTGCTCCAGCATATCGAGGAAGCCGGGGTCCATTCGGGCGACAGCGCCTGCTCGATCCCGCCGTACAGCCTGCCCGCCGAGACCGTCGCCGAAATCGAGCGCCAGACCGAGGCGCTCGCCCGCGCGCTCGGCGTGCTGGGGCTGATGAACATCCAGTTCGCGGTCAAGGGCGACGAAGTCTATCTGATCGAGGTCAACCCGCGCGCCAGCCGCACCGTGCCCTTCGTTGCGAAAGCCGTCGGGTCGCCGATCGCCAAGATCGCCGCGCGGGTGATGGCGGGCGAGAAGCTTGCCGACCTGCCGAAGATCAACCGCGACATCAAACATGTCGCGGTGAAGGAAGCGGTCTTCCCCTTCGCTCGCTTCCCCGGGACCGACCCGGTGCTGTCGCCCGAAATGAAGTCCACCGGCGAAGTCATGGGAATCGACAGCGATTTCAACCTTGCCTTCGCCAAGGCCCAGCTCGGCGCGGGCGACCGCCTGCCGACCGACGGCCGGGTGTTCGTGTCGGTCAAGGACAGCGACAAGCCGCGCATCCTGGAATCGGTCCGCCGCCTGACCGGCTGGGGTTGGAAGGTGATCGCGACCGGCGGCACCGCCGACTATCTGGCGGGGCAGGGGATCGACGTCGAACGCGTCAACAAGGTCGCCGAAGGCCGCCCGCATATCGTCGACCGGATCAAGGACGGCGATGTGCAGCTGATCTTCAACACCACCGAGGGCTGGCAGAGCCTGCAGGACTCGCAGTCGATCCGCGCCTCGGCGCTCGCGGCCGACGTCGCTTATTACACGACGGCGGCGGGCAGCGACGCTGCGACCCACGCGATCGGCGCATTGCGCGCGCACAGTCTTGAAGTGAAGCCGCTTCAGGACTATTATTGAGAGACCGCTCCACCCCCCGACATTGACGGAAACAGCGGCGCAGCCGCCCGGCGAAGTTTCGCTGGCGGCGGATTATTGACGAAGGACAATGGGATAATGGCAAGCGTTGAAAAGGTGCCGATGCTGGCAGAAGGCTATGAGAAGCTGAGCACGCAGCTCACTGCGCTCAAGGCCGAGCGACCGCTGATCGTCGACGCGATCGAGGAAGCGCGCGCGCATGGCGACCTTTCGGAAAATGCCGAATATCACGCCGCGAAAGAGCGTCAGGGCCAGGTCGAAGCGACGATCGGCGACCTCGAAGACAAGCTTTCGCGCGCGCAGGTGATCGACCCGACGACGCTGTCGGGCGACCGGATCGTGTTCGGTGCGACCGTCACCCTCGCCGACGAGGACGACAAGCCGCTGCGTTACCAGATCGTCGGCCAGGCCGAAGCCGACGCCAAGGACGGCAAGATCAGCTATAATTCGCCGCTCGGCCGCGCGCTGATCGGCCGTCGCGTCGAGGACGAAATCGAGGTGACGGTTCCCGCCGGCGATAAATATTATGTGGTGACCAAGATCGAATTCGTCTGACCGGCGCAGCGTCGATGAACGCCGCCCGCACTCCCGTGATCACCGGCTTCGCGGCGGCGTGCGTCATCGTCTTCGTCCTGCTCGCGATCACCGGCTATGAGCATCAGGCTTTCATCGGCGCGGGCTTCATCCCCGGGCGGTTCGGCAGCGAGCTGATCGCGCCGCCGGGGACGATGCTGCCCTTTGCGCTGACGCCGCTGTCGTCGGCGTTCCTGCACGGCGGGGTGATGCACCTCGTCTTCAACATGATCATGCTGATCTTTATCGGCCGCCAGCTCGAGGCGCCGCTCGGGTCGTCGGCGACGGCGTTCCTGCTCGTCGCCGGGGCCTATGCCGGCGCGCTGGCGCAATGGATCGCCGACCCCGGATCGCTCGTTGTCGTGATCGGCGCGAGCGGGGCGATTTCGGCGCTGGTCGCGGTCTATGCGCTGATCTTCAGCCGCACGCGCACCGCGGCGATCGGGCCGATCCCCGGCCATTGGGTGCGTGCCTTGTGGCTCGCCGCGGCGTGGATCGGGCTGCAACTGCTCATCGGTTTCGCCGGCGGCGCGGGGCTGGGCAATATCGCGATCTGGGCGCATGTCGGCGGTTTCATCGCCGGGCTGCTGCTGGCGCGGCCGTTGTTGCGGTGGCGGTTCAAGGGGCGCTAGAGCGCCGCAAGTAGTCCTCCGACCAGCATCATCGCCACCCGCACGTCGATCCCGCAGCCTTCGGCACGCTTCGTCGCGACGAAATCCTCGATCGCATCCAGGGGCACGCGGTGGACAATGATGTCCTCGCTGTCGACCCCGCCGCCTTCGCCGACCTTGGTGAGCCCGCTCGCGACGAGCAGGGTGAAGCTTTCGCTGACCATGCCGGGCGACGAGTAGAATTCGCCGACATTGCGCCAGTGCGTGGCGGCATAACCCGTCTCTTCCTCCAGCTCGCGCTCGCCCGCCAGTTCGGTGGCCTCGCCGGCGGTATCGTCGCCGACGAGCCCCGCGGGCAGTTCGATGCAATTCTTGCCCATCGGCACCCGATATTGCTCGACGAGGATGATGTGCCGCCCGTCGGCGGCCTCGTCGATCGCTAGGATCACCGCGGCGTGGATGCCGCGCGAGCGCGAGACATATTCCCATGTCCCCTGCTGCTTGACCGTGACGAAGCGGCCCTCCCACTGTGTTTCGATGGGGGTGTCGGGGGCGGGGCGGGCCATTGTCTGTCCTTCTTAAAGTTCGATCAGTCGATCGGGCAGTTCGTTCGGGTTTTCGCTGCCGCGCGGGAAATGCTCGGCGAGCACCACGCCCATCTGGCGCACCGCCTCGGCCATGCCTTCACCGGGGCGGCCGGCGCGAACATGCTCGATCAGCGCCGCCATCGCATCGCCCCAGACATCGGGTGAAACCTTCGCCGTAATCGCCTCGTCGGCGACGATGTCGGCGCGATGTTCTTTCAGGCTGACGTAAAGCAGGATGCCGGTGCGGCCCAATGTCTTGGCCTCGGTGCCGACCTTGAACAGGTCGATCGCGCGCGCGCGCACCCGCGCGGCCAGAATCGCGCGCGGGGTCAGCCACAGGCGCAGCGGGCGCCACAGCAAAATCAGCCACATACCGATCCATTTGAGCACGCCGATCGCGATCACCGTACCAAGCCATTGATTGGCGGTGAGCTCATAGCCCCAGCCGCCGGTCAGCCGGTCATAGAGGGTGCGATAGAAATCGGGGAACAGCGCGATCACCGACATCGCGACGAAGGCGACGATGCTCGCCCAGACGAGCGCGACATCGTCATAATCGTTCGACTGCGCCGAGATCACCGTGACGATCTCGCCGCTGGTATGCGCTTCCGCTGCGGCGACCGCGGTCGTGACGATGTCGTGGTCGGCTTCGCTCACATGGCTGACTTTGCGTGGCATTGTCCCTGCTCCTACCAGCCGCCCGAGGCGCCGCCGCCGCCGAAGCTGCCGCCACCGCCCGAAAAGCCGCCGCCACCGCCCCAGCTCGAACCGCCGCCACCGCCCCACGATGATCCGCCGCTGCCGCCGCCCCAGTCATTGTCGCCCCAGATGATGATCGGGGCGCCCCACGGGCTGTTCTTGCGCCGCCGTTTCTTGCCGCGCCGACCGAGGCTCGACAGCATCGGCAGGATGAAGAAGAAAAAGACGATGAAGCCGACGAAGATCAGCCCGCCGATGTCGCCGTCGTCGGCGCGGTCGCGCTCGGCGGCGTCGGCCGCGGCAGCGCGCGCCGCGGCTTCCTCGGGGGTCAACTGGATCTGCTCGGCGATCGCGTTGACGCCGGCCTGGATGCCGCCGGGCATGTCGCCCGCCTTGAACAGCGGGGTCACGGTATCGCGGATGATCCGCCCCGACATCGCGTCGGTCAGCACGGGTTCGAGGCCGTAACCGACCGAAATGTTCATCCGCCGCTCGTTCGGTGCGATCAGGAAGACGACCCCGTCGTCCTTCGCCTCGTCGCCGATCTTCCAGTCGCGGCCAAGCTTGTAGCCGTAATCGGCGATGTCGTTGCCTTCGAGGTCCTTGACCGTCGCGACGACGAACTGGTGCCCGGTCTTGGTCTCCAGCGCTTCGAGCTGGGTGTTGAGCGCGGCTTCCTCGGCGGGCGGGATGATGTCGGCCTGGTCGACGACGCGGCCGGTAAGCTTGGGGAAGGTCTGCGCGCTCGCGGGTGCGGCGAGCAGCGAGAGGCCCAGCGCCCAGCCGAGCAGGATGGACTTCATTGCGGCTCTCCCGTCTGTGCGGCGATGGCCTCGATGCCTGTCGTCAGGCCGGCCGCATAATCGCCGCTTTTGAAGCCGGGGGTCATCTGGTCGATCACGGCCTTCGCCTTTTCATCGGAGAGCAGCTTCTCGATTCCGGTTCCCGTCGCGACGCGAACACGGCGTTCGTTGGGCGCGACCAAAATAAGAATTCCGTCATTCTCACCCCTTCGGCCGATGCCCCAGCGATTGCCGAGGCAGGTCGCGAAATCCTCGACCGTGGTGCCGTTGAGGCTTGCGACGGTTGCGACAACCATCGGATGCCGTGTTCGCGCTTCGTATCGGGCGAGACGCTGGGTCAAGCGGACCTCCTCCTCGTCGCTCAGAACGGTCGCCGCGTCGTTCACTCGTCCCTGCAACGCCATCTGCGGAACCTGGCCGCAAGTGGCGGCTTCGGCTGGCGGCGCCTCCTTGCAGCCGCTCGCGACCAACAGGATCGCGAGCGGGCCGGCAAGGAGAGGGCGGCGCATATTATTGCCCGAAATCGACCTTCGGCGCGACGTTCGCGTTGGGGGTGATCGCCTTGTACGGCGTCATCGGCTGCGCGCCATGGACGATCTTGGCGCCGATGATGTCGGGGAAGGTGCGGATCGTCGTGTTATAGTCCTGCACCGCGGCGTTGTAATCCTGGACCGTGACGTTGATCCGGTTCTCGGTGCCCTCGAGCTGGGTCATCAGGTCGGCGAAGCGCGCCTGGCTCTTGAGGTCGGGATAGGCTTCGACGGTCGCGAGCAGGCGGCCGAGCGTGCTCGACACATTGCCCTGCGCCTGCTGGAAGGCCTGCACCTTCGCGGGGTCATTAAGGTCGTCGGTCGACAGCTTGACCTGCGTTGCCGAGGCGCGCGCCTGGATCACGCCCTCGAGCGTCGATTGTTCGATTTTCGATGCGCCCTTGGCGGTTTCGACGAGATTGGGGATCAGGTCGGCGCGGCGCTGATAGGCCGCCTCGACATTCGCCCACTTCGCCTTCGCGGCTTCTTCCTTGGTCGGAACGCTGTTGATGCCGCAGGCGGACAGCGACATCGCCGCAACCGGCACGATCAACCAACGGGCAGAACGATAGGACATGGTAACAAGCTCCCTCCGGCGGCGTTTTGCCGCAACAATACAGTACATAGGATGGCGCTTGCCTTTGTGCAATCCGCGCGGCAGGTTCGGCGCTCGGGACCAACCACTCGGGGAGCAGCAAGATGTTGGGAGAATTCAGGGAATTTATCGCCAAGGGCAATGTCATGGACCTTGCGGTGGGTGTCATCATCGGCGGCGCCTTCGCCACGATCACCGGATCGCTGACCGCGGACCTCATCATGCCGCTGGTCGGCTGGATTTTCGGCGGGGTCGATTTTTCGAGCAAGTTCATCCTGCTTGGCAGCATTCCCGATGGCATCGCCGCGACCGACTATGCCGCGCTCAAAAAGGCCGGCGTCGCGATGATCGGCTATGGCGCCTTCATCACCGCGGTGATCAACTTCCTGATCCTGGCGTTCATCATCTTCCTGCTCGTCAAATGGGTGAACAAGGTGTTGCGCCGCGGCCCCGATGCACCGGCGGGGCCGACCGAGGTCGATATCCTCACCGAAATTCGCGACGAGCTGCGCAAGAAATAATTTTCCACCGTTTTTCAAGGCTTCGCCCGTCCGCGCCCTTTCCAAGCGCGGGCGGGCTTCCTATATGCACGCTGTCGGTTTCGGCCGACTATGGTGATAAATGGTGCCGTGTAATAGACACAGCGGACCCGGGGGCAGTACCCGGCGGCTCCACCACAAACCCGACGATCCGCAAGGAAGATCGGGTTTCTGACGGGGCCGAACTAGGATCGACGTGTGTTCAAAGACGGTGTTTTTGCCCGGGCTGAGTAACCCGTTCAAGGCTCAAAACCAATAGGTGCTAACGATAACGAAGCACTCGCTCTGGCTGCGTAACCGATAAGCCTCACGGCCTAAGGTTATTCAAATAGAACGCGGTTCGGACCGAACCGGGCAACAGAATCGGATACCAGCGGCTGGGGACGAGCCGGGCAACAGAATCGTCCCACCTTTCCCTACATATTAGAACGCGATGCCGGGCCTCAGGACGAGCTGGAAGATGGCGAGCAGTGCGACCAGCGCCGCCAGCGGCCCCACAATTGCGGGTGCGGCAGGAGCCGGGGCGACGTCGCACCTTGCGGTCGCGAGGCCCAGCACCAGCCAGCCCGACCCGATCAGGTGGACGAGCAGCGGGATCAGCACGACCTCGACCGGTTCGCGCGGGACGCGGAACGGGACGATCAGCAGGATCGCGAGCGCGAGCGTCGCCATCAACTGCAGCGCCGTCGCCCGCTCGTCGCCGCCAAACGGATAGCGCCGCGCGAGCGCGCGTCCGGCCAGCGCCATCGCGGCGACCGCGACCAGCAGTAACGCGCTCTTCGCCACCGGCCCGGCGCCCAGCCAGGCCAGCGCGCGCCCGACGTCATTGCCCGCGATGAGGCTGCCGACCGCGCCCTGGCTCAGCGACTGGAACAAGCCTTGGAAGGCCATCCAGAAGGCGAAGAGCCGCCATGTCGGGCGCGCGGGCGAAATTCGCCCCGCGAGCCACAGGAAGAGCAATCCGCTGAGCAAGGTCGCCACCGCGCCGCCGCCTTGCAGCAGTTCGGCAACCGGCGCGTCGCCGGACCAGTCATGGTCGTTGTGATAGAGGATCGGGTCGAGTCCCGGCACCAGTGCCTTGGGCAGGACGAGTCCGAGTTCCTGCACCAGGAAGGTCAGGCTGAACGCCAACGCACAGAGCAGCACCGAGGCGACGAAACCGCGGGCGTCGATGCGCGGCCCGCCGCCGTCGAGCCGCGCCATGCCGATGACCAGGGGCAGCAGGCCGATCGTGGCGACCAGCCAAAGGAGGGTCGTCACGCCGCCTTCCCGTCATCCTCCGCCGCCGGGCGCGCGAGCTGGCGGCTGTAGAGCCAGCCGATGCCGATCAGGCTGAAGCCCAGCACGACGAACGAGCCGATGCGCAGCAGCCCTTCGAGCCCAGAGGCGTCGAACAGGAACACCTTGCCGACCGCGCCGAGCATCAGGATCAGCGAGGCGATGCGCCAGTCGTGGCGGCCCTTGCGAATGCCCCAGAGCAGGAAACCGATCGCGAGTCCGAGGATCAGGATCGATCGCAGGATATTCTCGGTCGCGGTCACCCCCGGTTCGTTCAGCAGCGCGGGGTGGAAGAGCTGCCGCAGCGTCGCCCAGGCAAAGCCCGCGACGAACAGCATTGTGATGAGCTGGACCGCGCGTCCGTATATCGCGGGCGCGCCGGGGAACAGCCGGCCGATGAGCGTGAACCCCAGCCAGGGCAGCAGGAACAATGGGACCAGCCAATTGGCGACCGGCCAGCCGCCGACCGCCTGTTCGGCCCACAAGGGATTGTGGAGCATCAGCCCGTACCAGACCGCATGCGCGGTTCCGGCAAGGACGAGCGGGCGCGCGAGGCCGATCCAGCGCCGTGTCATCGCGAGCCAGCCGCCGCCGATCAGCAGCGCTTCCCAGACGAGCCGCTGGCCGACCCCGGTGGCGACGAAATCGCCCCCGAACGCCGACGCGAAACCGAGACGATAGAGGCAATGGACCGCGATCCCGCCGACGACGCCGGCGGTCGCGAGTCCCGCGAGCAACAGCCAGCGCGGCAGATGTTCGCGGATCAGCCACAGCGGCGCGGCGAACAGCGCGGCGGGAACCAGCAGGCGCAGCAGCAACTGGTCGACCGCGAGCATGGGGCTTTCGAGCAACATCGGCTGGCCGGCGATCGACATCAGCGCCTCGACCGCCCACGCCGCGACGGGCAAGGCCGCCCAGGCGAGGCTGAGTGCGACAAAGCTCGCCGCCGCGCCATCGACGCGCAGCAAGGCGATGCGCCGTGCCGCGAGCAACACAGTCGCGCCGCCGATTGCGGGCACGAGCATCAGATACGCGCCGGGGATGACCTGCGCGAAGGCGCCATAAGCGAGCAGCGCCGCCGCGACCTGACCCGCGCGCCGGATGATCGGCCTGTCCGACCACAAGGCATAGGCGAGGCCGGCGAAGGCGAGTCCGGCCCAGCGCAGGACCTCGGTCGCGCCGACCCCCGCGTCGCTGCCATAGAGCCGGGTCCATTGCGCGACCAGATGCGGTCCGGTGCCGGCGAGCAGCAACACCGCGAGCTGGGCATAGATGAGCGAGAGCAATTCGACCGGGTGCGATGCACGCCGCCGCGCGATGGCGAACAGCGTCATCGCCACTGCGCCCATCGCGAGCGGCAGGCTCCACCCCGGAACGACTTGCGCGAGCGTGCCGTAAGTGAGCGCGCCGGCCACCGCCAGTGCGGCGAAGCGCAGGACGCGATTCCCGGCCTTCGCCGCGAACAGGGCGAGCAGCGCGGTCATGCCCGCCCAGCGGATCATATCGGTGGCGCCGACGACGGCGTCGCTGCCGAACAGGCGGCTCCACTGCGCGACCAGATTGGGGCCGGTCGCAGCGAGCAGCATCAGCGCGAGCAGGCCAAAGCCCGCCGACAGGAGTTCGACCGGCAGCGACGCCCCGCGCCGTGCGAGCAGGAAGAGCCCGACCGTCACCGCGCCCATCGCCAGCGTCAGGCTCCAGCCCGGGACGATCTGTGCGAGCATGCCGTAGGCCAGCCCGCCCGCGATCGCGAGCGACGCGGCGCGGAAAAAGCGATCCTCGGCCTTGCCCGCGAACAACGCGAGCAATGCGGCGAGGCCAGCCCAGCGCAGCAGCGCCTGTGTTGCAAATCCGTCACCCGCGCCGACCACGAGGCGCGGCAACTCGGCGAGCGCCAGCGGGGTCGCGACCAGCGACACCAGCGCGGCGCCGACGAAGGCGGCGGCGATCGGTTCGATCCGCCGATCCTTTGCCGCCTTGCCGAAAAAGAGCAGCGCCGCTGCGACACCGCCGATGGCGAAGGGCGCCATCCAGTGCGGCAGGACGAGCAGGATCGCGAGCGCGAGCAGGATGCCGCCGGTCGCGGTCAGCCATGCGAAGCGGGTGTCCGCGGCGCGATCCTCGACCTTCCACCCGCGCGCAATGCCCGCGCCGGCGAGCAGCACGCCGCCGAGCGCGACGAGCGCCAGCGTCGCGTCGGCGATATGCCAGAAATGATATTTGGTGAGCGGCACCGCCGCGAGTAGCAGCGCGCACAGTTCGAGCGTGCGGCGCAGCGTCTTTGGCACGCTCCACAGCCGCGCGAGCAGCGGCAGCGCATGGATCGACGCGAGCGCCAGCCCGATCAGCGTGAACCAGTAGGCGCTCGGATCGGGCCACACGGCGAGCAGCATCACCGACAGCGCGAGGCTGATCGACGGCACGATCGCGAAGTCCTTTTCACGCCAGGCGAGCCACTGGCCTGCCGCCGCGAGCAGCGCGAACAGCCCCCAGTGGAGCGGCGCGAAACCGCCATAGCCGACGAGCAGCGCGAGTTGCAGCGCGCCGACGATCGCCGATCCGGCGCGGAGCACCGCCGCGCGCGGGCCGTCGAACGCCAGCATCGGCAAGGCGAGCGCGAGCAGCAGCACGAAGCCGCCGATCGAGAGCGACCCGAGCGTGTCGAGCGCGCTCGTCGCGAGGACCATCCACAGGCTCCACCCCACGCCGCCGACAAGTGCGGCGAGCGCGAGCCAGGGCCAGCGCTTCATCCGCGACACGCCCGTGAGGCCCGCGATGGTGAGGCCGAGATAGACCGCGAGCAGCGGCACATTGGGCTGCATCGCGCCGACCAGCGCCGGCGCGGCAAGGCCCCCCGCGAGCCCTAGCAGCGCGCTCGGTGGCCCGAAGCGCAAGGACAGGCCGAGCGCGGCGGCCGTGACCGCCGCCAGCCCGACGAAAGCGGCGAGAGGCCCGATCAGGCCATAGACGTTGGCCGCGACCAATATGGCGGCATAAAGCGTCGCGATGCCCGCGCCCGACAGCGCCTGCGGCACGCGCAGGTCGCGCACCTTGTCCTCGTTGCGCCAGGCATATTCGGCGCCGCCGATCAGCCCGAGGCCGAAGAGGACGCCCGCGATGACCTGTACTCCCGGCGTGAAGACGCGCGCGAAGAAGCCCGCGTCGATCGCATAACGGACGATGAGGACACCGGCGATTGCCAGCGTGATCCCGCCGGCCCAGATCGGCAGCGTCTTGCCGAACAGATTTTCGAAACGCTGCGCCATGCTGGCGGGAGGCGCGGGCGGAGCGGGCGGTTTTGGCGGCGGCGCGGCGGCGCGTGCCGCGACCGGCTCCGCTTCGGGTTCCGGAACACTGGCTTCGGTATCGGCGTCGGCGGGCGCTGCGGCGGCCGTTTCCCCGGCTTCTTCCTCTTCCGTCAGTTCTTCGTCGGGTACCGGCTCCGACACCGCCGGAAGCGGTGCGCTCGCGGCGGCAACCGCGGCGGCGGCCGGAACGATCTTTTCTTCGGGTACGGGTATGGGTGCGGGGGCCTCATCCTGCGGCGGAGCGACCGGTTCCGGCGCCTCCTCTTGTTGCGCGGGCGCCGGCTCGTCGATTTTGGGCTTCCAGCGGTCGAGCGTTTCCGGCGACGGCGGCGCCCAGGGCGAGCGAGAGGGCGGCGGCGCGGCCGGTACCGGGCGGGGCGCGCCGACCGGTTGCGATGAAAGCGGGGCCGCAGCGGCAGCCCGGGCCTGCGAAGGCGTTTCGCCCGGCTTGGGTGGCAGCAGGCCGGCGTGGCGTTGCAGCGCACCGATCCGCTTCGCGGCTTCCTGCAGCGTCGCCTCGGCGCGCTTGAGCCGGCCGCGCGTGTCGATCAGCAGGAGGAAAAGTATGACAATCGCGACAAATGCAAAGAAGCCAGCCAAATGCGATCCCCCAAAATTCTCCGCCTTCTAACAATGGAAAGGTGGAAGATCGACTAACTTGTTGCCGATGGTCGCAAAACCGCTCTGCCCTGACCCTCGCCAAGCCATTTGCCAAGACCGTATTGCCCGTCTAATACGGCCGTCAGGCATGTTCGCTTTCCGTCGCCCCGCCACGCCTCCAGCCGAGCTCGCGCCCGTCGGTGGTGCCCCGCTGCCCGATGGCGGCACTCCGCCTGTTGCGGTTCCGTTATCGCGTCGCCGCAAATGGCTGCGCCGCATTTCGCGCGGCTTCGCCATCTTCGCGATCATTTTCATCCTGCTCGTCGGCTGGCTCGCGATCACCGCGCCCTTGTCGAAATCGCTCGAACCGATTGCACCGCCGCAACTCACCCTGCTGGCGTCCGACGGTACCCCGATCGCGCGCATGGGGGCCATCGTCGACGAACCGGTGAAGGCGAACGCGTTGCCCAAACATGTCACCGGCGCCTTCCTGGCGATCGAGGACCGGCGTTTCTACAGCCATTGGGGCGTCGATCCGCGCAGCATCGCGCGCGCGGTGTGGAGCAATGTCACCGGCGGTTCGACGCAGGGCGGCAGCACGATCACCCAACAGCTGGCGAAATTCACCTTCCTGACCCCCAAGAAGACGCTCGGACGCAAGGCGCGCGAGGCGCTGATCGCCTTCTGGCTCGAAGCCTGGCTAAGCAAGGACGAGATCCTCGAACGCTATCTGTCGAACGCCTATTTCGGCGATAACACTTATGGCTTGCGCGCCGCGTCGATGCATTATTTCTATCGCCAGCCCGAAAAACTGACCCCGGCGCAGGCGGCGATGCTCGCGGGGCTGGTACAGGCGCCGTCGCGCCTCGCGCCAACCAAGAACCCCGGCCTCGCTGAAAAGCGCATGCGCCTTGTGCTCGGCGCGATGGTCGACACCGGCTACCTCACGACAGCCGAGGCCAAGGCGATCCGCACCCCGCGCATCGATGTGCGCACCCGCAACACGCTGCCCACCGGCACCTATTTCGCCGACTGGGCGCTGCCCGAGGCGCGCAAGCTGAGCGACGTCGGCTATGCGCGCCAGACGATCACGACCACGCTCGATTCGCGATTGCAGGCGGCGGCGCGGCGCGCGGTGAACCGGGCGGGCGTCGGCAAGGCACAGGTCGCGATGGTCGCGATGCGCCCCAATGGCGAGGTCGTCGCGATGGTCGGCGGCAAGGATTATGCGGACTCCCCCTTCAACCGGGTGACGCAGGCGCGCCGCCAGCCGGGTTCGACCTTCAAGCTGTTCGTCTATCTCGCCGCGCTGCGCGACGGCTGGGATCCCGACGACACCATCGCCAACACGCCGATCGAGACCGGATCCTACCGCCCCAAAAATGCCGGCGGCGCCTATTCGGACACGATCAGCCTCGAAGATGCCTTCGCGACGTCGAGCAATGTCGCCGCGGTGCGGCTGTTCAACGCGGTGGGCAGCGAGAAGGTCATCGCGCTCGCGCGCGATCTTGGCGTTACCTCGCCGATGGCGGAGGGCGACCCCAGCCTCGCGCTCGGCACGTCGAGCATGACCCTGCTCGAACTCACTGCCGCCTATGCCGGGGTCGCGGCGAACAGCTATCCGGTCGTTCCGCACGCCTTCGAGACCGAGAAGCCGGGCTGGTTCGAAAGCCTGTTTTCGGGTCCCGACAGCTTCTCGTCGGGCGATCATGACGCGATCGAGCAACTGCTGCGCGCCGCGGTCAATCGCGGTACCGGCCGCGCGGCGCGGCTACCCACGGCGAATTTCGGCAAGACCGGGACCAGCCAGGACAATCGCGACGCGCTGTTCGTCGGTTATGCGAACGGCCTCGTCGTCGGGGTGTGGATCGGTAATGACGACAATAGCCCGCTGGCCGGGATCAACGGCGGCGGTTTGCCCGCCCGCATCTGGCGCGACTTCATGGGCGAAGCGGCGGGCAGGAAGGCCGCGCCGGCGCCGGCGCCCAGCAATCCGCGCGGCCCGGTCCAGCCGCAGGACGTTCCCGATATCGGCACCATCCCGGTCGGCGAGGCGACACGCATCGGGGTCGAAGGCGGCAATGCCGTGGTGACGACCGAGATCAACGGCACGCGCATCGACCTGCGGCTGCCGATCGACAGCGGCCGTCCGCCCGAGACACCGCCGCCCGATCCGCCCCCGCCGCGCCAATAGGCGCCGGTCAGGGCAACGGATCAAGCAACCCGAGCCAGCCGATGAGGGCGAGGATCGCCAGGCCGGCGAGGATTTCGGCCGCAAGACTCCGCCGTATCGCACCGATGGCGGGCGCGGCTTCGCCTTCGACGAGCGCAGTCCTGAGCGCGGGCGTCAGCCGCCAGCGGTTCGCGGCCGCAAGTCCCAGCATCGCGGCGAAGAGCAGGAGCTTGGCGAGCATCCATTGCCCATAGGGCGATGCCAGCGCCTGACCGACATTCGCGATCCCAACGATCGCCTGCGCGTTGACCAGCCCTGTCGCCGCGATGACGAGGACGCAGATCGTTCCTGTCCGGGCGAAACGGTCGAGACCGCGCGCCGCCAGCGTCGCATATTCGGGCGGTACGGCGCCGTGGCGTGGACGCAGCAACAGCAGGAAGGCTGCGATCGCGCCGATCCAGATGGCGGCGGCGACGAGGTGCAGCGCGTCGCTGGCGCGGTGGAAGGTGCCCGCCCAACCCTCGCTTGCCGCCGCGTGGCCGGACCATGCCAGCGTCGCAAGCGCGATCGCGCCGGCGATTGCGACGGCCCACGCGGCGATCACCGGATGGCTGGCGAGGCGCCAGAGCGCGGCCGCCGCGAGGAGCAGCGCCACCATGCGACAGGTCCATGCGGCGCCGACGCCGGTTTCCCCGATGATGCCCAGCAGCATCGCGGGATCGACCGCGTCCGGCTGAACACCCTGCATATCGGCGGTCAGGATGACCATGCCGGCTGCCGAGACCAGCAGCCCGAACGCGCAGAGCCAGGGTTGCGGGCGCCGGAATAGCGTGAGCAGCGCGGGAATATGGCGTTCCGCGCGGTCGAAGGCATGGAGCGGGAAGGCGGCCAGCCCCGTCAGGAGCATGAGGTCGGCGTAAAGCGCGAACCTGACACCCGGCACGAGGAGGTCGCCCATCGCCTATTTCACCGTGAAGCTGAATTCGCTGCCCATGCGGTGCGTGTCGGCACCGGCCGCCGACCATTTGACCTTATAGGTGCCGGGAACGAGCGCGCGTTTCGGCTGCAGCGTCATCGACTTGCCGTCCTTGCCGATCGCCGAGGTGAAGGCGATTTTCATCGGCGGATGATCCTTCATGCCGGGCATGTCCGTCATCACCAGTTCGGCCTTCACGGTCGAGGCGATCAGTTTTTCGCTGAACTTCAGTTGGACCGAAGTCACCTTCGACACGGTGCTGTTCGCGCTCGGTGTCGAACCGACGAGCTTGGTGTGCGCCAGCGCGGCACCGGGCGCCGATAACAGCGCGATCGCGGCGGCGAGGTGAAGGGGGAACCACTTGGTCATAAAAAACTCCAATTGCATGTTCGTCTTGGCTATTACGCAGCCCGGTAGGGTTCCCCCTCGGGAAAATAGAGTTTTCGCGGTGGGCGGCGGTTGAGGGGTAGGGCGCGGGCGCGCGTATAGTCCTTTTGAAAGGATTGGCGGAAAGCCGATGGACGACGAACTTCGGATATTGAATGCGGCGGCGATGCCCGCCGCGCTGGACGCGCTCGACGACCGCGTGCTGCAGATGCTGGCCGCGCGCCGCCGCGAAGCCGCCGCGATGCGGCGGACGATCGCGCTCGCGGCGTTCGTCTCGCTCGGCGGCGGCATCGCGGCGGGCAGCCTGTTCGTGCCGCCCGCGGTTGCCGCCAGCCCGCTGACGCCGCTGGTTCCGGCGAGTCCGCTGGCGCCGTCTACCTTGCTGGACGTGCGTTGACGATGGCTTCGCGCCGGTTGCTCATCATTGGCCTGATCGCCTTTCTGGCGGCGGTGGCGGGTGTGTTCGTCGGCCGGATACTCGTCGATGCGCCGCGCGCGAACGAGACCGAACTGCACGCGCTATTGCACCGCGAACTGAAACTGTCTGCCGATCAGGAAAAGAGGATCCACCTGATCGAGGCCCGGTTCGCCGCGCGGCGCGATGCGCTCGAGCTCGAGATGCGCGCCGCCAACATCCGGCTGGCGCAGGCGATCGACGCCGAGCATGGCTATGGACCGCAGGTTACCGAGGCGATCGACGAGACGCATGAGGTGATGGGCGACCTGCAAAAGGAAACGCTCCAGCACCTGTTCGCGATGCGCGGGGTGCTCGACCGCGAGCAGGCGGCGATGTTCGACAAGCGCGTGGTCAAGGCGCTGACCGCCGATGCGCGGTGAGCCTCGACCTGTCGCAATGTAGCGACGGCGAACTCGCCGCGCTCGCCGATGCGGGGCGGCAGGATGTCTATCGCGAATTTCTGGCCCGCTACAAGGTGCCGGTCTTTCGCCTGATCCGCGGCCATGTCGGCGATGCCGACGAGGCGATGGACCTGACGCAGGAAAGCTTCGTCGCGGGCTTTGCCGCGCTGTCGCGTTACGATCGCGAGCGGCCCTTTCGCCTGTGGATTTCGCGTATCGCGCTCAACAAGTGCCGCGACTGGGCGCGGCGGCGAGCGGTGCGGGCCTTTTTCGCGCGTGCGCTGCCGCTCGACAGCGCGCATGACGTGGCGATCGACGCGCCCGCCCCCGATGTCGAGGCGGAAAACCGCGCCGAACTTGCGCGCGTCCGCGTCGCGATGGCGGCGCTACCCCACAATCTGCGCGAGGTGCTGGTGCTGCGCGGGGTCGAGGACCTCAGCCAGGCGGAGACCGCGGCGCTGCTGCAGGTCAGCGAAAAGACGGTCGAAACGCGGCTCTATCGCGCGCGCGGCAGGCTCCGGGCGCTGCTCGAAGGGGGCGAGGGCTAGGCTTGCGTGGACAAGCGCGGCGCTGGTCCGCAAAAGCCGGCAGCGGCAAGGGGCGCTTGCGTCCCCTGCGTATGACATTGCAGACAGTCGGCAACCATCAGGAAGATCATGCAGATTAACAGGCGTCGTTTCGTGAGCGGAGCATTGGGTAGCGGAACCGCGGCTGCGCTCGCATCGTGGTTTCCGGCCTGGGCGCAGCCGGTCTCACCCGGCATCGCGTCGACACTGCCCACCGTGTCGGGCAGCGATATCACGCTGCGCATTGCGCGCCAGACGATGCGGGTCGACGGCAAGGTCAGTCGCGCGATCGGGATCAACGGCACCGTTCCCGCGCCGCTCGTCCGCCTGACGGAGGGGCAGCAGGCGCGCCTGACCGTGGTCAACGACCTCGACGAGGACAGCTCGATCCACTGGCACGGGCTGATCCTGCCCTTTCACATGGACGGTGTGCCGGGGGTCAGCTTTCCGGGCATCAAGCCCAAATCGACCTTCGTCTATGAATTCCCCGTCGTCCAGTCGGGGACCTATTGGTATCACAGCCATTCGGGGCTTCAGGAACAGATCGGCCATTATGGTCCGATCGTCATCGATCCGGCGGGCGCCGACCCCATCGCATCCGACCGCGAGCATGTCGTCGTGCTCTCCGACCACAGCCAACTCTCTCCCGAAGCGATCTATCGCAAGCTCAAGGTCAATCCCGGCCATTTCAACCACCAGCGCCAGACGCTGGGCGGGCTGCTGGATGGCAAGGACCAGCCGCTCAAGGACCGGATCGCGTGGGGCGCGATGCGAATGGACCCGACCGACATCGCCGACGTCAACGGCTCGACCTACAGCTTCCTCGTCAACGGCCACGGGCCGCGCGACAACTGGACCGCATTGTTCAACCCGGGCGAGCGCGTGCGGCTGCGCATCATCAACGCCTCGGCGATGTCGATCTTCAATATCCGGATTCCGGGCCTCAGGATGACCGTCGTCCAGGCCGATGGACTCAACATCGTGCCGGTAGAAATCGACGAATTCCAGATTGCCGTCGCCGAAACCTATGATGTGATCGTCACCCCGGTCGAGNGATCGCGCCTATACGCTGGTGGCCGAGGCCAACGACCGGTC
>NZ_LMGF01000003.1:1436313-1502657 GCF_001427085.1 Sphingopyxis sp. Root1497
AGGCCTGGGCCGGGCCACCCTGGCGCCGCGTGCGGGCATGGTCGCCGCGGTGCCGCCGCTCCGCGCCCGTCCGCTCGCCACGATGAAGGACATGGGCATGGACATGGGCGGGGGCGGCGCCACCGGCAGCGATGCGGCGTGCGCACCCGAACATGCCGCGATGGGCCATTGTACTCCCGCGCCCGCCGACGGCGCGGCGCCGGACCACGCCGCCATGGGACATGGCGCCGGCGGCATGAAGCACAGCATGCGCGACTTCGACGTCGCGCCGCAGGTCAAGCGCGACCCGAGCGTCCAGTCGATCTCGCCGATGCCCGTCGATCGCATGGGCGAGCCGGGGCAGGGGCTGGAGGATGTCGGGCATCAGGTTTTGACCTATCACGACCTGATCGCGCTGGAGCGGAACCCCGACATTCGCGCGGCCTCGCGCTCGCTCGACATCCACCTGACCGGCAACATGGAACGCTTCATGTGGTCGTTCGACGGGGTGAAGATGTCCGACCATCACGAACCCATCCCCTTCATCGAGGGCGAGCGGGTGCGGATCAACCTGATCAACGATTCGATGATGAGCCACCCGATCCACCTGCACGGCCATTTCTTCGAGCTGGTGACGGGGAAGGGCGATCGCTCGCCGCGCAAGCATACGGTGCTGGTTCAGCCGGGCGGGACGGCGAGTTTCGATTTCACCGCCGACGCGCTCGGCGACTGGGCGTTCCACTGCCACCTCCTCTACCATATGCACGCCGGCATGATGCGCGTCGTCAGCGTCCGCCCGAAGGGAGAGGCCGCATGACCCGGCTCGCCCTGCTGCTTTCGGGCATCGCGCCGCTGGTTTTTGCCGTTCCGGCGGCGGCGCAGTCGATGGATCATTCGATGCATGGGTCGGCGGCGCCCGCACCGGCGACCAAACCCGCCGCCAAGGCGCCAGCCTGCCCGCCCGACCATGCCGCGATGGGTCATTGCACGCCCGATGCGGAAACGCCGCAGCCAAGCGAACCCGATGCGGAAATGCCCGACATGGGAACGATGGATCATGGCACGCCGGCGCCCTCCGATCCCGACTGTCCGCCCGAGCATGCGAGCATGGGGCACTGCACGCCGAAGGCGCCGGCGCCCGATGCGATGGGCGGTGCCAGCGGCACCGACCTGCCGCCCGGCGACGCGCCTGCGCCTTCGCCGCCGACCGACTGGTACGCCGATCGCATCTTTCCGGGCGGCGCGATGGAGCATTCGCGCCACGAGATGATGAAGGAGGGCGGCGACCAGAAGATCGCCTTCGTCAGCCTGAACCTTGCCGAATATCAGGCGCGCAAGGGGCGCGACGGCTTTCGCTGGGAGGGCGAGGGCTGGTACGGCGGCGACATCAACCGCCTGACGGTGAAGAGCGAAGGCGAGGCGGTGTTCGGCGAAGGCATCGAAAGCGGCGAGGTCCAGGCGCTCTACAGCCGCGCGATCGGTCCCTATTTCAACGCGCAGGCGGGTGTTCGCCAGGACTTTGGCCACGGCCCCGACCGGACCTATGCGACGATCGGTGTCGAGGGGCTTGCGCCCTATTGGTTCGAGGTCGAGGGGGCGCTGTTTCTGTCGAACAAGGGCGACCTGCTCGCCCGCCTCGAAGCCAGTTACGACCAGCGCCTGACCCAGAAGCTGATCCTCCAGCCCGCCGCCGAGGTCAATTTCGCGGCGCAGGATGTCCCCGAAAGCGGGATCGGTTCGGGGCTCTCCGACGTCGAACTCGGCCTGCGGCTCCGCTATGAGGTGGTCAAGGAATTCGCACCCTATGTCGGCGTCGAATGGGCGCGCAAGGTCGGCGACAGCGCCCGCTTCGCCCGCGCCGCAGGCGAGGATGCGAGCGGCGTCAGTTTCGTGATGGGGATCAAGGCCTGGTTCTGATGCGCGCGCCGCTGTTCCACGGATCGTCGCTTACCCCCAAATCTGTCCAACCGAGCAGCACGACGTCGAAGCGCCAGTGCGTTGCGCCGGGTTCGAACTGCGATCCGGTCGCGACCGTTTCGAGGAAAATATAGGCCGGGACGGCATCCGTTGCGGCACGCCGCTGCCAAGCTGGTCGTTCGATCCGGCTTGACCCTGTAGCAGCTACAGGGTGTAGGGAAGGCGCCGACTCGAACAACATCGGTGCAATATGATGCCAGACCATCGCTCCATCGGAGACTCAGGGGCCTTGCGTGCGACCAGCACCGCGGAGGGGCGGCACGGCGCATATCGCCAAGAGATCGATCATTTTCGGCGCGCACGCCGGGATCGCGATTGGGCCGCCTGCTGGCGGTATCTCGAGCGTGCGCATATCATCGCCCAGCCCCTGTTTCGGTTGCATCTGTCCTCGCATGCCGAGATGCTGAAGTTCGCCGTCGCGCGGGGCGATGCCCGCGAGATATTCGGGCAGTTGCTGCGCATCATGCTGGTCCCGCTCGGCGCTCTCACGGGCCAGTTGCCCGCCGGCAACACCGGCCGCGCCCGCGTCAGCGCGTTCGTGCCGATGACGGTGCCTGACGATTTGCAGCCCTATGTGCGACCGGGTGCGCGATGATCGTCAGCTTGCCTGTCTCTCACTCGACTGTTAGTTGGCGGGCGATGCAGAAGGCCCTGGTCCAGTTCCTGTTGCTCATCGCGGCGCTGATGGCGGGCATGGACACGCGTGCCATGGCGGATGACAATGTGGCGGCGTCGGGCATTGTCGGCCATCATCATGACTTTGTGGAACCGTCGGATGACGCGGTTCACGGCGACAATTCGCCGACCGAAAGCGGCGGCGAAGTGGTGCATCATCATCATTGTCCGACGGGCCTTGTCGCGGACGAAGGCCTGGCGTCCGCGTCGGGGCCGCACGCACGCGACGTGCATCTGCCGCGCCTCGCCGTGGCGCTCGCATCGCGCAGCATCGCGCCACCAACCCAACCTCCCGCCGCCTGATCACTGCTTCGCGCGGGCATTTCGCCCGCGCTCCACGCATTGATCGGGAGTATTTATGTCGAAATCATCGGGCATCCTGCTGTTTGCAGGGATGCTGGCTATGTCGGTTCAACCGGCATTGGCCGAACCTGTCTCGCTGTCCGACGCCTTGGTGCGCGGACAAGAGGCCTCACCGCGGATTGCCAGAGCCAAGGCCGAGCTGAAGGCGGCCGAAGGCCGCGCGACGCAGGCTGGCGTGCGTCCAAATCCCACCATATCCGCCGAAGTCGAGAATTTCAGCGGCACCGGACCCTATCGGACCTTTGGCCAGACCGAGACGACCGTCGCGGTTTCGCAGCCCTTCGAGCTTGGCGGCAAAAGGCGTGCCCGCAAGGCGGTCGCCGCCGCCGAGCGCGAATTGGCCCGAATCTCACTGCGCAGCGCCGAGGCCGACCTGTCCTACGACATCATCGTGGCGCATGCCGAACTCCGCGCGGCGGAAGACCGGGCGGTGCTGTCGCAAAGCGTTCTCGCGCGGGCGGTCGAACTGGCTCGGATCGCGGAAACCCTCGTCGATGTCGGGCGCGATCCGCCGCTGACCAAGCTGCGCGCCGATGCGCTGCTCGCCGAGGCGAAGGCCGAAAGCCTGAAGACGATGGCGCAGTTGATGTCGGCTCGCCAAAAACTGGCTTTGTTCATCGGCAGCGATGATCCCGAGCTGTCGGCCGTTCGGCAGGACATCCTTTCGCTTCCCGCTCTCGCAGCCGATGCGCAGAGCCTCGACGAGCGGCTTGCCGCCGCCGAGCGCGATGCCGCCTCCGCACGGGTCCGGCAGGCGCAGGCCGAGGGCGTTCCCGACATCACGGCGTCGGGCGGGGTGCGGAACTTTCGCGAAAGCAAGGACACGGCGTTTATCGTTGGTGTTTCGATCCCGCTGCCGGTGTTCAATCGCAATCGTGGCAATATCGATGCGGCGCGCGCCGAAGGCGAGGCCGCGGAGGCCCAGCTCGCACAGGCCCGCCTCGATACCCGCTTCTCGCGGCGCGATGCCGAGCTGATGCTCTCGGCCGCCAACGAACGGGTGTCGGCGCTGTCGGGGGTCGGCCTGTTTCAGGCGAGCGAAGCCGCGCGGGTCGCCGAGATCGGATACCAGCAGGGCAAGTTCACGCTCATCGAACTGATCGATGCCCAGGAGGCGCTGACCAGCGCCAATCTCAAACTCATCGAAGCCGAACTCGATCGCGCCCGCGCGCTTGCCGCGCTGGGCCGTGCGAACGCGCAATAGGGGATAAATACCATGCAAATCTTCGAAAACAAAAACCGCCTGATGGCCGCCGTCGCCGCCGGGGCGCTCGTTCTGGGTGGTGGCGGCATCCTGATCGGGCGTTCGATGACCAGGTCTCCGGCTGCAGCGCCGGCGACAGAGGCTGCCGAGGATGAAGGGGAAGACCATGCCGAAGGGCTGGTCCTGATGGACGAGGCGCGCGCCAAGGGGGCCGGCATCGTCACCGAGACGATCCAGGCCGGCGGTCTGGCCTCCGAGATATTGGCGCAGGGCGTCGTCGCATCGACCCCCGATGGCGAGGCGGTGCTGACGGCACGCGCCGACGGGGCGATCACTCGCATCCATCGCCGCCTTGGCGACGTCGTTCGCGCCGGTGAATCGGTGGCGGTGATGGAAAGCCGCGACGCGGCGGCCATCGCGTCCGAGCGGAGTTCCGCAACGGCGCGCCTGGCGCTCGCGCGATCGACCTATGCGCGCGAAAAGAAGCTGTTCGACGCCCGCATCACCGCAAAGCAGGACCTCGAGGCCGCCGCGGCAGCGCTGGCCGAAGCCGAAGCCGAGGCGCGGCGGTCGCAATCGGCTGCCGCCGCCGCCAAGGTGTCGGGCGATGGCCGCACCCTCGCGGTGACGAGCCTGATTTCGGGGCGGATCACCAAAGCGGACGCCAAGCTCGGCGCCTATGTGCTCGCCGGAACCGAATTGTTCCGGGTCTCCGATCCCAATCATATCCAGATCAACGCCTCGGTGCTCGCGGCCGACGCCCGCCGGATCAGGCCTGGCGATACGGCCGCCATCGAACTGCTCGGCGGTGAGATCGTCAAGGCTGTGGTGCGCTCGGCTACCCCGAGCCTCGACGCCGAGAGCAAGACGGCGACGATCGTCCTCATTCCCGAGGGCATCGGCGGACTGACCCCCGGGCAAGGCCTTCGCGCCCGGATCAAGCCGCAAGGCACAGCGGATGCCACGCTGATCGCGCTGCCCGAAGAAGCCGTGCAGACGGTCGAGGGACGCGAGGTCGTGTTCGTCAAAACCGCCAAGGGCTTCCAGGCGACGACGGTGGTCACCGGCAAGCGCGGCGGCGGACGCATCGAAATCGTCGACGGGGTGAAGCCGGGCGCGGTCATCGCGACCAGGGGCGCCTTCCTGCTCAAAGCCGAAATCGGCAAGGGCGAGGCGGAGCATTGAGATGATCGAAAAACTGCTCGATGCGTCGATACGCTTTCGCTGGGCTGTGGTTCTCCTCACCCTCATCATCTCGGCCTACGGTCTGACGCAGCTGCTCAAGCTGCCGATCGATGCCGTCCCCGACATCACCAACAAGCAGGTTCAGATCAACACCGTCGAACCCAATCTGGGGCCGCTCGACATCGAACGCCTCGTCACCTTCCCCGTTGAAACTGCGATGGCGGGAATCCCGGGACTGCAGAGCTCGCGCTCGATTTCGCGCAACGGGTTCAGCCAGGTCACGGTGATCTTCGAGGATAATACCGATCTCTATTTCGCCCGGCAGCAGGTGGCGGAACGGCTGGGCCAGGCCAAGGGCACCTTGCCCGACGGCGCCGAGCCGCAAATGGGTCCGGTCTCCACGGGTCTCGGCGAAGTGCTGATGTACACCGTCGACTTTGCGCCGACGGCCAATGCGAAAAATCCCAAGATCGCCGGAAAGCCGGGCTTCCAGCCCGACGGCTCCTATCGGACCCCGACGGGCGAAATTCTCGTCGATGACGTCGCCAAGCTTGGGTATCTGCGGACCGTCCAGGACTGGGTGATCCGCCCGCAGCTGCGCTCGGTATCGGGGGTCGCCGGTATCGATTCGATCGGCGGTTATGAAAAGCAGTTCGTCGTCCAGCCCGACGCGACCAAATTGGCGAGCTATGGCATTTCCTTCTCGGAACTCGCCGAAGCGCTCGAACGCGCCAATATCTCGGTCGGCGCGAACTTCGTCGAACGTGGCGGCGAGGCCTTCCTCGTGCGCGCCGATGGCCGCATTCGAACCCTCGACGAAATCTCCCGGGCGACCGTCGCGAGCCGCGGCGGGGTGCCCGTCATGGTTCGTGATGTCGCGACCGTGCAGATCGGCGGCGAACTGCGCACCGGATCGGCATCCGAAAACGGCAAGGAACTGGTCGTCGGCACCGTCCTGATGCTCGCGGGCGGCAACAGCCGGATCGTGGCCTCGGCGGCGGCCGAACGCCTCGAGGATGTTGCCAGGTCGATGCCCCCGGGGATCGTCGTCAAGCCGGTGCTCGACCGCTCGCAACTCGTCGACGCGACGATCGGCACGGTCGAAAAGAACCTTGCCGAAGGCGCGTTGCTCGTCGCGGCGGTGTTGTTCTGGCTGCTCGGAAACTTCCGCGCCGCGGTCATCGCCACCTTGGTCATCCCGATTTCGTTCCTGATCATGGGAACGGGAATGAACATCACCGGGACGTCCGGCAATCTCATGAGCCTCGGCGCGCTCGATTTCGGGCTGATCGTCGACGGCTCGATCATCATCATCGAAAATTGTCTCAGGCGATTGGCCGAGCGACAGCATCATGAAGGACGATTGCTCTCGTTGAGCGAGCGGTTGCATGAGGTGTTCGAAGCCTCGCGCGAAATGGTGAAGCCGACGATCTACGGCCAGGCGATCATTTTCCTCGTGTTCGTGCCGCTGCTCACCTTTACCGGGATCGAGGGCAAGACCTTCTCGCCGATGGCGATCACGGTGTTGCTGGCTTTGGGCGGCGCGTTCATCGCATCGCTGACCTTCGTCCCCGCGATGGTCGCGCTGCTTCTTCGCGGCAAGGTCGCCGAGAAGGAAGTCCGTGCGATCGCTTGGGTCAAGGAGCGTTACGAACCTGTGCTGGGGCGCGTCATCGCGCGCCCCTGGCCGTGGATCGGTGCGGGCGGCGGGACGTTCGCGGCGGCTATCCTTATGTTCGGGATGCTCGGAAGCGAGTTCATTCCGGTGCTCGGCGAGGGGAATCTTGCGATGCAGGCGCTCCGCATTCCCTCGACATCCTTGAACAAGTCGCAGGACATGCAGCTTCAGGTCGAAAAAGCAGTGTCGGCATTGCCCGAGGTTGCCTTCATCTATTCGAAAACGGGCACGGCAGAGGTTGCCAGCGATCCGATGCCGCCGAACGCGTCGGATACCTTCATCATCCTGAAGCCGCGGGGCGACTGGCCCGACGGCGTCCGTACGAAGGATGATGTGATCGAGCGGGTCGAGAAGAAGCTCGAACCTTTGGTCGGCAACGCCTTCGAAATCAGCCAGCCGATCCAGCTGCGTTTCAACGAGCTGATCGCCGGGGTGCGCGGCGATATCGCGATCAAGCTCTATGGCGACGATCTCGACGAGATGGGCCGCGCGGCGCAGCAGGTGGCGGCGATCCTGAACACCGTGCCGGGCGCCGCCGACGTCAAAGTCGAACAGACCGCAGGCTTCCCGGTGCTCGATGTTCAGTTCGATCGCGATGCCATCGCCCGATACGGCCTGACGCTTCGGGATGTCAGCGATACGGTCGCGGCGGCGCTCGGCGGGCGCGAAGCCGGGATCGTGTTCGAAGGTGACCGGCGTTTCGATATCGTCGTCCGGCTCGACCGGGCGACGCGCGACGATCTCGATGCGGTGGGGGCGCTCCCCGTGCTGCTGCCGGGCGAGGGTGGCGCGCGGGCATCGGTGCCGCTCAGCGAACTCGCCAAGTTCAGCTTCTCCGAGGGGCTCAACCAGGTCAGCCGCGAAAACGGCAAACGGCGCGTCGTCGTACAGGCCAACGTCCGCGGCAACGACCTCGGATCTTTCGTGGCCGAAGCGCAGGACAAGGTGAACGCGCAGGTGAAACTTCCCACCGGCAGCTTCATCGAATGGGGCGGGCAGTTCGAGAATCTGCAAGCCGCATCGGCGCGCCTGTCGATCGTCATTCCGATCATCTTTGCCGCGATCTTCGGCATATTGTTCATGGCCTTGGGCGGCGTGCGGCAGGCGGTCGCGGTCTATTCGGCGATTCCGCTCGCCTTGGCAGGCGGGGTGTTTGCGCTCCTGCTCACGGGGTTACCCTTCTCGGTATCGGCCGCGGTGGGCTTCATCGTGCTTTCGGGCGTGACGGTGCTGAACGGCCTCGTTGTGATGACGAGCATCAACCAGCGCATCGACGAAGGAAAACCGGTCGACGTCGCGATTGGCGAAGGCGTCATGGAGCGGGTTCGCGCCGTACTGATGACCGGGATCGTTCCGGCCATCGGCTTCGTTCCGATGGCGCTGGCCACCGGCACCGGGGCCGAGGTCCAGAAGCCGCTCGCGATCGTCGTGATCGGCGGTTTGATCACCTCGACACTGTTGACCTTGTTCGTCTTGCCCGCAATCAGCCATTTGCTGCTTCGCGGGCGAACGCGGGGGCATGTGGCGGGCGACTATGCCGACGTCACGGCGCTCGGCGAGCGGGCCATCGCCGCTGACCAGAAGTAGGGCGGAATCCTGCCGCACAGCCGGCCGGTACACACCGGCGGGCTGTGCGGCTCCGATGGGGAAGCCGCCATTGCATTCGCGAAACGGTCCGGTGATATACGGCCGGACCATGACGAAGCGGGTTCACTATCATCTGTTCGAGACCGCCGCGGGCTTCGCCGCGATCGGCTGGAACGACAAAGGGATTTCCAGCGTGCGGTTGCCTGCGGCGAGTGCGCACGAGGCGGAGCGTTCGCTGGTGCGCCGGTTTTCGATGGCGCTGCCGACCGAACCGCCGCCGGCGGTGCGGTCGGTGGTCGATGCCGTGGTGCGCTATTTTGCGGGCGAAAGGGTCGACTTCGCGGCGGTCCCGGTCGACATGGGCGAACAGTCGCTCTTTTTCGAGCAGGTCTACGCCTTCGTCCGCAACCTTGGATGGGGGGAGGCGACGACCTATGGCGCGGTCGCGAAGGCTCTCGGTGCAGGTCCCGAATTTGCGCGAGACGTCGGCCAGGCGATGGCGAACAACCCGGTTCCGCTGATCGTGCCGTGCCACCGTGTGACCGGCGCCGGTGGCAAGATCGGGGGTTTTTCAGCCCCTGGAGGATCGACGTCGAAAGCGCATATGCTCGCACTCGAAGGGGTCTCGATCGAAGCGGGCCCAACGCCCCGAAAGGCCGCGCCGGGCAAGACCGACACCCAGGCCGGTTTCGACTTCTAACCCACTCTAGTCGCCGCGCTGGAGCGTCATCGCCAGTTCCTCGACGTCGAGGTCGCGCTCCAGTTCGTGGAGGACCTCGTCCTCGATCAATCCGGCGCGGTGGATGCGGATCAGCTCGGCGCGGCCCGCCGCGATGGCCTGAAGCAGCACGTCGAAATGCGCCCGCAGGCCGTCCATCGTCGTGCTGGCATCGGCTTCGTAGCGCTCCATGAAATTCATCCGCTTGCGATGTTCCTCGAGCATCATCGGATGGATGAGGGTGCCGTCCCCGTCATAGGCGAGTTTCTCGATCACCGCGAAGCGCGCGCGTGCCATCGCGGCTTCGGCGGCGGGCAAGGCCATCTTGGCGGGCGGATCGACATCGACCGGTTTGACGCGGCGAATCAGCATGCCGAGGCTCGATCCCTGGACGACCACCGTCACGAAGATCACCGCGAAGGCGCAGATCAGCATCAGGTCGCGGCCCGGCATCGCCATCGGCAGCGTCAGCGGCACCGCCAGCGTCACGACGCCGCGCATCCCGGCCCAGCTCAGCACCGTCGCCTGCCGCCAGCCGAGCGGTCGCGCGCGTTCGAGGCCCACCCGGCGCGCGGCTTCCAGCACTGCCTCCGACGCGAAGATCCAGACGAAGCGCGCGACGGTGACGGTCAGGACGACGCCGACCATCATGGTCACCCAGCTGCCCGGGATCGCGCCGATCCCGCCGATCCGCTCGATCGCGTCGCGCAGCGAAAAGCCGATCAGGATGAACACCAGCGCTTCGAGGACGAAGACCATGATCTGCCATCCCGAATTGGCGCGCAGGCGGACCGCGGCGGGCAGGATCTCATGCTGGTACCAGCCCATGGCGAGCCCCGCGGTGACCGTCGCGATCACGCCCGAGACATGGACGGTCTCGCCCGCGATATAGGCCGCCCAGCAGAGCAGGATCGTGATCAGCATGATCAGCATCGGATCGCTGAAGCGCTTCGCAAGGATGATCCAGCCCTTGGCGACCACGGCACCGACGACCACGCCGCCGAGTGCGACGAAGGCGAAGCTCTGCACGGCGTCGCCGGCGTCGAAAACCCCGCTGAGCGTCGCCGCGACCGCGAAGCGGAAGAGGATCAGGCCGGTCGCATCGTTGAGCAGGCTTTCGCCTTCGAGCAGCGCTTCGAGCCGGCGGGGAAGGTGGACGCCCTTCAGCACCGCCCGCGCCGACACGGCATCGGGCGGCGAGACGATGGCGCCAAGCGCGAAACAGGCGGCCCAAGGCAGTTCGGGTAGAATCCAGTGCGCGACCACGCCGACGACGAGGGTGGTGAAGACGACCGCACCCACCGCGAGCGACAGGATGCCGGGCAGATGGCGCCGGAAGCGCCCGAGCGCGGTGTAATAGGCGCCGTCCATCAGCAGCGGCGGCAGGAACAGCACGAGCGCGAGTTCGGGGTCGAGCGAAATATGCGGCAAGCCCGGAATGAAGGCCAGCGCACCGCCGCCCACAAGCAATGCCGTTGCCGGCGGCCAGCGGAGCTTGAGCGCCAGCCAGTGCAGCACGATGACGAGGGCCAGGAGAGCGAGGACAAGTTCGAAGGCTTCGACGGCATGCATCGTTTCAGCTCCGATGCCCGGCGATGCCGAAAGAAGATGTCATGCCGAGCCCCCACATTTTTTGGCCAGATACGGCACCACTTCTGACGCCGTTTGTCGCCGCGATCAATGCTCTGGCGTGAAAGGGGGCAAAGAGGAATCTTTATCCCCCGTCCGCCGCGCTTGGCAGCCGCGACGGGGGAAAGGTTGTGTGTGCACAAGGGGAACATTAGGGGAACAAATAAACTCTGTCAACTCCCCATGTCGTTACGGCGGCCATTGGTTCGACTGGTTGACGTAAACGTCAATTGGCGCCAAGGCCGGATCGTTCAACGAAAGGGAGAGACGATGGCGGAGCAACCCAAGTTCGACCTGACGGGCCGCGTCGCGCTCGTCACCGGGGCCTCGTCGGGGCTGGGTGCGGGTTTCGCGAGGGTGCTCGCCGCGTCGGGCGCGAAGGTCGTGCTCGCCGCGCGCCGCGCCGACAAGCTCGCCGAGCAAGTCGCGGCGATCGAGGCTGCGGGCGGGCAGGCGATAGCGGTGTCGATGGACGTCACGGACGAAGCGTCGACTATTGCCGCCTATGATGCCGCAGAGGCGGCGTTCGGCACGGTCGACACGATCGTGGCCAATGCCGGGGTCGCCACCGAGAAGATGGCCTTCGGGCTGTCGGTCGACGACGTCGATTTCCTGCTCGCGGCCAATGTCCGCGGCGTCTTCCTGACCGCGACCGAGGGCGCCAAGCGGCTCGACAAGGCGGGGGCCCGCGAGAAGCAGCATGGTCGCATCGTCCTGATCGGATCGATCACCGCCGAGAAGGTGTTCCCCGCGACCTCGGTCTATGGCGCGACCAAGGCGGCGGTGCGCCACCTCGGCAAGGCGCTGGCGCGCGAATGGGCGCGGCGCGGAATCAGCGTCAATGTCATCCAACCGGGCTATTTCGAATCCGAAATGACCGCTGAACTGTTCGACAGCGATGTCGGCGCGCAGATGGTGAAGAGCTTTCCGCGCCAGCGCATGCGTCCCGCTACCGACCTTCATACGCCGTTGCTCATGCTCTGCTCCGACGCGGCACTCGGCATTACCGGCAGCGTGATCACCGTCGACGACGGGCAGACGCTGTGAGCGGCGAACTGCTGATCGAGACGCGCGGGGCCGTCGAGATTGCGACGCTCAACCGGCCCGATCGGCTGAACGCGCTCAGCGAAGGGCTGGTCGACGAACTCAACTCCTATTTCGGCGGCCTCGCCGATCGCAAGGAGGTGCGCGTCGTCATCCTGCGTGGGGCTGGGCGTGGTTTCTGTGCTGGGCTCGACATCCAGGAGGATCGGACGACCGACGAGACGCCGGTGCTGCGCACGCTGCGCACCCAGACGAGCATCGGCAATATCTATCGCAAGATGCGCGCCTGTCCGCAGCCGATCATCGCACTCGGCCATGGCGCAGCAGCGGGCGGCGGGCTGTCGCTGCTGCTCGCCTCGGACGTGCGCTATGGGACGCCCAGCTTCCGTTGCAACGCCGCCTATATCCGTATCGGGCTTGGCGGCTGCGACATGGCGTCGAGCTATTTTCTGCCGCGCCTCGTCGGGGCGAGTCTGGCGTCGGAGATGATCCTGACCGGGCGCTTTATCGACGCCGAGCGGGCTTTGCGCGCCGGGCTGATCAGCGAGATCGTCGAGGAAGAGGCGCTGCTCGACCGCGGGCTCGCGCTCGCCGACGAGATGCTCGCGACCGCGCCCTGGGGGCTGCGGCTGTCGAAACAGGCGCTCAACCTCAACATCGACGCGCAGAGCCTCGACGCGGCGATGGCGATCGAGGATCGGCAGCAGGTGATCCTCTCGGCGACCGAGGATCATAAGGAAGCGCTCGCCGCTTTCCTTGGCAAGCGGCCCCCGGAATATAGCGAACGGTGACCGGCACGCTCACCCTTTATGCCTTCAACACCGGCTGGTTCCAGTGCCGCCCGGGCTATTTCATCGAGGGCGAGGAGGGCGACTATCTGAAAGGGCCGGTGCCCTCCTACCTGATCGACCATCCGAAGGGGCGCGCGCTGTTCGATACGGGCATGGGGGTACGCTATCGCCGCACGCTCGAGACCGCGCTGCCGCCGAACAAATTCGGGCTGCAGTTTTTCGAGGGGCAGGAGATCGCGGCGCGGCTGAAAAGTATCGACGTCGATCCTGCGAGCATCGACTGGGTGATCAACTCGCATCTCCACATCGACCATTGCGGCGGCAATGCCAGCCTGCCCAATGCGACGATGATCGTGCAGTCGCACGAACTGGCGGCGGCGCAGGCAACCGAGGAGGCGGGGCTGTACGAGGCGCTCGATTATGCCACCGGCCAGCCGGTGAAGGCGATCGACGGCGAGTTCGACCTGTTCGGCGACGGCAGCGTGCGGATCGTGCCGACCTATGGCCATACGCCGGGGCATCAGAGCGTGATCGTCAAACTGCCGAGCGGACGCGAGGTGCTGCTCGCGGCGGACTGTTGCTACACAGAACGCAACCTCGACCTGATGGTGCTGCAAAAGGCCGTGGTCGACCGCGAGGCGGGGCTGCGAACGATGGCGTTTTTGCAGCAGCAGCGGGCGGCGGGGACGCAGATCCTGTTCGGCCACGACGGGCGCCAATGGGCGAGCGTCGAGGAGGGCAAGGCGATCGGGTAGGGCCGGCGGGTTTCGACCCAAGGCTGGTAAGCCTTCTGCGAATCCCGTTCATGTCGAGCGAAGTCGAGATACCCATCAGCAGCGCGCCTTTAGGGTGTCTCGACTTCGCTCGACACGAACGGACATAGGGGACGGCTTGGAAACCACCTCGGAGCGGTTTCGGCGCCAAACCTCCTAAAACTGCTTCGCCACCCGTTCGGCGAAATCGGGCGCCACTCCGGCGCTGTTGAACACCTCATGCGCCAGTCCGGCAGCCAGCGGCAAATCCGCCTGTTCGCGATAGAGCTTCTTGTACGCAAAGACGCTGTGCCGCGATTGGCCGGCAATCGCCTCGGCCAGCGTCCGCGTCGTCGCCTCCAGATCGGCATCGGCGACGCAATGATTGGCGAGGCCGATGCGCGCGGCCTCGGCGCCGCTCACCGGCAGGCCGGTGAAGCTCATCTCGCGCGCCTTCCAGGCGCCGACCCGGCGGGGGAGGCGCTGGCTCATGCCCCAGATCGGTACCAGCCCGAATTTGCCGTGCGTATCGGCGAAATGCGCGCTTTCGCCCGCGACGATGATGTCGCCGGCGAGCGCGAGTTCGAGGCCGCCGGTGAAGCAGCCACCCTGCACCGCGACGATCAGGGGTTGCGGCAGATCGGCGAGCTTGGTGACGATCGATGCCTGATAATGCGGACGGGGCGCTTGCAGCCCGCGTTCTTTGAGGTCGTTGCCCGCGCAGAACACCGGGCCGTCGGCGCGCAATACCACCGCGCCGACCGCATCGCCCGCGGCGGCAATCGCGTCGGCATGGGCGTCGAGTTCGCCCCACAGCGCAAGGTTGAGCGCGTTGCGCTTTGTCGCGCGGTTGAGCGTCAGGGTCGCGACGCCGTCCCTGTCCTCGCGCAAGACCAGTTCGTTCATGCCTTCGCCTCCGCCGCCATGATGGTTCGTCCATCGGACCCGATCGCCGCCATTTCCCAGCCGCCATCCTTCGCGCGCCCGACGAGGTGCATCGGCTCACCGACAAAGGCCGGTGCCTGCGCGCGCATCGTGAACGCCGCCAGTGCGTTGGCACCCAGTTCGCGCTGGGCGAGGTCGAGCAGCAAGGTCGCGGTCAGCGGTCCGTGGACGACGAGGCCGCGATAGCCTTCCTCATCGCGGGCATAGGGCAGGTCGTAATGGATGCGGTGGCTGTTGAAGGTCAGCGCCGAATAGCGGAACAGCATCGCCTCGCTGGGCACCAGGTCGCGCCGCCATGTCCAGGCTGACAGATCGGGCGCGTCCGTCGATACTGGGGCTGGCGCGGGGGCCGCGACCGGTGCGGGCGCGCGGAAGACGATCGTCTGGCGCTCGCTTACCGCGAGCACGCCATCGGCGCGCGTTTCATGCTCGACCTCGGCAAAAACGAGCTGGCCGGTCGCGCCGTTCTTCTCCTTGATCGCCGCGAGCGTCGAGGTCCGCGCGATCGCCGCACCGGCGGCGATCGGGGCATGGAAGCGCACGTCGCTCGCGGCCCACATGCGGCGTGGCAGCGGGATCGGCGGCATGAAACTGTCGGGACTGTCCGCGCGCAGCGGGTGGCCGTCGGGGCCGAGCGTCGCGGTCGGCGCGTCGGGCAGGCACAGGCACCAATGGATCGCCTGCGCAGCGACGTCGCCGATCTCGTCGCTGTCGATCGTCGCGCGGAACCGCGCGAGCGCCGAGGGCGTCAGCACATCCTGCTGCGCGATCCGGCGCCCGATCCATGCCGTCCAGTCCGCCATTCAAACCTCCCTGCCGCCCCGCGGTGCGGTTGCGGTAGGGCGTAATGCGGGGATCGAGAAGTCAAAAAGAGGTCGCCCGCGCGGTGCGCAATCGTTCATCGTGGCATCGACGACAAAGAAGCGATGGTTTTCAACCGGTGCTCTTGCCACCCGCGTGGTCCGAAGATGGGGGATGACGCGGCGAACCGAGTCCCGCGTGCGCCGCAGCCCGAAAAACGGAGAAATCATACGAGAATACTATGCGAGCCGGCCTTTCGGTCTCTCGCATTAAAACGTGCGACTCTCCTATTTGACGGTCCGCAGACGACTCGTGCCACGCCCCGTGGCCAGCGCCATGCTGGAGCAAACCCATGCAGGACCTTCTCTGGATCGGCCTCATCCTCTGTCTGGTCGCGGCAAGCCTTGGCTATGCCCGCCTGTGCGACGACGCGTGAAGGACGGATGGCGATGACACTCGACCTCTGGCTCGCGGGCGCCACCGCGCTCGGTCTTCTTTTTTATCTCGTGGCCGTGCTCGCACGGCCCGAACGCTTCTAAGGGAGGCGCACCCATGACCTTTCAGGGATGGTTTCTCATCGTCGCGTTCGTCGCGATCCTGCTCCTGCTCTGCAAGCCCGTGGGCCAATGGCTCTTCGCGCTCTACGAGGGGCGACGGACGCCCCTGCACCGCATATTCGGGCCGGTCGAAACCGGCTTTTACCGCCTGTCGGGTATCGACCCGAACGAAGAGCAGGGGTGGCGGCGCTACGCGATCCATATGCTGATCTTCAATGCGACGCTGCTGCTCTTCACCTATGCGATCCTGCGCCTGCAGGGCGTGCTGCCGCTCAATCCGCTCGGACATGACGGCACGAGCGCGGATCTCGCGTTCAACACGGCGATCAGTTTCACCGCCAACACCAACTGGCAGAGCTATGGCGGCGAGTCGACGATGTCGAACCTCAGCCAGATGCTTGGCCTTACCATTCACAATTTCCTCTCGGCTGCGACGGGGATTGCGCTCGCTTTCGCGTTGTTTCGCGGCTTCGCGAGGCGCGAGATGAAAACGATCGGCAATTTCTGGGCCGATATGACGCGCGTGACGCTCTACCTGCTGCTGCCGCTCTGCGTTGCCATCGCGATCTTCTACATCGCGAGCGGCGTGCCACAGACACTGGCGGGTTCGGTCGACGTGACGACGCTCGAGGGCGCGAAGCAGACGCTCGCGCTGGGGCCGGTCGCCAGCCAGGAAGCGATCAAGATGCTCGGCACCAACGGCGGCGGCTTCTTCAACGCCAACAGCGCGCATCCGTTCGAGAACCCGACCGCACTAACCAACCTCGTCCAGATGCTCTCGATCTTCGCGATCGGGGTCGGGCTGACCTGGACCTTCGGCCGCGCCGTGGGCAACCAGCGTCAGGGCTGGGCGATCCTCGCCGCGATGATGACGCTGTTCGTTGCTGGCACCGCCATCACCTATTGGCAGGAAGCCGCCGGCAACCCGATCCTTCACCAGCTTGGCGCCGCCGGCGGCAATATGGAAGGCAAGGAGATTCGCTTCGGCATCGCGGCCTCGTCGCTCTTCTCGGTCGTCACCACCGCGGCGTCGTGCGGCGCGGTCAATGCGATGCACGACAGCTTCACCGCGCTCGGCGGGATGATCCCGCTGTTCAACATGCAGCTTGGCGAAGTCGTCATCGGCGGCGTTGGCGCGGGCATCTATGGCTTCCTGCTCTTTGCGATCCTCGCGATCTTCGTCGCGGGTCTGATGGTCGGGCGTACCCCCGAATATGTCGGCAAGAAGATCGAGGCGCGCGAGGTCAAGCTCGCGGTGCTCGCGATCGCGGTGCTGCCGCTGATCATACTCGGCTTCACCGCGATCGCGTCGGTCACCGAGGCGGGGCTGGCCGGGCCGCTCAACAAGGGACCGCATGGTTTCTCGGAGATCCTCTACGCCTTCACCAGCGCGGTCGCGAATAACGGGTCGGCCTTTGCGGGCCTCACCGCCAACACGCCTTTCTATAATGGCATGCTGGGCGTCGCGATGTGGATCGGCCGTTTCTTCATCATCATCCCCATGCTGGCCATCGCGGGCGGCCTGGCGGCGAAGAAATATACGCCCGAATCGGCGGGCAGCTTCCCCACCACGGGGCCGCTGTGGACGGGCTTGCTGATCGGCATCGTGCTGATCGTCGGCGGCCTGACCTTCCTGCCCAGCCTCGCGCTCGGTCCCATCGCCGATCATCTCGCGATGATCAACGGCCAGCTCTTTTAAGGATCCATGCAAATGGCTCGGTCCGTACAAAAATCATTGTTCACGGCAGACCTGATCGTTCCCGCGATCGGCGACGCCTTCCGCAAACTCAATCCCCGGGAACTCATCGGCAACCCGGTGATGTTCACGACCGCCGTCGTGGCGACCTTGCTGACGCTGTTGCTGGTCGTCGGCCAGGACGGCCTTGCCACCGGCTTCAAGCTGCAGCTCGTCATCTGGCTCTGGCTGACAGTGTTGTTCGGCACCTTTGCCGAAGCGCTCGCCGAAGGGCGCGGCAAGGCGCAGGCGGCTTCGCTGCGCGCCACGAAGGCCGAACTGACCGCCAAGAAGCTGAAGGGCACCGGAAAGGCGTTTGAAAATGTTCCCGCCAGCGCACTCCGGGTCGGCGACATCGTACTCGTCGAGACCGGCGACCTGATCCCGTCGGACGGCGAAGTCGTCGGCGGTGTCGCGTCGGTCAATGAAGCGGCGATCACCGGCGAAAGTGCGCCGGTGATCCGCGAGGCGGGCGGCGACCGCTCGGCGGTCACCGCCGGCACGCGCGTGATCTCCGACGAGATCCGCGTTCAGGTGACGGTCAATCCGGGGCAGGGCTTCCTCGACCGGATGATCGCGCTCGTCGAGGGCGCCGAGCGGCAGAAGACCCCGAACGAAATTGCGCTGACCCTGCTGCTCGTCGGCCTCACGATCATCTTCCTGATCGCGGTCGGCACGATCCCGGCTTTTGCGAACTATGCGGGCGGCAGCATTCCGGTCGCAATCCTCGCGGCGCTGTTGATAACCCTCATCCCGACGACGATCGCGGCGCTTCTCTCGGCGATCGGCATCGCGGGCATGGATCGCCTCGTGCGGTTCAACGTGCTCGCCAAGTCGGGCCGCGCGGTCGAAGCCGCCGGCGACATCGATGTGCTGCTGCTCGACAAGACCGGCACGATCACCGTCGGCGACCGGCAGGCGACCGAGTTCCGTCCGGTGGGTGGCAAGTCGATGGCCTTCCTCGCCGAGGCGGCGTTGCTCGCCAGCCTCGCCGACGAAACCCCCGAAGGTCGCTCGATCGCCGCACTGGCGCGCGAGAAATTCGGCCAGGCGGTGACCGAACTGCCCGAAGGCGCGGAGATCATCCCGTTCACTGCGCAGACGCGCATCTCGGGGATCAAGCTTGGCGATAGCGTGATCGAGAAAGGCGCCGTGGATTCGGTCCTCAAGGCAAATCCCGGTGCAGGGGCAACCGCCGCTGCGACCGAATTGCGCCGTATCACCGACGAAATCGCGCGCGCCGGCGGCACCCCGCTTGCGGTCGCGAAGGACGGCCAGTTGCTCGGCGCGATCTTCCTCAAGGATATCGTCAAGGCGGGTATCCGCGAACGCTTCGGCGAGCTGCGCGCGATGGGCATCCGCACCGTGATGATCACCGGCGACAATCCGCTCACCGCCGCGGCGATCGCCGCCGAGGCCGGGGTCGACGATTTTCTCGCGCAGGCGACGCCCGAGGACAAGCTCGAGCTGATCCGCAAGGAACAGCAGGGCGGGCGTCTCGTCGCGATGTGCGGCGACGGCACCAACGACGCCCCGGCGCTCGCGCAGGCCGACGTCGGGGTCGCGATGAACACCGGCACGCAGGCGGCGCGCGAGGCGGGCAATATGGTCGATCTCGACAGCGATCCGACCAAGCTGATCGAGGTTGTCGGGCTCGGCAAGCAATTGCTGATGACGCGCGGCGCGCTGACGACCTTCTCGGTCGCGAACGATGTCGCCAAATATTTCGCGATCATCCCGGCGATGTTCATCGTGCTCTATCCGGGCCTCGGCGTGCTCAACGTCATGGGGCTGACCAGTCCCGAGAGCGCGATCCTGTCGGCGATCATCTTCAACGCGCTGATCATCCCGCTGCTCGTGCCGCTCGCGCTGAAAGGCGTCACCTACCGCCCGATGGGCGCCGGGCCGCTGCTAGCCCGCAATCTCGCCGTCTACGGCCTCGGCGGCCTCGCGGCACCTTTTGTCGGCATCAAGCTGATCGACCTCGCGGTCGGCGGCCTGGGTCTCGTCTGAGGATATGACAATGAACAAGGATTTCATCACCTCGCTGCGTCCGGCGCTCGTTATGACGCTGCTCTTCGCGCTGCTCCTCGGGCTCGCTTATCCGCTGGCGCTCACCGGCATCGGGCAGGCGCTCTTCCCCCATCAGGCGAACGGCAGCCTCGTGGAAGAAAAGGGCCGCGTGGTTGGCTCGACCGTTGTCGGCCAGGCCTTCACGTCGGAGCGCTATTTCAACACGCGGCCTTCGGCGGCGGGTGACGGCTATGACGGTCTGGCATCGTCGGGGTCGAACCTCGGGCCGACGTCGCAGGCGCTCGTCGAACGGGTCAAGGGCGATGTCGAGAAACTGAAGGCCGCCGAACCCGGCAAGGCCGTTCCGTCCGACATGGTGACCGCATCGGGATCGGGCCTCGATCCCGACATCACTCCCGAGGCTGCTCTCTATCAGGTCGATCGGGTGGCGCGGGCCCGCGGACTCACACCGGATGCCGTCCGCGGGCTGGTCGAACAGAGCGTCGACAAGCCGCTCCTCGGCATTCTCGGCGAGCCGCGCGTGAACGTGTTCAAGCTCAATCGACGACTCGATGCATTTGGCGCTAAACCCGCCGCGTGACAGAGAAGGATCGACCATCACCAGAGGCCTTCCTGCGCCAGGCGGCGCAGGAAGGCCGTGGCCGTCTGAAGGTGTTTCTCGGCGCCGCGCCCGGCGTCGGCAAGACGTGGGAGATGCTCACCGACGGGCGGCAACGGCGCGAGGCCGGGGTCGATGTCGTGATCGGCGTGGTCGAGACCCACGGCCGCCGCGAGACCGAGGCGCTGGTCCACGGCCATGAGATCATCCCGCGCCGCGACGTCGATCATCAGGGACATAGCCTTGGTGAAATGGACATCGACGCGATCCTCGAACGCCGTCCGGGACTGGTGCTGGTCGATGAACTTGCCCATTCGAACGCGCCGGGCAGCCGGCATCCGAAGCGTTACCAGGATGTCGAGGAACTGCTTGATGCCGGCATCGACGTCTATTCGACGATCAACATCCAGCACGTCGAGAGCCTGAACGACGTCGTCGCGTCCTTCACCCGCGTTCGTGTCCGCGAGACGGTGCCCGACTCGATCCTCGAAAATGCCGAGATCGAGGTGGTCGATATTCCACCCGACGAGCTGATCGAGCGGCTGCGCGACGGCAAGGTCTATATTCCGCAGGAGGCGAGCCGCGCGCTCACCCATTTCTTCTCCAAGTCCAACCTGACTGCGCTGCGCGAATTGGCGCTCCGCCGCGCGGCGCAGGCGGTCGACGCGCAGATGCTCGAACATGTCCGCGCCAATGCGCTGGCGGGCAGCTTCGCGGTCGGCGAACGGATCGTCGTTGCGGTCAGTGAACTGCCCGTCGCCGCCGAACTCGTCCGCGCGGGCAAGCGGCTCGCCGACGCGCTGCGGGCGCCGTGGACTGCGGTCTATATCGAGACGCGGCGAAGCCAGGCGATGTCGGATGACGATCGGCGGCAGCTTGCCGACACGCTCGCGCTCGCCTCGCGGCTCGGTGCCTCAACCGCCACCGTGCCGGCGGCGAGCGTCGTGGAAGGGCTGCGCGCCTTTGCCGGCGAGGCACGGGCGACCCAGATCGTCATCGGCAAGTCGAGCCGCCCCTGGTGGTTCGAAATGCGCCATGGCTCGGTCGTCGACCAGCTCGTCCGGACGATCGACGATGTCGCCATCCATGTGCTGCCCGGCGAGCCTGCCGCGCGATCCGGACAACAGCGTGGTCGCATCACCGTTCCCGGGCGCTGGGGGCGACCGGCGGACTATATCTGGTCGCTGATCATGGTCGCCGCGATGACGGCGCTGGGCCGGCTGCTCCTCGCGGCGATCGACCTCGGCAACGTCGCCTTGCTCTATCTGGTGCCGGTCATGTTCGCCGCCGCGACGTTCGGCGTGCGCGCCGGCCTGTTCGCGGGCCTTGCATCGAGCCTTGCCTATAATTTCTTTTTCCTGCCGCCGACCGGCACGCTCACCGTCAACAATCCGGAAAATGTCGTCAGCATTCTCGTGCTGCTCGGCGTCGCGGTGGTCACCAGCCAGTTCGCGGCGCGGGTGCGCGCGCAGGCCGATCTGGCGCAGTGGAGCGCGCGCCAGAATGCGGCGCTCGCCAGTTTCTCGCGGCAGCTGACCGCCGCGCCCGACCAGGACACGCTGATGCACGCGATCTGCGCCGAGGTCGGGCGTCTGCTCGACGTCCGCACGGCGCTGCTGTTGCCGTCCGCCGACGGGCCGACGTTGCGCGCCGCGGTGCCGCCCGAAGACCGGCTCGAGCAGATCGAACGCGCCGCGGCGCAATGGGCGATGGACAATGAACAGCCGGCCGGGCGCGGGTCGTCGACGCTCACCGCGTCGGACTGGCTGTTCCATCCGCTGCGCACGACGCGCGGTGTGCTCGGCGTCCTCGGCATGACCCGTGACGATGCGCGCGAACCCATCCGGTCCGATCAGGTGCCGCTGCTGATGAGCCTGCTCGACCAGGCGTCGATCGCGCTCGACCGCATGGCGCTCGAAGAAGCGTCGCTTCATGCGCGGCAGGTCGACGAGCGCGACCGTTTGCGTTCGGCCCTGCTGTCCTCGGTCAGCCACGATCTCAGGACACCGCTCACGACGATCCTCTCGGCGGCGCAGGAAATGCAGCGCCACCCGTCGCCGCAACTGGCCGAAACCATCGAGACCGAAGCGCGCCGCCTCAACCGCTTCGTGTCGAACCTGCTCGACATGGCGCGCGTCGAAGCGGGTGCGTTGCCGTTGAAGGTCGAGGCGACCGAACTGTTCGACGCCGCGGCGAGTGCGGCGCATGACACACGGGCGTCGCTGGCGGGCCATGAGGTGAAGATCGATATTTCGCCCAATATTCCGCTGGTCCGCGTCGATCCGGTGCTGCTCCACCATTGCCTGATCAACCTGCTCGACAATGCGGGACGCTACGCCGATCCCGATACGCCGATCGTCATTCGGGCGCGGCGCATGGCGGATGCGATCCTGTTGTCGGTCATCGACCAGGGACCGGGCATCGCGCCCGGGAATGAGAAGCGCGTCTTCGAAACCTTCACCCGCCTCGAAGGAAGCGACCGCGCGAAGCACGGCACCGGGCTTGGCCTCGCCATCGTCAAGGGCTTTGCCGAGGCGATGGGGCTGTCGGTCGAGGCGGGCAACAATGCCGAGCCGCATGGCGCCTGCTTCACCATCCGCATTCCCGACGCGCTGATCATCACGCATCCGATCGACAAGGACATATCATGAAAGTGCGTCACAAGGTCTTGATCGTCGATGACGAGTTCCACATTCGCCGCCTGATCCACGCGGCGCTGGCGCGGGCCGACTATGCGATCGTTGAGGCGGAAAATGCGCGCGAGGCGATCGAACGTCTGCGTGAAGAGCGTCCCGACATTACGCTGCTCGATCTCGGGCTGCCCGACCGCGACGGGCTCGAGCTGATTCCGCTCTTCAAGCAGCAGTCCGATACGACCCTGATCGTCGTGTCTGCGCGCGATGCGACCGAAGAGAAGGTCGCGGCGCTCGATCTTGGCGCCGACGATTATCTGACCAAACCCTTCGACACCGACGAACTGCTGGCGCGCGTGCGTGTCGCTTTGCGCAACCGCCTGACCCGTGACGGCGGGAATCTGACCCTGTCGGTGGGTGATGTGACGATGGACCTGATCGCGCGGACGGTGACCAAGGCGGGCAAGGAGGTGCATCTGACGCCCAAGGAATATGCCGTGCTCGCGCAACTCGCGCGGTTCCCCGGCCGGGTCATAACGCACAACCAGATCATGAACGAGGTCTGGCCGACCGAGCATGAGCATCATGTCGAATATCTCCGCGTTCTCGTCCGGACCTTGCGCCAGAAGCTCGAAGCCGATCCGCAGCAGCCGCAGATCATCTGCAACGAACTCGGCATCGGCTATCGCCTGCGCCTCGGCGATCCTCTTGCGGAGGAGGGGGCGTCGGCGCGCTGAGTGGGAGGCGGCGAGCTGTCGGGCTGCGACTATATGCAATCTCTACGCCGCACGGCGTTTCCCGATCTCGATTTTCTACGCGCCGATGCGTAATTGGACGGCCTCCCATTGGAGGCTTGGACATGAAGAAATGGCATGAAACCCTTGCTGCCAACCTCGGCTTACGCGTCGGTGGCCTCGCATTGCTCGCGGTAAGTTGGTCGGTCGCGGTCCGGCTGCACCAGATGGCGCTCACCGCCTCGGCGCGCGATGCGACGTCGTTGATGATGCTCCTCTCCGCGATCGCCTTCCTCTGCGGCAGTGCGGGCAGTGCGCTCCTCTTCGTTGGCCCGGGGCTTTGGGAAACTGTCGAAGTTTCCGAGCGCTGGAGGCGTCCGCCCGCGCCTGACTTCGAAGCGCCGAAGATATTCGAACAGCTGTTCGCGCCCAGCGATCGAAACCGGCCGGTCGCGTAGCAAAAACACTATGCGGTCGGGCGGTTCTCGCTCTCGATTTCCAACGCCGCGCCGATCTAGTTGAGCATCCTCGCGAGCTTCCGCCATGTCCGGCCGAGGCGCTTTCAAGAGGAAGATATGAAAAGCATCATCTCGGTCGCCGTTCTTGCGGCAGCACTGTCTCCCGCTGCCGCATGGGCGCAGGAAGAAGAAAAACCGGCCGTCACCATTTCGGGTTCGGCAACGATCGCCTCGGACTATCGTTTCCGCGGCGTGTCGCAAACCGACAAGGAAATGGCGGTGCAGGGCGGCCTCACGGTGACGCATGAGAGCGGCCTCTATGCCGGCGTCTGGGCCTCCAATCTCTCGGGCTGGGGCACCTTTGGCGGCGCGAACA
Source organism: Sphingopyxis sp. Root1497 (assembly GCF_001427085.1). Lineage (NCBI taxonomy): Bacteria > Pseudomonadati > Pseudomonadota > Alphaproteobacteria > Sphingomonadales > Sphingopyxidaceae > Sphingopyxis > Sphingopyxis sp. Root1497. Next base: position 1,460,767 of record NZ_LMGF01000003.1, read on the forward strand.
TGGAACTCGACCTGATCGGCGGATACAAGGCGTCGATTGCGGACAATATGACGCTCGACATGGGCCTCGTCTGGTACATGTATCCGGGCGGCGCCGATGACTCGGATTTCGCCGAACCCTATGTCAAGCTGACGGGCACCACCGGGCCGGCGACGCTGACGGCGGGCGCGGCCTATGCGCCCAAGCAATATGCGCTCGCGAATGTTTCCGCCGCGCCGAACAGCCGCGGCCAGAGCGAGGACAATCTCTATCTGTGGGGTGATGGTGCGTTGGCGATCGCCGGAACGCCGCTGACGGCGAAGGCGCATATCGGTTATTCGGACGGCAACCCCGGCCTCGGCCCCAACGGCACGAGCGTCGCGCCGACCGGTCGCTATTGGGACTGGTCGCTTGGCGTCGACGCGGTCTGGCGCAATCTGACGCTCAATCTTTCCTATGTGGACACGGATATCAGCAGGGCGGAGGCCGCGCGTCTTCAGCCCAATTTCAGCAAGGGACTCGACGGCAGCGGTTCCATCGCCGACGCGACGGTCGTGGCAAGCGTCACGGCCTCCTTCTGAGGGCAGGCCGATCCGGACGGCGCGTTGCCGTCCGGACCAATCTCGTGGCGAGGCTCGGCGCGCACGCATGTCATGCGCTATGCAGGGATCGCCCGCGTCATTCGCCACGGTCAGAGTGGGAAAACGGACGGCGTCTTGGGCCGATGGCGAGAGACTGTGTGGTGCCGGCTGTCAGACTCGAACTGACGACCTACCGCTTACAAGGCGGTTGCTCTACCAACTGAGCTAAGCCGGCGCGCCGTTTGCGGCCCTAGGCATTTTTCGGTCGGATGGAAATATCCGGCGTCGAGAAAATGCGAAAAGCGAAAAACGCGTCAAACTATGCCGAAGGTCCAGCCTTCGGTGCGTGCGAGTGTGTCGGTGAGCGGGGCAGGCGCCCAGCGTGCGGGGTCGTGCGCGATCGCGCGCAGCCAAGCGGCGGTCAGCAGTGCGTCGCTCGCATGGTCGCCGATCGGGCCGATATGCCGGACGGGCGGCGATCCCAGTTCGGCCAGCGCGGCGTCGAGCGCGGCGCCGTCGCGGATCTTGCTGCGGCCTGCGGGCACGCCCGCGGCGCGGGCGGCGAGGCCAGTGTAGATTTCGACCAGCAGCGGTCCCGCCGGCGGTACCGGATCGAGCGGCCACAGCGGCATGCGGCCGCTGAGGCGGTGGAGCAGGCGCATGCCCGCAAGGCTTGCCTTGCCGACCTGCGCCGCGCCGACGAGGTTGAAATTGCTCACGCTCGCCGCTTGCCTTGTGGCGCGCTGGTGCTGCTCGACGACACGCAGCCGCCCGGCACCGGCTTCGAAGAGGTCGCCGACGTCGCCGCGGCCGTGGCGGAAATGCCGCCGCGCTTGCGGATGCACGAGGAAACCGCCGACCTCATAATGCGGATCGGCGGCGGTGAGACGTTCGACCAGCGCCCACAGCGACGGCAGGTCGGCGGGGCTCTCTGGCCATTCGGGGAAATAGGCCTCGCGATCGGCGAAGGCGAAGGCGGCCGAAAAGTCGAAACCGATCAGCATGTCGATGCCCGACGCGGCGACGCCTTCGAGCCAATCCAGCATCTCGGCCCGCGACCAGATATGGCCGGGCCGCACCAGTGCGGGCGCCGCCGTGCCGCTGGCGACCGCCAGCGCGATGCCGCGCTGCCGCGCGCCGCGCGCGCCCGACCAGTCGATCGCGGCGAAATGGGAGAAATGGCGCATTTTTCGACCCTACAGCATCTTTGTCGGCTTGCACAAAGCCCGATCGCGTCCCACATGCCCCCCATGCTGATCGAAACCGAATCGACGCCCAACCCCGCGACGCTCAAATTCCTGCCCGGCCAGGCGGTGATGGACGCGGGCACCCGGGACTTCGCGAGCCCCGAGGAAGCCGAAGCCTCGCCGCTCGCCGCCGCGCTGTTCGCGCTCGGCGACGTCACCGGCGTCTTTTTCGGCCGCGACTTCGTCTCGGTCACCGCGGCGCCCGGCGTCAGCTGGAGCGACCTCAAGCCCGACGTCCTCGGCATCGTGATGGACCATTTCCTCGGCCAGATGCCGCTGTTCAATCCCGGCTCTGCTGCGGGGATCAGCGTTCCGGGTGAGGATGAGGCGAGCTTCGCCGACGATCCCGCCGACGCCGACATCATCGACCAGATCAAGGAATTGATCGAGACGCGGGTCCGCCCGGCGGTTGCCAACGACGGCGGCGACATCGTCTATCGCGGGTTCGACAAGGGCAATGTGTATCTGAAGATGCAGGGCGCGTGCGCCGGCTGTCCGTCGTCGAGCGCGACGCTGAAGAACGGCATCGAATCGCTCCTTAAGCACTATGTTCCCGAAGTGACGACCGTCCACGCCGTTTGACCCGTCCCGAAATCAGGAGAATGATCCGATGAGCGAGCCGCTTTCCGATACTGCCCTCGACCAGCTGTTCCGCACCGCGCGCACCTATAATGGCTATGTCGACAAACCGGTGTTGGACGACCAGCTGCACGCGATCTGGGATCTGGTGAAATTCGGCCCGACCAGCGCCAACTGCCTGCCGGCACGGATCATCTGGTGCACCAGCACCGAAGCGAAGGAAAAGCTCGCGGCGCTCGCGCTGCCCGCCAATGGCGACAAGATCCGCAGCGCCCCGGTCACCGCGATCATCGGCATGGATCTCGAATTCTACGAAAACCTGCCCGAGCTTTTTCCGCACGCTGACGCGAAAAGCTGGTTCAACACCAATGCCGAACTGGCGCACGCGACCGCGTTCCGCAATTCGAGCCTGCAGGGCGCCTATTTCATCCTCGCCGCGCGCGCGCTCGGGCTCGACACCGGGCCGATGTCGGGTTTCGCCAACGACGCCGTCGACGCCGCCTTCTTCGCCGACCAGCCGAGCGTGCGCAGCAATTTCATCTCGACGCTTGGTTACGGCGACCCCGCGACCATTTTCGAGCGCAGCCCGCGCCCTGGCTTTGACCGCTTCAATCGCATCGCCTGACGGCCTGCGCCGGCTCGTCATCGATAGTGCCAGCGAGGCCTGCTCGGTCGCGCTGTTCGACGGCGCGCGCCTGCGCGATTTTCGCCACGACATCATCGGCCGCGGCCATGCCGAACGGCTGGTGCCGCTGATCGCCGAACTGGCGGACGGCGGGCGCGCCGACGCGATCCTCGTCGGTTGCGGCCCCGGCAGCTTCGCCGGCGTGCGCATCGGTGTCGCCGCGGCGCGCGCGCTGGCGCTCGGCTGGCGGGTGCCGGCCTTCGGTTTTTCGACCCTCGCGCTCGTCGCGGCTGCTGCTGCCGACGAGATTGCGGCGGCGGACGGCGCGCTCGTCGTGATGGAGGGCGGGCACGGTCAATGGTTCGTCCAGCCCTTCGCCGCCGACCTGTCGCCGTGCGCCGACCTGTGTTCGCTGCTGCCCGACGAAGCGGTGCGGCGCGACGACGCGCTGGTCGTCGGCAACCGCGCCGAGGCGTTCGTCGCGCTGCGCGGCGCGGGGACCGCCTTGCCGATACTGCCCGACGCGCGTGCCTATCCGCGACTGCCCGCCGCCGCGACCTTCGCCGACCCCAGCCCCCATTATGGCCGGGCGCCCGATGCCAAGCCGATGGCGGCGCGCGTATGAGCGAATTCCGCCTTGCGACCGCCCGCGTCGCCGACCTCGCCGCGGTCATGCGCGTGATGGATGCCGCCTTCGATCCGGCTTTTGGCGAGGCATGGAGCCGCGCGCAGTTGCTCACCCTCTTCGCGCTGCCGTCGGCGCGTGTCTGCCTCGCGTGGGACGGCGAGCAGCCATGCGGTTTTTCGGCGGCGCGCATCGCGGGTCCTGAGAGCGAGTTGTTGTTGCTCGCGGTCGATCCGGCGTGGCGCGGCCGCGGAATCGGCGCCGCGTTAATATCCGATTGGCAAGCCTGGGGCCGCGGCGAAGGTGCCGAGGACTATTTCCTCGAAATGCGCGCTGACAACGACGCCGTTCATCTCTATGAGCGCAGCGGGTTTTCGGAGTGCGGTCGGCGCAAGGACTATTATCGAGGCGGTGACGGGATGATCCGCGACGCGATTACCATGCGTCATTCATCCGGAACCGGTCTAACTAGGTGATAGACCTTGCGGAAATGCTGCCAGAATGGCAGTATCTCGGCCGGATGAAGAACAGCTCCAATATTCGTCGTCCATCTTCTGGGTATATAAAAAAGGAACCGTCCCATGTCGGATCAAACCGATACCAGTGAAATGCTGGTCACGCTGACTGCTGACATCGTTGCTGCCCATGTCAGCAACAACAGTGTCGCGATTTCAGATCTTTCGGCGCTCATCAACAACGTCCACGCCGCCCTCTCCGGCCTCGGTACGCAGCCCGTCGAAGAAGAGAAGCTGGTACCGGCGGTGTCGATCCGCACCTCGGTGAAGCCCGATTACATAACCTGTCTCGAGGACGGCAAGAAGCTCAAGATGCTCCGTCGCCACCTGATGACCCATTATGGCATGACCCCCGACGACTATCGCGCCAAATGGGGTCTGCCCGCCGACTATCCGATGGTCGCCCCGAATTACGCTGAAAAGCGTCGCGCGCTGGCCAAGGAAATCGGCCTCGGCACCAAGGGCCGCGGCGGCGGGCGCAAGCCCAAGGCCAAGAAAGCGGCTTGACGCGTTTCGAACTTTGGCCCGTCAGGGCAGATGGGGGCGGTGCTGCAAGGCGCCGCCCTTGTTCTATGCGCAGGCCGTGCCTATACAGAATATAAGAACAAAGAACGGCTGCAGATTGCAGGAAAGGCCCGCATGTCCGGTACCATCGACCTCGAAGCCCTGTGCCACGAAAAGGGCCTGCGCATCACCGAGCAGCGCCGCATCATCGCGCGCGTGATCTCCGACAGCGAGGATCATCCCGACGTCGAAACGCTCTATGAGCGCGCGTCGAAGGTCGACAGCGGCATTTCGATTGCCACCGTCTATCGCACCGTTCGCCTGTTCGAAGAGGCCGGCATCCTCGACCGCCACGATTTCGGCGACGGCCGCTCGCGCTACGAAGCGGCGCCCGAGGCGCATCATGATCATCTGATCGACGTCGAAACCGGCCGGGTGATCGAATTCGTCGATCCCGAGCTCGAGGCGTTGCAGAAGGTTATCGCCGAACGCCTCGGCTTCCGCCTCGTCGACCATCGCATGGAGCTCTATGGTGTCGCCCTCGATCGCAAGCGCGACTAGACCCGCACGGGTCACCTGGCGTTCGATCGTCCGCCTCACCGCGATGGTGCTGGCGCTGCTGTTCCTGATCGTTCCGCATCTTTGTTACCGCGCCGTCGGCCGCCCGTCGCCGATGGTGATGGCGTTCCTCAACGCCGTCGGTTGGATCGCGGGGCTACGCGTCCGCACGACGGGCACGCGGCTGCGGCGCAACGTGTTGTTCGCGTCCAACCATGTCAGCTGGCTCGACATCCTCGCGCTTGGCGGCGCCGCACGCTCGGCCTTTGTGTCGAAGGCCGAGGTCGAGGGCGTGCCGCTCGTCGGCTGGCTCGCCGACCAGAACCATACGATCTACGTGCAGCGCGAGGCGAAGCGCGAAATCCACAATCAGGCGAACGACCTGCGCAATGCGCTGGCGCGCGGCCGCCCGGTGACCTTGTTCCCGGAGGGCACGACCGGCCCCGGCGACGGGCTGCTGCCGTTCCGGGCCTCGCTGTTTCAGGCGGTCATCCCGACCCCGCCGAACCTGCAGATCCAGCCGGTCTTCATGGATTATGGCGCGGAATCGAACGACATCGCCTGGCTCGACCCCGAATCCGGGCTCGACAATTTCAAACGGCTGATCGCGCGCGCAAAGCCGATCCATCTCACCATCCATTATCTCGACCCGCTGCCCGACAGCGTAACGCATGATCGCAAGGCGATCAGCGAAGCCGCGCGCGCGGCGATCTCGCGCGAAATGGCCGAGACGGCCAAGCCTTCCGCCCGTGCGATGCATCGCCTATAGCGCGCCGATGAAATCCGACTCTCCCAAGACCTTTCACATCAAATCCTTCGGTTGCCAGATGAACGTCTATGACGGCGAGCGCATGGCCGAAATGCTCGGCGCGCGCGGGATGACCGCCGCCGCCGACGGCGCCGACGCCGATCTGGTCGTGCTCAACACCTGCCACATTCGCGAAAAGGCGGCCGAAAAGGTCTATTCGGACATCGGCCGGTTGAAGCGCGAGGGCGGCAGCCGTCCGACGATCGCGGTCGCCGGCTGCGTTGCGCAGGCCGAGGGCGCCGAAATCGCGCGTCGTGCACCGACCGTCGACGTCGTCGTCGGGCCGCAAGCCTATCACCGGCTGCCCGACCTGCTCGACCGCGCCGCGCGCGGCGAGAAAGCGGTCGACCTCGACATGCCCGCGATGTCGAAATTCGACGCCTTGCCCAAACGCGGCGCGGGTCAGCGCCCGACCGCCTTCCTCACCGTGCAGGAAGGCTGCGACAAATTCTGCACCTATTGCGTCGTGCCCTATACCCGCGGCGCCGAGATCAGCCGCCCCTATGCCGACCTGATCGCCGAGGCCCGCGCGCTCGTCGAGGGCGGCGCCCGCGAGATCACCCTGCTCGGCCAGAACGTCAACGCGTGGGACGGCGAGGATGATCGCGGCCGCTCCGTCGGCCTCGACGGGCTGATCCGCGACCTCGCGCGCGTCGACGGGCTCGAACGCATCCGCTACACCACCAGCCACCCCAACGACATGACCGAGGGGCTGATCGCCGCGCATGGCGAAATCCCGCAGCTCATGCCCTATCTCCACCTGCCGGTGCAGGCGGGCAGCGACCGCATCCTCGCCGCGATGAACCGCAGCCACAGCGTCGACAGCTATTTGCGCGTCATCGAACGCGTCCGCGCGGTGCGCCCCGACATCGCGATCTCGGGCGACTTCATCGTCGGTTTCCCCGGCGAGAGCGAGGCGGATTTTCAGGCGACGCTCGATCTGATCCACGCGACACGCTACGCGATGGCGTACAGCTTCAAATATTCGCGCCGCCCGGGCACCCCCGCCGCAACGATGGGCGATCAGATTGCCGATGAGGTGATGCACGATCGCCTCCACCGGCTGCAGGCGCTGCTCAACGAACAGCAGCACGCGTTCAACGCGGCGACGGTCGGCAAGGCGACGCGCCTGCTGCTCGAACGCAAGGGCAAGCTCGCCGGCCAGCTGATCGGCAAGACGCCCTGGCTGCAATCGGCGCATGTCATCGCGCCGGGACTCGCGATCGGCGACATGGTCGATGTGCGCATCGCCGCGGCCGGGCCGAACAGCCTCACCGCCGAATTGCTCGTCGAAGAGGTCGCCTAGTGCGGCGCGGGGAGGCGGTGTCGCTTTTTGGCAACGCTGCTCGCTCCTTTCGTCTTGTTCTCCTCCATCGGAGTGGACTCCGGTCTTGGCGGGAGTAGAGTCATGTCGTTGATCGAAGGAGCCTTGCCCACGTGTCGAAACGCCCGCTGACCGCCGCCTCCCCCGCCGAACCCGGCGACCGCGTCCGACTGACGGCGGAATTCGAGCGAACACAGCTTTTGGGCATTCTCTTTGGCGAATTCGATCGCAATCTTGTCGGAATAGAAAACCGGCTCGGGGTCTATATCTCGGCGCGCGGCAACCGCGTGCAGATCGAGGGCGAGGCCGAGGCCGCGGCGCGTGCCCGCGACGTCCTCGTCGACCTCTACAGCCGCATCGAACAGGGGCAGGAAGTCGACGCCGGTATGGTCGATGGCGTGATCGCGATGTCGGCGCAGCCGACGCTCGACGGTATCATCCGCCACGAGATCAACGAAGCGCCGCCGATCATGATCCGCACGCGCAAAAAGACGATCGTCCCGCGCGCGCCATCGCAAATCCCCTATATGCAGGCGCTGGCGCGCGAAGACATCATCTTCGCGCTTGGCCCGGCGGGGACCGGTAAGACCTATCTCGCGGTCGCGCAGGCGGTCGCCCAGTTGATCACCGGCAGTGTCCAGCGCCTGATCCTGTCGCGCCCCGCGGTCGAGGCGGGCGAAAAGCTCGGCTTCCTGCCCGGCGACATGAAGGAAAAGGTCGATCCCTATCTGCGCCCGCTCTACGACGCGCTCCACGATTGCCTGCCCGCCGAACAGGTTGAGCGCCGCATTGCGAGCGGCGAGATCGAGATCGCGCCGCTCGCCTTCATGCGCGGGCGGACGCTTGCCGACGCCTTCATCATCCTCGACGAGGCGCAGAACACGACGATCCCGCAGATGAAGATGTTCCTGACCCGTTTCGGCATGAACAGCCGCATGGTGATCTGCGGCGATCCGAAGCAGGTCGATCTGCCGATCCCCGCCAGCTCGGGCCTCGCCGACGCCGTCTCGCGCCTCGAAGGAGTCGAGGGCATCAACGTCAGCTATTTCACCAGCGCCGACGTCGTCCGCCACCCGATCGTCGGGCGCATCGTCGATGCCTATGAAGGGCCGGGGGCCTAACTCTTAAATATCCTCCCTGTCGCGCAGCGATGGGAAGGGCCGCTTGCGAAGCAAGGGGTGGGGGCGGCGGCGACGGCACCGCCAATGGCCCGCCTTCCCCGTTCGTTCGTCGGCCTTTTTCAATAACGAGTCGCAATAGCATATTGACCCCCTGAATTTGCACGCCTAGACGACCGCTATTGCGAGTCAGTCGCATAAATCAGGGGAAGAAAATTGACCATCCAGCGTTCGCCGTCCGTCTCCCGTCTCGCCGCCGGTACCGCGCTGGGCATCGCGCTCGCCGCGACCGCGACGCCCGCCATGGCGCAGGATAATGACGGTGAATATTGGGCCGCGCGCAAGAACCAGATCGTCGTCACCGCGACGCGGACCGAGAAGAGTGTTGAGGATGTGCCGCTGACCATTTCGTTGATCACCGAAGAGCAGATCGCGAACGAACTGGCGACCGACATCCGCGACCTCATCCGCTTCGAACCCGGGGTCAGCGTCCAGCGCCAGCCCGCGCGCTTCGGCGCTGCGCTCGGCGCCACCGGCCGCGCCGGCAACGACAGCTTCAACATCCGCGGCATCGGCGGCAACCGCGTGCTGATCCAGGTCGACGGCGTGCGCGTCCCCGACGGTTTCAGCTTCGGCGCGCAGGCGGCGGGGCGCGGCGATTATGTCGACCTCGGCCTCGTCAAGTCGGTCGAAATCCTGCGGGGTCCCTCGTCGGCGCTTTACGGCAGCGACGGCCTTGCCGGTGCGGTCAGCTTCGTCACCAGCGACCCCGCCGACTTCCTGCCCGGCGGCAAGTCGGTCGGCGGCCTCGTGCGCGGCGCCTATAGCAGCGCCGACGACGAGTTCAGCGAAACCGCGATCCTCGCGGGGCGCAGCGGCGACTGGTCGGTGATGGCCGCCTATACGCGCCGCGACTGGCAGGAACTCGACAACAAGGGCAGTGTCGGCGGTTTCGGCAGCCTGCGCACCGAGCCCAATCCGCAGGACGGCCGCTCGAACGCCGCGCTGGCGCGGATCGTCTATGATCCCGCCAGCGGCCACAAGCTGCGCCTGACCGGCGAATATCTCGACACCCACCTCTACACCAACGGCCTCACCGGGCGCAGCACCACCGTCGACCGCCTCGAAGGCTTCGACAGCGGCGAACGCAAGCGCGTCTCGCTCGACTGGAGCTGGGAAGGCGAGGGGCTGATCGATTTTGCCCGCGTCGCGCTCTATTGGCAGGACGGCGAGGATAATCAATACACCGAGGAAGACCGCACCCCCGCCGCCGACCGCACCCGCCTCAACACCTTCGAAAACCGCGTCATCGGCGCCGCCGCCGATGCCCGCGCCGATTTCAATACGGGCGCGATCACGCATCGCATCGTTTTCGGCGGCGACATCAGCAAGACGCGGCAGCGCGGCCTGCGCGACGGCACCGTGCCTCCGGCGGGCGAGGTGTTCCCGACCCGCGCCTTCCCGACCACCGATTTCACCCGCGCCGGGCTGTTCGTCGGCGACGAGATCGGCATCGCCGGCGGCGCGTTGACGCTTTATCCGGCGTTGCGCTTCGACTGGTACGACCTGTCGCCCCGCACCGATCCGCTACTCCCGACCTTCGCGGGCGCCGGACAGGATGGTTCGCGCGTTTCGCCGAAATTCGGCGCGGTCTGGAAAGTCACCGACCAGGTGCGGCTATTCGCCAATTATGCGACCGGCTTCAAGGCGCCCGAACCGGGGCAGGTGAACCAGTTCTTCGAAAATCTCGCCTTCGGCTATACCTCGGCTCCGAACCCCGACCTCGGCCCCGAACGCAGCGAAAGCTTCGAGGGCGGGCTGCGCTTTTCCAGCGACCATGTCAGCCTCGACCTGACGGGCTTCACGTCGCGCTATAAGGATTTCATCAGCCAGGAAGTGGTGAGCGGCAGCTTCACCCCCGCCGACCCCGCCGTCTATCAATTCGTGAATCTCGATCGTGTCCGGGTCAAGGGGGCCGAGGCACGGTTCGAGGGGCGAGCGTCGTCCGGCCTCTATACGACGCTCGCCCTATCCTATGCGACGGGCGATGTGATCGAACCCAATGGCGCGCGCAGCCCGTTGTCGACGATCGACCCGCTCAAGCTCGTCGCCGGCGTCGGCTATCGCGAGCGCACCGGGCGCTTCGGTGGCCAGATCATCATGACCCACAGCGCGCGCAAGGAAGCGTCGCGGGCCGACGGCGTCTGCACCCCGCAATGCTATCGTCCCGACGCCTTTACCATCCTCGACGCAACCGCCTTCGTGCGGCTGATGGACGGGCTGACGCTGCGCGCCGGCGTCTTCAACATCCTCGACAAGAAATACAGCTGGTGGAGCGACGTGCGCGGACTCGCGCTGGTGTCGTCGGTGCCCGCGACGGTCCCCGCGACCTACGTCACGCCGGCCACCGCCGATGCCTATACCCAGCCGGGCCGCAACGCGAGCGTGTCGCTGAGCTTCCGCTTCTGACCACAAGAAGGACTGCACCGATGAAGAAAACATATCGTTCGCTCGCCGCCGGCCTGTTGCTGCTCTCCGCCGCGCTGCCGGTCGCGGCGCTCGCCCACCCGCCGATCGCCGCCGACGCCGCCGCAGCGAATTTCGAACAGGACCGCGCCGATATCCTCGCGATGGCGGGCAATTACCGCGTCAGCTTCAACATGCAGGAATCGACGCGCTGGGACCCGAATTACGAGGTGCTCGAGCCGAAGCGTTCGGGCGGCAACGAGGTCGTCCGCGTGATTGAGGACACGGGGCGCAAGATCGTGCTCCAGCACATGCTCGTCATCACCGGCGACGACGACAAGAGCATGATCATCAAGCATTGGCGCCAGGACTGGGAATATGAACCCGCCAGGGTGCTCGTCTATTCGGACCGCAACACATGGACGTGGGAAGACGTCCCCGAAAAGATGCGCACCGGCCGCTGGTCGCAGACGGTCTATCAGGTCGACGACAGCCCGCGCTATGCCGGCTGGGGTCAGTATGAAACGCAGGGCGGCGTCCGCCGCTGGCGCTCGAACTGGACCTGGCGCCCGCTCGCCCGCCGCGATGCCGTGCGCAATCCGGTCTATGATCGCTATCTCTCGATCAACCGCCACCAGCCCTCGCCCGACGGCTGGGTCCATTGGCAGGATAACACCAAGATGGGGATCAAGGACGGCAAGCTGGTGCCGATCGTCCAGGAATATGTCCTCAACACCTATATCAAATACGACCAATATGACGTGAAGGCCGCCGACGACTATTGGGCCGCCACAAAGGGTTATTGGGCCGCGGTGCGCGCCGAATGGGACCGCGTCGCCGCCACCAAGGGCGGCATCGCGATCCAGGAGGAAGCACAGACCGGCACCGTGATCAGCGGCCGCCTGCTCGATATGGCGAACGAGATCCAGGACAAGACGCTGACGACCGCGAAGGCGATCGAAGAAGCGAAGAAACTGATCGAGACGAACACTCGCAAGCTTTGACGACCTTCACCATGTGAAGCCCGCACCTCAAGGGGCGGTCCGAAAGGGCCGCCCCATTTTTCAATCTATCGATCGGTGCGCGTCAGGGCTGGGCCTTTTCCAACCACCGGATTGGGTTCACCCTTCGGGCAAAATCCATAGTCCGCCGGATCGAAGCGCTGGAATCGCGATGGCCAGCCGGGCAGGCATTCGAAGCTGGCGGTGTCTTCGCCATCGACGATGGCCAATGACAGGCCATGAATTCGCGCTTCCCCGATCAGGCAATTGAGCCGCGCGCGCGGTGTCTTCTCGAGATTGACGAACGCCGATCCCGCATGATCGGGAATGGCCAGATCGAGGGTAAATGCGTCGATGCCGCAATGCCGGATCAGCCTCGCGCTGGTCGGGCCATCTTCGGGTTCGTGGTCCGAACTCAGCAAATGGTCGATGTCGTCGTCGGCGATGCGCAGATAAGTCGGTTCGGTCCTTGGCGCGATCCAGACTGCCGCGACGGCGACGCCGGCCAGAGCCAGCATCGCCCCAATCGCGATTCCGACCAGCAAAGGTCGACGCACGCCTATTTCTTCATCGCCCCGTCAGCGCTCCAGATGCCCGCACCGCGCGCCGCGATGAACAGGAACAGGAAGCAGTAGAGCACAATGGTCTCGCCGCCGTTGGCGATGGGGAAGGGGCCTTGCGTGCCATGCGCGACCCAGTAACCGACCGCCGACATGCCGCTCGCGATGAAGGCGGCGGGACGGGTGAGCACGCCGATGACGATCAGGGTGCCCGCGACCAGTTCGATCGCGCCCGCCGCGGTCAGCATCGGGTTGAGCGGCATCGGGAAAGGCGCCGGGAAGTTCAGGAATTTCTGCACGCCATGCGCCAGGAACAACAGGCCCGCGACGATGCGCAGCAGCGCATAGGCCTGTTCGGTGAAGCCATCGAGAAATTTCATGATCGCGTACCCCTCGCTTGTTGAATGAGGGGCGGATGCTAGTTCAGCTTTCGCTTCCGTCAAAGCGCCATTCTCGCAACCCAGCGTTTCCGATCCTCCCCGTCGCGCAGCGATGGGGAGGTGGCAGCGCGAAGCGCTGACGGAGGGGCTGTGACGCAACCGCTGCGGCCCCTCCACCATCCTTCGGATGGTCCCCCTCCCCATGGCTTCGCGACAGGGAGGATTATGACGACGCAAATTTTTTCGTACCCCATGTCACATCGACCAACGCTGTCTCGTCAAACCTGCACCACCCCAGCAAGGAGACAGATGATGACCAAGGTAACCGACCCCTTCGCCGCCGCGCCGCAATTGATGAAACAGTGGATGGGGCTTTCGCTCGCCGTGCAGGACAGCCTCGAGCCGAGCCTGATCGAACTGGTGAAGATCCGCTCGTCGATCCTCAACGGTTGCGCCAACTGCATCAACATGCACACCACCGAAGCCCGCGCCAAGGGCGAAACCGAGCAGCGCATCTACCTGCTGTCGGCCTGGCACGAAGCCCCGGTCTATACGCCCCGCGAACGCGCCGCGCTCGCCTGGACCGACGCCTTGACCACGGTCGCGCAGGGGCACACACAGAAAGCGGTCAAGGATGAACTCGAAGCGCATTTCACGCCGGAGGAACAGGTGAAGCTGACCCTGATGATCAACGTCATCAACGGCTGGAACCGCCTCGCGGTCGGCTTCGATCTCTGGTACGACATGCCCGCGGCGAAGGCGGCCTGATGCCCGCCGGGGGCATCCATGACGCCAACGATGCGGCGGACGCGGCGGCCGGTTTCGACCCGCTGCGTCCGCTCCTCACCCGCGTCGCCTATCGCATGCTCGGCTCGGTCGCCGATGCCGAGGATGTGGTGCAGGATGCCTTCCTCCGCTGGCTCGGCACCGACCGCAGCGAAGTGCGCGAACCCGCCGCCTTCCTGCGGCGCACCGTCACCCGCCTCTGCCTCGACCAGATCAAGTCGGCGAAGAACCGGCGCGAGACCTATATCGGCCCCTGGCTCCCCGACCCGCTGGTCGAAGAAGAGGAAGAGGACGACGTCACGCTGCCGCTGATGCTCGCGCTCGAACGCCTGTCGCCGCTCGAACGCGCCGCCTTCCTGCTCCACGATGTTTTCGGGGTGGGGTTCGACGAAGTCGCGAAGACGATCGACCGCGATCCCGCTGCGACGCGCCAGCTCGCGGCCCGCGCCCGCACCCATGTCCGCGACGCCCGCCCGCGCTACAAGCTGGAAAAGGAGCAGGGGCTAGAGATCGCCAATGCCTTTTTCGCCGCGTCGCGCAGCGGCGACATGGGGGCATTGGGCGCGTTGCTCGCCGCCGATGTCGGCATGTGGGCCGACGGCGGCGGCAAGCGCCCCGCCGCGATGGGGCCGGTTCTGGGCCATGATATCGTGATGAAGCTGCACCGCAGCCTCGCGGTGCTGTTCGGAAAATATGGCTCGACCCTGGTCCACACCGGCACGATCAACGGCCTGCCGGGTTTCGTGACGCGCGAGGCCGATGGCGAGTTCCAGACCACCGCGCTGGAGATCGAGGATGGCAAGGTCACCGCCATCTATGTGATGCGCAACCCCGACAAGCTGAAGCATATGCATTGAATGGCGGCCTTCCTCTCGTTGAGGGAGGTGCCGGTGTCACTGTTCGGCGGCGAGCCCGGGGATATAGTGCGAAGCAATCTTGTCGACGAACTTCTCCGGCGAAGCGCCCATCAGGTTCGTCAGGACCACAACGCTCAGGTCGTCCTCGGGATAAATGAACACGGTGGCGCGCGCTCCGCCAGTGAGGGCAAGTGCGGGATGCTCAGCGCGCCGCACCGATGGCCAACCCAAGCCATAGCCATTGATGAAAGCGTTGAAGCCGCGATAGCTGCCATCTTTTTGCGGCTGTGGTTTCCAGAGCTCCTCAAGGCTGCTCTTGTTGACCAGTTGCAATTTCTGGATCGCAATAACCCATTTCGCCAAATCAATGGCCGTGGATTGGATGCCACCGATCGGGAGCAATTGCGCGGACGTCCATGCCTCCTGACGCACAAACGCGGTTTCACTGCGATCAGCGCCGACCGTTCTCATCCCGTCAAACTTCAGCGTCAAATGCGTATAGAGTTCAGCCAGGTCGGGGTTGGTCGAGACAGGATAGGCAAAGCGTGTCTGCTTCATGCCCACTTTATTAATCTGCCGATCGCGCACGAAATCAGAAAAGGATTTCCCTGAGAGCTTCGCTATGATTTTCCCCATCGCGACATAGTTGGTCTGGCTATATCGATATCCCGCTCCCGGCGGAAAGGTCAGGGGATTTTGCTGCACCCTTGCCCAGGAGGCATCCGGGTCAACGAGGCCGTCAATCGGCCGGGTATTGTCATCCACAATTTCGGGCAGCCCGGATGTATGGGTGAGAGCTTGCCGAACGGTGACACCGCTCCATGCTTCCGGAAGTTTTTCGAGATAGGTTGAGATTGGCGCATCAAGATCAAGCTTGCCCGCTTCGACAAGCTGCATTGCCGCAACACCGGTAACGGCCTTGCTGATCGAATTGATGCGGAAAATGGTTTTGTTCGTGACGGGGGCTGATGTTTCCCTGTTGGCCAGACCATAGGCACCCGTGAAAACGATCTTGCCATCCTGCACGATCGCCAATTGCAGTCCGGGAATGTCACGCGCGGTCATCTCGCTTTGGACCAGTTGTTCGATCGCGGCTGTCTTGTTGTCTGCTTCGGTGACCGGCGTCGTGCGGGCGTTTGCGCTGTTGGCAAGGCCGCTCATGGCCGCAATCAGACCGATTGCGGCGGAAATTTTGTTCAGCATCTTTTTTGGCGATCCAAAGCTGGAGGAATGTATCGGCTGCTAGTGTGTATTGCCATATCCATACACCGTCGCAGCGGTCAAGGGTGACGGCCGGGCAACTTTTTCGCTGTCCTACATCGCACCGTCGTTATAGCGTCCAGCGATGATCCATATCGACCTTCGATCCCCTTCGTCCGACGCCCGGAAAATGCGATTCCAGAGTGAAGTTTCTCGGTTTTCCGTCATAATCTCGCTGCGGGAATTTTCATGCTGACCGTCGAAACCCATGCCGCGACGCCGTGGCCCGACGCCTTCGATTGGGAGGCGCGCGCGGCCGACGCCGTCGCCGCCGCGCTCGCGCTCACGCCGCATGCCGGCCTTGCCGACGCCGCGCCGCTCGTCGAAGTCGCGGTGCGCCTCACCGACGATGCCGAGGTACACCAGCTCAACCGCGATTTTCGTGGCAAGGACAAGCCGACCAACGTGCTGTCCTTTCCGCAGGTGCAGGACGACCTGCTCGAAAGCCTGGCGAACAGCGACGACGGCGAAATCCTGCTCGGCGACATCGTGCTGGCGCGCGAAACCTGCGCCCGCGAGGCCGAAGAGAAGGGGATTTCGCTGGAGGATCATGCGACGCATCTGATCGTCCACGGCGCGCTCCACCTCGTCGGTTACGACCATATGGACGATGCCAGCGCCGGCGCGATGGAGGCGCTCGAAGTGAAAGCGCTTGCATCGCTGGGCCTCGCCAATCCATATGCGGATGAGATTTAACAGGGAAACACGACACATCATGCCCGACGACCAGGGGTCTTCGAACCGATCGGAAGAGGACAGTAGTAGACCCGGCCTGTTGGCCGGACTGAAGACATTGCTGTTCGGCGGCGACAAGGAGCCGTCGCTGCGCGAGCAGATCGAAGAGGTCATCGACGAGGCCGAGGAAGAAGGGCAGGAGCGGCGCGGCAGCAGCGTCGTCGGCGACCTTTCGCCGATCGAGCGCAAGATGCTCCGCAATCTCCTGCATTTCGGCGAGCAGACCGTCGATGACGTCGCGGTGCCGCGCGGCGAGATCATCGCGATCGACGAAAGCGCCAGCTTTGAAGCGGTCGTCGCGCTGTTCGCCGAAGCCGGGCACAGCCGCCTGCCGGTCTACCGCGAAAATCTCGACGAGGTCGTCGGCATGATTCACATCAAGGACGTCTTCGCGGTGCTGGCGGAAAAGCGCGCGCCGCCGCCCTTGCTCGACCTGATCCGCCAGCCGCTGTACGTGCCGCAATCGATGGGCGTGCTCGACCTGCTCGCCGATATGCGCGCGCAGCGCACCCATCTCGCCATCGTGATCGACGAATATTCGGGCACCGAAGGTCTTGTCACCATCGAGGACCTGGTCGAGGAAATCGTCGGCGAGATCGAGGACGAGCATGACGACGAGCCGGTGCTGCTGTTCACGCCGGGCGAAAACGGCTGCTGGGACGCCGATGCGCGCGCCGAACTCGACGATATCGGCGAAGCGATCGATCCGCGCCTCGCCGAGATCGAGGAAGATGTCGACACGTTGGGCGGCCTGTCGGCGGTGCTCGCGGGGCATGTGCCCGAGGTCGGCGAAATCCTTGTCCATCCGAGCGGCTGGCGGATCGAGGTGACCGAGGCCGACGAACGTCGCGTCCATCGCCTGCGCCTGCATCCGCCGGTGGTGGTCGAACTCGAGGCGCCGTCGGAGACCGGCGACTAAGATTGCCTTTGCCTGCCGAGACGATTAGCGGAGGCGGGATGGAAATTTCCGATCTCCGCATCGCGCTGTTCAGCGGCAATTACAACATGACCGTCGATGGCGCCAACAAGGCGCTCAACCGGCTCGTCGGCTATCTGCTCAGTCAGGGCGCGGCGGTGCGCGTCTATTCGCCGACCGTCGCCAATCCCGATTTCGAGCCGACCGGCGACCTGGTCAGCGTGCCGTCGATGGCGATCCCGAACCGCCCCGAATATCGGATTCCGCTCCATTTTTCGGGCCGGGTGCGCGAGGATCTCGCAGCGTTCGCGCCGAACATCATGCATATTTCCAGCCCCGACCGCGTCTGCCGTCAGGCCGCGGCCTGGGCGCGCCGCCGCCGTCTGCCGGTCGCCTGTTCGGTGCACACCCGCTTCGAAACCTATTTCCGCTATTACAACCTCTCGTTCATCGAACCGGTGATCGTCGCCTGGCTGCGCAAGCTCTACCGCAAATGCGATGCGCTGATCGCGCCGTCCGAAAGCTTCGCGCAGGTGCTGCGCGAGCAACGGATGAATTACGACATCGGCATCTGGACACGCGGGGTCGAGCGCGACGTGTTCAACCCCGGGCGACGCGACAACAGCTGGCGGCAAAGCTGGGGCATCGCCGACGATGTCCCCGTCGTCGCCTTCCTCGGCCGGCTGGTGATGGAAAAGGGGCTCGACGTCTTCGCCGACGCGATCGACCAGCTCAACCGCCGCAAGGTCCGCCACGAGGTGGTGGTGATCGGCGAGGGCCCCGCCGGCGACTGGTTCGAATCGCGCCTGCCCGACGCCAAATTCGTGGGGTTTCAGGGCGGTCAGGACCTCGCCCGCGCGCTCGCCTCGTGCGACGTCTTCTTCAATCCCTCGGTCACCGAAACCTTCGGCAATGTCACGCTGGAGGCGATGGCGTGCGGCCTGCCGGTGGTGGCGGCGCGCGCGACGGGCAGCGCGAGCATCGTCAAGCATGGCGTGACGGGTTATCTCGTGTCGCCGGGACTGATCACCGGCTTCGCCGACCATCTGCAGCATTATTGCCAGGATATCGGCCTGCGCGCCCGGCACGGCGCGGCGGCACTCGCCGAGAGCCATCAATATCAGTGGGACGCGATCAACCAGACCGTCGCCGACACCTATGTCCGGCTGATCCGGCAGAAACAGCGGCGGAGATAGGCGGCGGTGGCCGACGACCTGTTCGGTGACGATGCGCCGCCGCGCGCCGCAGGGAGCCCGTCCGGCACGGCACCGCTCGCCGAACGGCTGCGTCCCAGGACCCTGTCCGAAGTCGTCGGGCAGGAACATCTGACGGGGTCCGACGGCGCGATCGGGCGGATGGTCGCCGCGGGCCAATTGTCGTCGATCATCCTGTGGGGTCCCCCGGGCACCGGCAAGACGACGATCGCGCGGCTGCTGGCGGAAGCGGTCGGCATGCGGTTCGCCCCGCTGTCGGCGGTCTTCTCGGGCGTCGCCGACCTCAAGAAGGTCTTCGCCGATGCCGAAAAGATGGCGGCGGCGGGCAAGCGCACCCTGCTGTTCGTGGACGAAATCCATCGCTTCAACCGGGCGCAGCAGGACGGTTTCCTGCCCTATGTCGAGCGCGGCACGGTGGTGCTCGTCGGCGCGACGACCGAGAACCCCAGCTTTGCCCTGAACGCCGCGCTGCTCAGCCGCGCGCAGGTGCTCGTGCTCCATCGTCTCGACCAGGCGGCGATGGCGACCCTGCTCGGCCGTGCCGAGGCCGAGGTCGGCAAGCCTTTGCCGCTGACCGAGGCGGCGCGCGAGGCGCTGACCGCCAGCGCTGATGGCGACGGGCGTTTCCTGCTCAATCAGGTCGAGACATTGTTCGCGGCGGGCATCGCCGAGCCGCTCGACCTGGCGGCGCTCGCGCAGCTGCTCCACCGCCGCATGCCGGTTTACGACAAGGACCGCGACGGCCATTACAATCTGATCAGCGCGCTCCACAAGGCGCTGCGCGGGTCCGACCCGCAGGCCGCGCTTTATTATATGGCGCGCATGCTCGTCGCGGGCGAGGAGCCGCTCTATGTGCTGCGCCGCCTCGTGCGCTTCGCGAGCGAGGATGTGGGCCTCGCCGACCCGCAGGCGCTGGTGCAATGCCTCGCCGCGAAGGACGCGTACCAGTTTCTCGGCTCGCCCGAAGGCGAACTCGCGGTCGTGCAGGCGTGCCTCTATCTTGCCACCGCGCCCAAATCGAACGCGGCCTATGCCGCGCAGAAGGCCGCCTTCGCCTCGGCGCGCGACACCGGCAGCCTCGCGCCGCCCGCGAACATCCTCAACGCGCCGACCAAGCTGATGAAGGACTTGGGGTACGGCGCGGGTTATGAATATGACCATGATGCCGAGGGCGGCTTTTCGGGCGCCGACTATTGGCCCGAGGAGATAGGGCCGCAGACCTATTACCGCCCGACCGACCGCGGTTTCGAAAAGCGCATCGCCGAGCGGCTGGCTTGGTGGGACGAACAAAGGAAGGCGCGGGGGTGAGGACGGCTTTAGCAGCCCCAATGTTGGTCATCCCCGCGAAAGCGGGGACCCAGAGCGTCCTTAGGCTGACCCCACACTGGCTTCCCGCTTTCGCGGGAATGACAAGCTAAGGGAGTGACCGCTACCGTCCGCTCGTCCCCGCAAAAACCGCTTTCCTAATAAATCCCGGCATGATCTACCCTGTGGGATGACGGTGCCGCTTATCCCGAACCGCTTGCTGCTGGCCACCTCGGTCCACACCGGTCTTAAAGCGACAAAGGAGACATTTCGGACGCGTGCTTGCGTATCCTTTGTCTCCTTAAGGCGCGCTTGCCTCGGTCGCTGCTTCGCCTTAGCCATCGCATCGGGTCGCACCATGTCCGGGAAACAGCCATGTCTTTGACCCTCGCGTTCGCGTCCCTCACCACTCCCGTCATCTCGTGCCCGAGCGGGAGCATCGAAAGTGAATGCAGCCGCGCCAACGTCGCACAGAAGATTGCGCTCGCGCCCGACCGCGTGGCGAAGATCGCCGACACCTGCCTCTATGATTATGGCGGTCGCTGCGGCGTCGAGGCGAGCGGGCGGATCGACGTGCCCGAACGCGGCGGCACCTTGTTGTGGCAGAAACTCTCGCTCGCCCCGCGCGATGGTCCGGGCGCGTGGATGGTCGTACTGATCGCGCGCGATGCGGCGGGCAAGACGGCGCTTGCTGGCTTCGCCGAAAGCTCGGGCTCGATCGGTACTCCCGATCTCGTGTCGAGCAATGGCGAGCGGAGCCTCGTCCATGTCACCGGGACGCTGGCGGGCAGCGGCGGCGGCAACGCCGATGCGCTGTTCGCGGGGGAGGGCGCGGCGGCGACCTGGCACCAGATCGATATCGGCGGCTGGTACGACGAAGGCGGCAAGTTGCTCCCCAAGGGCTATTGGCTGCGCGGCCCCGCCGACTTCCGCTTCGACGAGATGTTCGCGATCGTCCCGGTCGCGCGCGACGGCGACGGCAATTGCTGTCCGCGCGGCGGGCAGGCGCTGTTCGACTATTCGATTGTCGGCGATCGGCTGGTTGTCGATGGCATGCGGTTCCAGCCGATGCAGCCGGTCGGGGACGCGGTGGAGCAGGTCGTGGTGCGCCCCAAGCCGCCAAGATACTGAGAGGCGGAGCCGACATGACACCGAAGTTCGACAGCTGGGCCGATGTCGTCGCCTTTGCCTGCGCGCTCCCCGATGTCGAAATGCTGCCTTTCTATGGTACGCCCTGTCCCAAGCTCAACGGCAAGGCGCTCGCCGCACCGGGGCGCGAGGCGGGCAGCTTCGCGGCGATGTGCCAACCCGACGAAAAGGACATCCTGCTTGAAACCGATCCCGACACCTTCTGGCAAACCCCGCATTACGAGGGTTGGCACGCGCTGCTCGTCCGCTTCGAATCGGACGATCCCGAACGTATCGCCGATGTCCTCCGCCGCGCTTGGTGGGACCGCGCCAAAAGGCCGCAGCGCCAGGCCTTTGGCGCGCGGCCCTGAGATGGTACGGCGGCTTGGTCTCGGCCTGCTCATCGCGGCGACCGCGATCCCGGCGCACGCGGCGGAACCCAACGCCGAGATCAACCGCGCCTGGGCGGCGGGTTATCGTGCCGGGGCCACTTGTTCGGCGCTGTGGAACGGCGCGGGCAAGGCGCTCGCCGATATCGAGCGCGACGAACTCACCAATATCTACCCCGAGATCGAACCCGATATGCGCCTGCAGAAGGCCGATATCGACGACAAGGCGAAGCGCGTCAGCGTGCGCTACCGAGAGGACATGCCGCCGCGCATCGCCGAATGGGACGGCGCACAGGGCTGTGTGACCTTGCCGATCGGCGCGGTGCCGGGCGAGCGGAGCGGCTATCGTCCCGGTCGGCCGAACCTCGACGACCAGCCATGGCCGCTCGGCGATCACGACGCGCTGGCGCCGCGGCCGCGCAACGCGACACCTTATGAGTTGGCGACGATGGATATGGAGCGCTTCGGCGGGCGCACCAGTTCGCTCCTGATCGTCAAGGGCGGCAAGATCGCGGTCGAATGGTATCAGCAGGGGCACGGCCTCCACACCGCGCAGCGCACCTTCTCGGTCGCCAAGTCGATGGCGGCGACACTCATCGGCCATGGCGTGCTGAACGGCGACATCGACGTGACAAGGCCCGCGATGATCGCCGACTGGCAGACGCCGGGCGATCCGCGCGCCGCGATCACCACCGAGCAATTGATGCGCATGGCGAGCGGGCTGACCAGCGACACCGCGGGCAACCGCAGCGACGCCATTTACATGGGCGGCGCGTCGGTGCGGCAGTGGACGGTGCAATGGTCGCTGCTCAACCCGCCGGGCAGCGTCTATCGCTATGC
The DNA here is from genome assembly GCF_001427085.1 of Sphingopyxis sp. Root1497. Classification (NCBI taxonomy): domain Bacteria; kingdom Pseudomonadati; phylum Pseudomonadota; class Alphaproteobacteria; order Sphingomonadales; family Sphingopyxidaceae; genus Sphingopyxis; species Sphingopyxis sp. Root1497. The sequence goes on from NZ_LMGF01000003.1 coordinate 1,483,067, forward strand.
CAACAACGATACGTTGCTCGCGGTCCAGTCGCTCAAGGCCGCGCAGCAGAAGGCCGAAGACGAAAAGAACAAACGCTCGGCGGTGATCCGCCGCGACCTGCACCTCGACCCTGCCGCCTTCTTCGACCGGCTCGGCATGACGCGCACCTTCGCCGAGCATGACAAGGACGGCGATTATATCCTGTCGAGCCAGGTATCGACCACCGCGCGCGATCTCGCGCGGCTCGGCCTGCTCTACCAGAATGACGGGATGTGGGCCGGCAAGCGGGTTTTGCCCGAAAATTGGCGCCGCTTCGTCACGACGCCGAGCGGACCGCAGCCGACCGGCGACTTCGGCTATGGTGCCGGCTTCTGGCTCTTCAACAAGTCCGACGGCATTCCCGCCGACGCCTTCGGCGCGTTCGGCAATCGCGGCCAATATATGGTCGTCATCCCTTCGCGCGGGCTGGTGATCGTGCGCCAGGGGTATGATGACGGCAAGGTGCGGCTCGACATCGCCGCGCTGGTCCGAGCGATCGTCGAGGCTGACGGCAGGCGCTAACCCGGATAGCGCTCGAAGGTCGGCAGATCGCCGAGCGTTTCCATCCAGCCGATGCGCTCGGCGGTCTGGATCTGCACCTGTGCGGGGATCAGGTCGGGGTCGTCGAGCGTTGCGGACTGGACGTCGATCTGGCCCGGGAACACCGCGTCGCTGGTGTAGAAAAGGCCGGTGCCGCAGGTCCCGCAGAAATGGCGACGGCCATGGTCGGATGAGGCATAGATTTTCGGCGTGCCGGTGACTTCCAGCTCGTCCTGCCCGACAAGCGCCCAGCCGACGAGCGGCGCGCCGGCGTGGCGGCGGCAGTCCTGGCAGTTGCACAGCGCGTGGTGGACGACGGTGGTCGGCATCGAATAGCGGATGGCGCCGCAATGGCACTGGCCGGTGGCGCGGGTGGGGGTCTCGCTCATCTGTCTCTCCTGTCGAATCGATATACAGAACATAACGGAAACATTTTTGGAGTCCAGTTGCGGCACCCATGTCGTGGTTAACAGCAAATTAGGGGTTTCTATGCTGTTGTCGGCGAATGGGGACAATCGAACGAGCAGACGCGGAAAGGGGCGTGCCGGACTCGGCGAGGGCGGCCGTCTTTCATCGAGCAGGCCGTCCTTTGGCGCTGCTCCTCGCCTATGCCCTGCTGCTCTGTGCGTTCTATTCGGGTGACGCGAATCTCAGCCTGTTCTATCTGCACCGACAGGATCTGCCGCTGCTTCTGACGGGTCTCGGTCTGCTCGCGATCTGCTGCTGGCGGGTGGCGCCGCGTCCTGCGGCGTGGACTGCGGACTGGCGGCTGGCCTTGCTGATCGGAACCGGATTGGCGCTGATTTCCTGGGCGGGCCACAGCTGGATTCTCTCCGGCTATGACCTGAGCCGCGACGAACAGATGGCGTCGTTCGACACGGCGGTGTTCGCCAACGGATCGCTGGCCGCGCCATTGCCGGGCATGTGGCGCGACCACGCGCCCGCGTTGAACACGATGTTCATGTATGCTGCCGATCCCCGGGCCGCGTGGGTGTCGGATTATCTGCCGCTGAACGCTGCGCTTCGCGCCTTGGTCGGCCTCGTCGTCGCGCCCGCGATAACCGGACCGCTGATGACGCTGCTCGGGGCTCTGGCCTTGTGGGGCTGCGCGCGGCGCATCTGGCCGGACAGCCGTGAGACCGCAGTTGTCGCGTTGCTGCTCTACGCGGGTTCGGCGCAAGTCGTCGTCACCGGCATGACGGCTTATGCGATGCCAGCGCATCTTGCATTGAATCTCTGCTGGCTGTGGCTCTTTCTCCGTCGCCGCCGATGGGCGGATATGGCAGCGCTGGCGGTCGGCTTTGCGGCGGTCGGACTGCACCAGCCGATCATGCATCCGATGTTCGCGGCGCCGGTACTTTTCCTCCTCCTGCTGGAAAAGGACTGGCGCCGCGCCGCGCTCTATTTCGTCGGCTATGCCGCAATCGGGCTTTTCTGGCTGTGGTGGCCTCACTGGATTTCGACGCTGGTACAGGTCGACGGTGCGATGCAACAGGTGCGCGATTCCGGTTATGCGGTGCGGTTGATGAATGCGCTGGCGGCGGGCGACGGGATGCGAATGGCGAATATGATCGCCAATCTAGCCCGCTTTGCCGCTTGGAATCATCTGCTGCTGATCCCGTTGCTGATTGCCGGCTTTCTGGCCGCGCGCCGAGATCGGTTGGCGGGAGCACTGGCGGGGGGGCTGATCCTGACGCTTGTCACCATGACCGTCATCCTTCCTTATCAGGGCCATGGTTTTGGATATCGCTATCTTCACGGCCAGATCGGCAATTGCATCCTGCTCGCCGTTTTCGGGTGGCAGGCGATTGGCGCGGAGACAGGCCGATGGCGCACGCTGCTGCGCCGCACCACCTGCGCCGGCGCGCTGATTCTGTTGCCGTTGCAATTATGGTTCGCGCATGGCTTCTATGCGCCGGCCGCCGCCGCATCGGCGCGTATCGACCGCAGTGGAACGGATTATGCGGTGATTGGGGAGTCAGATGTGCCGTTTTCTGCGGATTTGGTGATCAATCCTCCCCGTCTGGACGGGCGCCCGATACGCCTGTTGCGTGGTGGCCTGAATCCGGAACTCGTAGGGATGCTCTGTGCGCGTGGATCCACGGTCGCGATGGTCGAACCGACGCTTTTGAAGCCGGTCGTGGACTATTATGGTTTCGGAAAACTGCCGGATGCAGAGGAGGCGAGCAGGGACGCGGCGGCGCGACTGCGTGTTGCCGGCTGCACGGTGACGCATCTGCGATGACCGGGGCGCCTTCCCTGGATTCTCGGCTTGCCCGCAATCCTTCGCCCGGGGATGAGCGGGCCGTCGGCGTGGTCGGCGGTCGGCGGATCGCTCTCGTCAGTGCCTATTATCCCGCACATGGAGGGGGCATGGAACTCGCCTGCGCCGAACTCGCGGACGCTTTGCGGCGCGCAGGTATGCGTGTCGAGTGGCTTGCGCAAGCAGAGGGCATGGTTCCGGATCAGCCGGGCATCGACCATATACCCTTGGCCGGGACCGACTTCATCTACGCGCTCAGCGGCGTTCCCGCGCCGCTGCCGATGCCATGGACGCTGCCGACGATCGCGCGCGCGGTCCGGCGCGCTGACGTCGTCATCATCGCGGAGGCCAATTTCGCGCTCAGCGTGGTCGCGTTTGTCGTGGCGAAATGGCATCGAAAGCCGATTTTCCTGGTCCAGCACGTGGGCGAACCATCGACGGTGTCGAAAATGGCCCGGGCCGTCATGCGAGCGGGCGAAGCACTGGCAGTGCGCCCGATGGTGCGCACCGCGGAGGCTGTGGTCTACGTCAGCCCCGTCGTCGCGCGGCATTTCGACGGAGTCCGTACGCGCCCTGAGAGCGAGACTATCGGTCATGGTCTCGACCTCGGCCTATTTCGTCCTTCGGCTGGCGCGGACGAACGGGACGCCGATCGCGCGGCTTTGACACCCGGGCAAAATGGCAAGATTGCCGCCGTCGTCGGGCGCCTGACTGAAAGCAAGGGCATTATGGTGGTCGCGGAGATGGCCCGGCGGCGTCCGGACTGGACCTTTGCCATTGCGGGGACCGGCCCGGTCGACCCGGCCCGATGGGAACTGGGCAATGTAAGGATATTGGGGCAACTCGACCGGGCAGAGGTGGCGCGGCTTTACCGAGCGAGCGACACGCTGGTTCTTCCCAGCCCCTCGGAAAGCTTCTCGCTCGTGGTGCGCGAAGCGCTGGCATCGGGCTGTGGCGTCCTTTGCTCCGAACAGATATTGGAAACCGATGCTGGACTTGCACCTTTCATCGTGACCGAAGAGGTCGATTTGCGCGACGTGGCGGGCACGGCTCAGCATTTCGCCGCTGCGCTAGACCGGACGCCGACCGCGTCGGCGGATGAGGCGCGCGCCTATGTTGCGCAGCAATGCTCCCCGGATTTTTTGTTCAGTCGCTATCTGCGACTGATCGAAAGGCTGGCGGGCAATTGCGGACATCGTGCATGACGCGACGCACCCGCTTTATCCTCATCATTTCTTCCATCGCCTTGGCTGGGCTTGCGATGGCGCTGTGGGTGCGGAGCTTCGGTGTGTCGGGCGCCGAGTTTCAGACGCTTTTTGATCATCTCATTCTATGGCCCGTCGTGCCGCTCCTTGCTCTGGTGGTCGGCCATGTCGCCTTGTCGTCGTGGCGCTGGTCGCTGATAGAAGAGGTGCTTTCCGGCGTTCGCCCGCGGTTCGGCCCGGCCTTCGCAACAGGTGCCTTCGCGCAGGGACTGGGAACGTTCCTGCCGTCTCCGCTCGTCAACGTCGCCTGTCGCGGACTCGCAAATCGCCTTAGCGGGACGAGTGGTCTTCGGGGCGCACTGTCGGGTGGCATCGATCAGGTCGCCGATTTCGCGGTGGTGCTGCTGCTGGCGATACCGGCCATCGCGGCGTTCGTTCACCGTGATATCCTGATATATCTATGGGGCTGCGCGTTGATGGTGCCGCTCGGACTGGGCATGATATTCTTGTTGCCGACCGCGATCAGGTGGTTTCGTCCGCCGGCTTTTCTCCGCCGCGTGCATGACGCCGCGTCACGGTTCGACCGAGTGACCCTGTGCAAACTCTATGGCATTTCGCTTGCGCGGTTCATCAGTCTCACGCTGATGAATATCGCCGTTCACGCTGCAATCGGTACCGTGACGATTGCGGCCATTCTTGTAGGTGTGCCACTGGTGGCGTTGGCGACGTCCGTCGCGATGCTCCCTGGCGCCTTTGGCATTTCCGAATGGAGTTTCTCGGTCATTTTCGCGGGTTTCTCGATCGGAGCGGCCGATATTGTCCTGTTCGTGCTCGCCAACCGCATCCTGCTGACCGGTACATCGCTGGCGGTTGCCGCAGCGACGCTGTCGATCAAGGCGTCCGGCTGGCTCGTCGGACCGTCGCGCCGGCAGCGTCCCGATCGCTGAGCGTTTTGTTCAACCCTGGTTTTTCAGACGCGCCTCTATGCCTGGCAGTTCAAGATACCGAAGCAGCTTCGCTTCCTTGCGGCCGCGCGTCACCGTGTCGAGGATCAGGCCGGAGAACAGGCTGAGGAAGCCGAGGATCATCGTCCCCGTTGCAAGGATCGCGGTGGGCAGGCGCGGCACGGTGCCGCTACGCATATATTCCGCGATCACCGGATAACCGAATATCAGCGAGGCCGTCATCATCGCCAGCGCCACGATACCGAACAGGAAGAATGGCCGCTCCTGTTTGAGCAGGGTGACGATCGTCCACAGGATGCGGAAGCCGTCGGACACCGTCTGCAGCTTGCTTTCGGATCCCTCGATGCGATCCTTGAACCGCGTTGGCATCTCGGCGACCGGCATCGCCAGTTGCAGCGCGTGGATCGTCAGTTCGGTCTCGATCTCGAAACCCTGCGACATCAGGGGAAAGGACTTCACGAACCGCCGCGAAAAAATGCGGTAACCGCTGAGCATATCGCTGAAGCCGCCGCCGAACATGGTGCGGACGAGCGAGGTCAGCATCCAGTTGCCGAAGCGGTGCGCCGGACGATAGGCCGTGCCGCTGGTATCGACACGGGTGCCGACGACCATGTCGAGCCCATTGTCGACCAGTTCGGCGACAAGCGACGACACCGCCGACGCGTCATAGGTCTCGTCGGCGTCGCACATGATATAGATGTCGGCGTCGATGTCCGCGAACATGCGACGGACGACAAAGCCCTTTCCCTGGCGCTTTTCCGAGCGGACGACCGCCCCGGCGCTCTGCGCCACCGCGACGGAATCGTCGCGGCTGTTGTTGTCATAGACGTAGATGGTCGCATCGGGCAGCGCGGCGCGGAATCTCTCGATCACCGTTCGCAGCACCAGTCCCTCATTGTAACAGGGAAGCAGTACTGCGACCCGTATCGCCTCGTCGTTCCCGGGAACGTCGTTCGCCGCATCGAACTGGCCCACGCGCATGAACATATGCCGGAAAATCCCTGTCTAGCCCCACCGAATTCCTTTCCGGGAGCTAGACACAATTGGTTAACAAGCCCTTAGAAGAAAGCCGGAAGGTTGGATTTTTGGCGCCGTGGCGGGCGGGCGCGCCGCCGCCTCGCGGATGTCAGTCGCCGAGGTCGACCTGATGCGCCTTGGCCCAATCGGCATATTGGGCGCGGGGCGTCGATGTCGGCTGGGCGAGGATCGCAGGGATGTCGCGCCGCAATGCGGCAAGGTCGAGCGAGCGGATCATCGCCTTGACCGGCCCCACGCCAGCCGGGGTGATCGACAGCCGCTCGATGCCGATGCCGAGCAGCGCCATTGCTTCAAGCGGGCGTCCGCCCATTTCGCCGCACACGCCCAGCGTGACCTTCGATCCCGCAACGGTCTTCACGACGCGTGACAGGAAGCGCATCACCGTTGGCGACAGCCAGTCGTACCGCTCGGCGAGGCGCGGGTGGGCACGGTCGGCGGCGAACAGGAACTGGGTGAGGTCGTTGGTGCCGATCGACAGGAAGTCGAGGTGCGGCAGCATGAGGTCCAGTGTTTCCGCCAGTCCCGGCACTTCGAGCATCGCGCCATAACGGATCGCGACGGGCAATTTCTTGTTGTGGCTGGCGAGCCATGCGCGCTGGCCGACGAACAGCGCCCGCGCCGCTTCATATTCCCATGGCTCGGACACCATCGGGAACATGACGTTGAGCGTCCGCCCCGCCGCCGCTTCCATTAGCGCGCGCGCCTGAACCTTGAGCAGGCCTTCGCGTTCAAGCGCGAGGCGCAGCGCGCGCCAGCCCATCGCCGGATTTTCTTCGAGCACCGTGTCGGTGTTCATATAGGGCAGCGCCTTGTCGCCGCCGATGTCGACGGTGCGAAAGATCACCGGCCGGTCGCCCGCCGCGTCGAGCACGTCGCGATAGAGGCGCTGCTGACGCTCGCGTTGCGGCATCGTCGCCGACACCAGGAACTGGAACTCGGTGCGGAACAGCCCGATACCGCGCGCCCCGGTCAGATCGAGCGCCGCAATATCCTCGCGTAGCCCCGCGTTGATCATCAGTTCGATCGACACGCCGTCCTTGGTCACCGCCGGCAGGTCGCGCAGCGCCGCAAGATTGGCGCGGCGCTTCTGCGAAACCTCCAGCTTGGCGTCGAAAGCGTCGTCTGTCGACGGGCTGGGACGGACGTGCACCGTCCCATCGGCCGCGTCGAGCAACAGCATGTCGCCGTCGCGGATGACGGTGCGGACATCGCGCACGCGCCCAATGACCGGCACCCCCATCGCGCGCGCGACGATAATGACATGCGCTGTCAGCGACCCTTCCTCGAGCACCACGCCCTTCAGACGGCGGCGATCATATTCGAGCAGTTCGGCAGGGCCGAGGTTGCGCGCGATCAGGATCGAATCCTGCCGCAACCCCATCTGCGCCGCCGTGCCGAGCTGGCCCGAAACGATCCGTATCAGCCGATTGGAGAGGTCCTCCAGGTCGTGCATCCGGTCGCGCAGCAGCGGATCGTCGATCTGGCGCATCCGCATGCGGGTGCGTTGCTGGACGCGCTCGATCGCCGCCTCGGCGGTCAGGCCGCTGTCGATCGCTTCGTTGATCCGCCGCGACCAGCCCTCGTCATAGGCGAACATCTTGTACATCTCGAGCACTTCGTCATGCTCGCCGCCGACGCCGAATTCGGCCTGGCTCGCCATGCGGTCGATCTGTTCGCGCATCTTGTCGAAGGCCGCGTAAACTCTGTGACGTTCGGCTTCGGTATCCTCGGCGACGGTATGCTCGATGACGACGCGCGGCTGGTGGAACACCGCGACGCCGCGGCCCATGCCATCGACGAGTTTCTGGCCGGTCAGCCGCTGGCTCGACTGGTCGGCCTCGGCAGCGTCGATCCGTGCGGTGGTGTCGACCAGGTCAGCGTTGGCGATCAGTTCGGACAGCACCATCGCGACGGTCTGCAGCGTCTCGATCTCGATATCGTCATAGCGGCGCGGGTCGCTGTGCTGGACGCAGAGGACACCGACCGCACGCTCGCGGCGGATGATCGGCACCCCGGCAAAGCTATGGAACAATTCTTCGCCGGTTTCGGGGCGATAGGAGAAGTCGGGATGCGCCGCCGCTTCGTCGAGGTTGAGCGTCTCGATCTGTTCGGCGATCGTGCCGACCAGACCTTCGCCAAGACCGAGGCGCGTGACATGCACCGCCTCCTGCTTCAACCCGCGCGTCGCATAAAGTTCGAGCGCACCCTCGCGCAGCAGATAAATCGAGCAGACCTCGCTATCAAGGCATTCGCCGATGATACCGACGACCTGGTTGAGCTTGCCCTGCGCGTGGGTGCGCGCGGCCATCACCTCGTGCAGCCGCGTCAGGATCGTGCGCGCCGACTGGGCGGCGGTCGAGGGCGGGGGCGGGGCGTTTGTCATGTCCCGACGGTGCTAACAGATGCCGTGCCCCGACGCCAAGGGCGTGCGTGAATATTTACTGTTCGCCGCCTAGTTGCCCGGATTGGTCCCGGGCGTCCTGGGCGTCGTCGGACTATAAGCGGCGCCCGGCGCGGTCGTCGTCGTCGGGCCATAGATCACGCTCGGGTTTGTCGTCAGCGGGGCAGGTGCGCTCATGATCGGCGGCGGGGGCGCATATTTGGCGTCCCATTCCATGACGTCGAGCTGGTATTTCGCATAGGCTTCATAGAAATCGACGAAGGGCTGGTCGAGCCGCGCAAGATGGGCTGGTGCCTGCGCGACGACGTCGGCGGGGGGCGTCGTCGACACGATCTGCGCGACCTCGTTGGCGCGCGCGCAGAAGGCGCGCTGGGCAGGCGGCTGCGCGAAATAGTTGAACAACTGGGTCGACAGGCGATCACGCTCCTTGATGCCGTTCGTTTTGTTCGCCTTGCCGAGTTCGGTGATGACGGTCTTTTCAGTCGCCTTGATCGCTTTGCCATGCGACTTGATGATATTGTTGTAGGCTGAAACCAGAGTGGCTTCCTCCAGCCCGCGGCAGCCGATCGCGGCGACGTTCAGCGCGATCTTCATCTGCCAGAAGGCGCGGTCGCCGGTGACGTTGCTGTTCGCGGTCACGAAGCGTCCGTCGATCGCGCGACCGGGCAGGATCTGGGTCAGCGAGGCATTGCCGGGCGGCAGCGGACGCGGCGGTACGATGATCACGACCGGCGGCGGAGGGGGCGGGGGAGGCGGCGGCGGCGGCGGCGGCGGCTTGGTGCAGCCCGCGATGCTCGCAAGCAGTCCGACGACGATAATCTTCCGCAACAAAGTCATGCTCCACTCCCCAGCCGCCAAATCATGCGGCATCAACCCCGGGCCTGCAAGGCGGCTTCGGCCTGCTGCACCAGCGACGCGATGATTTCCCCCACGGTCTCTTCGACGGTTACCATACCGACAGATTGCCCTGCCATTAACGAACCGTTTTCGACGTCGCCGTCGATCACCGCGCGGCGCAGCGCGCCAGCCCAATAATGTTCGATCTGCAGTTGTGCCTCCAGCATGTCGACGCTGCCGCCGTCGAGCAGATTGGCGACTTCGCGCTGCTTGGCAGTGAATTCCTCGGTGCCAGCATTTTTCAGCGCACGCACCGGGATGACAGGCAAGCGCGGATCGATCTGGACGCTGGCGACGGCGTCACGCGCCGAAGCGCGGATGAAGGCCTTTTTGAAATTGGGGTGCGCGATGCTTTCGGTCGCGCAGACGAAGCGAGTGCCGAGTTGGACGCCCGAAGCGCCCATCTCCAGATAGCCCGCGATCGCCTCGCCGCGGCCGATGCCGCCGGCGACGAAGATCGGCACCTCGTCCGCGAGCGCGGGCAGGATTTCCTGCGCCAGCACGCTCGTCGACACGGGGCCGATATGTCCACCGGCTTCCATGCCCTCGATCACCAGCGCGTCCACGCCGGAACGGACCAGCTTCTTGCCCATCGCCAGCGTCGGCGCAAAGCAGATCACCTTCGCGCCGGATGCCTTGATCGCCTCGAGGCTGCCCTTGGGCGGCAGGCCGCCGGCGAGCACGACATGGCCGACGCGATGCTTCGCGCAAATGTCGATCAGGTCGAACAATTGCGGGTGCATGGTGATCAGGTTGACGCCGAAAGGCTTGGTCGCGAGCGCCTTGGTCGCCGCGATCTCGGTATCGAGCAATTCGGGCGTCATGGCACCACAGGCGATCACGCCGAAACCGCCGGCGTTGCTGATCGCGCTGACCAGGTTTCGCTCCGAAACCCAGCTCATCGCACCGCACAAAATCGCGTATTCGCTGCCCAGAAGCGCGGTTCCGCGCGCCATCAGATCGTTAATTTTTGTCATCGCACACGCCTTTGCCAGCACTGGGAGTCGCGCGCAATCCCTAGCGTCCCGCGCGTGCAAAACGCGCCGATCGGCAAAATTTCGCTTGGGCGTGCGAACCGGGCCTTTCGCCGCAGAAAGCAAATCAATCATTGTCAACTAAATCGATTGGCATATGCTTGTGGACGAATCGACAGGGTGTCGCAGGGAAAGGGAAACAAATGTCCGCTTCAGCAGAAAAGGCTCCGGTCCAGCGCGAGGCTGTGTCGCGTTCCGTCCAGACGGTGCTCGACGCGCTTGAAAAGCTGCGCTTCGGTGCGATCCAACTTACCGTGCATGAAGGCAAGCTGGTGCAGGTCGATATCACCGAGCGCCATCGCTACCCGAACTGATCCATCTCCCAAGGGGGCTAGCCTTTGCCCCATCCTTAAAATGCCGCAGACCGGACCGCCGGATGTGGCAATTTTTCGTGCAACTTCAAAGCAACAGGAAAATTGTCATGACCGCGAAATATCCGTCCGTGCGCGGCCGCTTGTCGGCGAGTGCCATCACCCTATCCTTCGTGCTCGCCTTCGCGGCGCAGCCGGCCGTTGCGGCGGAGGGCGCCGCGACTGCCGATGAGGAAGCCGCCACTTCGGCCACCGCAACCAACACAGCGCAGGACGGCGATGATGTCAGCCGTGGCGATATCATCATCGTGACCGCCCGCCGTCGCCAGGAAACGGCGCAGGAAGTGCCCGTCGCCATCTCGGTGATCCGCGGCGATTCGATCGAGGCAACCGGCAATTTCAACGTCGTGAAGCTTCAGCAGCTTGCGCCGACGCTGCAGGTCTATACCTCGAACCCGCGCAATACCTCGGTGAATATCCGCGGACTTGGTGTCCCCTTCGGGCTGACCAGCGACGGTTTCGAACAGGGCGTCGGCATCTATGTCGACGACGTCTATAATTCGCGCGTCGCTGCGGCGACCTTCGACTTCCTCGACGTCGATCAGGTCGAAGTTTTGCGCGGGCCGCAAGGATCGCTTTACGGCAAGAACACGACGGCTGGCGCGATCAACATCACGACCAACCAGCCGACCTTCGATTTCGAGGGCCGCGCCGAAGTGACCGTCGGCAATCTCAATTTACGCCAGGCCAAGGCGGCGGTCTCCGGTCCGCTGTCGGACAAGATCGCGGCGCGTATCGCGATCGCCACCACCAGCCGGCGCGGCACTTTGTTCAACACCCGGACCGATCGCTGGATCAACGAGCAGGACAATCTGGGCCTTCGCGGCCAGCTTCTGTTCCAGCCGAACGAGGATCTCAGCATCACGCTGGCCGGTGACTACAGCAAGCAGGATCCGGAGTGCTGCGGCACCGCCTTCGTCCGCGTCGGGACGACGCAGCGGGCGCTCACTCGCCAATATGACGCGATCATCGCGCGGCTTCAGGCCGCCAACCCAAACTACAATTACATCGTGCCGAGCCGCAACGTCTATGATCGCCTGACCGACATCGATGCCAGCCTCAACGCCGGCAACAAGATCGGGGGCGCTTCGTTGCGCGTGAAGTGGGATGTAGGTCCCGGCACCTTCACCTCGATCACCGCCTGGCGCTTCTGGGACTGGCTGCCCGAGAACGACCGCGACTTTACCGGCGCTTCGGTCGTCGCGAGGTCGCAGAACCCGTCGCAGCAAGATCAGTATAGCCAGGAATTCCGCTATAATTACGAAGGCGACAAGATCGACTTCGTCGCCGGCCTGTTCGGTTTCAGACAGCGGATCGATACCCAGGGTACCGAGCAGCAAGGGATCGACGCCACGCGCTACAGCCTGGCGCCGTCCACCGATCCGACCAATGTCTATAATCGCCCCGAGGTCCTCAACGGCCTGACCGCCTCCAATACCCAATTTCTGAAGGCCGACAGCGCGGCATTCTATGGGCAGCTCAGCTATAAACTGACGCCGGAACTGACCATCCAGCCGGGCATTCGCGTCAATTACGACAAGAAAGAGGGCTTTTATCAGCGCGTCGTGACCACGGGCGCGGGGCAGGTGATCACCAGTTGCGCCCCGACGGCGACCGCCGGCAATGCCGTGCTGACAGCGCAGTGCGGCGTCTATCAGCCGCAGCTTACCGCGCCGTCGGTGAGCGACTGGAACTTCAGCTACGACCTGAACGTGAATTACAAGGTCGCGCCGGACGTGCTGGCCTATGCGACCTATGCCAAGAGCTTCAAGACGGTCGGCATCAACCAGAACGGCCTGCCGCTCGATACGAACAATCAGCCCGTCCTCAGCGCCAGCACGGTGAAGCCCGAATCGGTCAACCATTTCGAAGTCGGCCTCAAGACCCAGTTCTTTAACCGCCTTGCCACCTTCAACCTCACCGCCTTCCGCACGGAGATTAAGAATTTCCAGGCGACGGTGAACGGCGGCCAGTTCGGCACGGTGCGCGGCTATCTGGCCAATGCGGAGAAGGTGGTTTCGCAGGGGCTTGAAGCGGATTTCAAGATCCGCGCCAGCGACCGCTTCACGGCCTATGCCAACGGCGCCTATACCGACGCCAAATATCAGAAATTCACCAGCGCGCCGTGCCCGCCCGAACTGTCCGGCGGCACGACCGCCGGTGTCGGGGTGACGCCGGGCGCGGCGGGTGTTCCCGGTGCGCTCAGTCCGCGCCAGTGCGATATCTCGGGCCAGCGCCTGCCGGGCGTGTCGAAATATGCCTTCTCCTTCGGCGCCGAAGCCAATGCTCCGGTCACGCTGCTGGCGAAGGAAGGCCAGGTCTATTTCGGCATCGATGGCAATTACCGTTCGCATTGGAATTCGAACGCGTCGCCGTCGATCTACACCAACGTCAAAGGCTATGCGCTGACCAACTTCCGCGCCGGCTTTCGCGGCGACGGCATCGACGTCTTCGCCTGGGTCCGTAACGCCTTCGACGTGAACTATGTCGATCTGTTGCAGGTCGCACCCGGCAACACCGGCCTGATCGCCGGCACCGCGGGCGATCCCAGGACCTGGGGCGGGACGATCAAGGTCAGTTTCTGATCCCCACCGCTTTCGGACAAAGGAAAAGGGGCCGCTCCTGCCGGAGCGGCCCCTTTCTCATGCAGCCTGCCTGTCAGCGCTGCTGCTGGTTGTCGCGGTCCTGGTCGGGCCGCTGACCGTCCTGCTGGCGATCCTGGCCGCCCTGCTGTTGCTGCTGCTTGCGACGTTGTTCCTCGTCGCGCTGCTGCTGCTCGTTGGGGTTTTGGTTAGCCACTTGCTCTCTCCTATTTGCCGCGCCGGGGGTGGGCGTGACCCTCGATCAACCCTCGGGCCGTCCCGCTGTTGCATCCGCCGCGCCGCCTTTCGCCGGGGCGTGGCGGCGGCGCGACCAACGTCATTTCCTTGCCGCAACCCGCGACGCTGTGATCGGTTCGTTCAATGACTGAATTCAGCTTATTCGGTTATGTCGATGGAGGGGTGCCGCCTATCCTTTCCATCCCAAGGCGAAAGGATGACCCCATCGACTCGCGGCCAGCCCCTGTCGAAGCCTGTCCAGCGACCCTTGCGCCTGCGCGTCATGCGCCGGTCATCGCCCGCCGCCACGATCAGCAAACAAAAAACCCCAAAGGAGAGACTGCATGAACGACCAGACCCCCATCGGCAGCGGTTGCCCGGTTCACCAGCCCGGCGGCGTTCGCGCGCTGCTCGGCCGCACCAACAAGGATTGGTGGCCGGATATGCTGGCGACCGAGATCCTTACCCCCAACGGCTCGTCGAACCCGCTTGGCGACGATTTCGACTATTCGAAGGCGTTCGCGTTGCTCGACTATCGGGCACTGAAGAATGACCTGACCGCGCTGATGACCGACAGCCAGCCCTGGTGGCCGGCGGACTATGGCCATTACGGTCCCTTCTTCATTCGCATGGCCTGGCACGCCGCGGGCACCTACCGCACCGCCGACGGGCGCGGCGGCGCCAACAGCGGGCAACAGCGTTTCGCGCCGCTCGACAGCTGGCCCGACAACGGCAATCTCGACAAGGCACGGCGCCTGTTGTGGCCGATCAAGCAGAAGTACGGCAACAAGATCAGCTGGGCCGACTTGTTCATCCTGACCGGCAATGTCGCGATCGAAAGCATGGGCGGCCCGGTCTTCGGTTTCGGCGGCGGCCGTGCCGATGTGTTCGAGCCCGAGCGCGACATTTATTGGGGTTCGGAGGACAAATGGGTCAATGAAGGTGTGCAGACGCGCATCGACCCCGACAAGGGCCTGGAAGCGATCGAAGGGCCGCTCGCCGCGATCCAGATGGGCCTGATCTACGTCAATCCCGAAGGTCCGGGCGGCAACCCCGATCCGCTGCTGTCGGCGCGCGACATCAAGGAAACCTTCGAGCGCATGGCGATGGACCATGAGGAAACCGTCGCACTGACCGCGGGCGGCCACACGTTCGGCAAGGCGCATGGCAATGGCGATGCCTCGCTGCTTGGCGCGGCGCCCTCGGGCGGCGATCTGGCGGCGCAAGGCTTCGGCTGGGTCAGCAGCCACGAAAGCGGCGGCATCGGCGAGCATGCGGTGACCAGCGGCATCGAAGGCGCGTGGGTGAATACCCCGACCGAGTGGTCGGAGAATTATTTCCGCCTGCTGCTCGACTATGATTATGAGCTGGTCCACTCGCCCGCCGGTGCGCAGCAGTGGCAGCCGGTGAACCAGAAGGAAGAGGACAAGGCCCCCGCCGCCTGGGACCCGAACATCAAGGTGCCGACGATGATGACCACCGCCGACATGGCGCTGAAGGTCGACCCCGAGTTCCGCGTGATCAGCGAGAAATTCCGTAACGACCATGACGCGTTCAAGGACGCCTTCGCTCGTGCATGGTTCAAGCTGACCCACCGCGACATGGGGCCCAAGGTCCGCTACCTCGGCCCCGAAGTGCCCGCCGAAGACCTGATCTGGCAGGATCCGATCCCTGCCGGCGCTGCACCCTCCGACGCCGACGTCAAGGCGGTGAAGGACAAGATCGCCGCCAGCGGCCTGACCGTCAGCGAACTGGTCAAGGCGGCGTGGGCCTCGGCGAGCACCTATCGCAAGTCGGACTTCCGCGGCGGCGCCAATGGCGCGCGCGTGCGGCTGGCGCCGCAAAAGGACTGGGAGGTCAATGAACCGGCGATCCTCGGCAAGGTGCTGGGCACGCTCGACGGCCTGCGCGGCAATCTGTCGCTGGCCGACACGATCGTGCTGGGCGGCGTGGTCGGCCTGGAAAAGGCGATCAAGGATGCGGGCTTCGGCGTGACGGTGCCCTTCACGGGCGGTCGCGGCGATGCGAGCGCCGAACAGACCGACGCCGACAGCTTCGCGGTGATGGAGCCCGAGGCCGACGCCTTCCGCAACTATCTCGGCAAGAAGAAGCTGGCGGTGAAGACCGAGGAAATGATGCTCGACCGGGCGTCCTTGCTGGGTCTGTCGGTTCCCGAAATGACCGTGCTGGTCGGTGGCCTGCGCGTCCTCGGCGCCAATCACGGCGATCGCGGTCATGGCCATTTCACCAAGCGTTCGGGCCAGTTGACCAACGACTATTTCGTCAACCTGCTCGACATGACCAATGTGTGGAAGGCCGTCGATGGATCGGGCGACGAGGAATATGTCGCGACCGACCGCAAGAGCGGTGGCGAAACCTGGCGCGCCACCCGCGCCGACCTGGTGTTCGGTTCCAACTCCGAACTGCGCGCGGTTGCCGAAGTCTATGCCGAGACCGGCCATGAGGAGAAGTTCGTGAAGGACTTCGTCAAGGCCTGGACCAAGGTGATGAACGCCGACCGTTTCGACCTTGCCTGATCGGTAATAGCGACGGGTCGCAGGAACCCGCCCCCGGGGATATCGACCCGGGGGCGGGTTTTCTTTTGGCTTAAAGCGACAAAGGATACGCATGTACGCGTTCAAAATGTCTCCTTTGTCGCTTTAGCGAAGCCTTCGTCACGCAGTACGGCGTGGACGACCGCCATGTCGGGACCGCCGCTGACGTCGATGGCTCCGCCCTTGAGGACGCGGACCGTCGTGACTCCGTTGAGCGCGCGGTCCATCGCGATGCTGAACTGGTGCGTGCGGCCCATCACGATGGCGCGGTCCCACGCGACGGCGAAGCTTGCCGCCTCCGCCCGTTCGCGGAGGCGATAGGCGGACGCCCGGCCCATGCCGACGGCGCGTGCCGCCTTGCCCACCGAACCCATCGCTTCGAGCGCGCGGATGAAATTGGCCTGGGTTTCGGGCGTCCAGCCGTCGGCGCGATGGCGCTGCGCGGGGACGGCTGCGAAGGCGAGGCAGGTGCCGGCGAGGAGCGCGGCGGGTGAGTCGGTCTGTTCCATCTGCCAGTTTGGAACATAGTGGGATATTTTAGGAAAGAAGTTTTTTGGGTGGGGGACTGGAGGACTGGTTTGGGGTGGTTAGCTGCCGTTATACCTCGCGCAGCGCAGGTCAGCCGCTGATGGCATCGAACATGTCGATCACACTTAGAAGACCTTTCCGCTCGTCGTCGAGGAGATCGTCATATTTCAACGCATCATGACACTTTTCTACTAGTATTCTGTCTAGGTGTCTGGCTCGGAAATGCATGAAAGCAAAATGGGCACGCCACTGAAGGAATTCAGAATAACCTCTGGTTTCGTCCACATTTTTGCGCTTGTAAACGGGCCATAGAGCAGCAAAAGCTGAGTTGGATACCGCCATCGTCGCCGCGACCGAGTTAGGGACAAGTTCTTCGGTGCTCACAGGCGCACTCCTTCGGACACGGCCCCGCTTGGGCACTAGCCTACGTCGGCACGGCAAGGTCTGCAACCGGTCGGTACCGGCCATTTCATTCCTCCCTGTCGCGAAGCGATGGGGAGGTGGCAGCGCGAAGCGCTGACGGAGGGGCGATGACACTGACTTTGCTGGCCCCTCCACCATCCGCTTCGCGGACGGTGCCCCTCCCCATCGCTTCGTGACGGGGAGGATTTTATGGTCGCTCCACACTCTAATGCGCGTCGGTCGGTTTCGGGCCGCCGATCGGCGGGGGTTTGCAGAAGGGGACCATGACCAGCGCGGCGAGGAAGATATAGGACATCAGGCGGAAGACATCGTCGAACGCCAGCGTCAGCGCGTGGCGGCCGACGAGCCGGGCCATTGTCGCGTCGGCCATCAGCGCGGCCTGCTGCGGGTCCGACACCCAGGTCCCGATATAGTGGGTCAATTGCGCGGCCGCTTGCTGCGCGCCCTGCGCCGACTGGCCGAGCGCTTCCGAAATGCGCAGCGCGTGGAGGCGCGCATTGTCGCCGAGCCAGGTGTTGACCAGCGCGATGCCGATGGCGCCGCCGAGATTGCGCATCAGGTTGAACAGCCCCGAGGCATAGCGCAGTTCGGCGCCCTCGAAATTGCCGAGCGCGAGGCCGACCGAGGGGACGATGCACAGCATGATCGCGAAGCTGCGCACGACCTGCGGCCAGAACAGCGCGGCGAAACCCCAGTCGGGGGTCATGAAGCTGAACATCCATAGCCCGAGCGCGAACAGGCTGAGTCCGAAGGTGATGATGATGCGCGGGTCGACGCGCTGCGACAGTGCGGCGGCGATCGGTACGCCGAGCAATTGCGCCAGCCCTGAGACGAACACCGTCGTTCCGATTTCGGCGGCATTATAGCCGCGCACCCGGCCGAGGAAGATCGGGACGAGATAGGTGCCGGCATAGAGGCCGAAGCCGATCACGAGGTTAAAGACGCAGGCAAAGGCGAAAGTCGGCTTGCGGAAGGGCGTGAGTTTGACGATCGGTCCATCGGAGCGGAAGGAGCGTTCGAGGAACAGCGCGAAGGCGACGAGCGACAGCCAGGCGGCGATCGCGATCGACGGCTCGCTGAACCAGTCGTGCTTCGGCCCTTCCTCGAGCACATATTCGAGGCCGGCTAGGAAAACCGCCATCGACCCCAGATGCACCCAGTCGATCCGGCGCAGCATCGACCAATCCGCCTTGTCGACGCGTACCAGCGCGAGGATCGCGATCGTGACCGCGATCCCCGGCGCGACATTGATGAAGAACACCCAGCGCCATCCCAGCGCGTCGGTGATCCAGCCGCCGACCGTCGGGCCGAGCGTGGGCGCGAGCACCGACACCATGCCGAGGATCGCGGGGATCATCGCGCGCTGCTTGCCCTCGAACAGCATATAGCCGGTGGCGAACACCGTCGGCACCATCGCGCCGCCGACAAAGCCCTGGATCGCGCGGAACAGGATCATCGATTCGATGTTCCAGGCGAGCCCGCACGCCATGCTGGCGACGGTGAAAAGCCCCGCCGACGCCGCGAACAGCCAGCGCGTCGACATCGCCTGCGCGAGGAAGGCGGCGAAAGGGATCATCACCAGTTCGGCCATCAGATAGGCGGTCTGCACCCAGCTGATCTCGTCGGGGCCGGCGCTGAGGCCCGCCTGAACCTCGTTCAATGAGGCGGCGACGATCTGGATGTCGATCAGCGCCATGAACTGGCCGAACGCCATCACCGCGAAGATCAGATATTTGCGCGAATTGGGCATCGCCGCCGAGTTGAACGGCGTGTCGGCGGGAGCGGGGCCTGACCCGGCGGAGAGGGGAATCGATGCCATCGGGCTTGTGTCCTGCTGTCTTTATATTATATGCATCATATAAAGGAGATCGCAAGTGCGCTATTCGAGTGGGCATCGCGCCGAAACGCGCGAACGGGTGTTGAAGGAAGCGGCGAAGGAAATTCGCGCCAAGGGTCCGGACAATGTCGCGGTCGCGGGCATCATGGCGCGAGCGGGGCTGACCCACGGCGGCTTTTATGCCCATTTCCCATCGAAGGACGCGCTGGTCGGCGAGGCGATCGGGACGATGTTCGCCGATGCGCGGGCGCGGACCGAGCGAATCGATGCCGTCGGCGATCCGAAAGCCGTGTTGCGCGCCTATGTCGATTTCTACCTCTCGCCCGCGCATCGCGACAGTCGCGACCGAGGGTGTCCACTGCCGACGTTGTCGGGCGATTTCGCGCGGTCCGAATCCGCGACGCGCGACCGGTTCGGCGCCGGTGTGGTCGGCATAGCTTCGCGGCTTGCCGTGCCGCTGGCGACGCTCGGTTGCACCGATGCCGAGGCGGAATCGCATGCGCTGCTCGCGCAGCTTGTCGGCGGGGTCGCGCTGGCGCGCGCGGTCGGCGATCCCGCGCTCTCCGACGCGCTGCTCGCCGACACCCATGCCAGCATCGTCGCGCGCTATGGACTGGAGGCCGCGCCATGACGCTTGCCAAGGTCCAGGAGCTGATCGCCAGCGGCGGCCGCCCGCCGATCGGGCATACGCTGGGG
>NZ_LMGF01000003.1:1502663-1521024 GCF_001427085.1 Sphingopyxis sp. Root1497
GCGTTCGAGGGGGTGCCGGGACCCGAACATTATAATCCGATGGGAACGGTCCATGGCGGCTATGCCGCGACCCTGCTCGACTCGGCCTGCGGCATCGCGGTGGTGACCAGGCTCGCCGACGATCAGGCGATGACGACGCTCGAACTCAAGACCAGTTATCTGAAGGCGATGACCGACAAGACCGGCACCGTGCGCGCCGAGGGGCGGGTGATCTCGATCGGTCGCCGCGTCGCTTATGTCGAGGCGAAGCTAACCGATGCGGAGGGGCGGCTCTATGCCACGGCGACGTCGACCCTGCTGGTGATCACGCCATGAACGCGCCGACGGTGATCGAGGCCGAGGCGCCTGTCGCGAGGCGTTTCGCCTTTCCGGCAAAGGCGTGGAAGGTCGGCCTGATCGCGCTGCTCGTTGCCGCCGCGGGCATCTGGTGGCTGACCGCGCCGCGCACCGCGGAATCGACCGACAACGCCTATCTGCAGGCCGATTCGAGCACGGTGGCGCCAAAGGTCGGCGGGCTGGTCGCGGCGGTGCTGGTGCGCGACAATCAGGCGGTGAAAGCGGGCGATCCGCTCGTCCGCATCGACGCGGAGGATTATGACGCGCGGCTGCAGGCGGCGGTCGCCGCGGTCGCCGACGCCGATGCACAGGTCGCGACCGCGCGCGCGGCGCTGGCTGCGCTCGGCGCCGACGAACGACTTGCGGCGGCGCAGATCCGGGCGGTGGGAACGCAGATCGCCGCTGCCGACGCCGAATCCGTGCGGGCGTCGGCCGACCTCAAGCGGTACGACAGCCTGCTCGTCGATGGCTTCGTCACGCGCCGCGATGCCGACCAGGTGCGCGCGACCGCGGTCGGCGCGGCATCGGCGGCGCAGCGCTCGCGCGCCGACCTCGGCACCAGCTACGAACAGGCGGCGGTGACCAGGGCGCGGCGCCCGGTGTTGCTCGCGCAGATCCAGGCGGCCGAGGCGGCAGCGCTGAAGGCGCGTGCGGCGTTGGCGCTGGCGCGGCAGGACAAGGGGCATGCCTTGGTCCGGGCGCCGATCGCCGGGGTGGTCGGCAACCGCCAGGTGCAGGTCGGCGACTATGTCCAGCCGGGTTCGCGGCTGCTGACGTTGGTGCCGATGACGTCGGTGTATGTCGTCGCCAATTTCAAGGAAACCCAGACGCGCGAGATGCGGCCGGGGCAGAGGGCCGAGATCGAGGTCGATGCGCTCGGCGGCGATCCGCTGACCGGTACCGTCGAAAGCCTCGCGCCCGGTTCGGCGAGTGAGTTCACTTTGCTGCCGTTCGAGCCCGGTTCGGGGAACTTCACCAAGATCGTCCAGCGCGTCGGGGTACGGATCCGGCTCGACCCGGGACAGGCGGCGCTGGCGCAATTGCGCCCCGGCCTGTCGGTCACCGCGAAGGTGCGGCTGCGCTAGGGGGCGTTCAGGAAGGCGGCGACCATCTTCACCGTCGCATCGGGTTGTTCTTCCATCAGCCAGTGCCCGGCGTCGGGGATCACGCCTTCGCTGACGTCGGTGGCGGCGAAGCGCATGACGAGCGCCATCGTCGGGCCGAAGGATTTGGCGCCGCCGATGCCCAGCACCGGCATCGTCAGTTTCTGGCCCTTGGCGAGCCAGGCGCGGTTGTCGATGGCGTCCTGATCGAACGCCGCGAATTGCGCGAACCCCGAATGCATGCCGCCGGGCAGCGCATAGAGCCTGGCATAATGGTCGCGCGAGGCTTCGTCGAAGCGTTTGGGGTCGGCCGAAAACTCGTTCCAGAAGCGGTCGAGATAGATGCGTTCGCGCCCGGCGACGAGCCGTTCCATGTCGGGGCCGCCGAAGCGGAAATGCCAGAGCAGCGGGTTCTTCAATATTTCGTCCCAGGGCCCGACCCCGGGAACCGGCGCGTCGAGCAGCGCGAAACGGGTGACGCGATCGGGCTGCTGCGTCGCGAGCGCGAAGCCGACCATATTGCCGATGTCGTGGGTGACCAGCGCGAACTTGCCGATCTTGAGGCTGTCGAGCACGGCGGCGATATCGCGGCCCTGCGTCGCCTTGTCATATCCGCCCTCGGGATGCGCCGACAGCCCCATGCCGCGCAGGTCGGGAACGACGACGGTATGATCCTTCATCAGCGCGGCGGCGAGCGGCGCCCACATGTCGCCCGTCTCGCCATAGCCGTGGAGCAGGACGACCGCGGGTCCCTTGCCGCCGACACGGACATGCAGCGTCGTGCCATTGGCCGCGATCTCCTGCGTCGTGAAGGCGGCCGGGAAGGGCGGAACCTGCGCGGCTGCGGGAACGGCGGTCAGCGTGAGCGCCAAGGCCGCCAAGAAACTGCCGGGAAATTTCATTGCCCTTGCCCCTCCGTCGGCGGAAGCGAGTGCACCGCCTCAAGGGGCGAGCATGCGCCCGAGGCCCGGTTCGCGCAAGGCCGGCGTCAGCCCTTCAGCATGTCGTCGAGCAATGCGAGCGCATCGGCGCGCGGGGCGCCCGCGTCGAGCAGCGGGTTGAGGCGATCGTCGAGGAGCAGGATCGCATAGCCATGGACCATGCTCCACGCCCGCGCCGCATGGGCCCGGGTGGCGCGCGCGACGTCGGGATCGCCTTCGTGGGTGGCGGCGACCGACCCGGTCAGTGTGCCGAAGGCGCGCTCCATCGCGGCGTTCAGCGCCGGGCGCGATTTGTCGAGGCGTTCGCCGCGGAACATCAGCTGGAACAGGCCGGGCTCGGCGAGCGCGAATTCGACATAGGCGCGGCCGATCGCGTTGAGCTTGTCGGCGGGCGCGGTTTGCGCGGCGGCGGCGGCCTGCATGCGATCGGCGAAGCGCGTGAAGCCGATCGCCGCGAGTTCGCTGAGCAGGCCGGTCAGATCGTCGAAATGATTTTTTGGGGCGGCGTGCGAGGCACCGACCTCGCGCGCGACCCCGCGCAGGGTGAGGCCGGCGACGCCGTCGCGGTTGACGATTTCCTCGGCCGCCGCGAGCAGCGCCGCGCGCAGATCGCCGTGATGATAGGGCTTGGTCATCGGAACCGATTAGCGCGTCAATGTTGACGCTGTCAATTTATGCTTGACTTGCGGGCGTCGCCGCCTCAATATTGACAGTGGAAATATTGAGGCGAAAGGGACTGGCGGATGAAAACCTTGCTATACGCTCTCGGACCGATGCTGTTCGACTCGCTCGGCGTGCTTGTCTTTGCAGTGCTGCTTGTCGCTGGCGCGGATATCGTGATTGCGACGATCGCGGGCACCATCGTGGCGCTTGCGGTGGTCGGTTACGAGCTGGCGCGCGGCAGGAAGGTCGCGGCGCTGCAGTGGATCAGCCTCGCGTCGGTGCTCCTCACCGCTGCGGCGACGCTCTTCACCGGCGACCCGCGTTTCGTGATGGCAAAGCCCACCATCGTCTATCTGGTCGTCGGGACGGTGATGCTGCGCCGCGGCTGGCTCAACCGCTATATCCTGCCCGAACAGTTGGCGCTGGTCGGCGATGTCATGGACCGGTTCGGGATGATCTGGGCGGCGCTGATGTTCGCGAGCGCGGGCCTCAACCTGGTCATTGCGGTGTTCTTCACCGCCTGGTGGCCGCTCTTCATCGGGATATTCCCGCTGGCGTCGAAATTCACCCTGTTCGCGGTCCACATCGCGGTGGTGCATGTCATCGGCCAGGCGCGGCTGCGCCGCCGCACGGGCGGCGAGTTGCAGCCGTTGGCGGCCGAATAGGGCTTAGTCGGCGTCGAGCCCGTAGGCGGTGTGCAGCACGCGCACCGCGAGTTCGGTCTCGTCTTCGTCGATCAGCACGCTGACCTTGATCTCGCTGGTCGAGATCGCCTGGATGTTGATGCCGCGGTCGGCGAGCGCACGGAACATCGTGCTGGCGACGCCCGCATGGCTCTTCATGCCGACGCCGACGACGCTGATCTTGGCGACCTTGTCGTCGCTGATGATGCGGTTGAAGCCGATCTTGTCCTTCGACGCTTCGAGCAGGTCGATCGAGCGGAGGAGGTCGGTGCCCGGGACGGTGAAGGTCACGTCGGTCTCGCCCTTTTCGCGGCCGACGTTCTGGATGATCATGTCGACGTTGATCCCGGCGGCGGCGAGCGGGCCGAAGATGTTGGCGACCGCGCCCGGCTTGTCGGGCACGCGGGTGACGATGATCTTCGCTTCATTCTTGTCGTGGGCGATGCCGGTGATCAGCTGCCGTTCCATCTGATGTTCCTCTATTTCCTGGTCGCTGACGATCATCGTGCCTTTTTTGGGAGCCTCATCGCCTTCGACGAAGCTCGACAGCACCTGCACGCGCACGCCCATCTTCATCGCGAGCCCGACCGAGCGCGTCTGGAGCACTTTCGCGCCGACGCTCGCGAGTTCGAGCATTTCCTCGTATGTCACATAATCGAGCTTGCGCGCGCGCGCGACGATGCGCGGGTCGGTGGTATAGACCCCGTCGACGTCGGTGTAGATGTCGCAGCGATCGGCCTTGAGCGCCGCGGCGACCGCGACCGCGCTGGTGTCCGAGCCACCGCGGCCGAGCGTCGAGACGCGGCCATCGTCCATCATGCCCTGGAAGCCCGGGATCACCGCGACCTCGCCGCGCGCCATCGCGGCGCCGAGCGCGCCGGTGTCGATATCGATGATGCGCGCGCGGGCATGCGCTTCCTCGGTGCGGATCGGCAGTTGCCAGCCGAGCCAGCTGCGCGCCGGGGTGCCCATCGCCTGCAGCGTCAGTGCGAGCAGGCCCGAGGTCACCTGTTCGCCTGCGGCGACGACGACGTCATATTCTGCGGGGTCGTAGCGCGGGTTCGCCTCGCGGCAGAAATTGACGAGGCGGTCGGTTTCGCCGGCCATGGCGGAAACGACGACCGCGACCTCGTTGCCGTTGGCGACTTCGCGTGCGACGAGCTTCGCCACGGTGCGAATTCGTTCGGTGCCCGCCATCGACGTGCCCCCGAATTTCATCACGATCCGCGCCATCTCGCCCCGCTTTCAAGAAACTGGTTTCCACCGCAACATTCGTACAATTTTGCGGCGCTCGGCTGTTAGGGAAGGGGGCGGGGGAAGGCAAGACCGGCAACGCACACGGCGGATAGAATTTCTTGCGCCGGTGATGCCCCGGTGCCACATCAACGGCCATGAGCACCGCCACGATCAACCCGAACGAAGCCGCGCATTTCGGGGCGCTCGCCGCCGACTGGTGGGACCCGCATGGGTCGTCGGCGATGCTGCATAAGCTCAACCCGGTGCGGTTGTCCTATATCCGCGGCCAGATCGACGCGCATTGGCACGGCGACACGCGCGCGAGACACCCGCTTGCGGACAAAAGCGCGATCGACGTCGGGTGCGGTGCCGGGCTGCTCGCCGAACCATTGGCGCGGATGGGCGCCGGAGTGACGGGGGTCGACGCGGCACCCGAAAATATCGCGGCGGCGCAGGAGCATGCGGCGGGGCAGGGATTGGCGATCCGCTATTTTGCGGGCGAACTGGCGGCGTTGCCGGCGGCGACCTTCGACCTCGTCACCTCGATGGAGGTCGTCGAGCATGTCACCGACCCGGCGGCATTTATCGGCGAACTGGCGGCGCGGCTCGCGCCCCGTGGTCTGATGATCCTCTCGACCCCGAACCGGACGATGCTGTCGAAACTGCTGCTCGTCGAGGCGGCCGAACGCGTCGGCGCGGTGCCGCGCGGGACGCACGACTGGGACCAGTTCCTGAAGCCCGAGGAATTGACGAAACTGATGGAAGGCGCGGGGCTGGAGGTCATCGACCGGACCGGGCTGTCGCCGTCGGCGGCGAAAGGCTTCAAGCTTGGCGGCAGCGAGGCGCTCAATTACCTCGTCACCGCGCGGTGGCCGGGATGAACCGCGACCCGCGCGTCGATGCCTATATCGCCGCGCGGCAGCCTTTCGCGCAGCCGATCCTGATCCATTTGCGCGAACTGGTGCACGCGCACGCACCCGGCGCCGAAGAAACGCTGAAATGGGGGGTGCCGCATTTCACGCTGGGCGGACAGAACCTCGCCGGGATGGCGGCGTTCAAGGAGCATGCGACCTTCGGCTTCTGGCGCGACGAGGATGTTACTGGTTCGGCGCGCGACACCGGCGCGATGGGGAGCATGGGGCGGCTGGCGACGCTGGCCGACTTGCCGTCGGATGACGTGATGGCGGCCTATATCGCCAAGGCGGCGGCGCTATGCGCCGAGGGCAAGGCCAAGCGTCCGGCGCCGAAACCCAAGGCGGCGCTCGACCTGCCCGACGACCTTGGCGCGGCGCTGGGGGCCAATGCCGCGGCGCAGGGGCATTGGGATGCCTTTTCGCCGGGCAAGCGCCGCGACTATATCGAATGGGTGCTTGAGGCGAAGCGCGAGGAAACGCGCATCAAGCGCATCGAAACGATCGTCGCGCAGGTCGCCGAGGGCAAGGACCGCAACTGGAAATATAAGAGCTGCTGAGTTCGTGTTCCCCGGCGAAGGCCGGGGCCCGGATCGCGCAGCGCTACATGGCATGGACCCTGGCTTTCGCCGGGGAACACCGACGTCCTCGCCGCGTCAGAAGTCCACATCCTCATAATATTTCGGCGGCGTCACGATTTCCATCCGTTCCGCCAGGAGGGGGCGAAAGCTGGGGCGGGATTTGAGGCCCGAATACCATCCTTTCGTTTGTTCGTGCCCGGTCCAGTCGATGCCGCCGAGATAGTCGGCGACCGAGATATGCGCCGCGGCGGTGAGGTCGGCGAGGCTCATCGTCGCGCCGGCGAGCCAGGTGCGGTGGTCGATGAGATAATCGACATAATCGAGATGCTGGTTCGCCGCCTTCATCGCCTCGCGCAGCGCGCCGCCGTCGGGAGGCTGGCGGTGGACGATGCGCTTCTGCATCCGTTCGAACAGCAAAGGCCCGGTGACCTCATAATAGAAATCCTGGTCGAACCAGGCCGAGAGGCGGCGGATTTCGGCGCGATTGGCGGCGGTGCCGTTGATCATCGCCTTGCCCTCGACCGTTTCCTCGAAATATTCGGCGATCGCCATGCTGTCGATCAGCACCTGCCCGCGGGCGGCGTCGACCATGACCGGGGTCCGCCCGGCCGGATTCAGGTCGATGAATTCGTCGCGGCGCTCCCATGGCGATTCGCGCACCAGATCGTAACCGACGCCCTTTTCACCGAGCAGCAGGCGGATTTTGCGCGAAAAGGGGCAGAGCGGATATTGGTAAAGTTGCCACATGGCGTGGGCATAGCGGCAGGGGGGCGCGGCGCGCAACGGCTATGGTGCGTTGCGGCGCCGCAGGCTGTGGATCAGCGGCGCGCGGCGTCGCGTTCGCGTTGCCATTGCGCCGCGAGATCGCGCGCCATATCCTTGAGAACCGGGGCATAAGCAGCAGCGGTCGTCGCGAGCTGGCCCGCCATGCGCGAGGTGGCGCGGACGTCGTCGCCCATGCGCCGGCCGGCGTCGGGGTTGCTGCCCGTAACCTCGCCCAAAGTTGCATCATGGGGAATATAAGCTGCGTCCGACTCCGGATCGACGCGCGCGATCGCTTCGGCGAGGGGGCCGATGTTGGTGCGCATCAGCGCATCGACGAGGATCGTCACGGTGTCGGCCATGCGATCGGCCTCGACAGGATCGGTCAGCGTCGCGGCGGCATCGCGCACATCGGCGGCATGCGCCGGAAGCGGCGCGGCGATGGCGAGCAGGGGGAGGGCGACCAGGGCGAGTTTGGGGGTCCAGCGGGTCATCGGCATCTTCCTTTCCGGGAAGGGTGCGGGGTCAGCGAAAGCGCGGTGTATGGGGACACAACGCTTTCGCTGGGCTGAACATGGCAGGGGATGCGGTGGGACGAAACGGCGATGCGACAAAGCGTCGCCCCCGCATAGGCGGGGGCGACGGACTCTACTCCGCCGCCACGACCGCCATTTCCTCGTCGCGCAGGGGGTGCGACAGGCGGCCGACCATTTCCTTGGGACACACCTGCCAGAATTGCCCGAGCCAGCGGTCCCAGTCGGCGAGCACCTCGTTCGACCATTTGCTGCCGGTGGCCTTGGCATGGTCCTCGACCAGCGCCTTGAGCACGCCTTCCCAATGGCGGCTTTCGACGCGCTGCCAGACGATCGATTCGGGGTTGGCGCGGCGTTCGAAATGGTCGTCGGCGTCGAGCACGAAGGCCATGCCGCCGGTCATCCCGGCGCCGAAGTTCGAGCCGACGGTGCCGAGGATCACCGCGATGCCGCCGGTCATATATTCGAGGCCGTTGGCACCGCAGCCCTCGACGACCACGTTAGCGCCCGAATTGCGCACCGCGAAGCGCTCGCCCGCCTGGCCCGCGGCGAGCAGGGTGCCCGCGGTCGCGCCATAGAGGACGGTGTTGCCGACGATCGTGTTGTGCTGGCTGACCAGCGGGCTCGACACCGTCGGGCGCACGATGATGCGGCCGCCCGACAGGCCCTTGCCGACATAGTCGTTGGCGTCGCCGAACACTTCGAGGCTGATGCCCTGGCACAGGAAGGCGCCGAGCGACTGGCCCGCGGTGCCGCGCAGGCGGACCTGGACATGATTGTCGGCAAGGCCCTTCATCCCGAAGCGCGCGGTGACTTCGGCCGACAGGCGGGTGCCGACGGCGCGGTGGGTGTTGCGGACATTGTAGGTCAGCTGCATCCGCTCGCCGCGCTCGAACAAGGGCTTGGCGTCGCTCAATATCTGCGCGTCGAGGCTGTCGGGCACCGGGTTGCGGAGCAGGCCGTGCGAGCGGCGCTCGTTGTCGGGCGCGTCGACCTTGGCGAGGATCGGGTTCAGATCGAGGTCATCGAGATGTTCGGCGCCGCGGCTGACCTGGCGCAGCAATTCGGTGCGGCCGATCACCTCGTCGAGGCTGCGGTAACCGAGCTTGGCGAGGATCTCGCGCACTTCCTCGGCGATGAAGGTCATCAGGTTGATGACCTTCTCGGGGCTGCCGGTGAACTTGGCGCGCATCTTTTCGTCCTGCGTGCAGACGCCGACGGGGCAGGTGTTGCTGTGGCACTGGCGCACCATGATGCAGCCCATGGCGACGAGGCTGAGCGTCCCGATGCCATATTCCTCGGCGCCGAGGATCGCGGCGATGACGATATCGCGCCCGGTCTTGAGTCCGCCGTCGGTGCGCAGGCGGATGCGGTGGCGCAGGCCATTGAGGGTGAGGACCTGGTTGACCTCGCTCAGGCCCATTTCCCACGGGGTGCCGGCATATTTGACGCTGGTCTGCGGGCTGGCGCCGGTGCCGCCGGTGTTGCCCGAGACGAGAATGACGTCGGCGTGCGCCTTGGCAACCCCGGCGGCAACCGTGCCGATACCCGCCGAGCTGACGAGCTTGACGCAGACGCGTGCCTTCGGGTTGATCTGCTTCAGATCGTAGATGAGCTGCGCCAGATCCTCGATCGAATAGATGTCGTGATGCGGCGGCGGCGAGATCAGCATGACGCCCGGGGTCGAGTGGCGCAAGCGGGCGATGAATTCGGTGACCTTGAAGCCCGGAAGCTGGCCGCCCTCGCCGGGCTTGGCGCCCTGCGCGACCTTGATCTCGATCTCGTCGCAGGCGCCGAGATATTCGGCGGTGACGCCGAAACGGCCGCTGGCGATCTGCTTGATGTTGCTGTTGGCATTGTCGCCATTGGCATAGGGTTGGTAGCGTTCGCTCGCCTCGCCGCCTTCGCCCGACACCGCCTTGGCGCCGATGCGGTTCATCGCGATCGCCAGCGTTTCATGCGCCTCGGGAGACAGCGCGCCCAAGGACATGCCGGGGGTGACGAAACGCTTGCGGATTTCGGTGATCGCTTCGACGCTGTCGAGCGCGACGCCCTGCGCCGGATAGTTGAACTCCATCAGGTCGCGCAGATACACCGGCGGCAGGTCGGCGACGCCGCGCGCGAACTGCAGATAGGTCGAATAGCTGTCGGTCGCGACCGCGGTCTGCAGCAGATGCATCAGCTGCGCCGAATAGGCGTGGGTCTCGCCGCCGGCGCGCTGGCGATAGAAACCGCCGATAGGCAGGGTGGTGACGCGCTTGTCATACGCCGCCTCGTGCTTCTCGGTCGCGTTGATGAACAGCGACTGATAGCCTTCGCCCGAGATCTTCGCGGGCATGCCCGGGAAAAGGTCGTTGACGAGCGCGCGGCTCAAACCGACCGCCTCGAAATTATAACCGCCGCGATAGGAGGAGATCACCGCGATCCCCATCTTGGCGAGGATCTTGAGCAGACCGTCGTCGATCGCCTTGCGGAAGCGCTTCAGGCAGTCGTCGAGCGTCAGTTCGCTGCCGAACAGTCCGCGCGCCT
Source organism: Sphingopyxis sp. Root1497 (assembly GCF_001427085.1). Taxonomy (NCBI): domain Bacteria; kingdom Pseudomonadati; phylum Pseudomonadota; class Alphaproteobacteria; order Sphingomonadales; family Sphingopyxidaceae; genus Sphingopyxis; species Sphingopyxis sp. Root1497. The sequence goes on from NZ_LMGF01000003.1 coordinate 1,512,942, forward strand.
GGCGATCGGCGATCGCGGCTTCGGACAGATAGGCCTGAACGGTGGTTGCGCCGACGCCGATCAGCACCGCGAAGGCATGGGTGTCGAGCACCTCGGCCGAGCGGACGTTGATCGAGGCATAGCTGCGCAGCCCCTTGCGGACGAGATGCGTGTGGACGGCGGCGGCGGCGAGCACCATCGCCATGCCGACGCGGCCTTCGCCCAGCTTTTCGTCGCTCAGGAACAATTCGCTGCGCCCGGCGCGCACCGCATCCTCGGCTTCGCGGCGGACGCGCGCGATCGCTTCGCGAAGGGTAGAGGCATCGCCGCCGACCTTGAAGGTGCAGTCGATGTCGGCGACCGCGTCGCCGAAATAGGCGCGCAGCCGGTCCCAGTCGTCGCCGACCAGCACGGGGCTGTCGATGACGAGGACATGGTCGCTCTGCCCCTTTTCATCGAGGATGTTGGCGAGGTTGGCGAAACGCGTCTTGAGGCTCATCACATGCCGTTCGCGCAAGCTGTCGATCGGCGGGTTGGTGACCTGGCTGAAATTCTGGCGGAAGAATTGCGCAACGTGGCGTGGTTTGTCCGAGATGACCGCGAGCGGGGTGTCGTCGCCCATCGAGCCGATCGCTTCCTTGGCGTCCTCGACCATCGGGGACAGGATGAGTTCCATGTCCTCCATCGTCAGCCCGGCGGCGACCTGACGCTTCAGCAATTCGGGGCGGTCGAAGGCGGGCAGGGTCGATTTGCCGCCCTTGGGCAGGTCGGCCATGCTGCGGAAACCCTTGACCCGCGACGCATAGTCATGCGCGCCGGCGATCCGGTCCTTGATCGCGCGGTCCTCGTAGAGCTGGCCTTCGTCGAGGTCGACCGCGATCATCTGGCCGGGGCCGAGGCGCCCCTTCTTGCGGATGCTCGCCTCGGGCAGCAGCACCATGCCGCTTTCAGAGCCGACGACGAGCAGATTGTCGACGGTGAGCGTGTAGCGCAGCGGGCGCAGCGCGTTGCGGTCCATGCCCGCGACCGCCCAGCGGCCGTCGGTCATCGCGAGCGCGGCAGGGCCGTCCCACGGCTCCATCACGCTGGCGAGATAGGAGTACATCGCGCGGTGGGTATCGGGCACCTCGGCATCGTCACCCCACGCTTCGGGGACGAGGATCAGCTTGGTTGTCGGTGCGTCGCGCCCGGCGCGGCACAAAGCTTCGAACACCGCGTCGAGCGCGGCGGTGTCCGACGCCCCCGCCGGGATCACCGGCTTGATGTCCTCGCTATGCTCGCCAAAGGCGAGGCTCGCCATCTTGATCTCGTGGCTCTTCATCCAGTTCTTGTTGCCGCGGATCGTGTTGATCTCGCCATTATGGGCGAGGCAGCGGAAGGGCTGGGCCAGCCACCATTGCGGGAAGGTATTGGTCGAATAGCGCTGGTGGAAGATCGCGACGCGGCTTTCGAACAATTTGTTCGTCAGGTCGGGATAGAAATCGGCGAGGCTCTCGGCGAGGAACAGCCCCTTGTAGATGATCGACCGCGCCGACAGGCTGCAGATATAGAAATCGGCGATCTGCGCCGCGACGACCTTTTTCTCGATCCGGCGGCGGACGAGGTAGAGGCGCTTTTCGAACTCGGCGAGCGACTGCGCGTCGGGCAGCGGCCCGGCGATCATGATCTGCTCGATCTCGGGCCGCGTGCGCTGCGCCTTGTCGCCGATCACCGACACGTCGACCGGCACCTGGCGCCAGCCATAGATGGTGTAGCCCGCGTCGATGATCTCGGATTCGACGATGGTGCGGCAATGTTCCTGCGCATCGAGGTCGGTGCGCGGCAGGAAGATCATCCCGACTGCGAGCCGATTGGGCAGCGCCTTGTGCCCCGACGCGGCGATCGCATCGTCGAAGAAACGCACCGGCAGGTCGACGTGGATGCCCGCGCCGTCGCCCGTCTTGCCATCGGCATCGACCGCGCCGCGATGCCACACCGCCCGCAGCGCCTCGATCGCCGCCTCGACGACGCGGCGCGAGGCCTTGCCGTCGGTCGCGGCGACCATGCCGACGCCGCAGGCGTCGGATTCCATGTCGGGGCGGTACATGCCCTCGGCTTCGAGCCGGGCATGTTCGGGAGTGGGATAGTGGGTCATCATGCAGTCCTGACGGTGTCTTGTTTTGTGGCGCCTATTCGGCGGTGTCGGGCAGGCCGAGCTTCTTGCGGGCGTTGGCAGCGGCGGCGGCCTCGGCTTCATAGGCGGCCGAGGTCGCTTCGCTGACCGCGGTTTCGAGCGCCTCGACCTTTTCGCGATCGGCGTCGGACCAGTTGCTGCGGTCGTAGCCGGCGTCGAAGTCGCCCGCGGCGTCGACGGCGTCGCCAGCCGCCGCGGCGGCATCGGCAGCGGCTGCGGTGTCGTCATAGGCCGCGGCATCGGTCGCCTCCATCGCCGCATCGTCGACCGATTTGTAAAGGTCACGCTGGTCCTTGAGCGTCTGGACATCGATCTTCATCAGCCCGGCCAGCTTGGTGAGGTCGGCGTCGCTGAGGTCGGCCATCTGCCGCTCTTTCGGCAGGTCCTTGAACTTGCCTTCCAGTTCGGGAGCACGGTCGATCCACTTGTTCGCCATCGGCGGCACCGATTTGATGATGGCGAGGATGATTTCGGGGTCGGCCTGAAGCGCCATCCATTCGCTGGCATAGGCGCTGCCCGCCGGGGTCGCGAAAAAGGCGTTCATCTGGTTCAACTGGTCGGCGCTGAACTTGCGGGCAAAGGCGTTCGCCATGCCGTCGCGCATCGGGATCTCGAGGTCGCGGAGCACTTCGCTGATCAGCGGCTTGACGTTGGTCATGATCTGCTCTTCGCGCGCCTTGCGGTTCGGGTCGAAGATGTCGGCGATCTTTTCCTTGGTCCCGTCGTCGAGCGCCGAAATCTTGTCGGCTTCCACGCCGGTCTTGTACGACAGCATGATGTCGGACATGCCGCCAAGCTCGCCCATCAGGCCGCGGAACAGTTTGCCGTAAAGATTGTCCATCATCTTTTCGAGGCTGCCCGTCGGAACGAGCGCACCCGTCGTCTTTTGGGCGATGGCCAGCTGGGCGGGAGCGATCGGCGGCAATTTGTCGGTGCCGAAGATCTTTTCGACCATCGCGATGGCCTGATCCATTTCCTTCTGCATCTTGGCCTTGGTCTGCGCGAGGCCTTCGGGCGAGGAGGGATCGACATAATCCTCGGCGGGCACATCGACCGCGATCACTTCGGCGGCGGGCGCTTCCTTGGGCGCGGCGGCGTGGGCGGTCAGCGGCGCAAAAGCGATCGTGCCGGCGAGCAGCATGGATTTCCAGGTCGACATAATGTGATTCCTTCCCCTGATGGTCATGCCGCCTTCATTTCGCTTTCCGCGCGGACTTTCAACCATTTCGCCATCTGGTCGCTGACATCGCGGCCGTCGCGGATGCCCCAGACGACGAGGCTGGCGCCGCGCACGATGTCGCCGGCGGCGAAAACGCCGGGCAGGCTGGTCATCATCGTCTGGTGATCGACGCGCAGCGTGCCCCAGCGGGTGACGCTGAGGTCGGGGGCGCCGAACAGATGCGGCAGTTCCTCGGGATCGAAGCCGAGCGCCTTGATCACCATGTCGGCGGGCAGGTCGAACCGGCGGCCGGGATCGGGTTCGGGGCTGCGGCGGCCGCTGGCGTCGGGGGCGCCGAGGCGCATGCCCGCGACCGCGACCTGTTTCACATGCTTGTCGCCGGTGAAGCTTTCGGGGGCGGAGAGCCAGACGAATTCGACGCCTTCCTCCTCGGCATTGGCGACCTCGCGCTGCGACCCCGGCATATTCTCGCGGTCGCGGCGATAGAGGCATTTCACCGACTTCGCGCCTTGGCGCACCGCGGTGCGGACGCAATCCATCGCGGTGTCGCCGCCGCCGATGACGACGACATGCTTGCCCTTCGCGTCGAGGCTGCCGTCGTCGAACGCGGGAACCGCGTCGCCGAAGCCCTTGCGGTTCGAGGCGACGAGATAGTCGAGCGCGGCGATGACGCCCGCGGCTTCGTTGCCGGGGACCGCGATCTCGCGCGCCTTGTACACCCCGGTGGCGATCAGGATCGCGTCATGCCGTTGCCGCAGTTCGTCGAGCGTCGCGTCGCCGCCGACCTCGAACCCCAGATGGAAATGGATGCCGCCGGCTTCGAGCCGTTCGATGCGGCGCATCACCACGTCCTTTTCGAGCTTGAAGCCCGGGATGCCATAGGTCAGCAGCCCGCCGGCGCGATCGTGCCGGTCATAGACATGAACCTCATGCCCCGCGACGCGCAGATATTCGGCGGCGGTGAGGCCCGCGGGGCCGGCACCGACGATGCCGACCGACTGGCCGGTGGGCTTGCCGGGATGCACGGGTTCGACCCAACCCTCGGCCCAGGCGGTGTCGGTGATATATTTCTCGACGCTGCCGATCGTCACCGCGCCATGGCCCGAAAATTCGATCACGCAATTGCCTTCGCACAGACGATCCTGCGGGCAGATGCGTCCGCAGATCTCGGGCATCGTCGAGGTCGCGTTGCTGAGTTCATAGGCCTCGCGCAGCCGCCCCTCGGCGGTCAGGCGCAGCCAGTCGGGAATATGGTTGTGCAGCGGGCAATGCACCGAGCAATAGGGCACCCCGCACTGCGAACAGCGCGCGGCCTGCGCATCGGCGTCGGGCGCGGCATAGCGCTCGGCGATTTCGCGGAAATCGCGCGCGCGCTCTTCGGCCGAGCGCTTGTCGGGATAGGATTGTTCACGCCCCACAAACTGGAGCATGCGATCGGCAGCCATGCAATTTCCCCTTCGTTGCGGGGCGATTGCATCGTCAAATGCCCCATGTCACGCAAGAAATGCACGATAGGGAAGTATTGCTAACCTAAATATCGAACTTGCCGAGCAGAAGAAAGTCTCCCGCGCAACTATCTTACATTAAAAGGTCCGGTCCGGCCCTATCTCATGGTCAGCCAAACCAGCGCGGCGGCGCCGACGATGATTCGGTACCAGGCGAAGGGGGTGAAGCCATAGCGTGTCACCACCGCGAGGAACGCCTTGATCACCACCCAGGCGACGATGAACGAGACAAAGGCGCCGACCCCGATCAGGCCGAGGTCGTTCGTCGTGATCGCGTCGCGATGCTTGAACAATTGCAGCGCGGTCGCGCCGGTCAGGGTCGGCAGCGCGAGGAAGAAGCTGAACTCGGCGGCGGTTTTGCGGTCGACGCCCAGCGACATCGCGCCGAGGATCGTCGCGCCCGAGCGGCTGACCCCGGGGATCATCGCGATGCACTGGACGAGGCCGATCAGCACCGACTGGCGCACCGACAGGTTGGCGACGCCGCCGCTCTCCTTCGGCTTGGCATAACGTTCGACGAGCAGGATCGCGAAGCCGCCGATAATCAGCGCCCAGGCGACGACCACCGCATTTTCGAGCAGCACTTCGATATAATCGCCGAGCGCGAGGCCGAGCGCGACCGCGGGGACGAAGGCGAGCGCCAGGTTGCGGACAAAGGCGATCGCGACCGGATCGCGCCGAAAGAAGCCGGTGAACATCTCCCAGAATAATTTCCGGTAGAGCACGACGATCGCGAGGATCGCGCCGGGCTGGATCGCGATGTTGAAGATCGCCCAGCGCGACGCGTCATAACCGAGCAATTCGGTCGCGAGGATCAAATGCCCGGTCGACGATACCGGCAGGAATTCGGTCAGCCCCTCGACGATGCCGAGGATGATGGCGGTCATGATTTCGTTCATTGGGTCCTGCGACGATGGCTCTGAAACAAGGCGGGGGCGCCCGACCGATGTCGGACGCCCCTGTCCTGTCTCTGCCCTAAGGACAGCCGCGCGGCTTGGCCAGTCGCTATTTGAACCGCGCGCCGCAGGCTTTCAGTACATTGGCCGGCGGGCCGAGGTCGAGCGCCTGTTCGAGCAGCTTCTTCGGGCTGCCGGCGAGCGCGAGGTCGGGCATCATGCCGCCGTCCTGCAGTTTCTTGGCGACGGCCTTGGCCATCGCGCCTTCCTCGCCCTCCAGCGTACCGAGCAATCCGGCGTTGAAGCCGCACGCGGCGACCGCCTGGCCTTCGTCGGCGGGCAGCGTTACCGCGGTGGTCGCGGCGGCCTTGGGATATTCCTTGACGCAGGCGTCGGTCAGCGGCCCGACCGCGCCCGACGCGATCGCCCATTCGACCTTGCCCGCCATCGCATTCTGCGCCGCCGCCATGCCGCCATCCTGGTTCGCCGCGGCGATCAGGAAATAGGAGGATTGCGGGTTCATCAGGACGTTTTTCTGGAGCGCCGCGAGGTCGCTCGATCCGTCGCCGAACGCCGCGGCGACCGCGACCGCGGCGCAGGCCGCGGGCTTTTCCTTCGGCTCGGTCGGCAATTTCGGTAGCGGCTCGGGGTCGCCGAGCGCATAGGCCGCCTTGCACTGGTTGAGCGTGCCCAGCCAGTTGCCGCCCTTCAGCGTGTCCTGGATATCGCCGAGCAGCGCCTTGCCCTTTTCATCGTCGAGGCCGGTGGCGCTGAAGAAACCCGTCTTGTCGACGATGGTCTGCAGCAACTCCTGTCGCCTTTTTTCCTCGGCGGCTCCCTTGCCGCTGCCCGCCGCGGCATAGGCCAGCGCCGAACGACCGCATAAGGTCGCGCGCTCGGCGGCATCCTTTGGCAATCCATGCAAATCGGCCGGCGTATTGTCGCAGCCAGCCAGAACCAGCGCCGCCGTCAGCAGCGCGGCCATCCCCCCATATTTCATCGCACACCCCCGCAAAGCAGAAGCGACCCCGGCTCAGAGTAACAGCTTTTGCGATTGGCGCCAGAGGGCGCGCGGGCGGGGGGTTAGCGCGCGGCGAGTTCGGCGAAGCGGCCGTTGCGGCGATATTGCACCAGCCAGCCGTCGGCGACCGAGGCGAGCGACGCCGGCACGATACCGAGGTCGCCAAGCCCCGCCGCGTCCGCCGCGACGACATTGTCGTGCTGCAGCATCAGCCATTGGTCCTTGGTGATCGGCGCCCCCGGCGCCCAGCCGAAACCGCTGGCGAGTGCCGAGGCGACGGCGTCGGGCACCTCGACGAACAGCGGGCTGCGCGCGGTCGCTTCGGCGATCCAGCGCTGCAATTCGGCCATCGTCAGCACCTGCGGCCCGCCAAGCTCGAACGTCCGGCCCGCCGCGCCTGCGTCGAGCGCCGCGACCACCGCGTCGGCGACGTCGGCGACATGGACCGGCTGGAACTTCGCACCCGGCGCGATCACCGGGACGACCGGCAGCATGCGGATCATCCCCGCGAAGCGATTGATGAAGCGGTCCTCGCGGCCGAAGACGATCGAGGGACGCAGGATCGCCGCGGCGGGAAAGGCGGCGCGCACGCGCGCTTCGCCGTCGCCCTTGCTGCGACCATAGGCCGAGGCGGCGCCCGGGTCGGCGCCGATCGCCGAGACATGGACCAGCGCCGCGATGCCGGCGGTCGCGGCCGCCTGTGCGATGTTGCCGGCGCCTTCGGCATGGACCGCAGCCATGTCGTCGAAGCTGCCGACGAGGTTGATCACCGCGTCGCTGCCCTGGATCGCGCGCGCCACGCTGGCGGCGTCGCGGACGTCGGCGGCGACGAACTGCGTCTGGCCGAGCCCGCCGAGCGGCTTCAGGAACACCGCCTTGCGCGGCTCGCGTTCGGCGATGCGCACCCGCGCGCCGCGCGCGAGCAGCTTCTGCACGACATAGCGGCCGATGAAGCCGCCGCCGCCGAGCACCGTGATCAATTGTTCGTCGAGATTTCGCATCGCATGAGCCCGTGATGATTCTGTCGCGGCGCCGTCCGCCGTCCGGCTCCCCATGCCGCGAAGCGATGGTGCGGGCAAGGGGAGAGCGGGACGGCGGCACCGGAAAGCGCCACTTTTCGATAAAATGCAGCGAGCCGGTTGCAGCGCGGTTGACAAGGCGCGTGCCGCGCCGCTAAGCGCCCGCTCCTACCCCGTGCCCAGATGGCGGAATTGGTAGACGCACCAGCTTCAGGTGCTGGCGATCGCAAGGTCGTGGAGGTTCGAGTCCTCTTCTGGGCACCAGCTACTCTCAAAGCATTGAAAATGCGCGGGGATCGTCGCAAAGACG
>NZ_LMGF01000003.1:1521037-1527151 GCF_001427085.1 Sphingopyxis sp. Root1497
TGCTACGGTAAACTGCTACGGAATTTGCCCCGTGGCATGCTTCGACGAGGCCGCAAAATCTACTATCGCCACACTGTCCCGGCGAATGCTCAGCGTCTATTAAATCGTCTCGAAATCTGGCGGTCGCTGCGCACTGACAGTCTCGCCGTTGCCTTGCGTCGATTGCCGGGGGTGGTTGCCCGGATCGAGATGGAGATTGAGCACGCTCGCGCGATGGCAGGCTTACCGGTCGATGCGACGCTTATCCGACCGTTGAAGGACGATCCCATCGCGTATTCCATTCCCATGCCGGTGGCGTCGATGGCTGTTGAGCGAGTCCAGCCTGACACCCCGCTCACGCTGGCCGAGGCGTATCGTAACTACATCGATGACCCCACGCGCGCATGGACCATCAATACGCGGGAGGCGTATGAGACGAGCCGGAAGCTAGCCCTCGCAGTGATCGGTGAGACCGTTCCCATCGCATCGATCTCACGCGCACATTGTCGCGACATGCTGGATTTGCTGCGCTTCCTTCCCGCCAACGCGGTCAAACTCTTCCCCAAGCTCTCCCCGCGCGAAGCGGCTGAACGGGCCCGCCTGCGCGGCGACATCAAGATCATCAGTGCGGCGAACGCCAACTCGCTAATGACGAATATGAGCAGTTTCCTGAATTGGGCGGTCAACGAGGAACTGCTCTTGCGCAACCCGGCGCGCGGGCTGCGTCTGCCTGATCCGATAAACAAGCGCGACAAGCGCCTACCGTTCGACGGCGAGCAGCTTCACGCCATATTTAACGCACCGCTCTATCGCGGCTGCCTTGACGGGGGGCGAGGCTACAATCAAGTCGGTAATCAGCGACCGCGCAACGCGCGATTCTGGGTGCCGTTGATCGCGTTGTTTACCGGTGCGCGGCTCGGCGAAATCTGCCAGCTTGATACCACCGACATTCGCACCATCGATGGCGTCGAATGTATCGTCGTAAGCCTGCGCTCACTGGTCGGGAGCACCGACAAGCAGTTGAAGACCACCGCCAGTGATCGGCTAATTCCAGTTCATCCGATCCTCATCAACTGTGGACTCCTGCATTTCGCTCAGGCGAAGCGCGAGGCTGGTGAGAAGAAGCTGTTCGACGATATCGAGACGGGATCGACCGGTTCGCGTCCCGTCGCCTTCAGCAAATGGTTCACCCAATTTCTGCGAGCCAGTGGCGCAAAGCGGAGCCGCACATCGTTCCACTCTTTTCGCCACAACTTTAGGGACGAGCTACGCGCGGCGCGAACCGATCACGATATTTCTCTGCTTCTCGGCGGTTGGACAACTGGTTCATCGCGCTCCGCCGTTCACGATAACTACGGAAGCGGCCATCGTGTTACGGTCTTGAATGAGGCGGTGCGAAAGCTCGCGTTCGAGCAAGTCGATGTAGAGCATTTGGTTCTATAAGCGGCCACTTGTTATTCGGCTAACAACCCCTCATCATCCGCCGATGACCGACAACCATGAGTTCTTTAAATTGCGGCGCGAGGGGAAGACCTACATCTCAAAGGTTTTCACTTATACCCGCAACAGCGAGCCCATGCGAAATGTTATCATCGTATTAGAGGGCTCCGACGTTCTGCATCTCGGTGAGATAGAAGGTGCGCTGCGTCTCCGGATGTCGGGCACAAAGCGCAAAACACAGGTTACGGCCGTGGTCTCGCAAGACGACAAATCTATACGTCGTGTGACGCTACAAACCTTCCAGTCTCGCGGAAATGAGGATTGGTATCAGGGATATGATGAACATAGCTTCACGTTGAGGCAGGATGAGTATCAGCGCTTAACGAACTTCCTAAACGAAGTGGACTTCATCGACCTGTCCAACCCGGACGGGTTTCATATCGAGGATATGTCTGGGGGCGCTCGTCGTAGGGCTATTGTAGACGCTGTTGACGGAAATCTGATCGAGCAAGTCCGTTCGATGAACTCCGCCGACCGAGCCGCACTTTTGGGCGCGTTGAGGAATACACTTACGCCTGACGAGATCAATGTGCTCCTCGGGCGTCGAGCGGCGCTCGAAGAGTTCGAAAGGGAAATGAGGGCAGGGGAGTGGCCCGAACTCCAATGGCAGGAATTTTTCGAACGCCAGCCGTGGGTATTCGGTTACGGGCTTCACTACCGGGTGATGCGGCCCTTTGACCGCGAGATGACCGTCTCCACCGGAGGTGTCGACAATCGGGAAAAGAGTGTCATCGACTTCCTTATGCAGTTCACCGATTACACGGTGCTGGTAGAGATCAAGAGGCCTGACACGCCCATTTTCAAGGCAGTGAGAGGAAGCGAGAGCCGCTCCGGCACACATGTGTTCAGCGACAAGTTCACAGGAGCAATTTCTCAGATACTTGAGCAGAAAGCCGAGTGGCTGAGCTTTGCGGAGATGGGCAGCCATTATTCTCGTGACGGCACGAAGCCGCTCATGACAAGAACGCGCAATGCCAAGACAATCCTCGTCATTGGCTCGCGTGACGAATTTGCAAAAGCACCCAGCATTCGGGATAAGCGGATCATGCAAGACACTTTTGAACTGTATAGACAGGACCTGCGGTCTATCGAGATCATTACCTTTGATGAACTGCTCGACCGGGCGCAGTTTATTATTCGCGACACGTCTGCGCCTGAATGAAACTGGGTTCGGGCAGCCACTGGTAACTGGCTTCGCATCATTGCGGCCGTGAACTTCGGTAAGCTCGGCCTCAGCGAGCCGACCTAACACTGTCCTCGATACCGACCGTTTTTCGGGATTTTCTGGCTGATGATGGGCCATTTTCCCGNTCGCTGTCGGGCGAACGGTTCGAGTCCTCCATCTTAGCGATATTTTCTTGTGGTTTTTCAGCGCCGGTCTGTTCGAGTGCCAGAAGAGGACTCACATCATCACCGTCTTCCAAAGCCCCCTCAGACGCTTCCTGATCCTTCGAGCGTCTCGGCCTACTTTCGATCAACGGTGCGCCACGATCATCCCCATCAGCATTTCCCGAGGCTGCCCGATCGTCCTTCGAGCCTTCTTCGATGCTGACAGTCATGATGCTCTCCATGATTTCGGTTATCGTTATCTGAAGTTTGATCGCTGATCATCGTGACGACGGCGGTGATGATGTTCGGGACGATCGTGTCGGCGATGACCGTTTTGGTGATGCTGTTGGTCAGGCGGCTTCGGCCATCTTCATCTTGATGCGGTGGACGGTGCCGACCCCAACCTTGAGCCGCTTGGCGGTGGCATTGATGGAAGTTCCCGATGCGAGCGTCCGTTTGATTTTCTCGACGATGATTGGAGGCAAGGATGGGCGACCGGCCTTCTTATCACTACGCGCCAACCCTGCCATGATCCTGCTTCGGATCATCTCGCGCTCAAAATCCGCAAAGACGCTCAACATGCCGAACATCGCGCGCCCGCTCGGCGTGCTCGTGTCCAACGCTTGCTGGTGCAAATACAGATCGACGCCCTTGGCATTAATCTCGGTGAGGAAGCCAACAAGATGTTGCAGTGAGCGTCCAAGCCGATCGACGGCCCAGCTTGCCACCATATCGATCTCACGACGAGCGACCGCCTTCATGAGCGCATCGTAACCGGGACGTTGGTCACGACCTTTTGAGCCTGAGATTCCATGATCGGTGAACTCGGTGATGATCTCCCACCCATTCCGCTCGGCAACAGCGATAAGCTCGCGGCGCTGGTTCTCGGTGGTCTGGCTATCTTGCGAGACGCGGGTGTAGATGGCGATGCGTTTGGTCATTCCAGAAGAATCTCACAGTTCTGGAATGCGTCAAGAAAATGCTGAACCACAATCCGCTGGCCAACAAAGAGAAAATCGTTAATTCGTCTAAATCTGACTTAGCAGTTCCGCCTTTTTTGCCGTGAACTCTTCATCCGTGAGCAACCCGGCATCCCGAAGCTCGCCGAGTCGAACGATTTTATCCATGGGAGTATCGGTTGTAACGCTTCGCGTAGAACTCATCTCTGCATTATTCTGCGGCTGGTGAATTATTTCTTGTAGCGCGTGAAGCACGTCATCACCACGCCGCTTGTCCGCAAACCGAAGCTTCAACGAGTCATTTGTCGTATTTACGGTGGCATCTAGAAACATGATGCCGCGCTTCGCTTCGACGCTGCTAATTTTATCAATTGGTATTGGTTCCAGCATGTCGCCTAGCTTTCCAGCACGAAAGAAAATCAGCCGCATTGACGTCAAGACGGCTATGCCCTCAAACGTAGTGCCGATACGGAAGCTTGGTGCCCAAACTATGACAGCCTCGCCCGATAGCATGTGGTTTGCATCGAGCTTTTCTAGGTGTTTGTTTGGCTTGCCGCCCGCCATCCGGCGCGTGATAAATTCGTCTGCGCCTTCATCGGGTTGAGGATTCTTCGACATTGATCATCTCCACAAAATCAGAATTTTGCACGGCTCCAAAGCTTGTAGACGCATAGAAATCGGTTGGGAGCGTCAGTCGAGTGCTCGCTGATCATCTATTTCGCGAAGGGATCGGAGCGGTCTTCCTTGAGGGCACGATTGGCGCAATTGAGCAATGACAGCATAGCTTCCCTCGAACCTCGAAGGGTAAAGGAACCTAGGTTGATATCGTCGGCACGCAATGTGAACGCGTTAGCGAACGCCCAGCTTGTCAGAAAATCGTCCTTGTGTTCCTTGGCAAAGCTCGTCCGAAACCCGATAGGCCCATCGGTTCCGATATCCGCTTTCTCGTCAAACCATTCATCATATTCGACGTTACCGGACATTTGGATATGCATGTTTATGGTTCCGCCTTCCCGCTCAGCGAGAGACTTCCAATGTTCGTTGAATAGGTAAAGGCCAATCATATCCGTTCGCCAGTCGAGCGTGATGCCGATAATGGTATCGTCCTCAAATGACGTGATCGCCGAACAATATCCGTCAGATTTCGCTACCTCCCAAGGAGGCACTGCAACAGCGCTCGTGGAGAAGCTCAGGGCGACAATCGTGTAAACTAGGCGCATCACGTTATATCACGTCCTCCCCTTGATCGTCTTCGATGCAAGTCCTAATCGCCGAAGCGCAAGCGATCAATCCTGCGGGGAGCATCACTTTATTCTTCTGCGCGACCATCACTTCCACTCCAGTCCTGCCGTGTCGAACATGAACTGCTGCCGTCCCTGCTGATAGAACTCGGCTTCGATGATGACCTTCTTCGACTTCTTCAGGTTCGCGAGAAAGCCGGATTCGTTGCGGATGAAGGCGACATCCGAACTGCCGTCGCTCGCGCCATCACACCCATAATTTTTGATGGGCTGATCGTCGAACTTCACTGAAATGTGACCGTCGCTGTAGCTGCGACACAGGATTTGCCCACTATCCACACTGAACATGATGTTCAATCCATCGGTGGGGCGCTTGCGGACGTCGAGATATCCGCCCACCGTCCCATACGGAAATTGAAGGTTCACTTCGTTCAAACTCGTAACCCGAGCAGTCTTGGTGACCGTGCCGCGCATCTGGTCGATCTGTTCGTCGTAGGTCCATTTCGACGGGGGAGCCTTCGGCGCGACATCTGCGGCAGTGCCGCTCTCGGCAGATTTCTCTTCAGGTGCCTCGACTGGTGCTTGTTCTGATACCGCCTTGGGATCGGCGAACGAGCCAACAAGGATAAGCGATACGAGCGCGGCGACGGCAAAATGCCACCGTTTCAAATCACCGACGTAGGGTTTGAAAATCCCGACGACCGCCGCCAAGAAAATGATCGAAAAAAGTCCAGACACGTCCGCCCCCGCGTGTTTATTTTGACGTCAGATGGTTACCGGCACATACGTTAAAGTGCAATTACGGCGACGGCGACGGCGACGGCGACGGCGACGGCGACGGCGACGGCGACGGCAGCGACGACGACCATATTATGTCGAAAATGGCAGTAAATTTCCCAGCGTGTAGCTGATGTAGTGTATTGCGGTGAGCTTCGGCCTCGGCATCTTGGACACAAAAGATTATCGCAAAGCCATCCGTGAGACGAGCAACGAAGCTCTGTTCCAATCGAGTTTCGGGAGGCACGCTTCTCTCGCAGATCAGGCAGACGGTTAACGACCTATTTCGCAACCACTCTGTTTCGGAATGGCCAATATCGGTTGGGAGG
>NZ_LMGF01000003.1:1527163-1544460 GCF_001427085.1 Sphingopyxis sp. Root1497
ACAGGAATCACGTCGCAGTAGATGTTCCGTTTGCGGTTAGATCAATGAGGCAGGATGGGCACGTGTGCTTCTTGATTGAAATGAATGGATCGCGCATCAGCAATTTTGAATGGGGAGGATAAATGCTCGTTTATCGACATAATGTATAAGACGCTCTCGGCGAACTTAGTGCGACGTCGTTTTCATTCGAAGAAATCAGGGGCCATAAATAGCAGATATCGGACGCGTGTCGCCACAATAGGTCCCGCCAAGCACTGGATATCTAAGAAAAAACGATCCCTTGAGACAGAGGCCGCATTGGTGTCAAAGCTTGGTCCCAACGATGAACTGGTGCGGTCAGTTTATCGACGCTACCGCCACGATCTGAGCAAACTGAGTCACGACCCAAAACGATGCTCGGCGTTCCTGAATCTGGTTGCTAAAATAAGGATGCTTGATGGCTGTATGTGGACAGACGAAGCAGTTGAAAGCATGTTTAGACGTGTCCTGAGAAGAGGCCGCCGATAGCGTCCTAAAGGTTCTATAGTTGATGCCCCATTTTGATCCAGACGCGTTGATCGCCGCATTGCCTCGTCGTGCCGTCCGAGCTTTGGGACCCGATATTATCATCGGGGCGGCGAAGGCCCGGCTTGCACCGGATCAATCGGCACTTTCTGACAAAGGGTCGTATAGTGGCTTCAGCGATCGGGAACGAGATCGAATTGCTGGTCTGTCAAACTGGCTCGCCAAGCAGGGATGCACCGAGCGGCCTGCTATTTGCGACATCTGCCGCTCACCGGCTCGCGATGAACATGCCGAGCACTATTATGATCTTTCGACATGGATTGGACTGTGCATTCGCTGCCACCGCACTTCCCTCCATGGTCGCTTTGCAAAACCTCGACGCTGGAAGATGCTGCTCGATGAGTTTGAGGTGCCCAATCATCATTGGTCCAGGCTGGTATCTGAGGAACCATTCGACATGGCCGCATTGCTCCGGGCGCGCGGTTGGCAGGAACCGAGCAAGGCAGATTATTCCGCCAGCATCAGATAATACGCCAACCGGCGCGGTTTTCATTCTCAATTGAATAGACGTCGGAGATCAATTTCCATGAACAGGATCGAGGCCGCAGCTTCCTCCAACGAATCAATTGGTAGCGACCTCCGCGCGGCCTACGCCGCGTGGGCCGAGGTCTCAGGCAGAGATCGACGCAATATTCGTCTTCCGGCAAATACACAGGTTCAGTTCAATCGGGCTGGCCCAGATATCGACGTGCATATGAGCGACCACGCCACCTGTAGCAATATGCAGACCAATGCTGCCGGATTCGAGGGCTGGGCTCTCGCTCTAAGGCTATGGCTAAACACGCGCATTATCACGCTTCATTGGAACCCGCCCGCAAAACAGCCGGACAATCCGCTCAATCCTCATTACGCACGTTTCCTGTATCGGGTCCAAAGGTTTGCCGACCTCTTTCCGGACTGGTTCCGTATAGGCACGCCGCAGCACCTCGATGATTGCGCGGTGCGGACAGGCGCGGATCTGTATCTCAACATTGCGGGCGCAAGTGCTGAGCGCCCGGAAAGCCCGAAACCAGAAGCCAGACTCGAATGGTCATTGATCCAAGAGCATGCTCCCGTCCTCAAGAAGGCGCTGAACCTGCGACTTCTAGACCGTCAGTTTCCTGTGGGACTTTATCGGACAGCAAATTTGACGTCGCCGGTGTTCACGGGCGGCACCAGTGCAATCGATATTGTCGGCACTGGTGATGGACATTTCACGGTAATCGAACTTAAAGCAGGCGAGAATATCGCGGTCGGTGCCCTCAGTGAGCTTATCTTCTACGCCGCCGTCGCTCGTGACGCTGCAACAGCCCGATTTCGATTTGGCGGTCGAAAGGAGCGCGCATCGCGCGCGACAATTGGTTTCGACGCCTTAGAGGCGGCGACAGGAATACGGGCAATATACCTCGCGGAGGCTTTCCATCCCCTGCTCGACCATCCCGACCTTATGCGGACATTGAACGACGCGGCGAAACTGCAAGCGACCTCGCTTCCGCTTTCGTTCGAGCAATGGCTCGTCGAGGGGGTTGGCTCTGACCCAGGTCCAACGTTTCGCAATCTATCAGCATAGCGTTTGCTCGACGAAAATACGCCGGTGATGGCGCAAACCAGAAGATGGCTCATGCACGTGGGCGGCGATTGCTCAATGGTCAAAATCACAAATCGCCGCCCCCTTTCGCTAAAATAGCGTTTGCCAGACAAAGGTTGGCGCGGCGTCAAGGTCGCCTCCCCAATCTCGCCAAGGCAGAAACGCCGTTTCGACCTCGACCATGCGGTCATGCGACAATGAGGCTTGAATCTCTACAACAGGAGCCTCCGACCCTGGCTTTGGCCGCTGAGCGTGCCCGAAGATTGAGATGATCCGACCGATTTCTTGGTCATAAATAAGACCGTCGCCGCACCCGTTCCTCAAAAGGCGATCCGCCACAAAGTCATGGGTATGCTGCACTGCCTCGCCAATATCCTGAAACGAACGATGCAAATACATCGGCTCATCCTCGGCATGTGCGATGTAGCGATTCAGTGTAGAGTTTCCTCTATTCTGAACAATAATTTCAATATTAGAGACTTTACTTAAATTCATTGGAATTTTCCTTTAGCGGATTAATTTCACAAACCTAAATCATCTCGAATATTCCTGTCCATATCTTTTTTCTTTAAACATCAATGGCCTCGATGGCGTTCCGCGCAGCGCCCCTTTCCGACGCGCCCTTTTTTGGGATTCCAAGGAGACAAGGCTTCAATTCGTCGCAGTCTTGGCTCCCCTTATCTCAATATATCTGTGCAGGAATATGCTGCAAATTTCTCCAAATTGAACGCTTTTTTGCGAAAAATCTGAATTGCGTTACCACTTTTTTAGTATAGAAATCAGTTAATTACCACTTTTTACTGTATTGCTAGTTGGAAAAAATGCCAATAAATGGCTCTCCGTGTTAAATCAAACGGAGAAATTCAATGCCCAAAAAAATCGCCACAGTTGCAGAGATTCTGCAAGTCGGGTTCTATCTCGCATCCAAGGGGAATGACGGGCCCATACCGGGTATTGAGACCGCGTTCAAAAGCGACGGTTATCCTTGGTGTGAACAAGAATTCCACGTAATCTGTGACGACTTTGAGATCTGGAGCACGCGACAGAAGCACCGCAGAGATCAGAGAATTCGGAACTCCGCCCATTACGTTGAGAATCCGTTGGCATTCGCAATCTACTGCGTCGAATTTCATCCCAAAATCCATACCAACGTGAAAATCTGGTCTGAGCGTTTGCTGTCATCCGCAAACATAGCGTTTTCGCTCAAAGGCGTTGGAGCGAAAAAAATCGCAAAAGGTCAACTGGATCCGATGACGATCAATCAAGCAGTAGCGCTTGTAAATTTCGCCAAGACCGGCGCTCCCCAATCAGCGCAGTTTTAGAGAAATTAGATAGAATTATAGAACCTTTGGAGCGAAAGAATGGCATCAACAGAAGAATTATTTAGAGAGCTTAATCAAGCTAAATTCGATCGGGCACACATTAGCGGCGAAGACCCCGCCGATCGTGCAACGCACTTGCTCACCCGCTGCGACGAGGCCGGTCAATTTTTGGAAGCTGCTTGAATGCAGGAAGCCGGTCGGCGCATGCCGCTTGGCCGGGCCTCTCTTGCATTATTCCGCCACGACGCGATCTATCCGCGCCATCTCGCGGATCCGCACATGGCGTTTACCGGACTGCAACGCGCTACTGTTGCCGGTGCGCGCTGCGCGCGCTTGAGATTGTGATTTCTTCCATTGGGAGACACACAGATGGCGAAATGCACCTTTGTGATCGAATGGATGTGGTGCAGCCACGTCTGTTTCGATCGCGAGGGGGCCGGGAATTGGAGCGCGAGCGAAAATTGCCGATCTGAAAATCATCAAGCGCGAAGCCGCGCAAGGCGCGCCTTGCACGTGATGACAGGCCGGCTCCCACACATGCGGCGGTCCCCACCTCATATGTGTCAGCCGTCCAGCCATCATTTTTGAACCAACGACATGACTCAATGGGGCGCGGCAGATGCCGCTTTCACCTGAGATGTCACGCAATATTCCTATACAAAGAAACGATCTACCGTGACACAATTCGAATACAACAGTAGCGCCAGTGCTACATATATCTCATCACCAACGGGCACTATTTTCTTCGATGATCGCCCTGCCGGGGCAGGAAAAACGCACGCGGAAATCGATCACATAATCGATAATCACGGCCTTTATCTTTTTGCGTGCGATCGAAGAGAAGCCATCAGCGAGCGAAGTGACAAAATCAGAAGTATGCTCGCGTATCGGCGCAGCAGCCTTCACGTCGAGGAGATCATGTCGTCGGATAACGAGACCGACGGCAAACGTCGTTCAGTGAAGCTGCGAGTTGAGGCGCTTCCCCATATCTACAAATCAGGTCACGTATTAGCTGTAATAACGCATGCCGCGATGATGGACGCGGATCTGTCTAATTTCGGTAGCTGGACCCTGGTGGTGGACGAGACGCCTTCAGTTTTTGAATCTGAAGTCACCAACAGCGCGTTGACATGGCCCATTTTGCAGCAGCACTTTGCAATCATTCCCGGCGAGAGCCTGAACGCAATCATTCCAGCGGCGGCAAGCTTGGCAACAAACGCCGAGTTCACGAGAGATACGATGGCGCGCGAGATCGCCAAATTGCACAGAAGGGTGAATGCCCAACATTTCATCGTCCTCACTGAAACCGACGATTGGGTCATGCTCGCACGCGAGCCCGCTTGGCGCTGGACCTCTATCTGGAGTCCTCGCGCCCTTCTAAATTTCGACCGCGTCACCGTCCTCGCGAATGCGTTTGACCGGAGTTTGACCAAAAAGGTCTTGGAAGCAATCGAGCCAAATATTGTCTGGAAACGGTCGGTGCGGCCAAATCTTCGCCGGTTCCAAAGGCGGAAGATGACGATCACCTATTTCGCCCGAGCGCACGGGGCCAGCCGGGGCTTGTTCGACAAGCCATCCGGTAAAAAACATCTCGGACTAATCTCCGAATGGCTTCGCAAGGAAGTCGGAAAATCGACGCATATTTGGTCGTGCAACCATCGCTATGAAAACTTGCTGAAGCGCCTGCCGGGTGAGCAACTTCCGCCCCGCATGGCTGGGTCAAATCGATACTCGGAAGTCGATTATGTTTCTATGTTGTATACGGCAAAGCCCGATCCGGGCGAATTCGAAACCCTGAAAATTTTAGGCGTCGATCCGTTCGCGGCCAAAGAAACTCGGGAGTTCGAAACCATCTATCAGTTCGTATCCCGCTGCTCCGTCCGCGACCCGGAATCGGATCGATCAATCCAGGTCTTCGTCTACGATCATACCCAAGCGCGTTACCTGCAAGAGATGTTCGATCAGACCGACTACGTCGATGTCGAAATGCGAGCCGTCGATCTTGGATTCCTTGACTGGATATATGATTCCAAGAGCGGCCCGAAGAAGCGCGAATTGTCCGCCCATGAACTGGAGGCGAAGAAGGTCCATCAACGCGTGTTGGCTCGCGAACGCCAGAGAAAATCACGTGAAAAGCGTCGCGCGGAAAAATTCACCTAAACGAACGAAACATATAGACTCGGGTATGCCAATTTTGATATTTTTGATGAATGAGAAAGAAATTCAAGAAGAAATATTGGAATGAAGAAGTCATTGTAAAATCAATGGACGCGCGAAATAGGCGCGAGTCTCAAATGATTTCTATGAGTTCTATCGAGAAGAGAGAACGGGAGAAGCTGTTCGAGCAACAGCCCGGTATCAGCGAGCAGGAACTGCAACTCAAGGTCGCTCGCCTCATGAAGGCGGGGCAGCGGCCAGCTACGTCAACGCCACTACCTTCGCTGGGAATACCCGAAAAGGTTCAAGCTGCGCGAAAGCTGGAGCGCGACAATGTCGTCAGGCAACGCAAAAACAAGCAGCCCAAGATATCGTAAGTGAGCCCAGTTGAGCATTGACGAATGCACAATGTGATACAAATATGCATCGGATGACGCTGCATATATTGATCGCTAAGGCTCGTTCGGAGGCCGGCTATTCCCAGTCTGAATTCGCTCGGAAATTGGCTGTGCCGCGATTGTCGGTCGTGCGGCTGGAACGCGGTATCGGCTCGATGAGGCTTTTGCTGATGGCGATGGGAGAGCTAAGCGTTCGTGTAGCCAATGTTGCCCAAGGCAGATCGCTGCCGGAGCAGCTTCAGAACCGACGTCGGAAGCTTCTTTGGTCGGTCAAGGAAACAGCGGCGCGCGCGGGCATTGCGCCCCGCACCGTTACAGCAGTCGAGCATGGGGATGGGAGCATAGCATCAGCTTGCAAGCTGATTTCAGCCATCGCCCCCAACGCCAGGACAGAAAAGCCAGTTCGATCGTCATGGTCATTTGATCGCTCGTCACTGGATGAACGCGATGCGCGGTTCACTCCAAAATGGTTTCTGAACGAAGTCGAGGCAGTATTTGGGAAGATCGATATTGACCCCTGTGGGCATGCAGACGCCCCCATATTGGCAGCACGCAAAATCATTCCTCCTCAGTGCGGAATATCATCGGAGTGGTCAGGCAAACTCGCATTTGTGAACCCGCCTTTTTCTTCGGTGGTGAAATGGATGAATCGGGCTGCATCAGCTTGGGAAAATGGAGAGGTCGAGCGGGTGATCATGCTCGTGCCGGTTCGCACTGACTCCCCAACCTACCAAAATCGGGTCAGCCATCATGCCCATACCCTGCTGCTTGCGGGCCGGCTGCGATTTGACGGACCGGGCGGGCCTGCCTGGAAAGCGCCCTTTGGACTAATGCTGATCGTGTGGGGAGCGGATGAAGCGTCGATCTCAGATTTCGTTAAGCGGGTGCCAGCCGTCAGGATCGGGCCATCGGTCGATTCAGGAAATCACGCCTGAAATTCTGCCCAGTCATCGTGATAATCCACATAGCCGGCGAGCCTCCTGAGACATGCCCAAGGGCTTTCCGGCTTATCGCTTCGACGAGCACGCACGACACCGTGCAGCGCCAGATGGTCGGTGACCGCTTCACGAATTTGAACGGGCGGACGGCGGTTTCTCGGTCCGTAAATGCCTTCCAATTGCCACCCGCGCGGCGACCTGATGAGGTGGACGACGGCTTCGCTTTTCCCGTCCTTGGCAATGGCAAAGGAGGAGCGCCGTTCAAGTATATTGACGAGATAGTTTCGAACGCAGTTCTGAAATTTCGACGCTAGTGCCCTGATCTCGTCCGCTGTTTCGACAGGGTGATATATCGAAGACGGGGGGATCGGATGCATCGGAATGGCGGCGCGAAAGCCCCACCGCTTCGCGAATTCGACGACGCCGTCCAGGCTATCGACGGATGACAGCGCGCGCCGCATTTCATCCCGATTAACCTCGGCGCGGTCCAAAAGTTCAACGAGTTGGCGCAGGTCACGCGCGCTTTCCACATCTCGGAAAACTTCGACGAGCGATGGTAGTCGCAGATCGGACGGCAACGCCCGCGCAATGCGAAGCGCCGTAGGATTCACGCTTTTCATGCGGCTAATCAGGAGAGGCATTTCGGGTCGGGCATCGCTCACCAGCAGCGCGTGCAAATAGCGGTAGTGCCTTTTTGGAAAAGGTTGCGATCCGCCGCGCCTCAACGCCCCGCGCAATCCGTTCGGGACGTCGCCAAATGCTGCTTGCAGAATTTGATGATGTTTGGCGGTGGCCAAGAATTCACCGAGAGAGGCCTGGCAAGCAAACGTAATTGCGGGATGGCTCTGAGCCAGATAGGCCGCGACCACATGGCGGCGCTCAGTCGAGCTTCGCAGCATATGGCCAGCGAAGCCTGGACAATGCTCGTCAATTCGAACTGCTTCGTCGAGCAGCCAGCCTTTGAATGAAGTGATGGTGCTCATGCGTTCTCCTATAAAAATAGGAGGCGCGCGGCCTTTCGATTTGTTTTCATACGAATATTATATCACGCTTTTGAAATCTCGGGGGGAAAGAATTTACCCAAGAGGGAACGGCATTTTTTGCCGTAGTGCGGGGCGGCATCATGGAGCACTGCGTGCTTATTGCTTCTTAAACATCGACGATTTGCGGCAAGCCACTGGTAATCTGCGCATACAGATCCACCGGCTCTACATTCAATGCGCGGGCGATCGCGTAAAGCTCCAGAATATCGACGCGCCGCTGCCCTCTCTCGATATCAGAGATGTAAGACTGATGTTTGCCAATCGCCTTCGCCAAATCGGCTTGTTTCAGGCCAGCTTCATAGCGCGCAGCAGTGAGGGCTCGGGCAACCGATTTCTGCGCCTCGCTGTAGATCGCCCCGGCCATTCACTTGCGATAGATCGACAAGTTCTATATCGAATAAGCCGATATCAGCGATCGGGAGGCGAGCGATGTTAGATAAGATGATCACAGGTGCGATCGTCGGCGGGGTCGTCGGCGTGATCGCGATGTTCGGCTCCATATTCAAAGGGGACCCACTCGGCGAAAGTCTCGGCATGGTTCCGTTTAGTGCAGCGATCGGGGCCGCAATCGTCTGGTGGTGGTTTAACCGAGAAGGCTCAGACGGACATTATGATCCGAGCGAACAGCAGATTAGCCGCCTGCAAAACAAACTGCGCAGCACCGTCAAGTCAGCCACTTTATACGAGGGTCGGGGTGACCTTCTTGGAGCGGCTCATTTCCGTGCCGAGGCGGCCGCAATAGAAAGCCAGTTGCGCAATTTGGGGGCGTAGTGCTTGATCTTCATTACATAGCCTCCGAGATATCGATCAGTGCAGAAGTCGCTGGTAGCTATGTGCGGACGCGTCGGACCCCTTGATCATCTCGTATGTCATGCCTGACGCGATCGCCATCTGTTCAGCAAATTCACGCTTGGCCTGCACCACCGGCGTATTAATCTGGTGGTCGCCTTTCACCTCAACGATCACCATTTTTCCGTCGTCACGCTCGAACAGGAAGTCCGGGTAGTAGGACCGCACGGTATTCGAATCCGGGTCAATATACTGGATGAAGAAATCTGATTGACCATGTGTCAGCATGCCAGTGAAATACAGCTTCTTCACACGTCCCTCACGAACCAAATCCCAGAAAAGGATTTGCTCGGGGTTAGAGTCGAAGCAGTAGGTGTCGAGGTGAAAACTTTTATCCCGGTGCGGCTGCGCCAGGGCGTCGGTTTCGCGCACGATCTTGTCCTTGGCGGCTGTGACTGAGTAGAAGCCCTCAGCCGGTATTTTGACAAGATCGACCTCAAATTCCTCGGCAGTTTCTGTTGGATTGAGGCCGTAAAGAGTGCGGAATAGACTGGGAATGATAAGATCGTATAGCAGGTCGTTGAACGTATTTACCGCATCAAGAATGGAAGGAAAACCCTGCTTCGAGGAGCTGAGCAATCTATCGATCTCGATTGGGCTGCGGTTGAGATAGCGGGCGACCTCCGCGACTATCATCAAGGATGAATAAGCCAGTTTTGAACGCTTCCCCGACAAATCCTTCACACGATCGCTGGCTTTGGCAGGCCCGAGTTCCAATCGCTGGGTTTCAAGCAGGCGGTAGCGGTCAGTCAGTTCAGCCCAAGCGGCTTTGTCGGCCATATTGAAACCAAGATCGGCATTTTCTACCGGCACCTTCTCTTCCAGATCGAAGCTGCGTCGAACGCGCCGGATCTTCAATTTGACCGGCTCGTTGACGCGGATCTGAACGGTCTCCTTGTCACTGGCAGCGGCCTTCAGATCGTCGGCTGTCATGCGGAAGTTCTGCTGTAGCTCCTCGTCGAGTATGGCCAGATTTTCCTGCGACAGATAGATATGGCCAGTCTGCTGTGCGTCACCGATCGAACGCAGACAACGCATCGAGGCCTGGAGCACAAA
Organism: Sphingopyxis sp. Root1497; assembly: GCF_001427085.1. NCBI lineage: Bacteria > Pseudomonadati > Pseudomonadota > Alphaproteobacteria > Sphingomonadales > Sphingopyxidaceae > Sphingopyxis > Sphingopyxis sp. Root1497. The sequence goes on from NZ_LMGF01000003.1 coordinate 1,537,058, forward strand.
GATCTTCGAATTGGGTTTACGGAAGAGGGCAACTCCGAACAGCGATCGGCAATTCCACCCTTCGCGACCCTTGTTTACCAGGATGATGAACTGCTTTTCGCTCTCGGGATAGTCCAGCCTGCGGAAAGCCCGCTCGTCATCATTTGAGGTAATTTTCGCATCGCCGACGTTGATTAGAATACGGCTTGTCGAGATGCCGCGTTCGATAAGCGCTGCCTCGACTGCCGGCTTCAGCTTGTTGACCGCCTCATCTATGTCGGCGGCGAAGAATGCAATCTTCGGCGTAAGCCCTTCCGGCTGGAGGCCTTCCGTCTGATCGCAGAAATCATCGACGACGATTTTCACGAACTCGGCCGTGCGAGAGTTGGAGTAACCCTTGAGATCGACGTTCTTGAGATACAGGTTGTTGATCGCATCCTTCAACCCATAGGCGTAGACAACCTCGGGCAGAACGGTGCGGCCGACATAGGGAGTGCCAGTATAATTGAAGCAGGCTACCACCTGCGTCCCAGCCGATTTCAACTTTGCGGCGAGCTTGTCGATCGTCGTCCGCAGGCTGGTATCGGTAAGCTTTCCGATCCCCATGTCCTTGGCCAAATCGGCACCGAAGGCATGGTGGGCCTCGTCCACATAGATGCCGAGCTGTTCAAGGCGGGTCAGCTTCTCGAACCGCTGGTTGGTGGTCAGTTCCGTTTCATCCTCTGGCTGATCGAACCCATAGAGGTCGGCGGCTTCGCCATAGACATTTTCCAGGGTGAAGACTTCAGGCGTGGCCCGGAACAGGCTATCGATCGCGGAGTCCTGCTTGTGCTTCTTCTTCAGAATGATCTTTTGGACATTCGAGACGATCACGTTGAAGCGTGACTGGTCAAGCGTGTCGAGCGAGGTGCCTGCTTCTTCGAGATAGTGGAAGCGGATGTGGGTCGTGAGGAAGTTCACATATTCGGGAGGAACAACGCGGGCGAGGGGGAAAGATTCCAGCTCGCGGAGCGAATGGAGAACGGTCTTGTCCGGGGAGCAGACTAGCGCGTTGTGGCAGTATTTCGGGTCCTTGGGCCACTTATTGGCGAGGATGAACTCGTAGAAGATACAGGTGGCCATGAGGATGGTCTTGCCGGTGCCCATTGTCAGCGCGAAGATATAGTTGGGATAGACGCGGCGGTTCCGCTTCATTGCCTCGAACACGACCTTGTATTGGTCGCGTGTGACATTTTCGAACAAGGAAACCTGTCCCTGCCTGTTGGCGATGCCGCCTTCCTCGCGCAGGGCAAACTTACCTGCGCGGTCAAACCAGTCCTTGAAAATCTCCTCGACCCGGCTGTTGCCGAGGAATTCCTTAAGGAAGATATAGACCTCAAGGGCCTCGAACTGCGGTGTGCGCAGGAATGCCCTGGGGTTGTGATCCGGATCGTTGAAGTCCAGAAACTTCCTGGTCAGGTCGCGATATTCGCGCCGGATCGCGCCCCGGTTCTGCCGGTAAAAAGTCCACAAAAATTGAAAGAAGGCAAACTCGCCAAGGACAGCTTCCTGCTCCGTAGCTTGGCTCGCCTTAGCCATCGATGTTGCGCTCCCAGCTCTCGGAGAGCAGGTCGGTGATCTTCACGCGGATCGTGCCCGCATCAGCGGGAACCTTATATCTGCCGACGACCAAATCGTCCTTGCCAGGAACATCAACCACGGCTGGTTGCAGCACCGCGCCATCATAGTTCCAATCCACCATCACGCTATCCACCAGCTCGCGCCACACGCCAACCTGCTCCTGCTGCAACGAGAGCTTTTGCAAGAGGTTCATTGGATAGTAGTTTTCGATTACAAGCTCACCATCTTGGATTGCGACCTTTGCCTCGGCATCGCGCTTGAATTCGAGCTGCGATCTGTCGCGCAGGATGTCCACGACCTCGACATCAATCTTGAACGGCCTCGCTTGCAACTCAAGTTCAGCTTTCAGATCTGGCTCATGCCCCATGCAAACGAGAAGAATTTTCTCGACTGCGTGCCTCGGGTTCTCGTCTTGCCGACGCTGAAACACCTTCTGGTCGAAGCCAGCAACAAGATCGGCAAGGTCAGCCTTGGTCGCGATGCGGTTGACCGGCATGATCTTAACCATGCGCCCATCCTTCTCGCCGTCATATGTCCCTCTCTGAGCGAAGACTTGCACTTCCAAAGCCTCAGCGACGAGGGAGGCCGCTTCGATCGGGTTCCTAAACACATCATAATTATTGACATTGAACACTTCGAAACCGGGGTTGGCCTGATCGAGCAGGTCCGAGTTCTTGCCTATTAGGCGCCTACAGGTTGTTTGTATTGCGCCAAGATTGATATCCGCCCCGATGAACCGCCGGCCAAGACGTTGCGCTGCGAGCATGGTCGTTCCAGACCCCATGAAGAAATCCAGCACAATGCTATCGGAATTTGAGGATGCTTTTATTATACGATCAAGCAGCGCGAGTGGCTTCTGTGTTGGGTAACCCACAATCTCTCCAGATGGACCATAAAGGCCCTTAATGTCGGACCAAACATCAAGGGGGATCCCCTCTCCCTCTGCGAGAAAGCAATCCAACCAAACATCAGCGGGTATTTTTCCTGCCTCGTTTGGCGTCCACGTGTATCCATCCTTAAATCCGGGGCGCTTCTTTGCGTTTTTCTCAAAGCTGTAAGTTTGCGGTTTTATATTTTCCGTTTTGTAGGCAACTCTTACGTCATCCGCTCTAAATATTCGTTCAGATTCTTTATTTGATTTAGTGTAATAAAAAATAGTTTGATGTTTTCTGGAAAAGCGGATTCCGGACGTTCCGCCACCTTCCGCCAGCCAAATTATTTCGTTTGAGAATGACGATTGACCAAAAACTTCATCCATTAAACATCGAAGGTGATGGCTTTTATGCCAATCGCAATGAAGATATATGCTACCGGATTCCGAGAGAAGCTCCTTTGCTAATATTAGTCTTTCAAATATAAATTGCAAATAATCATCATTGTTCCAAATATCACTATACTGTTTTTCTTCGAAATTTGTGTAATCTCCTTCAGCAGATTTTCCTCGAAGGCTAATTTTCTTTTTATAATCTGCCTTGCTATCGAAGGGAGGGTCAATATAGATCAAGTCAATTCTGCCACGGAAATCCTTGAGTAGGTGACTCATCACCTGGAGATTGTCTCCCCAGAAAATCTTGTTGCGCCAGCCATCGACGTCGGCTCCGTGCACTTCCTTAAGCTGGGCCGGGTAGAACTGCGTGGAGCTGAACGGCCGCTTTCCACGCCAGTTGAGCATGGGATAGCCTTTGATCGGCGCGAACTTGTATTCCTCAACCCGGCCTTCCTGCTGCCCGCTGCTGAGGTCGAGCTTGTCCTGTCCGTCACTCACTCGCCGTTTACCCTTCCAAAAACTTCCAGTTTTTCATGTCACAATAGAATCGCATGTCGCAGTCCTCGCACTTTTTACCGGGGCGGGACTTCATTCGGTAGTCCCGGCTCTCGATCCGACCGACGATCCCGTCGAAATCCGCCATGGTGCGATCGATCGCCTTGCTGTCCTTGTCCCAACTGATGAACGGGTTTCCGCTTTCTTCGCCCGTGTAATAGAGGTGAGTCCGGCTAACACGATAGCCCGTCCTCTCCTCCACGAGATGGGCATAGACCTCAAGCTGTTTGCGGTATTGCTGGAGCCGTTCGCGATCCCGCACCAGGTCTGGCTTTTTCTCTGCCTTGAAGTCGATCAGCTCGACCGTATCTCCTTCGCCCCGAATGAGATCCACCGAGCCGCTGAGGATGTATGAATCCTTCACTAGCGAGATATCGACCTCAGCTTCCTTCAGCCGGTCAAAATTCCGCCGTTCGCGCTGAACATATCGCTGCACATGGCGGAGCGCAGCGCCCTTCGCGAGTGCATTCAGATATTGCCGCTCGCGGCGCGACAGGTAGTGGTAATTCGTTTCGAACCATTCCTCCACCTTCCTGCTGGTCACGATTTGTGGCTCTCCCCGCAAGACCGCCTTGTGCACATCTTCGATGGTCTGATGCACGAGCGTGCCAAAGAGCTGCGCGCTGGCGCGGACCGGAGTGAACTCTAGCTCGCGGAAAAATCGATATTGCTCGGCGCAGGTTTCAAAGAGGGCAATGTGTGAGGTGAAGCTGTATTGTCGCTTAAGGTTGATCTCTTTCACCTGATCGAAATCGATCCGATCAGGGCGAAACGTCGGATCGCGCCAGTTCGGCAGACTGTTCCAGACTTCGGCGAAATATTTCGACGGCGATCTTCCATGGCCCTCCTTCTCCTGCGTCGCCAAGACTAGCAGGTTTTGGGCACGGGAGAACGCGGTGTAGAACAAGCGGCGGAAGTCGAAGCTCTTGGTCCGGTCGAGCGGTTCAAACGGTGGCTTTGCAAGATAGGCTTCCATTGCCACATCGATCTCGTTCCACTGCTTGCGCGGAACCGCTTCCAGGGACCCACAGACAACGACCGGGAATTCGAGTCCCTTCGACTGATGGATGGTCAGGAATGATACGCACCCGCTGGGTGCATATTCGCTATCGTCCTCATACTCGTCGATCCCGCCATCGTATAGAAAGCGAAGGAACTGGTTGAAAAGACTGAGGAGATCGCGCTCAATATATTCGGGATTTAAGACCGTGATGAAGTGCAGGTATTCGAACTTGGTCAGGAGCTGCGATAGCAGCGCCAGGTTCCGGGACGCGCGGCCCTTGTCCACGCCCTTCATCACATCTTCATCCAGAAACCGGCTGAAAAGCGGATATTGCAGCAATTGGTAGAACAGGCCGGTGAGGCCGTAGTCAGCCGGCGCTGTCATCGCGAGGTGTCGTTTCGCCAATGGCCGCACAAACGCCAGCAGGCTGGCATTCTCTGGTTTCCGCAACTCCTCGGCGAATGCCTTGAAGCAGGAGTGGTCGTAATATTCCCAGATTGCCAGCTCCATGCCTTCGCGCGTCTGACGGATGTTGGGAAACTGCGGGAACAGGAAGATCAGCGCGCCGATCATCAGCCGCACCTCTTCGCGATCGAAGAAGAGGTTTGAGCGCGGGGAATAAACTGGAATACCTTGCTCTTCGAGATGCCGGGCCAGCGAGAGCACCTTGTCGCTCTTCACCGACCGGAACAGGAACGCGACTTGGTTCCAATCCGTCAGGCCGTTATCGCGCAATCGGTGAAGGAAAGCGCAAACCTCCTCGTGAAAGTCGCCATGTGCGCCCTGGGAAATCCGTAGCACCGATGGCGTATCGGGGAAATTGGCCTCGCGAGGCACGATAGTCTTGTCGAAACGGAAAAATTTTTCGCCATCACGCCAGTCCTCCTCGGCAATCCAGCGATTGTAAAAGCTAATGATTTCCGGAGTGGATCGATAGTTTACGGTAAGGCGTTCCTGCCTGCACCTGCCGGTCGCAAAACTATCAGGGAATTCGAGGATGTTTCGAATGGTAGCGCCGCGAAACCGATATAGCCCCTGATCGTCATCCCCCACGACACATATGTTCTGCTGCTCGCCGGCGAGGAGGAACAGCAAGCGCTCCTGTATTGTGTTGGTGTCCTGGTATTCGTCCACCATAATGTGTGACAGGCGCTGCCGAAGCTCCGCCAGCACCGATGGGTTGTTCTCCAGCAGTCGTAGGGCATCCGACTGGATGCCGGCGAAATCCAAGCTGTTTTGTTCAACCAGCATGTCGCGGTAAAGTGCGGACGCATTGCCCAGCGCCACGATTGCTGGATCATCACCCGCTATGAGCGCACCGACATCCAGCGCCTCCTCGGCAACCTTGTTGACCCACTTCATCAACTGGGTCGCACGATACCAGCGACCCGCCGTGTCCTTGCCGATCACGAGTTCGATATCGTCAATCTCGGCAAACCGATTGAGGCGCTGGTAGAGGAAATATTGCTGGTCGAACTGATCGAGCAACACGAAATTACGCTTCAACCGAGTGAACTCTCGATTGTCCTTCAGCAGGCGCAGGCAGATCGAGTGAAAGGTGCCAAGATACATCTCGTTGAGGTTGAACGAGATGCCCAGCTCCAGCAGCCGATTCGAAACGCGTGTGGTTAGTTCGCGCGCAGCCTTGTCCGTAAAGGTCACCACCAACAGGGTTTCTGGCCGTGCGCCCCAATCTCGGATCAGATGGACGATCCGTTCGACCAAGGTGAATGTCTTGCCCGAACCTGGCCCAGCAATGATCAGGACTGGGCCTTCGATTGCGTCGATAGCGGTTTGCTGGTCAGGATTCGGTGCGGCCATCGAACAGCCGTAACGCAGTCGCAATCGTTCCGCGAGGTTCCATTATGTCGGTGTTAGCATGATCGTCACAACTGGTCGGTTAGCAGTGCAAAATCTAGAATAGGCATGGGTGCCATGTCTGCTCGGATTTCGCCGTTTTCGATTAGGGACCGGACCATCCGACATATTTTCCCGGAATCACGCGCTTTCACCTCCTTGCCGAAAAGGTTCGGAGTAGGTTCGACGGCGATAATTCCACCAGTGTCTATTAAGCCTTCGACCTGCCATAATCCCTCAAAAGAGATATTATTCCTTTCGGCGGCGAAGCAGATAAGATTGTCTCCCCTTTTGACCCCCCAATGCCCGGCTTCCCAAAAAAATGGAGGATCTTCCTCATCGTAGCGCCCTTCGTCGAAGAACCGCGAACGCTGGAACGTCTCCTCGATGACGGCGGGGACTTCTTCTTCGATCGTGTAAACGCAAATCTTGATGTTTCGATCGGCCAAGTGAGGGGACTTGTCGCGGATCATCCGCGCCAAAGAAATTTCAGCGTTTCGAAAAGGCCTTCCAGATCGTCGCTTTTGCCAAAGCGCTTCGATCTGTTCCATATCGTCGTCGCTAATGCAAAGCGCAGGTTCGAAAAGCTCCGAGAACCATAGTCCCGCTTCATCGAGATGTCCTCTGTTATCTGAAAAGAAGCCAGCTTCGAGGCCGAATTCTATTTCGCTGTTTTCCTCACCCAAGCCGTTCGCTGACGCATTCGCAGAGCAGGAAACCATCGAATTCGGGCCGATATAGACTTTTGCATGGAGGCCGGCGATGGTCTTGACGTCCGCTCCCCGCGATCTGAGCTCCCTGATTGCAGAAGGGTTGCAGGCACCGCTGAAAGCGTCGCATATAACGCGGTAATTGCCGCAATCCGATGGCAGGTCTAGGCGCTCACATGCGCCATAGCCCCAAAACGCCACCGCTATGTCGGATCCGCCTTTCGAGACGGTTTGCCTGATTGATGATGTCAAATCGGAGCCGTAGACGAATTTCATTCCATCCTCTCCCTAAGTTCTCATGCTTATGCGTTCGTGGCTCTCCATCATCGCTTCGAGGGCACGATTATACGACCTGAGCGATAGGGAAAGGTTTTTCGAGACGATCGATGCCGGCCCTTTAGAGCCAAATGAG
>NZ_LMGF01000003.1:1544494-1589773 GCF_001427085.1 Sphingopyxis sp. Root1497
GGCGATAATGTCCGGTCATTATGATGTATGGCCCGACCGACATGTGGAACGAGGACAACGCCATCTATGACGATGGTGAATGGATCACGTGGACCGAGATCAATTCGCATCTCGAACGGTTGGAGTTCCAAGCGCGCTTCCCGAACCTCGATGTTGATCTTGTGCCGATCTTCCAAGACCTGCTCTCGGTGGCTCAAAACTATCACTGCCTCACCGGCAGCCATTTACAGGTCTACGGCGATCTGGGTGAACTATATGGTGCGATCACCCACGGGATCAAACTGCATCGCAATTATGCACAAGGGTCAGATGGCAAACTCGGCAATCACTTCGTCGAGGTGAAGACCATCACCCCGTTCAAGCGCAACGACACGATCACGCTCAACCTCAAACGCAACTTCAGCAAAGTGCTGATTGTCAAGATCGACAGCGCTTTCGAGGTGCAAGGCAAGCTGATCGACCGCAAGGCCCTCCCTAAGGTGAAGGGCGACAAGCTGCGCTTCGACTGGGATGACTTCGACCATGTCGAAATATCACGCGCCTCTCGCGTTATGATCGACTGAACCCAAAGTGCTGCCGCGCTCTTGATATGGACCGCCAATTGGAGCTACCAGCATACGCTCAGCATACGGTGGTCGTCATTTCCGGGTGACATCGGGAAACAGGCTGCAACAGGGCAGGGTGGAATTCGGGGAATTCAGGTGGGTTGGCGATGATCGAAGCCTTCAGAAATAGCGCTTCTGATCATTCGTAATGATGGGGTCAGAGGTTCGAGTCCTCTAAGCGGCACCATGATATCCCTGAAANGTGAAGCCTGAGAGCCGAGTTTCCCATATCTTTAGAGCACGACGCTTTTCAGGGTAGTAGTCGTTGCGATCGTAGATACCTTCAACGCCGCCGATGACGTGGCTCAACACGCGCTCAATATGATCCTTTGCGATCAAGCGATTACCGTGAGGATCGCGGATGGCATTCGCATGCGACGAGAAAGTGCGTCGAAGGTCGTGAAATGTCCAATGAGGAACTTCGCCTCCTTCTTTCGCTGCGAGTTTGGCTACCGCTTCGCGAATGCGTCCCATCGTCCTGCTGAATCCCGAGATATGACGTGAAGTGTCGTCTGTGCGGAACGATGGGAATAGATGCATGCTCTCCGTTTGAGCGAGACGCCTCTCAACAATTGCCCAAGCTTGATCACCGACCGGCACGATGTGCGGCCTACCGTTTTTCATCCGCTCGCCGGACAATTCAAGGTGACGATCAGCCTGATTAACTTCGGCACGGGTTAGGCCAAAAATCTCGGTCCTGCGCTGTCCGGTGAGGAGGCCCAGCTTGTAAGCGTCTGCCCAGATTGGCGGCTGTTGATCGAGTGCTATCCACAACCAGCGAATTTCATTGGCATCAAGGAAACGTTGCCGCTTTCGCGCGCTGCTTAGCGCCAAATCCTCGGCAGGGTTGGTTCGCAAACCTGTCGCTCGTCGCTCCGCTTTGGCCCATTTGAAGAAGGCCTTGAGGTAGGAAACGATAGCATTGGCCGCAGCCATTTCACCCTTGTCGCGGATGGATTGGACGATGTCGAATAGGGTATCGTCTGTGACCTCGGCGATTGGACTTGAGCCGATCTTGTCTTGAAGCTGTCTGCGCCATACGCCCTTTTTGCAGGCGATGGTGTTAGGCTTGTTCCCGGCTTTTCCGTGCACATTCCTGCCCATTTCAAGGCCGGAGATATAACGATCCCAAACTTGCTGACAGGTCAACGATACTGGCTTCACGCAAAGGGAAGTCTGCTTTTCGCCAACACTATGTAGCGTATAGACATCTTTGCCTTCATTAAGATCGACGACAAATTTGCGAGCCATAACCCGAGCGTCGGCCAATCTAAGCGCCGGGAACCGCCCGAGGGTGATGACGCGAGGCGCACCATCGACGCGCGCACGCCAAATCCACGTTTTCGCGGATTTCGTAACTTTGAGAGCCAAGCGGTTCCCCTCGGGGTCGAGGAGGATCGAATCTTTGACTCCACGCTTGAGAGCCATAAGGCCCCGATGGTTCCAACTGACCATATCAAACACCGTCTGCTGGCATACGCAGCGGGCACGAGGCTTGGTGATTTTTTGCGCGCTATCGGTAGGTAAATTTGCGTCCCGATAACCCAAAATCACCGCCCCACCGTATGCTGGGCGTATGCTGGAGGACGCTTTTGAGCGCCCCAATTGCCAACCGGTTTGGGCAAGAATCGCAGATTTTCAGGGATNGTGCTCTACCAACTGAGCTAAAGCGGCAACGATGGGCGCCTCTATCAGCGCGTCGGGGCTAAGACAAGCATCGTCGCGCAGAATCTGGTTGGACCGCATCGGGCGGTTTTGCCGGTCCTGACCGAACGCCAATATTCAAGCGGTCATGGCCGCCGATTGCAGCCGCAACCCGAGCGATCGATCGAAGAATGGGCGGCCCGACAGGTCGCGCGGAAAGTGGCGGGGGCCGTTTATCTCCCCGGTTTTTTGGGTGCGGGTCCGATGATGATCGCGTCGGCGCGTATCTCGACCCCGAGATCGAGTTTCGCGGCGAGTTCACGCGCCAGCGCGGCGGGGTCGGCAAGATCGAAACGGCCACTGACCTCGATCGTTTCGAGCGCGGGTTCGGTGAGGCGGATTTTCACGGCGTTCACGGTATTGGCGCGGGCGACGACATCGCCGAGCGGCATCCTGTCGGCGTCGATCGCGACCGGGCCGGCCGCAGACCGCATCGAAGGCAGGATCCGGACGTCGGAGGTGACGACCTCGGCGGTTTCGCCGGGTTGCAACCGGACGCTGCGGTCGGAATTGCGCGAGGCGACCTCGATCGCCCCTTCGATCAGCGACACGCGCGGGCGGCTGTTGCGGAGGTCGACCTCGAAGATCGTGCCGAGGGCGGTGGTTCTCGAGCCGGCTCCGAGGACGATGAAGGGGCGTCCGGCGTCGTGCGCGACGTCGAAGCGGGCATGACCGCCGAAGAGAAGGACGCGGCGTTGCTGGTCGTCGAACTTGTTTTCCAGAACCGCGCCATCGGTCAGCGTGACGCCGCTGCCGTCGGGAAGCTTGAACGTGCCGCCGGTGAGGACCGCAGGCGCCGTGACGACGGTATCGATCGTGAGCGGTGCGGCGGCCTGAGGCTCCTGCCGGTCGCTGACGATATACCAGGCGATGGCGAGCAAGCCGCCGACCGCGATCGTCGCCGCGATCGCCAGGCGTGTCCGGCTGGAGGCCGGCAAACCGCCTCGCGTCCGCGTGTCCCGTCCCGTCATGCCGATCCCCCCGAATCCCGTTGTCGTGTGATAACCAAGCCGCCGACCTCCTCGAAGCCGTCAGCCGCGCTGGGTCAACCGTCCGTTTGCCCGCGGCTTCGCCATTGTTCGCGCGCGAGCTCCCAATAGCGCGACACGCGAATCGATCCGTCGGGTCGGACACTTCGTCTTTCGCCCTGCGACAGGAATCCGGCAGCCTCGATGACGCGTGCCGACCGCAGATTGTCCATGGCCGCGGTGAGGCCGATCAACCGCACGCCCAGATGGTCGAACATCCAGCCGAAACTGCGCGCCGCACCTGTTTTTCCTCTACCCTGACCTTGTCCATCGGCGCGTTGCGCCCCGGCGAGTTCGGCCGCCGAGCGCTCGGGCCAGACGGTGAAATAGGAATATCCGGCCACCGCTCCTTGCTCGTCGACCGAGACCGCCAATATGGCTTCGCCGCGCGCCTGCCTGTCGCGCGCCTCGGAAATCCACGCCGACAGGACATCGTGGGTGAACGGTCTTGGCAGATCATAGATCGGATCGGAGACGGCGGGGTCGGACAGCAGCGCGATCAGGCCCTCGATATGGCGGGTGTCCGCCAGATGATATCTGGTGCCGAGCAGGGAAAGGTCGGCGGCGCGCACCGCGGCGCGGATCGCCATCTCCTCCTCCGCCGCGACCTCGAGCCTCGTTTTGGGGGGCGCACTCATCGCTTTGCCGCCCGTTCCTGCGCCTTACGCGCGCGGTGGCGGCGTAACGCGCCTATCGGCGTGAGACGTTCGGGGTCGTTCAAAGGCCGCCTTCGCCATCGCCGTGCAGGCTCATCAGCGAATCCATCAGCCCGTCGTCGGCGCTCGAGCAGACGCCGAGGACCAGCGCCTCCTCGCATCCTTCGGCGACGACATAGGCGTGGCCCATCGACGAATCGAGATAGATGCCCTGGCCGACCTCGAGCACCACCGGGTCGTAATATTCGGTGTGCACCGCCATCCGGCCTTCGAGGACATAGATGAATTCCTCGCCCTGGTGATGGACGAGTTCGCCGAATTCGGTCGCGCTGTGCGCGCGGATCCGGGTCAGGATCGGGATCATGCGCTTCTGGCGCAGGTCGGTGCAGAGGTAGTGATAGTCGTAATTGTCGGTGGTGACGCGCACCGCATTGTCGATCGTGCCGACGCTGCGGCGGCCGGTCGGGCGCGGCGACGCGTCCTCCGAATCCTCGGCGAACAGGTCGGACATGCGCATGTTGAGCCGCTGGCTGAGTTGCTGGAGCTTGTCATAGCTGAGCGTCAGCCGGTCGTGCTCGACCTTCGACAGCGTCGACACGGGGATGCCCGACTGGGCGCTCATCTCCTTGAGCGTCCAGCGATTCCGCGATCTTATCCCGCGCATCACCTCGCCCAGCGTGGGGGGCTTGGTCCGGTTCGCCATCAGCGTTGCCATAAGCCGTTTGACAATTTTCTAATCAGGATCATTATGTCCCTATTGGGCTAACAGTTGTTGGTCCCTTGGTAAGGGGTCGCGCGGCTCGCTGCAAGGTTAAGTGAGGGCGCCAGCAAAAGGGAGGTCGCGATGCGTTTTGTTCGCAAGCTGATGATCGGACTGGCCGCGCTCGCGGCGGTGCCGTTGATGGCGCAGGGGCCGGCGGTCGCGCCGCCCGCCAAGAAAGTCGCGGCGCCCGCGCCGCCGGCCGTGAAAACCGCCGCCGCGCCGGTCGCGCTCGATCGCGCCGACCTCGAAGCCTGGCTCGATGGATACCTGCCCTATGCGCTTGAACGTGCGCGAATCCCCGGCGCGGTCGTCGTCGTCGTGAAAGACGGTCAGGTCGTGCTGGAGAAGGGCTATGGCTTCGCCGACGTCGCCAAGCGCGCGCCGGTGCTGCCCGAGACGACGTTGTTCCGTCCGGGTTCGGTGTCGAAGCTGTTCACCTGGACCGCGGTGATGCAGCAGGTCGAGGCGGGCAAGCTCGACCTCGACAAGGACGTCAACGCCTATCTCGATTTCAAGATTCCGCCCTATCAGGGCAAGCCGATCACGCTGCGCAACATCATGACGCACACCGCGGGTTTCCAGGAATCGGTGCGCTACCTGATCAGCAGCGATCCCAAGGCGGTGATGACGCTCAAGAAACAGATGCCGCTGGCGCTGCCCGACCGCGTCTTCGCCCCCGGCACGACCCCCGCTTATTCGAACTACGCGACCGCGCTTGCGGGCTATATCGTCGAACGGGTCAGCGGCGAGGATTTCGACTCCTATATCGAAAAGCATATCTTCACGCCGCTCGGCATGGCGCATTCGTCGTTCCGCCAGCCGCTCCCCGCGGCGCTCGTGCCGCATATGTCGAAGGGTTATCCGAACGTCACGCAAAAGGCCGAGCCGTTCGAGATCGTTATCCCGGCGCCGGCGGGCAGCCTGTCGGCATCGGGCGCCGACATGGGCAAGTTCATGATCGCGCATCTCAATGATGGTGCCGGGCTGCTCAAGCCCGAAACCACGGCGATGATGCACAATTATAAGGCTCCTGGTGTCGGCCCGCTCAACAGCATGGCGCTCGGTTTCTACGAACAATGGGTCAACGGCCACCGCGCGATCGCGCATGGCGGCGACACCGTCTGGTTCCACTCCTATCTGTGGCTGGTCCCCGATGCCGACATCGGCGTCTATATCTCGATGAACAGCCCCGGTCAGGCTGGCGATGCCGGCGCGGTGCGTAGCGCGCTGTTCCACAAATTCGCCGACCGCTATCTGCCCGGCACCGAAAAACCCGGCACCGTCGATGCCAAGACCGCCGCGGCGCACGCGCAACTGATGGTCGGCCATTATGTCAGCAGCCGCGGCAGCTTCACCAATTTCTTCAGCCTGTTCGGGCTGCTCGGACAGGCGCAGATCGGGTTGACCGAGGATGGCAAGATCAGCCTCCCGGCGCTCGACGGTCTTGGCGCCGGCGCGCGCGACTGGGTCGAGGTCGCACCGTTCGTGTGGCGCGACACGGGCACAGGTGAGCGTCTTGCGGCGGAGGTCAAGGACGGCCGCGTCACACGCTGGAGCCTCGATGCGGGATCGCCGTTCATGGTGTTCGAGCCCGCGCCGGCCGGCACCAATGCCGCCTGGCTCAATCCGGCGCTGGTCTTCGCGCTCGGCATCGTCCTGCTCGCGGCACTGGCCTGGCCGGTGCGCGCGCTGGTCCGGCGCAGCTTCAAGGCCGACTTCGCGCTCGAAGGCAAGGCGCGCCGCGCCTACCGCCTGTCGCGGCTCTTTGCCTGGCTGGTGCTTGGCGCACTGGCGGGCTGGATCGGGCTGATAATGGCCTTCTCGGCCGATATCGGCAGCATCGGCGGACCGCTCGACTGGCTGATCCACCTGCTGCGCATCCTGACGCCGCTCGCCACCATCGGCCTGCTGATCACCGCGGTGTGGCATCTGGGACAGAGCATCAAGGGCAAGCGCCGCTGGACGATGAAGCTGGGCGCGGTGCTGCTCGTGCTGGCGGCGCTCCCGCTCGTCTGGGTGACGCTCGCCTTCCACCTCTATGGCTTCAACATGGTGTATTGATGACGACGATGGGCAAGCAGAAGCTGGCGCTCGACCTTCGGGTCGAGCGCTTTCCCTACCACCAGCCGTTCCGCATTTCGGGGCATGTCTTCACCGAAACCGCTCTGCTCGTCGCCGAGCTTTCCGACGGAACCCACGCCGGGCGCGGCGAGGGGGCGGGGGTCTATTATCTCGGCGACGATATCGACCATATGCTGGGCGAGGCGCAGCGCGTCCGCGCGGCGATCGAGGCCGGCGCGACGCGCGAGGAGCTTCAGCCTCTGCTCCCCGCAGGCGGCGCGCGCAACGCGCTCGACTGCGCCTTCTGGGAGCTCGAGGCGAAACAGGCGGGCAGACCGGTGTGGGACCTCGCCGGGCTGGCGGCGCCGCAGCCGCTGCTTTCGACGCTGACGCTTGGTGCCGACGCGCCGGGGACGATGGCGCGCGCCGCGCTGGCGCTCGATCCGGAGGCGCCGGTCAAGGTCAAGCTGACCGGCGATCTGGGCGAGGACATCGCGCGCGTTGAAGCGATCCGCGCCGCGCGGCCGGACGCCTGGATCGGCGTCGATGCCAATCAGGGCTATAGCATCGCGACGCTGCGCGAGTTGCTGCCGGTTCTGGTTGCGAATGGCGTCGCGCAGCTTGAACAGCCGCTTGCGCGCGGGCGTGAAGCCGATCTCGACGGATTGAAGCGGCCGCTGCCTTTCGTCGCCGACGAGAGCGCGGTGACGCTCGCCGATACCGCGTCGCTCGTCGGCCGCTTCGATGTGGTGAACATCAAGCTCGATAAATGCGGCGGGCTGACCGAGGGGCTGGCGATCGCGCGGCAGGCAAAGCTGCTCGGTCTCGACGTGATGGTCGGCAATATGATGGGCAGCAGCCTGTCGATGGCGCCGTCGTTCGTCCTTGGCCAGCTGTGCGACATCGTCGATCTCGACGGCCCGACCTTCCTCGCGACCGATCGCGATCCGGGGGTGCGTTACGCGGGCGGGCGGATCCATTGTCCGGAAGAAATTTGGGGTTAGACGGTGAGGATGTCCTATTTGGGTTGACAATTCTCTGATTAGGACAATAGTCTTGAAATTGTAAATTTCGTGAGTTGGAGGGTGGAATGAAGACGTCATTCCCGCTGACGCGCCGCGCACTCGTCGCCGGCGCGGTGGGCACCGCTTTGTCCGCGCCGATGATCGGCCGGAGCGCCTTCGCCTTTGCCGCCGCGCCAGGGCGCAGCTATTCGCGCCGCGCCGTCGACCTGGTCGCGTCGTCGCTCGTCATCGACATGCTTGCCCCGCTCAAGATCACCATGTCGCCCGACTATGTCGCGCATCGCCTGACCGATGCGGAGGCAGCGGAGTTCCGGGCGAGCAGCATCACCGGTTTCCACAACGCCTATGGCCTCGGCGGGCCCGACGCCCGCGCGCAGGGGCTGGAGTTCCTCGCCGGCTGGCAGGGCTTTGCCGGGCGCAACAGCCATGTCTTCACCCTCGTCGACACCGTGGACGACCTCGACCGTGCTAAGGTCGACCGGAAATGCGCCGTCATCATGGGCATCCAGAACGCCGAGCAGTTCGAAAAGATCGAGGACGTCGCGACCTTCCGCCGCCTCGGTCTGCGCTGCGCGCAGCTTACCTATAACAGCCAGAACATGATCGGGTCGGGCAGCACCGAGCGCGTCGATGGCGGGGTCAGCGACTATGGTGCCGCGATCATCGCCGAGATGGAAAAGACGAAGATGCTGATCGATGTCTCGCATTGCGGCGACAAGACGACGCTCGACGCGATCGACATCGCCAAGGGTCCGATCGCGATCACCCACAGCAACGCCCGCGCGCTGGTCGACCATCCGCGCGTCAAGACCGATGCCGCGATCAAGGCGCTCGCCGCGAAGGGCGGGGTGATGGGCATCACCGGGGTGCGGATGTTCGTGCGGCTGACCGACCCGACCAACGTCGGGCATATGGCCGACCATATCGACCATGTCGCGAAGCTGACCGGCATCGAGCATGTCGGCATCGGCTCGGACGCCGATCTCAACGGCTATGACGATATGGCGCCGGACGAATATGCGCTGCTCAAGCAGGGCTACAAGGCGAGCTACGGCTTTCGCGACAAGATCGACATCGACGGCTTCGACCATCCGCTCAAGGTCTTCGACCTGACCGAGGAACTGATCCGCCGGGGCTATTCCAACGAAAACATCACCGCGGTGCTGGGGGGCAATTTCCGCCGCCTGCTCGCGCAAGTCTGGGGGTAAGACGATGAAACAGGGTCTCTTTATCGCAGGAAGCATGGCCGCACTGATGGCCGCGATGCCGGCAGCGGCGCAGGAAGCCGGCGCCGTGGAAGCGGCGGGCGAAATCGTCGTCACCGCACAGAAGCGCGTCCAGAATGTCCAGGACGTGCCGATCTCGATCAGCGTCGTCGATGGCGAGGCGCTGCAGGAACAGGGCGCGGCGTCGCTCGTCGATTATGCGGGCTTCGTCCCTGGCATGCAGGTGTCGAACAGCGGCACTCCGGGCCAGACCACGATCACGCTGCGCGGCGTCGCACCGCTCAACTCGGCGCAGACGGTCGGTATCTATCTCGACGAGGCGCCGGTCGGATCGAGCGCGATCTACAACCGCGCGGGGGCGTTCACCATCGACCTGATGCCCTATGACCTCCAGCGTATCGAAGTGCTCAAGGGGCCGCAGGGTACGCTCTATGGCGCCAGCTCGATCGGCGGGCTGGTCAAATATGTCACCGTCCAGCCCGACACCAGCGCGTTCAAGGTGCGCGCCGGGGTCGAGGGTTTCGCGATCAAGGGCGGCGACGGACTCGGCTGGGGGGCGCAGGCGATGGTCAATGTCCCGATCGTCACCGACCGGCTCGCGATGTCGGCGAGCTTCGCCTGGCGCAAGACGCCGGGCTGGGTCGACAGCGTCAACAATGCCGCGCTCAAGGATCAGAACGACTATGAACAGCGCGGCGGCCGCGTCGCGCTATTGTGGCAACCGACTCCCGAATTCAGCGTCAAGCTCGCGGGCATCTGGCAGTCGCTCGATTCGGACGGCAACGGCCTTTACGCTGCCGACCTCGCCGTCAACCGGCTCGGCGACGGGCGTTCGTTCAACAATTATGTCCCCGAATCCTACGACATCGACCTCGACTATTATTCGGCCACGCTCGACTATGATTTCGGCGCCGCGTCGCTGACCTCGGCGACGACCTACAGCAAGACGCAGAGCCGACAGGTCCAGGATGCGAGCTATGCCTTTGGCGTGCTGTTCCCGCTGCTCACCGGCGGCGCGATCGCACCCGGCATCACGCCCTTCTACCTCGATCTCGGGCTGGAAAAATGGACGCAGGAGCTGCGTCTCGCCTCGCCGGGTGGCGGGCGCTTCGAATGGTTGATCGGCGGCTTCTTTACCGACGAAACGACCAGCAATTCCCAGCTCGTCCGGTCGTTCGACATGGCCGGCAACCCGATCGCGCCGCTCGATCCGCTCGCCATCGTCGGCCTGCCCGCGACGTACAAGGAATATGCCGCCTTCGCCAACGCGACCTTCCGCTTCTCCGACCAGTTCGAAATTACCGGTGGCCTGCGCTGGGCACGCAACGAACAGACCTTCCGCCAGATCAGCTCGGGCGCGATCGTGCCACAGGCGAACGATCCGGGTGAATCGGCGGAGAATGTCTTCACTTACTCGATCAGCCCGCAATTCCACATCAACGACGATGCGATGCTCTATGCCCGCGTCGCCACCGGCTATCGCCCGGGCGGCCCGAACGTCATCGTGCCCAATGTGCCGCCGACGGTCGATGCCGACCGGATGAAGAATTACGAGCTCGGGTTGAAGGCCGATTTCGCCGACCGCCTGGTGTCGGTCGATGTCGCGCTCTTCTGGATGGACTGGACCGACATTCAGGTCGTGCGCGCCTTTGGCGGCGTGTCGGGCGGCGCGAATGGGGGCAAGGCGACGAGCAAGGGCATCGAAGGTTCGATGTTGCTGCGCCCCGCGCCGGGCCTTACGATCACCGCGACGGGCAGCTATACCGACGCGACGCTCAGCGAGGATGTTCCCGAAATCAGCGGCGTCGACGGCGACCGCCTGCCGGCGGTGCCGAAGTTCAGCGGTGCGCTGCGCGCCGATTATGAATTCGAGCTCGGCGGCGGCACCAAGGGCAGCTTCGGTGCCGGCGTCCGCCATGCCGGAAACCGCTTTTCGCTGGTGGAGAGCGATCCGCTGACCGCGCTCGCCAAACCCTATACGTCGGTCGATCTCAATGCGTCGCTGACCTTCAGCGACCATTGGACGCTGCGCGCCTATGCGCGTAACCTGCTCGACAACAAGGGGGAGATGGCGCGATCGACGATGGCCGACGGACTCAACCGGCCCAGCTTCCTCGCCATTTCGCCGCTGCAGCCGCGGACGATCGGCGTTGCGCTCGACCTGTCTTTCTGACGCGACCGGAGTGAACCAAATGAACGCCCCTACCGGACGCCTGTCCGACCGATTGACCCTGCCGCAGCCCTATCTGCTGTTCCTCGGCGACACCACCGAGGCGAGCTTTGCGAAGACCGCCTTCGGGCTCGCCGACTGGGCGGCGGACCGCTGCGTCGGCGAATTTTCGGCCGCCGGTTGCACCGTCACCACCGGCCTGCCGCGGCTCGACCCCGCAGCGGCCAGGGCGGCGGGCGCGCGGTCGCTGGTGATCGGGGTCGCCAACCAGGGCGGGGTGATCGGCGAAAGCTGGGTCGCGATCCTAATCGACGCGATGGAGGCGGGACTCGACATCATCAGCGGGCTGCACGTCCGGCTGGCGAACGTGCCCGTGCTGGCCGAGGCGGCGCGGCGCACCGGGCAGCGGCTGATCGACGTGCGCACCCCGCCGTCGGACATCCCGATCGGCACCGGGCGCAAGCGGACAGGCAAAAGGCTGCTCACCGTCGGCACCGACTGCGCGCTCGGTAAGAAATACACTGCGCTCGCGCTGCACCGCGCCTTTGTCGAGCGCGGGCTCGACGCCGATTTCCGCGCGACCGGCCAGACCGGCATCATGATCGCGGGCGGTGGCATCCCGATGGACGCCGTGGTGTCGGACTTCGAAGCAGGCGCCGCCGAAATCCTCAGCCCTGACGCGCCCGCCGACCATTGGGACCTGATCGAGGGGCAGGGGTCGATCTTCAACCCCGCCTATGCCGCGGTGTCGCTCGGCCTGCTCCATGGCAGCCAACCTGATGTGTTCGTCGTCTGCCACGATCCGTCGCGCACGGTGATCCTCGGCATGGAAAGCTTTGCGCTGCCAACGGTCGAGGAGGTCATCGACCTGACAATCCGCCTCGGCAGCCGGACCAACCCGGCGATCCGCTGCGGCGGGATCAGCCTCAATACCTCGAGCCTGGGGACCGATGAGGCCGAAGCCTTGATGGCGGCCGAAAGCCGGCGGCTCGGGCTGCCGGTCGCCGACCCGATCCGCGGCGGCGCGGCCTTCGCCGCGCTCGTGGACAGCTGCCTCGCATGAGCGCCGCCGAACCAGCCGGGACGTCGAGCTGGTTCCAGCGCTTCCTGCTCCCGGGTTTTGCGTTGAAGGCGGTGATCATCGGCGGCGGCTATGCCACTGGGCGCGAGCTCGCCGAATATTTTGTGCCCGCTGGGCCGTGGGGCGGACTGGCCGCGATGCTGCTCGCGACCTTGATCTGGAGCCTCGTCGCGGCGGTGACCTTCGCGCTCGCGCGCAAGCTCGGCGCCTATGACTATCGCGCCTTCTTCCAGGGGCTTCTCGGTCCCGGCTGGATCGCGTTCGAGATTGCCTATCTGATCTTCGTCATCCTGATTCTCGCGGTGTTCGGCGCGGCGGCGGGGGCGATCGGCGCCGCGACCTTTGGTTGGCCCGAATGGCTGGGGTCGCTGCTGCTCGGCGTGTCGATCACCGCGGTGGTCGCATGGGGCACGGGTGTCGTCGAGCAGATGTTCAAATATGTCTCGATCCTGCTCTACACCGTCTACGGCCTGTTCCTCGTCATCGCGCTCGCCAGTTTCGGCGGGCTGATCGGGCAGGGTTTCGCGAGCGCGCCGCCGCCGTCGGGCAACTGGATGGCGGGCGGCCTCACTTACGCGAGCTATAATATCGTCGGCGCGGTGGTGATCCTGCCGGTGCTGCGCCATTTGACCAGCCAGCGCGACGCGGTGGTCGCGGGGCTGATCGCGGGGCCGCTGTCGATGCTGCCCGCGATCCTCTTTTTCGTCGCGATGATGGCTTTCTATCCCGCGATCGGCGCCGAGACGCTGCCGTCCGATTTCCTGCTTCGCCAGATGACCGTGCCGGGCTTTCACGTGATCTTTCAGGTGATGATCTTCGCGGCGCTGCTAGAAAGCGGCGCCGGCGCGGTCCATGCGATCAACGAACGCATTTCGGGCGCGGTCGAGAGTCGTGGCCGGCCCGCGCTAACCCCCGGTGCGCGTGCGATCATCGGTGCGGTGATCCTCGCCGGCTGCATCTTCGTCGCGGGGCGCATCGGCCTCGTCGACCTGATCGCCAGCGGCTACCGCTTCCTCGCATGGCTGTTCCTCGCCGTCTTTGTCGCGCCGTTGCTGACCATCGGCGTCTGGCGCCTGCTACGTCCTTCCCCCATTCCCCCCATGGAGACCGTGTCATGAAACACGTCCGTTTATTGGCCTTTGCGTTGCTCGCCACCGCCGCGATGCCGGCTTGGGCAGAACCGCCAAAGGATATCGCCGAAAGCGTCGAGGCGCTGCGCAAGGAGATCGGCGCCACCGGCGTGTCGATCGCGATCGTCGAGGATGGCAAGACGACGCTGTCGCGCGGCTGGGGCGAGCGCAAACTCGGCGAGCGCGGGCAGGTCGATGGCCAGACGATTTTCCAGACCGGATCGACCGGCAAGGCGATGACCGCCGCCGCGCTCGCGATCCTCGTCGACGAAGGCAAGATCGCGTGGGACGACCCGGTGATCAAGCATATGCCGTGGTTCCGCATGTACGACGCGTGGGTGACGCGCGAGATCACGATCCGGGACCTGCTCGTCCATCGCAGCGGGCTGGGGCTGGGGCAGGGCGACCTGATGTTCGTGCCGCGCACCAACCTCACGCGCAAGCAGACCGTCGAGCGCGTCGCCTACCTCAAACCCCAGACGAGTTTCCGCTCGTCCTACGCTTATGACAATATCCTCTATGCCGTCGCCGGCCAGCTGATCGAGGAGGTCAGCGGCCAGACCTGGGAAGCCTTCATGCGCGATCGCGTGCTGCGTCCCGGCGGCATGAAGAATGCGACCAGCGACAGCGAGGATCGCTTCCGCATCGCGAACCGGTCGTGGCCGCACGCGCGGCTGAACGGGCCGCTGCGCGGGTTGGGCGACCAGCAGGCGCTCGACGAGCGCGACGAACTCGGTCGCAACGGCGCGCCCGCCGGCGGCCTTGCCATGAGCGCAGACGACATGGCGGCGTGGCTCAAGATCCAGCTCGCGCACGGCGCGTTGCCGAACGGCAAAGCGCTGTTCAGCGCGGCGCAGGCCGCCGAGATGTGGAAGCCGGTGACGCCGATGCCGATCACCGAACTGCCCGCGGCGCTCAAACCCGCGCAGCCGATGCAGCAGGCTTATGCGCTCGGCTGGCAGGTGCAGGATTATCGCGGCCACCGCATCGTCCAGCATAGCGGCGGCGTCTTCGGCTCGATCACCCGCGTCGTGATGATCCCCGACAAGAATGTCGGCTTCGCGATCATGATGAACAGCGAGGAAAGCGGGATGCTGCTCGGGCTGACCTTCAAGCTGATCGATCATTATCTCGACCAGCCCGACTATGGCTGGACCACCAAATGGCAGGATTGGTACAAGGAGCGGCTCGCGGGCGGCGTCGAATATTTGAAACAGACGCAGGCGACGCCCGCGAAGGTCGGCCCGTCGCTCGACCCGGCACGCTACGCGGGGCGGTATCGCGATCCCTGGTATGGCGACATCGTCGTCGCGAATACGGCCAAGGGGCTGACGATCGACTTCACCTCGACCCCGCGCATGATCGGGCGGCTCAAGCATTGGCAGTATGACAGCTTCGTCACCGAATATGACGACCCCGCGATCGAGCCCGCATACGTCACCTTCGCGCTCGACGCTGACGGCAAGGTGACGGGCGTGACGATGAAGGCGGTGAGCAAGATCGCCGACTTCAGCTGGGATTATCACGATCTCGCCCTGAAGCCGGTGGAGGGGGCGAAGTGAAGCGCCTTGTTCTGTTGATGACCGCCACCGCGCTGGCGGGCTGCACGGCGACCAAGGAAAAGGGCGCGACCGATGAGCGGCCGCTGCACAGCCGGATGCTCGTGCTCGACACCCATCTCGACACCCCGCTCCATTTCGATCGGGCGGAGTGGAGCTTCGCCGACCGCCACAGCCTCGCGACCGACCTGTCGCAACTCGACATCCCGCGCATGAAGGACGGCAATCTCGATGGCGGCTTTTTCGCGATCTACATCGAACAGGGGCCGCTCGATGCCAAGGGCTATGCCGATGCGCTCGCCTTTGCGCGCAAGCGATCCGACCTGATCGACGCAACGATCGCCAAACACGCCGACGCGATCAGCCCCGCGCTTACTGTCGTCGATGCGCGCCGGCTCGACAAGGCGGGCAAGCTGATCGCCTTCAAGTCGATGGAGAACAGCTATCCGCTCGGCGAAGACCTGACATTGCTCGATGAATTCTACAAAAAGGGCGTGCGGCTCGCGGGGCCGGTGCATTCGAAGAACAACCAGTTCGCCGACAGCGCCACCGACAAGCCGCGCTGGAACGGCCTCAGCCCGCTCGGCAAAAAATGGGTCGCGGAAATGAACCGCCTTGGCATCGTCATCGACGCCAGTCATTCGTCCGACGCGACCTTCGACCAGATTCTCGCGCTGTCGAAATATCCGATCCTGCTCTCGCATTCGAGCCTGCGCTCGGCGCACGATCATCCGCGCAACCTCGACGAGGCGCGGCTGAAGGCGCTTGCCGCGAAGGGTGGCGCGATGTGCATCTCGACGATCTTCCTGTCGGAGATGAACATGACGCCCGCGCGCGCCGAACTGTTCGGCCAGTACGAGAGGATCGGCGAATTGTCGCCCGCCGAGCAGGCCGACCTCACCCGCCGCTGGCGCGAACTCGACAAGAAAGAGCAGATGTGGGCCGCCGATTTCGAGGCCTATATGAAGATGGTCCTGCGCGCGATTGAAGTCGGGGGCGTCGACCATATCTGCTTCGGCGCCGACTGGGACGGAGGCGGCGGCCTCAAAGGCATCGAGGATATCTCGGCGCTGCCCAAGGTCAGCGAGCGCCTGAAGGCCGCAGGCTATTCAGATGCCGATATCGAGAAGATGTGGAGCGGCAATATATTGCGCGTGCTCGCAGCGCAGGGGAAATGAGGAAAGGCCGGAAATATCCAGCCTGATCCCCGGCGAAGGCCGGGGCCCAGAGCGTGATAGCGTGACGGCGGCTTCCGGCCGCCCTGGACCCCGGCTTTCGCCGGGGCACGGGCTATCTCGAGGAAAAGCTCGCCCACCAAAGGCCGCCGGTTCACGGTCCCAAGGGCTAGCAACCGGCGACCGAACCGCATAGCAGGCCCAACATGACCGCAACCGTCGATCCCTTCTACGCCATCTCGATCAGCCGCCTCGCGCACCAGATGGCGGCGGCGGGCGATCCGGTAATCCATATGGAGTTCGGCCAGCCCTCGACCGGCGCCCCCGTCGCCGCGGTGGCGCGCGCGCAGGAGGTGCTGGCGCAGGACGGCATGGGCTATTGGGAAAGCCCGGCGCTCAAGGCGCGCATCGCGCGCTATTATCGCGACGCGCATGGCGTTGCGGTCGATGCCGAGCAGGTTATCCTGACCTGCGGCGCCTCACCCGCCTTCGTCCTCGCGCTGACCTGCGCCTTCGCGCCCGGCGCCCGCGTCGCGCTCGCCCGGCCGGGCTATGTCGCCTATCGTAACACGCTGCGCGCGCTGCATATGGTGCCGGTCGAGATCGGCTGCGGCGAGGAAGAGCGTTTTCAGCTGACCGCCGCGGCTGTCGCGGCGCTCGATCCGGCGCCCGAGGGGCTGATTGTCGCCAGCCCGGCCAACCCGACCGGGACGGTGATCGAGGCGGCGGAAATGGCCACCATCGCCGAAGTCTGCCGGCGGCGGAACATCCGCATCATCTCCGACGAAATCTATCACGGCCTGTCCTATGTCGGGCCGGTGCCGTCGATGCTGTGCGAGGCGCCGGACGCCTTCATCGTCAACAGCTTCTCCAAATATTACAGCATGGCGGGCTGGCGGCTCGGCTGGCTGGTGGTGCCGCCCGACCAGATCGACGCGGCGCGCGCGCGGATGGGCAATCTGTTCCTGACTCCGCCCAGCCTCGCCCAGCATGCGGGGCTGGTCGCCTTCGATGAAAGGGATGAACTGGAAGGGCATCTCGCCACCTATAAGCGCAACCGCGAACTGCTGCTGGGTCGGCTGCCCGCGATGGGGCTGCGGCGGATCGCGCCGCCCGACGGCGCCTTTTATATCTATGCCGACATCGGGCATCTGACCGACGACAGCATTGCTTTCTGCCGGCAATTGCTGGTCGACACCGCCGTCGCGACGGCGCCGGGCGTCGATTTCGATCCGGTCGACGGATCGCGCTTCATGCGATTGAGCTTCGCGGTGTCGACCGCCGAGATCGAGGAGGCGTGCCGCCGTATGGCGCCCTGGTTCGAGAATTATGCCCGCTTGCCCTAGCGGCATCTGGACCCCAAGAATTTCTATTCCGCCCTGGCCTCGCCGCCGCTTGCCTCGCCTCGCCCTGCGTGCAAGGGACATTCTCGCATAAACCTATGCGGGAGAGATTTGGCGATGCGGTTCGACGTGGTGATCGTGGGGGCGGGGCATGGCGGCGCGCAGGTCGCGGTATCGCTGCGCACGCAGAAGTTCGAAGGTAGCATCGCGATCATCGGCGACGAGCCCGAACTTCCCTATGAACGTCCGCCGCTGTCGAAGGAATATTTCGCCGGCGAAAAGGAATTCGAACGCATCCAGATCCGTCCCGCCAAATATTGGGACGAACGCGAGGTCACGATGCTGCTGAACAAGCGCGTCGTGTCGGTCGATCCGGTGGCGCACAGCGTCACCACCGACGGCGGCGAGACGATCGCCTATGGCAAGCTCGTCTGGGCGACCGGCGGCAGTCCCCGGATGCTGCCGATCCCCGGCGGCGACCTGCCCGGCGTGCAGGGCGTACGGACCCGCGCCGATGCCGACGCGATGAAAGCGGCGTCCGAAACCGCGAAGCAGATCGTCGTCATCGGCGGCGGCTACATAGGGCTTGAAGCCGCGGCGGTGCTGCGCAAGGCGGGCAAGCCCGTCGTGCTGCTCGAAGCGCTCGACCGCGTGCTCGCGCGCGTCGCGGGCGAGGATCTGTCGCGCTTTTATGAAAAGGAACATCGCGATCATGGCGTCGACCTCCGCCTCGGCGTGCAGGTCGCGGCGATTGAGGGCGACAGCCATGCGACCGGCGTTCGGCTCGGCACCGGCGAGGTCATTCTTGCCGACCTCGTCATCGTTGGCATCGGCATCGTTCCCGCAGTCGCGCCGCTGATCGCGGCGGGCGCGCATGGCGGCAACGGCGTGCTCGTCGACCATCACTGCAAGACCAGTCTGCCCGATATCTACGCGATCGGCGACTGCGCCGCGCATGAGAACGACTTTGCTGAGGGTGCGGTCATCCGGCTGGAATCGGTGCAGAATGCCAACGACCAGGCCAATGTCGTCGCCAAGGGCATCTGCGGCGACGAGGCGCGCTATCACGCGATCCCCTGGTTCTGGTCGAACCAATATGATTTGAAGCTCCAGACCGCGGGCCTGTCGACGGGCCACGACCAGACGGTGCTGCGCGGCGATATCGCCAGCCGCAGCTTCTCGGTCGTTTATCTGCGTCAGGGCAGGGTGATCGCGCTCGACTGCGTCAACGCGACCAAAGATTATGTCCAGGGTCGGATGCTGGTCACCGCAGGCCTGCAGGCTACGGCTGAGCAGCTTGCCGATGTCGAGACACCGCTGAAGGCGCTGCTGCCCGCCTGATCAGGCGGGCGGTAATTCGCTCACCGGTTCATCTCCCAGCGTTCGCTTCAGCGTCGCCTTGATGTTGCGGAGCAGGCGGCGCAGCGCGATGATCACGATCACCGCAGCGACGAACATCAGCACCGCGATGACGATCGCGATCGGCGGATAGGCGATGGCGAGCGCGAGCAGTCCGCCGGTCGCGACATCCTCTCCGGTCGACACTGCAACATTGCTGAACGGTTCGGGGCTGACGTTGACCACCGCGCGCGTCGTCGCCTTGGCGCCGTGACTGAGCAGCGCGCCGCCGCCGCCGAGCAGGAAGGCGACAACCTGCCATGCCGGATCCGAACTGTCGACGAGCGCCAGCGCCAGCAGTGCCCCGCCGAGCGGACGGATAAAACTGTGCACGCCGTCCCAGATCGAATCGACCCATGCGATCTTGTCGGCGAGGAATTCCGCGATGGTGCCCACCAACGCGACTCCGAGGACCCACGGATTGGCCAAGATCTGCAAGGATTGCAGATGGTCGGGCAGGGGCAGCCAGCCGAAATGCATCGCCACGCCGGTGGCAAGGATGGTGAGGTAGAGCCGCCAGCCCGCGAGCAGGCTGAGGCTGCCTGCGACGCCCAGTATCTCGACGATGCCCATCGGCCCTTCTCCCGCCGCCGACGCAAGGCGCCGGGCGATTGCCATCTTGCACGCAGCCCCCGGCGTGGGCAATGCCGGATGACAACAAGGATCGAGAGGATTATCGCCGGTGATAATGAGCGATGCAAACAAACTGCCCGACGGCGCGATTCCCGCCGCCACCCTCGTCATCATGCGGCCGTCCGATGACGGTGGCCCCGACGAGATATTGATGGTCAAGCGTGCCGCAAATATGGCCTTCGCGGCGGGTGCGGTGGTGTTTCCCGGCGGCCGGATCGACCCCGACGACTATCTTGTCGCCAGCCGCCACGGCTATGGCGACAGCGACGCCGATGGTGCCGGTCGCGTTGCGGCCTTGCGCGAAACGCTCGAGGAAACGGGACTCGCGGTGGGCTGGCCCGCGCTGGCCGACGCGGATGTTCCCGCGGTACGGCAGGCGCTGCTCGCCGAACGGCTGCTTTCCGAAATCCTCGACGAACGCGGCGACCGACTCGCGCTCGATGCGCTGGTGCCCTTCGCGCGCTGGTGCCCCAATTTCAAGGAAGCGCGTACCTTCGACACCCGCTTCTTTGCGGTCGAGGCGCCCGCGCACGGTCATGAACTGACCGTCGAGGAGGCCGAACACAGCCATATTTTCTGGGCCGGCGCGCGCGAAACGCTGGCGATGGCCGATCGCGGTGAGGTGTCGATCATCTTCCCGACTCGCCGTAATCTCGAAAAGCTGGCGCAGGCCGATGATTTCGCCGCATTTTCGGCTCATGCTGCCGCGCATCCGGTCGAATTGGTGACGCCATGGATCGAGGAACGCGAAGGGGAGTCGCACCTCTGCATCCCCGGACATCTGGGCTATCCCGTGACCAGCGAACCCTTCGAACGGGTGCGTCGCGGGTAGGCTGGGCCTTTTGGACAACTTTTTCTCTATTTAGCAGATTCATAAGAAATGCTGCAGTACGGCAAAACGCCTTGCAATATCTGGCAGCGATGCATAGAAGGGCGGGGCGGAAACGAGTTCGGGATGTGATTCTCAGGCTCGATTCGAGAAGATCAAAATTCCAGTGGATGGAGAAAACGATGAACTTCCTCAAGAAAGCAGCGATCTCCCTCGCCGCGACTTCGATGATTGCAGCACCGGTGGCGGCTTCGGCTGCACCCGCCATTTCGTCGGTGTCGTTTGACGACGTCAGCGCCGTTTCGGCCGTCGACGGCCAGAGCGAACTTGAAGGCAGCAGCTGGATCATCGCCCTCCTCGCACTGCTCGCCATCATCGGCGGCGTTGTGATTGCAGCCGGCAACAACAGCGATACCCCGACCAGCCCGTAATTCGGCCTAGTCGTTCAAGCTTCAAGGGGCTCCGAGTTTCGCTCGGGGCCTTTTGTGCGTCTGAAGAACCGGCAGGCGAAACGCGCCGGATTAGGCGGGGTCAGAGCGCGGGGCGGCGATTGGCACGCGAACGCGCGAGCGGGATCGACTGGCGGGCGCTGTCGGTCGTCGCGGGATCGATCGGCGCGACGACGAGCTGGAAGTCTGCGGCGGGCCGCCCGGTCGCCATGCTTTCGCCGAGCAATTCACCCCACGGCCCGACCGCCAGGCTATGGCCATAGGTCGATCGCCCGTCCGCATGCGTGCCGGCCTGCGCCGCCGCGACGACATGGCACCCGGTCTCGATCGCGCGCGCGCGGAGCAGGACGTGCCAATGCGCCGCGCCGGTCGAGGCGGTGAAGGCGGCGGGGATCGCGATCACGCTCGCGCCGCGCTCGACCAGTGCGCGATACAGTTCGGGGAAGCGCAGGTCGTAGCAGATGCTCAGGCCCAGCATGCCCACCGGCGTCTCGACGACGACCAGCGATTCGCCGCCGGCATAGCTCGACGATTCGCTCCAGCTTTCGCCCGAGGGCAGTGCGACGTCGAACATGTGGATCTTGTCATAGGCGGCGGCGATCGTACCGTCGGCGGCGATGACATGGCTGCGATTGACGCGGCGACCGCCGTCGTCGCTCAGGAACGGCA
Organism: Sphingopyxis sp. Root1497; assembly: GCF_001427085.1. NCBI lineage: Bacteria > Pseudomonadati > Pseudomonadota > Alphaproteobacteria > Sphingomonadales > Sphingopyxidaceae > Sphingopyxis > Sphingopyxis sp. Root1497. Next base: position 1,565,999 of record NZ_LMGF01000003.1, read on the forward strand.
TCGATCCGGTATGAATCCACAGCCCGTGGCGGCGGGCCATCGCCTGGAGCGCGGGCAGCCAGGGACTGTCGGCCTCGCGCGCTACATGTCCCGCCGACCGAGCGCGGTCGCGGTCGAGCAGCACCGACATTTCGGGGAAAAAGGCCATGACCGCGCCCGCCGTCGCAGCGGCCGCCAGCGCGCGGTCCATCGTCGCCAGATTGGCGTCGGGATCGATACCGCTCGTCATTTCGACGAGCGCGATTAGCGGCGAGGCGGCCTCCATGGTCATCGCCATGGGCTAAGCCGATGCGACGAAGAGGGCAAGCATCGCGACAGTTCAGTGGCGAGCAAGGTTCGGACGCGATAAGGTGGGGCAATGTCCGATCTTTCAGCGCCGGCCCCCGCCCGCTTCGCCCGTTCCCTGATGTCCGCCTGCGCCGCGCTGGCATTGCTTGGCGCGCCGCCCGTCGCTTTGGCCCAAGGCAGCGCGCCGGCCGCGCAGGTCCAGCCCGACAGCTGGCTGTACGAAGGCAGCGACATCCCGCGCGACACCGCGTGGCAGTTCGGCACATTGCCCAACGGCGTGCGCTATGCGGTGCGCAACAATGGTGTGCCCCCGGGGCAGGTGTCGATCCGCGTCCGCATGGACGTCGGCTCGATGTTCGAAACCGAGCAGGAGCGCGGCTTTGCGCATCTTCTCGAACATCTGACCTTCCGCGGTTCCGAACATATTCCCGACGGCGAGGCCAAGCGCATCTGGCAGCGGTTCGGGGTGAGCTTCGGCAGCGATTCCAATGCCCAGACGACGCCGACGCAGACCGCCTATCAACTCGACCTGCCCAGCGCGACTCCGGCGACGCTCGACGAAAGCATGAAACTGCTCGCCGGCATGGTCCGCGAACCGCTGATTTCCGACACTGCGGTCGCCGCCGAGCGCGGTGTCGTGCAGTCCGAACTGCGCGAATCGGACGGGCCGCAAAAGCGGATCGCCGATGCGACCAACGCGCATCTGTTCGCCGGCCAACTGCTCGGCGACCGCTCGCCGATCGGCACCTATGAATCGCTTGCTGCGGCACGCGCGAGCACCGTCAAGGCCTTCCACGATCGCTGGTACCGCCCCGACCGCGCGGTGGTGGTGATGGTCGGTGACGGCGACCCCGCCGAATTCGCACGGCTGATCGCCAAATATTATGGCGACTGGAAAGCCGGCGGGCCGATGCCGAAACAGCCCGATTTCGGCAAACCCGACCCTAAAGCGCCCGCGGCACTGCAGATCGTCGAGGCGAACCAGCCCCCGGCGCTGACCCTCGCGATGGTCCGGCCATGGATCAAGCGGATCGACACGGTCGAGAACACCCGGCGGCTGTACCTCGAGTTCCTCGCCATCGCGCTGGTCAACCGGCGGCTCGAAAACCGCGCGCGCGCGGGCGGCAGTTACCTCGTCGCGACCGCCGAACAACAATATGTCAGCCGCAGCGCCGATGTGACGCTGGCGCAGATCGTGCCGCTCGGCGACTGGAAGGCGGCGCTCGCCGATGTCCGCGGCGTCATCGCCGATGCGACCCAGAACCCGCCGTCGCAGGCCGACATCGACCGCGAAGCGAACGAGATTCAGGCGTTCCTCGTCAAGGAATTGCAGAACGCGCGCAACGAACCCGGCGCTCGGCTCGCCGACGACATGGTGCGTGCCGTCGACATCGGCGAGACGGTGACCAGCCCGCAGGGACAGGTCGACATGTTCGCCGCGATCCGCGCCTCGGCAACTCCGAAGGTGATGCTCGACATCAGCAAGGCGATCTTCTCGGGTCCCGCGACGCGTGTCGTCCTGACCACCCCGACCGCCATCCCCGGCGGCCAGCCCGCGCTGCTCGCCGCATTGAAGGCGCCCGCGGCGATCCGCGACGACCGGCTGACCGCCGCCGACGTCAATTTCAAGCAATTGCCTCCGCTCGGTACGCCGACTCCGATCGTCAAGACCGAGCGGCTGCTTGGGCTGCGCGCCGAACGGATCGAACTCGGCAATGGCGTCACGGCGCTGATCTCGGACAACAAGGTTGAACCCGGCAAGGTGCGCGTCAACGTCCGGTTCGGCACCGGCAACCGCAGCGTCGCGGCGAACGAGCCGAACCTGCTGTGGACCGGCGACTATGCGCTGATCGCCAGCGGTATCGGTCCGTGGGGACAGAATGAGATCGACGCGCTGACCAACGGCCGCCAGATCCAGCTCAATTTCGCGATCGACGACGATGCGTTCGAACTGTCGGCGGAAACCAAGCCCGACGACCTCGACGACCAGCTGCGGCTGATCGCCGGAAAGCTCGCGACCCCGCGCTGGGACGCGGCGCCGGTCGAACGGCTGCGCATCGGTTTCCTGACCGGATACGACCTTAACGACGCGACCCCCAACGCGGTGCTCGACCGCAATCTGCGTGGCTGGCTCGCCGCCGACGACAAGCGCTGGTCGCCGCCCGACAAGGCGGCAATCGAGGCGCTGACGCCCGCCGCTTTCCGCGCCTTCTGGGAACCGCGGCTCGCGAGCGGGCCGATCGAGGTCCAGATTTTCGGCGACCTGTCGGCGATCGACTACCGCAAGATCCTGTCCGAAACGCTCGGTGCGCTCGCGCCGCGCAAGCCGATCCTGCCTCCCGGCGGTCAGCAGGTCGCCTTCGCCAAGCATCTCGCGGAGCCCGCGCTCGCCTATCATCGCGGCGACAAGGGGCAGGCGGCGGCGATGACGGCCTGGCCGACCAGCGGCGGCCTGGGCGCACCGCGCGATACGCGCACGCTCGAGGTGCTCGCGGCGATCTTCAACGATCGCCTGTTCGACCGGCTGCGCGCCGAACAGGGGGCAAGCTATGGTCCGGTCGTCGACAGCCATTGGCCGACCGGTTTCGACAGCGGCGGCTATCTGCTCGTCGGCAGCCTGCTGGCGCCGAAGGATATCGACCGTTTCTATGCGATCGCCAGGGATATCGCCGCCGACCTTGCCGCCAATCCGGTGACCGCGGACGAACTGGCGCGCAACGCCGGCCCGATCCGCGAGCAGGTGGCGCGCGCGTCGACCGGCAACGTCTTCTGGATGTACCTGCTGGAGGGCGCGACGACCGACCCGCGCGTCGCTGCGGCGGCGCTGTCGATGGAAGAGGATATCGGTGCGGTCACCGCCGCCGACGTCCAGCGGCTCGCACGGCTCTATCTGGCGCCCGACAAGCAATGGTCGCTGGCGATCCTGCCGACGGGAATGACGCTGGCCGAGGCGTCGGCGCTCAATGCCCCGGCCGCCGCGGCCGCGGGCGGGCGCTAAGCCGGCCTTAAGCGGTGTCGTCGGCGCGGGCGGCGGGGCGCGGGCGCAGCTTACGGATCCGCGGTTCCTGGTCGAGGTCGCCCTTGGTCATGATGTCGCGCCGCATCTTGGCGCGCACGTCGTGGATCGAGGCGATCACCGGCCCCATCGCGACGCCGAGGTCGATCAGCACTGCTTCGGCGAGTTGCAGCGAGCTTTCGAGCGTTTCGGGCACGGCGTCATTGGCGCCCGCCTTGTAGAGCGCCGCCGCATGATTGGCGTCGCGCGCGCGGCTGATCACCGGCAGGTCGGGATATTTCTGTTTCAGCTGGCGCGTCATGCGCAGTTGCTGCACCGGATCGTCCATGGTCAGCACGATGGCGTTGGCGGTCTCGATCCCCAGCTTGTCGAGGCTTCCGGGGCGTGCGACGTCGGCGAAGCGGACGATGAAGCCATCGCGCCGCGCCGCCGCGACGGTATCGATATCGGCGTCGACCGCGACATAGGGCCGGTCATGTTCGCGCAGCAATTCGGCGACGGTGCGGCCGACGCGGCCGAAGCCGACGACGACCGTGCGGCCTTCGGGCGTGTCTTCGGCCTGGGCGTCGCCGCTGCGCATCTCGATCCGCCGCGCCATGTCGTGGCCGATACGCGCCAGCAGCGGCGTGATCGTCAGCCCGATCGCGGTGACGATCTGCCAGAATTCGGCGGTGTCGCGGCTGATGAGCTGGGCCTGCAAGGCGGTGGCGAGTACGATCAGCGTGGTTTCGGAGGGGCTGGCCATCAACAGGCCGACCTCGGCCGCAGTGCCGCGCCGCGCGGCGCCCGAAAAGCGTAGCAGCGCAGCGGTGACGACCGCCTTGACCACCACGACGCCCACCACCGCGGCGACCAGTTCGGGCCATTGCGCGGCGATCGTCTTGAGGTTGAGCCCCATGCCGACGCTGATCAGGAAGACCCCGAGCGCCAGCCCCTTGAAGGGCGCGGTGATCGCTTCGACCTCTTCATGATATTCGGTTTCGGCGATCATCAGGCCCGCGAGCAGCGCGCCGACGATCGGTGACAGGCCGACCGCCGCGGTTGCCAGCGCCGCGACGATGACGACGAGCAGGCTGGCGGCCAGGAAAAGTTCGGGGTCCTTGGCGCGCGCCGCCTGCGCAAAGATCCGCGGCAGGAGGAACCAGCCACCGATCGCCAGCGCCGCGATGACGGCGGCGCCCTGCCACAGGGTCGTGAGCAGCAGTTCGGCGCTGTCCCCCGATGCGGTCGGGGAGAGCGCTGCGAGGATGAAGATGATCGGCACCAGCGCCAGATCTTCGAACAACAGCATCGAAAAGGAGGCGCGGCCGACCGCCGATTTGGTGCCCGCGATCGGCAGCACCAGCGCGGTGGAGGAGAGGGCGAGGGCGATGCCGAGGCCGTAAGCGGCGGCGGTCGAATGATTGCCGATGAACAGCAGCGCGGTGCCGAGGATCGCGCCCGCGACGAACAATTCGGCGGCGCCGATGCCGAACACCAGCTTGCGAAGCTGCCACAGTCGCCGGAACGACAGTTCGAGCCCGATCGAAAAGAGCAGCAGGATGATGCCGAGTTCGCCGAACAGTGCGATATCCTCGGTCGAGGCGATGGTGACATGTTCGAGCCAGGGATAGTCGGTGGCGAGCGCGCCGAGGCCCGACGGACCCACCAGCAGCCCGACGAGGATGAAGCCGATCACCGGCGAGATCCGGAACCGCGCGAAGGCGGGAATGACGACGCCTGCGGCGCCGAGGACCACCAGCGCGTTGCCGATGGCCGATGTTTCGGTCTCCGATACCATAGGGGCCGACCTTATGCAGGCCGGCCCCCCTTGGCTAGTCGCCTATGTCAATCAAATCGCCAAACTTTGCCGGCGATTGCCCGAGCCTCAGGCGGCCATCGCCTTTTCTAGATTTTCGACGACGGCTTCGAAGAAGCCTTCGGTGGTCAGCCAGTTCTGGTCGGGACCGATCAGCAGCGCCAGATCCTTGGTCATCTTGCCGCTCTCGACCGTGTCGACGCAGACGCGTTCCAGCGTCTCGGCGAACTGGACCACTTCGGGGGTGTTGTCGAGCTTGCCGCGATGCTTGAGCCCGCCGGTCCAGGCGAAGATCGACGCGATCGGGTTGGTCGAGGTCGCCTTGCCCTGCTGGTGCATGCGGTAATGGCGGGTGACGGTGCCGTGCGCCGCTTCGGATTCGACGGTCTGGCCGTCGGGGGTCATCAGCACGCTGGTCATCAGCCCGAGCGATCCGAAGCCCTGCGCGACGGTGTCCGACTGGACGTCGCCGTCGTAATTCTTGCACGCCCACACGAACTTGCCCGACCATTTGAGTGCCGAGGCGACCATGTCGTCGATCAGGCGATGTTCGTAGACGATGCCGGCGGCGTCGAACTGGGTCTTGAACTCGGCGTTGAACACCTCTTCGAACAGGTCCTTGAAGCGGCCGTCATAGGCTTTGAGGATCGTGTTCTTGGTCGAGAGGTACACCGGCCAGCCCCGCGCGAGGCCATAGTTGAGGCTGGCGCGTGCAAAGTCGCGGATCGAATCGTCGAGGTTGTACATCCCCATAGCGACGCCCGCCGACGGGAACTGGAACACTTCCTCGTCGATCAGCGTGCCATCCTCGCCTTCGAACACCAGGCGCAGCTTGCCGGGGCCGGGGACGCGGAAGTCGGTTGCCTTATACTGGTCGCCGAACGCATGGCGGCCGACGACGATCGGGTCGGTCCAGCCGGGAACCAGGCGCGGGACATTCTTCATCACGATCGGTTCGCGGAAGACGACGCCGCCCAGGATGTTGCGGATCGTGCCGTTCGGCGACTTCCACATCTTCTTCAGCTTGAATTCCTCGACGCGCGCTTCGTCGGGGGTGATCGTCGCGCATTTGATGCCGACGCCATATTTGGCGATCGCATTGGCGGCATCGACGGTGATCTTGTCGTTGGTCTCGTCGCGCATTTCGACGCTGAGGTCGTAATAATGCAGGTCGATGTCGAGATAGGGAAGGATCAGGCGCTCGCGGATCCATTGCCAGATGATCCGGGTCATTTCGTCGCCGTCGAGTTCGACGACCGGGTTCACTACCTTGATCTTGCCCATATGCGTGCCTTTTCCTGCGGGGAGTCGAGTTGCAGGGGCCTTAAGCAAAGCCGCGCGATTGTTCAACTGCCCCGTGGCCGGTGAATTGCGCTCGGACGGCACCGTCAGCCGACCTTATGCATTGTCTATGCGAGACCTGCCCCCTAGAAAGACCGCCATGTCCTCATCCATATCCTCCAACCGCCCCGGTGGCGGTATCAAATGGCATTGGCCGTCGATCCATCCCGAGGGACGGAAATTCGTCCTGATCGCCGCCATCGTCACCCTGTGTTTCTGGCTGCTCGGCTGGGAAATCGCCGGCTGGCTGATGCTCGGTATCACCGCCTGGGTCGCGGCTTTCTTTCGCGACCCGGTGCGCGTCACCCCGACCGGCAGCGATGTGGTGATCGCGCCCGCCGACGGGCTGGTCACCCAGATCGCCGAAGTCGCGCCGCCGCCCGAGATCGCGGGCGCCGACGGCATCGGCGACGCGCCGATGCTGCGCGTCTCGATCTTCATGAGTGTCTTCGACGTCCACATCAATCGCACCCCGATCGCGGGGACGCTGCGCAAGATCGTCTATATCCCTGGAAAGTTCCTCAACGCCGACCTCGACAAGGCGAGCGAGGAGAATGAACGCCAGCATTTCGTCGTCGAGCGCGGCGACGGGGTACGCATCGGCTTTACCCAGATCGCCGGGCTGGTGGCGCGGCGCATCCTGCCGTTCGTCAGCATGGGGCAGGATGTCTCGACCGGCCAGCGGATCGGGCTGATCCGGTTCGGCAGCCGCGTCGACGTCTATCTGCCCGCGGGTACGACGCCGCAGGTCCTGCTCGGCCAGCGCACGTTGGCGGGCGAAACCGTCGTTGCGCGGATCGGCACCGCGGACCTCCTCGACGGCATCGGCCAATAATATGGCGGCGGGCGAGGAGATTCCCGCGGACGCTGCCGGCCGTCGCATCGGCGGCATCAGCCTGCGCGCCTTTCCGCCCAACGCGATCACCGTGCTGGCGCTCTGTTTCGGGCTGACCGGGGTGCGGTTCGCGATCGGCGGGCAATTCGAATATGCGATCGGCGCGGTGATCTTTGCCGGGGTGCTCGATGGCATGGACGGGCGTATCGCCCGGTTGCTCCGCGCGCAGAGCAAGTTCGGGGCCGAGCTCGATTCGCTGTCCGACGTGATCGCCTTCGGCGTCGCGCCGGCGATGATCCTCTTCCTGTGGTCGCTCACCGATGCGCCGAAATTCGGCTGGACCGCGGCGCTCGCGCTCGCGGTGTGCTGTGCACTGCGCCTCGCACGTTTCAACTCGCGCATGGATGCCGATTTCCAGCCGCACAAATCGGCGGGTTTCATGACCGGTATCCCGGCGCCGGCCGGGGCCGGGCTGTCCTTTGTGCCGGTCTATCTGTGGCTGGCGACGGGTGACGAGCTGTTCCGCCAATGGTATCTGGTCATGCCCTGGGCGCTCGGGGTTGCGATGCTGATGATCTCGGCAATCCCGACCTACGGCTGGTCGTCCTTTCGCCTGCGCCGCTCGTGGCGGCTGTTCGCGCTGGCGGGCGTGGGCCTGTTCGGCGCGGCGCTGGTCACCGCGCCCTGGCTGACATTGCTCGGGGTGTGCGCGGTCTATCTGGCGCTGCTGCCGTTCGGTATCGCCAGCTACGCCCGCGTCAGGCGGCGCGGCTGAGAACCGGGCGGGCCGTCAGCACGGCACGAACCGGGCGCGGCGCGTCGCGGCGTTCGGCGCGGCGGCGCAGCGGCACCGCATCATTTGCGGGGCCGGTGACCGGACCCGTCGCGATCGGAAAGGCGCCTTCGCCGAGCAGCGCGGAGAGAATGGCCGATTCGTTGTTCTTCAGCATCGCGAGGATCACAGTGATGCCGAGCCCGGCGGCAATGGCGAAGAGGAGAGCTGCGGCGACCTGAACCATCATCTTGTCCTTCCGGTTTCTTTGTGCGAAACCATGATCGGAACGACGGCCTCGCTGCGCATTTCGTTCCATGTTCTCGTTTTGTTCTCAAGGCATTTGCGACGAATGGAGTCATTTTGTCGCCGGGACGAGTCCGTCCGCGGGGCGGGCGCGATGGCTCGATGCGACGAAAAGCGTGCGCCGACCCTTGCTTTCGGCGCGCAAGCCCGCTAACGGGCCGCCCATTCCACATGGAAAGCGCACATAAACCGGTGCCGGGATCCGTCGCTTGCGACACCCGGTTCTTGCTTTCCAGAGGACCAACCGGAAGGAGAAAGACCATGGCGGCCCCTGTCGTCACGATGCAGAATCTTATCGAAGCTGGCGCCCACTTCGGCCACCAGACCCACCGTTGGAACCCGCGCATGAAGCCGTATATCTTCGGCGCGCGCAACGGCATCCACATTCTCGACCTGTCGCAGACCGTGCCGCTCTTCGCGCGCGCTCTCGAATTCGTCGCCTCGTCGGCGGCTTCGGGTGGCAAGGTGTTGTTCGTCGGTACCAAGCGCCAGGCGCAGGGCCCGATCGCCGATGCGGCCCGCGCCTCGGGTCAGCATTTCGTCAACCACCGCTGGCTGGGCGGCATGCTCACCAACTGGAAGACGATCTCGAACTCGATCAAGCGCCTCAAGACGCTCGAAGAGCAGCTCTCGGGCGACACCTCGGGCCTCACCAAGAAGGAAGTGCTTAACCGCACCCGCGAACGCGACAAGCTGGAAATGTCGCTCGGCGGCATCCGCGACATGGGCGGCATTCCCGACGTGATGTTCGTGATCGACGCGAACAAGGAAGAGCTGGCGATCAAGGAAGCCAATGTCCTTGGCATCCCCGTCGTCGCGATCCTCGATTCGAACGTCTCGCCCGACGGCATCGCCTTCCCGGTTCCGGCGAACGATGACGCCGCACGCGCCATCCGCCTGTACTGCGATGCGATCGCCCAGGCCGCGACCCGTGGCGGGCAGCAGGCCCGCGCCGATCGCGGCGAAGACCTTGGCGCTGCGGTGAACCCGGTCGCCGAACCCGTGCTCGTCGAAGAAACGGCTCCGGTCGCTGACGAAGCCCCGGCCGCCGATGCTGCCGCTCCGGTGACCGAAGACGAACAGGTCTCGCCCGAAGCAGCGGCCGAAACCGAACGCCAGAGCGACGCCTAAGCGCTTGCTCGGATGACGGGACGGCGCGCGAACTCTCGGGTTCGCACGCCGTCCCGGTCATCGTTTTGACTTATCGCCCCGTCATGCGCGCGGGCGTCATGCAGGCCGGATCGACGGCTTGCCCCACAGGAAAGGATCACCCATGGCTGAGATCACGGCCTCCCTCGTCAAGGAACTGCGCGACCGTACCGGCGCCGGCATGATGGATTGCAAGAAAGCGCTGGCCGAAAATGGCGGCGACATCGAAGCATCGATCGACTGGCTGCGCACCAAGGGCCTTGCCGCCGCCGCCAAGAAGGCCGGCCGCGTGGCCGCCGAAGGCCTGGTCGGCGTTGCCACCGATGGCACCCGCGGCGCGATGGTCGAAGTCAACAGCGAGACCGACTTCGTCGCCAAGAACGAGCAGTTCCAGGGCTTCGTCCGCGACGTGACCCAGGTCGCGCTTGCCGGTAACCTGACCGACGTCGATGCGCTCGGTGCCGCGGCCTATCCGGCCGGCGGCACCGTCACCGAGGCGCTGACCCAGAATATCGCGACGATCGGTGAAAACCAGTCGCTGCGCCGTTCGGCGATCATGTCGGTGAACTCGGGCGTCGTCACCGCCTATGTCCACAACGCCGCCGCGCCCGGCATGGGCAAGATCGGCGTGCTGGTCGCGCTTGAATCGACCGCCGGTGCCGACGTTCTCGAACCGCTCGGCAAGCAGCTGGCGATGCACGTCGCCGCCGCCAATCCGCTGGCGCTGAACGGCGACGATCTCGACGCCGAACTCGTCGCCCGCGAACGCGCGATCGCCGAGGAAAAGGCTGCCCAGTCGGGCAAGCCCGCTGACATCGTCGCCAAGATGGTCGACGGCGGCATCGCCAAGTTCCGCAAGGAAAATGCGCTGCTGTCGCAGCTGTTCGTGATGGACGGCAAGACCCCGGTCGCCGAAGTCGTCGCCGCCGCCGGCAAGGACGTCGGCGCGACGATCACGCTCAAGGGCTTCACGCGCTTCCAGCTCGGCGAAGGCATCGAGAAGGAAGAAAGCGATTTCGCGGCAGAAGTCGCGGCGGTCGCCGGCGTCTAAAAGAAACGTGGGGTTGCTGCGCCGCGGCGTGGCAGTCCGCTTGGCAATGGCGCGCACTCTGACTAGGGTGCGCGCCATTCGCATATTGATAACTGACAAGAGGTTCACCCAGACATGGCATTGCCCGGCCTGAAACGCATTTTGCTCAAACTGTCGGGCGAGGCGCTGATGGGACCGACCCCCTTCGGCATCGACCCCGAAACGGTCGCGGGCATGGCCGCTGAGGTCAAGGCGGCGAAGGAGCGCGGGCTCGAAATCTGCCTCGTCATCGGCGGCGGCAACATCTTTCGCGGCATGGCGGGCGCTGCCAAGGGCATGGATCGCGCCCAGGCCGACTATATGGGCATGCTTGCCACCGTGATGAATGCGCTCGCGATGCAGAATGCGCTCGAGCAACTCGGCGTCGAAACGCGGGTCCAGTCGGCGATTGAAATGGACAAGGTTTGCGAGCCGGTGATCCGCCGCCGCGCCGAACGCCATATGGAAAAAGGCCGCGTCGTGATCTTCGCCGCCGGCGTCGGCGCCCCTTATTTTACCACCGACAGCGGCGCCGCGCTGCGCGCCGCGGAGATGAAGTGCGACGCGCTGCTCAAGGGCACCAGCGTCGACGGCGTCTACAACGCCGATCCCAAGAAGGATCCGAACGCGGTGCGGTACGACACGCTCGGTTACGACCGGGTGCTCGCCGACAATCTGAAGGTGATGGATGCCAGCGCGGTGGCGCTGTGCCGTGACAATCATATCCCGATCGTGGTGTTCAACATCCGCGAGCCGGGCAATCTGGCGCGGGTGCTGGCGGGCGAGGGTGTCTCGACCGTCGTCAGCGACGCGGCCGGCCACGCATAAGAGAGGAAATTACGATGGCGAAATATGACAAGGCCGATCTCGAGCGCCGCATGCACGGCGCGGTCGAATCGCTGAAGAGCGACCTTGCGGGCCTGCGCACCGGCCGTGCGCACACCGCGCTGCTCGATCCGGTGACGGTCGAGGTCTATGGCAGCCACATGCCGCTCAACCAGGTCGCCTCGGTCAGCGCGCCCGAAGCCCGCATGCTGTCGGTACAGGTGTGGGACAAGTCGAACGTCGGCCCGGTCGACAAGGCGATCCGCTCGGCGGGTCTCGGCCTCAATCCGATCGTCGACGGCCAGGTGCTGCGGCTGCCGATCCCCGAGATGACGCAGGAACGCCGCAAGGAATTGTCGAAACTCGCCGGCCAATATGCCGAAAAGGCGCGCGTCGCGGTGCGCAACGTCCGCCGCGACGGCATGGACAATCTGAAGGCCGACGAGAATAAGAAGGAAATCAGCGAGGACGAGCGCAAGCGCCACGAAGCCGAGGTGCAGAAGCTGACCGACGCGACGATCGCCGAACTCGACGCCGCCGCGAGTGCCAAGGAAAAGGAAATCCTGGGCTAGTGCTTTCGAGGCCGCGCCCCTCTGCCGTTTGTGTCGAGCGAAGTCGAGACACGCTGCGCTTGCGCCAGACTTCACGTGTCTCGACTTCGCTCGACACAAACGGGTTCTGAGGTTTTTGTGACGATTCAGAACCACGGCGCGCGCCATGTCGCCATCATCATGGACGGTAATGGTCGCTGGGCGAAGAAGCGGCTGCTGCCGCGCGTCGCGGGACACCGTGCGGGGGTCGAGGCGGTGCGCACGATCGTGCGCGCGGCGGGCGACATGGGGCTGGAGGCGCTGACCCTCTACGCCTTCTCGTCGGAAAACTGGAAGCGCCCCGAGGACGAGGTGTCCGACCTGATGGGGCTGATGAAGCGCTTCATCATCAGCGACCTCGACGAATTCGCCGCCAACGATGTGAAGCTCAAGGTCATCGGCGACTGGCGGGCGCTGGCGCCCGACGTCGTCGCGCTGATCGAAAATGCGCTCGACCGCACCGCGGGCAACAAGCGCACGACGCTTGCGGTCGCGCTCAACTATGGCGCGCAGGACGAACTGGTGCGTGCCGCGGCCGCCGCAGCCGCCGACGGTGCGATCACCGCGGAAGCGATCGAGGCGCATCTCGATACCGCCGACATGCCGCCGCTCGACCTGCTCATCCGCACCTCGGGCGAGGTGCGGCTGTCGAACTTCCTGCTCTGGCAGGCGGCCTATGCCGAACTCTATTTCACCGATCGGCTGTGGCCGGATTTCAAGCCCGCCGACCTTCAGGCGGCGCTCGATCATTTTGCGCGGCGCGAACGCCGTTACGGGGGACTATAGGGCATGGCGGCAGGGAAATCGGACCTGATGGTACGCGCGGGATCGGCGGTCATCCTGGTCGCCATCGCGGGCGCGGCGCTGTGGTTCGGCGGGATCGCCTTTGCGCTGCTGCTGCTCGTCGGGGCGGCGCTGCTGCTGGTCGAATGGTTCGCACTGGTGCGCGCGATGACGCTGGGCACTGGTGCCAAGACCGGCTTGATGGTCCTCGGCCCCGTGCTGACGATCGGGGCGGTCGGCGGGCTATGGTTTATCCGCGACACGCTCGGCATGACCGCCGCGCTGTGGGTTTTCGCGATGGTCTGGGCGACCGACATCGGCGCCTATTTCGCCGGGCGCGCCTTTGGCGGCGCGCGGCTCGCGCCCAAAATCAGCCCGTCGAAGACCTGGTCCGGCCTGTTCGGCGGCATGATCGCGGCGCTCGTCGCGGGTGCGACTCTCGGCGACCGGGCGGGCATCATCGGGGTGCCGCTGTGGATCGGCCTCGTCATGGGCCTGATCGCGCAACTCGGCGACCTCGGCCAGAGCTGGATGAAGCGCCGCGCCGGGGTCAAGGATTCGGGTAAGCTGATTCCCGGCCATGGCGGCGTCTTCGACCGTGTCGACGGGCTGTTGCCGGTCGCGCTGATCCTCGGCGCGCTGGCCTTTGCCGGCGATATCATCGTGCGAACGGCGCACTGATATGACACGCCGCCTCTCGCTGTTCGGCGCGACGGGATCGGTCGGGCAATCGACCCTCGATCTGGTGCGCCGCGACGGCGAGACGTGGACCGTCGGCGTGCTGACCGCGAACAGCGATGTCGCCGAACTGGCGAAGCTCGCGAGGGAGTTTCGCCCCGAACTGGCGGTGATCGCCGACGAGGCACGCTACGCGGACCTGCGCGATGCCCTTGCCGGCACGGGGGTCGAAGTCGCCGCCGGGGCCGACGCGCTGATCGCGGCGGCGACCGCGCCCACCGACCTCGTGATGGCGGCGATCGTCGGCTGCGCGGGGCTTGCCCCGACGATGGCGGCGCTCGAGGCCGGCACCCCGGTCGCTCTCGCCAACAAGGAAGCGCTTGTATCGGCGGGCGAGTTGATGACCGCCGCCGCGCGCGCGTCGGGGGCGCCGATCCTGCCGGTCGACAGCGAGCATAATGCGATCTTCCAGTGCCTTGCCGGCGGCCGCATCGACCAGGTGCGCCGCATCATCCTGACCGCCAGCGGCGGGCCGTTCCGCACGATGAGCGCCGCCGACATGGCGCGTGTCACCCCGGCGCAGGCGGTCGCGCATCCCAATTGGTCGATGGGCGCCAAGATCAGCGTCGATTCGGCGACGATGATGAACAAGGGCCTCGAACTGATCGAGGCCCATCACCTGTTCCCGGTCGGGCTCGACCGCATCGAAATCCTCGTTCATCCGCAGTCGGTGATCCACAGCCTCGTCGAATATATCGACTGCTCGACGCTGGCGCAGCTCGGCTCGCCCGACATGCGGATCCCGATCAGCAGCGCGCTCGCCTGGCCCGACCGCATGGCGACGCCCTGCGCGCCGCTCGACCTCGCGACCATTGCGCGGCTTGATTTCGAGGCGCCCGACGAGGCGCGTTTCCCCGCGACTGCGCTGTGCCGCGCCGCGATCGCCGAGGGCGGCGCGCGCCCGGCGCAGCTCAACGCCGCGAACGAGGTGGCGGTCGCTGCTTTCCTCGCCGGTCGGATCTCCTTCCCCGCGATCGTCGACACGGTGCGGCGCGTGCTCGATGCCTCCGCGCCCGCCGCTCCGACGTCGCTTCAGGACATATTCAGCGTCGACGCCGCATCCCGCGCCGCCGCGCAGCATTTTGTGGATCAGTTCGAACATGTCTAACGTGCCATATTGGCTTTATATCGTTGCATTTCTCGCGGTGCTCGGCCCGCTCGTCTTCGTCCACGAATATGGCCATTATATCGTCGGTCGCTGGTGCGGGGTGAAGTCCGATACCTTCTCGATCGGGTTCGGGCGCAAAATCCTCGGCTGGACCGACAAGCGTGGGACCGAATGGAAGATCGGCTGGCTGCCGCTCGGCGGCTATGTCCAGTTCGCGGGGGATCGCGATGCGGTCAGCCAGCCCGACGCCGACTGGCAGAGGCTGTCCGACGCCGAACGCGCGCACACCTTTCCCGCCCAGCCGGTGTGGAAACGCGCGCTGATCGTCCTCGCCGGGCCGGTCACCAATTTCCTGTTCGCGATCCTGATCCTCGCCGGCTTCGCGGCGTTCGTCGGCACGCCCACGACGCCGCCGATCGCCGGCGGCATCGTCGCGGGGTCGCCCGCCGAAGCCGCGGGTATGCGCACGGGCGACCGCATCCTGTCGATCGACGGGCGCCCGATCGAGGTTTTCATGGATATCACGATGGCGGTCGCGCACCGGCCGGGCGAGGCGGTGGATGTCCGGCTCGACCGCGCGGGGACCGAACGCACGCTGCGTCTGACGCCGCGGCTGTACAAGGCGAAGGACTCGTTCGGCAACGATGTGAAGATGGCGATCATTGGCATCGAGCAGCGGGGCGAGCGCGTTTTTCAGACCGTCCCGCTGAGCGAAGCGCCGGTCGTGGCGGTGCGGCAGACCGGCCAGATCATCAGCCAGACGGGCGACGTCCTCATCCAGTTCCTCACCGGCAACCGCTCGATCAAGGATATGAGCGGTCCGCTCGGCATCGCGAAGGTGTCGGGCGAGGCGGCGACGCTCGGTCCGGACTCGTTCATCTTCCTGATCGCGCTGGTGTCCATCAATCTGGGGTTCATCAACCTGTTGCCATTGCCCATGCTCGATGGCGGACATCTGCTTTTCTATGCGTATGAAGCGATCCGGCGGCGCCCGGCACCGGCGGCGGCACAGGAATGGGCGTTCCGATTCGGCTTCGCGGCCATCGTCACGCTCATGCTGGTCGTGACTTTCAATGATTTGGCCTCATTCGGCCTGTGGGACGGGATCGCGCGCTTGATTGGATAGGCGGACTGGTGCAGGAGTGCGCGCCGACCCGTGGGCAAGCGGGTTCGTCGCTTTTGAGTTATTTTTGCGGGATGAACAGCGTGGCTTCACACAAATTTTCGGCGCGGACGCAGCTGACGACGCTCCTCCTTGCCGGCACGATGCTGGCGGGGCCAGCGTTCGCGCAACCGGTGCCGCCGCCGACCGTCCCGGCGTCCACCGTTCCCGCCCCTTCGGCCGAGGCGGTTCCGGCCGCCACGACGGTCCGTTCGATCACCGTCACCGGCAACCAGCGGCTCGAGGCGCAGACGATCCTGTCGTACCTGCGTCTGCGTGTCGGCCAGACCTATGACCGCGCGATGCTCGACCAGGCGCTGAAAGACCTGGCCTCGACCGAATTGTTCAAGGATTTCCAGATCAGCGACGACAATGGCGCGCTGACGATCCAGGTCGCCGAGAACCCGGTGATCAACCGCGTGATCCTCGAGGGCAACAAGCGGCTGAAGGAAGACAAGATCCGGCCCGAGATCAAGCTCTCGCCGCGCCAGATTTTCACCCGGTCCAAGGTCCGCGCCGACGTCGCGCGGATTATCGAACTCTACAAGCGCCAGGGCCGCTTCGCTGCGACCGTCGAGCCCAAGATGGTGTCGCTCGACCAGAATCGCGTCGATGTGGTGTTCGAAATCAACGAAGGGCCGAAATCGAAGGTCCGCCAGATCAACATCATCGGCAACGAGAAATTCAGCGACGGCGATCTCAAGAGCGAGATGGCGACTAAGGAATCGGGCCTGCTGACCATTTTGTCGTCCAATACCAGCTATGATCCCGATCGCCTGGCTTATGATCAGCAGAAGCTGCGCCTGTTCTATCTTTCGAACGGTTACGCCGATTTCCGCGTCATTTCGGCGGTCGCGGAACTGACCAGCAACAAGCAGGACTTCATCATCACCTATGTGGTGGAAGAGGGCGAGCGCTATAAATTCGGGCCGGTGAACGTCGAAAGCGAATTGCGCGATTTCCGTCCGGAAACGCTGAAGACGTTGCTGCCGATGAAGGAAGGCGACTGGTACGACGCCAAGCTGGTCGAGGACACGGTCGAAAGCCTGAGCGAGACCGCGGGCCTGTTCGGCTACGCCTTTGCCGACATCAATCCCGACTTCCGCCGCGATCCCGAAACGCGGACGATGGCGATCAGCTTCAACGTCGCCGAAAGCCCGCGTACTTACGTGGAACGCATCGACGTCAACGGCAACACGCTGACCCAGGACAAGGTGGTTCGCCGCGAATTCCGCCTGAACGAGGGCGATGCCTTCAACAGCTTCGGCGTCAAGCGCACCGAAAACCGCATCAACAGCCTGGGATATTTCCAGGAAAATCTGGAGATCGAGCGCAAGGAGGGCAGCGCCCCCGACCGCATCATCCTGGAAACCAATGTCGAGGAAAAGCCGACCGGCGAATTGTCGCTGTCGGCGGGTTTCTCGTCGATCGAGAATTTCCTGCTCCAGGCCTCGATCCGCCAGCGCAACTTCCGCGGTCTCGGCCAGCAGTTGCAGGCGTCGGTCAATTATTCGAGCTATTCGAAGTCGATCGAACTGGGCTTCACCGAACCCTATCTGTTCGACCGCAACATCTCGATCGGCGGCAGCGTCTATCGCCGCGACCTGAACTCGTTCAACTTCATCAACAACGACCGCCGCACGACCTTCCAGCAGGTCACGACCGGCGCGCAGGTCACCGTCGGGGTGCCGCTGACCGAATATCTGTCGGCGTTCGGGCGCTACAGCCTCAACTTCGACGATGTGACGCTCGACAAGACCCTCTATTATTTCGGCGACGAGTGCGATCCGCTGGTTGCCGGCCGGTATCTGTGCGACGCGATCGGCAAGCGCACGACCTCGCTGCTCGGCTTCACGCTGGCCTATGACGACCGCGACAACCGCATTCGCCCGACGCGCGGCCAGTCGCTGTCGATCAGCCAGGATTTCGCGGGTCTCGGCGGCAGCGTCAAATATGTCCGCACCCGCGCCAACGCGTCGAAGCATTTCAACCTCGGCAGCCGCTTCATCCTCAATGTCTCGGCCGAAGGCGGGTATATCTATCCGTTCGGCAGCGCGCCGACCGCGACCAGCGACAAGGTCCGCCTGACCGACCGCTTCTTCCTCGGCGAACCGCAGATGCGCGGTTTCGACATCCGCGGTGTCGGCCCCCGCGTCATTCGCTATTCGGTCGACAATACCGATCCGGCCAACCCCAAGGTGGTCACCGACACCACCAACCGTGGCCAGATCGACGATGCGCTGGGTGGCCGCGCTTATTATCAGGGCCGGCTCGAGGTCGATATTCCGCTCGGCACGGGCGCCAAGGAACTGGGGCTGCGGCCGTCGGTCTTCCTCGACGTCGGTTCGGTGTTCGGCGTGAAGCGTCCGACCTTGACGACGCTGGCGACGTTCGTCGATCCGGCTGACGGCCTGGCCAAGAACCTCTGTCGCAACGGCACGACCGGTGCGCCGCCGACCTTCGGGTCGAACATCGATCCGTCGACCGGCGCGGTCGGTACCGCCTATGTCTTCTGCCCGACCGGCACGACCTCGAACCTTGCGCCGTTCGAGGAGCGCTTCTTCGGCGACAGCTGGATGCCGCGCGTCTCGATCGGTGCGGGCGTCAACTGGAACTCTCCTTTCGGTCCCTTCCGGATCGACTTCGCTTACGCCCTTCGCAAAGAAGAGGGTGATGACACCAAACGCTTCTCATTCAACGTAGGAACCCAATTCTAATGAAGAAAATCCTTGTCGCATCGGCACTGGCGATCGCCACGCTGTCGGTTTCGCCCATGATCGCCGCGCCGGCATTCGCACAGGCCAAGGGCGTCGCCGTCGCCGACGTCCGCGTCGCCGCCGCGCGTTCGAGCGCCTTCACCACCGCCAGCGGGCAGATCGAAACGACCTACAAGGCCGTGATCGACAATCAGAACACGCGCGCCCAGACGCTGCAGGCCGAAGTCAACGTCCTCGTCGCCAAATATAGCGAAGAGTCGAAAAAGCCGACGCCGAACCAGGCCGCGCTGCAGGCCGCCGCCAAGGCGGTGCAGGACAAGCGCCAGGCCGCGCAGACCGAGCTCAGCCAGATCGGCGCCCCGGTCGACCTCGCCATCGCCTATGTCGAGGACCAGATCAGCGTTCGCATGAACGAGGCGATCAAGGCCGCGATGACCGCCAAGAAGGTCGACCTGCTGCTCAACCCCGACGCCGTGATCGCGCGCGAAAACAATGTCGACATCACCGAAGCGGTGGTGACCGAACTCAACCGCATCCTGCCCACCGTCTCGACCGCGGTGCCGGCCGGCTACCAGCCGGGCCAGCTTGTCCAGCAGCGCAATCAGCAGCTGATGGACGCCGCCCGCGCCGCCCAGCCGGGCGCCGCCGCGCCGGCCCCGGCCGGCACCGCGCCGACCACCCGCTAAGATCGTGGCGGACGGGGAAAAGACGGACGGCGCAAAGGGACCGGCGGATATCCGCCGGATCCTGGCGCTGCTGCCACATCGTTATCCGATGCTGCTCGTCGACCGGGTGGTTTCGATGGTGCCCGACACCTCGATCCACGCGGTCAAGGCGGTGACGATGAACGAGCCCTTTTTCCAGGGGCATTTCCCCGGCCGGCCGATCATGCCCGGCGTCCTCATCGTCGAGGCGCTGGCGCAGGCCGGCGGCGTGCTGGCGATCGAATCGCTCAGCCTCGCCGGGACCGGCAAGCTCGTCTATTTCATGGGGATCGACGGCGTGAAGTTCAGGAAACCGGTCGAACCCGGCTGCCTGCTCGACCTTCACGTCACGATCCTCCAGGCGAAGCGCAACATCTGCAAGTTCGAGGGACGCGCGATGCTCGGCGACAGCCTTGCGACCGAGTGCCAGTTCACCGCGATGATCGCCGATCCGCCGAGCGACTAGCTAGCCAACCTCTATTCCGTTCGTGCTGAGCTTGTCGAAGCACCGTTCTTCGTCCCTTCGACGCGGAAGAAAAGAACAGCCCTTCGACAAGCTCAGGGCGAACGGGAGAGGTGTTGCATTTCACGCCATAGGCCACTAAAGGCCGCCACTTCGCGTCCCCGGACGCACAGACTCAGCCGCTGGTCGGTAACCAGCGGCACAGGAGCCCGACATGAAAAAAGACATTCATCCCGCGTACCACATGATCACGGTCAAGATGACCGATGGCACCGAATATCAGACGCGCTCGACCTGGGGCAAAGAGGGCGACGTGATGACGCTCGAAATCGACCCCACCGCGCACCCGGCGTGGACCGGCGGCACCGGCCGTATGCTCGACGCTGCGGGCCAGGTCGCCAAGTTCAACAAGCGGTTCGGCGGTCTTACCCTCAAGCGCTGATCGATACGATCCTCCCTGTGCCGAAGGCATGGGGAGGGGGACCGCCCGCGTAGCGGGTGGTGGAGGGGCCGCGTTGAAGCCCCTCCGTCAGCGNGCCCAGAACCTTTGCAAGCGCGCTTTGCCACCCGGCAAGGCGCGTTTTGCGTTTGTCGGCGGCGAGTGCCGGGGTGAAGCGCGTCGCGGTGCCGCGCATCGCTTTGGCGGCGCTCGCCAGGTCGGGATAGAGCCCCGCACCGGTCGCCGCGAGCATCGCCGCGCCCAGCGCGGTGCTCTCGACGAAATCGGGGCGCTCGACGGTCAGGTCGAGCATGTCGGCCAGGTCCTGCGCCATCCAGTCGTTCGCCGCCATGCCGCCGTCGATACGCAGGTCGGCCCAGTCGACCCCGTCGGCGGCGAAGGCCGATTTCAAATCATGCGCCTGATAGGCCTGCGCCTCCAGCGCGGCGCGCGCGACATGCGCCTTGGTGCTTGCAAAGTTCAGCCCGGATATCGCGGCGAGCGCGTCGGGGCGCCAGTGCGGGGCACCAAGCCCGGTGAGGGCGGGGACCAGATAGACCCCGCCGTTGTCGGTCACCGAGCGCGCCAGCCCCTCGCTCTCCCCCGCATTGGCGAGCAGGCCGAGTCCGTCGCGCAGCCATTTGATCAGGCTGCCGGCGACGAACACCGACCCTTCAAGCGCATAGCTGCGTCTATCGCCTTCCTGCACCAGCACCGTTGCGAGCAGGCGGTTGTTCGATTGCGGGCGCGTCGTACCACTCGCCGACAGGATGAAGGCGCCGGTGCCGAAAGTCGCCTTGGTCTGCCCCGGCGACAGGCATGCCTGGCCGATCGTCGCCGCCTGTTGGTCGCCCGCCATGCCGCAGATCGGGATCGCGCCGCCGAACAGCGTGGGGTCGGTGGTGCCGACGCTGGCCGTGCATCCGGTGATCTCGGGGAGCAGGTCCATCGGCACACCGAGCAGGTCGCACAAGTCCGCGTCCCAGCCGCCGCTGCCGTTGATATCCATCAACAGCGTGCGCGACGCGTTGCTCGCATCGCTGACATGCACCCCGCCGGTCAGCCGAAAGACCAGATAGGATTCGATCGTCCCGACCGCGAGCCGGTCGCCGGCGTCCTGCAATTGCGGCCAGTTTTTGAGCGCCCAGCCGATCTTGCTGCCCGAAAAATAGGGATCGAGAAGCAATCCGGTTTTGGCCTGTACCGCCGCTTCATGCCCCGCGTCCTTCAACGCCGCGCAGTCGGCGGCGGTGCGCCGGTCCTGCCACACGATCGCGGGCGCGAGCGGTTCGCCGGTCGTGCGGTCCCAGAACACCACCGTCTCGCGCTGGTTGGTGATGCCGATCGCGGCGATGCGGTCGGCGCCGCCCGCTTTCTTGATCATCGCCCGCGTACAGGCGAGCGTCGCCTCCCAGATTTCGGCGGCGTCATGTTCGACGAGGCCGGGACCCGGATAATGCTGGCGGAACTCGCGCTGCGCGCTGCCCAGCGGGGTGCCATCGGCGGCGAACAACATCGTGCGGGTCGATGTCGTGCCTTCGTCGATGACGATGATCTTTTCAGCCAACCGGTTTCCCCCAAAGCTTTGACGATGAACCTGCCAAAGGGGGCGGTTTAGAACAAGGGCAGGAATAGGGTTCACGCGGAGGCGCGAAGAAGAATATTCGCGCAGAGGCGCAGAGATCGCAGAGGAAGAAGAGCAAAAGGCGGCAAAGCCGCCAATTTTCCCTCTTCGTCTCTCCGCCCCTCCGCGTCTCCGCGCGAACAAAATCTCTGCGTTCTCTGCGCCTCTGCGCGAATCTCTTTTCTCGCCGACGCCGAACACTGCACAACGGAAACGCAATTATCTTGCAAAACCGCGCAACCCATGCCATATGTTGTGCAGCGCAGCATGGCGGGATATCCCGCCGCAACCACCGGCAGCGTGATTTTCCCGCCCATTTCAGGCGCGGGACGAGCCGGACCAGCGCTTTGTCCCCAGAGGCACCCTTTCACGCGGGTCGTTTCGAACCCGCGGCCGTGCGCCGTCCGTTCGATGCGAACGGATGCGCCTGCGCGTCGCCCTATGTGAGTATTTTATGACGACTTTCAACGACTTTGGCCTGCACGCCGACATCAACCGTGCGCTCGCCGCCAAGGATTATACCGTTCCCACCCCGATCCAGGTCCAGGCGATCCCGCCGCTGATGAAGGGCCGCGATCTGTGCGGCATCGCGCAGACCGGCACCGGCAAGACCGCGGGTTTCTCGCTGCCCTCGATCCATCACCTGCTGACCTATCCGCACCGCCCGACCCCGCGCGGCTGCCGGATGCTCGTGCTCGCGCCGACGCGCGAACTCGCGGCGCAGATCGCGCAGAGCTGCCGCGACTATGGCCGCTTTACCAAGCTGACCGTCTCGACCGTGTTCGGCGGTGTGCCGATCAACAAGCAGATCCGCGACCTGTCGGGCGGCGTCGACATCCTCGTCGCCACCCCGGGCCGCCTGCTCGACCTGATCGACCAGCGCGCGCTGCGCCTCGACGATGTCGAAATCTTCGTGCTCGACGAAGCCGACCAGATGATGGACATGGGCTTCATCCACTCGCTGCGCCGCGTCGCCAAGCTGCTGCCCTCGCGCCGCCAGAACCTCTTCTTCTCGGCAACGATGCCCAAGGAAATCGCGCACCTCGCCGAACAGTTCCTTGAGGATCCGGTGACCGTGTCGGTGACGCCGGCGGCGACCACGGTCGAAAAGATCAGCCAATATGCGACCTTCGTCGAACAGAAGGAAAAGCAGGCGCTGCTGCATGCGGTCGTCGCCAGCGAGGATATCGACCGCGCGTTGATCTTCACCCGTACCAAGCATGGCGCCGACCGCGTCGTGCGTCATCTGGCGGGCGCGGGCATCAAGGCGATGGCGATCCATGGCAACAAGAGCCAGTCGCAGCGCACCCACGCGCTGCAAGCTTTCCGCTCGGGCGACATCAAGCTGCTCGTCGCGACCGACATTGCCGCGCGCGGCATCGACGTGTCGGGCGTCAGCCATGTGATCAACTTCGAGATCCCGAACGTGCCCGAGCAATATGTCCACCGCATCGGCCGCACCGCGCGCGCCGGCGCCGAGGGCAAGGCGATCAGCTTCATCGCCCCCGACGAGCGTCCGTATATGCGCGACATCGAGCGCGTCACGCGGAGCAAGTCCGAGCCGATGCCGCTGCCCGAGAATTTCAACGAGTTGGTCCGCAACCTGCCCAAGCCCGTTGCGGGTCCTCGTGACACCGGCAGCCAGGGCCGTGATCCGGGTCGCCAGCGCCAGGATGCGATGCGCGGTCGCGGCGGCGCCAAGCCCGGCGGCGATCGTGGTCCGCGCCGCGACGGTGCGGCGGGCGAGGGCGCCGAAGGCCAGCGCAAGCGTCGCTTCCGCCCGCGCAACAAGAGCGTCGGCGCGCACAAGGGCGCGGTAACCCGCGTCAACTGATCGGGATCGGCTGCCGATCGATGCGCCTTTTCTGGCGCATTGACGGCAGCCCCCGGCGCGTTAGGGTCGTCGTGGGTCAGGGTGGGGGACCGCGATGATCGACGACGACGACTATGAAGCACCGCCGCCGCGGCGGCACATGATGCGGCGCAAGCGGGTGCTGATTCCGCTCGGGCTGCTGCTCGCGATCGTCATCGCCTTCCTCGCGCTGCGC